>NZ_JBFAHY010000003.1:0-397203 GCF_040654395.1 Nocardia sp. NPDC050697
CGTCCCGCGTCCGGCGGCCGAAGCAATGCGGCGCAGCCGCGAGTCTCGGCCGCCGGACGCGGGACCCCGAAGGGCCGCAAACCCCGCCCGCGCCAGCGGGCAGAGAATTCAGCCTGCGGGGGTGACTGGAACGGCGGGAACCGCCGGTACCTGGACCGACGGCATGGTGTCCACCGATGGTGCCGACACCGTCGGCACCGGCTGGGAGGGCGCGCCACCACCCCCGGTGGGCACCACGGTCGGCGAACCGATCGAGGTGGGGGCCGGGGGTGTGGGCTGCTCCGGTTGCGTCGGCTCCTGCGTCGGCGGCGGCTGCTGCTGCGTCGGCTCCTGGGTGGGCGGAGCCGTCGGCCGGGTCGGCGGGACGGTGCCCGGTTCCTGGGTGCTCGGCTCCTGGGTGCCGAGGATCGTCGGATCCGGGGTGGTGCCGGGCTTGGTCGGTACCGTCGTCGGCACCTGGCCGGACGGCTTCGGCTCCGTCGGCCGCGCCTGGGTCGAGGTGATCTGGCTGGCGATCTCGGGCGCGACCTTCCCCAGTTCCGCCACCAATGCGTTCCAGCGCTCGAGCAGATCGTCCTGCTTGGCCGGGTCGTCGACCTGCTGCGCGGTATTGCGCACCCGATCGAGCAGCACCCGTGCCTGGTCGTTGTCGCCCTGCGCCAGCGCCGACTGCACCTGGGCCAGTTCATCGTCGGCGCGCGCCACCACGGTGGTCTGCGCCTGCTCGCTGAACACGACCTCCTTGACCCGCCAGAGCGGATCGCCGGGCTCGGCATTGTAGGAGAACGCCGTCATGCCGCCGAAGACCAGGGCGAGCGCGGCCGCCGCGCCCGCGAGCGGGCGCACCAGCCGGAGCCTGCCGCCGCTCCGCGGCCCGACCCGGACCTTCCGCGCCCCGATCTCCTGATTGACAGCCGCCACGATCTCGTCGAGATCGGGCGCCGCCGGGAGGGGTGGCGCGACCACTTCCGCGCGCCAGTCCGCGAGCAGGGCCGCGAGCTGGAACTCCTCCGGGCTGTCGGTCTGCACCGGTCCATCGCTGGCGATGGCGTCGATGAGCGCGTCGTCGCGGCGTACCGCGGCGATATCGACGGGACCGGCGTCACCGGTCCCCCCGGCATAGGGACCGCTGTTCCGCGCGCCGAGCCACGCTTTGCGGTCGCCGCGCTCGCCATCCCTAGCCATACATTTCACCTGCCCTCGCCACTTGTGACTTCAGTTTCGCGAGTGCCCTGTGCTGGGCAACCCGTATCGCGCCCGCCGTACTGCCCACGGCGACCGCGGTTTCTTCCGCTGACAAACCCATCACCAGCCGGAGGATCAGAATCTCCCGATGCTTCTCCGGAAGAGTCGCGAGCAGACGATTCATCTGCCGGCTCGTCTCGGAATCGAGAGCCCTTTGCTCCGGTCCCTGGTCGGTGGATATGACATCTGGTACTTCGGCCATCGCCTCCGCCTTGTTACGGGCGGCGTTCCGATGCGCGTCGGCGACCTTGTGCGAAGCGATTCCGTACACGAAGGCCATGAAGGGCCTGCCCTGATCCTGATACCGGGGCAGCGCCGTCATCACGGCCAAGCAGACCTCCTGCGCGACGTCGTCGGCGGAGAGCTGGCCGCGCTCCGCAGCGCCGATCCGCGCCCGGCAGTAGCGCACCACCAGTGGTCGGACCAGTTCGAGTACCTGAGCTAAAGCGGATCTGTCGCCCTGCGCAGCGGCAGCGACGGCGAGGTCCAACTCTTCGCCCGAGTGCGTCATCGTCAGAGAGATTCCTGGCGTTACAAGTGGCACCGGCGGTGACAGCCGGTGCTTCCGCCCGATCGGGCGGAACGGGTCTAACAATAGCGACACAACGGATGCCACACGCGCACCCGGTGCAGTCCGCGGATCCCGCCCCCGGGAGGGTATTTCGGGACCCGGGCGCTGACGCCGTGGTCGGGCCGAAGATCGAATCCGGTTCAGGAGCCGGCCGGACCCGAGAAGTCGCCCCCCCTTGCCCGCAGCAGGGCCGCGCATCCGGCCGCCTCGGCGGCGGCCTCCGCCACGCCGAGCCCGGCCCGCAGCATGGCGGTGGCCCAGCGCAGCGGGAGCAGGTCGTGCGCGGCGCAATCGTGCGCGACCGGCTCGGAGAGGGCCATGGCACGGGCGGAGTCGCCGGACGCCGCGGTGGCGGCGGCGAGCAGCAGGGCGGATTTCACCCGGTGCCGGGTCGAGGGGCCTTGCACCCCCAGTTCCACCGCTGCGGCGGCGTGCTCGAGCGCGGTGGCCGGGTCGCCGACCGAGAGCGCGGTCTCCGCGGTCACCCAGTGCAGGCGGATGGCGGCCCGCGGGCGGGTGCGCGCGGGCTCGCGCACGCGGGCGAGCAGGCGGAAGGCGAGGGCCGGGCGGGCGCTGCCGAGCGCGTCGGCGGCGAGGCCGGTGAGCGCGTCGCACCAGGCGTCGATGGGTTCGGGGGTGCCGAACCAGGGGTCCGGCGAGGCCGCGTCGCCCCTGACGTCGGGGACGATTCCGGCGATGAGGGCGGCGGCGCGGCCGTCGGGGTCGGCGGCGGCGGTGTGGCGGCCGGACTGGCGGACGAGCGAGGCGGTCGTGCTGAGCGCGAGCGAGCGGAGGACCGGGGCGGTGCCGGGGCGGGTGAGGACCGCGAGCTCGGCGCGGGCGGCGGCGTAGCGCCCGGCGCCGCCGAGCGCGACGGCGCGGTGCCAGCGCTCGAGCGGGGTGCGGGCGGGCGGGAGTCCGGCGGCGCCGGGCGCGGGGCCGAACGCGGCGGCGGCCAGAAGCGGAGGCAGGGGGCTTACCACCGGGCGCACTGTATCCGAGCGACCCCAGCGAACCACTCTCACCTGCGCGGCAATCTCCCAGCATTTTCCACAGTGAACGATGTTTCCATCAGGTAAATCTCGTCCGGTCAATGGCGATCGCGTGGACTTTCGAATTCACGCGCGTTTCCCGCTATTAACCCGCGCGCCCCGTTTTCGCCATCTCCACCACCCCCGCCGGACGTTCGCGGCGCCGCCCACGTCCGCCGCCCGGCCCCCGGAGCCCCCGCCGAAACCGCCGAATCACCGGCGAAAATGTCTCTACCAGTGGTTTTCCAAAGATGTACCGGACAGCGGTCAACGACCTCGGTTTGGTCAACCGATCAGTATCGCCGGAACGGGCCGCACTTGTAAACAGTGCCAAGGTTAAATTTGATCTCCGCCGGTTCGAGGAACCCCTGCGCCGAACTATTGACGGAATTTCGACCCGGGTCCTAACGTAACTCATCGCCACGGTCGGCGCCGCGCGAAATTACAGCGACCTCGGGTCAGCGAGCTCCGGCGACACCGCGGTTGACACCCGTTCGCAGTAGAACCGGCTCGACAACGCCGACGAGCTCGCACCACGAGGAGTTCACCATGCCCATGCCCACCCACCTCCCCGGACCGAACGCCGATGTCTGGGATTGGCAGATGCGCGGCTCCTGCCGCGGTGTGGATTCGGCGGTGTTCTTCCACCCCGACGGGGAGCGCGGCCGCGCCCGCACCGCGCGGGAGATGCGCGCCAAAGAGATCTGCCGGACCTGCCCGGTCCTCATGCAGTGCCGCTCGCACGCGCTCAAGGTGAGCGAGCCGTACGGCATCTGGGGCGGGATGTCCGAGACCGAGCGGGAGCTGCACGCCAGGCGCAACCGGCGCCGCATGACGGTCTGAGCCGTTCCTCCCGGCGCGCCCATCCGCCGGGTGCACCGGCGCCGAATGCCTGTAAGCCAAACGGTCGCTCGGTGGCCGGGGGTTCCGGCGCCGGTGATCGGAAGTTTTCCGGCCGCGGCGGGCGGAAGCTGGTAGCCGCCGCGCCGGAGCGGAAGTTTTCCGCACCCGCACCGGTTGGCCGATGGTTTGCCGTGTCCTGCCACAACACTGAGAGCCGCGCGCTACCGTAGTGCGCGATGACTCAGAATGGAGCGTTGTGACGACGCGGCCTTCGGCCGCAGGGGGCGATGCGTTCCGGAGAGCAGCCTGCCCACCGGGCACGGGCACTGCTACGACGGCGCGCGCGGCGGAGAATCTCGAGCTCGCGCAGCTGCTACGCGGCTGCGGCCGCGCCGACCAGGAGGCGTTCGCCGAGCTCTACGACCGGACGAGCGCGCGGGTGTTCGGGCTGGTGCTCCGGGTGCTGCAGGACGCCGGGTACGCCGAGGAGACGACCCAGGAGGTCTATCTCCAGATCTGGCGCACCGCCTCCGGCTTCGACCCGGCCAAGGGCTCGGCACTCACCTGGCTGATGACCCTCGCGCACCGGCGCGCGGTCGACCGGGTGCGCGCGGAGCAGGCGCACAGCCAGCGCGAGAACACCTACGGCAGCCGGGTACTCGGGTACGACTTCGACGAGGTGACCGAGGAGGTGGAACGCAGGCTGGAGCAGCAGGCCGTGGTCGCCGGGCTGGCCACGCTGACCGAGACGCAGCGCGAGGCGATCTCGCTCGCCTACTACGGCGGCCGCACCTACGCGGAGGTGGCCCGGCATCTCGGCGTAGGCTTGCCTACGGTCAAGTCCCGCATACGGGACGGGCTGACTCGCCTGAAGAGAAGTTTGGGGGTGCCGTGAGATGGACGAGCCGGGTCTCGACCTCGCGCACACCGTCGCGCTCGGCTCGATCGACGACGAAGACCACGAAGCGGTGGTCGCGGTGCTCGGCGCCGCGGCCCGCGCGGAGTTCCGCGCCGAGGTGAGGCGCTCCAGGGCCGCGCTCGCCGCGCTCTCCGAGGTCACCGCCGCCCCGCCACCCCCCGCGCTCCGCGCCCGCCTGCTGGACGCCATCGCCCCCGAGCGCGACACCGCCTCCTGACAAGTTCGCCGCCACCGGCGGCCAGGTTGGCCCGCGTGGCAGAGGAAATCCGCCCCAGGCGCGGAACAGGTCACATCGCAAGCGAAACCCCGGCCTCCGGCGCCGGATGGCCCCTGTCGACTCGGCTGTGGGGCACGCCCGCTACCCGCCGAACTTCGTGACCCGCCAAGCCCCCCGACATCCTCCGCCGAAGGCGCAATCGCGCGAAGCGCGAATCCCGCGCCGGAACGGCGCGACAACCCCGCCCCACGAACAGCGCCCCTGGACCCGTGCGGGTCCAGGGGCGCTGTTCGCGACAAATCAGTGGCTGTGCCCGTGGTGCGAGTGATCCTCGTCCTCGGCCGGCTTGTCGACAATGGCGCTCTCGGTGGTGAGCACCATCCGCGCCACCGACGCCGCGTTGACCACCGCGGAGCGGGTGACCCGGACCGGGTCGATAACGCCCTCGGCGAGCAGGTCACCGTAGGTGAGGGTGGCGGCGTTGAAGCCCTTCTCCCCCTCGATGATCTTGCTGACCACGACCGCGCCGTCCAGCCCGGCATTGGTGGCGATCCAGTACAGCGGCGCGCGCAGCGCCTGCCTGACCACCTCGACACCGGCCGCCTGATCGCCGGAGAGCGAATCGCGCAGCGCCTCCAGCTCGGCCCCGGCCTGCACCAGCGCGGTGCCGCCGCCGGGCACGATGCCCTCGGCGACGGCGGCCTTGGCCGCGCTCACCGCGTCGTCCACCCGGTACTTGCGCTCCTTGAGCGCGGTCTCGGTGGCCGCGCCGACCCGGATCACCGCGACGCCGCCGGCCAGCTTGGCCAGCCGCTCCTCGAGCTTCTCCCGATCCCAGTCGGAGTCGGTCGCCTCGATCTCCCGGCGCAGCTGCGCGCTGCGGGCGGCCAGATCCTCGGCGCTGCCCGCGCCGTCGATGATGGTGGTGTCGTCCTTGCTGACGACGATGCGGCGGGCGACGCCGAGCACGTCCAGCCCGGCCTCGCGCAGCCCGATGCCGATGTCCGGGTTCACCACGGTGCCCGCGGTGACCACGGCCAGGTCGTCCAGGAACGCCTTGCGCCGGTCGCCGAAGAACGGCGCCTTGACCGCGACCGCCTTGATGGTCTTGCGGATGCTGTTCACCACCAGGGTGGAGAGCGCCTCGCCCTCGACGTCCTCGGCGATGATCAGGACGGCCTTGCCGCTCTCCGCGATCTTCTCCAGCAGCGGGAGCAGGTCGGGCAGCGAGCTGATCTTCTCCCGGTGCAGCAGGATGTAGGCGTCCTCCAGGACGGCCTGCTGGGAGTCGGTGTCGGTGACGAAGTAGGGCGAGAGGTAGCCCTTGTCGAACTGCACGCCCTCGGTGACGACCAGCTCGGTCAGCAGCGTCGAGGCCTCCTCGACGGTGACGACGCCGTCCTTGCCGACGGTGGTGAGCGCCTTGCCGACCATCTCGCCGATCTCCGGGTCGCGCGAGGAGACCGTGGCGACCTGGGCGATGGCCTGCTCACCGGAGACCGGGGTGGCCAGCTTCAGCAGCGCCTCGGAGACGGCGTCGGCCGCCTTGGCGATGCCGGCGCCGACGGCGATCGGGTTGGCACCCGCGGCGATGTTCTTCAGCCCGCCGCGGACCAGCGCCTGGGCCAGCACGGTGGCGGTGGTGGTGCCGTCGCCCGCGACATCGTTGGTCTTGGTCGCGACGCTCTTCACCAGCTGCGCGCCCAGGTTCTCGAACGGGTCCTCGAGCTCGATGTCGCGCGCGATCGTGACGCCGTCGTTGGTCACGGTCGGGCCGCCGAAGGCCTTGGCGAGCACGACGTGCCTGCCGCGCGGGCCGAGGGTGACCTTCACGGCGTCGGCGAGCTTGTCGACACCGCGTTCCAGAGCCCGGCGAGCCTTCTCGTCGAACTCGATCTGCTTTGCCATGGGGTTTCGCTCCTGTGGTTTCGGTGCAGGCCGCAACGCACTCCGCCCCGGGTCGGACGACTCCGGGGCGGAACGCGGGTGCCCGAACGGCTACTTGGTGACGACGGCCAGCACGTCACGCGCCGACAGGATGAGGTACTCCCCGCCCTGGTACTTGATCTCGGTGCCGCCGTACTTGCTGTAGATGACGGTGTCACCCTCCTGGACGTCCAGCGGGATCCGCTTCTCGCCCTCGTCGTCCCAGCGACCGGGGCCGACGGCCACGACGGTGCCCTCCTGCGGCTTCTCCTTGGCCGTGTCGGGGATGACCAGGCCGGAGGCAGTCGTCGTCTCGGCCTCGTTGGCCTGGACGAGGATCTTGTCCTCGAGCGGCTTGATGTTCACGCTCGCCACGTTGAGCCCTCCACTTTCGGGGATTACGGTCGGGCGGGACTGTTGTTCCACCCGTTGGGGTCGTTTTCTGCTGACCCTGCGTACAGCCCCGTCGTCGCGGGTGCCGGAGCCCTCACACAGTGCCGACTAGCACTCTATACATGCGAGTGCCAGCGCTCAAGGTCTGCCTCTGCTACCGCGCCCCACCGGCCGGGATATGCCCTCCCGAGTCACCAGAACTGGGGGACTTTCCAAGCCGGGGAGAAATCTGTAACGTTCGGATAACGGATCGTGACACTATGGTCGAGCGTTCCGTGTCGGCCGCTCCGCGCCGCCCCCGCGCATCGACGCTCGGTGGCGCCAGTTTCACCGTGACTCCGCGTCACAGTGACAGCGGAGCCTCGAACACGAACACCGCACGCCAGCCACGGACAGTCCGCCGCGCGAGGGGAGGTGACCATGCGAACGTCCCTGGGGATCTCGGCAGGCAACGAGGTCGTCTGCTCGGCCACCGTCGCCACCGCGCCGAACGGCGCCCAGACCTTCGACTACCGGGTCGTCTCCGCCGATGCCGCGCACTCCGATCTCGGCGACCTGGTCACCTCGTCCATCGAGCTGATGACCACCCAGCTGCCCGCGACGCACCCGCGCGAGCCGGTGCACCCGGTCGGCGCCCGCTTCACCGAGCGCCCCGAGCCGATCCCGCCCGAGGCGCCGACCAGCGTGGCCGTCGCCTACCGCGGCAAGGAGCAGGAGCAGATCATCCGGGCCGCCACCGGCAGGCAGCGGGAGCTGCGGCTGGTGCCGGAGTTCACCGCCGCGCTCACCTACCTGCGCCACACCGGGCTGCTTGATCGCTACGCCACCGTCGCCGTCGTCGATCTCGGCGCCACCGGGCTCACCGTCACGGTGGCCGACCGCGCGGACGGCGCGGTGCTGGTGGCCGAGCGCACCTCGGTGCTGAGCGGCAACGCCATCGACGAGCTCATCTACCGGCACCTGGTCGACCAGCACTTCGCCCGGCGCGGCACCCGCCCGAACCGGCACACCCTGGTGAACCGGGCGCGCGCCGCCAAGGAGCACCTCTCGGTGACGCCCGCCGTCACCGTCGACCACGTGGCGGGCCGCCCGCTCAAGCTGACCCGCGAGGACTTCGAGTACCTGATCGAGGGGCTGCTCCGCGATATCGCGCACTTCACCGCGGTCACCGCCGAGCGCGCGGAGCGGCTGCCGGAGGCGGTCACCGTGATCGGCGGCGGCGCCAATATCCCGGCGGTGCTCTCCGCTCTGCACGACCGGCTCGGCATCCCGGTGCTCACCGTGCCCGATCCGGACGCCGTGATCGCCAAGGGCGCCGCGCTCGTCGCCGACCAGGCGCAGACGCTGCCGGAGACCCCGGTCGCGGCGGTGCGCGCCGACACCTCGGGCCGCACCGTGACCAAGGTGGCCGGGGTGCTGGTCGGGGCGCTGGTCGTGGTCGGGCTGGTGATCGGCTACGGGGTGCGCGAGTTCGCGCCGATCGCGGACGAGGAGGTCTCGCCCGCCGGGACGACGAGCAGCGGCGGGGTCCCCGCGACCACCGCCCCGCCGGCCCCTGCCACCACCGCCGAGCCGCCCGCCCCGGCCTCGGTCACCACCCCGCCCGCCGCGATCAGCACCACCCCGCCGGCCGGCCCCACCTCGCCGACGCTGCGGCCGGACCCGAACAACCCGCCGATCCCGTTCCCGAACTCGCTCGGCCCCGGCCTCGAGCTCCCGAGCACCGCGCCGGGCCGGACGGCCGGCCCCTCCGCCGTGCCGCCGAACGCGCAGGTACCGGCCGAGAGCAGCATGCCGCTGCCGCCGCCGGTCGACTCCGGCTCCGCGGGCGGCACGACCACGACGGCGGAGAGCTCGGCTCCGCTGCCGACGCTCGCCGTCCCGCGCTGAGGCTCAGCCGACCCGGCTGATCGACACCGGCAGCCCCGGGTCGGTCTCCACCGTGAGCGGCGAGGGCTCCGCGCCGCCCGCGATGACGTGCGCGCCGAGCGCGGCGATCATCACCCCGTTGTCGGTGCAGAGCCGCGGCTTCGGCACCCGCAGCGTGAGACCGGCCGCGGCGCAGCGCTCCTCGGCCATGGAGCGGATCCGCGAGTTGGCCGTCGCGCCGCCGCCGAGGACCAGGGTGTCGACCCCGGTGTCCTGCGCGGCGCGCACCGCCTTGCGGGTGAGCACGTCGGCCACCGCCTCCTGGAAGGAGGCCGCGATATCCGGGATGGGCAGCGCCGCCGGCTCGATTCCGGCGCGCTGGGCCGCCTCCACGTGCCGCGCCACCGCCGTCTTGAGGCCGGAGAAGGAGAAGTCGTAGCGGGGGTCGCGGGGGCCGGTCATGCCGCGCGGGAAGGCGATCGCGGCCGGATCGCCGGTGGCCGCGGCGGCGTCGAGCGCGGGGCCGCCGGGGTAGCCGAGCCCGAGCAGCCGCGCCACCTTGTCGAAGGCCTCGCCCGCCGCGTCGTCCACGGTGCTGCCCAGCTCGGTGATGGGCTCGGCCAGGTCGGTGACGCGCAGCAGGTGGGTGTGGCCGCCGGAGACCAGCAGCGCGACGCAGGGCGGCATGGGGCCGTGCTCGAGGGTGTCCACCGCGACGTGCCCGCCCAGGTGGTTCAGCGCGTAGAAGGGGATGTCCCAGGCGGCCGCGTACGCCTTGGCCGCGGCCACCCCGACCAGCAGCGCACCGGCGAGCCCCGGCCCGATGGTAACGGCGAGCGCGTCCGGCCTGGCGATACCGGCGGCCGCCAGCGCCCGGCGCATGGCGGGCACGACGGCCTCCAGGTGCGCCCTGGAGGCGATCTCCGGCACCACGCCGCCGAAGCGGGCGTGCTGGTCGACGCTGGACGCCACCTCGTCGGCGAGCAGCTCGCAGCGGCCGTCGGGGTGCCTGCGCACCACGCCGACACCGGTTTCGTCGCAGGAACTCTCGATCCCGAGCACGATCACGACAGCACCTCGTCGCTGCGCACGGCCGCGCCGGAGCCGCCGTCCGGGGCGAGCCCGGGGAAGTCGCCGAGCTCGGGGCGGCGCATGGTGTACGCGTCGGCGCCGCTGGGCTGGTAGTAGTTCTTGCGCAGCCCGATGATGTGGAAGCCGTGCTTGGCGTAGAGCGCGATGGCGGGGGCGTTGTCGGTGCGCACCTCGAGGAAGACCGGGCCGCCGCGCTTGGCCGCCTCGGTCAGCAGCCACTCCAGCAGCAGCGTGCCGATGCCCGCGCGGTGCACCTCCGGGTCGACGCCGATGGTGTGCACCTCGGCCTCCGGGTACGCGGCATCGCCGAGCAGCGCGATCCCGGCGTACCCGACCAGCCGGTCGTGCTCGTCGCGCGCGGAGATGTAGCGGTTGTGCGAGCCCGCCAGCTCGGAGCGGAAGGCGACGGCGTGCCAGGGGTCGTCCTCCGGGAAGAGCAGCTGCTCCAGCTCGACGCAGCGCTCGATATCGCGGGGCCGCATCGGCTCGATGTGGATGGCCACGATCACGCTCCCGTCCGGTCGAGTGCACGGTAGCTGCGCTCGACCGCGTCCGGCCTGCGCAGGTAGAGCGGGACCAGCGGCTCGGGGGCGGCGCCGGCGAGCAGCGCGGGCGCGGCCACGGTGACCAGGCCGAGCGGCGAGGGGCTCTCCACCGGCAGCACCGGCAGGTCGAAGAGGTCGACGTGCGAGGCCGAGCCGGCGATCACCGCGACGGTGTCCGGGTCGACGTCGGCGGGCTTGTCCACGGCGGGGCCAGCCACCCGCGCGCCGTCGCGGTAGCGGGCCCAGTACACCTCGCGGCGCCTGGCGTCGGTCACCACCAGCAGCTCGGCGGCCTCGGGATCGGCGCCCGCGGCGGGGTTTTCGCGCAGCGGCTCGCGCCCGGCATCGGCGGCGATGGCGTCCAGGCTGCAGACGCCGTACACCGGGATGCCGAGCGCGTCGCCGAAGGCGGCCGCGGTCGCCATGCCGACCCGGAGCCCGGTGAACGGCCCCGGCCCGATCCCGGCGACGACGGCGCCGATGTCGGCACGGGCGCAGCCCGACTCGGCGAGACACTCCAGGATCTGCGGGGTCAGCACCTCGGCGTGCGCGCGGGCGTCGACGTGCACCCGGGCGGCGACGGTGCGCACCCGCTCCGGGATCGGCCCGGCTCCGGTCTGCTCGAGGTGCACCAGCCCCGCGGTGACGGCGGGGGTCGCGGTGTCGACGGCGAGTACAAGCATGATTCGGTCAACGATACCGGGTGGTACCGCCGCCGAAGGGGCGCGGGTTCACCGCTCCCGCACCCACTCCCAACTGGCCGTTCGCACATCGGATTCCGGCTCCCGGACGAGCCGGACCAGCAGGTGCCGATCGGTCAGGTGCTCGACGACGCCGCGCCCCCACTCGACCACGACGACCGCCCGGTCCAGGTCGGCGTCGAGGTCGAGCGCGTCGAGTTCGTCCAGGTCACCGCCGAGGCGGTAGGCGTCGACGTGCACCAGCGCGACCCCGCGGCCGCCGGGGCGGTGCGCCCGCGCGATCACGAAGGTGGGCGAGCTCACCCGGCCGAGCACGTCGAGCCCGGCGGCGATGCCGCGGGTGAGCGCGGTCTTGCCCGCGCCGAGCGGGCCGTCCAGCACCACCAGGTCGCCCGCGCGCAGCCCGGCGGCGAGCTCCCGGCCGAGCGCCTCGGTGTCCTCGACCGTCGGCAGCAGCCGGGTGCCGGGATCAGCCACCGGAGGCCGTCCGCTTCCCGGCGAGCGGCGCCGCCCTGGCGAAGAGCCGGTCCAGCGCCGCGTTCACGGCGTCCGGGAACTGCAGGTGCGGCATGTGCGCGCCGCCGTCCAGCCGGACCAGCTCGGCCTCCGGGATCTCCCGCGCCAGCAGCTCGGAGTTCTTGAACGGGATCACCCGGTCGTACCCGCCGCCGATCACCAGCGCCGGCACCCCGGCCAGCGCGGGCAGCGCCGCCGACTCGTCGTGCACCTCGATGGCCTGCAGGAACTTCACGATGGTCGCGACCGGGGTGCGGTCGATCATCATGGTGGTGAAGCGCGAGAGCGTCGGGCTCACCTGGCCGTGGAACGAACTCACGTGCAGCAGCGGGGTGATCACGTGCCGCGCGGCGGCCCGGCCCGTCTGCACCAGCGCGGGCGCCAGCCGGACCACCAGCCGGAAACCGTCGAGCGCGGGGTTCGGCAGCAGCTGGCCGATGCCGCCCGCGGTCATTCCCGCCGCGGTGGTGCAGATCAGCGCGACGCCGGCCACCCGCTGCCGGAAGAGCGCCTGGTGCGCGGCCGCGGCGGCCAGCACCGCCATGCCGCCGAGCGAGTGCCCGACCAGCACCACCGGGCCGTGCGGGGCCCGCGCCTCGACCACGGCGGCCAGGTCGGCGGCGAGCTGGGCCACCGTGCAGTTCACCGCCTCCGGGACACCGGACTCGCCGTGGCCGCGCTGGTCGTAGAAGACCAGCCGGGCCCGCTCGCCCCAGCGCTCCGGCAGGTCGCGGCGCTGGAAGTGGTAGGAGGTCATGTCGTTGCAGAAGCCGTGCACGAAGACGACGGTGACCGCGGCGTCGGCGGGGCCGTGCTCGCGGACCGCGAGCGGGACGCCGTCGGTGGCGTGCACCACGGCGGCGCGGTCCCGGCCGAGCAGCCCGAAGTCCTCGTCCCGGTACTCGTCGGCGCGCGCGGGCCAGAGCACCCGGGAACCCATGCGCCGCAGCACGTGTGCGACGGCGAGGGCGCTCACGGCGACCGCGGTCGCCGCGCCGCCCTGCACGATCCGCTTCATCCGTCCTCCTGTGTGAATGTCCGCCGCACCCGGCCGCGCGGGGAGCACACCACCTCATAGTGGATGGTCCCGAGCAGCTCCGCCCACTCCTGGGCGCCCGGCACGCCGGGGCCGGCGCCGAAGAGCACGGCAGCGTCGCCCGGCCGCACCCCGGCGGCGTTCGCGCCCAGATCGACCACCAGCTGATCCATGCACACCCGCCCCACATTGGGATGCCGTGCCCCGCCGACGAAGACGTCGAAGCGGCCGCCGAGCGTTCGGAACACACCGTCGGCGTACCCGGCCGGGATCAGCGCAACCGTGGTGTCCCGCGGGGCGACCCATTCGTGGCCGTAGGAGACACCCTCGCCCGCCGCGACCTCCTTCACCAGCGCCACCCGGGCCCGGAAGGTCATGGCCGGGCGCAGCCCGAAGTCGCCCGCCTGCGGCACCGGGTTCAGCCCGTACACCGCGATACCGGGGCGGACCAGGTCGAAGGCGAGATCGGGCCTGGTCAGGGCGGCCGCGGAGTTGGCGAGGTGCAGAACGTCGGGTTGCAGGCCGTGCTCCTTCGCCAGCGCGACCGCCGCCACGAAGCGGTCGCGCTGCACGTCGAGGAAGGGGTGGCCGGGCTCGTCGGCGTGCGCGAGGTGCGAGAAGATCGCGCGCAGCCGCACCGCCCCCTCGTCGACCAGGGCGCGCAGCGCGGTCAGCACGCCGGGGTACTCGGCGGCGGCGATGCCGTTGCGATTCAGCCCGGTGTCCACCTTGAGGCTCAGCTCCGCGGTGCGGCCGGTGGCGCGGGCCGCCGCGGCCACCGCCTCGAGCTGGGCGAGCGCGGAGATGCCGATCTCCACGTCGGCGCGGACGGCGGCGGCGAAATCGGCGTCGGCGCCGTTGAGCCAGCACAGCACCGGGGCGGTGATCCCGGCCGCGCGCAGCGCCACCGCCTCGGCCACCGTGGTCACCCCGAGCTCGTGGGCACCGGCCGCCAGCGCGGCGCGGCCGACCTCGACCGCGCCGTGGTTGTAGCCGTCCGCCTTCACCACGACCATCAGCGCCGCGGTGCCCGCGTACTCGCGCAGGATCCGCACATTGTGCGCGATGGCGCCCAGGTCGACGACGGTCTCCGCTTGCGCATGCACGGTCCCCGATCCTGCCACTGTGCGCGGGGGCACCGGTGCTCGCGGCTGCTCCGGCGTGCCTTGCGTCACCCGCTCGCGGCGGTGGCGCGGAGGGTGGCGATGGCGGGGCGGAGGTGGTCGAGCAGGGGGGTTGCCGAAATGGGTGCGCCCGCAGGGGTGTTCGCGGGTGGCGCGGAGGTGCCGATGGCGCGGTGCCCGGCTGTGGTGGAGCCGCCGGGCGCGCCGGCGGCGAGGTTGGCGGCGAGGGCGTGCGCGCGGGCGGCGGCAGCGGCGGCCCAGGCCGGGGCGTGGCCCGCGGCGAGGAGGGCGCCGATGATGCCGGAGAGGATGTCGCCCGCGCCCGCGGTGGCCGCCCAGGAGCCGCCCGCCTCGTTGACCAGCACGGTGCCGTCGGGGGCGGCGACGATCGTCGCGCGGCCCTTGAGCAGGACCGTGACCTGCCAGGAGCGGGCCAGGTCGCGCACCGCGGCGACCCGGTCGGCGCCGACCGGGTGCCCGGTGAGCCGGGCGAACTCCCCCGCGTGCGGGGTGAGGACGGTCGGGGCCGTGCGGCCGCGCAGCGGGGCGGGGTCGGCGGCGAGGAGGGTGAGGGCGTCGGCGTCGGCGACCACCGGCAGGTCGGTGGCGAGCACCGTGCGCAGCCGTTCGGCGGCGGCCGCGTCGGTGCCCGCGCCGGGGCCGATCACCCAGGACTGCACCCGGCCCGCGTTCGCCGGGTCGTCGGTGGCGACGACCTCGGGGAAGCGGGCGAGCACCGCCTCGGCGCCGGTGCCCGCGTACCGCACCAGGCCGGAGGTCGCGGCCACCGCGCCGCCGGCGCACAGCACCGCGGCCCCCGGGTACCGCGCGCTACCGGCCGCGATCCCGGTGGCCCCCTGGCTGTACTTGTCGTCCCCTGCCCCCGGCACCGGCCAGCGGGCGCCGATCTCCGCCGGCTCCAGCGCCGCGAATTCCGGGTCCGGCAGCCGCAACCCGATATCGACCAGCTCGATCCGGCCGCAGTACGGCGCGGCGAGCGCGTGCACCGGCTTGCGCGCGCCGAACGCCACGGTCACCGCGGCGCGCACGGCGGGGCCGTCGACCGCGCCGGTGTCCGGGTCGACGCCGCTCGGCAGGTCGGCCGCGATGATCGGGGCCCGGACGGCCGCGACGAGCGCCGCCGCGTCCGGGCGCAGGGATCCGCGCCCGGAGATGCCGACGATGCCGTCGAGTACCAGGTCGGCGTCGAGCGCCGCGATCGACGCCTGCTGGGGTGGTACCGCGCCGCCCGCGTTCAGTACCAGGCCCCGCGCCCCGCGCAGCGCGGCGAGCCCGGCGGCGTGCGCCCGCTTCGGGCTCAGCAGCAGCGCGGTGACCGCGACACCCCGGCGACGCAGCGCGGTGCCCGCCCAGAGCGCATCGCCGCCGTTGTCACCGGACCCGACCAGCAGCGTCACCCGCCGCCCCGCCACCCCGCCGGTGCGCTCCGCCAGCTCGCGCGCCACCACGGTGGCGAGCCCGTGCGCCGCGCGCCGCATCGGCACTCCGTCCGCGACCCGGGTGAACAGCTCGGCTTCGGCTGCCCGCACCTGGTCCGCGGTGTAGTACCCCCGACGGGAGAACGCCATGTCCCCTCCTGCGCTGCCTCGACTACCCGTGCATGGTCCGGCGCGAGCATCGCACAGTGCCGGGGCGCCGGGTGCGGAGCGCGCTCGACGAGCCGCCGCGCGGCGCCGACTACGCTTGGCGATCATGCCGCTCCCCCGCCGTCGCGCCCGTGCCGCCCTCGCCGCCCTCGCCGTCCTGGCGTTCACCGCCGGCTGCGGCACCGACGACTCGACGACCGCGACCCCGGCGACCAGCACCGCCACCGCGCCCAGCGGCGCCCCGGCCTCGCGCCAGGCCACCGCGCCGAGCACGATCACCGTCCGGGTGGACGACATGGCCTTCTCCCCCGCCGAGCTGCGTGTTCAGGTAGGCGACACCGTGACCTGGGAATTCGCCGACAGCGCGGCGCACTCGGTGCAGGGCATCGGCGACAAGGCCATGGGCATCAACAGCCCGATCCTGAACGAGGGCTCCTGGAGCTACACCTTCATCGCGCCGGGCAGCTACCGCTACCTGTGCTCGCTGCACCCGGAGATGCGCGGCACCGTCGTCGTGGAGTGAGGGGCGGGCCGGAGCCCGCCCCGCTCACTCGACCGTCACCGATTTGGCCAGGTTGCGCGGCTTGTCCACGTCGTACCCGCGCGCCTGCGCCACCTCGGCGGCGAAGATCTGCAGCGGCACCGTGGAGAGCAGCGGCTGGAACAGCGTCGGCGCCGTCGGGATCTCGATGAGGTCGTCGGCGAACGGCCGCACCGTGTCGTCGCCCTCCTCCGCGATCACGATGGTGCGCGCGCCGCGCGCCTGGATCTCCCGGATATTGCTGAGCAGCTTGGAGTGCAGCACCGCGCGCCCCTTGGGCGACGGCATGACCACGATCACCGGCAGCCCCTGCTCGATCAGCGCGATCGGGCCATGCTTGAGCTCACCGGCGGCGAACCCCTCCGCGTGCATGTACGCGAGCTCCTTGAGCTTGAGCGCACCCTCCAGCGCCACCGGGTACCCGACGTGCCTGCCCAGGAAGAGCACCGTCGGCACCTGCGCCAGCTCGCGGGCGATGGCCCGCACCTGCGGCGCCGTCTCCAGCACCCGGGCGACGAGCTTCGGCATGCCCTCGAGCTCGGCGAACTCGCGCGCCACCTCGTCCGGGTACTTGGTGCCGCGCGCCTGCGCGATCGCCAGCCCGACCAGGTAGTTCGCCGTCACCTGCGCGAGGAACGCCTTGGTGGAGGCGACGCCGATCTCCGGCCCCGCCCTGGTGTAGAGCACCGCGTCGGACTCGCGCGGGATCTGCGCGCCATTGGTGTTGCAGATGGCGAGCACCCGCGCCTTCTGCTCCTTGGCGTGCCGCACCGCCTCCAGCGTGTCCGCGGTCTCGCCGGACTGCGAGATGGCGACGACCAGGGTGGAGCGGTCGAGCACCGGGTCGCGGTAGCGGAACTCGCTGGCCAGCTCGACCTCGACCGGCAGCCGGGTCCAGTGCTCGATGGCGTACTTGGCCAGCAGCCCGGAGTGGTAGGCGCTGCCGCAGGCCACCACGAAGACCTTGTCGAAGTCGCGCAGCTCCTGGTCGGCGAGGCGCTGCTCGTCCAGCACGATCCGGCCGCCGGACTCGTCCTGGGTGAAGTGCCCCATGAGCGTGTCGGCCACCGCGCCCGGCTGCTCCTCGATCTCCTTGAGCATGAAGTAGTCGTGGCCGCCCTTCTCCGCGGCGGCCAGATCCCAGTCGATGGTGAAGGGCCGGGTGCGGTGCCCCGCGTCGGCGCCGTCGAAGCCGGTGACCCGGTAGCTGTCGGCGGTGATCACCACGGCCTGGTCCTGGCCGAGCTCGACCGCCTCCCTGGTGTGCTCGATGAACGCCGTGACATCCGAGGCGATGAACATCTCGCCCTTGCCGACGCCGACCACCAGCGGGGTCGAGCGGCGCGCCGCGACGATCGTGTCCGGGTGCGCGGCGTGCGTGAAGACCAGCGTGAAGGCGCCCTCCAGGCGACGCACCACGGACAGCGCGCTCGCCACGAAGTCGCCTGCGGTGGGGCCGTCCGCGTAGGCCGCACTCACCAGGTGCACCGCCACCTCGGTGTCGGTGTCGCTGCTCAGCTCGACGCCGGAATCCTCCAGCTCGCGGCGGAGCGGCGCGAAGTTCTCGATGATGCCGTTGTGCACCACCGCGACCGTGCCGGTGGCATCCCGGTGCGGGTGCGCGTTGCGGTCGGTGGGCGCGCCGTGCGTCGCCCAGCGGGTGTGCCCCATGCCGGTGGTGCCGGCGAACCGGCTCGCACCGGCCTCGGCCAGCTCGGCCTCCAGATTGGCGAGCCTGCCCGCCTTGCGCTCCACCGCCAGCGCGCCCGCGCCGTCCAGGATCGCGACGCCCGCCGAGTCGTACCCGCGATATTCCATGCGGCGCAACGCGTCGACGACGACACCGAGCGCATCCCGGTACCCGACGTACCCCACGATTCCGCACATGGCTCCCCACAGTACTTATCGGCTACCGTTCACGTCGTGTCGGCGTCTGTGAAATCACTCGTGACCACCCTGACCAGCCGCGGCCCGCACCGGGTGCTCCGCGGGAACCTCGCGGTGGCCGGGTTGCCCGGCGTCGTCTTCACCCCCGAGGGCGGCACCAACCTGCCCGCCGTCGCCTTCGGGCACGCCTGGCTCACCAGGGCCGGGAACTACCGCGAGCTGCTGCAGCACCTCGCCTCCTGGGGCATCGTCGCCGCCGCGCCGGACACCGAGCGCGGCCCCATCCCCTCGCACCTCGGGCTCGCCACCGACCTGCTGACCACGCTCGACATCTGCACCGGTGTCCGGCTCGGCAACGGCTCCATCAGCGTGCACCCGGACAAGCTCGCGCTCGTCGGGCACGGCATGGGCGCGGGCGCCGCCGCCATCGCCGCCGCGCAGCGGAGGGTGGCCGCCTACGCCGCGCTCTTCCCCGCCCCCACCGCGCCCGCCGCCGAGGAGCTGGCGCCCGGGCTGGAGATCCCCGCCTTCGTGCTCGGCGGCGAGGTGGACGCCAAGTCGGTGAGCTCGGACGCGCTGCCGCTCGCCGAGGCGTGGGGCGGGCCGCTGGTGCTGCGCACCCTGGAGGGGGCCTCGCACAACGGGCTCATCGAGGGGCGGCGCTCGCTCGCCGCCTTCGGCGTCGGCAAGTTCGAGGCGAAGAACGCGCGGGCCACCCGCGCGCTGCTCACCGGGTACCTGCTGCACACGCTGCTCGGCGACAAGACCTACGCCGCCTTCGCCGACCCCGAGGCGGAGATTCCGCGGACCACCGCCGTCGACCCGCACGCGCCGGTCGAGCCGGACAGCGGCCGGGGGAAGATCGGGCTGCGTCAGATCAGCCAGCTGGTGCGCCGGTAGTACTCGCCTTCTTCGTCGTCCTGGTCGCTGGGGCGGGCGACGCTCTGCGCCCGGCGGGCGGCGATGGACCGCGCGATCGCCGCGCGCCGCTCCCGCAGCTCTTCCCGGCGCCGCTCTTCCTCGCTCGTGTTTCCCGCGGTGACCACCGGTAGCGGTGCGGTGCCCGCTTCCGGGTCGTCCGGGCCGGGGGCGCGCCAGAGGGGGCGGGTGTTCTCGTCGGGGTCGGGCGCGGCATGTCTGCCCCCGGATTCCGGTGCCGTGGCCGGGTCATCCCCCGGCGCCGGAGGCGAGCCGAGGGAGGCCGGAAGCTGCCGGTCCCGGTCGCCGGGGCGCGCGGTTTCCGGTGGGAGCGCCTCCGGGGCCGACCGGTGGAGTTCGGGCCGGTTCCGGCGTTGGAGGGCTTCGATGGCCTGGGCGGAGCGGGCGGCCAGGTCGGTGGCGGTGGTGGCGGTGCGGGCGTTGGCGGTGGTGAGCTCGTCGAGGATGGCGCCGGCGCGGCGGGTGGATTCGGCGGCTATGCGGTCCAGGTCGGGGACGAGGGTCATGGGGCTTCGCCCTCCTTGGCCGGGGCACCGGGCTCGTCCTTGGTCGGGTCGTCGTCGGCCGGGGCTTCGACGCGGCGGTCGAGGGGGCCGGTGCAGCGGAGGGCGGGGCGGTGCGTGGAGACGTTGCGGAGGGAGGCGGACCAGCGGTGGGTGCCGGTGGGGCGGCGGTTCACAGGGGGCCTGCTTCCGAGAGTTGGGCGCCGCTGTCCGGTTCCGGCGGATCGGTGGGTGTGCTGTCCGGGAATGCCCGGGGGCGGTGTTCGCCATCCTCCTCGCGGCGAGGAGCGGCCGGGATTCCGGTGCCCGGGGTGTTCGACGGGGGCTGGTCGGCCGGAGCGGGGGCGGCCGGGGTGGGTTCGGTCGGGGCCGGGTTCGCCGGTGGATCACCCGGAACGGGGTTCGGTGGGACGGGATCGACTTGAGCCGGTGGAGCTGAGTCGGCATCCGGTTCCGGGAAGGGGCTGCCGTCTTCCGGAGCCGGGTCGTCGGCGGTGTCTGGGGCGGATTCGGACTGTGAGTCGTCCGGCGATTCGTTCTCCGGGTCGATCTTCTCGCCGGTCTCCGGGTCGACCTGCACCAGCACAGGGTGACCGTTTTCGTCGGTCTCCAGCCGGTACTCGGCGCTCGATCCGTCGGGCTCGGTGAGGGTGAGCGCGAGCTGCCCGTCGGCGCCCAACGCGACCTCGGCCTGCTGGTCGCCGAGCGTGAAGCCGGCGAGCACCCGGTCGTCGGGCCGGCCGTCGCCGTCCGCGTCGACCGGCTCGAAGGCCTGCTGCACCCGTTCCAGGGCGTCATCGATGCCGGCGGTGACCGAATCGGTCAAGGCGCTGAGCCCGGTGCCGAGGGATTGGGCCACGCTCTGGGCGATGGGGGTGAGCGTCTGGGCCGCCGCGTTCAGCGTGCTGAGCCCCTCGAGTGCCGTGACGACGGGTGAGGTGACCGAGGGCGTACTCGTCGTAGGTGACGGCGTGTTCGTCGTGGGCGACTGCGTGGTCGCCGAAGGTGACGTCGTGGACGGCGTACTAGTCGTGGGCGATTGCGTAGTCGTCGTAGGTGACGTCGTCGACGGCGTACTCGTCGTGGGCGATTGCGTAGTCGTCGTAGGTGACGTCGTCGACGGCGTACTCGTCGTGGGCGACTGCGTTGTCGCCACAGGTGCGGTCGTCTCGGAAGGCGAAGCCGTCGTGGCGGCAGGCACAGTCGACGCCGGCGCGCCATCCACCCCCTCGGCACTCACCGGCACCTCGTCCACCGAACCCCCGGCCTGGGGGTACCCCTCCCCCGACAACCCCCCGAACGCCCCGGCAACCCCCTCGTACAACCGCCGGACCCCGTCGTCGGCAACCGCACAGATCTCCGAGAACCACCGGACCTTCCGCTCGTAGTCCGGCACGAAGAGCTCGTCCAACCACCCCCGGCACCGCTCGGCGATCACATCCTGATACGGCGACCACGGACTCTGCACGCCCGCGCCGCCGTACACGAACTCCTCCCAGACCCCGAGCCGCAGATCGGGAAACAGCGCCTGCGCCCGGCTCGCCGCGGACCCGGCGCTCAGCGTGTGCGTCCACCCGAACCCGTCGGCCCCGTCGATGATGAGATCGACATCCTCCGGCGTCTTCCCCTCGATCGTCAGCTCGGTGCCGTCCGCCAGAATCTGCTGCACGATCTCGGCTTTGCCGCGCACCGCCGCGCGCAGGGCCTCCGGCAGCCGGTCGAACCCGGCGGAGATCTCGGCCACGGCCGCGATATCCACCTCGGCCACCGCGAGTTGCCGATTCAGCAGCGAGATCTCGGCGGCGGCAGCGGCGCCCTGCCACACCCCGGCGATGCCGCGCACGCTGTCGCCCTGCGCCTGATACTGCTCGCGCAGCGCGGCCAGCACCTCGCGCAGCGCCTCCGCGGTCGCGCGAATTCGCTCCTCGGAGAGCCCGTTCTGCTCGTAGAAGCGCCGATGCAGGGTGGCGTAGTCGCCGTTCTCCGGCACCGTCTTCGCCCAGCGCTGATAGCGCGGGCCGAAGTGCTCGAAGTACAGCAGACTCCGCGACCCCAGCTCGAGCAGCTGGGCGACGGTGGCCCCGGACGGCACGGTGAACGTCATGTCACTGCTCGCCCGCCGCGAGGCGATCGGCCGCGCTCTGCCGATTCACCGCCACCAGAATCGATTCGGCCGCCGAGACCGTCGCCCCGGACCACCCGGCGATCCGCTCCCCCAGCGCCGTCAACCCGGCCCGGAGCACCGCCCCCTCGACGGGGTAGTTCGCACCGACCTCCCCCGCCCCGACCAGGTTGCCTGCCACCACCTGCGCGGAGCCCCCGACAACACCCCCCGACTCCAGCAGTTCGCTCGCCAGACGCCCCAGTTCGCCGGTGCTCACCCCGACGATCTCGCTGCTCATCGCTGCGCCCCCTTCCCCTCCTGCTCGCCCGATCGGTGTGCGGCGGCGCGGAACCCGCCTCACCCTCCTTCGACGCGGCCGGGGTGCTCGCGGTTCCGCCGGATCAGCCGAGCCGGCCCTGATCCGTGCGCACCCACTCCGAGGTGCCGTCCGGATGGTGGTGGAATTCCCAGGCGGCGTAGTCGCCGTCCTTCTCCACCACGGTCAGGTGGTCGGCGAGGCCGTCGCGGTCGGTGTCGGTCCACACCCGCAGGCCGTGCTCGTCGGATTCGGTGATCGAGTCGAGCGCGCCGTCGCCGTCGATGTCCTGGGTGGGGTGCACCAGCCCGACCTCGCCGAGGTCGTGCAGCGCCGACGCGGCGTCCACGTCGGGGAGGTCGATTCCGGGGAACTCGGCCGAATTGACCACGGCTCCTCCTGCAAGGCCGATCGGCGGGTGTGGCCCTCCATCCTGTCACCCGCCGATCCGGAGCGCAGCCCCGGTCGGGCTCAGTACTTCGGCATCAGCAGCCAGAGCGCCGCGTACACCAGGAACTGCGGGCCGGGGAGCAGGCAGGAGAGCACGAACGCGATGCGCACGACGGTCGGGTTCCAGCCGAAGTAGCGGGCGATGCCGCCGCAGACCCCGGCGATCACCTGGTTGTCGGCGGTGCGGGTGAAGCGGCGGGTGGGTGTGGTGGTCATTGGTCATCTCCTCCTCGTGACGACTTCCACTCTGCGCGAGCGGGCTTCGCGCCGCATCGGTCGCGGTACCCATTTCGACCCCCATTCCGCCCGGCCCGGTCTCGGGGTCGGACCCGGACACGGCAGACTCGTGCGGGTGAGCACCACCCTGCACGCCCGCGGTCTCGCCGCCGGACACGCCGAACGCACCCTCTTCGAGGATCTCGACCTCACGCTGGCCGAGGGCGATGTGATCGGCCTGGTCGGGGTGAACGGCGCGGGCAAGTCGACGCTGCTGCGGCTGCTGGCGGGGGCGCCCGCCGCTGGCATCACCCTGAGCCCGCCGGACGCCACCGTCGGCCACCTCGCGCAGGAGCCGGAGCGGGTGCCGGGCGAGACGGTGCTGGAGTTCCTGGCCCGGCGCACCGGGGTGGCCGAGGCGCAGCGCGCCATGGACGCCGCCGCCGAGCGGCTCGCCGACGGCGGCGCGGACGACTACACCCCCGCCCTGGAGCGCTGGCTCGCGCTCGGCGGCGCCGACCTGGAGCAGCGCGCCGCCGAGGTCTCCGCGGAGCTCGGGCTGGACAGCGGCCTGCCCCGGGGCGTCGACACCCCGATGACGGCGCTCTCCGGCGGCCAAGCCGCCCGCGCCGGGCTGGCCTCGGTGCTGCTCTCCCGCTACGACGTGCTGCTGCTGGACGAGCCCACCAACGACCTCGACCTGGACGGCCTGGCCCGGCTGGAGCGCTTCGTGCTCGGCGTGCGGGTGCCGATGATGGTGGTCAGCCACGATCGGGAATTCCTCGCCCGCACGGTGAACGGCATCCTGGAGCTGGACCTGGCGCAGCAGCAGGTCGCGTACTACGACGGCGGCTACGAGTCGTACCTGGCCGAGCGGGCGGTCGCGCGCAGGCACGCGCGCGAGGCCTACGACGAGTACGCCGACACCAAGGCCGGGCTGGAGGCGCGGGCGCAGATGCAGCGCAACTGGCTGGAGCACGGCGTGCGCAATGCCAGGCGCAAGGGCAAGACCGACTCCGACAAGGCCGGCCGCAAGATGCGCGCCGAGTCCACCGAGAAGCAGGCCGCCAAGGCCAGGCAGACGCAGCGCCGGATCGAGCGGCTGGACGTGGTCGAGGAGCCGCGCAAGGAGTGGGAGCTGCGGATGGAGATCGCGGCCGCCCCGCGCAGCGGCTCGGTCGTCGCCACGCTCTCGGACGCCGTGGTGCGGCGCGGCGGCTTCACCCTCGGCCCGATCAGCACCCAGGTGAACTGGGCCGATCGGATCGTGCTGACCGGCGAGAACGGCGCGGGCAAGTCCACGCTGCTCGGGCTGCTGCTCGGCCGGATAGCGCCGGAGAGCGGCAGCGCGAGCACCGGCTCCGGCGTGCTGGTGGGCGAGGTGGATCAGGCGCGCGGGCTGTTCCGGGCCGACGACACCCTCTCCGCCACCTTCGGCGCCGCGGTCCCCGACCTGCCGGAGGCCGAGGTGCGGACGCTACTCGCCAAGTTCGGGCTGCGCGGCCCGCACGTGCTGCGGCCCTGTGCCACGCTCTCCCCCGGCGAGCGGACCAGGGCGGCGCTGGCGCTGCTGCAGGCCCGCGGGGTGAACCTGCTGGTCCTGGACGAGCCGACGAACCACCTGGACCTGCCCGCCATCGAACAGCTGGAGCAGGCGGTCGACTCCTTCGACGGCACGCTGCTGCTGGTCACGCACGACCGGCGCATGCTCGACTCGGTGCGCGCCACCCGCCGCTGGCACCTGGCCGGCGGCCGGCTCACGGAGGAGTGACGGTGACCGCGACGCTCGGGCTCGACACGAAGGTCACGCTGCTGATCACCGGGCTGATCTTCCTGGCGGCGCTGCTGCTCGGGGTGTGGAAGTACCGCGGCATGCGGAGCTCGCCGGAGGGCGCGGCGCACCCGTACGTCGACATCGCGCACCGGGCGGCGCTGCTGTACTCCTTCGCCGGGCTGCTGCTCGCGGTCTTCACCGAGCTCAGCGCCTGGCCGACGGCGGTGAACCTCGCCGCCGACCTGGTGGTGCTCGCCTTCTTCGTCGGCGCCATCGCCAGCTACGTGCTGCACGGCTGGCGCCGCGACACCACCAACCAGTACCGCGGCGACATTCCCCGCGCGCTGAAACTCGCCACCGTGCTGCTCATCGTCGCTGAGGTCGGCGGTTTCCTCGTGCTCTTCACCGGCTTCCTGCGCGCCTGGCAGCTCGGCTAGACCGAGCCGACCAGCTTGGCCAGGTCATCGGCGAGCTGGCGCGCCCGCGCCGGGTCGGTGGCCTCCACCATGACCCGCACCAGCTCCTCGGTTCCGCTGGGGCGCAGCAGCACCCGGCCGCTGTCGCCGAGCGAGCGCTCCGCGGCGGCCACCGCCTCGCGCACCTCGGGCGCCGCGGCCACCAGCGACTTGTCGCTCACCGGGACGTTCACCAGCACCTGCGGCACCGTGCTGAGCACGCTCGCCAGCTCGGCGATGCCGCGGCCGGTCGCCGCCATCCGGGCCATCAGGTGCAGCCCGGTGAGCACGCCGTCGCCGGTGGTGCCGTGCGCGGGCAGGATGACGTGCCCGGACTGCTCGCCGCCGAGGCTGAAGCCGCCGCGGCGCAGCTCCTCCAGCACGTAGCGGTCGCCGACGCCGGTGGTGCGCAGCGTGATACCGGCCTCGCGCATGGCGATGTGCAGCCCGAGGTTGCTCATGACCGTGGCCACCAGGGTGTCCTCGGCCAGCTCGCCGCGCTCGCGCATGGCGATGGCGAGGACAGCGAGGATGGCGTCGCCGTCCACGACGGCGCCGGTGGCGTCCACCGCGAGGCAGCGGTCGGCGTCGCCGTCGAGCGCGAGGCCGAGGTCGGCGCCGTACTCCAGCACCGCCGCCTGCACCGGGCCCAGGTGGGTGGAGCCGCAGCGGTCGTTGATGTTCAGCCCGTCCGGCTCGGCATTGATCGCGATCACGGTCGCGCCCGCCGCCCGGTACACCGCGGGGGCGACCTCCGAGGCGGCGCCATTGGCGCAGTCCACCACCACGGTGAGCCCGGCGAGCTGCTCGCCGGTGGTGGCGACCAGGTGCTCGACGTAGCGCTCGTGCGTCCCGGCCAGCGAGTACTTGGCCGGCACGTCCGGCCCGGCGGCGGCGGAGGCGCTTCGCACCCGGCCGAGCCCGGCGCCGGTCGGCCGCTGCGGGGTATTCGCCCTGATCAGGGCTTCGATCCGGTCTTCGATCGCATCGTCGAGCTTGTGCCCGCCCGCCGCGAAGATCTTGATGCCGTTGTCCGGCATGGGGTTGTGCGAGGCCGAGATCATCACGCCGAGGCAGGCGTCGTAGAGCCCGGTCAGGTAGGCGACGGCGGGGGTCGGCAGCACGCCGACCGAGAGCACGTCCACCCCCGCCGCGGTGAGCCCGGCGGTGACCGCGGCCTCCAGCATCTCGCCGCTGGCCCGGGGATCGCGGCCGATCACCGCCAGCGGGCGGGATTTGCCCCGGCCGAGCACCTCGGCGGCCGCGCCGGCCACCTGGAGTGCGAGTTCAGGGCCCAGCGAGCCGTTGGCGAGCCCGCGGATGCCGTCGGTGCCGAACAAACGTCCCATTACACGTCCTCGAGAAAGTTCCGCGTACACCACGAGAGCAGGCCACCGGCGGCGCCGGGGGCCTGCTCTCGGACGATCCGATAGATCAGCGCTTCGAGTACTGAGGCGCCTTGCGGGCCTTCTTCAGGCCGTACTTCTTGCGCTCGGTGGCGCGCGGGTCACGGGTCAGGAAGCCGGCCCGCTTGAGCGCGGGGCGGTCGTCCGGGGTGACCTCGATCAGGGCCCGCGCGATGGCGAGCCGCAGCGCACCGGCCTGGCCGGAGGGGCCGCCGCCGACGAGCCGGGCGTACACGTCGAACGACTCGGTGCGCTCGACGGTGACCAGCGGGGACTTCACCAGCTGCTGGTGCACCTTGTTCGGGAAGTAGTCCTCGATGGTGCGGCCGTTCAGCACGAAGTTGCCGGAGCCGGGCATCAGCCGGACGCGGACGACGGCCTCCTTGCGGCGGCCGACGGTCTGCACCGGGCGGTCGATCAGCACCGGGGCGTCGTAGCTCTCGTCGGACTCGACCTCGTAGCCGTAGTCCTCGGTCACGACCTCGGCGTTGGGATCCTCCGAGGTGTACTCGGTGAGCTCGACCTCGTCGGGGTTCACAGCGTCGTTTTCGGGAGCGGTCACTGGGCCACCTGCTTGATCTCGAACGGGACGGGCTGCTGCGCGGCATGCGGATGGGTCGGGCCCGCGTACACCTTGAGCTTGCCCGCGATCGCGTTGCCCAGCTTGTTCTTGGGGATCATCCCCTTGATCGCCTTCTCCACGACCCGGTCGGGGCGGGTCTCCATGACCTGACCGACAGAGCGCGACTTGAGGCCGCCCGGGTGGCCGGAGTGGTGGTGGATCAGCTTGTCCTGCCGCTTGTTCCCGCTGAGCGAGATCTTGTCGGCATTGATGATGATGACGAAGTCGCCACCATCGACGTTCGGCGCGTAGGTCGGCTTGTTCTTGCCCCGCAGCAGCGTCGCTGCCTGCACGGCAAGGCGTCCGAGTACGACGTCGGTGGCGTCGATGACGTACCACTTGCGGGTGACGTCACCCGCCTTGGGGCTGTACGTAGGCACAGTGCATCCCTGTCTGTCGTCGGTGTTGCCGGCCGAAGCGCGTGGCCGAGGGGTTCCCGGCGGCCGGTGGAGACCCGGGCCTCGAGCGCATCCGGGAAATCCCGGATGTCCACACGCCAGCAAGCCACGATACCAGCCGCCGGTGCGGCCACCGAATCGGCTCAGATGGCGATCGGCGGGCCCGGATCGCGGGCCCCCGGCGGGCCGGGGATGAGGTAGCGCAGGGTGTCGACGCCGGGCGCGGTGCAGTCCGGCTCGGGGTCCCGCGCCGCGGTGTCGCGGCCGGGCCGGAACCACAGCTCGGCGCGGACCGAGGCGATGCCGTCGCGGTGCCCGTCGGCGATCCGCGGGGTCACCGCGCAGGAGACCGCGGCGCCGAACGCGGCGGGCGCGGCCGGGGATCCGGCGCCGTGCCCCTGCGCGGCCGAGGAACCGGCAGCCTGCGCGACCGCGATGCCGGTGGCCGGGGCGACCGGGCTACCGGCGGCGGGCGCGGCGAGCACCGGCGTGGCCGGGTCTGCGGCGGCCACCCGCCCGTCGGCGGGCAGCGCGACGACCGCGAGCGCCAGCGCCCCCGCGACGGCGGGGGCGCCGAAGAAGTTGTCCCGCATCCGGTTCCACAGCCCGCCGCGGTCCGACCCCGCGGGCGGCTCCGGCTCGTTCCGCTGCACCGCGCTGCTCCAGGCCGCGGCGTCCTGCTGCTCGGCGGCGAGCTGCTCGCCGCGCTCGGCGTGCCGCCCGCCCTGCTCCGGCTCGCCGGATTCGTCCTCGGAGACCAGCAGGTGCGCGGCGCCGAGCACGAGGGCGTGGATCGGGTGGTCGGCCACCCGGAAGCGCTGCCCGAGGTGGTTGCGGAAGGCGAAGCGCAGCGGCTCGTTGTCGTAGACATTCCCCGCGAGCAGGATGGTCGAGGTGTCCGCGCCGATCGAGCGGGCCGCGGCCATGACCTCGATCACCACGTCGTCGGCGGCGCGCGCCTCGCGCAGCGCGGCCGGGTCGAAGTGCACGTCCACCGATTCGGTCGGCTGCTCGTCGTCGCCGTGCACCGCGACCACGAGCACGGTCCGGCCGTCGCAGTAGACGCCGGTGGCGCCGACCCCGTTCGGGTCGTGCTCGTCCGGCGGGCTCACCAGGTTCAGCGCGCGCACGTAGCCGGAGAGCGCGACGCTCTCCGGCAGCGGCTCCACCTCCACGTCGAGCTGCTCCACCAGCTCGGCGTAGAGCTCGACCTTCTCCTCCGGCCAGTCGTCCGGGTACGGCATGGCGACCACGTCGGGCTTGCCGCGCAGGTAGCTGCCGATCGAGGCGAGCGGGTTGTAGAGCCGCGCCCGGAACACCATCTCGGCGGGCCAGGTGGCGCCCGCCACCACGATCTGCGGGTGGCCGAGGATGTCCCGTACGTCGGCGATGGCCATGCCGAGGTCGGGGCGCAGCCGGTCGACACCGGCGGTGTGCAGCCTGCCCGACGAGTCCGCCAGCAGATAGGCAGGCGTCGAGTACGTACCCTCCACTTTCACCGGGCGGATCGGTGTCTCACCGCCGCCAGCGGCGACGGACACCACATCCCAGCCGAGATGTACCGCCCCAACTCGCACCGTCACAGGCATAAGTGTGCCTGGTGCCCGCAAGCCCCGCTCGGCGCAGTCACGCCGACGACTTCTTCAACCGCAGCCTGCGCTGGGTGACCAGCGCGAGGACCAGCGTGAGCAGCAGCACCATGCCGATGTTCAGCGCCCAGATGCCGGGTTCGTGGTTCCACAGCCCGTCCGGCTGCGCGCTCAGGAAGATCGAGCGGATGTCCACCGTCGAGGCCCCCGCCGCGTACCCCCAGCGGGACGGGAAGAGCCAGGAGACCTGCTCCAGCACCACCCGGTCGGTGACCGGGATGAGCCCGCCCGCCATCACCAGCTGGGCCATGATCGCCACCACCAGCATCGGCATGACCTGCTCGCTGGACTTGGCGAAGCTCGACATCAGCAGCCCGAACACCACGCAGCAGACCGCGGTCACCGCGATGTCGATGTACAGCTCGGCGCTGCCCGAGGCGAGCACCGAGCCCTCGCCGGGCGGGTTCTTGCCCGCCAGCGTGATTCCGACCAGCACCGCCGACTGCAGGAAGGCGGTGATGCTGAACACCGCGATCTTGGCCCACAGGTACGAGCCGGGCAGCAGCCCGACAGCGCGCTCGCGCTGGAAGATGGTGCGCTCGCCGACCAGGTCGCGGATGGTCAGCGTGGAGCCCATGAAGCAGGCCCCCAGGATCAGCACCACCAGCAGCTGCTGCGCCTCGGCGCCGCCGGAGGGGATCAGCGAGCCGTCCGGCGCCTGGGTGAGCCCGCCCCTGGTGAAGCCGTTTTTGCCCGGCACCACCAGGGAGAGCGCGCCGAGGATGAAGGGGAGCACCAGCAGGAAGGTCAGGTAGCCGCGGTCGGCGAAGATGAGCCGCACCTGCCGCCGCGCCACCGTGGAGAACTGCTTGACGCTGCTCGACTTCGGCGGGCTGCCCGCGGAGCCGTAGGGCGGTGGTGGCGGTGGCGGCGGCACGAACGCCTGCCGCGAGCGGTAGGCGGCGAAGGCCTGGTCCGGATCGGCGGCGACCTTGCCGAAGATCTCGGCCCAGTCGCTGGTGCCGAGCGCGGCCCCGACCCCGGCCGGGTGCCCGCAGAAGGCGGTCTTGCCGCCCGGCGCGAGCAGCAGCACCTGGTCGCACATGTCCAGGCAGGCCACCGAGTGGGTGACGACGATCACCACGCGGCCGGCGTCGGCCAGCTCGCGCAGCATGGTCATGACCTGGCGGTCGAGCGCCGGGTCGAGCCCGGAGGTGGGCTCGTCCAGGATCAGCAGCGAGGGGCCGGTGAGCAGCTCCAGCGCCACCGAGGCGCGTTTGCGCTGGCCGCCGGAGAGCCGGTCCACCCTGGTGTCGGCGTGCTCGGTGAGCGAGAGCTCGGCCAGCACGCCGTCGATCACCTGCTGCCGGTCGGCCTTGGTGGTGTCCGACGGCAGCCGGAGCTCGGCGGCGTAGCCGAGCGCCTGCCGCACGGTGAGCTGCCGGTGCAGCACGTCGTCCTGCGGCACCATGCCGATCCGGGAGCGCAGCGCCTCGTACTCGCCGTGCAGATTGCGGCCCTCGAAGGTGACCACGCCGCCGGACGGCCTGGTACTGCCCGCGATCAGCTTGGAGAGCGTGGACTTGCCCGCGCCGGAGGGCCCGATCAGCGCGGTGAGCGTGCCGCTGCCCGCCTGCAGGTTCACATCGACGAGCAGCTGCTTGTTGTTCTCCACCGTGAAGCCGACGCCGTGCACGTGCAGCCCCTGCTCGGCCACCGGCTTCTGCCGGTGCACCAGCGCGCCCTGCTGCACCTCGAAGTCGATATTGCCGATGGTGACGACGTCGCGCTCGCGCAGCACCGCGCGCTGCTGCCTGCCGCCGTTGACGAAGGTGCCGTTCGAGGAGCCGAGGTCCTCGATGGTCAGCCCCTCGGAGGCGGAGATCAGCCGCGCGTGCCTGCGCGAGGCCAGCGGGTCGTTGACCACGATCTGGTTGTCCGAGGTGCGGCCGATGGTGAGCCCGCCCGGCGGCAACCGGTCCGCCCGCGCGATCGGCGCGGTGGACGGCCGGGCCCGGACCGGCGGCAGCGACGAGGAGTCGGCCCGCGTCGTCATGTTCACGTTGAGCTGCGGCTGCGGCGCGGACTGCTGCTGGAACGGCGCCGACTGCGGCGGCTGCTGCTGGAACGGCCCCGACTGCGGGCGCTGCGGCGGGGGCGGCTGCTGCGGGAACGGCGGGCGCTGCTGCTGGTGCTGCGGCCACTGCGGCGCCGACTGCGGCCGCGCCACCGGGGTGGCGCCGGTCTGCCGGGGCGCGCCCGCCGGGATGAGGTGCAGCAGCGGCCCGCTGATGGCGTCGCCGAGCCGGACCTGAGTGGCCCGATCGATGGGGACCGGCCTGCTCAGCCGCCGCGCGTCGACGAAGACGCCGTTGGTGCTTCCGTTGTCGGCGAGCACCCAGGATCCGCCCTGCCAGGACAGCGTCGCGTGCACCCGGGAGACCAGCGGGCTGTCCACGAAGAGCGTGACTTCCGGCGCCCGGCCAAGGGTGACCTTGTGGTTCGGCTCGAAAACGCGTTCGGTTCCCTCATGGCGCACGGTGATGGACTGCGCCCCCGGTGAAGACATGCAGCGGATACTATGCCATCACCCGGACAGCGGAAGGGCCCCCGACGCGCCTTTTGTCCGATCCGGCGACCGACCGCGGGGAACTCAGAACGGCCGACCGAGGGGGATCCTGCCTTGCCGAATCGTCGAGCGACCACCGCCGCCGTGGCCGCCCTGTGTTTCGTGCTGCTGCTCGCCGGATGCACCCGCATGGTCGACGGCCGCGCCGTCTCCATCTACGACGACCCGTTCAAGGTCGCCGGGCTTCCCACCACCAGCGGGCCGAGCGGCCCCCGCGCCGGCGTCCCCGACACCGACCTCACTGCCACCGGGAGCAAGGGCGGCGAGATCGACCGGCTCGCGCTGAACGCCGTCGACGACATCCAGGCCTACTGGCGGCAGGTGTACCGCACCGAGTTCGACGGCGAGTTCCAGCCGGTCGAGAAGTTGCTCTCGTGGAGCGCCAAGGCACCGCGCTCGGAGGCACCGGAGTTCTGCGAGGACAGCACCTACCGCCTGGTGAACGCCGCCTACTGCCGGCTGGACAACTCCATCGGCTGGGATCGGGAGGTGCTGCTGCCGACCATGGCCGACACCTTCGGGCAGATGTCGGTGGTCATGGTGCTGGCGCACGAGTACGGCCACGCCATCCAGAACATGGCCGAGCTCGTCACCAACCGGGATCCGGTGCTCGTCAAGGAGCAGCAGGCCGACTGCTTCGCCGGCGCCTTCATGCGGCACGTGGCCGAGGGCAAGTCGGAGCACTTCACCATCAACACCTCGGACGGGCTGAACTCGGTGCTCGCCGCCACCGTCGCCATCCGCGACTCCGACCCGGACGATCCGGAGAGCGTGCACGGCTCCGCCTTCGAACGGGTGACGGCGGTGCAGATCGGCTTCACCGACGGCCCGCGCGCCTGCCGCGGCATCGACGAGGAGGAGATCAACCAGCGCCGCGGCGACCTGCCGAGCAGTTTCCAGGGGCAGACCGGCGAGTTCGAGATCACCAAGGAATCGCTGATCGAGCTGAGCAAGGCGCTGGCCGCGATCCTCCCGCTGGACGACCGGCCGCACTACAACTACGGCGGCGCGCAGATCGAGTGCCGGGACGGCGCCAGCACCGAGCCGGTCTCCTACTGCCCCACCAGCAACCTGATCGCCACCGACATCCCCAAGCTCTCCGAGCGCGGCGCCATCGGCGACCTGGACGACCCGCTGCCGCTCAAGGTGAGCGGCGACTACAACGGCTACGTCGTCTTCATCTCCCGCTACGCGCTCGCGGTGCAGCACAGCAACAACCAGGACCTGGTCGGCGCCAAGACCGGGCTGCGCGCCGCCTGCCTCTCCGGCGTGGTCACCGGCAAACTCGCCGAATCCGGGCGCCCCGCCAACCAGGGTGATATCCGCCTCGCCGCCGGCGACCTGGACGAAGCGGTCTCCGGCCTGCTCACCGACGGCCTCGCCGCCAGCGACGTCGAGGGCAAGACCGTCCCCAGCGGCTTCGCCCGAGTCGACGCCTTCCGAGCCGGCGTCCTGGGCGGCGAAACCACCTGCACTGCCCGCTACAGCTAACCCCCGAACGGGGGTGGGGCGGCAGGTTCGAAGCGGAGTACTCGGTTGCCGATCATTACTTCGGCGCCGGGGACCAGGAGCATCGGTTGATGCGGGGCGAGGCGGAGCCAGTCGCGGTAGCCGGGCATGCGGGTCCGGGTTCCGTTGGTGGAGCCGAGGTCGAGGACAGCGACGTCCCAGTTGAGCAGGCGGATCTCCGCGTGCGCGCGGGACATGCCGCCGGAGGTGTCCTCCACCTTGAGCGGCACCATCCCGCGGTTCACCGACTCGGAGTGGTCCGGGTCGCGGCCGATCACGGCGTCCGCGGCGAGCAGGTAGGTCATGCCGTCGTCGAGCAGCAGCAACCCGAGCGGCGGCCGGATGACCTCGATCAGCGGCTGGGTCTGGTCCACCGGCATGCCGCAGACGGTGCAGAACGCCGAGCGCGGGTCGGTGGGGTGCGCCCGCGCGCACTTGAACCCCATGACCTTGACATTGAGCGGCGCGGCCCGCGCGGTCGCCTCCAACCGGCGCTGCAGGTCGGGGTCGGGGGGCGGCGCCGGGTTGGTGCCGTGCTCGGTGGGCGCGCGGTGCATGTCCGGCGGCTGGGTGGCCGGGCGGGCGGTCGCGGGCAGCGCGTCGGTGGCCTCGACCTGGTCGAGCAGCGCGGTGGCGGCGGCCTCGGTCTCGTCCCGCTCGGCGGGGCGCGGCTCGGCCCCGCGCGGAGCGCGCTCGATCACCGCGGTGGGGATGGGCGGCGGCTCCGCCCTGCGATGCGCGCCGCTCGGGTCGCCGCCGGTGCGCGGTGCGCTCGCCCGCGCGGTGTCGGACCAGAGAATGGCCCCCGCGCCCTGCGCGATGCCCTCGACCAGCCAGCCGATTCCGCGCTCGGCGGGCAGCTCCGGAATCCGGCCGTCCCGATCGTCGACGAAGAGCGCGACCGCCCGGCCCGGCACCGGGGCCACCCGGTCGACGGTGAACGCGGCATCGCTGCCGCGCAGCTGCTCGGCCCCGGTATCGCCGGCGAGCACCGCCGTGACCGCGCCGTGCAGGAACACCGCGACCCCGCCGTTCTCCCCCACCGAGAGAATCCCGAAGTCCACCGGCTGCCCGGGGCTGATCCGCTCGGCGTGCTTCATGAGCCAGCGCGTCGCCTCGCGGGCGATGGTCGCGCCGACGCCCTGCTCCCGCTCGAACGCCTCCCTGACCAATTCGGCCAGCGACTCCACCGCGGCCGCGGTCGGCGAATCCGGGGTCGGCCTGGTCGGGCCGCGGTGCCTGACCACCACCACCGCCCCCGCGACCCTGGCGACGGCGTGCTGCCCGGCGACGATCTCGACCTGGCGATCCCTCACCGGGATCGGCCGCCACGGAATCGGCCGCCGCGGCGGCGTGAACGCGGAGTGGTCGGCACGCGATCAAGCCTATGGCACCGCGGGTTACGGCGTCCCGCTGCCCACCGTCGCTTCGCCCCGCCGCGGGGCGTCCGTTCCGGTAACTTCATACCCACATCGCCGAGGATCGAGGGGCCTGTGATGGTTCGGATGTCGCGCATCGCGCTCTGCCTTTCCACGATGACCATCGCGGGGTTGCTCGCCGGGTGCAGCATCCCCGGCGCCCCGGTCGCCGGGGAGCCGGACGTGCGCAAGCTGGAGGTCGGCAAGTACGAGGTGGACCGGCACGCTTACGACGTCGACCCGGCCGGCCACGGCGCGGTGCTGGAGGGCATCCGGATGGCCGACGCCGTCATCCCCTCGATCGATATCGACCCCTCGCTCTCGCACGGCCGCACCAGCTCGGTGCTGACCACCGTCGACGACACCATCGGGCTGCTCGCCGAGGTCTCCCGCCCGGTGCTGCAGAACCGGAAGTTCGTGACCGGCTACGTCGCGGCCGGCGCCGACCGCGCCGACCCCGCGGGCGAGAAGCTGCCGGTCCAGGACGCCACCGCCGTCACCACCGTGCTGCTCCGCTTCCCGGACCAGGGCGCCGCCGCCGCGGCCGCCAGGGAGCTGGAGGACGCCGATATCGGCGTCTCCCCGGAGAACCAGAAGCTCTCCTCCACCAAGTTCTCCGACGCCTACCTGCACTGGCGCCCCGGCGTGCCGAGCGTCGGCGCGTTCCTCGCGCGCGGCGAGTTCGTGATCTCGCTCTACGTGCAGCGCCCCAAGGCCGAGAGCGCCGACCTGGTGAGCTGGGTGGACAAGACGCTGAGCGCCGAGGTCGCGCTGCTCGAGACCTTCGAGCCGACCCCCATCGCCGAGCTCGACGAGCTGCCGGTCGACCCGGAGGGGCTGCTCGCCCGCGCCGTGGTCGAGGATCGCACCGACCGCACCCCCGACCCGCTGCGCTTCGCCGTCTACGGCCCGCACCGCGTGCTGCAGGCCGCCGACGACCAGCCGACCAGGCAGCGGCTGATCCAGGACACCGGCCTCGACCGCAGCGCCGTCGTCGACAGCACCCTGCTGCACCGCCTGCGCGACGCCGACGCCGCCCGCGCCTTCATGAACGGCCTGATCGACAGCGCGGGCGCCGAGTACGACCCGATCGGCGCCCCCAACGACGTCCCCGGCGCCAAGTGCCTCCGGCTGAACGCGGCGGGCAACAAGGAGACCGAGTACGCCTTCAGCTGCTTCGTCACCTACAAGCGCTACGTCGCGGTGGTCAGCAGCGACCTGGAACCCGACGTCAGGCAGAAGGTCGCCGCGCAGTACGCCCTGCTCGCCAACAGCCTGTAGCCCCTCGCTTCACACCCGGCCCCCGGTCCGACCCGGGTGCTATGTTCTCTCCGGTATTCGCCCCGCGAGCGGAGGACTCGCGGGCACACGCCGGCCGCCGCGGGTTCGCCCGCGCCCGCGACGGAGGGGACAGATGGTGAACAGACGCCGAGGGCTGTGCGCGGCCCTCCTGGCCGCGGTCGTCGCGGCGACGGCAGGCTGCGGCACGGGCGATTCGGCGGCGCCGGCCCGGCCGGAGGTGGATCTCGCGAAGCTCGACGTCGGGAATCTGAACGCCGAGCCCAAGTACTACGACAAGCCGACCAGCCTGGACATGGCGCGGCTGGTCGAGGCGATGCGGCTCGGCAATCACCTGCCGCTGCCGATGGAGATCGATCCCGAGGTCAAGTACGCGCCGACGAAGATGGGCGCCGTGCGGTTGTTCACGTCGATGAGCTCGGGTGCCATCTCCACCCGGATCAACGGTGAAGCCGCCGCCCTGGACGCGCGGATCTCCGGCTTCGTCACCGGCTTCGTCACCGCGGGGCGAACCGACACCACTCGGAACCTGTCGTGGGAACTCGACAATGTGGCGATGCTCTTCGAGACCGAGCAGGACGCGAAGCGCGCGGCCGACGCGTTTACCGAGGTGGAGCGCGGTTTCCTCGGCGATAAGGCCCCGCCGCAGACGATCCCCGGCTTTCCGGAGGCCCGCGCGCACCTGCTGACCGACAGCCACGGCTGGATCAATTCGTACTACCCGGTGGGGAAGTTCGTCCTGCTCACCCAGGTCCGGGACAACATCATGCAGGAACTCGACGTCACCGACGCGGAGAAGCTCAGGACCAGGGTGGCACGCAGCATCGAGAAGATGCGGCCGGCGCTGGAGAGCTTCACGCCGACCCCGGTCGGCGAACTGATGCAGCTCGACGTCGATCCGGAGCGGATGCTCGCCCTTCCGCTCAATACCGTCGCCGATCCCGGGCAGCTCGGCATCCCCGGCGTCTACGACCGGCACGGTGGGCTGCAGATCGGCTTCAACCCGGACGCGGACAGCAAGATGTTCGAGTCGGCGGGGGTGGACGCCGTCGCCTGGAAGGGCGGCTACGTCTATCGCACCAGGGACGCCGTCGCCGCGGCGAAGCTGGTCGATCGGCGGGCGAAGGTCGGCAAGTTCTACCGCCGGGCAGCGGCCCCGCCGAACCTGCCGTTCGCGCAGTGCCTGCAGTACGTCGGCCCGGCGGAGGGCACCGTCTACTACTGCGGCGTCAGCTTCGGGCGATACGCCGCCGAGGTGACCGCCGGTCAGCTGCAAGACGTTCACCAGCGCATCTCCGCGCAGTACGCGATCCTGGCGAGGGCGAAGTGAGGGGACGAACGATGGCGCACCGACCCCGTCTCCGCCTGGTCGCGGTGGTGCTCGGCACGCTCGCGCTGATCACCGGCTGCACCAAGACCGACGGCCACCCCACCGCGGCGGAGATCGACGTCCGCACGCTCGATGTCGGGAACTACCCGACATCCCCGTTGGAGTTCCGCTACTCCTACGACCACGGCCTGGTCGGCGGTGAGCAACTGGCGGCGATGCGGCTGGCCGACCACATGGTGCTCGGCACCGAGGTCGACCCGGACTTCCACTACCTGGCCGGTTCGGACGCGCTGCTCGATCGCCACGACATCGAAGCGGTGTTCGCGAACGTGAACGGGCCCGTCATCGAACGGCACAACCCGGTCGTCGGCTTCGCCATCACGCTGAGCGACAAACCCGCCGGCCAGGACGGCAAGGAGACCACCGCCACTCGGGCCACGGTCGCCGTTGTGCAGTTCGCGGACGCCGCCACCGCGGAGCTCGCGGTCAAGGAGGCGGAGGCCACCGACTTCGCGGTGGCCGCCGACATCAACCAGCCGGTGAGCATCCCCAATATCCCGACGGCGCGTGCCCACTGGCGTCCCGGTGTGCCGACGCTCGGCGCCATGCAGGCTCATGGCGCCTACTTGATCAGCGCCTTCATCGAACGTCCGAAACCGGATCTGGGGATTCTGGCGGACCTGGCCCGGCGGGCACTGGAGAATCAGGGCAGGCTGCTCGATGAGCTGCCCCCGATCGACGGCGAAGGCATGCTGCGGCTCGACAACGACCCGGAAGGCATGCTGAATCGGACCCTGAATCCGACGGCCACCGGGCTGCCGTCGTTCTCCGGGCAGGCGACCTTCCTCCGCCGTGGCATGCTCACCCGGGCGAACGCGCAGTACGATCGCGCCGCGATTCTCGACAAGGCCGGGGTCGACGCCTTCTCGTACTCGGGAGCGGGCTCGGGTTCCACCCAGTTGTTCCGCGCCAGGGACGCGGCGGGGGCGGAGGGACTCGGCCCGTCGGTGCTCGAATGGGGCACCTATACGGGGCAGGTCGATGCGCCCGAAGCCGTGCCCGGTGTCCGCTGCGGCGCTCGCACCGCGGAACGAGTGGTCACCTTGCGCTACCGCTGCGTCGTCCCGTACCACCGCTACCTGGCCTCGGTGGAGAGCGATCAGATCGTCGACCTGCATCAACGCGCGGCCGCGCAGTACGCGCTACTGGCGAACACCTACTAGGTGCCGCGGGTCGCACCCGCCTCCGTACTGTCGGCACGGAAGCAGCACGGTACGCAGCAGAACAGGAGAACCCGGACATGCCGATCAGCGCGGGCACGGTCGTCGGCGGATACCGCGTGTTGCGGGTGCTCGGCGCGGGCGGCATGGGCACGGTGTACCTGGCGAAACACCCGACACTGCCCCGGACCGACGCGCTGAAGGTGCTCAGCCCGGACCTCTCCACCGACCGCGAGTTCCGGGCGCGCTTCGAACGCGAGGCGAATCTGGCCGCCGGGCTGGACCATCCGAATATCGTCTCGGTCTACAACCGGGGTGAGGAGGCAGGGCAGCTCTGGATCGCCATGCAGTACGTGGACGGCACCGACGCGGGCGCGGAGCTGACGCGGGTCGGCCGCGGGCTCGGGCCGCAGCGCGCGCTGCACATTCTGGCCGAGGTCGGGAAGGGGCTGGACTACGCGCACCGGCGCGGGCTGCTGCACCGCGACATCAAGCCGGCGAATTTCCTGCTCGCCACCCCGGAGGACGGCGAGGAGCGGGTGCTGCTCACCGATTTCGGGGTGGCCAAGTCGACCGACGACGCGAACGAGCTCACCCAGACCGGGAGTTTCCTCGCCACCATCGCGTACGCGGCGCCGGAGCAGCTGGCCGGGATGCCGCTGGATCACCGGGCCGATCTGTACAGCCTGGCCTGCTCCTTCTTCAAGCTGCTGACCGGGCGCAATCCGTATCCGGGGAATCAGCCGGCGCTGGTGATGATGGGGCATCTGCATCAGCCGCCGCCGCGGGCGACCGAGGTGAATCCGGCGCTGCCGCACGCCATCGACCATGTTTTCGCGCGGGCGATGGCGAAGGAGCCGACGGAGCGATTCCCGAACTCGCGGGAGTTCGTGGAGGCCGCGGCGGGTGCGCTGAGTGGTCGCGTGTACAGCGCACCGGCTCAGACATATTCGGCACCGCAGCAGCCCAGCTATGGGTACCCGACGAATCCCCGGGGCGAGGTGCCGACCGAATCCGGGATCGTGACCGTCCGAGCTACCACAACGCCGAAGCGGAGAGGGCTGATCGTCGGTGCGGTCGCGACGGTGGCCGTTCTCGCCGCGGCGGTCGGCGGGGTATGGGCACTGAATCGGGACGCCGGCCCGGACGGACAGGCGGCGGCCTCCTCGACCTCGTCGGTGACGGCCGCGGCGGCGCCCACCTCTGTCGAGCAGGCTCGACAAGAAAATCCGGCATTCGCCGGGAAACCGATCATCCTGACCCGCTACTCGGGGGACAAGAACGAGGATCTCAGCTCGGGGGTGAATGTCTACCTCAACCCCAGCCCGCAGACGGACTTCCTGACCGGGCTCGGCTTCGTCTACAACCCCGGCTTCACGAAAGAGGGCGACGAGCAGTCACCGCAGCGGCTGGACTGGACCGGCGAGTACAACCTGTCACGCGATGTGACGCAGGGATATTTGATCGTGGCCCGCAACGACACGAAGGCGGGCGGCGGCGGACTGCTCGGACTGCCCACCACCCTGAGCCAGTTGAAAGCGACGATTATCGTCGTCGATGACTCGGAACTCGTCGCGGCTATACAGAATTGGTCGCCGGCTTCGCAGCAGGTGCTGCTCACCAAACTCATTCCGATTCTGAAATCCCGAGTCAAATGATCTCGGTGGGTGTCCGCGCGGCCGACCGTGCGGACACCCATCGAAGACCGCCGAATCAGCCGAGGATCATGTTGGCATTCTGGCCGTCGGTCCTGATCGCGGCGTCCAGCGCCTCCTGGGTCGCGCGAATCAGCTGATTCATGGCGTCCTGGGTGTCGGCGAACTCGGTGTTCCAGCGGTTCTGCACATCCTGGAACGTGCTGGCGGCGCCGGACTCCCAGGAACCCGCGAGCTTGCCGGACGCGTCCTTGATGGCCTGATCCTGATCCCGCAACGCCGTCAGCTGCATCCGCAGGTCGGCGATGGTCTGGGTGATCTTGCCCTTGTCGTAATAGATATCCACGATTGTTCTCCCCTGTGTGAGTGCGCGTTTGCGGCGGGATCAGATGCTGAGCTTGAAGCCCTGGCCGGAGGTCTCTTCCATCTGCCCGTACCGGTTGTTGGCCTCGTTGAGCTTGACCGTCATCTCGTCGAGCAGGGCGTTCAGCCGCCGGCCCTCGTCGTTCCACCGCGCCGCGGCGCTCTCGAACGAGCCGTTGGCGGTGCCGCGCCAGCCGTCACGAGCGCTGTCGACGGTGGTCTGCACCTGCCGGAGGGTGGCCCGCATGCCGTTGACCACGGCCTCGACGTCGGCCGTGGCTTTCCGGGCAGCGGCCTGATCAATACCGACAATGTTGGACATTCCGAATACCTCTCGTTGAGTTGGACCTGACCGTCGCCGGGCGAGGTGGTCGATCCCCTACATATGTGTTGGACGCGGTATGCGCCTCATCGGTTCCCATGTTCTCCCCCCGGTTCCGACACCGTCAGGGACGAACGGTCAGTGACCGCGCCACTTCTTCGCATGCGGCCCGAACTGTGTCCCACCTCCCCCTGTCGTACTGACACCCGATGCCAACCTGGACACCGCGGTCGACGATGACGTGCCACCCGACTTCGGACCCATCCCCCGGAAACTCGTCGTAGGCGAGGCCAGGGCGGTCACCGAGCACGACGTCTCGTTGCACGTTACCGAATCGGCCGGGTTCGGCGCGAGAGATCTTCGATTGCAGGTCACGTGCGACCTCCTCGGCACCGGCGCCGGCGGCGAGCACGGACTGGGTGACGGTGATCCTGGCGCGTGCGCCGGAATCCGGTGTGAGCACGAGCCGTTCCGGGTCGGCGGCGGCCGCGGGGTGCCAGCCGGGCGGGACGGTGACGGTGAGGCGGCCCCCTTCGGCCGTGGTCGCCGGCGCCGGGGTGACGGGGCGGGAGGCGCCGGGGAGGGCGGGGCTGTCGGCGACCGAGCCGTCGGCGGGGGCGCGCAGCAGGGTGACGCCGGCGATCGCGGCGGCCGCGGCCAGCGCGACGAAGACCACCGCGGCGCCGATGACCAGCGGGGAGCGGCGGCGCGGCGGCTGTCTGCGGGCCCTGAGGGCGGCGCCGACGGTCGCCTGCACGTCCATCGCCTGCCTGCCGGGGAGGGCGGGGCCGCGGCCGGGGGTGGCGCGGCGGGTGTCGGACCAGACCGCCTTGGCGATCTCGCGGCCGGAGAGCGCGATCACCTCGGGGACGAAGGCGGGGGTTGCCAGGTGCTGGCGGAGCAGGTCGCCCACCTCGGGGTCGGCGGCGCCGACCACGAGCACGGCGTGCGGGGCGTGGTCGCCGAGCACGCGGTCGGCGAGTTCGGCCAATCGCTCGGCGGTCGCCGGGGCGGGGGCGGCGTCGCCGGCGCCGAGCGTCGGCTCGTGTTCGCAGGCGACGACGGTGGATTCGACGCCGTCGCAGTCGACCAGCGCGACGGTGCAGGAGAGCGCGGCGAACTCGACGACGAGCACGCTGGCCCTGGTGAGCGCCCGGCTGCGCAGGTAGTGCTCGGCCGCGACGTGCGCGGTCGGCACGGCGGCGACCTCGGCGGCGACCTCGGGCAGCAGGCCGCTCAGCGCGTGGCCGAGCGCGGGGGCGCCCCAGCGGGTGGGGTGCGCCACCGCGACCGCTTCGATGGGCAGCGCCATGCCGCGGCGCTCGGCGTCCCGGCGCAGCTCACCGGCGAGCGGGCCGCCGCGGCTGCCCGCGGGCGCGGGCAGCCCGTCCAGCGTGACGTTCCACTCCACGGCGCCGCGCGGGTCGGGGCCGACCACGGCGTGCAGGTCGTCACCGTCGATGTGCAGTGCGACCGTCGGGCTCATCGGTCCCGGCTCCAGGCGGCCTGGAAGAGGCCGGTGCCGGAGCGGCCGACCAGCGTGCCGCGGCCGGGCGGCTGCTCGCTCGGGCGCACGGTGCCGAAGAGCTGGCCCTCGTCCCGGTTGCCGCTCATGATCAGGCCGGTGGTGCCGACGTCCTTCATCCGCGAGATCACCGGTTCGAAGAGCGAGCGCGAGGCGCCGCCCGCGCGGCGCGCCAGCACCAGGTGGAAGCCGATGTCCTTGGCGTGCGCCAGGTACTCCACGATCGGCGCCAGCGGGCTGCCCGACGAGGTGACCACCAGGTCGTAGTCGTCCACCACCAGGAACAGCTCGGGGCCGGTCCACCAGGAGCGGTCGCGCAGCTGCTGCTGGGTGACGTCCGGGCCCGGCATCCGGCTCTTCAGGATCTTGGCCAGCTCGCCGGACATGCCCGTGAGCATGGCCTCGGACGGCGCGTACCCGGCCAGGTGCTCGCCGTCGACCAGGCCGAGCATGGTGCGCCGGTAGTCGCCGAGGATGATCTTCGCCTGCACCGGCGCGTTCGACTCGACCACGCCCTGGCAGATCACCCGGAGCAGGTTGGTCTTGCCGCACTCGCTGTCGCCGAAGACCAGGAAGTGCGGCTGCTCGCCGAAGTCGAGGAAGACCGGCGCCAGCTCGGACTCGTTCAGCCCGATGGGGATCCGCAGGTTGGTGCCCTGCTGCTCCGGGGTGCGGGGCCAGCCGGGCAGCGCGCGGACCAGGTCGTCGCGGTCGAACCGCTCCGGCAGCATGCGCACCCGCGGCGCGGGGCGGCCCGGGTTGCGCGCGGCGATCCGCTCGACCGCGGCGGCGACGCCGGGGCCGAGGTCGTCGCTGGCCGGGCTGCCGTCGATCCGGGGCAGCGCGGTGAGCATGTGCAGCCCCTCCGGCGTCATGCCGCGCCCCGGCCTGCCCTGCGGGACCAGCGCGGCCAGCTTGCGGCCGAAGTCGGAGTCCATGGGGTCGCCGAGCCGCAGCTCGATCCGGGTGCCGATCTGGTCCTTGAGCGCGGGCCGCGCCTCCATCCAGCGGGAGAGCGTGACCACCACGTGCACGCCGTAGGAGAGCCCCTGCCCGGCCAGGTTCATCACCACCTGCTCCAGCGCCTCGAAATCCTGGCGGATCGAGCCGAAGCCGTCGATGACGAGGAAGACGTCGCCGAAGGCGTCGTCGTGCGCCCCGGCCGCGGCCGGGCTGCTGGCCGGATCCATGGCGCGCAGCCGCCGGTACTCGGTCATGGACTCGATGCCGAGCTGCCGGAAGCGCAGTTCGCGGTGCCGGACGATGGTGGTCATCTCGGCGACGGTGCGCCGCACCTTGTCCACGTCGAGCCGGCCGGCGACCGAGCCGACGTGCGGCAGCCCCTGCAGGCCGGTGAGCGTGCCGCCGCCGAAGTCGAGGCAGTAGAACTGCACCTGCTCGGCGGTGTGGGTGAGCGCGAGCGCCATGATCATGGCGCGCACCGCGGTCGACTTGCCGGACTGCGGGCCGCCGACCACCGCGACATTGCCGCGGGCGCCGGAGAGGTCGATGAGGAACGGGTCGCGGCGCTGGTCGTAGGGGCGGTCGACGATGCCGATCGGCGCCCGCAGCGAGGCCACCGCGGAGTACTCGCCGGTGAGGATCGAGCGCGGCACCAGCTGGTCGAGGGTGGGCGCCGCGTCCAGCGGCGGCAGCCAGATCTCGTGCGCTGGCCTGCCGTGGCCGCTGATCCGGGAGACCAGCATCTCCAGGTCGGAGAGGCGCTCGCCCTCCTCGCCGGGCTCCGGATCGGCGTTCACCCGCACCGGCAGCGGAATCCGGTCCACCGGGCGGAAGTCGACGTGCGCGGCGGTGAACTGCCGCGCGGTGACGTCGATATCGCCGCCCGCGACCCCCGCCTGGGTGACCTCGCGCTGCGGGCCGCCGCCGACGTACGGGCCGGAGACGTAGCTGGCCTGGAAGCGCTGGATCTCGCCGGAGTCGGCCTTGAGGTAGCCGCCGCCGGGGTTGTTCGGCAGGTTGTAGGCGTCCGGGACGCCGAGCACCTGGCGGGACTCGTTGGCGGAGAAGGTCTTCAGCCCGATGCGGTAGGAGAGGTGGCTCTCCAGCCCCTTGAGCTTGCCCTCCTCCAGCCGCTGCGAGGCGAGCAGCAGGTGCACGTGCAGCGAGCGGCCGAGCCGGCCGATCATGACGAAGAGCTCGGCGAAGTCCGGGTGCTGGGTGAGCAGCTCGGAGAACTCGTCGAGGACGACGAAGAGCGCGGGCAGCGGGTCCAGGTCGGCACCCGCGGCCCTGGCCTTCTCGTACTCGGAGACATTGACGAAGTTGCCCGCGGCGCGCAGCACCTCCTGGCGGCGGTTCATCTCACCGGCCAGCGCGTCCTTCATGCGGTCGACGAGGTCGGCCTCCTCCTCGAGGTTGGTGATGACCGCCGCGACGTGCGGCACGCCGTCCAGCCCGAGGAAGGTGGCGCCGCCCTTGAAGTCGACCAGCACCAGGTTCAGCTGGTCCGGGGAGTGCGTAGCGAGCAGGGAGAGCACCAGGGTGCGCAGGAACTCGGACTTGCCGGAGCCGGTGGCGCCGATGCAGAGGCCGTGCGGGCCCATGCCGTTCTCCGCGGCCTCCTTGATGTCCAGCTCCACCGGCAGCCCGTCGGCGCCGATGCCGAAGGGCACCCGCAGCCGCTCCCGGCCGTAGCGCGGGCGCCACGCCTGCTCGGGGTTGAAGGCGCCGAGATCGCCGAGGCTCATGAGCTGCGACCAGCTGGAGATGGCCTCGGTGTCGTCCACCTCCACATCGCTGCTGCGCTGAGTGGCGGCCCGGTACGGCGCCAGCCTGCGCGCGACCTGCTGCGCCTGCTGCACGCTGATCCGGTCGATCAGGGCGAAGCGCTCCTGGTTGCCGGTGGCGCCGCGGCCGGTGCACTCGCCGTTCTCCACGATCATCTTGATGCCGCGGGAGACCGCGAGCCGCGGCGCGTAACCGCACAGGTCGATGAGCGTGACGCCCTCGTACCCGGATTCGCGCAGCTGCTCCTCCTCGGCCTCCAGCAGCCCGCCGTCCACCACCAGCACGATGTGCACCATGTTCGGGTTGGCCGGCTGGTTGCGCGAGTAGCGCACCCGGTTCGCGAGCAGCGGCTGCAGCCCGGCGGTGGCCTCCCGGATGGAGCCGAAGAACATGCGCTGGGTGCCGATGCCGTCCTGCGCGTCCGGGTGCTGGGTGTGCGGGAGCCACTTGGTCCACTCCCACTCGCGCGCGGTGTCCGGGCCCGCGACGATGGCGACGAGTACCTGGTCGGGGGCCTGGAACATGGCCAGCTGCACCAGCATCGCGCGGGTCATGTCCCTGGCCTCGGCGCGGTCGCCGTCCAGGGCGATAGTGGCGAAGCCCTTGACCGCGATGGCGGTGGGCAGGTCGGGCACGGTGGAGTGGGCCCGGACGAAGCGGCGCAGCGAGACCGCAGCGATCGGCTCCAGCTCCTCCACCGGGCCGGTCTCCGGCGCGACCAGCCGGGTGGCCAGCCGCTGCCCGCCGAGCCCGATCCTGGCGTGGCAGAAGTCCTTGTCCCCCGCGCGCCGCTCCCACATGCGGCTGGTGCCTGCCAGCATCCAGACCAGCTCGGGCTCCGGGTGGCTCCACTCCACGGCGGCGCGCTGCTGCGCCGCGGTGTCGTTGACGTCCCGGCGCACCTGGTCGAGGTAGCGCAGGTAGTCCTTGCGGTCCTCGTTCGCCTCGGCCGCCTTCTGGCCCTTGCCACCCCCCTGGCCGGCGAACATGCCCGCCATCGAGAGCAGCATCATGAGCGGGAACATCAGGCTCATGGGGTTCGAGGCGATGCCGCCGCCCTGCGTGAAGAGCAGCGCCATCATGCCGACCATGCCGATCACCATGACCACCGGCATCAGCTTGAGCAGCAGGTTTCCCGGTGTGACGCGGGGGATCTCGGGCGGCGGCTGCAGCGTGACCTCGCCGCCGGGAGTTCGTGGCATCTCGCGGCGGGCACGCCGCTGGAACCTGACCGTGCTCATCGACTGCGTCCCCCATCTTCGCCCGCCGCGGCAGAGCCTCGTCTGGAGGCCACGGCTGACATGTCGTACAGTTCGCTCAGCATTCTGCTGGGCGGAGGGTGGGTTCGCAAGCTGCTGCCCGGGGGCCTTCCCCAGCGTGTGGCCTGCGGAAACACCTGTGGATAAGAAGTTGGGGGACAGCGTGACGCACGCGCGGCTCGGACACATCGACGAGGACTCCTCGCGCGGCATCGTGCGCGCGCCCGACCTCGCGCGGGTCACCATCCTGGCCAAGCACACCCAGGTCGACATGGCGATTCCCGTCGATGTCCCGGTGGCGCTTGTCATCCCGAGCGTGGTCGACATGGTCGCACAGCACAGCCGCAGCAATGAATTCGACAACGAGGGCGAGCGCTTCGAGCCCGCCGAGTGGGTGCTGGCCCGGATCGGCCACCCGCCCTTCTCCAACTCGCTGAGCCTGGGCGAGCACGGGGTGCGCGACGGCGAGCTGCTCATGCTGGAGAGCGCCTCGCAGACCGCGCCGACCCCGCTCTTCGACGACATCATGTACAACGTCGCGATCGCCGACGCGAACCACTTCCGCGGCTGGACCCCGCGCACCGCCCGGCTCACCGGCTCGGTGCTCGCGGCGCTGACCATGCTGGTCGGCTGCCTCGGGCTGCTGCTCGCGCCGGACGCCATGCCGGTCTGGGTGAGCGGCTCGATCGCGCTGGTGGTGGCGGTCGTGCTGGTGGTGGCGGGCATGGTGCTGAGCCGGATGTACGGCGACACCGCGGCCGCGCTGGTCATCGCGGGCTGTGCGCTGCCGCCCGCGTTCAGCGCGGGGATGCTCTACGTGCCCGACCACTACGGCTGGGCGCACGTGCTGCTCGGCTCGGTGCTGCTCGGGGCCACCGCGGTGCTGGCCTGGCGGGTCACCGGGGTCGGGCTCGGGCTGTTCATCGGGGCGGCGACGCTGGCGGTGTTCACCGCGCCCGCCGCGATGGTGGGGCTGCTCACCGAGCATCCGGTGCGGGCCATCGGGGCGGTGCTCGCCGCGGCCGCGCTCGGCGGGCTCTCGCTGGCGCCGCGGGTCTCCATGCTGCTCGCCAAGCTGCCGCTGCCGCCGGTGCCGTCGCCCGGCACCCCGATCGACCCCACCGAGGACGACCCGGACGATCACCGCGCGCTGCCGACCATGGAGGTGCTGCGCGCCAAGTCGGAGCGGGCCAGGATGTACCTGGCCGGGCTGGTCACCGCGACCACGCTGGTCACGGTGGCGGGGGCGCTGGCGGCGGCCGATCCGGAGGCGGAGACGCCGTACTGGCAGGGGATCGCGCTCGCGCTGGTCTGCGCGGTGGTGCTGGCCTTCCGCAGCCGCACCTACGCCGGGGCCGAGCAGGCGGTGGTGCTGATCGCGGGCGGTGCCGGGATCGCGCTGGCCATGCTGGCCGGGATGGCGATCGAGATGGAGCAGCCGCTGGTCGTCTTCGGGGCGGCCATGCTGCTGCTGGTCGCGGCGCTGGTGCTGGGCATGGTGGTGCCGAACCAGACGGCGACGCCGCCCATGCGGCGCGCGGTGGAGTTGCTGGAGTACGCCTTCGTGGCCGCGGTGCTGCCGCTGGTCTTCTGGGTGGCGGAGCTCTACGCCCTCGTCCGCGGGCTGTGAACGGAGTGCGGCGCCTCGCGGCGTTGGTGGCGGTTCTCGGGGTCGCCGCCGGGCTCTCCGCCGGACCGGCGCTGGCCGACAACCGGCCGCCGATCGTGGACCCGGGGGCACTGCCCGCCGGAGACCCGGCCGCACCGCCGGGCAAGACCGAGCGCCCGGCGAACGCCGCCTGCTACAGCACCCAGCAGGGCGGGGACGGCCCGACGGTGCCGCCCACCCAGCGCGCGCTCGACCTGGACCGGGCCTGGCAGTTCTCGCGCGGCGCGGGCCAGGTGGTCGCGGTGATCGACACCGGCGTCTCCGCACACCCGCGGCTGCCCAACCTGACCCCGCTCGGCGATTTCGTCGCCGCGGGCGGCAACGGCAGCGAGGACTGCGACGCGCACGGCACCGTCGTCGCCGGCATCATCGGCGCCAGCAGGCTGCCGGGCCAGGGCTTCTCGGGGGTGGCGCCGGAGGCCCAGCTGCTCAGCATCAGGCAGACCAGCGCGCTCTACCAGGAGGAGGGCGCGGGCCGGAACAAGGGCCCGGACGACATGCCGGACGGCTACGGCAAGGTCTCCGCCCTGGCCTCGGCGGTGCGCAGGGCCGCCGACGCGGGCGCCACCGTCATCAATATCTCGCTGGTGGCCTGCCCCACCGAGAAGCCGGAGAGCCGCGAGTTCGCCGCGCTCGGCGCCGCCGTGCGCTACGCCGCGCTGGAGCGCGACGTCGTGATCGTCACCTCGGCGGGCAATACCGACGCCTGCAAGTCGAGCAACCCCGGGCTGGACCCGCTCAACCCCGGCGCCGACCCGTGGACCCGGGTCACCTCCTTCGTCGCGCCCGCCTGGTTCGACCAGTACGTGCTCTCGGTCGGCTCGATCGACGCCACCGGCGCGCCGTCGGCGTTCACCGTGCCCGGCCCGTGGGTCGGGGTGGCGGCGCCCGGCGAGAACGTGGTCTCGCTGGACGCCCGCGCCGGCGGCACCTCCAACGGCAAGTACACCAACCAGGGGCAGTACACCGCGTACAGCGGCACCAGCTTCGCCGCGCCGTACGTCTCCGGGGTGGCCGCGCTGGTGCGCGCCCGCTTCCCCGAGCTGAGCAGCGCCGAGGTCATCCGGCGGATCCAGGCCACCGCGCACGCCCCGGCCGAGGGGTGGAATCCGTACGTCGGGTACGGCGCCGTCGACCCGGTCGCGGCGCTCACCAACGAGGTGCCCTCCGCGCTCCCGGCCAAGGTGCCGAGCGCGGCGGTGAGCATCCAGCTCGCGGTGCCCGCGCCCGCGGCGGAGCCGGACGACACCGCGCGCAATGTCGCGCTGATCGGCACCGCCGTGATCGTCGGCGCGGGGGTGCTCGGCTACCTTGCCTCCTTCCCGCTCCGCCGCCGCTTCGGCGTGCACGAGGACGCGACCTGAACCACCGGGTGCGACCGGTCCGTACGGTGTAGCGTCGGCGCTCGGCGCCGCGAAACCTACGGTGACCACGTCCGATCGAACCGGGTGCAGCCATGACGAGCGTGACCGCGGTACCGAGCCGCCGGGAGGCATGGGAGCGCGCGACCAATGTGCCGATGCTGCTGCTCGCCGTGCTCTTCCTCGGCGTCTACGCCTGGTACGTGCTCGACACCGGCGCCTCGCCGCACCTGGACACCTGGCTGGCCCGGGTCGACCTGGTGATCTGGGCCGCCTTCGCCGGCGACTTCCTCGTCCGCATCGCGCTCTCCCGCGACCGCTGGCGCTTCCTGCGCACGCACCCGCTGGAGCTGCTGATCGTGCTGGTGCCGCCGTTCCGCCCGCTGCGGCTGGTGCGCGCGGCGCTGCTCATGCTCGGCACGCTGAACCGGACGCGGCTGACCCGCTTCCGGCTCTCCATCTACGTCGGGACCAGCTCGGTGCTGGTGATCCTGCTGTGCAGCCTGGCCTTCTTCGACGCCGAGTACGGCGCGCCGGAGGCCAAGATCCAGAACTACGGGGACGCGCTGTGGTGGGCATCGGTCACGGTGACGACGGTCGGCTACGGCGACTACTACCCGGTGACGCCCGAGGGCAGGCTCGTCGCGCTGCTCCTCATGACCTTCGGCATCGGGTTGATCGGCTTCGCCATCGGCACCACGACGAGCTGGGTCTTCGACCAGCTCAAGGCGGTCGAGGCGAGTACGGATGAGGCCGAGCGGCAGCTCGGCACGCTGCTCGACGAGGTCAGGGCGCTGCGCGCCGAGGTCGCCGAGCTGCGCGGTGCTCCTGAGGCGAACAGCCAGCCCGCCACGGCGGATCCCCGCCCGACCGGCTGACGCCTGGCTCGGAGCCGGACGGACCCGCCGCCGGGCGGACACGGGGTCAACCCGGCACCCAGCTGCCCGGCGAACGTCAGCGCTCGGTCGCCACCGGTTTGGCGGCGGGCGACGGGTCGGGGGCGACGCCGTCGTGGGCGACCATCGCCTCCTCGCGGCCGAGGCTCGGGCCCGCGGCGAGCAGCCCGACGATGGGCCAGGGGGCGGGCTCGGCGGGGACGTTCTCGAAGCCGAGCGCCTTGGCCGCCTCCGCGTTCTTGATGCCGTACCTGACCCCGGTGTCGCCGACGTAGAACAGGCTGTCCCGGCGGCTGCTGTCCGGCTCGATGCCGGTGCTCTGCACGTAGGCGCCGGTGCTCGGCTTCAGGTAGACGGCGTCGGCATTCGGGCCGGAGCCGTCGGCCTGGGCCAGCGGGACGGTGCGGGCGTCGTCGGGCAGCGGGAGGTCGACGCCGGTGAGCACCTCGAGTTCGGCGCGGCGCGCGCCGTCCTCATTGCCCGCGGCGGCGGCGATGGGGCGCCAGGTGAGGCAGCTGACCGGGCGGTCCTTCGGCTGGACCAGGGCCGGGGCGCTCTGCGGGTAGTCGTCGACCCGGAGCGCGGTGGACACCTTCGCATCGCTGCGCATGCTCTGCGGGATCGTCGCGGCGGCGCCGGAACCCGGAATCGAGTTCCGGATGATGTCTGCCGTGAGCGGCGAGATCCCCTGCAACCCGTCGCCCAGCACCACGTAGTGCGCCTCGGTCGTGGACAGCTGCACCACATCGCCGATCCGATGGCCGTCCACCGGATAACCGGGAGCCTCGCCGACACGATCGATCTGGGGCACCACCAGCGGCAGCACCTCGGGCACGGCATTCAGCAGCCCGTCGCTGACCGGCCGCGGCGTCGCCCCGGTGATCCCGAGCGCGTCGGTAACCGCCCGCGAGGTCATGTCGACCCGCGCCCGCTTCCCGTCGTAGATCAGGTACGCCGAGTCCCGCCCCTGCACCAGCAGCGCCCGCTCACCGGGCAGCGCATCCGCCTTCGCCCCGGTATCCGGCTCGCCGACCAGCACCGACGTGCTCAGATCGCTCCCGCCGTCCATCCGGAGCTGATCGCAGACGGTCCAGGCGCGCCCGGCGCCCTTCTTGTCGTAGAGCAGCGCCGCGGGCGCGCCGGGAATCCCGATGAGCTGCCCGCGCGGCTTCTTGCCGAGCTCGGACTCCTTGACGATGGCCGGCTTGGCCGCCTCCCCCGCGGCCAGCCGCGCCGAGGCCAGGTTCAGCGCCGGGTGCACGGTGTCGCCGATGACCACGTAGACCCCGCCGGACTCCTTGCCGATCAGGATGGTGTTGCTGCCGATCTTGTCCTGCGGCCGCAGCAGCGCGAGCACCCCGCAACCGGCCAGCACCACCAGTGCGAGCACCAGCCCGACGGCGTACGCGCGGGACTGCGATTTCATCGGATCGTGCAGCATGCGGACATCGCGCCGGACCAGCGCGTGCTCCATCCGCCGGACCAGGAAGCGGTACCCGCTCACCTGCCAGCGGGTGGTTGGCTTCGATGGCATGGTTCCTCCCCCGAACGGTGCTCCTACCCGCGCAACACAGTACAGTTCGCGGAGACTGCTTTTCAGTTCGGCCAGCGGAAACAGGCCGACACCGGTGTTGCATGGGGGACGACGATGGCCGAACCTGTCGGCGCGGGCCCACGCCCGTTGCTCGGACGGATATCACTGCAGAATCTGCTGGTCGCGCAGATCATCGGGCTGGGGGCCGGGCTGATCGCGCTGACCATCGGACTCGGGGGGCTGCCCGCGCTCGGCATCGTCATCGCCGCCGCCGTGCTCCCGCTCCTCCCCGTCGCCAAACACACCGTGCTGGACTGGATCTCGACCGCGTGGGGGTACGTCACCCGGCGCGGCTACGAGCTCGGCGACACCGTGGATTTCCGCGGCCCGGACGGCCGCTCGCACGGGCTGTACTGGGACGGCAGCCGGGTGGTGACGGTGGTCGAGGTGCTGCCCCCGCTCGGCGGGCTGACCCGGATCGCCCGCACCACCGTGCACGCCTCGCACCTGCTGCCGCTGCCCGAGCTGGCGCAGTGCCTGAACCAGCACGACATCCTGCTCAGCGGGATCGACATCATCAGCCACGGGCACCGCAGCCGCTCCGGCACCCCGGCGGGCGCCATCTACGAATCGCTGCTCGGCCCGCTGCCCGCGACCGCGCACCGGGCGGTCTGGCTGGCCATCGCCTTCGACGCGGTGCGCTGTCCCGGCGCCGCCGAGCGGCGCGGCGGCGGCAACGGCGGCGCGGCGCGCGCCGTCACCATCGCGACCCAGCGCATCGTGCGCGCGCTGGAGGACGCCGACTGCGCGGCCCGCATCCTCACCGCCTCCGAGATCCGCGCCGCCGTGGTCCAGGTGACCGGCGGCTACGACCCGCGCGAGCTGACCCACCGCTGGCGCTACGCCGAGATCGGCAATGCGGTGAACATCGGCACCGCGGTCGACCCGCGGCGGCTCGGCTCCGACCTGCTCGCCCAGCTCTGGGTGGCGCCGTCGCGCGGGACCACGGTCGCGGTCCGGCTGCGGCCCGGCAGCAATGCCGAGTCGGTGAGCATCGGCGCGGCCTGGCGGCTCTCGGCCCGCGAGCTGCCGGAGAAGCCCAAGCTCTCCGGCATGGTCTCGATGAACGGCAGGCACCGGGACGCGCTGCTCGCGCACCTGCCGCTGGCCGTGCCCGGGGTGGACGAGACGGTGCCGATGGCCGAGTACCCGATCGAGGTGCTCGGCGCGCTGCACCTGCCTTCCGCCGGCTGCGGGCAGCTGATCGGCTCGGACGAGGAGGGCAACGGCGTCGCCATGCGGCTCATCGGCAGCGGCATCTCCACCGTCTACCTGGCCGGGGAGCTGTACCTGGCGCAGCAGCTGGTGTTCCGGGCGCTGGCGGTCGGCGAGCGCATCCTGATCCGCACCGATCGCCCGCACGCCTGGGAGAACCTGGTGACCACGATCGGCAACCCGGAGCGGCTCGGCATCGCGGTCGAGACGCACCAGTCGGACGCCGATTTCACCGCCGCGGTGGTGGACGGCGTGCTCGCGCCGCCGCCGCACGCCGGCGTCACCACCATCTACGTCACCGGCGACCCGTCGGCCTGGCCCGCCACCAGGCCGGACCTCTCGCTGCACCAGCCCGGCGCCATCGGCAACCACGTCATCCTGCGGACCGGCACCGCGCAGGCGCACCTGACGCTGGTCTCCATCCCGCGCGAGTCGACCTACATCGGGCAGCCGCGCGGCCGCCGCGCCCTGGCAAACCAGTAGCGCTCAGCCCGGGTACGGGCCGGCATCCCGCGCGGCGCGCAGGGCAACACCCCACCAGGCCAGTTGCGCCAGCATGCGGGCCGCGCCGTCGATGGCCGCGCCGTCGGCGGTCTCGCCCGCGGCGTCGAACTGCCGCTTGGCCCGGTGGAGGCTCACCGACTCCCGCACCGACACCATGTGCAGCTCCGCCACCACCTGCCGCAGCTGCTCGACCGCGCGCAACCCGCCCGAGACGCCGCCGTAGGAGACGAAGCCGACCGGCTTGCCACGCCACTCGTGCTTGGCCGAGTCGATGGCGGTCTTCAGAGCGGCCGGGTAGCCGTGGTTGTACTCGGAGGTGACGAACACAAAGGCGTCGGCCGCGGCCAGCCTGCGCCGGAAGGCGCGCACCGCGTCGTTCTCGGCGAGGTCGAGCGGCAGCGGGAACTCCGCGAGGTCGATCGCGCCGGTGTCGAAGCGGGGATCGGCCCCGGCCGTCCGCAGGAACCACTCCGCCACGGTCGGCGCGAAGCGGCCCGCGCGCACGCTGCCGACGATCACCTCCAGCCGCAGCGGCGGCGCGCCGGTCACGGCAGCTCGAAGGGGAGCCGGACGCCGTCGTGCACCCGGCAGCGCGGGCAGGTCTCGGTGCCGTCGGTGACCGCCACCGCGCGCCGGACCAGCTCCTTGAACGGCACCAGGTTGCGCTCGAATTCGGCGAAGACGTCGATCGCGTGCACGCCGTCGCCCTCCTCCAGCCCGGCGTCCAGGTCGGTCACCAGCGCCACGGCGGCGTAGCACATCTCCAGTTCGCGGGCGAGCACCGATTCCGGGTAGCCGGTCATGTTGACCAGGTCCCAGCCCTGCGCGGCGAACCAGCGGCTCTCGGCGCGGGTGGAGAAGCGGGTGCCCTGCACCACCACCATGGTGCCGCCGGATTTCAGCGGCAGCGCCTCGAACTCGGACTTCGCCACGGCCGCGCGCAGCTCGTCGCAGTACGGGTCGGCGAAGGAGACGTGCACGCCGCCGCCGTCGAAGTAGGTCTGCTCGCGGCCCGAGGTGCGATCCACCAGCTGGTCCGGCACCGCGACGGTGCCCGGCCCCCAGTCGGCGCGCAGGCTGCCCACCGCGCACGGGGCGAAGATCCGGCGCACGCCGAGCGCGCGCAGCGCCCACAGATTGGCCCGGTACGGCAGGGTGTGCGGCGCGAACTCGTGCTTCTTCCCGTGCCGCGGCAGGAAGGCGACCGGCCTGCCCGCCACCTCGCCGACCGCGATCGGCGCGCTCGGGGCGCCGTACGGCGTCTGCACCTCGTGCTCCTCGGCGGCGCCGTCGAAGAAGTCGTAGAACCCACTGCCACCGATAACGGCGAGGGCCGGCCTGCGGTCCGAAGTCATGGCTCGATTCTCCGGGGGCCGCGCCCGCGATGGGCAGCCGGGGTGTTGTCGCTGAGGGCGGACTTCCCGGCCGGGGCCCGAGCATGCGCGGGCAACCGAGGGGCGGATCGGCACATCACATCCCTACCGATCCGGCGAGCGCGGGGCGCGGCAGGATGGGCGGTGTGATGTCGCGGGCGGCGCTCGGCGTGTGGTTGACGGTGGCCTCCGGGCTGGCCTTCGCGGCGTCCGGGCCGCTGGTGAAGGCGGTGCTCGGGGCGGGCTGGTCGGCGGGGGCGGTGCTCGCGGTGCGGCTCACCGGGGCGGCGGCGGTCATGCTGCTGCTCGCGGTCTTCGCCGATCCGCGGGGGCTGTGGGCGGGCCGCGCGGAGCTGTGCACCGTCGTGCCGTTCGGCGTCGTCGGGGTGGCCGGGGTGCAGGCGTCGTTCTTTCTCTCGCTGGCGACGCTGCAGGTGGCGGTGACGCTCATGATCCAGTTCCTGGCGCCGGTGGTGGTGATCGCCTGGCACTGGGTGGTCGGGCGCAGGCGGCCGAGCACCGGAACGCTGCTCGGCGCGGCGGTGACGCTGGCCGGTGCGGCGCTGGTGGTCCAGGTGTTCGAGGCGGCGAGCCCGGACCCGGCCGGGCTGGCCTGGGCCGGGCTCTCCATGATCGGCAACGCGGTCTTCTTCCTGCTCTCCGAGCGCAGCTCGGCCCGGCTGAGCCCGGTCGCGCTGCTCGGCTCCGGGCTCTCCGTGGCGGCGCTGACCACCTGGCTGCTGGCCGGGATCGGCGCACTGCCGCTGGGCGTCGGGGGCGGCACCGCGCTCATGGACCACCGCGAGCTGCCGGTGCCGCTCGCGCTCACCCTGCTGGTGCTGGTGAGCACGGTGCTCGCCTACCTGTGCGGGGTCGCCGGCGCCGCCCGGCTCGGCTCCACGCTCATGTCGCTGGTGCTGCTGAGCGAGGTGCTCTTCGCGGTCGGGCTCTCCTGGCTGCTGCTCGGCGAGGCGGTGACGCCGCTGCAGCTGGTGGGATCGGTGCTGGTGGTGGCCGGTCTCGCGGTGGCGAACCGGGCCACCGAGCGGCCCTGACTGCTGTACCCTTGGGGGGTATCGAAACAGATGAGGAGGGCCGGTGACCGACCCCAGCCACGAGCACGACCACGCCGGGCACGGCTACATCACCGCGAAGGACGACTACCTCAAGCGGCTGCGCCGCATCGAGGGGCAGGCGCGCGGGTTGCAGCGCATGGTCGAGGAGGAGAAGTACTGCATCGACATCCTCACCCAGGTCTCGGCCATGACGAAGGCACTGCAGGCGGTCGCGGTCGGCCTGCTGGAGGACCACATCAGCCACTGCGTGGTCGACGCCGCCGTCGCCGGTGGGCCCGAGGCGGAGGCGAAGATCAAGGAGGCCACGGAGGCCATCGCCCGCCTCGTCCGCTCCTGAGCCGGACGGACGCCATTTGCAGCTCGGCCCGGCGGGGTCGGACCGCGAACTCGGCGCAGAAATCAGTCGAGCCGCCGGAGGCGATGCGAGATACGCCGCGTGCGGATCAGCCGCCGCAGCAGGAGGCGGGGGGCACGGTGCGCATCTCGCGGGTCTGGGCATTCCGCGCGGCCAGGTCGGAATCGGCGGGGTAGTCGACGGCGACCAGACTCAACCCGTGCGCGGGGGCGACGGTGACCGAGCTGGAGCGTTCGCGCTGGTCGAGCAGGCTCCCGACCCACTCGGGCGTGCGCCGCCCCTCCCCCACCGCGAGCACCGCACCCACCAGGCTGCGCACCATGGACCAGCAGAAGGCGTCGGCGCTGACGTACGCGGTGAGCGCGTATCCGGACTGCTCCCAGTCGTAGCGCTGCAACTCGCGCACCGTGGTCGCCCCCTCGCGCCGCCGGCAGAAGGCCGCGAAATCGTGCAACCCGAGCAACTTCTGCGAGGCAGCGCGCATGGCCTCCAGATCGACGGCGCCCTTGGTGGGCACCACCCCGCGCGCGGCGAGCGGATCGGCACCGTACGGCGCGGTGGTCAGCCGGTACACGTAGTGCCGCCGCACTGCGGAGAACCGGGCGTCGAACTCCGCGGGCGCGAGCCGGGCACCGGTGACCCGCACATCCTTCGGCAGGAACCGCGCCAGCCGGTGCACCAGCTTCCCCCCGTCGAACTCCCCCGACGTGTCGAAGTGCGCCACCTGCCCCTCGGCATGCACCCCGGCGTCGGTACGCCCGGCGACGGTCAACTGAACGGTCTCCCGAAAGACCTTGCTCAGCGACTCCTCCAGCACCCCCTGCACGGTCCGCAACCCCGGCTGCCGCGCCCACCCGGTGAAATCCGTCCCGTCATAGGAGATGTCGAGCCGCACGCGAACGAGCCCGCCACCCTCGCGGGTAACGGGCTCGTCGCCGGAATCCGGAATCAGCTCAGGATTCCTTCTTGTCCTCGGCAGCAGCCTCGGCCTCGGTCTCCTCGGCGACCTCGGCCTCGGTCTCCTCGGCGGCGGGCGCCTCGGCGACCGGCTCGGCCTTCTTCGAGGCCGCCACGCGCCGGGCGCGATCGGCCTCGTTGGACACGGTCTGCTCCCGGACCAGCTCGATCACGGCCATCGGGGCATTGTCGCCCTTGCGCGGCAGCGTCTTGATGATGCGGGTGTAGCCGCCATCCCGACCCTCGAACGACGGGCCGATCGTGGCGAACAGCTCGTGCACGACGGTCTTGTTCCGGATCACCTTGAGCACCTCGCGCCGGTCGGCGAGGGTGCCGCCCTTCGCCTTGGTGATCAGCTTCTCGGCGTGCGGGCGCAGCGCCTTGGCCTTGGACTCGGTGGTCGTGATCCGACCGTGCTCGAAGAGCGCCGTGGCCAGATTGGCGAAGATCGCCTTCTGGTGCGACGCCGACCCGCCGAAGCGAGCACCCTTCTTGGGCTTGGGCATTTCACTGTCTCCTTATGAGAGGCCGCGGCCGGGGGATGCCTCCCCCGGCGGACCTAGAGCTGTTCGGTCTCGGCGTAGTCCTGCTCGCCGCCGTCGGTGTCGCTGAACGTGCCGCTGTCGCTCCAGGTCCCGGTGTTCGCGTCGTACCCGACCACGGAGGACGGGTCGAACGAGGCCGGGCTGTCCTTCAGCGAGAGGCCGAGCGCGTGCAGCTTGACCTTGACCTCGTCGATGGACTTCTGGCCGAAGTTGCGGATGTCGAGCAGATCCGACTCGGTGCGGGCGACGAGCTCGCCCACCGTGTGCACACCCTCACGCTTGAGGCAGTTGTAGGAGCGGACGGTGAGGTCCAGATCCTCGATCGGCAGCCCGAACGAGGCGATGTGATCCGCCTCGGCCGGCGAAGGGCCGATCTCGATGCCCTCGGCCTCCACGTTCAGCTCGCGGGCCAGGCCGAAGAGCTCGACCAGGGTCTTGCCCGCCGAGGCGAGCGCGTCCCGCGCGGTGATGGAGTTCTTGGTCTCCACGTCGAGCACCAGCCGGTCGAAGTCGGTGCGCTGCTCGACGCGGGTGGCCTCGACCTTGTAGGTCACCTTGAGCACCGGCGAGTAGATCGAATCGACCGGGATCCGGCCGATCTCCGCACCGGACGCCTTGTTCTGCACGGCGGGCACGTAGCCGCGGCCCCGCTCGACGACCAGCTCGATCTCGAGCTTGCCCTTGTCGTTCAGGGTGGCGATGTGCATGTCCGGGTTGTGTACGACGACGCCGGCCGGGGGCACGATGTCACCGGCGGTGACGGTGCCCGGGCCCTGCTTGCGCACGTACATCGTCACCGGCTCGTCCTCCTCCGAGGACACGACCAGGCCCTTGAGGTTCAGGATGATGTCGGTGACATCCTCCTTCACCCCCGGCACGGTGGTGAACTCGTGGAGCACGCCGTCGATGCGGATGCTCGTGACCGCGGCCCCCGGGATCGAGGACAGCAGGGTGCGGCGCAGCGAATTGCCGAGGGTGTAGCCGAAGCCCGGCTCGAGCGGTTCGATGGTGAACTTCGAGCGGTTCTCCGCGACGACCTCTTCGGTCAGCGTCGGACGCTGGGAAATCAGCATGGGATCATCCTCCTGTGTGGGCGCCCGCTATTTGACGCCTCGTGGTGGGGGTGTTGCGCGCGGCCGCCGCGGACGGCGGCCACGCACCAGCAGCGCTGATTACTTCGAGTAGTACTCGACGATCAGCTGTTCCTGCAGCGGCACATCGATCTGGGCGCGCTCCGGCTCCTGGTGGATCAGGATCCGCAGCCGGCCCGGCAGCACCTGCAGCCAGCCCGGGACGGGCCGGTCGCCGACGGTCTCGCGCGCCACCTGGAAGGGCAGCGTCGGCAGCGACTTCTCCTTGACGTCGACGATGTCGTACTGGCTGACGCGGTAGCTCGGCACGTCGACCTTGACGCCGTTGACCAGGAAGTGGCCGTGGCTCACGAGCTGACGGGCCTGCCGCCGGGTCCGGGCCAGGCCGGCGCGGTAGACGACGTTGTCGAGGCGGGTCTCCAGCAGGCGGAGCAGGTTGTCACCCGTCTTGCCCTTCTGCCGGTTGGCCTCCTCGTAGTAGCGGCGGAACTGCTTCTCCATGACGCCGTAGGAGAAGCGCGCCTTCTGCTTCTCCTGCAGCTGGAGCAGGTACTCGCTCTCCTTGATCCGCGCCCGGCCGTGCTGGCCGGGCGGGTAGGGGCGACGCTCGAAGGCCTGGTCGCCGCCGACCAGGTCGACGCGCAGACGACGCGACTTGCGGGTGATGGGTCCGGTATAACGGGCCATGTCGTTCTACTTCCTTTCCCGCTTAGACGCGACGCCGCTTGGGCGGACGGCAGCCGTTGTGCGGCTGCGGGGTGACATCGGAGATCGTGCCCACTTCCAGGCCCGCGGCCTGCAGCGAACGGATCGCGGTCTCGCGGCCCGAGCCCGGGCCCTTGACGAACACGTCGACCTTCTTGACGCCGTTCTCCTGCGCCTTGCGGGCAGCGTTCTCGGCGGCCAGCTGGGCGGCGAACGGGGTCGACTTGCGCGAGCCCTTGAACCCGACGTGGCCCGACGACGCCCAGGAGATGACGTTGCCTGCCGGGTCGGTGATCGACACGATCGTGTTGTTGAACGTGCTCTTGATGTGCGCGTGGCCGTGCGGGACGTTCTTCTTTTCCCTGCGACGCGACTTCTGGGTCTTCTTCGGGCCCGAGGCCCGGCTCTTCGGAGGCATCGGTTCCCTTACTTCTTCTTACCGGCGACGGTCTTCTTCGGACCCTTGCGAGTGCGCGCGTTGGTCTTGGTGCGCTGGCCCCGCACGGGCAGGCCGCGACGATGCCGGATGCCCTGGTAGCAGCCGATCTCGATCTTGCGGCGGATGTCGGCCTGCACCTCGCGGCGCAGGTCGCCCTCGACCTTGAGGTCGGACGCCTCGATGTAATCGCGGAGCCGGGTCAGGTCGTCGTCGCTGAGATCCTTCGACCGCAGGTCGGGGCTGACCCCGGTGGCGGCGAGGATCTCGTGGGAACGGGTACGGCCGATGCCGAAAATGTAGGTCAGCGCGATCTCCATGCGCTTTTCGCGCGGGAGATCGACGCCCATGAGACGTGCCATCTGGCAGGTTCCTTAATGTTGCGGAGGTCTGCTCCCTGTCCATCCCCTCGTCTGGGGCACCGGCCTCCGTTCCGGTGGTGAGCGCACACGCCCGGGTGGATCTCACGACCCACCCGTTCCCAAGCGTGTGGCTGGCGCTGGGAGTTTCTTCGGTCAAGCCCGATCAGCGATCGGTGCTCGGTGGTGTCAGCCCTGACGCTGCTTGTGCCGCAGGTTCTCGCAGATCACCATGACCCGCCCGTGCCGGCGGATCACCTTGCACTTCTCGCAGATCTTCTTGACGCTCGGCTGAACCTTCACGTCCGTCCAATCTCTTACTGTGGCCCACGGGGTGTGGACACAACTTTTCCCCAGCCCGACGGCTGGGGAAGCTTTCCTTCGTGCTCGCGGGGCGAGCCCGTCACTTGTAGCGGTAAACGATCCGGCCGCGGGACAGGTCGTAGGGCGAAAGCTCGACGACCACCCGATCCTCGGGCAGGATGCGGATGTAGTGCTGCCGCATCTTCCCGCTGATGTGCGCGAGAACCTTGTGCCCGTTCTCGAGCTCGATCCGGAACATCGCATTCGGCAACGGCTCGACAACCCGACCCTCGACCTCGATGGCCCCGTCTTTTTTCGCCATGTCCTCCGCGATCCCGGTTACGCTCAACCTGGTGTGATTGCTGTTCTGGTGCTACCGGCGCCCGCACCGCACCGTCCGGACACCAGCGAACAATCGAACGTCGAAAACGGATCGAATGTTCCCGGGTGAACGCATGCCTGTAGGCGCACCGTTGCTCCAGCTTACCGAGGGGCCGCCGATCAGGCAAAATCGCCCCTTCCGCGCCGGGTCCGGCCGGTCCCGTAAACTGACCTCGAGTCCAGCGAAATGCTCCAGCACATCGAGGGGGACAGGTGAGCCGCAACGACGACGGCCTCCCCATGCTGCCGCCGTGGCTCTCGGAGAGCGAAGTCACGCAGGTCGGGTACGAAGCGCCCGTTCAGAACCTTCCGTCCGAGGACGAGGGGGCGGCGCCGCGGCGGTCCCGGTTTCGCGGTCGTGCGCCCGAGGGGGAACGGCCCGAGGCGGGGCGGCGGGAGAAGCGGCGGCGCGGGTGGCGGCGGGGGGACGAGGCGCCGGCGGCGGTCGAGGGGCATGGGCCGGCTCTACGCGACGATTCGGGTGCGGGGCTTTTCGCGCCGGGGGGTAATGAGTTCGGCCACGGAGCGCCCCGAGGGGAGTTCGCGCCGCAGACCGGTGAGTCCGGTCATGGAGCGCCTCAGGGCGAGTTCGCATCGGGCAACGGTGAGTCCGGATACGGGACACGGCAGGGCGAGGTCGCGCCGAGCAACGGTGGGCCCGGCCACGGAGCAACCCCGGGTGAGTTCGCCCCGGGCAACGGTGAATTCGGCCATGGAGCGCCGGGGGACGGTGCGCCCGGGTTCGGGCAGGGGCGAGTCGAGTCCGCGCCGAGTGGTGAGTTCGGGATCGCGCAGCAGCAGGGCGGGGTGGCGCCGGAGCTGTCCGCGCCTCTGGACGGGTCGAGCGACGGTGTGCCCGGGTTCGACGGGCGCGAGAGCGATTTCGCGGATAGCGGGGGCGGGCTCGCGCGGCACGAGTTCGGCATAGCCGGACCGGGGGACGAGGCACTGCGGGATCCGCGGACCGGCGCCACCGCGCCGGAGGAGAGCGCGCGCCCGAGCTTGCCGACGCGGAACCCTTCGCGCCCGTCGAGCGCGTTCCAGCCGCTCGGCGCGGGGGCGAGCGCCGCGGGCGGGCTGCGGGAGGCGTCGAACGTCCGGGAGCGCCGCAGGGCGCGGCCCGACCTGCCGCCTCCGCCGGAGCGGCTGCCCGCGCCGGCCGGCGCCGCGGACGAGGAGCCGGAGGAGGCCGCACCGCATCGCGATCTGGCCGGCTTCCGCGAGGGCCTCTCAGCGCTGCACCGGGACGCCGAGCCGGAAACCGAGCCCGACCGGGACGAACCGCTGGAGCGGGGGCAGATCGGCACGCCGGACGCGCTTCCGCCGCGCGCCCCCGTCGCCCCGGCCACCGTGAGCAGCGTGCCGCCGTGGCAGGGGCCGACCGGTTCGGGCCGGGCGTACGGTCCGCCGCAGGTGGAGCAGCAGGAGAGCGCTCCGGAGCCGCCCGCGCCGGAGCCGGATGGGTCCGCCTACCGCTCGGCGTCGAGCATGCCGGTGGCACCGCAGCAGTTCGACGTGCCCGCGGCGGGGCCGCTCTACCCACCCGCTCCCCCGCACGCCGCGCCCACCGCCTACCCGACGCCGCCGACCGGGAACGGCACCGCCGCACCGGTTCCCGCGCCGCCGCCGCCCTACAGCACCGCGCCCACCAATGACGCGCCCTACGGAGCCGCACCGAGCGAGTCGCCCGCGCCCTACGGCAGCGCACCGGCGGACGAGGCACCGCCTCGCTACGGCACCGCGCCGACCAGCGAGCCACCCCCGCCCTACGGGAGTGCACCGAGCCCCGCGGCTTCCTTCCCCTACGGAAGCGCACCGGCGAACGAAGCGCCCTCCCCCTACGGCCCCGGCGCGAATCAGGCTGCGCCGTACGGCGATCCGCCCCAGCAGTACCGCTCGGAGCCGAATCAGCCACTCGCGAGCCAGGTTCCGCCGCAGTACGGCCCCGGACCGAACCAGTCACCGGGGAATCAGGTTCCGCAGCAATACGGCCCCGGCCAGGGGCAGAACCAGTTCCACCAGGGCAGGCAGTTCAACGCGACGCCGCCGAACACCTACGGCTCCACCCCGCCCCCCTCCCTGGACGACGTCCCCATGCGGCGCGCCAAGAAGTCACCGGGCAGCGGCTGGCGCAAGGCCGTGCACCACGTCTCCGGCGGCGCCATCAACCCGGGCATGTCGGCCGAGGAGCGCCGGCTTCAGGAACTGGTGGCGCGGATCAGGCAGCCGGTCCGCGGCGACTACCGGATCGCCGTGCTCTCGCTCAAGGGCGGCGTCGGCAAGACCACCACCACCATGGGGCTCGGCTCGATCTTCGCCTCGATCCGCGGCGACCGGGTGATCGCGGTGGACGCCAACCCGGATTTCGGCACGCTCTCCCAGCGGGTCCCGCTGCAGACCCGCTCGACCGTGCGCGACCTGCTGCTCGACCCGGCGATCCAGCGCTACTCGGACGTCCGCAGGCACACCTCGCAGGGCACCTCGCGGCTGGAAGTGCTGGCGAGCGAGCGCGACCCGGCCGCCTCCGAGGCGTTCAGCGACGAGGAGTACCGCGCGGTCGCGCGGATCCTGCAGCGCTTCTACAACATCATTCTGACCGACTGCGGCACCGGGCTCATGCACTCGGCCATGACCGGCGTGCTCGACACCGCGCACTCGCTGGTGCTGATCTCCTCGGCCGCCATCGACGGCGCGCGCAGCGCGGCGGCCACCCTGGACTGGCTCTCCCTGCACGGCCACGACCACCTGGTGCGCAATGCGGTGGTGGTGATCAACCTGCCGCGCGAGGGGTCGCCGACGGTGGGGGTGCAGCACCTGCGCGAGTACTTCCTGTCGCGCTGCCGCGCGGTGCACATCATCCCCTACGACGGGCATCTCTCCGAGGGCGCGGAGATCGACCTGCACCGGCTGCACAAGAACACCAAGCGGGCCTACGTCGAACTCGCGGCGACGGTGGCCGACGAGTTCGCCGTCTTCCGCGGCTGAGCTGCCGCGGCGGGGTCACCACTCCGGTAGCCGACGCCTGCCCTCGAGCACGTCGCGCACCAGGTCGTCGTAGCCGTCGGCGAGTTCGGCCAGGTGGTGCCACGCGCTGTGCAGCCGATCGTCGTCGGCGTCGAGCGTCATCAGGGCGCGGTGCGCGCGCACCGAGGACTCGGCGAGGCGGTCGATCACCGCGCCGATGGTCTCGGTGTGCAGGGTGGCGCCGAGCCGGTGCTCCGGCACGCTGCGCGCCACCCAGTCGTCGATCGCCATCACCAGTTCGCCTCTGCGGCGATCGATCTCGAGCACCGCGGCGGGCGCGATCGACGTCTCCGGGCCGCCGGGGCCGATGCGCCGCTCGTGCAGCACCGCCAGATCGCGGGCGAACCAGAGCAGCGGTCCGCCCACCACCCGATGCCCGCGCAGCGCACGGAGAAGCCGATCGGAAAAAGGTAGCTGCCCCGTTTCCGAGGCCCGATCCCCCGGATCGGCGCCTCGGGCCGCGCCGGGAAAGGTCGTCAAGACCGTAGAACTATCCGAACCTGCCACGTTGCCTCGCAGTCATCGCCGCACAACACCGGATCAGAGCGTTCAGAACCCTGACTACACTAAACGCCAGAAGGTCCCTGTCAAGCGAAGCCCCGCCCGCGACCGGAGCCCGTTTCCGAAGCGTTATCCAGCGCCCGCCCGCCGAAATTCCTTGTCGGCCGATGGTTTTACAGCGAAGACCGGTGGGTACGCGATGCTCACTGGATCGGTGGCAGGTGCGCGATCTGCACCATCTCCAGTCCGCGCGAGCGGGAGATGAGCATGCCGCGCCCTGGCGGCAGCTTCTGCGGCCGGACGTCGCCGAAGAGCTTGCCCTCCTCGCGCGGGCCGCTCATCAGCAGCGCGTCCACCGACATGTTCTTCATCGCGCCCATGACATTGTCGAAGAGCGCCCTGGAGGCGCCGCCCGACCGGCGGGCGACGATCAGGTGCAGCCCGATGTCGCGGGCCTGCGGCACGTACTCCATCAGCGGCAGCAGCGGGTTCACCCCGGTGGCGACCATGTCGTAGTCGTCGACGACCACGTAGATCTCCGGGCCGGACCACCAGGAGCGCTCGCGCAGCTGCTGCGGCGTGATGTCCGAGCCGGGGATGCGCTCGGCCAGGTACCTGGCCAGCCCGCTCATCATCTGCCCGGAGGTCTGCGACGAGGTGCTGTAGCCGGCCAGGTGGTCGCCTTCGACCACCCCGAGCATGGTGCGCCGGTAGTCGATGAGGATCACCTTGGCCTGGTCCGGGGTGGCGTTCTCCAGGATGCCCATGACGATGTTGCGCAGCAGCGTGGTCTTGCCGGACTCCACGTCGGCGAGCGCCATGAAGTGCGGCTCGGTGCCGAAGTCGAGGACCAGCGGCTCCAGCTCGTTCTCGCCGATCCCGACGACGACCCGGGTGGGGCTGGTCCGGATTCCGTGCTCGGCGGCGACGGCGAGCACGTCCGCGCGCTCGATCAGCAGCGGCAGCATCCGCACCTCGGGCGCGCGGCGGGCGCCCCACAGCTGCTCCAGCTGCTGCTTGGCCGCGGCGACGCCGTCGGGAAGGGTGCCCGGGTCGGAGTCGGAGTCCAGCCGGGGCAGCGCGACCAGCATGTGCAGCTGATCCGGGGTGAGGCCGCGGCCGGGGCGGCCCTGCGGCACCAGCGCGGCGGTGCGCCTGCCCATCTCGGAGTCGGTCGGGTCGCCGAGCCGCAGCTCGATCCTGGTGCCGATCTGGTCCTTGATCACCGGCCGGATCTCGCCCCAGCGGGAGGCGGCGAGGATGACGTGGATGCCGAACGAGAGCCCCTGGCCCGCGATGGCGTTGATCTGCGGCTCCAGCGTGTCGAACTCCTCGCGCACGGCGGCCCAGCCGTCGATCACCAGGAAGACGTCGCCGAACTGGTCGGCGGCGAGCAGGTCGCTCGCGTCGGCTTCGGTGCCGTTGATCAGCCTCGCCTCCAGCTGGGCGAACTTGCGCCGCCGGAACTCGGCCATGGACTCGATGCCGAGCTCGGCGAAGCGCTCCTCGCGCTGCCGCAGCAGCGTGGTCAGCTCGGCGATGGTGCGGCGCACCCGGTCGCTGTCCAGCCTGCCCGCCACCGAGCCGACGTGCGGGATGCCGGAGAGGCCGGAGAGGCTGCCGCCGCCGAAGTCGAGGCAGTAGAACTGCGCCTGCTCCGGGGTGTGGGTGGCGGCGGCGGCCATGATCAGGGTGCGGACCGCGGTGGACTTGCCGGACTGCGGGCCGCCGACCACCGCGACGTTGCCGAGCGCGCCCGCCAGGTTCACCGTCAGCACGTCGCGGCGCTGCTCGTACGGCTTGTCGATCACGCCGATCGGCATCCACAGCTGACCGTGCCGGTTCACCGGCGAGCGCCAGTCCGGGTCGGGCAGCAGCATGTCGACGGTGGGCGACTCGTCCAGCGGCGGCAGCCAGACCTCGTGCGCCGGGCGGCCGTGCCCGGTGAGGCGTTTGACCACGACGCCGAGCAGGGTGTCCGGCAGCCCCTCCTCCGTGGCGGCGGCCGCGCCGGGCGGCGGGGGCAGCTCCGGCAGCCCGGTGCGCTGCCGGACGACGGGTTCCGGCCGCTCCGGCATCGGCACCGGAGCCGCGGTGAAGACCGCGGGCGACTGCCCGCCGATCACCCCGCCCGCCGCCTCGCGGCCGGTGCTCGGCGAGACGTACGGGCCGGAGACGTACGTGGCGTTGAAGCGCAGCGGGTCGTCGGCGTCGCTCTTCAGGTAGCCGGAGCCGGGCACCGACGGCAGGTGGTAGGCGTCGGTGATGCCGAGGACCGCGCGGGATTCGTTGGCGGAGAAGGTGCGCAGCCCGATCCGGTAGGAGAGGTGCGAGTCGAGGCCGCGCAGCTTGTTCTCCTCCAGCCGCTGCGAGGCGAGCAGCAGGTGCACGTGCAGCGAGCGGCCGAGCCTGCCGATCATCACGAACAGATCCGCGAAATCCGGCTTCTGCGAGAGCAACTCCGAGAACTCGTCGACCACGACGAAGAGCGCGGGCAGCGGGTCGAGCGGCGCACCGGCGGCCCGCGCCTTCTCGTAGTCGGTGACGTTGGCGAAGTTGCCCGCGGAGCGCAGCAGCTCCTGGCGGCGGTTCATCTCGCCCGCCAGCGCGTCCTTCATCCGGTCCACCATCGAGAGTTCTTCCTCGAGGTTGGTGATCACCGCGGCCACGTGCGGCAGCGAGTCGAGGCCGAGGAAGGTGGCGCCGCCCTTGAAGTCGACGAGCACCAGGTTCAGGTAGTCGGGCGAGTGCGTGGTCACCAGGGAGAGCACCAGCGTGCGCAGGAATTCGGACTTGCCGGAGCCGGTGGCGCCGATGCACAGGCCGTGCGGGCCCATGCCGTTCTCGGCCGACTCCTTGATGTCGATCTCCACGGGGGTGCCGTCCGGGGTGATGCCGATCGGCACCCGCAGCCGTTCGCGCGCGGTGCGCGGGCGCCACACCCGGGTCGGGTCGATCTGCGCGGCGTCCGGGATCCGGAGCAGCGACATCAGCCCGGGGTCGGTGCGGGTCTCGTCGCCGAGGCTGACGATCTGCGCCGCGGTGGCGATCCGGTAGCGGGCGAGGCCGCGGGCGAAGGCCACCGCCTCGGCGGTGCTCACCCGGTCGGCGGTGGCGAAGCGCTCGGTTCCCGCGGCGCTGCGCGCGCTCACCGCGCCGTCGGCCACCACGAGTTGCAGGCCGCGGCGGACGGCGAGGCCGTTCTCCGGGGCGGTCAGGTCGAGCACGGTCACGGCGTCCAGGCCGGACTCGGAGACCAGGCGTTCGCTGCCGCTCACGTAGCCGTCGTCGATGACGACGACGAGGTGCAGCCGGCTCTGCCCCGGCTGCGGATTGCGCATGAAGCGGCCGCGTTCCAGCAGCTCGTCGCCGAGCGCGGTCTCCAGCTCGCCGAGTGAGCCGTACATCATCCTGGCCGAGCCCATGCCGTCGCGCTGCGCCGGATGCTGCAGGTGCGGGAGCCATTTCGCCCAGGCCCAGGTGGGGCCGTCCGGATCGGCGCAGACCACGGCGACGGCCACGTGGTCCGGGCCGTGGAACGCGGTGAACTGCATCAGCATCGCGCGCACCAGGGTGCGCGACTCCTCCGGGTCGCCGCCGATGTTGATGGCGGGGAAGGCGCGCAGCGAGACCGCGGTCGGCAGCTCGTGCACCACCGAGTGGGTACGCACGAAGCGCCGCAGCGCCACGGTGGAGACCGGCTCCAGATCCTCCAGCGGGCCGGTCTCCGGCCTGCCCAGCTTGGTTGCCAGCCGATGGCTGCCGACCCCGACCCGGACGTGCCCGAAATCCGGGTCGGCCGGGCGGCGCTCCCACATCCGTCTCGTCCCGGTCACCGACGGCAGGTCCGACGGCTCCGGGTGACTCCAGAGCAACGCCTCCAGCTGCTTGTTCCCGGTGCGCCGCACGTCCTTCCTGAGCTGGTCGAGGTAGCGGAAGTAGTCCTTGCGCTCCTCGTTCAGCTCGGCGGCCGACTTCGGGCCGCCGCCGCGGAAGCCCGCCATCATGCCGACCATCGACATGATCATCATCATCGGGAACATCATCATCATGGGGTTCTGCAGGAAGTTGCGCCCCATCATCACCATCATGGCGATCATGCCGACGACGGCGACCACCATGACCACCGGCATGAGCTTCATCAGCAGCGGCATGGGCAGCGGCCGCTGGATCTCCGGCGGCGAGTTCAGCGCCACCTCGCCGCCGGGGGCCCGGGGCGGGGCGATCCGGGGCCGCCGGACGAAGCCTTCGGTCACCATGGTCGGCTCCTACCTCTCTGCGGAATCGACGTCGAGCGGATCCGGGTCGTAGAGCGGATCGCTGTGGCTGCGGCGGAACGGAATCGCCAGCACGGCGCCGATGCCGAGCAGCGCGAGACAGGTCACCGTGCCGATCGCCGCGACCCGGCGCGGCAGCGGGTCGGGGCCGGGCGGGCGCACCGGGCCCGCGTGCGGCCGCGGTGCCTCCGCGCCCGCGCTCACCGGGGCGGGCGGGAGTTCGGCGGTGAGCGCGGCGACCGGGTCCACCAGCCCGTACCCGATCCGCTCGTCCCGGCCGCGCCCCGGCGCCTGCGCGGTGCGGGTGATCCGCTCCATCACCTGGGCCGCGCTCAACTCGGGGAAGCGCGCCCGCACCAGCGCGGCCAGCCCGGCGACGTACGGCGCGGCGAAGCTGGTGCCCTCGATCGGCCGGACCCCCTCGGCGGTCCGCACCCCGTCGACCAGGCCCGCGCCGCCCGGTCTGCTGTCCAGCGAGACGATGCCGCGGCCGATCGCCGCCGCCCGCACCCACGGGCCGTGCAGCGAGAGCTCGGACGGCCTGCCGTCCGGGTCGACCGAGCCCACCGCGAGCACGTACGGCTCGAACCAGGCCGGGCTGGCCACGGTGGCGAAGCCGTTCCAGCCGCTGCCCTCGTTCTGGGTCTTGCAGGCGCCGTCGGTCTGCAGGTTGCCCGCGGCCGCGACCACCACCACGTCGCGGTCGTAGGCGTACTTGACGGCGGCGCCGAGCGCGCCGTCGGCGGTGTCCGAACCCGCGGCGGCGCAGGCCACCTCGGAGATGTTGATCACCGTCGCGCCCATGTCCACCGCGCGGACGACGGCGGCGGCGAGGGTGAGCACGTTGCCGTAGCCGGTGGGTGCGATGGCACCGGGCGGCGGGTTGGAGCCGCGGTTGTCCTTGGGTTCGTAGGCCAGGCTGAGCTGACGGATGGTGAGGATCTCGGCGTCCGGCGCGACCCCGGCGAAGGCGTCGTCCGGCACCGGGCGGGCCGCGATGATGCCCGCCACCAGCGTGCCGTGGCCGTCGCAGTCGACGGTGCCGTCGCTGTCCGCGACGTAGTCGCCGCCGGATTGCAGCGCGGGCAGCCGCGGGTGCCGGTTCACCCCGGTGTCGATCACCGCGACCTTCTGCCCGCCGCCCCGGCTGAACTGCCAGGCGGCCGGGAGGTTCAGCACCGCCTGCGCGATCGGCGGCTCGACCGGCGCGGCGCCGGTGAGCAGCGGCTCGGCGCAGAGCGAGCTCTGCTCGGTCGGCTCCAGCGGGGCCGGCCGGCCGCTGAGCGCCTGCGCGGCGCCGAGCGCGCCCTCGTCGATCGCGGGCGGCCCGGCGGCGAATGCCGGGCCGGGCGCGCCGAAGACCACGGCCGCCAGCACGGCAAGCGCACCGCAGAACCCCGCGGGCCGCCGGAGCCCGCCGGGCGCCGGGGTCTTTCGGGCAGCGCGCGGGCTCACAAGTTCAGGTTCCTTGCCATCGAGTACACGCCTGTGATCCACAGCACGAGCGGGATCACCGAGCAGATCAGCAGGTACTCGAAGATCTCGCCGAACCGCCTTGTCACCGGGGTGATCTCCAGGTGCGGGCCGATCACGCCCGCGGCGACCGCCGCAGCGCCGAACGCGAGCAGGAGGCCGCCGGAGAGCAGCGCGAGCCCGGTGTCGCCGAGCGCGAGCCCGGCGAGCAGCCCGACCACCACCAGCGCGCCTGCCCCGATCAGCGTGCCCGCCTGGGCCAGGTCGGCGAAGGCCCGGCCGCGCAGGCAGAGGATGATCGCGGCGATCACGGCCAGGGTCAGCCCCTGCCAGCGCACCTGGCCGAGCGGGTCGGCGGCGCCGAGCGCGCCGAGCAGGGCGGCCAGCGCGCAGCCGATCAGCAGCCCGGTCTGGTAGCGGTTGGCGGCCTCGGCGCGCCTGCCGAGCCCGGCCGCGGACGGCAGCGCGGTGGCGCCGATGGCGCCGATGCCCTCGATGGCCGGCCGGTGCTCGTGATCGGCGGGGTCGATGGCGGCGCCCGCGGTCGGCACCGGGGGCACCGGCAGCCGGGCGAGCAGCGCGGCCAGCCGCGGCACCATCGAGATCAGCGCGACCCCGCCGACCAGCAGCCCCGCGGCGATCTTCGGCAGCGCCGGGTCCCAGATCATCCGCACGGCCGCGGCGACCCCGCCGAAGCCGGCGATGGTCACCGCCGCGGCGCAGAGCGTCGCGCCGACCGCGGTGGCCCGGTACATCGCGACCGCGAGCACGAGGGTGACCGCGAAACCGAGCAGCAGGTGCGGGCTGCCGAGCTCGCCGGGGACGAAAAGCGCCGCGCCGCCGAAGAAGAGCAGCAGCGCGCAGAGCGAGAGCCAGACGCCGGTGAGCTCGTCGGCGTAGCGCCGCGCCGCCACCACCGCGCCCGCGGTGGCGGCCGCCGCCGCGCCGACCGCGATGAACGGCGCGGCGATCCCGCCGCCGTTCCCGCGGTCGAGCAGGAAGAGCAGCAGCGCCAGCACCGAGATGCCCGCGGCGCCGAGCAGCCCGGTCCAGCGCGCGGCGGCGGGCGACCAGCCGCGGAAACCGTCGTGCGTGAGCCGGGACACCGCGTCGATGACGTCGTCGAAGAGCGCGGGCGCCTCCTTGGCGTCGACCGCGCGCAGGACGAGCAGTTCGCCGTCGTACACCTCGGCCTCGCCGAGGCTGCGGCTCGGCGGGATCGGGTCGCGGCCGAGCCGGGCCAGCGTCCAGTGCGTGCTGCGCAGCGGCACGCCGCCGTCCTCCGCGTCCACCGGCGCGGGATCCCGCGACTCGATCAGCGCGACCAGATCACCCATGAAGGAGGCGATCGGCACGGTCGCGGGCAGCCCGACATCGAGCTGGGTGTTCCCACCGATGACGGACACACGGCACAGCTCCGGTTCGACGGCTTCGACGCCCCCGCTCAGCGACTCGGTCAATTGCCGAACGACCCCAGTTCTTTTCCGAACGTTTCCGAACGCTCCATCTGCTCGCCACCTCGGATGTCGAATTCGACACGCGCCGAATCGAAACCGAGATCGTGACCAGGGATGCCGGACCTCCACGTTGCAACCTACCGACAGCGAAACCTAATCTATCGGACAGACCCTGCCCACGCGATCGTCACCGATCGCGCTTCGAGATTCGGAGTTCGCGAACGATGAGCGGCAATCGGCAAGCGCAGCGCGCGTTCGACGCAGGCGTGCTGTCCCTGGGTCTGGTGGTGGACGGCCAGGAATCCACGCGTGATCTCGAGTACGCGCAATTGGCGTTCCAGCGTGCCACCGAATGGGATCCGGCGATGTGCGACGCCTGGCTCGGCCGGGCCGCCGCCGGCGAGGTCACCCCCGAGGTGCTCGCCAACCTGCACCGCACCAGCACCGAGACGCTCTACCGGGAGCAGCGCAGGCTCGGGCTGCCGCCGCGCGCCCTGGCCGGCCGCTTCCTGGCCGGGCTCTACATCGACTACCCGCTGGCCGGCTACACCGAGATCTGGCTCGCGCAGGCGGCGCAGCTGATCTCGGAGCAGCAGTACGACGAGGCGGAAAAGGTCCTCGACGAGCTGGATCGGCACCGCAGGGCGGTGACCAACGACCCGGACCGCGCGGCGGACGACCGGATCACCGCCTACATCCGCGGTGTGCTGCACTTCACCACCCAGCGCTGGCCGGACGTGATGAGCGTGCTCGCCGGCTCGGCCGAGTGGGACGATCCGTACCTCGGCACCGGCGCGCACGTCATGGTCGGCACCGCCTGCGCCCAGCTGGGGCTGTTCGGCGAGGCGATCCGGCGGATGGAGCAGGCCGAGACCGGCCCGATCCCGGCCGCCCGCACCACCGCCATGTTCTGCCGCGGGCTGTGCCTGCGCGAGACCGGCCAGGAGGAGCAGGCGCAGGCGCTGTTCGAGAAGGTCTACTCGCAGGCACCGGATTTCGCGCCGAACACCGCGGCGATGCGCGACCGGACGTACCGGATCACCGTCACCACCAGGGAATCCATCGAGGCCCGCACGGACAGGTGGGATCCCGCCTCCGCGCCGTCGATGGAGGAGATGCGGGACGCCGACGCGGAGGACCGGGCCAAGAAGATCCTCGCCGACGCGCGGGCCGAGCTGGACAGGCAGATCGGCCTCGCCTCGGTGAAGACGCAGGTGGCGAAGCTCCAGGCCACCGCGCAGCTGGCCAAGATCCGGGCCGAGAAGGGCATGGCGAGCGTGCCGCGCGGCAACCACCTCGCCTTCACCGGCCCGCCCGGCACCGGCAAGACCACCATCGCCCGGGTGGTGGCCAAGATCTACTGCGGCGTCGGCCTGCTCAAGACCGACAAGGTGGTCGAGGCCAAGCGGATGGACCTGGTCGGCCAGCACCTGGGCAGCACCGCGATCAAGACCGACAAGCTGATCGACACCGCGATGGACGGCGTGCTCTTCATCGACGAGGCGTACACCCTCATCCAGACCGGCCTCTCCGGCGGCGACGCCTTCGGCCGGGAGGCGGTGGACACGCTGCTGGCCCGGATGGAGAACGACCGCGACCGCCTGGTGGTGATCATCGCCGGGTACGACGGCGAGATCGACCGCCTGCTCGCCGCCAACGACGGCCTGGCCTCGCGCTTCGCCAAGCGGCTGCAGTTCCCCTCGTACACCCCGGAGGAGCTGGGGCAGATCGGCAGGCTGATCGCCGCCAGCCGCGACTCCGAATTGTCCGAGGGCGCGCTGGAGCTGCTGGAGCAGGCCTGCCAGCAGCTCTACACCACCGAGCGGGTCGACCAGAGCGGCCAGCCGCGCCGCGGCATCGACCTGGCGGGCAACGGCCGCTTCGTTCGCAACATCGTCGAGGCGGCCGAGGAGGAGCGCGAGTTCCGCCTGGCCAACGACGAGACGCTGGACCTGTCGGCGGTGGACGAGTCGGTGCTCATGCGGATCGAGGCGCCGGACATGCAGGCGGCGCTGACCGCCGCGCTCTCCTCGCTCGGCGTCTCCTGAGCGCGCCGGCTACTTCGCGGCGGGCAGCACGTCGTGCGTCATAAGCGCGTCCCGCGGTGACAGGGTCGGGCCCGGCACCAGTTGCCCGACGATCGCCCACGGCGCCAGCCGCGGCGCGTCGCCGAGGCCGAGCACCGCCGCGGTCTCCATGTCGGGGACCTCGTACCGAATCCCGTTGTCCGCGACGTAGAACAGGCTGCCGCGCCGCGGGCTGCCCGGATCCATCCCGGTGACGTGCACGAATTCGCCGGTGGTCGGCTTCAGGTACACCGCGTCCACCCGGTCGCCGGCGCCGTCCGAGGTGGCGAGCTCCACCGGCACGTTCCCCTCGTTCAGCGGCAGTTCGGCGCCGACCAGCAGCGCGACCGCCGCGCGGTCGGTGCGGCCGTCGACGGCGGCCGGATCGTCCTGCCGGTTCTTGGACCAGGCGGCGCAGGCGACCGGCGCGTCCTCGGCGGAGACGATCTCCGGGGCGCGCTCCGGGAAGTGGTCGACGGGCAGCCGGTTCAGCAGGGCGACGCCGGTCAGGGCATCCGGCGGCACGGTCGCGATCTCCCGCATGCCCTGCGAGTTCGCGGTGCGGATCACCTCGGCGGTGAACTCGCCGACCCGCTGCACGCCGTCCGCGAGCACCACGTACAGCGTCGCGGGGTCGCCGCGGCCGCTGCCCGCGACCGAGATGATCCCGCCCACCGGCACCGCCGAGAGCGGCCCCGGCCCCGGCGCGCCCGCCTGCGGGATCTCCGGCGGCGCCAGCGGCGGCACCGCGGTGGCCGCGCCGAGCAGCCCGGTGCCGACCGGCCGCGGCCGGTGCGCGGCGAGCCGCAGGCTGCGCGCGACGACCGGGTTGTTCGGGTCCACCTCGGCGCGCTTGCCCGCGTAGAGCAGGTAGGTCTTGTCCGAGCGCTTGACCAGCACCGCCTCGTTCTCGGCGGCGCGCCGCACCCGCTCGCCGAGCTGCGGGGCCGCGGCGATCACCGTGGTCGTGACGCCGTTCGCGGAGGCCGCGCTGCCGGTGATGGAGAGCTGCACGGTGTCGCAGAGCGACCAGTCCGAGCGGTCGCCCTGCGCCGAGCCGGGCAGCGCGGCCGGCGCGCCGGGGATGCCGATCAGCGCGCCGCGCGGCATGGACGCCAGCTTGCCGTCCTTGACCGGCTTCGGCGCCTCGCTGCTGCCGGTGACCAGCCGGGCCGAGGCCAGGTTCAGCACCGGGTGCAGCGTCTGCTCGCCGTTGTCGGCGCCGACCACCACGTACAGCGCGCCGCTGTCTTTGCCCATGACGATCGCGGCGTCGCCGACGGCGCCCTGCGGCCGCAGGAAGGCCATGATCGTGGCCCCCGCGACCACCAGCAGCCCGAGCACCGCGCCCACCCAGAGCGAGCGGCTGTGCGAGCGCATCGGATCGTGCAGCATCCGGACGTCGCGCCGGACCAGGGCGTGGTCGAGGCGGCGCAGCAGGAATCGGTATCCGTTGACCTGCGCCCTCGTGGTCAGCTGAGCCGGCACCGCTGCTCCATCGCCAGAACCCCTCTTTCGCGCGCCCGCGGAATTGCACCGCCTGCTTCGCCGATCACAGTACCGCCAGCGGTAATTCGGCGCGGTAGTGTGAGTCCACGGTCGGCGGGCGTGCCCGCCGGGGCAGGCGGACCGGATACCGAGGCTGGCGGAACGTGAACCAGGATGCGCATGAACGCGGAACCGGCGGATTTCCGAGCGATAGCGGAAGAGAAACCGGGAGTGACTATTCGGTGAACAGCCGGAGCCTTCCGCCCGACAATCGGGCGATATCGCCGGAATTCGATCCGAGCATTTCGGATCGGGCCCCGGAAAGCGGGCCCCCGACGGCGCCGAATTCGCCCGCGCGCAATGCGGAGGCGGATTCCGGCAATTCCGGCCGGAACGATCCACCGGTGCCGGACGAGCCGGACACCACGCTGCGGGATGCCCAGGCGACGCTGCGCGACCCGGAGTTCTGGCTCTTCCGGTTGATCCCGCTGCGGCTGTTGATCCCGCTCGGGCTCGTCGCCGCGGCGGCGGCCTGGCTGGCGATCGCCTTCGACGCGCACGTCGCGGTGCAGATCGCGGTGCCCGCGGTGATCGTGCTCGTCGGCGTGGTCCCGGTGCGCAGGCGCGAGCCGCGCAACCCGGTCGGGATGCTGGCCAGGGTGCTGGCCTTTCGCTGGCGCCGGGCCAGGCCCGGTGCGGGCGACGCGGGCGACGCCTTCGACGTGCCGCTGCCGGAGGGCGGCAGCTACGGGGTGCGCTGGGACGACGAGCAGCTCGTCACCATGATGCGGATCGACCCGCCGCCGGACGCGCTCACCCTGCTGCGCCGCGGCGCGCTCAGCACCGACCAGGTGTTGCCGCTCACCGACATCGGCCGCTGCCTGAGCCAGTTCGACATCGATCTGTCCGCGATCGACGTCATCAGCACCGGCGCGCGCACCGCGGGCAACGGCACCATCGCGCAGCTGTACGACCGGATCATCGGCCCGCTGCCGGCCATCGCGCACCGCACGGTGTGGCTGGTGCTGCGGCTGGACCCGCTGGCCAACGCGCAGGCGGTGGAGAGCCGCGGCGGCGGCAGCGCCGGCTCGCTGCGCACCGCCGTCATCGCGACGCGGCGGGTGGCGAACCGGCTGGCCGCGCGCGGCATCTCGGTCTCCGTGCTGACCGCGGGCGAGCTGAACGCGGCGGTGCGCACACTGTGCCGGGGCACCGCACTGGCCGACTTCGCCGAGACCCCGCGCTCGCTGGTGCACGAGAACGTCTACCTGACCAGCTACGAGATCGGCCCCGAGCTGGTCGGCTCGCGCGGCTTCGCCGACATCTGGGCGACGCCGAGCCTGACCACGACGGTCACCGTGCGGATGCGCCCGGACACGTCGGGCAGGCCGGGCCCGAGCGGCGCGCCCGCGATCACGGTCGGCGCGCTGGTGCGCTTCGACACCGCCGAGGAGCCGGCCGAGCCGCCGGTGCCGGGGCTGCGCGCGCTCCCGGGGCAGCAGTTCCGCGCGCTGCTGGACTCGCTGCCTGCCCGCCGCGCGGTGCGGGACGGCGCGGGCGACTACCGCGGCCCGCTGGACGCGCTGGCCGGGATCGCGCTGCCGACCGCGGGCTGCGGCCAGCTGATCGGCGCCGACGACCGGGGCCAGGGCATCGCGGTCCCCTTGGTCGGGCAGGGCACCAGGCACCTGGAGGTGATCGGCGACATCGACCTCGCGCAGCAGGTGATCCTGCGCGCCATCGCGCTGGGCGCGCACGCCGTCGTGCACACCGACCGGCCGGAGCGCTGGCAGACGATGGTGGCGAACGTGGCCGCGCCGGCGACGCTCTCGCTGGCACCGCGGCTGGCGGGCGCGAGCCACACCCCGGCGGCCCCGGCGCCGCTGCCCGGCGCGCCGTTCCCCTCGGCCACCGTCGTCGTCTTCGACGGGGTGCCGCCCACCGCGCACGCCGGCGGTGCGACGATCGTGCGCGTGCGCCCGGCGGGGCAGCCGGAGGGCGAGTTCGAGGCCGACGTCGTGCTGGCGCAGAACCCGGACCGGCCGAACCAGATCACCGTCCGGACCTCGGCGGCGACCGCGACGGTGAATATGGTGACCACGCCGGAGGAGATGTGGTACATCGGCGAATCGCTCACCGCCGCACGGTGAGACGCCGAACGGCCGGCCCGGGGAATCCGGACCGGCCGCTCGCCGTGCGGCTCAGTAGCCGAAGCCGTCGCCGACCTTGCCGTCGGTGCCGAGCGCCCGCTGCAGGGCGTTCTCGACCTCGGCCGCGATGCGGTTGAGCAGGGTCGTGGTGTCCTCGTACTCACCGTCCCACTTGGTCTTCGAGCTCTGGAACCCGGCCAGACCGTCGTTGCCCTCCCAGGCCGTCGCCAGCTGGCCGGCGGCGGTCTGCAGGTCATCGGCCTGCTGCAGCAGCTTGCCGTAGTTCGTGTTCAGCGAGGTGAACAGCTCGGTCATCGTCGCTTCGTCGTAAAGCATGTCGACTCTCCTCGTCAGTGTCGGGCGGCCGGAATCAGAGCCGCAGGCCGCCGAAGCCGGCCTCGTTGTCGGAATCCATGGTGCGGTACTGCTGGGTGCCGGAGCCGACCGCTTCCTGCAGCTCGTCGAGGACCCGGTTCAGCCGGGTGCCCTCGGCCTCCCAGTCGTTGGCCGCGGTCACGAACGCGGCGTTCGCGTCGCCCTGCCAGCCGCGCTTGGCGGCCTCGACGTCTTCGGTGATGGTGTTCAGGGTGGCCCGGATGGCCGTGACGGCGTCGGCCATCGCGGTCTTCGCCGCCTCGGCGACTTCGTGTTCCGACTGCACGCTCATGGTGCACCTTCCTTCTGGGTGTGTGCCTCGTGCCAGAAGGTGATGCCGGTCGGCATCACCCGAGTGGGACATGGTCTACTGCGGGAATCTCCGCACGATTACTGCGGCAGCCACCTCCCCCCGGGCAGGGTTTCGATCAGACCGGCGATCGCCTGCGCGACCCGGTGATCGGTGCCCGGTGTGACGGTGGACCAGAGCTCCCGGTCCGGGGAGACCCCGGGTGCGGCCACGATGCGGCCCCGCCCGGTGTCGTACACCGCGACCGCGCCGGGCGGCCGGGTGGTTACGCCGTCGGCGTGGGCACAGACCACGACCTCGGCGTAGGCATGGCAGGACGCGAAGGCCATCCCGTAGCGGGTGGCGTCGCGGTCCGGCAGGCCGAGCGCGTAGAACGCGTCGGCGAAGTCGGTGGAGCCGCGCGCGGCGGCCAGCCGGTCGCCCAGGTCGGCGGCGGGCGCGCTGACGCTCGCCACGTCGGCCGGGCTCGCCGGGCCGAGCGCGGCGAGCACCGGAGCCGCCAGCGAGCTGCCCGAGCCGTCCGACCAGGTGGTGCGGACGTCGAAGCGGTCGCCGGTGCGCACCGCGAGGGCGTGCCGCTCGGCGCGCAGCGCCAGGCAGAGCCGGACCGTCCCCTGCTCGGAGACGATCCGCGCGACCAGCTCTCGATCCGGTTGTGCCAGCACGTACAGCGCATCGGCCAGGTCGGGCGCGACCTCGCCGTAGCCGTCGATCGCGCCGTCGGCCACCAGCGCCGCGGTGGCCGTGCGCTGCGCCGCGGCCCACTCGGCGACGGTGTCCTGGCGCGGCCCGACCCCGAGCACCAGCGGCAGCGTCTGCACGCCGAGCCGCTCGGCGAGCGCGAGCATGCCGTCGTTGGTCACCACCGTCACGCCGCACCTCCGGCGACCGCCGGTCCGGCGGCGGGCGGCGGCTCCGGCGCGCCGAGCACGGCGGGCGCGGAGACGATCCCGATGTCCTGGCCGATCAGGTCGGCGCTCACCTCGGCGACCCTGGCCTGGTACTCCTCCTCCGCCGACTGCGCGGCGGCGGCGCCACCCAGCGCGCCGGGCACCAGCGGCACGCCGCCCTGGCTGCCCTGCCCCGGCTGCGCCACAACGGTTTCCAGCGTCTCGGTGCTGGTGCTGCCGGTTTCGATCGGCAGCCGGGCCTGGTAAGCGGTCTTCACCCGCGGCACCGGGGCGATCCCGACACCGCCGAAGCCGCCGAACCCGGGCGCGGCGATCGGGGCCACCGGCGTGCTCGGCGCGGGCTGCGGCGCGCCGCCCTGCTCGGCCGCCAGCGCTGCGGGCGAGGCGAGCACCGGCGGCTGCTGCTGCAGCCACGGCACGGCGAGCGGCTCGGTCGCCGCCTCGTAGGTGCGCATCACCCGGGAGGCGGCGGCCTTGGCCACGTCCGCGTCCTCGTCGGTCTGCGCCGCGATGGCGCGGATCGGCGCGCCCATGGCGGCGGTCATCTGCTCCAGCGTGCGCTCGACCTCCGCGATGGCGGCGATGTCGGCGGCGTTCGGCATGGTGAGCCTGGCCAGTTCGTGCGCGGCCGCCTGGGTCTGCGCGCGCAGCGCGTTGCTGCCCGCGGCGGCGGACGCGTCGATGAGCCAGTCGCGCAGCGTCGCGACCCGGTCCAGCACCGCCCGGCTGGTGCCGGACTGCCAGGCCCCGCGCATGCGCTGCACGATCTGCTCGTACTCCAGCACCGCGGCGCCGAAGGTGGCTGCCAGGCTCGCCCAGGCCGCGCCCGCCTCGGCGAGCGGCACCGCGCCCGCACCGGTGGTGAGCTCGCGGGCCAGCCGGTCCGGCTCGCGCGCCTCCCAGACCACCCCGGTGAACCCGGGCTGAGGTGGTTCGATCATCGCCTACTCCGTGGGAAATCCCCGGGTCAGGCAGCCCCGCCGACGGCGGTGCCACCGAAGCCGGTCGCGTTGTCCTGTTCGGCGCGGCCGAACTGGTTCACCTGGTCGCGCAGCGTCGCCGCCAGCTTGCGCAGCTCGAGCACGCCGGCGGCGGCCGCCTCCTGGAAGGAGGTGCCGACCTCGGTCATGGTCGTCGCGGCGCGCACCGACACCTCGTCGACGCCGGCCGGCGGCACCGCGAGCGCGGGTTCGGCGCCGAGCAGGTCGCGCTCCAGCCGGTCGGCGAGGCCGTCCAGCTCCAGCGCGGCGGTCCGCGCCGAGGCCTCGTCGAACTGCACGCCCTGGAAATCGGGGGTGCTCACTTCACGGCGGTCCATCGCAACCTCCTGCATCGAGCCGTGTCCTGGATCTAGAGGGTCAGTTCCTTGTCCGGCGGGGAGTCGGCGCCCACCGGTTCGGCGGCGCCGACGACCGGCAGCGAGGCGCCGTCGAGCTCGCCGACCACCTCGTCGCCGTAGGCCGCGGAGACCAGGAAACCGGGGGTGTCGCCGCCGTCGCCCCCGCCGCGCGCACCGGCCATCCCCGCCCCGCCCGCGGCCCCCATCGGCATCATCCCGCCGGGCGAGCCGGAGCCGACCGTGGCCGCCGGACGGGTGCCCGCGGCCGGATCGCCGCCGCCGGGAGCGAGATTTGCCGGCACCGGGCCCACGGCGGCCGTGCGGGTGCCGGAGTACGCGTTCAGCGGGGCCGCGACCGGGGCCGCAGCGCCGACGCCGCCACCGCCGAGCCCGCCACCGCCACCACCGCCGGCACCGAGGCCGGGGTGCTCGCCCTCCGGCTTCGCCGGGTCGAGGCCGTGCTCGCCCTCCGCACCCGGCTTCGCGACCTGCTTGGGCGCGAGCAGCGCGGGGTTCGCCGCGGCCAGCTGGGTCAGCTGCTGCGCGCCGCTGCTCGCCGCGGTGAGCAGCGGGGTGACCAGCTGCAGCAGCTGCATGATCTGCTGCGCGGAGTCGACTCCGGTCGGCGCGTTCGTGATCGCCACCTTCTGACCCGCCGCGGCCATGTTCCCGGAGTGTCCGGTGAGCTCGACCCTGGTCTTGGTGACGACGGCGAGCGCCTCGGTGATCGCCGAGACCGTCGCGGCCACCAGGAACGCCTGCCCGCCCGGCGCGGAGAGGAACGGCGCCGAGGCCGCCACCGAGGCCACGTACTTCGTGATCACCGCGCCCATCAGCCCCGCGCCGACCCCGACCGAGGTGGCGGCGCCGGTGAGGACGGTCTTCTCCTGCACGCTCTGGGTCTGCAGCGCGGCGCCGTTGGCCGCGGCCTGGCCGGCCTTCCCGGTCGCGGCCTCCGCGCCCGCGCCCTGCCAGAGCGCCATGACCGCCTGGAGCGCGGTGCTGCCCAGCGTCGTCGCGGTCTGCAGCGCGGTGGTGACGCCGGTGAGCACCTGGGTGGGGTCCGGGCCCGGCCCGGCGGCCGCCCCGAGCGTGCCGGTGCCGAAGCTGCTCGCCATGTCGGTGAGCGGGCGCGCCAGCGCGGTCAGATCGATCATCGGCAGCGGCGGCAGCTCGGGCAGCGGCGGCAGCGCGGGGAGTTCGGGCAGCGGTGGCAGCCCGAGGTCGCGCAGGATGTCGTTCACCGGCCGATCGATCAGCGGCGCGAGGGCGCTGCCCCGCAGCAGCTCGGCGATCGCCGGATCGATCGGGGCGCTCATCGCGCGGCGTTCAGCGCACCGACGGAGGTGGCCTCACCGGTCTCGTAGGCCGCGGCGCCCTCGTGCGCGGTGAGCGCGGTCGCCGCGTGCACCGCGGCCAGCTCCAGGACCGACGAGAGGTGATTCGCCTGCGCGACCGCGAAGGCGAGCAGGAAGTCCTGGCCGATCAGCCCGAAGACCGGAACGGTGGCCGCGACCGTTGCGGCCTGGTCGACCGATCCGGCCGCGGCGACCCCCTGCGCCATGGCCGCCGACGCGACACCGTACGCGTGAATCGCCTCCGGTACAGCCGCTACAACTTTGCTCATCGTATTCCCCGATCCCGTAGCGCAATTGACCGCTGTTCCGAATGTACCAACCGGGAATGGTTCCCGGACCGCGTAATTCCCACCCTTCCCCACATCATCGCAGGCCAACCGGTTCGCACGCCACTGTGCACCGCAGACATGAACTGCGAGTGTCTATTCCGCGACTTCCGCGTTGAAAGCATTCACCAGTTTCGCCCGCCGTTCGAAGGCCGCGCGCGCCGCGGCATTCGCCGTCGCGACCACCCGCTGCTCGAAATCCGCCGGCGTGAGCGCCGAGATCGACGGGGCGAGAACCAGGTCGACCAGCGCGCCGTTGCCGTCCACCTCCACGGTGACCGCCCCGTCCTCGGAGGTCCACCTGCCCCGGACGCCCGCCATGTCATCGGCGAGGTCTTTCAAGCGGAACAGCCGTTTGCGCACCCCCGCCTCGAGCTCGTCCATCGTTTCGTACACGGTCCCGCCCTTCGCGCTGCTTCCGCTCGAATAGTTCGTACTGTCCGGCGATCCGGTTTCCCGGCACGCCGGTCAGATCGGCCGCAACCAGCTGCGCGGCTCGGTGTCGAATTCTTCCTCTTCGGCCTGCTCCCGGCGAGCCACCTCTTCCTCGGTCGGCAGCCCGGTGAGCGCCAGCATCTCCGGCGCCAGCCCCGCCGCCGCCAGCTGCGCCCGCCTGGCCAGCCCGGCGCGGTCGGCGGAGCGCTTGCAGAGCCGCACGATCTCGGCCGCCAGCTCCGCCGGATTCCGCCGCAGCTCGGCCGCTTCCACGACCAGCCCGATCGGCAGCCCCTGCTCGGTGGTGCGCACGACGATCGCGCCGGAGCGCGAGACGGCGCTCCACTCCATCGGCAGTGGCTTCTCCTCGTCGCCCACCTCGGCTCCTCCCGTGTTCACCGCGGTACCGGCTCGTCCTTGATCGCCCTGACCACCGCCGCGATGCGGGTGTTGATCAGGGCGGTGAGCTGCTCGGGGCCGGTGCCGACGGCGACCGGCGGCGTGCGGTCGTCCACCAGGTACCGGCCGTCGCCGAGCACATCGCGCCACTCCAGCAGGTGCCTCGTCAGCCCGCGCGGCCCGAAGACCGAGCGGCCCTGGACGATCTCGATCGTTCCGGTGCGGGTGGTCGGCAGGTTCAGGAAGTGCCGCGCCCGCTCCTCCGGCGGGTCGTCGAAGGAGTCGTGCACGGCGGACCGGCCGAACGAGTAGTCCACGTCGGCCTCGACGCCCGCGGGCAGCGGCGTCTCCGGCAGGCTGCCCGCGCGCTCCGCCGGCAGCGCCCCGGCCACCACCTCGGCGAGCCGCACGGCATCGCACCCGGTCACGGTGAAGCCGCCGCTGTGGAAGAACGTCCGGCCCGGGCGCTGCTCGATCACGTACCCGGCCGCGCCGCGGCGGACACCGAGCACCCGGACCAGCCCGCCGGCCCGCATCGGATCGGCCGAATCCCACCCGGTGAGCACGATGCCGATGTCCGGCCGGGCCAGCGCCGTCAGGAACTGGTCGAGCGGCGGGCCGGTGCGGCAGGCCAGCCGCTCCCTGGCCCGCGCCGTCTCGGCCTCGAACTCGGCTTCGCTCTCGATATCGGTGCTGAAGTAGAACGGCGCGGGCAGCATGCCGAGGCGCGCGTCGTCCCACAGCGTGAAGAACTCGATCGCATCGAACTCCTGGACGGTGCTCATCGCTCGACGATCGGTTTGGCGACTACCGGCGCCGCACCGAGCGCCTCCTCCAGGTGCTCCACCGAGTCCAGGTAGTCCGCCCGCTTGTACTCCTTCTGCTGCTGCCCGGCGGCGCCCGCACCCGCGGGCCCCATGCCACCCGGCGCACCGGGTTGCCCCGCCGTCGCCGCGAGCCCGGCCCGGCCCACCGCCGCGGCGGCCGCGCCGTTGAGGTCCGCGCGCGGGAAGAGCTTCGCGGCCGCACTGAGCGGGTCGGCCTTCGGCACCCCGGCCCCGCCGCCGGCACCAGCGCCCGCTCCACCCCCGGAACCGCCACCGGCGCCACCGCCGCCTTTGCCGAGCGCCTTGGCGATCTCCTCTTTGGGGTTGAACCCGGCGAGCCCCGCGGGCATGGTCGGAATTCCCGCCCCCAGCGCTTCCTGCGCCGCCTGTTGCGCGGCCTGCAGGGCCTGCTGCGCCCCCTGCGAACCCTGTTGCAGGGCCTGCTGTGCCTGTTGCGCGGCCTGCTGTGCGGCCTGCTGTGCGGCTTGCTGCGCCTGCTGATGCCCGGCCTGCTGCGCCGCCACCTGCTGCGCCTGCCGCTGTTGCCCCGCGACCTGTTCCGCCTGCCGCTGCGCGGCCTCCTGGGCGCGCTGCTGCGCGGCGAGCTGATCCTGCTGCTGCTGCTGACCCGCCTGCCGCGCGGCCTGCAACGCCGCCAGCTGGGCCTGCTGCTGCCCCGTGCCCCCGCCACCGGCGCCACCGCCACCGGTGCCGCCGCCGCCACCGCCGCCGGTGCCCCCGCCGCCACCCCCGCTGTTCTGGTTCGCCGGTTTGTTGCCACCTTGGTTCGGGTCCGGCTGGCCCACAATGGGATTCATGGCGACCGGAATGGTCGGGATCGCGCCGCTCGCCGTCGCGACGCCCGGCTTGTACCAGCTGCCGAACGCCCACTGGGCGTTCTCGGTGCGCTCCCGGATCGTGCTGGTGGATGCCTGCTCCGGCGGGATATTGGTGAGGTTCGCGGTGAACGTCCAGTACCAGCCGGAGACGTTGTAGAGGTTGTCGCCGATGGTCTTGGCCGCCGTCGCGAACAGGCCGCCGTTGTCCTTGTACGCGGTGACGGCGGCCCTGGCCCGATCCGCGCCCTGCCCCTCCCACCGACCGTTCAGCAGGTTGGTGAAGAGGTTGTTGAACGTGGAGAAGCCGGTGTCGAGCTCGGTCGAGAGCCAGCGCCAGAGTGCGCCGGTCTCGTTGATGTCGTACGACTTCGTGAAGCTGTCGGTCCAGATCTGATAGGCCCTGGTGTAATTCATCCACGGCACCGGCTCGGTATCCACCACCGAGGTGTCCCGCGGCCCCTGCACCCCGGTCAGCTCGGGCGGCGGCCGGTACTCACCGGGATTGTCCCGGCGGTAGGTACCGCCCCACTCCGGCGCGCGCTGGCTGCCGTTCAGCGGACCGGACGCATTAATCGCATCGCCCGCGTGGCTGTTCCGGCGCAGGGCGTCGAAGTCACGCTTGGCATCGGCTTCGCTGCCGTCGTAGCTCTGCTGCGCGGCGATGAAGGCCTCGCCCATGTCCTGCAGGATGCGCTTGTGATCACCGAGAACGGTCTCCGCGCTCTCCCCCGCCATCCGGAACTTCTGCTGCAACCGCTGCGCCGACGGAATGTACTGGGTCAGCCCGTCGAAGGCCTTCAGCTGCGGCACCGTGGGCAGCACCGCTTCGATGACGTCGAGCAGATCGGCGGCCAGCCCGGCCGCGCGCGTCGCCGCGTCACCCTCCAGCCGGAGCCTGCCCCCCTTGAGCGCACTCCACGGACTCGGTTCGGCCATCGGTCAACTCCTACTGGGTCTGCGCTGCCGCGGGTGCGCACGGAGCGAACCCCGGAGCGCTCCGTCCCGGTCTGCCCATACTGACACGGCGTACCGACAATGTCCGCCCGCGGCGCCCGCGCGCACGCACAAGCCACCGGAACTTCTGGCGCGCGGTGTGCCCTGTTCACCTTGATGTCGTCCGGATATTGGTGCACAGTCGAGGAACAGAGGCCGTGTCTCCCGGGTGGGTGCGTTCCCCGGGAGAGGGATCGAGAGGGGTTCGGGATGGCGGACAGAGTCGAGGTCGATCCGGACGGTCTGCAGCGGGCATCGACCCAGATCGGGAGTCTCGGAGATCGGTTGCGGGGGCTCGCCGACCGTGCGGAGGCGGCGCTCGCACCGGGCTCGGCGGCCTGGGGCGCCGACAAGTTCGGCGCGCGGTTCGCCTCGGGGGACCAGGGTTTCGCGCTCGGCGCCGGCAGCACCGCGAGCAGCACCGGCAACCTCGCCGAGACGCTCGGCCAGGTCTCCGACGGGCAGGCGAAGGCCGCGGGTGCGCTGCGCAACAACGAGTGGGCATCCACCGAGAGCTTCTGAGCCGCCGATGCCGAACCAGGACGCCGAGGCGACGACGGCGGCGCTGCTCGCCGAATTCCGGTCCAGGATGACCGCGATCGCTCGGGCACAGCAGCGCCGCGCCCAGCTCACCGCGGTGGCCACCGCACGCGGCAAACGGGTTTCGGTGACGGTCAACGCCGACGGCCTCGTCATCGACGTCAAGTTCTCCGCGCACATCGACGACCTCCGCTACGACGAGATCGCCAAGGCGGTGGTCGTGGCCACCCAGGAGGCGGCCGCCGAGGTCGCGCGCAAGGGCCAGGAGCTGGTGGCGCCGCTGCTGGACGAGCGCGCGCGGCTGCCCGGGTTCGCCGAGATCGTGGAGGGCATGCCGGATTTCGCGAGCGAGGTCCCCGTGGCGCCGCCGACTCCCACCACGCCGCCGAACTCCGCGGATCGCGTCGCCGCCGAGCAGGACGCGGCCACACCGGCCTACGCCGAGATCGAGGACAGCCGGCCGGGCGCCGGGGTCACCGACTCCGGCTGGTGATCGGCGGACCGCGGCGGTATGGCGCTCTACCTTCCCCCGTACCTGGAGTGGCTGGAATGGGTCGCGGGCAGCGACTGGCCGCACGGCAACGAGGACTCCATGTGGGAGATGTCGCGCGAACTGCGCGCCATCGGCGCCGACGTGGAGCGCCTGCTCGGTGATCTGGAGACCGCCACCCGCACCACGCTCGCCGTGTACCCGGCGGGTGAGGGCAGGGAGAAGATGGCCGACTTCCTCGGGCAGCTGCGCTCCGGCGACGGCTCGCTGCAGAAGCTGGCCGAGAACTTCACCGCCCTGGCCGACTCCGCCGATCAGATGGGCGATCAGCTCCAGGCCGCCAAGCTCAATGTGATCGCCGGGCTGGTGCTGCTCGCCGCGGAGCTGGCCTATGCGCTCTTCCTCGGCCCCGGCGCGCCGTTCGCCCAGGCCGGGGCGATCGCAGCGGCGCAGTTCGCGTTCCGCTGGCTCGGCATGCGACTGCTCGGCTACATCGAGCGGATGGTCGGGCGGCTGATCGCCAACCAGGTGGCGCGCACCATCACCACGCGGCTCGTCTACGAGATCACCCAGGAGGCGATCGTCGAGGCGCTGCAGGGTGCCGCTCAGGAACTCTCGGTGCAGGCGATCCAGATCTCGGGCGGGCACAAGGACGGGTTCGACTGGGGGCAGGTCGGGCTCAACACCGGGATCTCCGCCATCGCGGGCGGGGCGGGCGGGGCGGGGGGCAACCTGCTGCACCACGCGCTGCCCGGCACGCTGCCCGGTGTGTTCCGCGGCGCGCTCACCGGCGCCGGGGCGGGTGCGGTCGGCGCGGGGGCGGCGTACGTGGCCACCGGAGTGTTCACCAATAACTGGGAGTTCGATCCGCGCATGCTCACCGGCGGGGTGATCGGCGGGATCGGGCCGAGTGCGGTGTACGGGGCGCGCGGAACGTCCGACCTGGCCGGGGGGCCGATGCCGATCGGAGCCGGGGTGGACGGAGGCGGTGTCGCGCCGGTGACCGCGCCGGGGGCGCCGGGGAGTGGGGATGGGAGTACCTCGGCGCCGGGCGATTCGCCGCCCGGCACGTCGCCGGCGGCCGGACAGACCCCCGCGGCCGTGGCTCCGGGTGCCGAATCGAGCTCGCCGGGCGGGAGTTCGGAGGCACAGGCCCCCGGTGCGGGCGGTGGGTCGCGCGGGGATCGCGGGGATGTGGATGCCGAGTCCGAGGCGGGTCCGGCGCAGGGCTCCGGTGCGGCCGGGACTGATTCGGGCGCACGGCAGGACGGCGCGGCAGCGACCGAGGGTGACTCCGGGACGCGAGCAGCGGACGGTGCGAGCGGGGCTCGGCCGGACGGGGCGGCGGACCCGGGCGCGCGGGCCGCGGACGGCGGTGGTGCTGCCCGGCACGACGGCGGGGTGGACGCGAGTGCGCCCGGAGCCGACAATGGCGCTGCCCGGCACGACGGCGGGGCGGATGCGAGTGCGCCCGGAGCCGACAATGGCGCTGCCCGGCAGGACGGGGCAGCGGAGAGCGGACGCGATCCGGGTGCCCGGGCGGCGGAGGGCGACTCCGGCGGGCGTGGGGACGACGGAACGCAGCCGGTACGGACGGACAGCACCGGGTCGAGCGGGCGCGAGGGCAGCTCGAGCCCGACAGCGCCCGGCACACCGGCCGCTGCCGCGAGCGGACCGGCCGCGGGCGCGGGGCCCGCACTCGGCACGACGGCGAGCACCGGCCCCGCCACCGGCGCGACCGCGCCGGGCAGCTCGGCAACCGGCGCGACGCCGGGTGGTACCTCCGCCACCGGCAGCTCCCCCACCGGGGCGACGGCGAGTGCAGGCACGACGAACAATTCGGGCTCTCCCGCCGGAGCAACGGCCGGCTCCGCCACCGGATCGACCTCCGGCACCAGCTCGAACCCGGCCAACCCGCAGGGCGCCCCGCGCGGCACCGCCGCACCTTCCGGCGACACCCGCACCCCCCACGCAGGCACCGCCGGGCTCCCCGGCGACACCCGCGCCCCCGACCGCGGCGCCGGACTCCCCGACCCACCGCACTCCCGCGCGGGCACCGCCCCCGGCCCGCTCCCGACCACCCCGATCGACGCCGCCTCCACCGGTCAGGAGGCCACGCAGCAGGATCGGCAGCAGACGTCCCCGGCCGTCGTCGCCCCGATCCCCGTCCCCGTCCCCGACACCCCCGCAGCCCGGCCCCGCACCACCACGACGGCGGGCACCGGCGACGGCAGCGTCACCCGCCCCGCGCCCGGCCCCGCGCCGCCGGCGCACACCCCCGGCGACTGCGGCCCCCGCGCCCTCGGCGTCGCCGCCACCCGCACCCCGCCCGGCACCGTCACGGTCCCGGACGAACCGGGCGCGCGCGGCATCACCGCGGAGACCATGGAGGAGCACGCCGGCACCCGCCTGCGCGAGGCCCCCTCGCACGACCGGGTGATCGCCGACCTCCTCGCGCTCGGCGACGGCGCCACCGTCGTCGTGGTGGACGAGTACCCGGGCCCGGCGGACAGCTACGACGTCGGTGCGCACGCGTACACGCTCACCGTGGACGGCGGCGTCGTCACCGTGCACGACGACGCACTGCCCGGCGGCTCGCTGCCGCTGTCGGAATGGACTGCGGCGCGGCCGGTCTCGCGCATCCTCACGCTCTCCTACGATGCCGACGGGACCCCCCTGCACCCGGTCGCCACGCACCCGCACGAGGTCGGCCCGATGGCCAGGATCGGCGAGCCGCCGCCGGCCACCGGGGTGGTGGAGGCGGTGGGCGAGGCACACGGCTCGGCCCGCGTCGGCGCTCAGCTCACCGAGGCCGACATCCTCGCGCAGGTGCTGCCCGACCTGCGGCTGGTGACACCGGGCGACATGATCTGGAACCGCACGACCGGCGTCTTCGAACTGCCGGGCGCCGAGCCGCGCCGGACGGTCCGGTTGCTACCGGGCCCGGTGCCGGAGAACCACCTGGCCACCTACGCCGCGCGCCGGGACGGCTCCGGCTACGACGTCACCCTCTCGACCGGCACCAGGGACGCCGACGTCACCCGGGTGGTGGCGAACGTGCTCGCCGAGATCCAGCTGACCGAGCGGGGCTCCGGCCCCAGCGCGGCGGGCCGCTTCGCCCAGCTCCGGGTGCTGGCCACCGAGGTCGACCGTGCGCGCACCGACCCGACCAGGGCCGAGCAGCTCGCCCCGCGCCGCGCCGCGCTGGCCGAGCTGACCGAACAGCTGCGCGGCGCGCTGCACGAGGCCGGCCCGGAGCTGGCGCAACGCATCCGGCTCGAGCAGCAGGACGCGCTCGGCGCGCGCCCGGAGATCTCCCGCACACTCACCGACGCCGGCTTCGACGCCGCCACCGCCGAGCACCTGGCCCGGCTGGAGCAGCACCTCGTCGGCGAGCACGCGGGCGCACTGCGCGCCGCCGAGCAGCTCGGGCTGGCCGGGCGAATGCACGAGGAGCTGGCCCGCCGCATCTTCGACCCGGTCTTCGAGCCCGCCGCGGCGGCCGCGGGCAAACCTGTCCGGGCCGCACTGAATCCCCTGCTCACCCCGATCACCCAGGCGATCAACGCCCCCGACCTGACCCCCGCCCGGCGCGCCGCGGCGCTGCATACCGCCATCGACGCACTGGCGAACCTCGCGGCTGCCACCCCCGCGCTGCACGCCGCGCTCGACATCGAGGCCATGCACCGGGCGGCCGACGCCTTCGCGGCGGCCCCGACCCGGATCGGCGCGGTGCTCGACCACTCGACCGGAACGGTCCGGCTGGACCAGGAGCTGCCCGGGCTGCCCCGCGACAGCGAGGTGCCTGCGACCGCGCTGCTGCGGCTGATCGACGAGGCCAACCGGGGCGCGGTGGCCAACGGCATCGACATGGATTATGTCCTCGTCATCCACGATCGGGTGGGCGACCACTCGACGCTGCAGCTGCTCTCCCGCCCACAGCCCCAGCACCGGCTGCCCCTCGAGCAGAACCTCAGGCACACGGACGGTGTCCCGTTCGAGCGGCGACCGGCGGCCGCCGCGCGGGCCGCGGCGGCGGGTGCGCACACCGTCGACGTCGGCGTCGGGCGCAGCGCCTTCGCCGCCGAGCTGCTCCCCGACGCCGACCGCGCCGGCGGCGGTCTCGTGCTCCAGACCGAGCTGACCAGCGACTACTCGGATGCCGGGCAGCGCAGGCGCGACCTCGGCGTGCTCGACCCCGGCGCGCTGCCGATCCCGGGCGCGGTCACGATCTACGGGGATCTGCTCGGCGCGGGCGGCTTCCTGAACGCGGGCGGCAACGGTGGGATCGGCCGCGTCGTCGTCAACAACGTCAGCGCGCACCTCGACGAGGCCGCGTACGACACGCTGGCCCGCAGCCTGCCCCGGTCGCTGGCGCCGGGAGCCCGCATCGAGGTGCAGTGGGACATGAAGACGCAGGAGACCGACGGCACCGGCCACCCCGGCGACCGCGGCCACATCCAGGCCGACCTGCTGCTCGAGGCGATCCGCCGGGTGCATCCCCCCGCCGTCGCGGACGCCTTCCGGATCGTGGAGAGCGAGGTCTTCACCCCGCCGGGCAACGAGGACTACCCGTACTCCATCGACGCGGGCAAGCGGAACGTCCTGGATCTGCAGGCGATCGCCCGGGTCGCGCCGCCCATCCCGGACCACCGCGCGGTGATCGTCTACGAGCCGGGCACCCACCGGATCACCGATGCCGCGCTCCCCGGCTCCGACCGCTCGGTGGTGTACGGCCCGTTCCCCGCCGACCATCTCGGAACCCTGCACGAGCAACTCCCCTCGGTCGTCGAGCGAGCCGTGCGGGGCCACGGCGACCTGGCCCTGGAGGCGGCGGGCCCGGACCGCTACCGCGTCACCGACGCGCACGGCGCCTTCGAAATCCGGGTCGAGACCGCGCGGCTCGGCAGCGCGACAGCAGCGCAGGCCCATGTGCACCTCCGCCGCGGCGAGTACCTGGCGCAGGTCGACGAACGGCTGCGTCCGGACCAGCTGGAGCGCTCGTTCGCGCGGGTGCTCGGCGAGATCGTGGAATACCGCCACCGCTTCATCGCCGGCGAGGCGGTGCAGCACACGCACGGCGGCGTGCTGCGGCCCGGCCCGGCGGCGCCGGGCGCGGTGCCGACGGCGAACGATCTCGGCCGCGTCCAGGAGCTGCGGGTGCTGGCCGAGCAGGCGGACTGGGCGGGTGCCGACCGCTGGGAGGCGGTCCTGCTCGTCGAGGCGCTCGGGCTGCGGGAGGGGACGCCGGGCGCGGGGCCGCGCAGGCAGATCGTCCTCGACCACCTCACCGGCGCCGGCCGCGCCCGGGTCGAGCTGCTGCTCGCCGACGTCGCGCGGGCGGAAGCACAGCTGCCGCGGGCGGACAGGCAACTCGTGGCCGAGGCGAGGGCGGGGATCCGCACCGCGGCCGCGCTCGACTTCCTCACCCTCCGGTCCCACGTCGCGACCACGCGCGCCCACGTGATCTTCCGGAACCAGGCGGCGGCCGCCGGCACCGATATCGACCTGGTCGAGGAGGGCGGTGCCCGCTGGTACCGGTGGCCGCCGCACGCCGAGATCAGCCCCGCCGCGGCACCGCCGCCGATCGGGCTGCCGGTCGCACCGGAGGCGCTGCACGAGCGGTGGTCGCAGCTCTCGCGCGCCGAGCGGAACGCCTGGTACCGCGCCGATCCGTACCTCGGGAACCGGGACGGCATCCCGCACGCCGACCGGGACCACTACAACCGGCAGACCCTGGCCGCGCTGCGCGCGGAGGCCGAGGCACGGCTCGCCGAGGCCGGGCAGGACGCGGCGGAACAGATCGCGGCGCGGCTCTCCGTCATCAGGGACATGCTGACGCTGCTGGACGCGCCGCAGCGGAACCGGCCGCCCTACCTGCTCTCCTACCTCGACGCCGACCTGCGCTACATCTACGCGCTCGGCGACCCGGACACGGCGCAGAACGTGGTGGTCGAGCTGGCCGGGGCCTTCCGGCGGCGCAGCGGCGTCGGCTACGCCACGCAGACGCTGGCGCAGATACGGCAGGCCGCGCTCGCCGTCGACCCCGAGGCCACCACCTCGACGCTGCTCTTCGGCGCCTACGACAATCCGAACTCGCTGGCCACCGCGCTGCTGTCGGTACCGGCGGAGGAGGGGGCGCCGACGATCCGCCGGTTCCACGACGGGCTGCGGGCGACCCACCGGGGAGCCCCGCCGCACATCACCACCATCGCGCACTCCTACGGCGGCGTCGCCGGTGGCCACGCGGCCGGGCACGGGCACGCGCTGAACACCGACGCGCTGGTCTTCATCGGCAGCTGGGGCACCGGCGTGCCGCACGTGAGCGACCTGCGGCTGACCGGGGTCGACCCGGCCGACATCGGGAAGCACGTCTTCGCCACGATGGCCCGCTACGACTCCATCCTGCTGATGCCGGGCACGCACGGCCCGCCGCCGGCCGGCCCGGCGTTCGGCGCGACGGTGTTCGAATCCGCCTCCCGGCCGAGCAACACGCTGCGCGGGTGGAACCCGGACGACCACACGGCGCCGAACTACCTCGACTCCACCCACCCGTCGTACACCGCGCTGGGGCTGATCATCACTGGGCGGGGGCATCTGCTTCGATGAGCGCGAAGGAGGAACCATGTCCGAGGTGACCGGTGCGACCGCCGTCCGGGCGCGGCTGTGCGGGTATCTGGCGGACATCCTGCACCCGCTGCCCACCGGCTCCGCGCTGGTGCTGCGCCACCCCGAGCTGCCGGACGCGGCGTTCCACGACGGCGTCACGCTGCCGTGGAACGACAGCGACACCGGTGCGAGCCTGGTCTTCGCCGATATCGCGTACTGGGTGCTCGGCCCCGCTCCGGACGCCGCCGACGACTGCTTCGACGCCGTGCTCCGCCGGTGGCAGGACCGGGGGCTGACGCCGCTGCGCGACCGGGCGGCCCGGCCCCGCAGCGGCACCGTCGCCACCGCCGACGGCTACCGCCTCGCCGTCCGGCAGAGCGTGCGCGGACATCTCAGCGTCTCCGGATCGACCCCGCCCTTTCCCGCCGATCCCGATGCGGCGGAGCCCTTTCCGGACCGGATCGGCCCCGCATGACGGAATCCCCCGGCACCGCGAACGCCGCCGCCCGGTGGGAGCTGGAGCGCGCCGCGGAGCTGCTGCGCGCCGAGCTGCTCGCCCTCGCCGCGGCACTCGCACCCGGGCAGCAGCCGGGGCTCACCATGCTGTCCGAGCCCGCCGTGCTGGAGTGGCGGGAACCGCTGCGCCACCACTACGCGGCCACCCTGCACATCCCCGGTGACCTGCCCGGCGCCGCCGAGCTGCTCGCGGCGGCGGGCTGGCGGCTCACCGGCACCGACGACGGGCTGGTGGCCGAGCGCGCCGGTTTCCGGCTGCGGGTGCGCGCGCACGGCGCCGCCGGGCTCGGGATCAGCGGCACCACCCCCGGCTACGTGCTGTACGAGCGGCCCGCCGAATCCCGGCCGGAGCCGGTGGTGACGGCGGAGACGCTGCGCGCGGGATACCTGCTCTGCTACGAGTGCGACGGGCTCGGCTGGTGCCCGGAGTGCTTCGGGCGCGGCTGGATCCTCGATGCCGAGCAGCGCCGTCAGCGCTGCGTCGAGTGCCGCGGCGCGCGCACCTGCCCGATCTGCGCCGGGGTCGGGCAGCTCGCGATCGCGGGGATGAACAGTGTGGCGCGGGCGCACTACCCCGAGCTGGACCGCGCACCGGAGGGGGGCTGACCCGTGGCGCCACCGCAGGCGAGGACCAATGCCGAGGCACGGCTCTACCTCGAGCTCACCCCATGCGGCCGGTGCGCCGAGCCGGATGCCGAGTTCCACGCCGCCGTACTCGATCTGGACGGGGTGCAGGTGACCCGCTACACGGCGCGCTGCCCGCGCTGCGGTGCCGAGCGGGTGTACGACTTCCAGCTGCCGGACCGGCCGCTGCCGCCCCCGCCCGCCGACGAGGGCGTCCGGTTCGGTGGCGCCGAGCCCTCGCGGCTGCTCGATCCCGGCGTCTGGCTCTGGTACGCCGACGACCGGGCGGCGCTGGTGCGCGCCGACACCGACCCGGCGACCGCGCGGCTGCTCCTCGCCACCGCGGTCGCCGCACTGGACGAGGTGCTGAAATTCCTCCCGCCCGGCGCCGACGCGGTGCCCGAGGCGACATTCGCCTCGGCGGAGGGGCACTACGTGCGGTCCCGTGCGCCGGGCCGCTTCACCGGGGCGAGCCTGGCCGCCGAGCGGGAGCGGCTGCTGGCGGCGCGGGAGCGGCGGTAGCTCAGGCGCCGACCCCGCCGTGCCTGCGCTGGAAGCGCTGCTCGAACTCGGCGAGGTACGTGGACGGCGGCACCGAGGAGGAGGACTGCTCCAGCACCCCGTCGTCGGCGACGTAGAAGATGGCGCGGCCGACGGCGATCTCGCCGGGGCGAGTCGGCACGTAGACCATCCAGCCGACGCCGAGCCGATCGGCGCGCAATTCGTCCAGCGGGTAGCCGGTGGTGTCGATGCCCTGCTCGCCGATGTGCCTGCGGACCGCGGAGATCGCGCCCGCCCGCGGCATCGGCTCCGGCAGCGTCAGCACCACACCGGCCATGCCGAGCTGGTAGTAGGCGCTGTCCAGGTCGAAGTACTCGCCGTCGCCGAAGACCTCGGCCAGCGTCGCCCTCGTCACCACGCCGATCTCGGCCGCCGAGACCAGGTTGGCGACCGATTCGCGCTGCCGCTCGGTCGGCTCCTCGGCGAGCAGGGCGGAGACCACGTCGACCACGGTCGCACCGGTCCAGATGCCGGGCACCGCGTCGGCCAGCCGGTCCGCCGTCGGCGATTCGCCGCGGTGCCAGGCGCCGCCCTCCCACCAGTAGCAGAACGAGAGCGTGCCCGCCGCCGCGCGCGGGTTCAGCACCGGGTTGGCGACCCACTCCGGGGCGCCCGCGTACCAGCGCGGCGCGGGCGCGCCGCCGTTGTAGACGGCGTCCAGCTCCGGGGACCCCCAGACACCGCCGGAGAGCACCGCGCGGCCACCGGGCAGCACGTACAGCGTCGAACCGCTGCGCCGCGAGCCCTCGAAGAAGCCGAGCGCGGGCAGCATGCGCGGGCCCCACTGCGAACCGGCCGCCACGAACGCGGCCGCCATCACCGCCCAGCGCGCCCACAGCACCGGGAAAGCCGGGAAGTCTCGCTCCGCCACGGTGGGGACCACCCCGGCCGCGCGGTCGTCCCGCGCCTGCCGCGCCGCCTCCTTCGGCGAACGGGTCTGCGCGCCTTCGTGATACAGGTAGGCGGCGAGCCAGACCGGCAGCCCGGAGCGCGGGTAGCTCTCCAGATCGGCGCGGTAGGCCTCCGGGCCGAAGAGCTGATCATCCGGGAACGGCTCGTCGCCGTAGTCGTAGTCGATCTCGATCTCGCCGGTGCTGCGCAGGGCGAGCAGCAGGCGCCACCAGGGCCCGTCGCCCAGTTCGGCGGCGACCGCGCGCTGGGCGCGCACCAGCTCGAGCACGTCCGGGGTCGGCTGTGCGCGCAGGCCGCGGCCGGCGTCGTCGAAGAAGGTGATGAGCGCGAGTTCGGCGGTGGTGGTCATGGCGAAGACCGCCGCCAGGCGGCGCCAGCCGGGCGGGCCGAGCGCGGCGAGGGCGCGGGCCAGGTCGCGGGCGAGCGCCTGGGCGCGGGCGGTGGGGTCGGGGAGTTCGGTGCCGCCGAGGGTGAGGTCGACGTCGGGGGCATCGGGGTCGCCCCCGGGGTCGGCGGCGCGCGGCGCTTCGGAATCGTCCGGCTTGGTCACGGCGCAGCAATCTCCTCGTTCGTGCGGACGACGCCCGCGGACGGCGTCACTCTGTGCCCGGGCAGGGTCCCGGATTCATCCTGGCACAGGCACCCGGGCGGGCGACCGGCTCGACGCGGCGCGGGGTCATCCCGGGAACATCCCGGCTCGGCGGTCCGGGTCGGCGCACACCTCGTGCACCAGCCGGCCCAGGTCCAGCTCCGCGGGCAGCGAGCGGTACGTCAGCCGGCAGGCGACCTCGCCGCCCGCCAGCACCGTGAGCACCGTCGTGCGCCGCTCCGGCTGTGCCCACTCCACCGCGATCGCCTGTGTCTCGAGATCGAACGGCTGCTCGCCGACGCGCAGCGCCAGGCCGCCCTTGCCGCGGTAGAAGACGACGGGGACGTCGCCCAGATCGCCGTACACGCCGGCGGCCGGGCCGGTGGGGACGGCGATGGCGTGCAGGCCGCCGGTGGCCGGGTCGAACCGGGCGGTCACGCCGAAGCCGGAGAACGGTTGGACCATGAGGGAGGGTTCCGGGCGGTTCGCCGAATACCCGGTGGTGGTTCGGCGCCGCTGCGGCGAGCGCGTGGGGCCGCCGGGGGGCGGCAGGACGGGTGGGGCCATCGGCGTGCCGCCCGGGTTCGCTTGAGCTGCCGGGGTTTCCGTGTGCTGGGGCCGGCGGGGGGCCGGGGTGGGGTCGTCGGCCGGGAATGGCGGGAGGGGGCCGCGGCCGGCGGGCGGGGCGGGCGTGCCTCCGTTCGCGCCGGAGCCGTTGCCCGTGGGGGCACCCGCATCGGCGCCGAAGCCGTTGCCGGGGGCAGCCCCTTCGCCGTTCCAGCCGTTGCCGTTCGGAGAATCGGGGCTCGGGGCCCATGGTCCACCGTTGCCGGCATTCCGGCCGTCCCACCACGGCGGCAGTCGCGGGTTGCCGGGATGCGCGCCACCGTCACCCGGAGCACCGGGATGGTGCGGGGGTGCGCCGGGGTCGCCGATGGGCGGCACCGTCGGCGGGCGCCCGGGATCGATTCCGTCCGGCGGGCAGCTCGGGTCGCCGCCGGGGGGACAACTCGGGTTCTCGCCGGGCGGCGGGCACTCCGGATCGTGCTCGCCGGGCGGGCAATCCGGGTCAGGGCCGGGCGGCGGGCACTCCGGATCGCGCTCACCGGGCGGGCAGTCCGGGTCAGGGCCGGGCGGCGGGCACTCCGGATCGTGCTCGCCGGGCGGGCAATCCGGGGCAGGTGCCGGGGCCGGGGGCTCGGGGATCGGGGCTGCGGCCGGCGGCGGGGACACCGGGGCAGGCGGGTAGCCGGGGCGGCTCGGCGGCGGCTCGGGGCTCGGCGGGTGCCGCGGGGGTGGCGGCGGCTTCGGCTGGAGCTCGGGCAGCGGCCACGGGGCCGGGTCGAGGATCGGGATGTCCGGCGTCTCCGGGCCGTCGAACTCGTACTCGTGCGGCAGTTTCGGCACGTGCGAGCGCCACCGCACGCCACCCGGGTCGTCTCGATCCGCGCGACTGCCGGTTCCGTCGTCGTCCCCTCGGCTCCCCGGCTCCCCGGCGACATCCTCCGGACCCGAGCGAGTCCCGGGTCCGGGCACACCGCGCCCGCTGCGACTCCCGGCCTCCCCGGCACTGCGCTCGGGCTGCATCCCGGCCTCGAGCCGCTCCCGCTCGGCGACAGCGTCCTCGTAGCGGCGGGCCGCCTCCTCGTACTCGTCCACGCGCCGCTGGTCGTCCAGCCGCATGGTCCGGTCCCGGAGCTGGGCGAGCTGCTCGCCCAGGGGGAGACCGCGGTCGACGGGGAGTCCGTGGCGGGCCGCGTCGCGCGCGGCGAGCGCCCGCGCCTCGGCATCGCGGGCGGCGTCGAGCTCGCGCTCGGCGCGGCCGAGCGGGTCGACGGCGTCGCGCTCGGCCCGGTCGGCGTCCGGCACCTGCGGGACCTCCCGCGTGACCGGCGGGTGCGCCTCGACCTCGGCCCGCAGCCGCTCGACCTCGGCGACCGCCTCGTCGCGGGCGCGCACCGCGTCCTCGAGCGCGTTCACCCGGTCCTGCCAGGGCTGCTGCTCGTCCACCCGCATGGTCCGCGCCCGCAGATCGTCGAAGGTGTCCGGCGAACCCGGCTCCGGCTCCTCGACCGGCAACCCGCGCAGCGCCGCGCGAACCTTTCCCGCGGCGGCATCCCGCGCGGCCAGCGCCCGCTCGTACTCGGCGAGCGCATCGGCCCACTCGGTGCGCAGCCGGGGCACGTCGTCGCCGGGGGCGGGCAGCAGCGCGGGGGTGCCGGGTGCGGCCGGGACGGCCGGGCCGGTCAGGGTGTGGTCCGGCGCCACGGGGTCGACGGCGTACGGGACGCCCGCGCGCCAATCGGTGAGCGGCGGGCGGTCGGCGTCCCAGTGGTGGCCGAGGCCGACGGCGTGGGTATTGGCATCCCGCCAGGTGGCGTGCGGGTGCCTGCGCAGGAACTCGGCCTCGGCGCGCGCGTCCTGCAGCAGCACGAGGTCCTGCGGCAGCGGCTCGCCCGCGAGCAGCCGGTTCCACGCCTCGGCGACATCGGCAAGCCGGTCCATCGGCCGGCGCACGTAGCTGCCGCTCGGGTCGGTGTAGTCGCGCACCAGGTGGGCGTCGCGCATCAGGTGGTCCTTGACGTGCTTCAGCTCCTCCCGGGTGAACCGCGGCAGGCCGGGCTCGCGCGTGTAGCCGGCGAGCATCCGGGCCAGCGTGTCCTCCGGCGTCTCGCCGGGGCGCCGCTCGCCTGCCAGGTTGTCCGGGTAGTCCGGGGCGAGCATGAGTTCGCGCAGGTCCGCGACTGTGTCCCGGATGGCGTCGGTGTCGTCCGAGGCGAACAGCGGCGCGAGCTCCGCGGCGACCAGATCGGTGGCGTCGGCGATCCCGCGCAGCTGGGCGGCCACGTCGCGGGTCGGGTCGATGCCGGGGTGGTCGCGGACCAGCCGGTCGCGCACCGCGTCGACCACCGCGCGCGCGTCCCGCGCCTGTTGCGCCCGCCGGTGGCTCTCCAGCCCGTCGGCGATCCGGTCCAGGTCGGTGTCGTCGACGAGGAACCGGTCGTACTCGGCGTTCGCCCAGTCCTGGACCCGCTGCCAGTTCGCGACGTCGCGCTCCCATTCGCGGCGCAGCGATTCCGGGATCTGCACCCGGTCGGCGGGGTTTCCGTGCTCGGCCGGGTCCCACGGCCGATGCAGCGGCTGGATATTGCGTTCCGGCGGGGCGAACCACGGGTAGTCGCGGAACACCGTGCCGAACGGCGGGACGTGCCGCAGCCACGGCCTGGCCTGCACCCAGCGCCCGATCTCGGGGTGCGCCTGGATCCAGGCGCGCACCGCGGGGTGCTTCGGCGCCTGCGCCGCCATCAGCAGCAGCCGCACGACGTTGTACGCGTCGGAGCCCCAGTGCTGGGTGAAGACGGTGGTCCCCGGCGGCATGCCGGAGGTGTCGTACTGGGCGGGCGCCTGCGGCATGTGCACCGGCAGGGTGCTCTCCGGCACCTGCCCGGCGGGCACGTCGTCGGCGGGCAGCGTGATGTCGTTGACCACGTCGGTCATGGCCCAGCCGCTGACGCCGTCCGGCAGATCCTTGCCGGAGTGCTTCTTCGGCACGCCGCCGCCGTCCCGGCCCGCGACCCAGTCCGGGCGGCTCGGGTCGACCGGGTGCCAGGCGCCGCCGCCATCCTGCCAGCGGGTCGTGTCCAACCGCCTGCCGCCGGTCCAGCCGGTCGACATCCGCTCGATCCGCGGCGGGGCCATGTCCTCGACCCGCACCGCGCCTTCCCGGTCGGCGAGCACCCTGCGGTACTCGACCACCGTCTCCGGGCGGACCATGGCCTGCGCGACGGCCGCGTCCCCGCGCAGCGCCGCCAGCAGCGCGCGGTCGTGCGCGCCGGATGGATCCGCCGGGTCCGCGCGGCCGCCGAGCACGATGATCCGCGGCCGCTCGCCCTCGACGATGCCGACCCGGTCGGTCACCATCCGGCCGCCCCGCTCGGCGATCACCTCGCGCCAGGAGCCCGCCAGCCGGGCCATCTCGTCCTGCAGCCCGCCGATCCGCTGCTGGGCCTCGTGCACGTCGCGGGCGGCGTCGGCGAGGGCGTCGATCTGCCGCAGCCGGGCGGCCACCTCATCCGGGCGCAGGTCGTCCGGGACGGCTCGGCGCAGCCGGTCGACGGTGCGGTCCAGGTCCGGGCCGAGCGCCTGTTCGTCCGGCACGCCGAGGCGGGCGGCGAGATCGTCGCGCATGCCGCGGCGCGGCTTGACGGCGCGCAGCTCCTCGGCGCGCTCCCGGGCGAGCCGGTCGATCTCGGCGCCGACCTCCGCGGTGGGCGGGCGGTGCGCGGCGACGCCGGCGCGCTCCAGATCGCGCAGCCGCTGCTCGATCCGGCGGAGCTGCTCGTCCAGTTCGTCGTACCGCCCGGTGGCCTCGATGAGCTTGCGCAGCCGCTCCAGCCGGTGCTGTCGCTCAGCCGGGTCGACATCGCGCCGCTCGCTCCGGTTCGCCTCGTCGATGCCGCCGGTGACCTCGACCTCGTCCACCCTGGCGCCCGCGTGCAGGGTGCGGATGATGTCGTCGCGGTTGTCCGAATCGCGCCGCACCCACGGCACATCGGCGTCGACGCCGAGGTCGGCGGCGCGGCCGTCGGCCTTGGCGCGCACGAACTCGCGCTCGCGCACCAGCTCCTGGCGTTCGCGCAGCAGCCGGTCGTACTCGGCGAGCAGGCCGGCGCGCTCGGCCAGCTCGGCGACCTCGGCGGCGGTCTCGACGTAGGGGCGGACGACCTCGGCCAGCTCGCGCAGCCGCGCGGTCTGCTCGTCGGGCAGGTGCCAGCCGCGCAGTTCCCGGAGCGTGGCCGCGATGCGGCCCGGGTCGAGCGCGCCCGGCTCGCGGATCGGCAGGTCGGCGGCGAGTTCGCGGACTCGTTCGGCGAGCTGGTCGCGGCGGGTGACGGCGTCGGCGTGCGCGCGGGCCGCCTCGGCCCGGCCCGGGTGTGCCGGATCGGGACGGGTTGCGGTCTCGTCCGTTTCGGGCGTGGCGGGGTGCGGGCGAGTGGCGCCGTCGGACTTCTCGGTTCGCGGTTCGTCCGGAGGGTCGGCGGTGTCGTCGCCCTCCCGCGTCGGGGCGTCCGGGTCGGCCGTCTCGTCGCGCGGCACCTGCTGTGTCGGAGCGTCCAGGTCGGCCGTCTCGTCGCGCGGCACCTGCTGTGTCGGAGCGTCCAGGTCGACGGTGGGGCCGGGGTCGCCGGGGTCCGGCTCGTCGGGGGTGGGCGGGGCGGGGCGGGAGGTGGGGGGCTTGCCGCCTGCGCCACCACCGGCGGCGGGGGGCGGCGGGGCGTCGGGGCCGGGCAGCCCACGGGGCGGCTCGTCGAGGCGGCCCCGCGCATCGGGGAGCCGGGCGGCGATCTCCGCGAGCGCGCGGATCTCCGCGTCCCGCTGCGCGATCTCGTCGCGCAGTCTGCTCTGTTCCTCGGCGAGCTGAGCGGGGGTGAGCCGCTCCTTCTGGTCCAGCTTGCCGTCCCGGTACACCTCGTACACCCGGGCGAAGCGCTCGGGATCGCCCGCGGTGAGGTCGACGCCCGCCAGCCGGGCCCAGTCGCGGCTCGCGCGCAGCGCACCGCGGCCGGGGTCGCCGGGATCGGGGAGCCCGCGCCCGGTGAAGGCCTCGGTGAACAGGTCGATGTCGCCGACGATGGCGCGCAGGTGCCCCACCGCCCGCGGATGCGCGGGGAACTCCACGTCGGTGACGCGCGGATCCACCGTCTCCGGGTGCGCGAGCGGGTCGTAGGGATCCAGCCGGACCAGCGTGTCCGCGTACTCCGTCAGCGCCTGCCGCACCGCGGCCCGCCCCTCCGGCGTCCGGATCCGCGCCGCGATCGCATCGCGCAGCGCCCCCGCGTCCAGCCCGCGCGGATCCGGCAGGTAGGCGAGCAGATCCCTGGTGTGCTTCTTCGGGAAGAGCTCGGCCGGGTCGATGCCGAGCCGGTGCGCGAGCAGGTCGCGGGCGGCGAGCACCGCCCCGGCGTCCACCTCGCGCAGCAGCCCCGCGTACTTCACCAGCGATTCGACCTGCTGATAGCGCAGCGAGTTGCGGATCGCCGGGTCGGTGATCCGCTCGGCGAGCAGCTCCGGCGCGAGGTCGCCGGGGTCGAGCCCGAGCCGGTGTGCGAGCCGGTTCCGCGCGTCGGTGTGCGCGTGGTAGGTGTCGATGTCCCACGCGGTCCGCGCGTAGTCGATGATCGACTCGATCTGCCCCGCGCGCAGCAGGTTCTCGTAGCGCAGCCGGGCCAGCTCGGCGGCGAGCCGGTCGGGCGAGCGCAGCACCTCCGGCTCGATCCCGAGCCGCTGCGCGAGCTGGTCGCGGAGGTCGCGCAGCCGGTCCGGGTCGAGCGCATCGAGCAGCTCCCGCTGCCTGCGGACGGCGCTGTCGTCCACCTCGGTGGCCTCCGGCGGCGGATCCGGCACCGGGCGCCAGCGCTCCTCCCCGCCGTCGCGCAGCAGGGTCACCTCCGCGCGCCTGCCGTCGATGTCGGCGGTCACGTGCCGCACCTGCGGGGTGCCCGCCTCGGCGACCCGGATCAGCCCGTCCGGCTCGACCACGGCGATCCGGTACTCGACCGGCACATGCTCACCGTTGACCAGGTCGGCGAGCTCCGGGAGGCGCCGCAGCGCGTCGGCGAGCACCCGGTCGTGCTCCAGCCCGCCGTCGAGCACGACGAGCCGGGGCGGCGCGCCGCCGTCGCCGGGCACCAGCGCGACGCCGTCGTCCAGCATGGTGCCGCCGTGCACCAGCACCCACTCGCGGGCCGCCAGGTCGGCGAGCACGGCGTCGAGATCGCGGGCCGTCGCGTCGTCGCGCGCGAAGTGTTCCGCGGCGTCACGGAATTCGCCGAGCCGGTCGCCGAGCCGCTGGATCCGGTCGAGCTGCTCGTCCAGGGTGGGACGCAGCCGGTCCGGGGTCAGGCTCTCCAGGTCGACGCCGAGCAGCTGCGCCCAGACCGCGCGCTCGTCCTTGATCTGGTCGCGGCGCAGCGCGTTCTCGAAGTAGCCGGCGAGGCCGGTGTCGGTGCCCGGCTGGTCGGTGTCGTGCAGGTCGCCCCAGTCGCGGCTCGGCTCGCCGCCGTTGTTCACCCCCTGCCAGTCGAGCAGCGTGGGGTCGCCGCCATTGGCCCGGACGACCTCGCGCAGGAAGCGGGTCATCGGGTCGGCGTCGAAGAAGGTGACCTCGTCGCTGAACGGGATCTCGGCGTCCTCGGCGTTGTAGCGCCGCGCGGCCTCGGCCAGCCCGGAGAGCGCGCCGATCCGGCGGGCTTGCTGGTACTCGAGCAGGTGCACCGCGCGGAGCAGCCCCTCCGGGCTGCGGTCGGGCAGGTCGATGCCGAGCTCGCGGGCGAGGTCGGTGAGGCGCTCGGCCTGCTCGTCGCGCTGCTCCCCTGCCTCGGCCCGCTCGCGCAGCAGCTGCTGGATCTCCTCGGTGGAGCGGGCGAGCCGCTCCCCCGGCGGCGGGGGCGCGGTGTCGGCGGGCGGCAGCGCCGGGTCCGGCCGCTGCTCGGCGGCCTCCGCCATCCGGCGCAGGTCGTCGAGTTCGACGCCGAGTTCCCGGCGCACCAGCTCCGGATCCGCCTCCTCCAGCCAGTATTGGTACTCCTCGCCCGCCCTGGTGCGCGGTACGTCGTACTCGGCGGCCCGGTCCCGCACCCGGGCGGTGAAGCGGCGCAGGAACGGGATGAGCTCGCGCTTCTTCCACATGGTCGCGCCCTCTTTGAGGATGCGCGCGGGGTTGCCCTGGAAGTTGGTGAGCACGTCGGAGTCGGCGACGTCGCCTGCCAGGTGCACGATCTGCTGCTGGCCCTGGCCGTCGAGGCCGGAGCCGGACGGGTACTTGGGGGTGTGGCCGCTGTAGCTGTGGCCGCGGAGGCGGTCCCAGATCCGGCGCAGCCGCGACGCCGGGCGCTCCTCGGGTCGTGCGGGCGGGTCGCCCGGGACGCGCGGGGCGGGGCGGCGGTCGCGCTCCTCGACCCGCCAGCCCTCGCCGTCGGCGACCAGCCGCACCGGGACGCGCTCGCCGTCCACCTCGGCCGAGTACCGGCGGGCGCTGCCGTCCTCCGGCTCCGGGAGCCGCGCCACCTGCACCAGGTCGGCCAGGTCGGCGACGGCGTCGGACTCCCGCCTGGCGGCGGCGCGCTGCTCGTCGATCGCGCGCGCCGGGTCGGCGGCGACCAGGGCGGGGTCCAGGCCGAGCCGGCGGGACCAGCGGTCCCGGTTCGCCGCGGCGTGCGGGGTGCGGTCGGGGGCGGCGGTGCGGTGCCGGGCGGCGGCGTCGGCGAGCGCCTCCACCGCGGCGGCCCGCAGCAGGGTGCGGTACCGCAGGTCGGCGATGGTGCGGGCGAGGCGCTCCTCGGTGAGGGCGGCGGGGTCGAGGCCGAAGTGGGCGCGGAGCCGCTCGATGGCCTCGGCGGCGGACTCCAGCCCGGGTTCGCTCGGCTGCCTCGGCTGTTCCGGCTCGACCCGCTGCCTGGCGGCGGGGTCGAGGGCGCGCGGTGGCTCGGTGCCGTCGCCGTCCATGCCGATGCGGCGGAGTTCGGCGTCCATCTCGGCGAGCCGGGCCGGGTCGGCCTCGGTGCGCCAGTACGGCTCCGCGCCGTAGAGCTGCTCGGGGTCGACCGGGTCGAAGTCCTGCGGGCGCAGCGGGCGCACCGGGTCGATGCCCCCGTCGACGGCGCCGCGCAGCACCGCGAGCTCGGCGAGTTCGGCGAGGACCGCGAGCGGGTCCGGGTGCCCGGTCAGCTCGGGCAGGCCGAGCGCGTCGAGGAGGCGGCGGGCGTGCCGCTGTTCCTGCTCCGGGCGGGGGTCGGGGCTCTGGAAGGCGTCGTCGCGGGCGACCTCGGCGAGGAAGTCGCGGACCGCGTCCAGCGGGTCCGGCTCCGAATCCGGTTCGGGGCGGGAGGTCTCGCCCTCCGGGGCCGGCGCGGTGTCCGGGCGTGGGCTGAGGTCGGCCGGGGCTCCGGTGTCGTCCGGAGCGGCCGGTCGAGCGGCGTTGCGCTCGGCGGCCGCGCGCCTGACCTGTTCCGCGGCGTCCGGGTCACCGGCGTCCTCGTGGCGCTGGGCCACCCGCTCGGCGGCCCAGTCCGCGGTGCCGTCGGCGATGGCGGCGCGGATCCGGGTCCAGGCGTGCGCGGGGTCGCCCGCCGCCTGCTGCTCGTCGGCGATGCGGTGCAGCCAGTCGGCGTGCTCGGCCGCCATCCGCGCGTTCCACTCCGCCTGCACGAGCCGCTCGGCGCGGTACCACTCGGAGGGCTCGCTGAAGCGCGGCCCCTCGCGGCCCCCGGACGGCCTGGGATCCCCGACGACCGCAGGGTGCCCGCCATCCCCATCTCGCTCCCGCGGTGCCTGTTCAGCGCGTTCATCGGCGGCTGGTCCGAGCTCGGGGCCGGGACCATCCGGGGGGCCGTCCATCTGCGGCGTCGCCGGGGCCTCCGCCCCGGTGTCGGCCAGCTCCGGCTGCGACGGCTCCCGCATGGTCGAGGTGGAGTCGGTGGCGCCGTGCGCGCGCTCCCACACGCCCCCGTACAGCGCGCGGTAGTCGACGCCCTCCGGGGCATGCCCGCGGACGAGCAGCCGCGCGAGCGCCTCGGTGCCCTCGGCCACGCCGAGTTCCCAGTGGTGGTCGCTGTTCCCCGGGTCGGCGCGGAGCGCGGCGGCGATGCCGCTGCGGTAGGCCGCGTCGTAGATCCGCTCCGGCCGATCCACCGGCGAGTCGAACCCGAGTTCCCTGAGTTGCTTGCGCAGCTCGATCTCGACGGCGTGTGCGCGCGCCTCCTCGCGCACCATGGCATCGACGTACTCGCCGCGCGGCAGGTCGAGGCGCTGCCTGGTGGTGCCGGCCGAAGCCGCGTGGTGCGAGTTCTCGGCGTGCAGCACCGTGTGCGCCAGCTCGCGCGCCTGCTCCAGCCGGGTCAGCCCCGGGTCGAGCACGGCCACCCGCTGCGCGGGCAGGTAGCGGGTCTCGGCCCCCGGCTCGTACCGGACGGTGACCCCGGCGGTGTCGAACACCTCGTTCACCCAGCGGCCGACCTCGGTCTGCCCGAGCAGCTCCCGGACCGCCGCGACGCGCTGGCCGGTGTACGCGCCGACGCGGTTCGCCGGCCAGTCGACGGCGTCGGCGTGCGGCGTTCGCCGGTCGGAGGCCTCCGGGCCGGGATCGTCGTCCGCACCGAGCCGCTGGACGATGACGCTGCCATCGCGGGTCACATCGACCACGAGCCGGGTGATCCGGGTGCCCGGGTCGTCCAGAACCGCCGCGACCTCGGGATCCTGCCGCAACCCGGCCACGATGTGGTCGGTCGGCGCGTGGCCGAGCAGCACGATCTCCACCGGGTCGCCCGGGACGAGCACCGCCCGATCGCCGAGCGGGCGGCTCGCTCCGGCCCGGTCGCCCAGGTGCCGGTCGACGATGTGCCGCGTCGCGAGGTCGGTCGCATCCTGCCAGGCGCGGTCGCGGGCGTTCTGCGCAGTGCTGTCGCGGTCGACGGCGTCGGCCAGGGCCAGCGCGTCGAATTCGCGGCGCAGCAGTTCGACCCGGCGCAACGCGTCGCCCTCGGGGAGCGTCTCGGTGGCCAGCCCCTCGACGTCGAGGCCGAGCCGACCGGCGAGCGCGGCGAGGTCGTCCCTGGCCCGCTGCAATTCGTCGAGCGCCCGGTCGCGCAGCCGGGACGGGGCCGCCGCGGTGTCGAGACCGAGCGCGGCAGCCAGCTGCTCGATCCTTCGGAACTGCTGGGCCGAGGTGGTGGCGGCTGCCCTGAGCTGCAGTGACAACTCGCGGAGCCGGTCACCGGCGGCCCCGTCGACGGTCTCGTAGTTCGGCAGCGACTGCCCGTGCAGCCGGTCCCAGGCCGCGCCGTAGTACTCGTTGTAGACGAAGCCACCGCCCCACTGCGCCGGACCCACGTGCGGCACCAGCGCGTCGACGGCCGCGTTCCTGGCCCGCGAGCGATGCTCCGCCTCGGTGCCCGCCCGGTCCTCGGTGCGCGCGGCGTCGAGCGCCGCGTCGTAGGCCCGGTGGTAGATGCCCTCCAGCCGCGGCTCCGGCAGGTCGTGGCCGAGTTCCCGCAGCTGGCGGGAGAATTCGTACTGGCGGCCGAAGGCCTCCGCCTCCTCGCGCACCATGCCGGCGACGTAGGCATCGCGATCCAGGGTCGCCCGCGGGCCCTGGGTGTTCGATCCCCTGCCCGTGATGTCGTACTCGGCGTGCACCGCCTCGTGGATCAGGGTGAGCGCCTGCTGGAGGTGGTCCCGGCCACCGGTGAAGACGTTCGCGATCAAATTGTCGCTGTCGTACAGCCCGCTCGCCCTCGGATGGTACGGGTGGTACCCCTCGCGGACCCGGTGCTCGTCCAGCAGCGCCAGCGCCTCCCGGCCCACCTCCGTCTCCGCGAGCAGGGCGCGCACCTGGTCGGGGAGGTCGTCCAGCGAGGTGCCGATGCGCCTGCCGGTCTCGGCGAACACGTCGGCCGGATCGGTGCGCACGGCCCAGCCGTCGCCCTCGGGGCGGATCGGGACGCCGTCGCGGTCGTAGACGACGGCGGCGATGTCGGCCAGGTCGCGGGTCAGGGTGTGCGGGTACGCGCCGCGGGTGCGCTGCGACGGGTCGGACACCTCGACGTACAGCTCGCCGTCCGGGCGGGCGCGGACGGTCATGACGTAGGCGTGCGCGCCGACGCCGTGTTCGTCCACCGGGCCGGTGTAGACGTCGACGACGAGGGCGCGCGCGCCTTCGCCGAGGCGGAGCAGTTCGTCGGCGAGGTTCTGGTGCGGGGGCCGGTCGCCGTCGGCGGGCGGGACGCCGCGCAGCGGAGCCCCCGCCGCCGCGGCGACCTGTTCGGCGGACATGCCCGCCGGGCCGACGGGCTCCTCCGGCAGCCGGATCAGGTTGCCGCCGGTGCCCTCCCGGATCTCGTGGAGCGCCAGCGGGACGCATTCGCCGCGGTTCCTCGGCTCGTCGGGGTCCGCGGGCGCGTCCGGGCGCGGGGGCGGGGTGGCCGGGCCGGGGGTCGCCGCCGGGTCGGTGCCGGCGCGGTGCTGCGGGCGGGCCGTCGGGCCGTCGGCGACGGGGACGATCGCGACCACGCCGTCGTAGTCCGGGTCCGCCGCGCGGCGCGGCGGGCGCGGGTCGGCGTTGTTCGCGTCCCCGCGAGGAGTGGGAGTGTCGGCGGGGTCGCGTAAGCCTTCGTTCGGATGCCGGGGCAGGGGGCCTTCGGATGCGTTGTGCGGGCGCGGGTTCCCGGAGTCGGGAAGGTCGGCACGCGGGCGCACGCCATCGCCGTCGTTGCGCACCGGAGTGGCGCTGTCGCCCGTTCGCGGCGCGGTGCCGTCGGCGGGGCGCGCCGGGACGCTGTCGCCGCCGCGCGGGGCAGTGGTGTCGGTCGACCGAATCGGCGTGGTGTCGCCGGTCCGGGACGCGGTGCCATCCCCGGGTCGGGTCATCGCGCCATCACCGGTCCGGGTCGCAGTGCCATCCCCGGGCCGGGTCGTCGCGCCATCGCCGCTGCGGGGCGCGGTGCCGTCACCGCTCCGCGTGCCCGCACCTTCGCCGGGGCGCGAGCCTCCGTTCTCGGCGGCCCGCGCAGCGCTCGAATCTCCGCGCGGAGCTGCCGTTTCGGTGCTCCGCGGCGGAGCACCGCCTTCGCTGCGAGTCGGCGTCTGCCGCCCGGGCTCGATGTCACTGCGCGGCGCTTCGGCACCGCCGCGCTGCGTGTGGACGGGGCTGTCGCCGCGGGTATGGGGGGCATCGGCCAGGCCGGCGCGGCTCTCGACGGGGCGGTGCGGGGCGGTGCCGTCGGCGCGGGCGGCGGGATTGCCCGGCCTGGTGTCGGCGGCTCGCGGCTCGGCGCCTGCCACCCGCGGCCCCTCCGTGGTGCGCGGGCTCTGCTGCGGGGCGGGGTTGCTCCGCGGCTCGGAGCTCGAGCCATGGGCGTTCGTCTGGCCATTGCCCTGCGTACCGGAGCCGGTGGTCGACGAAGCGGGGCCGCCGCTCTGCGCTCCGGACGCGGCGGGGGCGTTCGCACCTGAGCCGGTGGCGCTCGCCCCGGGCCCTGCTGCGCCCGCACCGGTCTCTGCGGCGCTCGGACCGGTAACCGCTGCGTCGGGTGTGGCGCCACCGGTGGCGACTCCCGGCGCGGTGGACCCGCCATTGTCACCAGCGGTCTGCGTGGAATCACCGGGTGTGCCGGTGTCGAGCGGCCTGCTCGCCGAGTCCGCCGCGGACGCGCCGCTCGACGAGGACGTCGCGGAGTCGGCGCCCCGGCCCGCGTCGGCACCGTCGGTGTTGCCGCCGCCACGCCCCGGGTCGCCACCCGCTGCTACGGGCTGGTCGAGGCTCTGCGCGCGCCCCGCGTCGCCGGCCCGCGGCACATCCTGCGGGCCCCGGTCGGCGGGCGCGTCGGCGCGCGGTTCGGCGCCGGCGGGGCTGGTGCCGGGAGCATCGGAGACGTCTGCGCGCGAACCGGTTTCACCACCGGAGTCGTTCAGCTCGCCCGGCAACCCCGCACGGTCGGCACCGGCGTCACCGCCGCGCTGTTGCTCCCCCGCCCCGTCCTGCGCGCCGGCGCCATCGCGACCACCGGCCCCGTCCTGCACCCCCGCCCCGTCGAGTCCACCGACGCCATTCTGCGCCCCGGCTCCGGGCTGCGCCCCGGCACCGTTCTGTGCACCGGCCCCGTTCTGCGAACCGGCCCCATCCTGCCCACCAGCCCCATCCTGCCCACCAGCCCCGTTCTGGGTACCGGCACCGTTCTGGGAACCGGCACTATCGTGCCCACCGACCCCGTTCCGAGACCCGACATCCGACGCACCCGTCCCGTCCCCCGAACCCCCGAACCCCGCATCCCCCACCCGCGGAATCGGCGCGGGCGGCGTCGGATACAGATTCGGATGATTCCCCCGCCACCAGGCATCCGCCGCCCCCCGGCTCATCCCGGTGAGCGCCCCGCTCCCCACCCCACCGGTGATGGTGCGCGGATCGAACTGGCTCAGCGACTGCGAGAGCTCCTGATTCGCCGCGTCCCACCCCTCGGTGAAGCCGGTGACCAGGTACGGCACCGCGAGGCTCGCCCCGTACCCGCCGACCGCACCGGTGAATCCGGCGCCGGCGCCGACCAGCCCCCCGCTCTGCCAGGGCGCGAGGACGGCATCACCGTTCGCCCGGGTCGGCAGCGCCTTGGACACCAGGTTGCCGCCGAACTCACCCGCGGCCGCGCCGGCGGCGGAGCTGATCGCGGTGATCCCGACCTGCTCCCAGTTGATGTCGTCGCGATGCCCGGCTCCCACTTGATACCCCTGGACACCGATCTCCTGCACGGTGCCGATGAAGGTGTCGATCGCGATGTGCCGCACCAGGAAGGTGGCGATCCGCCGCCCGACGAACCGCGCGACCAGCGCGATGATCCGATTCATCAGGTTCTGCGCCACGATTCGCAGCCCGATCCGGGTGACGCCGACGGCAGCGGCCTGCACCGCGGGCGCGGTGGGCGGAAAGATCCAGGCGGCGGCGATCTCCGCGGCCAGCAGCGCCAGCGACGAGTAGAACATCAGCTGCGCGTACTCGATCTCGGTGCCGACCGAGTCGGCCATCTCGCCGATCTGGTCGAACGCGGCCGCCAGCGCCGCCACCGACTGCGGCCCGGAGCGCAGGCTGTCGAAGGCGGCGACCATCTGCTCGATGCCGTCGCCCGACGGGTAGGCGCGGATCGACGCGGTCTTGGCCGCATCGATGTCGGCCAGGATGTCGCGCAGTTCGTTCGCCGCGCCGCGCCAGTCACCGGCCAGGCCCCACATCCCGTCGGGGTCGCCGTCGGGGTAGTCCACACCGACGAGCCACTCCAGCGGCTGCAGCCAGCCAGGTAGGTCAGCCATGGATCAGATCCGGTTCACCAACCGGAATCCGTGACCCCGCGGTCGCGCGCGCCCTCCGGCCGCACCACTTCGACGTCGTCGAATTCCATTGCCGCGTCGCCGCCCTCGCGGCCATTCGGCGGCGCCGCGTGGGCCCGCACCGGCGCGGGCGGGTCGGCGGCGAAGTCCGGCATCCCCTCGATCAGGTCGGTGAGCTTCGGCATCCGGGCGCGCTGGTCGTTCAGCGGCTCCATCAGCGCCTGGCCCTTGCGCCCCACCTCGGCCGCGGCCTGCTGCGCGGCTTCGGTGACGGCCTTGGCGATCTCGCCGTACTCCAGGTCGTCGATATTGCTCGCGAACCTGGTCTCGATCACCGCGCCGTCGGCGTTCACCGTCACCGTGACGCGCTTGCGCACGGTGGCGCTCGCGGTCAGATCGGCTCGGTCCCGCTGGATCCGGGCGATGGTGCGGAACTGCTGACCGACCTGCTCGATCACCGCGTTCAGTTCGGCGCGGGTGCGTTCGTTGGGCATCGGCGCGGATCAGTCGAAGCCGTGGTTGTCGTCCATGGCGGCCAGGTCGTTCGCCGCGGTGGTCTGCGCGCTGGAGAAGTTGCCGAAGGTGGTTGCCATATTGCCGGTGCCCTGGACCAGGTTGGTGCGGCCCGCGGAGTACCCGTTGCCGTCGCTGCCGTTGAGGAACTGGTCGCCGATCGCGTCGTTGCCCCACGGCGCGCCGCGCCCGTCGATGGCGGTGGTCAGGGTGGTCAGCACCCCGGTGATCCGGTCCCGCACGCCGTCGGTGGCGGTGGCGGCGAGCCGCAGCCGATCCGCGTAGGCCTCCAGCCTGTCACCCATGTCGTCGCTCCTCGCTGCCACCGCGGGCACCCCGACCCCGTCACGTCAACCTGCGTGTTCCCAAGGGTGGCACCCTAACGCGACCCGCCCGTTGACTCCCGGTGAACTGGGAGTGAAACGGCCCCGGTCAGGCCGTCCTGAAAGGAATCGCCCCGAGGCGAATCCGAGCCGCCGCGCGGCCTTCGACAGACCGACCGGTCCGGGAACCGAGAAGGCGACGGCGGCCTGCCGTTTGTGGCAGACTCTGCGCACAAACGTCGGTGAAAGGCGGGGTCGGCCGTGAGAATGCGGGATTCGGCGGAACCATGGAGCTGAACATCCTGGAGCGCCGGGTCGCGACGGACCGGCGAGCCGCGGCGGACCGCACCGCCGACGCCGAACTGCAGCTGGCCACCTCGCTCTGCGACCTGGCCAGAGCGCTGGCCGCCACCCGCGCCGACGGCCCGCGCGACCGCACCGCCGAGGCGCTCGAACCCGCCCAGCAGGCCGTCGAGATCCGGCTGCACTGGTTCACCGCCGGGCTGATGTCGGCCCGGCTGGCCGGCGAGATCCAGGACGCCCTGCGGATTTTCGACCAGGCCGCGCGCGCGGTCGGGCACCGGGAGCTCGCCACCACGACCATCCGGCGCGCCTGCGAGGCGTACCGCCGGGTGGCGCACACCCAGCCGCACGGCGCGGCGATGTGCGCCGACGCGCTGGCCAAGTGCGGCGTCTGGCTGCTCCGGCTGGATCCGGCCACCGCCGTCGCCGCCACCGAGGACGCGGCCGCCATCCGCGGCAGGCTCTTCGCCGCCGACCCGGCGCTGGCCGGAAAGTACCTGGCGTCGCTGAACACCCTGCTGCGTACGCTCACCATCGGCAGGCAGCGCAAGCAGGCGCTCGCCATGTACCGGGAGCGCTACTCCGCCTGGACCACCCCGGAGATGACGAAGCAGCTGCGCGAACTCAAGATCGCCGAGCTCGAGTTCACCGGGAAGACGATAGCCGCGCTCACCAAGCTCGACTGCCGCACCCTGCAGGGCGCGGGCCGCCTCACCCAGCAGCAGATCCTCTACCAGAGCGCGGGCGACCTCGCGACGATCGAGGAGATCAACTGGAAGCTCGCGCTGGTGGGGCTGAAGCCGCTGGCCGCGGGGGCGATGCCGGACCAGCCCTCGCGGCCGGTGGAGATCGCCACCAGCTTCGGCGCGCTGAGCGTGCGCTGCTCCGCACCGGACGCGGTGACCCAGGTGCGCAATGCCGTGCTGGCCGCCTACGAGGCGGACGGCGCGCGCCGGGTGCAGAGCTCCAACTACCTCGGGGTGCACGAGAAGCACTGGGCGGTACCGGCTCCGACGCTCAACGACGAGGTCACCCTCGGCGACGACGTGGTGCTGATCGAGCGCAGCTCCGGCTCCTGGGTCGCGGTCAGGAGCCTGGCCTGGGAGGTCGCCCCGACCGGGCGGCACCCGCTCGCGCTGCGGCTGGCCGAGCGCTGGCCGGTGGTGAGCGTGACCGCCACCGAGCAGATGTCCTACGAGCTGTGCTGGTACGAGGAGGGCGCGCCCACCCAGTACGCCGCACTCGGCCGCCCGGCGGGCGCCGTCTCGCTGGATGTCCCGCTGGCCCCGCTGGATTTCGCGGTGCTCGCCGACTACGGCGCCGACTACGCCTCGGAGACCCAGGTGCGCGCCGCCTTCGGCAACACCGCCATGTTCGCCAAGCTCACCGAGCTGCCGAGCAGCGGGATCCGGCAGGCCGCCGAGGCGCGCGCGCTCGCCGAGTACGGGGAGGACGTGCTCTTCTTCCGCTCGGCGTGACACCATCACGCGCATGCGAATCCTGGTGCAGCGGGTGGCGAGCGCCGCCGTGACCGTGGACGGCGAGACCGTCGGCCGGATCGACCCCGACCCGCAGGGGCTGGTCGCGCTGGTCGGCGTTGCCAAGGACGACACGCGGGCCAGGGCCGAGGCGCTGGCCGAGAAGCTGTGGCGGCTGCGCATTTTGACCGGCGAGCGCTCGGCCGCGGAGCTGAACGCCCCGATCCTGGTGATCAGCCAGTTCACCCTCTACGCCGACACCGCAAAGGGCAGGCGCCCGTCCTGGAATGCCGCCGCGCCGGGCGTGCTGGCCGAACCGCTGGTCGACGCCGTGGTGGCCACGCTGCGCGAGCGCGGCGCCACCGTCGCCACCGGCCGCTTCGGCGCGCACATGCGGGTCGAGCTGGTGAACGACGGGCCGGTCACGCTGCTGCTGGAGGGGTGACGCTCAGGAGCCGGTTTCCCGGGAATCACCTCGACCGGCCGCCCGTCACCCGGCCCGCCGCGCTACTCCGGGCGCGGGGTGAGGATGCGCGGCCCGTCCTCGGTGACCGCGACGGTGTGCTCCCAGTGCGCGGCGCGGGTGCCGTCAGCGGTCACCACGGTCCAGTCGTCGGCGAGCACCGTGGTCTCGGTGGTGCCGAGGGTGAGCATGGGCTCGATGGCGAGCACCGAGCCGACCACCAGCCGCGGGCCGCGGCCCGGCTCGCCCTCGTTCGGCAGGAACGGGTCGAGGTGCATCTCGCGGCCGATGCCGTGGCCGCCGTAGCCGTCCACGATGCCGTACTCGCGGCCGTGCGCGGCCTCGGCGGCGCGGGTGCCGAGCTCGATGGCGTGCGAGATGTCGGTGAGCCGGTTCTCCGGCAGCATGGCGGCGATCCCGGCCTCCATGGAGAGCCTGGTCGCCTCGCTGAGCAGCGCGTCCGCCTCGATCACGGCGCCGATGCCGAAGGTCCAGGCGGAGTCGCCGTGCCAGCCGTCCAGGATGGCGCCGCAGTCGATGGAGACCAGGTCGCCGTCGGCGAGGATCTCCTCGGCGGTCGGGATGCCGTGCACCACGCGGTCGTTCACCGAGGAGCAGATGGAGCCGGGAAAGCCGTGGTAGCCCTTGAACGAGGGCACCGCCCCCGCCTCCCGGATCACCTGCTCGGCGACGGCGTCCAGCTCCAGGGTGGAGACGCCGGGCTTGGCGGCCTCGCGCACCGCCACCAGCGCCCGCCCGACGACGGCGCCTGCCGCGGCCATGGCGTCCAGCTCACCCGCCGTCCGGAACGGGACGACCTTCTTGCTCTTGCGGCCGAAGACCATCAGTGGCCGAGGGCGCGCAGGGCGCGGGCGTTCACGTCGTCGACCTCGCCGACGCCGTCCACCGTCACCACGAGGCCCTCGTAGTGCTGCAGCAGCGGCTCGGTCTCGGCCCGGTAGACCCGGAGCCGGTTGCGGATGACGTCCTCGTTGTCGTCGCTGCGGCCGCGGGCCAGCATGCGCTGCACGACGGTGTCCTCGGAGACGACGAAGCAGAGCACCGCGTCGAGCCTGGTGTCCAGCTCGCGCAGGATCTTCTCCAGCGCGTCGGCCTGGTCGACGGTGCGCGGGTAGCCGTCGAGGACGAAGCCGTTGGCGGCATCCGGCTCGGCGACCCTGGCCTCGACCATGCGGTTGGTCACGTCGCTCGGCACCAGATCGCCGGCGTCCATGTACTTCTGCGCCTCGCGGCCGAGCGGGGTCTGCTGACCGATGTTGGCGCGGAACAGATCCCCGGTGGAGATGTGCGGAACGCCCAGCTTCTCGGACAGCAGGACGGCCTGAGTGCCCTTGCCGGCACCCGGCGGACCGAGCAGTACAACTCTCACTTCAGGAACCCTTCGTAATTGCGATTCATCAGCTGGCTCTCGATCTGCTTCACCGTGTCGAGACCGACGCTCACCATGATCAGCACCGCGGTACCGCCGAACGGAAGGTTCTGCGCGGCGCTACCGCCGGAGTTGCCGATTTCCAGGAAGAGGTTGGGCAGCACGGCGACCAGACCGAGATAGATCGAGCCGGGGAGGGTGATCCGGCTCAGGACGAACTGGAGGTAATCGGCGGTCGGCTTGCCCGGGCGGTAGCCAGGGATGAAACCGCCGAACTTCTTCATCTCGTCGGCGCGCTCCTCCGGATTGAAGGTGATCGCCACATAGAAGTAGGTGAAGAAGACGATCAGCCCGAAGTAGATCCCGATGTACACCGGACTACCGGGGTTCACCAGGTACTTCTGGATGATCTCCTGCCACCAGCTCGGCTCGGTCGCGTTGGTCGAACCCGTGAGCTGAGCGATGAGGTTGGGGAGGTAGAGCAGCGACGAGGCGAAGATCACCGGGATCACGCCCGCCTGGTTGACCTTGAGCGGCAGGTAGGTGGAGGAGCCGCCGTACATCTTTCTGCCGACGACCCGCTTCGCGTACTGCACCGGAATCCGGCGCTGGCCCTGCTCGACGAAGATCACCGCGACGATGATGGCCAACGCGGCCACGCAGACCAGGGCGAACACGATGCCGCCGCGGCTGTCCAGGATGCCCTTGCCCTCGGACGGGATGCGGGCGGCGATGCCGGCGAAGATCAGCAGCGACATGCCGTTGCCGACGCCGCGCTCGGTGATCTGCTCGCCGAACCACATCACCAGCGCGGCACCGGCCGTCATCACGACGACGATGGTGATCATGCCGAAGATGCCGGTGTCCGCCAGAATGTCCCGCTCACAGCCCTGCAGCAGCTGACGCCGCGCCGCCAGCGCCACCAGGCCGGTGGCCTGCAGCACCGCGAGCGCGATGGAGAGGTAGCGGGTGTACTGGGTCAGCTTGGTCTGCCCGGACTGCCCCTCCTTGCGCAATTCCTCGAAACGCGGAATCACGACCTGGAGCAGCTGGATGATGATGCTCGCCGTGATGTACGGCATGATGCCGATCGCGAACACCGACAGCTGCAGCAGCGCGCCGCCGGAGAACAGGTTGATCAGCTGGTAGATGCCCGCCGAGTCACCGCCGGAGACGAGCTCGATACATTCCTGCACCGCCCGGTAGTCGACGCCAGGGGAGGGCAGCGCGGCGCCGGCCCGGTACAGCGCGACCAGCCCCAGCGTGAAGAGAATCTTCCGCCGCAAGTCCGGAGTCCGGAAGGCCGATACGAAGGCGGAAAGCACAGATCCTCCTGGCGAACGACACGGTTGTGCCATGGATGTTCCAGCGGTGTCCTACTTCGGAGACGCCGAGCCCCATGACGGCTTTGGCAGACAACTACTGAACTCTAACAGTGGCACCGGACGAGCCATTCACTCGTCCGGTGCCACCGGGTGCAGAGCGAGCGTCAGCCCAGTTCGGTGACGGAGCCTCCGGCCGCGGTGATCTTCTCCTTGGCGGAGCCGGTCACCTTGTCGGCGGTGACCTGCACCGCCACCGAGATCTCCCCGTCGCCGAGGACCTTGACCAGCTGCTTCTTGCGGACCGCGCCCGCAGCCACCAGCTCGTCCTTGCCGATCTCGCCGCCCTCGGGGAAGAGTTCGGCGATCCGGCCCACGTTCACGACCTGGTACTCGGTGCGGAACGGGTTGGTGAAGCCCTTGAGCTTCGGCAGCCGCATGTGGATCGGCATCTGGCCGCCCTCGAACGCCGCCGGGACGTTCTTGCGCGCCTTGGTGCCCTTGGTGCCGCGGCCCGCGGTCTTGCCCTTCGAGCCCTCACCGCGACCCACACGGGTCTTGGCGGTCTTCTCACCCGGCGCGGGGCGCAGGTGATGCAGTTTGATGGTCATCGCGAGCCCTCCTCGACTTCCTCGACCGACACGAGGTGGCGCACGACATTGATCAGACCGCGGTTCTCCGGGCTGTCCGGGCGGACCACCGACTTGCGGATGCCGCGCAGGCCGAGGGTGCGCAGGCTGTCGCGCTGGTTCTGCTTCGACCCGATCGACGACTTGATCTGGGTCACCTTGAGATCTGCCATTACCTGGCACCTCCCGTCGCTGCTTGGGCGCGCGCACGCAGCATGCCCGCCGGCGCGACGTCCTCCAGCGGCAGGCCACGACGGGCCGCGACCTCTTCGGGACGCTGCAGCTGCTTGAGGGCCTCGACCGTCGCGTGCACGACGTTGATCGCGTTGTCGCTGCCGAGCGACTTCGCCAGGATGTCGTGGATGCCCGCGCACTCCAGCACGGCGCGCGCGGCGCCACCGGCGATCACACCGGTACCCGGGGAGGCCGGACGCAGCATGACCACACCGGCCGCCGCCTCGCCCTGCACCGGGTGCACGATGGTCGAGCCGATCATCGGGACGCGGAAGAAGCTCTTGCGAGCCTCCTCGACACCCTTCTGGATGGCCGCGGGAACTTCCTTGGCCTTGCCGTAGCCGACACCGACCAGGCCGTTGCCGTCGCCCACGATGACGAGCGCGGTGAAGCTGAAGCGCCGGCCACCCTTCACGACCTTGGAGACGCGGTTGATCGCGACAACCCGCTCGAGCTGGTTCTTCTCGGCCGCGTTGTCCCTGCGGTCGCCGCGGCGGTCGTTGCCGCCGCCCCTGCGGTTGTCGCGGCCGCCCTCGGGGCCACCGCTGCCACTGTTGTTCTGTCCGGCGGGTCCGTTTCCGCCGTGACCCCGCTGACGTCCCGGCATCAGACGTTCCTTCCGTTCGCGATCATCATCATCAGAATTTCAACCCGCCTTCACGAGCGGCGTCCGCCAGCGCGGCGATCCGGCCGTGGTAGTCGTGGCCACCACGGTCGAAGACCACGGCGTCGACGCCCGCGGCCTTCGCGCGCTCCGCGATCAGCTGGCCGACCTTCACGCCCTTGGCGGTCTTGTCGCCGTCCAGGCCGCGCACGTCCGCCTCGATGGTCGAGGCCGAGGCGATGGTCTTGCCGATCGAGTCGTCCACCAGCTGCACGTGCAGGTGCCGCGCGGAGCGGTGCACGATCAGGCGCGGGCGCTCGGTGGTGCCCGCGAGCTTCTTGCGCAGCCGGAAGTGGCGGCGGGTCTTCGAGAGCCGACGCCGGGTCGAGACGTCCTTGCCCAGCGGAATCCGCTTGGCCTGCTTCCGCTCCTGGCTTGCCGTTGTCTTAGCCATGATCACTTACCCGTCTTTCCGACCTTGCGGCGCACGACCTCGCCGGCGTAGCGGATGCCCTTGCCCTTGTACGGGTCGGGCTTGCGCAGACCGTGGATGACCGCCGAAATCTGGCCGACCTTCTGCTTGTCGATTCCGGACACCGAGAACTTGGTGGGCGTCTCCACCGCGAAGGTGATGCCCTCCGGGGCCTCCACCGGCACCGGGTGGCTGTAGCCGAGGGCGAACTCGAGGTTCGAGCCCTTCGCCGCCACGCGGTAACCGACGCCGAAGATCTCCATCTTCTTCTCGTACCCCTGGGTCACGCCGACGATCATGTTCGAGATCAGCGTGCGGGTGAGGCCGTGCAGCGAGCGGTTGCGCCGCTCGTCGTCCGGGCGGGCGACCTCGAGCTGGCCGTCCTCGCCCCGGGCCACGGAGATGGGCTCGGCGACGGTGTGCGACAGGGTGCCCTTGGGCCCCTTCACCGAGACGACCTGGCCGTCGACGGTGATATCGACCCCGGCGGGGATTGCGATGGGCTTCTTGCCGATACGCGACATGTCTCTGCCTCCCTTACCAGACGTAGGCGAGGACTTCGCCGCCCACGCGCTGCTGTGCCGCTTGCCGGTCCGTCAGCAGGCCGGAGGACGTGGAGATGATCGCCACGCCGAGGCCGCCGAGCACCTTGGGCAGGTTGGTGGATTTCGCGTACACGCGCAGACCGGGCTTGGACACCCGGCGCACCCCGGCGAGGCTGCGCTCGCGGGAGGGCCCGTACTTGAGGTCGACGATCAGCGTCTTGCCCACCGCCGCGTCCTCGGTGCGGAAGTCGGAGATGTAGCCCTCGCGCTTGAGGATCTCGGCGATGTTCGCCTTGAGCTTCGAGTGCGGAGCCTTCACCTGATCGTGGTACGCCGAGTTGGCGTTGCGCAGACGGGTCAGAAAGTCTGCGATCGGATCGGTCATGGTCATGGTTAGACCTCGACACCTTTCTCGCCGCGGTTCCCATGCAACGCCCGCTCACGCGGACCGTGGGCCTACGACAATTCGGCTGGTCCGGTCGGCACTTGCCGGCCGGGTGAGTTCTCGCCGCCGGGCATGTTCAGCAGACATGGCTGTGCCCAGGCAACCGCTCTAGTGTAAAGGCGCGTTTTGCCTGGACAAAATCGGGTCCGCCCGGTCCTAGATCTGTTCATGGTGCCGGGACCCCTCGAACGGCCCGATCTCCCCACGGTCCCGCACTACCCGCCGGGGATCCGGCCGCTGCATCCGATCAACTACGCCCTGGCGGGCACCTGGTCGCCCGATGATTCCGACGCGGTGAGCACCGGATTTCCCTTCCCCATCCGCATCCCCTGGACCGAACTCCGGTTCTGACCCCGCGGAGCGGAGTCACCTCCCGCGCTGCTCGGTGAACGCCGGGCAGAGCTCGTCGATCATGGCCTCGCGCACGTGCGGAAGCGTGATCACGTGCGCCGGGTCACCCTCGGTGGCCAGGTGGTAGCGCCGGCAGACGGCGTCGCGGCGCATGAGCCGGGCGGCCTTGCGGATCAAGTAGTGCGCGGCGCTGCCGCAGTAGATCCTGGCCGTGGGGAGCGCGACGCAGCCGCGGTTGAGAGGCTGGCCTCGCTGCCCGCGGCGTGCGTCGGGGGGTCGCCGCCGGGGCGCCCTCAGTCGCCGCTGAACCAGAGGTAACCGTTGATGCGGATCGCCTGCTCGGCCACGTCGCGCAAGGTCGTGATCATCTCGCGCTGCGCGTCGTCCGCAGGGGCCGTGGCGGCGAGTTCGTCGAGGAAGAAGCGGAGCTGATACGAGTTGAACATCGTGTCGGCGTACTGGTGGATCCCGCGCAACATCGAGCCGACGGGCGCTTGCAGCACCGACTCGGAGAGTGTGTCGCCGGCCGGGCCGTCGACCCGGTGCACAGTGCCGTGCACCATGTCCTGGACGAAAATGTCGATGCTCAATCCCGCTCCTAGATCGGATACATGTTGACGACGGTGCCCCACCTGTCCGTGATGACCTTGTAGCGCGTGGTCGGCCGCGCCCCGGCCTCCTGCGAGGTGGTGCCGATCTCGCGACCCGCGTCGACATCACGCTCATAGTTGCCATAGTCGTTCGGCCCGCGCGCTTCGGTGTCCTGAGCCCGTTCGACCAGCTCGTCGAGGTCTTCGCTGCCGTCGAAGACGCTCTTCTTCGGGGTGACGTTGGCACCGCCCTCGACGTGCTTGCCGCGGACATAGGTCTCGGAGGCGTCGGTGAGCCCGCCGAGCGGGACCTCGGGGGCCGGATTCAGGTCCTCGTACTTGGTCGCGACTGTCAACGCACCGTCGTCGTCTGCGAAGACCTTGATCGCGATGAGGGCGGCGAGCCCCGTGATCGCCCGGTCCAGGTCGACCTCGGGTACGGCGTGGAACGCATCGACGGCGCCGACCGCGCCCGCGGCGAGCGAGGCGAGCCCGATGACCCGGACCATCTGGGTCGTGCGGTAGGACGCCTGGATGGCGTTGACGGTGAGCGCGACGTCGGCACTGATGGCCGCCGCAGCCCCCGCGGCCGAGGTGCCGAGGCTGAAGAGCGCCAGTGCGCCGCCGACCAGCGCGGTGACCGCGATCGACAGTTCGAGTTTGTTGATCTCCGACGTGGTCTTGGCGCCGAGATCGATCGTGGCGGCCTGGTAGTCGCTGATCGGGGCCGCGATCGTCGTGCCCGCGGCGCCGACCGACTCGGCGCCGAATTTCAGGGTGGCGAAGTGGTCCTGGATGAGTTGCCGGTTGGTGCCCTCGTCCATCGTGTCGAAGAGCGCGGAGATCTCCGCGATCCGCCGCGGGGCGTTGGTGACGGTGTCGTGCCGGGCGAGTGTTCCGTGAAGCCGAGGCCGTTGTCCGCCACCGAGGTGGGGAGCGAAACGGTGTAGTCACCGACCTGACTCACGTCCGGCTGCGGTGGATTGCTCTTGTTCGCGATGCCGTAGTGGTGGCCCATGGCGTAGAGCACGGCGCCGTAGTTGGTGAGCGCGTTCGCGAGGCTGGCATTGGCCTGCAGCGTCTGGCGCGCGGCTCTGTCGTAGGCGCCGCCCCACTCCCTGCAGCCGGGCGCATCGCCCGCCATGCCGGCGCATTCCCCCTTCATCACCTGGTGCAGCGGCTTGTCGGCACTTCGCAGCTCATCGGCGAGGCCACGGCATTTCGCGGCGGCGTCGTAGTAGGTCTGCCAGTCGACCTTCACGGCTGACCCGAGCGCAGCATGCGCAGATTGACGTCGACCGCACGGGAGTAGCGACCGTGCGCCTGCTCGGCCGCGGTGCGCATCACGGCGACGCCGTCGAGGAACTCGCCCGCGGCCGTGCGCCATGCCCGATGCGCGTCGGCGTACGCGGAAGCCGCGGCCGACTCCCAGGCACCACCGGCCTGCAGCGCCTGCACCTGCTTGTCCAGCTCGTTCAGGTGGTCGCGGAGGAATCCGGACAAACCGTTGAGGCGCGACACGACCTGATCGAGCTGATCGAGATCGACACTGAATTCGGAACCCATCGCGATTCCCCCCGTACCCGATGACGCGAAATGCGGTGGTCCGTCGATTCGACGGACCACCGCACCATTATCGCTGTGCAGCTACTGCTTACCAGGAGCTCTTGTGCACGCCGGGCAGCTCACCCTTGTGCGCCATGTCGCGCAGGCACACGCGGCACAGCCCGAACTTGCGGTAGACCGCGTGCGGGCGGCCGCACCGCTGGCAGCGGGTGTAGGCGCGCACCGCGAACTTCGGCTTCGCGTTGGCCTTGTTGACCAGAGCTTTCTTCGCCATGTGCTCAGTTCTCCTTGAACGGGAAGCCGAGGTGCTTGAGCAGGGCACGGCCTTCTTCGTTGTTGGTCGCCGTGGTCACGACGGTGATGTCCATACCGCGCGGGCGGTCGATGCGGTCCACGTCGATCTCGTGGAACATGGACTGCTCGCTGAGGCCGAAGGTGTAGTTGCCGTTGCCGTCGAACTGCTTCGGCGACAGGCCGCGGAAGTCGCGGATACGGGGCAGCGCGATGGAGACCAGGCGGTCCAGGAACTCCCACATGCGGTCGCCGCGCAGCGTCACCTTGGCGCCGATGGGCATGCCCTCGCGCAGCTTGAACTGCGCGATCGACTTGGTGGCCTTGCGGATGATCGGCTTCTGGCCGGTGATCAGGGCCAGGTCGTCGACGGCGCCGTTGATCAGCTTGGCGTCGCGGGCGGCGTCGCCGACACCCATGTTGACGACGACCTTCACCACGCCGGGGATCTGCATGACGTTGGCGTAGCTGAACTCGGAGTTCAGCGCGTCCTTGATCTCCTCGCGGTAGCGGAGCTTCAGGCGCGGCTGGGTCTTCTCGGTGGTGGTCATGCTCAGATGTCCTTCCCGTTGCGACGGGAGATGCGGACGCGCTTGCCGGTCTCGTCATCGGTGCGGTAGCCGATGCGGGTCGGCTTGCCGTCGGAGTCAACGACCATCACGTTCGAGACGTGGATGGTGGCTTCCTGCGTGACGATGCCGCCGGAGGAGGCGCCGCGCTGGTTGGCGGAGTTCGCGACGTGCTTCTTGATCCGGTTGACGCCCTCGACGAGGACCCGGTTCTGCTGCGGGAAGGCCTGGATGACCTTGCCCTTCGCGCCCTTGTCCTTACCGGAGATCACGAGCACGGTGTCGCCCTTGTGCACCTTCATGGTCAGAGCACCTCCGGGGCCAGCGAGACGATCTTCATGAACTTCTTCTCGCGCAGCTCGCGGCCGACGGGGCCGAAGATGCGGGTGCCGCGCGGATCGTTGTCCGCCTTGATGATGACGGCCGCGTTCTCATCGAATTTGATGTAGGAACCGTCCGGCCGGCGGCGCTCCTTGGTGGTGCGCACGACGACGGCCTTGACCACCTCACCCCGCTTGATGTTGCCGCCGGGGATGGCGTCCTTGACGGTGGCGACGATGATGTCGCCGATACCGGCATAGCGGCGCGACGAGCCACCGAGCACGCGGATGCAGAGGATTTCCTTCGCACCCGTGTTGTCGGCGACGCGCAGCCGCGACTCCTGCTGAATCACTTCAGCAACCTTTCGTTGACCTGGACATGAAGCACGCCGGATTTCCGACCCGACGGGCATGGTCGGCTGCCCTCCGGCGCGCGCCTGCCAGTGGTTTCTCCGAGGATCCGGAGCCGCCGCTGGGGGTTCACTGCCGAATTGCGGGGGCACGGCCTCCGCGGGCAACCGGTCTAGTGTATGGGAAACACCTGGACCGGTCGAAATCGGGGTCGCGGGGGTAGCCTCGCGCGGGAAGGGTGCGCCGGTCGGGCGCCGATGACGGGTGCGGCCGGTGGCCGCATCGGATAGGGGAATCCTGGTGACTGCATCCGGCCGGTTGGACCGGCGCGCGTTCCTGGTCGCGCTCGGTGTTGTGCCCGCGGCCGTCTACCTGGCGTCCTGCTCGGCCGAGCCGGCGCCGGTGCGGCTGGCCGGGGTGGACATGGGCGGCGCGGACGACGCCGTCCGCCCGCAGGACGACCTCTACCGGCACGTCAACGGCCGCTGGCTGCGCGAGTTCCAGCTGCCGCCGGACAAGGCGCAGGTCGGCGCGATCACCGAGGCCACCGAGCGCACCGAGCTGCAGCTGCGCGAGCTCATCGAGGGCATCTCCGACCCGGCGCCCGGCTCCGAGGCGCAGCAGATCCGCGACCTCTACGACGCGAGGCTCGACCTGGCCGAGCTGGAGCGGCTCGGGATGACCCCGCTGGCGGGATTGTTCGAGCAGATCGACAGGGCGCCGGGCAAGCCGGAGCTGGCGAAGGTCATGGCCGCGCTGCCGATCGGCGGGCTTATCGGCATGGGCATCGGCATCGACCGGAAGAACTCCACCCAGTACATCCCGAGCATCGGGCAGTCCGGGCTCGGGCTGGACGAGCAGTACTACCGCAAGCCGGAGTTCGCCGAGGACCTGGCCGGCTACCAGACCTACCTGCAGAAGGCCGCCGCGGGCGCCGGGCTGCCGGACCCGGCCGGGCTGGCCGAGCGCCAGCTCGACCTGGAGAAGCGGATCGCCGCCGCGCACTGGGACAATGTCCGGCTGCGCGATACCGACGCCACCTACAACCTCATGTCCTGGAGCGAGCTGACCGCGCTCGCGCCGCAGTTCGACTGGGAGCCGTGGCTGGCCGGGAACACCGACCGGCCGAAGTCGCTCTTCGAAAAGTTCGTGGTCGGCCAGCCCTCCTTCGTGACCGCGGCGGGTGCGCTGTGGGCCGAGGTGGATATCGCGGTCTGGCGCGAGTACCTGAAGATGAGCGTCATCCAGGCGTACGCCCGGTTCCTGCCCGCCGCCATCGCGGACGCCCGCTTCGACTTCTTCGGCAAGCAGCTCAGCGGGCTGGAGCAGAAGCCGGAGATGTGGAAGTCGGCGGTCGGGGTGGTCGACTCCAACCTGGGCGAGCAGCTCGGCAAGCTGTACGTGGAGAAGCACTTCCCGGCCGAGGCCAAGGAGCGCGCGCTGGTCATGGTCGACGACCTGATGGCGGCCTACCGGGACACCTTCACCAACTCGTCCTGGATGTCCGAGCCGACCAGGAAGGAGGCGCTGGCCAAGCTGGCCAAGATCGACACCAAGATCGGCTACCCGGACAAGTGGGTGGACTACTCCACGCTGCAGATCACTCGCGGCAAGCTCATCGAGTCGCTGCTGGCGGTGAACGCCTTCGAGGTCAAGCGGGCCTTCGCCCGGCTCGGCACGCCGGTGGACAAGAGCGAGTGGGCCATGTCGCCGCAGACGGTGAACGCCTACTACTCGGCGACCACCAACCAGATCGTCTTCCCCGCCGCCTACCTGCAGCCGCCGTTCTTCGACAAGGACGCGCTGGACGCGGTGAACTACGGCGCGGTCGGCTCCACCATCGGCCACGAGATCGGGCACGGCTTCGACGACCAGGGCGCCAAGTACGACGGCGACGGCAACCGCCGCGACTGGTGGACCCCGGAGGACCTGGCCGCCTTCGAGGCCAAGACCGACCAGCTGGTGGCCCAGTACGATGTGCTCGTGCCGGAGGGGCTGGAGCCGAGCCAGCACGTGGACGGCCGGTTGACGGTCGGCGAGAACCTGGCCGACGTGCGCGGGCTGCAGATCGCCTTCGTCGCCTACCGGATCGCCGCCGCGCGCGCCGGGGTGCAGCCGGACTACCGCACCATGTTCTTCTCCTGGGCCCGCAACTGGCGGGAGAAGGTGACCGAGGCGGCCATGGTCCGCGGGTTGCAGGACACGCACGCGCCCGGCGAGTTCCGCTGCAACCAGGTGGTGCGCAATGTCGCGGAGTTCTACCAGACCTTCGACCCGAAGGACGGCGACAGGCTCTTCCTGCCGGAGGACCAGCGGGTCAGCCTGCTCTGAGTTCGGCGACCAGCAGGCGGTAGCCGAGGTCGAGCTCGGTGCGGCCGAGCAGGGCGGCGTGGCGGCGGTGCCAGCTCCCGTCGGCGAGGTCGGCGGCGAGCCGGTCCAGGCCGGTGCGGAGCTCGGGCTCCGGGGTCAGGCTGAACATGGAGGCGCCCGCCCGGACCAGCGGGTCCAGGTACGCCTCGGGGCGGCGCCAGAAGGCGCCCGCGAAGCCGTCGGCGCAGTCCCACGGCACCGGCACCGGGTGCACGGCCGCGCCGAGCCGCGCGGCGACCTCGGCGATCGGCACCGCGAGCGCGGCGTCGGTGGCCGCGGCGGCGGGCAGGTACTCGCGGAGCAGCCAGAAATCGGCGGTGACGGTGTGGTCCCAGGTGAGCACCACGACCCGCTCGCGAGCCACCCGGCGCAGCTCGGCCAGCCCGGCGGCGACGTCGGCCCAGTGGTGCACGGTGAGCACCGCGAGCGCGGCGTCCACCGCACCGTCGCGCAGCGGAAGGGCCTCCGCCAGGCCGCGGACCGCGGGCGCCGCGCCGGGCGGGCGCTGCGCGATCATCACCGCGCTCGGCTCGACGGCGAGTACCGTGCCGGGCGGCTCGTAGGAGCCGGTGCCGGCGCCGACGTTCAGCACGGTGCGCGCGGAGCCGAGCGCGGCGCGCAGCCGGGCCGCGATCCGCGGGTCGGGGCGGCGGGTGGCGGTGTAGGTGCGACCGGTGCGGTCGTAGCGAGCCTCTGCCATCGATGGAGTGAAGCAGACCGCGGGGCGCGGCGCCCACGACCCGGATCCACCGGGCACCCCGCCCGGAACGGAGGGAGACGCGGTGCGCATCGCGGTGCTCGTGGCGGCGGTCCTGCTGCTGGCCGGTTGCCAGCTGCCGGAGCGGAGTGGGGAGCGGGCGGTCACGGTGCCGCACGCCCAGGGCGAGACCGTGGTCGAGCGGACCCCGGAGCGGGTGGTGGCGCTCGGCCCGCAGTGGACCGACGCGGCGCTCGCCATGGGCGTGGTCCCGGTGGGGCGGCTCACCGACGCGGCGGGAACGACGCCGCCCTGGCAACCGGCCGCCGGGCCGTCGACCACCGCCATCGACCCGGCTGAACCACTGGACCAGCAGGTGAAGGAGCTGCGGCCGGAGCTGATCCTGCTGGAGGGCGCACTGGCCGCGCCGCGCACGTACCTGGAGATGACCGCCATCGCGCCGACCGTCCCCGCGCTCGGCACCGCGCCGGTCGGGCGCTGGCGCGACCAGGTCGGCGTGCTCGGCGCGGTGCTGCGCGAGCCGGACGAGGCCGCCGAGGTGATCGCGGCGGTCGACCGCCGCCTCGACCGGTTGCCCGGGGTGCGCGGCCGGACCGTCGCGGTCGCCTGGCTGGCCGGGCCCGGTCAGCTCATCGTGTCCACCGACCCAGCCGGGCCCGCCCTGGAGATCTTCACCCGGCTCGGCATGCGGCTGCCGGACGCGCTCGCGGCGCTCCCCGCCGACCAGGGCCGGGTGGTGCTCCCGGCGGACCGGCTCGCCGAGCTGAAAGCCGACGTCGTGGTCATCGGCCACTCCCCCGAGACCGGGCTGGACGCCACCGCACTGCCGGGCTACGACGGGCTGAAGGACAGCGCGGTGCTGCTCAGCCCCGTCGAGCTGGCCGGGCTGGAGTACCCGACCGCGCTCTCGGTCCCCTACCTGCTCGACCGCCTCGAACCGGCGCTGCGGAGAGCCGCGGGCTGAGTCAGGGGGCGGCGACTGCGCGCAGCTCCTCGGCCTCGTCGCGCACGTAGTCGTCACCGCCGAACCAGGACGCAACGGCGGCGAGGAACATCATCACGGCGGCGGTGACGAAGACCATGACGAGCCCGGTGTGGAAGGGCCCGGTGATGAGGTTCGGGAAGAACTCCTGCCCGGTGAGCACCTCGGCGTTCACCCCGGGGCGGTCCAGCTCCCCGGTGGGGCCGAGCAGCTCGCGGATCGGGTTGAAGCCGAGGAAGGCGGCGAAGAGGCTCGCCACCGGCGGCAGGCTCGCGACCTCGCCCGCGGCGCCCGCCGAGACCCCCTGCGCCTGCAATCCGTCATTCAGCGCGGCGGGCAGGGTGGCGGCGAGCCCGACCACCATGAGCGAGAAGAAGATGCCGAGCGAGAGCGCGTTGCCGCCGTTGAAGAGCGTGCCGCGCATGCCGGAGGCGGCGCCGCGCTGGGCGGCGGGCACGCTGGACATGATGGTCGCGGTGTTCGGCGAGACGAAGAGCCCGCTGCCGATGCCGTTCAGCAGCACGACCAGCGCGAACACCCAGTAATTGAAGTCGACAGGGATGAGCAGCAGGGCCAGGAAGGTGAGCCCGGTGAGCACCGCGCCGCCGGTGGTGAAGGTGCGCGGGCCGTAGCGGTCGGAGAGCCAGCCCGCGAGCGGCCCCGCGGCCAGGAAGCCGACGGTGAGCGGCAGCAGGTAGATCCCGGCCCAGAGCGGGGTCGACTCGTAGTCGTAGCCGTGCAGCGGCAGCCAGATGCCCTGCAAACAGATGATCAGCATGAACTGCAGCCCGCCGCGGCCGATGGCGGCCATCAGGTCGGCGAAGTTGCCGAGCCCGAAGACCCGGTCCCGGAAGAGCGTGAGCTGGAACATGGGGTCCGGCACGGTCGCCTCGACCACGCAGAACGCCACCAGCAGCAGCACCCCGGCCAGCACCGCGCCGAGCACCCACGGGCTGAGCCAGCCGGTGGGGTGGCCGCCGTAGGGCTGGATGCCGTAGGTGATGCCGGTGAGCAGGGCGGTGACCCCGAGCCCGAAGGTGAGCGTGCCCGCCCAGTCGACCCGGCCCGCGGTGCGCACCCCGACCTCGTGCAGCGAGCGGTACGACCACACCGCGGCGACCATATTGATGCCGAGCGCGGTGCCGCGCTGCCTGGCCGGGAAGGCGTCGGTGAGGATCGCCGACGAGTTCGCCATCAGCATGGCGCCGCCGATGCCCTGCACCACGCGCCAGACGATGATCCAGAGCGCGCCGGACCCGCCGTGGAACGGATCGATGGAGAGCGCGACGGCCGAGACCGCGAAGACCGAGAAGCCCAGGTTGTAGATGCGTACCCGGCCGAAGAGGTCGCCGAGCCTGCCGAACATCACCACCAGCACGGAGAGCAGCACCCCGAGCGTGGTGTTGGTGAGCACGATCCACCGGTAGTGCGGATGGTCGCGGTCGTACCGCAGCCTGCGGCTGGGGTCCGCTCAGCTCCGGGCCGCCGCCCGGTAGCCGCGCACCGCGAGGAAGCCGAAGACCGCGGTGAGCCCGACCGACCAGGCAACGGTCTGGGCAAGCGGGGCCGCGACCGGCCCGCCGAGCAGCAGCCCGCGCATGGCCTCGACCGCGCAGCTGATGGGCTGGCCGCGCACGATCGGCTGCAACCACCCGGGGTAGTTCTCGACCGGGACGAACCCGGAGTTGAAGAACATGGCGAGCAGCAGCACGGCGGCGAAGATCTGCACCACCTTGTCGCCGATGGCGCTGACCCCGACCACGATCACCATCGGGGTGAAGCCCGCGATCACCAGCACCGGGACCAGCAGCGCGCCGAGCGCACCGAGCGCACCCTCGTGGAAGCGCAGCCCGAGCAGCACGCCGACCAGCACGACAACGACGGTGGCGGCGAGCGCCCGTGCGCACTCGGCGAGCAGCCGGCCGATCAGCCCGGCCGAGCGGCTGATCGGCAGCACCCAGAAGCGGCGCAGCAGCCCGCTCTGCCGCTCGCCGTAGAGCGAGAGCCCGGTGCCGGTGGCGCCGTACATGGCGCCCGCCACCGCGATCATCGGCACGAAGCCGTAGATCGGCTCGGCGCCGCCGGGCGGGGTGAGCGACCTGCCGAGCACCAGCTCGAACATGAGCAGCAGCAGGATCGGCAGCAGCAGCGTGGTGGTGAGCACCTCCTGCTGCCTGCTCCAGCGCCGCAGCAGCCTGCCGGTCTCGACCAGGCTCTGATCGATCAGGGTGGTCACCGCCCCCGCCTCCGCTCCACTCGAACGGCCGCGACGGCGGCCAGCAGTACCAGCCCGGCCACCCAGGCCGTCGCCACCGCGGTGGTCGCGGTGGCCCTGCCCTCGGCCAGCTCGCGCAGCGCACCGGCCACCTGGGAGACCGGCTGGTTCCGCACGAAGGGCTGGATCCAGCCGGGGAACCCCGCCGCCGGGACGAACCCCGTCGACATCATGAGCAGCAGCAGCTGCGGCGCGAAGAGCACCGTGGCGCCCAGCTCCGGATTGGCGGTCGCGGTGCCGAGCGCGTCGGCGGCCAGGATGACGGCGGTGCCGAAGGCCAGCGTGAGCAGCACGAAGGCGAGCGTGGAGCCGAGCCCGTGGAAGCGGAACCCGAAGAGCGAGCCGACCACCAGCGCCCCGGCCAGCGCGGCGAGCGCGCGCACCAGGTTGGCCGAGATGCGCGCGGCGGGCGGCACCCAGGCGCGCACCGGCATGGCCCGGAGCCGCGTGCCCATGCCGCCCTTCACCTCCCTGGCCGCACGGTCACCGGCGAACATGGCGGTGAAGAACATGGCCTGCACCACGATGAGCGGCGCCAGGTACTGCGCGTAATCGATGCCGCCCGCCTCCATGGAGCGGCGCAGCGGCACGTAGATACAGACGAAGAAGGTGAGCGGGGAGGCGAAGGCGAGGATCAGGTCACCCTCGCGCAGCGCGGCCCTGATGCCGCGCTCGCTGAGCGCGGTCCACTGCAGGCTCGCCGGTACCCGCTCCAGCGCGGCCGTCACGCGGGCACCTCGGCGGGCTTCCTGGTCAGCTCGATGAAGACCTCGTCCAGCGAGGGGCGGCGCAGCCCGATATCGATGAGCGGGATACCGGCCGCCTCCAGCCTGCGCAGCGCCTCGGCGAGGGTGGCGGCGCCGTCCGGGGCCGGGATGGAGACCCGGTCCGCGGTCGCGGCGACGGTCGGCGTGCCGAGCCCGGCGAGCACCTCGGTGGCCGCGGCGAGCTGGGTGATGTCCTCCGGCACGACCTCGCAGAAGCCGGCGCCGGAGCGCGCCTTGAGCTGGTCGGCGGTGCCCTCGGCGATCACGGTGCCGCGGTCGACCACGATGATGTTGTCGCTGAGGACATCGGCCTCCTCCAGGTACTGGGTGGTGAGCAGGATGGTGACGCCCTGCTCCTTGAGCTCGCGCACCAGCGTCCAGAGGCTCTGCCTGGAGACGGGGTCCAGCCCGGTGGTCGGCTCGTCCAGGAACACCACCTCGGGCGGGCGCACCAGGCCGCAGGCGATATCGATCCGCCTGCGCATGCCGCCGGAGTACTGCCCGACCCGCCGGTCCGCCGCCTCCTCGAGGTCGAAGCGGGCGAGCAGCTCGTCCGCCTTGGCCCGCGCGGCTCTGCGGCGCAGCCCCATGAGCCTGCCGAAGAGCACCAGGTTCTCCCGGCCGGTGAGCATCTCGTCCAGCGCGGCGTACTGGCCGGTGAGCATGATCGAGCCGCGCACCGCGTCGGGTTCGCGCACCACGTCGTACCCGGCGACGGTGGCGCGGCCGGAGTCCGGGACGACCAGGGTGGCGAGCACCGACACGGTGGTGGTCTTGCCCGCGCCGTTCGGCCCGAGCACCCCGAGCACGCTGCCCGCCGGGACGCTGAAGCTGATCCCGCGGAGCGCGTGGACGTCGCCGAAGCGCTTCTGCACCGCGTCGACCACGATGGCCGGATCGCCCTGGCTACTTCCTGTCACGTCGTGCTTCCCTTTCCGGAGATGTCCCGGCCGCTCCGGCCGGGGTGGTGCTCAGCCGAGCAGGGCGACCACGTCGTCCAGCGAGGCGCCACCGAGGATGGCGGTCACCGGGAGGTCGCGGCGGAGCTCGGCTTCGATGCGCTTGCGCAGGTCGAGTGCCTGGAGTGAGTCGAGGCCGAGGGCGACCAGCGGGGTGGTGCCGTCGATGTCGTCGGTCGCCTCCATGCCCATGACGGTGCGCAGGGCGATGCGCACGGACTCCGCCGTGTCGGCGGGGGTTGCCGTTCCGGGTGCGCCGGGGGTGGCAGGCGCGGCTCCCGCGACGGCAGGTGTGCCGGTCGCGGCTCTCGGGGCGCCGGTCGCGGAGCCGGTGGCGCCGGTCGGGCCAGAATTCGGTCCGGCCGGGATCGGGTCGTCGAGTTCGAGGTCGGCGAAGAGCGGGGCCATGCCGAAGACGCCGAAGAGGTCGGCGACGCGGGTCCAGTCGGCGGCGGCGACCAGGGCATTGCCCGGGTCGGCGGCGAAGCCCGCCGCGGTGGCGGCGGCCGGGTCCATGGGCAGCAGCCCGGTGCCGGTGATGGCGGCGAGCGCGTCGTCCTGGTCGGCGCCTACCGCCCGCCACAGCCCCCACTGCACCGAGCTCACCGCGATGCCGTCGGCGCGGTACCCCGCGGCGGCGGCGTCGAGCAGCCGGTTCACCGCGGCGTAGACGAAGTGGCCGCGGCCGCCGATGGTGGCGGAGAGCGAGGAGCAGAGCACGAACCGCGCGTCCGCGGTGCGCGGCAGGTGCCGCACCAGGTGCGCCAGCGCGGCGCTCTTCGGCAGCGCGGCGGCGCGCAGTGCCGCCGGGGTCGGGGCGGTGGCGGCGGCGTCGTAGTCGACGGCGGCGTGCACCACGAGATCGACCGGCCTGCCGTCGAACTCGGCGGCCAGCTCGCGCACCGCGCCCTCGTCGGTGACGTCGCAGGCGCGGACCACGATCTCGGTGGCGCCGAGTTCGCGCAGCTCCTCGACCCTGGCCCTGGCCTGCGGTGCGCCGCCCGAGCGGCTCACCAGGGTGACCCGCTTCGCACCCGCCCCTGCGAACCGCTCGGCGAAGTCGAGGCCGAGTTTGCCGGTGCCGCCGACGATCACGACCTCGGTGCGGGCGGTGAGATCGAGCGGTTCGGCGGCGTCGGCGGCGACGAGCCGCTTGGCGTACACCTTGCCCGCGCGCACCGCGAGCTCCGGCTCACCGGCCGCGTGCACCGCGCCGACCAGCGCCTTCGCCTGGTCGTCCGGTGTGCCCGCGGCGGGGAGGTCGAGGTGGCGCAGCGCGGTGCCGATGTGTTCGGCGGCGAGGCAGCGGAAGGCGGCCTGCGCGGCGGCGTGGAACGGTTCGGGGGTCTCGCCGTCCAGGACGGCCTCGCCCCCGGCGGTGACCAGCCAGATGTCCTTCGCCCCCGCGTGCTCGGCGAGCAGGCCGGGGAGCGCGGTGAATTCGGCGAGCGCCTCGACGGCGCTGCCCGCGGCGCTCCCGATCGCGACGCCCCCGGCCGCGACGCCCCCGATCACGGCGGCGCTGGCTGCGGCGACACCGGCCGCGTCGTCCGCACCGTGCACCCCTGCGCCGGGCAGCTCCGTGAGCGGGCCGACCAGGCTGCCGCGCAGGGCGGGCGGGACCAGCACGACCAGCGTGTCGTACCCGGACTCCGCGGTGCGATCCACCACGGTCGCCCCGTGCCGCGGCGCGGCCGACTCCAGTGCGGTGACCAGGTCACCACACTGCCCGCTGTAGTCGAGCACCGCGATCGTGCGCGGCGGCACCAGCTTCCGCTTGCCGAGCGGCTTCCAGCGCTCCACCAGCCGGTGCACCGGCGCGGCGGCGGGCTCCGGCTCGGCCGGCCGCGCGCTGTAGTCGTGCACCGCCCACAGGTGCTTGCCCGCGGTGACGGTGTGCGGGAAGTCGAGCAGCGGCAACCGGTTCGGGCCGTCGACGCGCAGCGCGTCCCAGCGGTACCCGGTGTCGGAGACGGCGACCTGCGCCACCGCGCGGGTGAATTCGCGCAGGTCGGTGGCGGTGCGCCGGGAGGTGCCGAGCACCTGGAAGTCGCGCTGCGTGGCGGCGGTGCCGAGGTTCTCCAGCAGGGCGAGCGCCAGCGTCGGGTGCTCGGAGATCTCCACGAAGGTGTCGATGCCGCGCTCGACGGCGAGCCGCACGGCCTGGTCGAAGCGCACGGTATTGCGCAGGTTCCAGTACCAGTAGTCGCCGACCGGCAGGTCCGCGGTGAGTGCGGCGCCGAGGGTGGCGCCGATGCACTCGACCGGCCCCTCGGTGAAGCTCGGCCGGTCGAACTCGGCGACCAGCGCGGGATCGCAGAAGGTGGAGCGGAACTCGCTGACCAGCGAGGTGTGCGCGGGGTAGGCGACCCGGATCTCCTTGGCGAAGGTGCCCTGCGCGGTGAGTTCGGCGACGATCTCCGCGAGCACCGGCTGGTCGCCGCCGATGACGAGCACGTGCGCCGAGTTGATCACCGAGAGCTCGGCGAAGCCGGAGGTGCGGGCGAGCAGCGCCTCGCAGGTGTCCCGGTCGACGCCGAGCACCGCCATGGAGAAATAGCGCTCCTCCGCGCGGAAGCGCACGCCGAGCCCGTCGACCAGGGTGCCGCGCAGCGTCACCACCCGGACGGCGTCGGCCAGCGTGAAGCTGTCCGAGATGACGCCGGCCGCGATCTCGCCCTGGCTGTGCCCGATCGTCGCGCTCGGCTCCACCCCGGCGGCCCGCCACATGGCGGCCAGCCCGAGCATCTGCATCATGAGCGCGGGCTGCACCACCCGCAGCCGCTCCTCGCCGTCCTGGCTCTCGTCCAGCAGGTAGGTGAGCGGGGAGACGTCGAAGAGCCGGGTGAAGACCTCCTCGGCCTCCTCCACCGCCGCCCTGAAGACCGGCGAGAGTTCGTAGTACATCCGCCCCATGCCCGCGCGCTGGCTGCCCTGGCCGGGGAAGGTGTACCCGACCCGGCGCGCGATGGCGGGTTTGCCGCCCGCCATCACCGCCGGGTGCGGGCTGCCCGCAGCCACCGCGGCCAGCGCGCCGAGCAGCTCGTCGCGGCCGGTGACCATGACCAGCACCCGGTGGCGGCGGGGTGTCCTGGTGCGGAAGAGCATCTCCGCCACCGCGTCCGGGGTCACCGCGGGGTGCGCGAGCAGGTAGCCGCGCAGCGCGGCGGCCTCGGCGCGTAGCGTCTCCGCGCCGTCGGAGGAGAGCAGCACGGGGGTGCTGCCGTCGGGGAGCCGGTAGTCAGCCATGGGGGTCCTCCTGGAGCGCGGGCATGGCCACGATCGCGTGGGCGTTGGTGCCCGCGACCCCGAACGAGGAGACGGCGGCGTAGCGCACGCCGTGGATCGGGGTCCAGGGGCTGAGCTCGGCGGCGAGCCGCAGGGTGGTGGCGTCCCAGTCCACGTCGGGCGTCGGGCGCTCGGCGTAGCGGGTCGGCGCTATGGCGCCGTGCAGGCCGCTGAGCAGCACCTTGATCAGCCCGAGCATGCCCGCCGCGGCCTGCGCGTGCCCGGCATTGGACTTCACCGACCCGAGCAGCGGGCCGTCCGCGCCGGGCGCGCCGCCGCCGTAGACCGCGGTCAGCGCCGCCAGCTCCAGCGGGTCGCCGACGGCGGTGCCGGTGCCGTGGCCCTCGATCATGGCGACGTACTCCGCCGGGATCCCGGCCGCCGCCAGCGTGGTCCGGATGAGCCGCTCCTGCGCGGCGCTGCTCGGCACCGCGATCGGCGCGCCGCCGCCATTGTGGTTCACCCGGGTGGCGAGCACCCGGCCGTAGATCCGGTGCCCCTCGGCGCGAGCCCTGGACTCCCGCTCGAGCACGACGACCCCCGCGCCCTCGCCCCACAGGGTGCCATTGGCCTCGGCCGAGTACGGCATGCAGCGGCCGTCGGGGGTGAGCGCATTGGCCTTGGAGAACTCGTAGAACCCGGCGGGCGAGCCGAGCACGCAGACCGCGCCGGCCAGCGCCCACTCGCACTCCCCCGCGCGGATGGCGTTCGCGGCCAGGTGCACCGCGGTGAGCGACGAGGCGCAGGCGGTGTCGGTGTGGATGGAGGGCCCGATCAGCCCGAGCGCGTGCGAGATCCGGCCCGGGATGGCGCCGTAGGCGGAGCCGGTGGCCCGGTAGCCGGTGTACTCGTTGACCTCGGCGGCGTGCGGCCCGTAGTCGGTGTGCGAGGCGCCCATGTAGACGCCGACCTCGGCGCCGGCCAGGCTCGCCGGGTCGATCCCGGCGTTCTCCAGTGCCCGCCAGGCCACCCGCAGCCCGACCCGCTGCTGCGGGTCCATGGCCACCGCCTCGCGCGGGGTCAGCCCGAAGAAGGCGGGGTCGAAATCGCCCGCGTCGGCGAGGAATCCGCCCGCGTCGGCGACCCGGCCCCAGCCCTCGCGCTCGCCGAGCCGGAGCAGCTCGCCGAGCCTCCAGCCGCGGTCGCGCGGGAACGGGCCGGTGAGATCGCGGGCTTCGGCGAGCGCGGCCCAGTAGCCGCCGAGGGTGTCGACGCCGCCGGGCGCCGCCACCGCCATGCCCGCCACCACGACCGGATCGTGCTCGGTCATCGCGGGTCACCCGGCTCGGCGGTGAGCGCCTCGGCGATATCGGCGACGTGGTCGTGCAGGTAGAAGTGGCCGCCGTCGAAGAGCGAGACCTCGATCTCCCGGTCGCTGTGCTGCTGCCACGAGTACAGGTGGCCGATGGTGACGAACTCGTCGTCGCTGCCGCCCATGGCGTGGATGTGGCTGCCGACGGTGACGTCCTTGTCGCAGGTGTAGGCGTCGAAGGCGGCGTAGTCGGCCTTGAGCGCGGGCAGCGACATCCGCATGAGCTCGCGGTTGCCGAGCACCTCGGCGCCGGTGCCCTGCAGCCCGCTCAGGTGGTCGAGCAGCTCCTCGTCCCCGGTGGGGTGCGGCGGCATGTCGGCGACCTGCCAGGGCGCCACCGCGCCGGAGACCCCGAGCAGCCGCACCGGCAGCCCCGCCCGCTCCGCGAGCCGGGTGAACTCGAAGGCCACCATGGTGCCCATGCTGTGCCCGAAGACGGTGAGCGGCGCGCCGGTGTTCAGCGGCGAGGCCGTGTACTCGGCGAAGGCCCCCTCGGCGAGCTCCACGATGGAGGTCGCCGCCGGCTCGTGGCCGCGGTCCTGCCTGCCCGGGTACTGCACCAGCCCGACGTCGAAGTTCGCGCTCAGCGCCTTGGAGAACGGGCGGTAGGTGGAGGCCCCGCCGCCCGCGTGCGGGCAGATCACCAGCGGGGTGGCGTCCGCGCTGCGCGGCCTGTGGAACTTCCGGATCCAGCCCGGTGCGGTTGCCATTGCTTCTCTCCCTTGCCTCACTGCCACATCCGCCGCATCACCAGCACCGCGCGGTCCTCGTCGTCGAGGACGGCGGTGTCGCCGACCCTGCGGTCCGGCTCGGTGGCGATGGCGCGCAGCGTGTTGCGGTACGCGGTTTCGATGATCTCGGCGTCGCCCGCGTCGAAGGAGTCCTCCGCGTAGAAGACGACGACCTGCAGCGGCTCGCCGGGGAACAGCAGGTCGGCCGGGAAGACCATGACCAGCAGCGCGTTGTCGGTCGCGCCGCGCCCCTCGAACGAGATCAGCTCCAGCTGGCGCTCGGCGAGCAGCCGCACCAGCTCGTCGCGGCCCGAGGGGTAGGACTGGAAGACGAACATGCTGTCGAACAGCCTGCGCGCCCCCGCGGTCTTGTTCGCGCTGGTCAGCCGGTACTGCTGGTACTCCATGAGCTCCATGCGGCTGCGCTGCATGCCGGTGAGCAGCTCGCGCCAGCTGCGCTCGGCGTCCAGCCGGACCGCCACCGGGACGGTGTTCACGAAGCAGCCGACGGCGCTGTCCACCTCGTCCAGGTCGGCCGGGCGGCCGGAGACCACCTCGCCGAAGACGGTGCCCGGCTCGCCGGTGATCTCGCGCAGCACGCTCGACCAGGCCAGCTGGCACAGCACGCTGACGGTGGTGCCCGCCGCGGCGGCCAGCGCGGCCAGCCCGTCCGCGACCTCCGGCTGCACCGGGAAGCGGTGCATGACCGGCGCGCTCCCGCCCGGCACGCGCGCCGGGGCGACCAGGCAGGGCCGCACCGGCTCCAGGTAGCGCGCCCACGCCGCCTCGGTCGCGGCCTCCCGCGCCCTGGTGCGGGTGAGGAATTCGGCGAAGGTGCCCGGGTTGCCGAGCGGCTCGGCTTCGCCGGGGCGGGCGTACTCGTCGAAGATCTCGCGCGGCAGCAGCTGCCCGGACCAGCCGTCGGTGAGGATGTGGTGCGAGGTGAGCACCAGGGTGTGCTCGTCGCCGGGCAGGTGCACCACGGTGGCGCGCATGAGCGGGCCGCGGGCGAGGTCGAAGACGCCGGCCTGGTCGGCGTCGAGGAAGGTCGGCATGAGCTCCGGCCTGCCGGTGAGGTCGAGCTCGGCGACCGGGAACTCCATCCGCTCGGCCACGATGGCGTACGGCTCGCCCGCCGCCGAGACCGCGAACGAGACGCGCAGGTTCGGGTAGCGGTTCAGCACCCGGTTCAGCGCGGCGCCGAGCCGGGCGACGTCCAGCGTGCCGCGCACCCCGATGGTGGTCTGCACGGTGTAGGCGTCGCGGCCCGCGGTGCTGACGGCGGTGAGGTACAGCCCGGCCTGCAGCGGGGCCAGCGGGTAGACGTCGGCGAAGTCGCCGTACCCGGCCCGCCAGCGGTCCAGGTCGGCCTGGGTGACCTCGGTGGCGAGCACGTCGCTCGGGGTGAGCCTGCGCCGCGGGTCCGCGCGCACGGTCTCGGCCAGTTCGCGCAGCGCGGCCGTCCAGTGGTCGGCGAGCTCGCGCGCCTCCGGCTCGGTGAGCGCGCCGGAGGCGTAGCGGAAGGAGCCGTGCAGCGCGGGGCCCGCGGCGTCGACCAGCGCGACGGTGTTCACGTCGAGCAGGGCGGGGGCGGGCATGGCGGGGTCGGCGTAGCCGCCGAGGTAGCCGAACTCCGGGGCGGCGTCCCAGTCCCGCGCGGTGGCGGGCACCTCGAAGCGGCCCATGTAGTTGAAGCCGATCTGCGGTTCGGGGCCGGTCAGTTCATCGCGGGTCGCCGGGTTGAGCCTGCGCAGCAGCCCCCAGCCGATGCCGCTGTCCGGCACCGCGAGCAGCTGCTCCTTGACCGCGCGCACCGCGTCGGCGATATCGCCGCTGGTCCGCAGCGCCACCGGGTAGGTGGTGGTGAACCAGCCGACGGTGTTCGCCAGATCGGCGCCGGCGAAGAGCGATTCGGCGCGGCCGTGCCGCTCCATGGTGAGCCGCAGGGTGCCGGTGCCGCGGTCCCTTGCCCGCCGGAAGCGGTCGGCGGCGACGGCGAGCGCGGCGACCTGGATGTCCAGGAAGTCGCAGCCGAAGGCGGTGGCGGCGGTGGTCATGAGGAAGGTGGTGTCGTCGGTGTCCAGCTCGGCGGTGACCTCGCGGACGGTCTCGACCCGGTCGGCCGCCGGGTCGAAGGGGCGGGCGCCGAGCGGTGGTTCGGGCTCGATCGCCTTTCGCCAGAACGGGAGTTGCCCGGTGACCGCTTCGCTCGCGGTGAGCCGGTGCAGGCTGGTGTTCCAGGTCTGCACCGAGGTGGTCTCGGGGTCGACCGGGTCGCCCCGCCAGGCGGTGCGCAGGTCGTCGTGCAGGATGCGCCAGGAGACGCCGTCCACCACCAGGTGGTGCAGGACCAGCAGCAGGCGGCCGGTGCCGCCGTCGTCCGGGTGCACCCAGGCGGCGGCCGCCATCCGGCCGTCGGCCGGGGCGAAATCGGTGCTCAGCGCGCGGAGTTGCGCGTGCAGGGTCGCGCCCGCGGTGGCGTCCCACTCGGCGGCGGGGATCGGGATGTCGATGACGGGCGGGAGTTCGGTGTCGGCGGGCGGGATCAGGTACCCGAGCGGGTCGGTCTCCGAGGGCGAAGCGAGCGCCGAAACCCGGTCGCCGGCGACCGAATCCGCCTCCCCGGCCGCCACCGACCCCGCCGCGGGCGATTCCGCGAAGCCGGGCGCACCCGGTGAGACCGATGCGACCGGTCCCGGGCCCGCACCCTGCACCGCCGAGGCGGGAGCGAGGCGGGCACGGAGGAGCGGGTGCGCCCGCAGGACGCGGTGCCAGGCGGCGGTGAGCCGGTCGAGATCGGCGTCGGCCGGGGTGACGACGGCGGTCCCCTGGCTGTACCCGGCATACGCCGAAGACTGCTCGGTGAGCAGCGCGGCGATGGGCTGGAGCGGAATCCAGCCGGTCCCGTCCCCCACCTGGACCAGCGCGGCCCCGCCGGACTCGGCGACAAGCCCGGTCGCGGCGGCAATGGCGGCGATGGTCCGCGCCTCGAAGAGCGCACTGGTGGTGATCGCGAGCCCGCGCTTCTTCAGCGCCGACGCCATCCGGATGGCGCTGATGGAATCACCGCCGAGCGCGAGGAAGTCGTCCTCGGCGGCGAGCGGGACCGCTTCGGCGATCCCGAGCACCTGCCGCAGCACCGCGGCCACCGCCACCTCGGCGGCGCCGCGCAGTTCGCGCCCGCGCCCACTGCTCGCGCCCAGGTCGGGCTCGGGCAGCGCGCGCTTGTCCAGCTTGCCGTTGGCGGTGAGCGGCAGCGCCGCCAGCCGCACCAGCGCGGCCGGGATCATGTACTCCGGCAACCGCCCCGCCAGCTCGGCGCGGAGCGCGGCGGCGTGCGCCTCGGTATCCCCCGCGGCGTACACCGACCCGGGCTCCGGCACGTAGTAGGCGACCAGCGCCACGTCGGCATCCCTGCGGTGCACCACCGCGGCGGCCGAGCCGATGCCGGGCACCTGCCGCAGCACCGACCCCACCTCGCCCAGCTCGATCCGGTGCCCGCGGATCTTCACCTGGTCGTCGGCGCGGCCCAGGTACTCCAGGCTGCCGCTGGGGTGCCAGCGCACCACGTCGCCGGTCCGGTACATCCGCGCACCGGGCTCGTCGGCGAACGGGCAGGCCACGAAGGCCCCGGCGGTCAGCCCGGGCCGGTGGTGGTACCCCTGCGCCAGCTGCGGCCCGGCCAGGTACAGCTCGCCGCTGACCCCGATCGGCGCGGGCCGCAGCCGGTCGTCCAGCACGTGCACGTCGGAGTTCCACTCCGGCTGCCCGATGAGCGCCGAGCGGAACCACTCCGGCCGCGCCAGGGCACCGGCGAAATCCTCGTGCATGATGTCCATCGACGCCTCGGTGGGGCCGTACAGCCCGAGCACCCGGCCGCCGAAGACCCGGCTCGCCTCGGCCACCAGCGTCGGCGGCACCGCCTCGCCGCCCAGGTACACGAAGCGCATGGAGGCCAGCCGCGCCGGGTCCGGCCCGGCGTCCAGGAAGGCGCGGACCACGCTCGGCACCAGCGAGATCTGGGTGATCCGGTGCCGGTCGATGATGCCGGCCAGCGCCTCCACGTCGGCCTGCCACCAGTCCGGCGGCGGCAGCACCGTCGCCGACCCCGTGCAGAGCGCGTTGACCAGCTCGAACACCGAGACGTCGAAGCCGATCGGGGCCTTCTGCAGAATCCGCTCCGCCTCGAAGCCGAGGAAGTCGCGCATCCACTGCACGTGGTTCACCACGCCGCGGTGCGGGGTCACCACGCCCTTGGGGCGCCCGGTGGTGCCGGAGGTGTAGAGCAGGTAGGAGGCGTCCAGCGGGTGGATCGGCCGGTCCAGCTCGTCCGGGCCGAGCGGCGCGGTGTCGAGCTCGGCGAGCCGGGCGGCGGCGGCCGGGTCGGCGACGTCGAGTACCGGCACCGCGCCCGCCTCGACGGCCTGCGGCGCGGAGCGCACCAGCAGCGCCGGTTCGGCGTCGGCCAGCATGTAGGCGATGCGGTCGGCCGGGTAGCTGGGATCCACCGGCACGTAGACCGCGCCGGTGCGCAGGATCGCGGCGAAGATCACCGGCAGCCGCTCGCTGCGCTCGGCGAAGACCGCGACCCGGTCCGCCGCGCCCACCCCGCGCTCGCGCAGCAGCCGCGCGAAGGCATTGACCCGCGCGTCGAATTCGGCGTAGCTCAGCTCGATCTCGCCGAAGACCACCGCGGTCCGCTCCGGGTACTCCCGCGCGGAGGTGCGGATCATGGCGTCCACGGTCTCCGCGACGATCGGCACCCGCTCGGAGCGCGACCACGCCGCCAGCGCCGCGCGGTCGCCGGGCGCGAGGGTGAGCAGCGCGTCCAGCGGGGTGCGGGCGGCGGCGTGCGCGAGCGTGTGGTCGATGTACTCGTGCAGCCTGGCGATGGTGGCTTCGTCGAAGAGCTCCGTGCGGTAGGTGATCTGCACATCCACCCGATCCGGGTGCATGAACGCCTCCACCGCGATGGGCAGCAGCGAGGCGCCGTGATCGGCCAGCTCCCAGCTGGTCCGCACGCCGGGCAGCCGCGGGCCGTCGATGCGCTGGTGCAGGAAGAGCACCATGGTGTCGAAGAGCTTGGAGCCGACATTGCCGGTGGCGCGGTTCACCGCGCGGACGATCTCCTCCTGCGGGAAGTGCTTGTGCCGGAACGCCTCCGTGGTCACCGCGCGCACCTGCGCGACGAGCTCGCCGAAATCCCTGCCGCCCTCGATGCCGCGAATGCGCAGCGGCAGCATATTGCTGAGGTTGCCGATGAGCGCGTCCATCCCGGATTCCTCGCGGTTGGCCACGGTGGTGCCGATCACCAGGTCCGGCTGCCCGGTGAGCTGGCGCAGCGCCACCGCGTAGGCGGCGAGGAACACCTGGAACGGAGTGGCCTTGAGCTCGGCGCTCAGCGCGCGCAGCGCGGTATCGGCCGCGGTGCCGAGCGCGCGGTCCAGCCGGGCCCCGGTCTCGGTGACGGTGACCGGGCGGCGGTCGTGCGGCAGTGCCAGCTCGGGTACCTCGCCGTCGAACCGGCTCGCCCAGAACTCGGCCGCCGCCTCGTGCGCGCCGTCCCGGAACCGCACCTGCTCCCACTCCGCGAAATCGGCCACCTGCAGCCGCAGCGGCTCGACGGTGATGCCGCCCGCCCGCGCCTGCGCGTAGTACCGCTCGACATCGGCGGAGAGCGCGGGCAGCGTCATGCCGTCCCAGGCGATGTGCTGGATCACCAGGACGACCACCAGGGTGTTCGCGTCCAGCCGGACGAAGCGCAGCCGCAGCGAGGACTCGGCGCCGAGGTCGAAGGTGTCGTGCGCCTCGGCCACCACCGCTTCGGCCAGCCTGCGCTCGGCCTCGGCGCGGTCCAGGCCGCTGTGGTCCTCGATCCGCACCCGGGGCGGCAGCGCGGGGTGAATGCGCTGGTAGGGCTCGCCCTGCTCGTCATTGTGGTAGGTGGTGCGGAGCACCTCGTGCCGCTCCGGCAGCGCCAGGAAGGCGGCGCGCAGCGCGGCATCGTCCACCGCGCCGGCGAAGGTGAGCGCCAGGCACAGGTTGTAGGCGGTGCTCTCCGGGGCGATCTGCTGGTGCGCCCAGACATAGCGCTGCCCGAAGGAGAGCGCGGCGCGCTCCGGGTCGCGGCGTTTCACCGGGCCGGAGCCGGTGTCCAGCCCGGCCTGGGCCAGCCGGACCCGCATGGCCTCTTGGAGGTCGTCCAGGGATTTCATCGGATTCACACCACACTCGCGGGATCGGGAAGGCTCACCTCGGCGAGCTCGAGCAGAATCGTGGCGACCTGGGCGAGCCGCCCCGGCTGCGGCTCGGCGTCGAGCAGCCCGCGCGCGATCCGCCGCACCGTGCGGCCCTCCAGCACGGCGCTCACGCCGAACCCGTCCACCGCGAGCAGCCCGCGCACCTTGGCGGTGAGCGTGGTGGCGAGGATGGAATCGCCGCCGACATCGAAGAAGTCGGTCTCCACCCCGATCCGCTCCAGCCCGAGCACCTGCGCGGTGATGTAGGCCAGCGCGGCCTCCACCTCGTCGGCGGGGGGAACGAAGGTGGTGGCGGCGGCCAGGTCGCCGGCGACGAGCAGGCGGCGGATGGCGGCGCGGTCCAGCTTGCCGTTCGGCGTCAGCGGGATCTCGGCCAGCACCTCGACGTGCTCGGGGATCATGTAGCCGGGCAGCTGGTCGCGCAGCCGCGCCGGATCGATGGCGGCGCCGGAGCCGTCCGCGGTCACCGCCGCGACCAGCCGGCCGGAGTCGGTGACCAGCGCGACCGCCTCGCCCGCGCCGGGCAGCCCGGCCAGCGCCGACTCCACCTCGCCGAGCTCGACCCGGTAGCCGCGGATCTTCACCTGGTGATCGGCGCGGCCGAGGAAGTCGACGGTGCCGTCCGGCAGGTACCTGGCCAGGTCGCCGGTGCGGTACCAGCGCAGCCCCTCGTGCTCGATGAATCGGTCCGCGGTGCGCGCGGCGTCGCCCCGATAGCCGTCGGCGACGCTCGCGCCGCCGATCCACAGCTCGCCGGGGACCAGGTCCGGGCAGTCCTCGCCGCGCTGGTTCACCACGCGCAGCGCGACATTCGCGAGCGGGGTGCCGTACGGCACGCTGTCCCACTCCGCCGGGAAGTCGTCGGTGACCTCGCAGACGGTGGAGTGGATGGCGGTCTCGGTGGTGCCGCCGAGGCCGACGAAGCGCAGGCCCGGGACGGCCGCGCGGAAGCGGCGCGCCAGCCGGGTGCGGACCCGGTCGCCGCCGGTGAGGACCAGCCGGATCGAGCGCAGCTGCTCCGGGGTGGCGATATCGGCGAGCATCCGCAACAGCCCGGGGGCGGCGTTCACCACGGAGACCTCGGCCTCGGCGATCAGCTCCGCCCAGGACTGGGCGTCGCGCTCGGTCGCCTCGTCCAGGCAGGCCAGGGCGCCGCCGATGCTCAGCGGGGCGAAGATGTCGTAGACCGAGAGGTCGAAGTTCAGGGCGGAGAGGGCGATGTGGCGGTCGCCCGCGCCGATGCCGAAGCGGCGGGCGATGGCGTCGACGGTGTTCGCCGCCGCGCGGTGGGCGACCTCGACGCCCTTGGGTTCGCCGGTCGAGCCGGAGGTGAAGAGGACGTAGGCGGTGCGCTCCGGGGTCACCGGGAGCGGGGCGCCGAGGGCGGGGCCGGTCAGCGCGGTCGTGAGGTCGACGGCGGTGATCTCCGCGGGCAGGGTGGTCACGCCGTCGACCAGCACTACACCGACACCCGCGCGGCGAAGGATGCGGTCGCGGCGGGCGGCGGGCTGGTCGGTGCCGATGGGCAGGTAGGCGGCGCCCGCGGCGAGCACGCCGAGCACGGCGGGAAGCTGCCGGTGCCCCTTGGGCACGAGCACCGCGACGGTGTCGCCCGGCCGGACCCCGGCATCGGTCAGCGCGTGCGCGACGGCGAGCGCCTGCCCGGCCAGTTCGCCGTAGCTCGTGGCGAGCCCGCCCGCGCGGAGCAGCGCGGCGCGCTCGGGGTGCCGCCGCGCCAGCTCGAAGAAGGCGTGGTGCAGGGTGCGTTCGCCGAGCTCCTCGGCGGTGTCGTTCACCGCCGAGCGCACGGCCGCCTGCGCCGCGGGCAGCGGAATCGCCAGCGGCGCCGTCCAGTCCGCGCCGGGTGCGGCGAGCGCCGCCAGGATGCGCAGGAACTCGGCGAACATGGTCTCCGCGACGCCGCCGGGCAGCGCGTCCCTGCGCAGGTCCCAGTTCACCAGCAGCCCGCCGTCCAGCTCGGCCACCTGGGCGTCCAGATCCACCTGCGGGCCCTGCGAGATGATCCACACCGGCGTGCCGAGCACCCGGGTGACCCGCTCGGAGAACAGCTCGCCGAGGTCGAGCCCCGAGGTGAAGACCACCGACGGCGTCACCGGCGCGCCGCGCAGCCTGCCCAGGTCGCGCAGCACGTCCAGCCCCTCGTACTCGGCGTGCGCCGCGCAGGTGTGCAGTTCGCGCTGCACCCGCCTGGCCCGGTCGAGCACCGGCTCCACCCGGGAGGCGTCGATCTCGACCAGCACCGAGTTGGTGAAATCGCCCACCACCGCGTCGATATCGTCGTGCAGCTGCTCGCGGGCGAAGAGCGGGACGTTCAGCAGGAAGCGCTGCCGGGCCGACCAGCGCGCGATCACCTCGCCGAAGACGGTGGCAAGGGTGACCGCCGCGGTGACGCCGTTGCCGTGCGCGTTGGCGTGCAGGTTCGCCCTGGCGGCGGCGTCGAACCAGTGGTGCAGGCGGATGCTGCGGGCGGGGTCGCGGCGCTCGTTCTCCGGCAGCACCGGGAGGGCGGGGATGTCGGGGAGCTCGGGCAGCCGCTCGGCCCACCAGGCGCGGTCCGCCTCGGTATCGGCCGCGGTGCGCTGCTTCTCGGCGAGGTACTCGCGGAAGGTGATGCCGAGCGGCGGCAGGGCGTCGGCGTCGGCCTCGTACAGGGTGGCGAGGTCGTCGAGGACCCGGCGGTAGCTCTGCGCGTCGCCCGCCAGCATGTCGATATCCAGGTGCAGGCGGTGGCCGCCGTCCGGCAGCAGGGTGAGCGCGATATCGATGACCTTGCCCGCGGCCACGTCCATGCGCTGGTGGCTCTTCTCCGCGCGCACCCGCTCCAGCTCGGCCGCGATCCGCTCGGCGGGCTCGGCGCACAGGTCGAGCGCGGCGAAGACCGGGGCCAGTGGCTCGGGCAGGATGCGCTGGGTGCCCGCGTCCAGGAACTGGGCGCGCAGCATCTCGTGCCTGCGCACCAGCCGGGCGACGGCCCGGCGCAGCCGCTCCGGATCGGCGCCGGCGCCGTCGAACTCGACGAACAGGTGCGCGGCGACGCCGCCCAGCGCCTGGTCCCCGCGCCTGCCCATCCAGTACGCGTGCTGCATGGTCGCAAGGGGGAATTCGGCCGAGGGGTCGGCCGAGCCCGCGCTGCCGGAAGGACGCGCAGGATCGGTGGCGGCCGAATCCTGGGGGGCGGCTGCGGCGAGCAGCGCTGCCCAGGCGGCGATCGTGGGTTCGAGGGCGAGCGCGGAACTCCGGATGTCGTACCCCCGCTTGCGCCAGCCCGCCGCCAGCCGCATGAGCTTCATGGAGTGCATGCCGAGGCTCACCAGATCGTCGTCGAAGCCGACCGCCTCCGGCGCGATACCGAGATCCACCGCCACGATGTCGCGCAGTTCCGCCTTGCCGAGCATCCGACTCCTTAACCCGAAACAGCCGCCCCACCACGCACTTCGCCGCCCGACTTGACCGCTATGTCCGAATTGGTGTAGGCTAGCCTTGCCTAACTTTGCCCAATGCTAACTCATGCGCGGGGTTGCCGGGCCGGCGCTGTGCCACGGCGCGCGCGGCGGTGGGCTCCGCCGCGCGCGACCGGTGGGCCGGGCAGCGGGGTCGCGTATCCCCCGCTGCCCGGCTCCGGCCTCACTCCGCGAGTGCGGAGACCACCTCGCGCCAGCGAGCCGGGTAGCCGGCGGCGGCCTCGGAATCGAGCACCGCGCCGTTGAAATCGAACTGCCCCACCAGAACCGGCGCACCGTCCCGGCGCACCACCACCGTCGTGAGGTCAACGGTGAAGCGCAGCGGGAGCGCGGGGTGCTGGGCAGTGCCGAACTCGGCGGTGAACTCCGCCATCGGCACCGGGGCCCACGGCCCGGCGCCCGGGGTGAGCAGGTCGAAGCGGCCGAGGTGGTTCAGCCGCAGCTGCCCCCGCACCGCCGTCGAGCGCTCGCCGAGCGCGGGCCGCCCGGCCGCCGGGGTCCAGTCCGCGACCACCGAGCCGGGCACGGTCACCGTCTCCTCGACGGTGAACCACCCGACCCGCCTGCCGTCGTCGTTCGCGGGCCGCCCGTGCGATTCCCGGGTGATCGCCACCCGCCCCGCCGCGTCGGCGAGCCCGTCGAAGGCGCGGGCGCAGGCCACGATCAGCAGCTCCTCCAGCGGAATATCGCTCGCCGCGCAACGCGCGAGCAACCGGGCCGTGTGCTCCGGATCGAGCTCGGCGATGTGCTGGTGCGCACCCGCGGCCCGGTCGATTGCTGGATCGGTGCGCCGCCCGCCGAGCGGCGTCCCCAGCACCGGAAGCGGCTCCGCCACAGCGGTAATCGGCGCCGCGGCCGACGTGGACTCGACCAGCGGGGCCCGCCCCTCGGCCAGCCCGCGCAGGTCGTCGGCGAGGACGAGCCAGGACACCACATCCACCGCGAGGTGGTGGATGGAGAGCAGCAGCCGCGGCTCCCGGCCCGTGAGCACGGTGGCCGCGACCATCCGCCCGGCCGCCGGGTCGAGCCGCTCGACGGTGGCGGCGAGCAGTTCGCGCGGCGGGGCCGAGCCGGGCGCGGCCACCGCGACCTCCACCCGGAACTCCTCCGGCGCCAGCACGATCAGGGCGGGGACGCCATCGGCGGCTCCGAGCCGGGAGCGCAGCGCCGGATGCGCCCTGGCCAGTGCGCCGAGCACCGCCGCGACCTCGGCCGGGCCGGTCTCCGGCGGGAGCGTCAGCAGCTGGCTCTGGGTCAGGTGCTCGTACCCGCCCTGCCCGACGATCTCCAGGGCCAGTGCGGTCAGCGGCAGCACGGCGCCCGCCGCGAGCACCTCGCCGCCCGCGTCCGGCTCCCCCGCCCCGTCCAGCAGCGCGGCCAGCTCGCGCAGGTCGGCCGCGCCGAGGACATCCCCGGCGGCGACCCGGTAGCCCGCGCCGCGCAGCCGGGAGACCAGGTCGATCACGCCGATGCTGTCGATGCCCAGATCCGCCGGGCTGTCCAGGATTCCGGCGTTGCCCGCGTTCATCTCGGCGAGCACGCCGAGCAGCGCGCGCTCGGTCTCGGTGCCGGGCTCGGCGGTGGCGCCGGTCGCCACCGGGGCGGTGAGCAGCGCGGTGGCGGCATGCGTGTCGAGTTTGTCGTTCCGGTTCAGCGGGATCTCGGCCACGTGCACGATCCGGGTCGGCACCAGGAACTGCGGGAGTCTGCGGGCGGCGGCGGCGCGAATGGCGGTGGCGGGGCGGTCCGAGACCACCAGCGCGCCGAGCCGGGTGCGGCCGTCCACGGTGCAGGCGAGGGCGGCGGCGTGCTGCACGCCGGGGATCTCGCACAGCACCACGGTGGCCTCGTCCGGCTCGACGCGGTAGCCGTTGATCTTCACCTGGCTGTCGATGCGGCCCTCGTAGACGATGGTGCCCGCGCTCGTGCGGCGCACCAGATCGCCGGTGCGGTAGCGCCTTCCGGCCGGGCCCGCCACGAAGGTGGCCGCGGTCTGACCCTGGCGGCGCAGGTAGCCCTGGGCCAGCTGGGCGCCGGAGAGGTACAGCTCGCCCTGGCCGCCGGGGGGTACCGGGCGCAGGCGGTGGTCGAGTACCTCGGCGGTCATGCCGCCGAAGGTGTGGCCGATGGTCGGGGCCTCGTGCTCGTGCACCTCGGCCATGAGCGCCTCGACCGTGGTCTCGGTGGGGCCGTAGAAGTTGATGACGCGGGTGCCGGTAAGGCCGCGCAGACGGTTCCAGGTGTCATGGGAGATGGCCTCGCCGCCGAGCGCGAGCACTCGGAGCGGGCAGTGGTCACCGGTGGTGAAGAGCCCGGCCGCGATCAGGCGGTTCAGCATGGACGGTGAGGTGTCGAAGATATCGATGCCGTGCGTGGCGATGGCCGCGACGATGCGCTCGGCGTCGGTGCGCTCGTTGTCGCCGAGCAGCACGACGGTGTGGCCGGAGAGCAGGGCGATGCTCGGCTGCCAGGCGGCGTCGAAGCCGGTCGACCAGCCGTGGCCGATACGCAGCGGGCGGCCCGCCGCCGCGCTCTCCGGGGCGAAGATGCGGCGCTCGTGGTTGCCCCAGTGGTTGAGGAGGGCGCGGTGCGGGACCGCGACGCCCTTGGGGCGGCCGGTGGTGCCGGAGGTGAAGACGACGTAGAACGGGTTCTCCGCCGGGACCGGCGGGAATCCGGCGCCCGCGGTATTGCAGGCAGCGCGGGATTCGGTGGGCAGTTCGCGCAGGTCGCCTGCGTTGTCGGGGACGAGGTGGGTGAGACCGGCCTCGGCGAGCACACCGGCGAGGGCGGCGTCGGCGAGAACCAGCCGCGCGCCGGAGGTTTCGGCGATGTAGGCGAGGCGCTCCGGCGGGGTGGCGGGGTCGACGTGCACGCAGGTGGCGCCGGTGAGGCCGATGGCGAAGGGCGCGTGCAGGACCCGGCGGTCGCGCGGCAGCGCCACCGCGACGGCACTGCCGGGCCCGATCCCGCGCGCGGCGAGCCCGGCGGCCAGCACCTGGACGGCGGCGGCGAACTCGGCGTACGAGTGCTCCCCGGCCTCGTCCACCACGGCGACCCGCTCGCCGAACCGCTCGGCGGTCGCCAGCAGCGTGTGCGGCACGTCCCCCGGCACGGCGACCGCGTCCGGCGCGGCCAGCGCCGCGGGCTCCCGGTCGAGCAGCACCGAGACATCGGCGGCGCGCGCGGCGCCGGTGATCCGCTCCAGCACCGTGAGCACCCGCTCCGCCAGGGCATCCGGTTCGAAGCGCCGCACCAGATCCGGCCGGATCTCCACCCGGTTGATCAGCGACCCGTGCTCCAGCACCGGCACCACCGCGATCGGGTAGTGGCTCGGCGAGTCGATCCGCCGCGGCACCAGTGCGGCGCCGTCGCCGAGCGGCATGCGCGCGGTGAGTTCGCCCAGCGGCGTGTTCTCGAAGACCAGCAGGGTGTCGAAGAGCTGCCCGGCCCCGGCCCGCTTGGTGATCTCCGCGATGCCGAGGTACTCGTGCGCCCGCAGCCGCGCGACCTCCTTCTGCAGCTCCCCGCCGATCGCGGCGGGCGCCCGGTCGTCCAGCCGGACCCGCACCGGAATCGTGGTGACCAGCGCCCCGACCAGCCGATCGGCGCTCGGCAGCGAGCCGTCCCGCCCGGAGGTGGTCTGCCCGAACACCACGTCGTCGCGCCCGGTGAGCGCGGAGAGCACCCGCGCCCAGGCCAGCTGCAGCACGGTGTTCAGCGTGAGCCCGTGCGCGCGCGCCCAGCCGGTGACGGCGGCGGTGCGCTCCGGCGTGAGCCTGGCCTCGCCGAGCACCGGGATATCGGCGGGCGCGGGCCCGGCGATCAGGGGCATGGGGGCCAGCCCGGCCAGCGCATCGGCCCAGGCCCGGCCGGATTCCTCGGTATCGCGGGCGGCCAGCCAGGCGGCGTGCTCGCGCAGCGGCGGGGCGGGCGGCAGCCCGGCGCCCTCGCCCCGGTGCAGCGCGAGCAGGTCGGCGAAGATCAGCGGGATGGACCAGCCGTCCACGACGATGTGGTGCGCGGTGCAGACCAGCTCGTACTCCTGCTCCCCGACCCGCGCCGCGACTACCCGGAAGAGCGGCCCGGCGTCCAGGTCGATCCGGGTCCGCCCCTCGTCCAGGTACAGCTGCCCGACTGCCGCCGCCGGGTCCGGCTCGGCGCGCAGATCCAGCTCGCGCCAGCCGATCCGGCCGGTGGAGGTGATCACCAGCACCGGGTGCGGCAGCCCGTCGGTGACGACCGCGCCGCCCAGGTGCGGGTACCGCTCCAGCACCTGGTCGAAGGCCTTGCGCAGGCTGCCCAGGTCGGCGAGGCCCTCCACCCGCACCGCGAAGGTCACCAGGTAGGGGTCGACCGGGCCGGAGGTCGCGCTGACCGAGTACAGCCCGCGCTGCAGCGGCGAGAGCGCGACGACGTCGAGGATGCTCACGCGCCGAACTTCGCGCCGAGCGCGGCCAGCACCGCCGGGTCCAGCCCGGAGGCGCTGAGCGGCGCGGCGGCGGGCTGCGGCTCCGGCACCGGCGCGGTGGCCGACTCCAGCTGCTCGGCGAGCTCGTGCACCGCCGGGAAGCCGAACACGGTCTGCACGTCCAGCGCGTACCCCTGCTCGGCGAGCACGGTGACCAGCCGCAGCGCGGCGATGGAGTCGCCGCCGAGCGAGAAGAAGGTGTCCTCGCGCCCCACCTCGTCGTCCTCGTCCAGCTCCAGCACGGTGCGGATGGCGGCGGCCAGGGTGTGCTCGGCGTCGGTGCGCGGCGGGCCGCCGAGGCCGGGGCCGAGCTCGCCCGCGGTGGCGGCGGGCGGCTGGAACAGCGTGGCGGTGCCATGCGCGTCGCGGCCGTCGGCCCAGGCCAGCGCGCGGCGCTCGAGTTCGGCGACGAACTCGGGGAGTGCGGCGGGCGCGGCGGGCGAGTCGACGGTCACCAGCGCGCCGTCGTCGTCCAGCCGGACATCCACCAGCAGGTCGACGCCGTGCGGGCGGGCGAGCCGCCGGTCGATTTCGCGCGCGGTGTACCCGGCCCCGCTGTGCGCGATGGCATTCCCGGACCGCACCACCAGCGCCACCTGGAAGAGCGCGCCGCCCGCGACGGCGGCCGCGCCGCGCAGCCGATGGGTCAGGAACTCGATGCGGGTCGAGCCGTGCGCGCGCGCCGCGGCCAGCACCTCGGCGGCGTCGAGCACGGCCTGCCGCGGCGCCGCGGCACCGGCCAGGCCGCGCAGCACCAGGTAGTTGCCGAAGCTGCCGATGGTCCGAGCGGTGGCCTCGTCCCGCGCCGGGTCGAGCAGCCCGACGGCCGGATCGGCGCCGAGCCCGGCGGTGCTCAGCGCCCCGGCCAGCAGCGCCGCGAAGGCGGCCGCCGGGTCCTGCCCCGCGGTGAGATCGGCCAGCGCCTCCGGCGCGATCCGGAAGCCGTGCCGCGCGGCCGCGCCCGGCTCGACCGGCACCGCGCGCTCCGGCAGCGCGCCGAGCCGGTCCAGCCAGTACCCGGCGCCCGCGTCCGTCGCCGGATCCACCGCCATCCCCTTCACCAGCGCCGGAACCGCCACGCGGAAGCTGGAGCCGGTGACCTCGCCACCGTCGAGCGCGGCGAAGAGCGACTCGGCGAGCAGCTCCAGCGAGACATCGTCGGCGGCCACCGGGTGCACCGTGAACGCCAGCACCGCGCGCTCCCCGGTGCGCTGCAGCGTGACCCGCACCGGCAGCGCGCGGACCAGGTCGAAGACGTGCCCGGCATCCGGCTCGCCGAGCTCGAGCACCGAATCCGGCAGCTCTCCGGCCCGCTGGTACGGCACCCGGCGGTCGTCCGGAAAGACGCTGCGCAGGATCTCGTGCCCGGACAACACCGCGGTCACCGCGCGGCGCACCGCCTCGTCGCCGAGTTCACCGCTGATCTCGAGGGCAAGGAAGAGATTCGCCGCGGGGGTGCGGCGCAGCCGCTCCGGGAGCAGCGCGGCCTGCTGGGCGGGGGCCAGCGGCACCGGGCGCGCGGCGCCGGAGCCGTTCCGGCCGGTGGAGTCCTGCACGAGCGAGTCTGGCATCGCGATCCTTCCGCGCCGCGGCGAATCGACGCCCGCCCGGCTTCCATCCGAACAACCGATCGCCTGCCCAACGGACCGCGCGACCAAAGTTAGCCTATCCTAAACAGACCACCCGCCCGGTTCCAACCGCACCCCGCTACTTGTTCAGCGCCTCGAAGGTCGGCGCCAGCCGGTCCAGCACATACGGGGTGTTCAGCGGGGTGGGGGTGTTCAGCGCGCTGATCGTCATCACATCGATGAAGGCGATGCCGCCGGACTTCACCGCGGGCAGCTCGGCATAGCCGGGCAGCTGCTTGAACTTCTCCTCGAAGGCGGGCAGCGCACCGCAGACCAGCAGGTCGGAGGTCAGGTCGCCGAGCCGCTCCGGCGAGAGCGCGAGCCTGCCGCCCGCCGGCGCCTCGTCCGCGATCTTCTGCGGAATGCCCATGCCGAGCCGCTCGAAGAGCGCCGCCGAGCCGTCCTTCGGGTCGGCCAGCACCATGAGCTGCGCCGGGCCGGTGAGCATGCAGGTCAGGAAGGTCTTGCCGGACAGCTTCGGGTACTTGCGCGCGAACTCGTCCACCTTGGCGTCGACACCGTCGATGACGCCCTGCGCGTCGCCCTCCCGGTGCAGGATCCGGCCGAGCGCGGTCACCTGGTCGACCCAGTTGTCCACCTGGGCATTCGGGGTCACCGCGCCGATGGTCGGGGCCAGCTTGCTCAGCTTGTCGTACAGGGCCTGGTCCACCAGGTAGCTCGGCACCAGGATGAGATCCGGCTCCAGGCCGGCGATCTGCTCGGCGATATCACCGCCCGCGTTCAGCACGGTGGCCTGGCTCAGCGAGTCCGGCTCCCACGGCACCTTGGTCTTGGCACCGATGGAGATGTTGTCCGCGTAGCCGACCGGGGTGATGCCGAAGGACTGGGTGGCGTCGAGCCACTGGTTGCCCAGCGTGACAATGCGCTCCGGGGTGCCCTCGACCACGGTCTCGCCGTAGTTGTGCGCGATGGTCACCGCGCCGTCACCGCCCGCGGAGCCGTCCGATCCGCCGCAGGCGGCCACGCCGAGCGTGACCCCGAGTGCGAGCAGCGCGCTGCCGAGCCGGGCGGCGGGGCCGCGTCTCCTCGTTGTCGACGGCATGGGGCAGCTCCTCGTATCGAACGGTCGGTTTTAGCAAGGTTAGGCTAAGCGAATTTGAGCCAGCCGTCGACGGTCCAGTGCGCGATGTCGCCGGTGCGGTAGCGCCGCTCCCCCGGCTGCAGCGGGTCGTCCTCGAAGCGCCGGTCCACGCCGAGCGCGGCGCCGCCGACGTAGACCGTGCCCGGCACCCCCGGCGCGCACGGCTGCCCGGCCGGATCCAGCACGTAGACCCTGGCGCCCGGGATCGGGCGCACCCGCCCGCTGCCGTCCACCGGCCCGCGCGCCACCGCGCCGACCGTCACCGCGGGCGCGTACCCGACCGTCCCCGCCGCCCTGGCCGGGAACTCCGCCGGGGTGTCGAAGGCGATACGGGCGCACTCGGATTCGCTCGGCCCGCCCTCGCCCCAGAGGTCCCAGCGCCGCACCTCGGCCCAGCGGTTCGGGCCGTCGCGCAGCGCGCCGTCCCGGCCGAGCACGGTGCCCGCCGCGGCGACCACGTGCGTCACCCGCTCGGCGTCCAGGAAGGCGGCGGCGCGGCGGGGTTCGGCGACCACGACGGTGGCGCCGTCCACCAGCCCGGCCAGCACCTCCACCAGCACCGCGACCGTCGGGGCCGGTGCGACCACCAGCCGCACGTCGGCCGCGCCGCGGGCCCGGTCGGTGCTGCCCGGCGCGCAGTCGGTGACCACGGCGCGGCGATCGGCCACCGCCGCCGCCACCGCCGCGGGCGGCACCACGACCCGCTCGCCGCCGGTGCACCCGGCCGCCAGCGTGATCGGGGTGCCGGCCTGCGCGGCGGCGTCGAAGGCGACCAGCAGGTGCACGATGTCGGCGGCGGTGATGCCGGTGGGCGGAGCCGGGTCCTTCAGCTCGTCCACGCGCTGGAAAAGCGTTTGATAGTCCAGGGTTTCGCCAGCGCAGCGGAGCGCGGGGCGCTGCCCGGGGAACATCCGGCCGCGCCACAGCAGCCCGGCGGCGGCCGGGCCGAACGGCGGCTCCACCCCGGCGGACCACTCGCGCAGCACCCGCTCGCGCTCCTCGCCGGTGCCGACGCCGAGCCGGCTCAGCGGCCGGTCCGGGGTGTCGGCGAAGGCGGTGAGCAGGCGGCACACCCGGGTGGCGAAGAGCTCCGCCGAGGCGGGCCGGAAGAGGCTCGCGCGCACCGTGATCGCCGCGTCGAAGCCGCCGTCCTGGGCGCAGCGGAAGGCGAAGCCGATCTCGCGCAGGGCGGGGTCGCCGGGGAGCGGGAGCACCGCGGTGGCGATCTCCCCGTCGAACCGCGCCTCGGCGGACCAGTCCTGTTCGCGGAAATCCAGGGTGGCGGTGTAGGTCTCGGCCGCGCCGGGCACGCACTCCAGCGGGACGTCCTGGTTGCCGTAGGCGGCGAGCGCGGTGGCCCTGGAGCGGTCCAGGACCGCGCGCGGGGTGGGGTCGCCGGTGAGGTCGGTGCGCAGGACCAGGGTGTTCGCCACCGGGCCGACCAGGTCGGCGAGCGCCGGGTCGGTGCGGCCGGCGATGGCGGCGCCGAGCGCGATATCGGTGCCCGCGCCGTGCTGGTGCAGCAGGACCGCCACCGCCGCCTGGTACAGCATGAACTCGGAGGCGCCGCCGCCCTCGGCCAGCGCGCGCAGGCGGCCGCGCAGAACCGGGTCCACGGTGAATCGGGCGGTGTGCGAGCCGGTTTCGTCGTGCGCACGGCGCGGGAGGTCGGTGGCGATGGCACCGGCGGCGGGGAGCCCCGCGAGCGCGGTGCGCCAGTACTCCGCCTGGGCGTGCAGCGGGGTCGCGGCGGCGCGCTGCCAGAGGGCGTAGTCGGTGAAGCTCAGCTCGGGGAGGGGGCGGTGCGCGGTGTCGCCGCGCAGGCGGGCGCGGTAGGCGGGGGCCAGGTCGCGCAGGACCGTGCGGAACGACCAGTGGTCCGCGACCAGGTGGTGTGCGGTCAGCACCAGGACGTGGGTCTCCGGATGCGTGGTCAGCAGCACCGGCCGGATTCCGGGGCCCGCGACCGGGTCCGGGACCGTGGTGGCGGCCTCGGCCAGCGCGGCGTTCAGCTCGGCCGGGCGCACGGTGCGCACCGGGATCTCGATCTCCTCGGCCGGAACCCGCTGGGGTACGGGGTTTCCGTCCGGCCCCGGGGTGAACCGGGTGCGCAGGATCTCGTGCCTGGTGAGGGTGTCCCGCACCGCTCCGATCAGCGCCGTGCGGTCCAGGGGGCCGTCGAAGCGCACCGCGAAGGGGACCCCGCAGCGCGGGTCGGTCAGCGACCACCGCGGTTCCGCGAGCAGCGGTGGCTCCTCAGGCAGCGCGCCGAGCGCAGCGGCATCGACCGGCGTTACCTCCGGGAAGGTCGCGCCGGGTTCGTCCGGCGCTGGTTCCGTCGCGTCGCCGCGGGCCGGAGCACCGAGCAGCTCGGCTTCCGGCACGGCCGGGAAGGCCGCGCGCCAGCGCACCTCCTGCGCGACGGAGAGCGGAATCCGCTCCGGTCTGCGCACCTGCCTGGTCGGCGCGGGCAGCGCCGACGCGGTGAGCGGCGCCGCCTCGATGGCGGCGGCCAGCCCGGCCACCGTCGGCGTGTCGAACGGCGCCCGCACCTCGACCGCGACCCCGAACTCCGCGCGGATCAACGCCACCAGCCGCCCGGCGAGCAGCGAGTGCCCGCCCAGCTCGAAGAAGGAGTCGTCGGCCCCGACCCGCTCGGCCCCGAAGATCTCGGCGAAGAGCGCGGCCAGCCGGATCTCGGTGCCGGTGGCCGGTTCCCGGGAGACCGGCGGGCGCACCGGCGCGGGTGCGGGCAGCGCGGCCCGGTCCAGCTTGCCGTGCTCGGTGAGCGGAATCCGCTCCAGCACGGTGAAGCTGCTCGGCAGCATGTACTCCGGCAGGCTCATGGCCGCGCGGGCCCGCACCTGCTCCGGGTCGAGCACCAGCCCGGCGCCCGCGGGCACCAGGTAGGCGGCGAGCGTGGTGCCGCGCGCCGGATCGCGCACCGCGACGACGGCGCAGTGCCCCACCGCCGGATGCGCCGCGATCGCGGCCTGCACCTCGCCCAGCTCGATCCGGTGCCCCCGCACCTTCACCTGGTCGTCGGCGCGGCCGACGAACTCGATCTCCCCGGCGAGGTTGCGCCGGGCCAGGTCACCGGTGCGGTAGAGCCGCCCACCGGCGAGGAACGGATCGGCGACGAAGCGCTCCGCCGCCAACCCGGCCCGGTTCAGGTAGCCGCGCGCCAGCTGCGCCCCGCCCAGGTAGATCTCGCCGACCACCCCGGCGGGCACCGGCTGCAACCGGTCGTCGAGCAGGTGCACGTGCACGTTCCGGTTCGGCACCCCGATCGGCACGATCCCGGCGCCCTGCGGCCCGGCCACCACCTGGTGGGTCGCGCAGACCACCGCCTCGGTGGGGCCGTAGTGGTTGCGCAGCTCCGCGTCGAAGACCGCGGCGAAGCGATCCGCGACCTCGCCGAGCAGCGCCTCACCGCCCACCGGCACCCGGCGCAGCGCCCGCCAGTCGCTCACCTCGGGCAGCAGCAGCAGGGTGCTCAGCGTCGAGGGCACCATGTGCAGCACGGTGATCCGGCAGCGCGCGATGAGTTCGGCGGTGTAGGAGAGGTCGCGCAGCGCGTCCGGCTCCGGCACCACCAGGCAGGCGCCGACGGTGAAGGTCACGAAGATGTCGAGCAGCGAGGCGTCGAAGCCGATCGAGGAGGATTGCAGCAGCCGGTCGTCGGCGGTCATCCCCCACTCCGCGCAGAAGCCGTCCAGGTGCTCCGCGATCGCCGCGTGCGCGACCGGGACGCCCTTCGGCTGTCCGGTGGAGCCCGAGGTGTAGATGACGTAGGCCAGGTTCGCCGGGCGCAGCGGGCGCGCCCGGTCGGCGTCGGTGAGCGGCTCGGCGGGCCGCGCGGCGGCCGCCCGCTCGGCCGCGGCGAGCGACTCCGGGTCGAGGACCAGCCGCGGCGCCGCGTCGGCCAGCACGTAGTCGATCCTGGCCTGCGGGTACGAGGGGTCGATGGGCAGGTAGGCGGCGCCCGCCTTGAGCACCGCGAGCACCGCGACGACGTACTCCACCGAGGTCGCGAGCCGCAGCGCGACCAGCTCCTCGGCGCCGATGCCGCGCGCGATCAGCTCGCGGGCCAGCCGGTTCGCCCTGCGGTCCAGCTCGGCGTAGCCGATGGTGCGGTCGCCGGTGCGGCTCGGCGCCAGCAGCGCGGGCGCGCCCGGCGCCCGGCGCACCCGGTGCTCGAAGAGCGCGACCAGGGTGCTCGGCGGGGTCGGCACCAGCTCGCCGTGCGATTGATCGCGCAGCCGCTCGCGCTCCTCGGCGCCGAGCAGATCCAGCTCGCCCACCGGGCGCTCCGGGGTGGCGACGGCATCGCTCAGCAGCCGGATGTAGTGCGTGAGCAGCTGTGCGATCAGGGCGTCGTCGAAGCGGCCGTCCCGGTACTCGGCCTGCACCCGCGCGTCGGCGCCGTCCCGGACGACATCGATGCGGAGCGGCACCGTGGCGGTGCGGCTGCCCAGCTCCAGCGGGACCGCGTTCGCCGCGCCCAGCGCGAAGCCGGGTTCGGCCGCCCGTACGTCGAAGGCGATGCGGGCCAGGCGATCCAGGCCGTCGGTCGCGCCCGCGCGGCGCGGGTTCAGCACGCGCACCACGTGCTCGATGCCGACGTGGGCGTGCGCGAAAGCGTCCTTCGCGGCGGTGCCGAAAGCTGACGCCAGCTCGGCGAAGGGCTCGGAGGAGTTCACCCGCGCGCGGAGCAGGACGGTATTGCCGTAGAAGCCGATGCGGTCGGCGGAGCCGGCATCGCGGCCGGTCACCGGGGTCGCGAGGAGCAGGTCGGCGGCGGCGGTGTAGCGGTGCAGAAGGGCGGCGAAGGCGGCGGCGAGCACGCCGAAGGCGGGGTCGGGGTGGCCGGTTTCGGTGCCGGGGACCCGGTCGAGGAGCCCGGCGGGGAGCCTTCTCGTGACCCGGCGGACCCGGCGCGCGGGGCCGGTGACCGGCTTGGTGGGGAGCTCGACGGGGTCCGGAAGCGGGGTCAGCGCCGAGCGCCAGAAGTCCAGCTCCGCCTCGCTCGGCTCGTCGGTGACCGCGGCAGCGCGGCGCGGCGCACCGGACAAGCCCGCGAGACCCGGCCTCCCGGCCACAGCCGCCCGGTCCGGCACCCGGCCCTCGACCGCACGGTCCGGCGTACGGCCAACGGCCGAGCCGTCGGCCGCGGGCCCCCCGGCGGCGCCGTACGCGACCCCGAGCGCCGCGCCGAACACCCCCGCCGACTCCTCGTCCCAGGCAATGCCGTGCGCCACCAGCACCAGCACGAACTCCGTCGCCCCGGTGCGAATCAGCGTCACCCGCAGCGGCGCCTCCACGCCGAGGTCGAAGGGCCGCCCGAGCTCGCGCCGGGCCAGCACCTCGACCCGGCGCACCCGGCTCGCCTCCGGCAGCTCGGCGATATCGTGCACCTGCCAGCTGGGCGCGGTACCGGGCAGCAACTCCGCGAACGGCTCCCCCTCGGCATCGAAACCGTAGGTGGTGCGCAGGATTTCGTGCTCGGCCGTGACCAGGGCCAGCGCGGCGCGCAGCCGCTCGGGGTCGAGCGGCCCGTCCACCCGGTAGGCCACCGCGACATTCAGCGCGGTGTCCTCCGGATCCCTGGTCTGCAGGAAGAGCGCCCGGCGCCTGCCGTCGGCGAGCGGCCTGCGCGGCGCGCCGGACGCGGCGGGGACGACGAGATCGGCGAGGATCGACACGGCGGAGCTCCGCTCAGGCAGGTGAATCGGTGAGATAGCCGCCGCGGCGGAAGAACTCGGCGCCGTCGTGCTCGGCGCCTTCGGCGGTGCGGACCCGGGTGATCACGAGCCCGAGGTTCCGGCCGCGGATCGGGTTCGGACCGCAGACCACCGCGCCGCCGTCCTCCTGGACGATGACCCGGCCCGCGGTGCCGCCGTAGCGCGCCTCGGAGACCTTGGCCGCCAGCACCTCGACCCGCTCGCCCCGGTAGTAGGCGAAAGCCCGCGGGTACGGCGCGGAGAGCGCGCGCACGAACCGCTCCAGATCCACGGCCTCCCAGCTCCAGTCGATGAGGCTGTCCCGCTCCGAGCGCTTGTGGAAGTAGGTGCGCTCCTCTTTGCGCTGCGGCGTCCACTCGGCGGTGCCGCTCGCCAGCGCGTCCAGCGCCGCGTGCACCGCGCCCGGGATCAGCTCCATGCCCGCCTCGACCAGCTCGGTGCCGGTGGCGCCGGCCGGGATCGGGAGCCGGTGCTGCACCAGGATGTCGCCGGTGTCGAGCTGCTCGTCCATCCGGTGCACGGTCAGCCCGAACTCGGACTCGCCGCTGATCAGCGCCCACAGCACCGGGGAGAAGCCGGTGAACTTCGGCAGCAGCGAATCGTGCAGGTTGAGCGTGCCGTGCGGCGGCATGGCGTACAGCTCGGCCGGCATCCAGGTGTACCAGCTGTTCACCACGATGACGTCCGGCTCGGCCCGCTTCACCAGGTCGATGGTGGCCGCGTCGGCCTGCTCGGTGAGGTGCACCGGAATGCCGTGCTCGCGGGCCAGCTCCTCGACCGAGTCGGAGAAGATGCCCTTGTAGGCGTGCTCGCTCGCCGGGTGGGTGACCGCCAGGACCACCTCGTGCTCCGAATCGATCAGGGCCTGGAGAGTGCGGCGGCCCCAGGTCTGGAAACCGAACGACACGATACGCATGAACCGAACCTCGCCCTCGACAATAAGTAAGGCAAGCCTAGCCTATTCGCTATGCCGCGCGGCAGCCCGGGCGGGCGTCGAGATCCGGGCCGAGGCGGAGGCCAGCACCCGATCCGAGAGCTCCCCGAGGCAGCTGAGATTCGGGAAGCCGGGGCCCTGCGACAGCCCCGCCATATTCGGCAGGTACAGCTTGGCACCCAGCCCGCTCACCGAGAGGTCGTGCGCGATTGCCGCTTCCAGCCGCGGTTGCGTGACCGGGCCGCCCACGGCGAGCTCCAGCAGATCCGCCGCGTCGGCGTCGAAGAGCTCGGTGAACCACAGCGGCTGCCCGCCGGTGGCATCCACCACCAGGTCGAAGGCGTGCGTCTGGTCCGGGCGGCGGTCGTTGCGCAGGGTGAGCGCGATGCCGTCGCCGTGGTCGGCCACCCGGACCACCCGGCCCTGCAGGTGGTGCACCCGGTTGTCGCCGAGCAGCGTCTCCTGCACCCGCACCGAGAAGACGCCGCGGTCGGTGCGGCGCACCACGTCCCGACGCTCCGCAACGCTCAGCGCGCGCCACTTGGTGGGGTCGGAGTAGAGCGAGTTCTCGAAGTAGCTCTCGCCGCGGGTGTAGATGGTGGCCGCGGGCGAGATCACCGAGACCGTGAGCACGTCGTGCCGGACCAGCTCGTCCATGGCCGAGCCCGCCGTCTCGCCGCCGCCGATCACCGCGGCCCGCGAGGAGGGCGGCAGCGCCCGCTTCCCCGTCAGCTCCCAGAACTCCGCGATGCTCAGCATCTTCGGGTGCTCGGCCAGCGCCCGGCCGCTCTTCCCCGGACCCGTGATCATCAGCCCGTCGGCATCCAGCTGGGCGAGCGAACCGTCGCCGTCGCGCACCGTGACCAGCCAGCCGTCCGCAGCCGCCGCCACCTCGGTGACGGTGCCGAGCACCACCTCGACCTCCGAGCGCCGCGCCACCCACTGCAGGTACTTGGCCCAGACGTAGTGGTGCGGGCTCGGCCTGCCGCGGTCGACCCACTCGGCGTAGTCGCCGCGGTCGATCAGGAAGGCGGTCCAGCTGAAGCCGTTCATCGCCTCGTTGATGGCCCGGTTGTGGCCGCGGGCCCAGGTGGAGTGGTACGGGAAGCCGATGTCCTTCTCCGGGCTGGTGCCGAGCCGGTGCCTGCCGTCGGTCCAGCCGCCGCCGGGCAGCCAGTTGCCGCCGACCGCGTGCGCCTCCACCACGGTCACGTGCGGGGCGGGCAGACCGAGCTGCCGGAGCACGTGCGCCTTGGCCGCGACAGCCATCGCCTTGGGCCCCGCCCCGATCACCAGAAGTCTGTCCACCGGGTGCTCCCAACTCTCGCGGTACCGGTCGCCCTTCATGTTTGCATAGGCTTACCTTATATTGCTGGGTGGTGCCAAGCCCCCGCGTCGAAGCCGACGTGTACGGCACACCCCGCACGAGAACGATGGGATACGCACATGATCAACCTCAGGACCCGGACCGCGATCGCCCTTGTCGCCGGCGCTTTGCTGGGCGGCGGCGCGATCGCCGCCCCCGCCTCCGCCGCGCCCGCCGTGGTGCACACCGCGGCGCCGTCGGTCGGCGAACTCCAGGCCAAGCTGCAGCTGGTGCTGAACAGCGGCGCCGGCCGCGGCGCCCGCGCCGCCGAGCTGGAGGGCGGCGAGGCCGATCTCGCCACCATCGACAAGATCACCGGCGTGATCTCCTCGGTGCCCAGCTTCGCCTGGTACGTCACCGGCCCGGTGAACGTCTCCGGCGACACCCTCACCGCCAACCTGCAGACCACCGTCTCCGGGTACGCCCCGTTCCCGCTGATCGAGGTGTCGTGGCGGCAGGTCGGTGGCGGCTGGAAGCTCACCAGCGAGTCGGTCTGCACCGTCGGGTACTACGCCTCGGTCTCCTGCTGAGTTTCTGATCGGGCCCCGGTGTCCCCCGTGGACACCGGGTCACGGCCGTCCCGGCGGCCACAGGATCACCGAGATCAGCACGGCCAGCGGTAATCCGACGGCGATCGTCCAGCCCAGCTCGATCATCCCGGTCCCGCCATATTTCCCCCTGTCGGTCGCACGCACCCGGCACCGGGGACGTCCCACCCGGTGCCGCGTGCGCGTAGGCGACGCTAGAGCGGGGTCGGGTGCCCGCACATCATCTGCGCCGACTTTTCCCCGAAATTAGGCATCTGCACACCTGCCGAGTACGACCTGCGACGTACATGGCGGCCCCCCGATGGCCGATGCGAAACGCTCGGCTCTCCGGGCAAGCTGAACGCATGTCGGTGCTGGACGCGGTTTTGGTGGTGAGCGCTTTGCTGCTCGCCGTCGGTGGCGCCGTCGTGCCGCGCACCGCGCGCTGGGCGGCGCCGATTGCCCTTCCCCTGCTCTTCCTGGGTGCCGGTATCCAGCTGCTGCTCGATGGTTTCGTCTGGCAGCGGGTTCCCGCATATGTGCTGCTCGGAGTGGCTACCTGGCTGCTCGTGCGCACTCCCCGCCGCACCCTGCCCGCGGCGCTGCTCGTCGGCGCGCTGGTTCCGGTCGCCACCGCGGTCTGGGCGGTACCGCCGGTGCCGCGGTTGCCCGCCCCGGACGGCGCCTATCCGGTCGGCAGCACCGTGTTTCGCTGGGTGGACGAATCCCGGCCCGAGCCCGCCACAGCCGACCCCGGCGACCATCGGAATGTCGTGGTGCAGGCGTGGTACCCGGCGAAATTCGGCTCGGTACCAAGGCAATACCTCTATATGGATGGCCACGGGAATCTACCCGCCACGATCTCCGGCGTGCCATCGATGCTGTTCTCCCGCTACCACCTCATCGATACACACGCCGGCGCCGACGTCCCGCTCGCCGATGATCGGGCGCGCTGGCCGGTCCTTCTCTTCTCCCCCGGCTACGGAGCGCCGCGCGCCGTCTACACGGGGCTGCTCACCGAGCTGGCATCCCGCGGTTTCGTCGTGCTGGCGGTGGATCATCCGTACGAGGTCGCCGTCACCGAACTTGCCGACGGGACGGTTGCGCACGGGGTGGCGAACTCGGGTTCCGATGCCGAGATGGCCGCCCAGCTCGCGGTCCGCACCAGCGACCTGTCCTTTGCGTTGGATCAGATCGGCGCCACCGAAACCCTGCTCACCGGCCATATCGATACCACCCGCGTGGCCGCCGCGGGCCACTCCTTCGGCGGCGCCGCCGCAGCCTCCGCCCTTGCCCACGATCCGCGCGTCATCGCCGCCGCGAATATCGACGGCACGCTCTACGGCGATCTCCCCGAGCAGAGACTGCCGGGACCGTTTCTGCTGATCGACAGCGATCCGGCGCTGACCGGGCATTCGACGGCCTACACCGACGGGAACCGCACGCTGATCGCCGGATTGCAGGCCGGTGGCTACCGCTACACGATCGGCGGAACCGACCACATCGGATTCACCGACGCTCCACTCTTTCTCGCCGCACCACTGCGCGTCGTCGCCGGGAGATGGTTCGGTGGCGAGCGGGAACCGGTTGAAACTCGAAGGGCTACGGCAGATCTTCTCGTTGGCGTACTCGGGCCGCCATTGGGTGAGCGGCCGACGGATGTCGAAGGAATAGCCGACAAGTACGGGAACATCATCGGCGAGAGGCTGTAGGGCCTGCGTCCTATCCGCTGCTCGACAGCTGATCAATCACTGCCTCTGCAAAATGCTTGAAGCCCATCCCCGCCATCGTCAGCCCCCTTCAAACCACGTCGCCCACACACTGGTGCCGATTCCATTGACACCCCTACACGAAGCACCGGAACTTTCGACCAGCCCTCCCGGCTCAATAGCCATCGATGGAGCGTGGCAAGCACTGCGTCGCCGAGTCGGCCGCGAGATTGGTGGGCTTACCCCCGCCCACCCGGGGAGAGCAGACCAGGGCAGCGGTCAGCGCGCCCGCGCCGGGCTCATCCAAGCATGCGCAGGAAGCACACCAGGGCCCGCAGGAATGCGATGTCGTTTTCGGGTTCATCCCCGCAGGCGCGGGGAGCACTGGGGTTCGCTGCGCGATCACCTCGTCGAGCGGGGCTCATCCCCGCATGCGCGGGGAGCACTCCAGGGTGACCGGGACGTTGGTCTCGGTCGCGGGCTCATCCCCGCATGCGCGGGGAGCACAACCCGAGCTTCTCGGCGATATCGGGCACGAACGGCTCATCCCCGCATGCGCGGGGAGCACGCGGCGTGGCCGGTCGGGCTGTGGACCGTGATGGGCTCATCCCCGCATGCGCGGGGAGCACGGGGAAGTCCATCGCGGCGATGATCTCGGGGGGGCTCATCCCCGCATGCGCGGGGAGCACTCCTGCCCATCCCAATCTTCCAGTGGCCCAGGGGCTCATCCCCGCATGCGCGGGGAGCACCTCGGTGGTGTGTCTGCGTATAGAGAGGGCGCGGGCTCATCCCCGCATGCGCGGGGAGCACGGGTCGACCGCGGTGCCCGAGACGGTGACCGAGGGCTCATCCCCGCATGCGCGGGGAGCACTCGTTGCGGCCCAGCCAGCGGCCCCGGATCTCGGGCTCATCCCCGCATGCGCGGGGAGCACCTGTCCGCGCTGGTCACCGCCGGATCGGCGGGGGGCTCATCCCCGCATGCGCGGGGAGCACAGCAGGTTCGAGATCGCGACGTCGATCAGCGCGGGCTCATCCCCGCATGCGCGGGGAGCACACGACCGCAGCGCAGCGGATCTGCAACGAGGAGGGCTCATCCCCGCATGCGCGGGGAGCACTCGGGCCGGGGATCGCGGCGGGTGCCCGGCGGGGGCTCATCCCCGCATGCGCGGGGAGCACAGCTTGCCGGAGAGATGGGCGAGCCCGCTGGCGGGCTCATCCCCGCATGCGCGGGGAGCACAACCACTCGTCGGTGTCGCGGCCGCGCCGGCGGGGCTCATCCTCGCATGCGCGGGGAGCACTGGACCGCCGAGGGGGTAGGGCGAGCGGCGTTGGGCTCATCCCCGCATGCGCGGGGAGCACAGCGGCACCATGCCGTCGGTGTGGGTCACGGTGGGCTCATCCCCGCATGCGCGGGGAGCACACTTCCTGACCAGCACCGCAACACCCGGTAACTCAGTTACCCATTCACTTTCCGCCCCTCACCCGAACGTCACATGCCAGACCAACGCCGCCGCTAGCGCCCCCGCCCCATTCACCGACCAGTGCAGCGCAATCGGCGCAAGCAAACTCCCACTTCGCCGCCGCAACCAAGTGAAGACCACCCCCGCAGCCCCTGTCACCACAACCGCCAACGCAATACCGAGCACCTGCCCGACCCACCCGCCGCCGAGCACCGCTCCGAGCCCGGCATTCCCACTGGTGAGCCCGAAGGACGACGCCACGTGCCACAGCCCGAAGAGCAGTGATCCGGCGAAGAAAACACCCCGCACCCCATACGCCCGATCCAATGTCCCGTGCAACACCCCGCGGAACGCCAACTCCTCGGGAATCACCGTCTGCAGCGGGATGACGATCATGGACGCGATGAGCGCGCCGGAGATGGTTGCGTACCGATCGGCGAGGAAGAACGGCCTGGTCACGGGCAGCGCCGCGCCGATGGCGACGACGGTGAGCACCAGCGCGACGGCACCGACGGCGTAGAGCGTCCCGCGCCGCCAGTGCCGAGGCGAGAGCCCCAGCTCGTGCCACCCGAGCCCGCGCCGCCGCATGAGTGCCAGCAGCACCACCGCCGCTACCGGCACGCTGATCACATTGGCCCAGGCGGTGGTGAAGTGGGCGATGAGGTTGGTGCAGGCCAGGACGACGACCACGACGGCCACGTCCAGGTAGGCGTGCACCCGGGGCCGCGGCTCCGGCTCGGTCATCGCCGAGGTGTCCGCGACACGGACCGAGTCCGTGGGACCGGCGGTCGAGGTGAGGACTTCGCTGGAGGCCGGTTCACGCACCGGGCCCAGTGTACGGACGCTATCTGAGTGCGAGGAAAGAGCCATCGATCAGCGCTTACCCCGCAGAACGTGTTCTAATTCCCGGCCCAGCCGACCGGGTCGTCCCATGCTTGCAAACGGCGAGTCGTCCGAAACGACCGCTCGACCCCGCTGACCGGATCGGTGAACGCCAGCTGCGCGGCGAGCAGTTGCAGCGGCCGGGTGAAGTCGTTGATCGCCTTGTCGGTGACCTCGGGGTAGAAGTCGTCGCCGAGCAGCGGCGCCCCGAGGCTGTTCATATGCAGCCGCAGCTGGTGGGTCCGCCCGGTGTGCGGCCGCAGCAGGTAGCGGCCGAGTCCGGCGCGGTGCTCGAGCAGCGAGACCTCGGTCAGCGAGTTCGGCTCCCCGTCCACCTCGAAGGCGGGCAGGACGTGCTTTTCCTTGACGATCCGGCTGCGCACCGTACGTGGCAGCGCCAACTCCGGGTCGTACCGAGCAATTGCCTCGTACTCCTTGCGCACCTCGCGCCGGTGGAAGAGCGTCTGGTACGCCCCGCGCCGCGCCGGATTCACCACGAAGAGCACGAGCCCGGCGGTGGTCCGATCCAGCCGGTGCGCGGGGATCAGATCCGGGAGGTCGAGGTCACGACGCAGCCGGACCAGTGCGGTCTCCAGAATGTGCCGCCCCCGCGGAATGGTGGCGAGGAAATGCGGCTTGTCCACCACCAAAATGTCGTCGTCGCGGTGCACCACGGCGATATCGAACGGCACGAACGCTTCCACCGGCAGGTCGCGATGGAACCATACGGCGCCACCGGGGACGTAGGGCGCATCCGGCGAGATCGGGCCGTCGAGATCGACGATTGCCCCCGCGGCCAGCATTTCGTCGATCCGCGCGGCAGGAACCCGATACAGCCGCTCCACCAGGTGCTCGCGAATCGTGGCCCAATCACCCTCCTCGGGCAACCGCAACCGAGCCGGGTCGAGCCCGTGCCGCTTGGGCAGCGGTGGCCGCTGACGCCGTCTCACCGGCCCGACCCTAGCCGCTCAGAAACCGCGCAGCCGGTCCGGCACGATGCGGATCGCCGCGGAGTAGGTCTCGCTGAACTCCGAGCCGCTGATATCCAGGCTCGCGAGCCCCTCGCGGTACTTGGCGAGCAGCGCCCGGGTCTCGGCATCGGAGGGCGTCACCTCCTCGATGTGCGCGGTCCCGGTGAGCACGACGACGTCACCGCCGGTAGCGGTGCTGTTCAGGTGCAGCGCGATCCGCGGGTTGCGCCGGATATTGCGCACCTTGGCTTGATCAGGCTTGCTGAAGATGAGCACGGTCCCGTCGGACCAGAGGAACCAGACGGGGTTCGGCTGCGGCGTCCCGCTGGGCCCGACGGTGGTGAGCCAGACGATCTGCTCGGACTCGAGGCGCTCGGCGACGCGCGCGCCGAACTCGGTATCGGTGTCGACGACGGAGGAGGTCATCTCCGTCACAACAGCGCTGCGCCACGGAGGATTCCGACTATTCGGACAACTTCGAGCCGGTCCCCCGCAATGGGAAAACTTAGCCTAACCTATCTCCGAGGCGGGGGGACTCCCGCTGCGTGACGACCACGGGCGAGAGGCGAGGCGCATGACGGTGCAGACCGCGCCGCCGACGGCGGAGCCGGGGAACCGGCCGCCGAAAGCGGTGCTGAAGGAACGCAAGCAGCGGGAGGCGCGGGCGCGGCGCGAGATCCTCGCCCCCGTGCACACCACGCTGACCCTCGCGAGCCTGGTGGTGGCGGTCGCCTCGCTGGGCACGGTGGTGCCGTTCATCCTCATCGTCGAGGCGTGCCGGGAGCTGCTCGCGGCGCAGACCGACACCGATCGGGTCTGGCGGCTGGTGTGGATCGCCATCGCGGTGCTGGTCGCCCGCGGCCTGCTGCAGGCCGCCGCGCTCACCTGGTCGCACCTGGTGGACGCGAACTTCCAGCTGACCGTGCGGCGGGCGCTGGCCGCCAAGCTGAGCCGGGTGCCGCTCGGCTGGTTCTCCGACCGCAGCTCCGGCGAGGTGAAGAAGTACCTGCAGGACGACGTCGAGGCGCTGCACTACCTGATCGCGCACGCCCGGCTGGAGTTCGTCGGCGCGGTGGTCGCGCCGTTGGTGGCGCTCGGCTACCTGTTCACGGTGGACTGGCGGCTCACCCTGGTGCTGCTGATTCCGCTGGTCATCTACTTCATCGGGCTGAGCCGCATGATGGATCAGGCGGGGCGGGACCGGCTCGCCGTCTACACCCGCACCTCGCGCACGGTGCAGGAGGCGACGATCGAGTTCGTCGACGGCATCCAGGTGGTGCGCACCTTCGGGCAGGCGGGCCGCGCGCACAGCGCCTACCGGGACGCGATCGAGCAGCAGGTGGCGGCGCTGGACCGGCTCAAGACGCCGCAGATCCGGCCGCAGTCGGTGACCGATGTGGTGATCGCCCCGGTCTTCGTCATGGTGGTGATCGTGGTCGCCGGGCTGGCCGGCGTCGGGCTGGAGTGGCTGGCGCCCCTCGATGTGCTGCCGTTCCTGCTGGTCGGGCTGGGTCTCGGCAGCTCGCTCATGGGGCTCGGGTACGGCGGGCAGGCGCTGCGCGAGGGCGGCGCGGCGGCGGTGCGGCTGCACGAGCTGCAGCAGACGCCGGAGCTCGCGGCCGGGTCCGGGGACGCGGTTGCCGAGGTGACCGATCGCGGCCTGGTGCGCTTCGAGGACGTCACCTTCGGGTACCGGGAGGGCCACCCGGTGCTGCGCGGGGTCGATCTGGAGCTGGTGCCCGGCACCATCACCGCGCTGGTCGGGCCGAGCGGGTCCGGCAAATCCACGCTGGCCAAGCTGCTGCCCCGGTTCTACGACGTCACCGGCGGGCGGATCACCATCGGCGGCAGGGACATTCGTGACTACGGTACCGAGGAGCTGTACCGCACCGTCGGCTTCGTGCTGCAGGACGTCCGGCTGATCCGCGGCAGCATCCGCGACAACCTCACGCTCGCCAAGCCGGACGCCGACGACGCCGCACTCGAGGCGGCGGCCCGCGCCGCCCGCATCCACGACCGCATCGTCGCCCTCCCGCGCGGCTACGAGTCGGAGATCGGCGTCGACGCCACCCTCTCCGGCGGCGAGGCGCAGCGCCTCTCCATCGCCCGCGCGCTGCTCGCCGACACCCCGGTGCTGGTCCTGGACGAGGCCACCGCCTTCGCCGACCCGGAGTCCGAGGCGGCGGTCCAGGACGCGCTGGCCGTGCTGGTCGCGGGCCGCACCGTGCTGGTGATCGCGCACCGGCTGCACACCCTCACCGGCGTCGACCGGATCCTGGTGCTGGAGAACGGCGAACTGGTCGAGCGGGGCGAGCACGAGACGCTGCGCACCGCCGGCGGCACCTACCAACGACTCTGGGAGATCAACGAGGCCGCGCTCGGCGCGGTCGCGCTGGTGGAAAGCGAGGACCCCCGATGATCGCCAAGGTGCTCGCGCTGGTACCCGAGCAGTTCCGGGGCAGGCTGCCGATCCTGCTCGCGGTGATCGTCGCGCAGGCGATCGCGCAGGGCATCGGCTACCTGCTGCTGGTCCCGGTGCTGGAGGCGCTCTTCGAGAACCGGCTGGACCGGGCCTGGAGCTGGACCATCGCCATGGTGGTCGCGGTCGCGGTGATGGCCGTCTTCAGCTACCTGCAGACCACCATCGCGCTCCGCATCGCGCTCGGCATGCAGCGCGACCTGCAGCTGCGCGTCGGCGACCACCTGAACGCCATGCCGCTGGGCTGGTTCGAGACGCACGGCGCGGGCCCCATCGCCCGGCTCGCCACCGAGAACGTGCTCGAGGTGCAGCGGGCGCTGGCCTACCTGGTCGCCAAGGTGCTGACCGCGGTGATCGTGCCCGTGACCGTCGCGGTCGGCATGCTCTTCGTGGACTGGCGGATCTCGCTCACCATGCTGGTGGCCGCGCCGGTGCTCTACGCGGTGAACGTGCTGGCCAACCGGGCCTACTCCACCTCGGAGAAGCGGGTGCACGCGGCAGCGGCCGAGGCTGATGCGCGGGTGGTCGAGTTCGCGCAGGCGCAGCCGGTGCTGCGGGCCTTCGGTGCGGTCGGCAGCGGGAACAGGGCGCTGGACGGCGCGCTGCATCGGCAGAAGTCGGAGACCACGCGAACCGTCTTCACCTCGGTGCCCGGGCTCATCGTCTTCGAGCTCTTCGTGCAGGCGGTGTTCCTGGTTCTGGTCTACGTGGTGATCACGCAGGTCACCGGTGGGTCCGTCTCGGCGGCGGTCGCCATCGCGCTGATCGCGGTGAGCGCGCGGTTCGTCGAGCCGCTCACCCAGGCCGCGCAGATCGGCAACGGTCTGCGCACCGCCCGCAACTCCCTCGATCGGGTCACCGAGCTGCTCGCCGAGCCGGTGCTGCCCGAGGCCACCGAAGCGGCTAACCCTGGCGCACCCGAGGTGCGCTTCGAGGACGTGGCCTTCGGGTACGACGAGAACTCGCCCGTGGTGTCCGGGGTGTCCTTCACCGTGCCCGCCGGGAGCACCACCGCCATTGTCGGGCCGAGCGGCTCCGGCAAGACCACGCTGCTGCGGCTTGCCGCCCGCTACCACGAAGTGAACTCCGGCCGGGTGCTCATCGGCGGGCACGATGTGCGCGAACAGCCGTCGCAGACCCTGTTCGACCAGCTCGCCCTGGTCTTCCAGAATGTGTACCTCTTCGACCGCTCGGTCACCGAGAATATTCGCATCGGCCGCCCGGACGCCACCGACGAGGAGGTGCGGCGGGTCGGCGAGGCCGCTCGCGTGGACGAGATCGCCGCGCGGCTGCCGGACGGGTGGGACACCAGGGTCGGCGAAGGCGGCGCTTCGCTCTCCGGCGGTGAGCGGCAACGGGTTTCGATTGCGCGGGCGCTGCTCAAGGAGGCGCCGATCGTCCTGCTGGACGAGGCGACGAGTGCGCTCGATCCGCACAGCGAGGCGGTTGTCGTGCGCGGGGTGCACGAGCTGACGCAGGGGAAGACGGTGATCGTGGTCGCGCATCGGTTGGCGACGATCGCGCATGCGGATCAGATTCTGTTCGTCGAGGGTGGGGCGATTGTCGAGCGGGGGACGCACAGTGAGCTTCTGGAGCTCGGCGGGCGGTATGCGGCGTTCTGGAACGAGAGGTCGCGGGCGTCGGGGTGGCGGTTGGAGCGGGTGGGGGTTTGATCTGGTCTCGAGCGGGCCGCAGTGCTCGGCAGGCAGTTTGACTATCGTCACCGGGGTGACTGCACACATGGCGAGTTCGGGAGGACAGGCGCAAGTGAAAGTGAATGGGTAACGGAGTTACCGAGATGAAACGTGCAGGTCAGGAAGGGTGCTCCCCGCGCACGCGGGGATGAGCCCGACCACGCCGAAGGGCTGCCCGAAATGGCGGCGTGCTCCCCGCGCACGCGGGGATGAGCCCCGACCCGGATCAACAACTACCTGTCCGACCTGGTGCTCCCCGCGCACGCGGGGATGAGCCCGGCGCCACGATCAGCCAGTTCAACACCGGCTAGTGCTCCCCGCGCACGCGGGGATGAGCCCGAGACGTAGAGCCGACGCCAGGCGGGGGAATTGTGCTCCCCGCGCACGCGGGGATGAGCCCTACACCCCCTACCGCGGCGCCGAGCAGCACGGGTGCTCCCCGCGCACGCGGGGATGAGCCCGCCTGCAACAGCCCCTTCTCGTTGCTGTTTAGGTGCTCCCCGCGCACGCGGGGATGAGCCCTGTGACCCACCTAACAGGACTAGCCTCGCATTGTGCTCCCCGCGCACGCGGGGATGAGCCCGCGCTCGCGACCGGCAAGGCGCTCCCGCTGCTGTGCTCCCCGCGCACGCGGGGATGAGCCCAACGACCCGATGACTATCCCCTTCGTTTTCCTGTGCTCCCCGCGCACGCGGGGATGAGCCCGGGAACTTGCCCGGGGCGTCGAGGACGGACTCGAGTGCTCCCCGCGCACGCGGGGATGATCCCACGGGATCGAGGCTGTTCAGCGTTTCGAGCTCGTGCTCCCCGCGCACGCGGGGATGAGCCCCACGAGGGCGAGTTCGGGGTGTAGTGCAACCGGTGCTCCCCGCGCACGCGGGGATGAGCCCGACCACACCCAGCAGCTCGCCGACCTCACCGTGTGCTCCCCGCGCACGCGGGGATGAGGCCATCCAGGGGTGCACGTCCAGCGGCGTGCCGGTGTGCTCCCCGCGGACGTGGGGATGAGCCCTGGAGGATGTCGATGCGCTGCCGGCCCATCGCGTGCTCCCCGCGCACGCGGGGATGAGCCCGGCGGCACCGCGGGGCAGCCCGGCCAATCCACGTGCTCCCCGCGCATGCGGGGATGAGCCCACTTGGCACTGTTCACTGACGCTGCCCCCTGAGCGCTCGCCGCGCTCGCTGAAATGAGCGCCGAACAGGTCACCGGCCGACAGGTGTAGCGCTCTCCGCACACGCCTGGATGAGCTTCCGACTGGCGGGACGAACAGCCGCTCCCAGCGCCCTGCCGCTCCTTAAGTCCGAGGAATAGGCCCAGCTGGTGCGGCGGGTCAGCGGTCGGAGGAATGCCCCCACATTCGCGGAGGAGTGAGGTGTCAGATACGGCTACTCGTCACCGGAAGAACGCGCGCGGCGCTTCGCGGCTCGCCCATATCTGCTCGCCTTACTCCACCCGGCCCGCGCCTTCCCAGCCCTGACGTCAGCGGTATGCGGGCGACGCATGAGGTGGAGTCCATCGATGTCGACGGGCTCCCAGTCGTGCCGGTGCACCTTGAAGGCGAGCCGCTGCTCACCCCGGGTGCTGTGAATCATGATGGCGCGTCCGTCTTTCGCGAGTTCGACGGTGCGTTCCCAGGCCAGGTCCCGGACACGGGCGGAGACGACGCCGACGAAGACGCCGGGGCTGATCTCCAGGAACCAGCGGGTAAGGTGGCCGCGCAGACCGGCGGGACAGGCCGTCAGCACCAGCACTACCACGGGACTTCTTCCTCGCCCGAGTAGGAGGTGCCCGCCGCGACATTGCCGCTGCGGTCCCAGAGTTCGACGACGTCGGTATCCCACTCGGCAACGCCGTCGGGCTCCTCCGGGAGCAGCAGCGCGTAGATGTCGGTGCAGCATCGTTCCAGGAGGTGCCCGCTGTGCACCGTGTCGCGAACAGCTCGGCGGGTGGTGGCGGGAATGTCCTCGGCACCGGAGGCGGCGGCATCGAAGGCGGGCGGGATGGCGAAGTCGGCTTTGTAGAGGTCGGCGAGGTCGAAGACGAAGGACCGCTCGTGGCCGGTGTGCACGAAGCCGAGGCCGGGAGCGCAACCGAGCGCAACGATGACCGCGTGCACGATGCCGTAGAGGCAGGTCGTGGCCGCTGAGAGGGCACGATTGATGTCGTCGCTCGCATCGAAATCCGCAGGGTTGTAGTCGCGCCGATTCCAGTCGACCCCGGCGCGTTCGGCATGCTCCCGATACAGCCGCCGGACCCGGGCACCTTCGCGGCCCCGCAGCTGCTGCATCGTCAGCGCACCGACATCCTCGCCGGGGAAGCGCATCTCGTACATGCGCCGTGCCACCCGGAGCCGCTGCGCCTGATTGCTGACCGCAGCCGCCTGTGCCTCCAGCAGCCGGGAGCTGCGCGCCAATGATCGCCCGTGCGCGTAGTACCGCACACCGCGCTCACCGACCCACACCGCGGTCGAGCCACTCTCGGCCAGCAGCAGCATTGCCTGATGAGTGACGCGGGTTCCTGGCCCGAGCAGCAACGCACCGATTGTCGCCGCGGGAATGTGAACGACACCGTTCTCGTCCGTGGCCGTGATGGCGTTGCCGTCCCGGTGCACCGTCGCCCGTTCCAGATAGATGAACGAGAGCCGATCCTTGGCACGGACCAGCTCGCCGATTCCGATCGGCCGGGCGGCGGGTTGATCGTTCACTGAACGGGAGCGAGCGTGAGCAGACCGCAGCCGTAGGCTTTGGCACGGCCGATGCCGTGGGTCAGGGCATGTCGGAGCCTATCCGTATCGGTCACCGCGAGCGTGCCCTCGTAGGTCGCGATCGAGACGGTCACCGTCGTCGCTCGGCGGCGGAACCGCAGCGTATCCCGCCCGGAAACGACGACGTCGGGTGCGCCGCTGCCACCCCCGATCACGAACCCGTTCGATTCCGCCCGCTTCTGCAACCACTGAACCTGATCAGCGAGGGTGAGGCCGGTGGGTTTGCCGCGCCCCGGCGGGGTGCCGACGCTGCGCTCGAGCGCTGCGCGGACGGGGTTGGCGGTGAGCCGGAAATTCCACCGCTGATCGACTGCCAGCCGATCCAGTAGCGGTGTGTACTTACGCGTGGTCCACGCCGTGGTGGTCGGCCATCCGGCCTGCTCGACGATGTGGGTGAAATCCGGCTCCGCCGGGCTCACCACGTAGAGGTCGACCTGATGATCGCGATGGTCGATGCGCCAGAGCAACCGACCGGCGTCGGAGGCGGGCTGTGGCGGGAACGCGGCGAGTACCGCCGCATGCGCCACCTGGGGCGACTCCAGAATCTTGCGGGCGCCCACGCGGGCACCGTTGAGCGGCACACGAGACAGGAACATCGCTACTCACCCCCGAGCGCGGCCATCGGGAAGTGGCCGGCGCGCCCCAGCGGATTGTCGATATCGACGTGATCCTCCACCACGGTGCGCCACCCGTATTCACGACGCTCGGGATCGAAGCTGAGCGGCATGTCGCGGACACGTTCCCGCAATCGATCCCCCGGATCACCCGGCAGCAGATCGCGGTAGATCGGCAACCTGAGCCGCTCGGGCTGTTGTCTCCGATACCACTGAGCCGCCTGCCATTCAGTGCTCCGAAGTGCGTCGACGAGCGTGAGTTCCGTCGGCTCGCCGAGCACGAGCGGCTCGGTGACGGGACAGGATCTGCGCCCCAGGTACAGCGGGAATTCAGGACGACGCAGCGCTTCCCGAATACCGGTGATGAGTTCGCGCTCGCCGTGGATCGCCGCCAGGAACGCGGCATCGGCGAGGTAGTAGCGCTGTGACAGCGGGAACTGCTGCTTCTTGTCCAGGCTGAGCGCGACCTGGAAGTCGCGGATCAGCCGACCCGGTTGATCGACCCGAACCCCGAAGCCGAGCCCCTGCAGGGCTTCCTCCACCGGATCTGTCCGACGGCGCCCCTGCGCGGCGGAGATAAGCCCGAGGATTCCGCTCTTGGAGGGGTACTGCTGAGTTTCCCGGCGTGCGAAACGACTCGCGACCCCCCACGCCTGCAGCGGAGCCGCCAGCCGCAGCAGCAGCACGGTCACGACGTCACCGCTGCCCGCACCCGGTGGGTGACGCCATCCACCGCCGCCGCGAGTGAGCCGGGGGTAGCGATCTCACTGAGCGCGTCGGCGCCGTCACCGGCGGCGACCACGAAGTTCACGGTGGTGCCGTCACCATAGGCCGCCTCGACCGCGGTGTAGCGGGCGACGAGCGCCTTCGCCGCGACGGCTGCCCTGGCCTCGCCCGCGGCGACGATCGGCTCCTCGAAGGCGGTCACGAGATTGACCGGCTGGTCGGTGCGCAGACTGAACACCACCGCATCGGGCAGCGTGCGATTCGCGAACGTGTTCTGCTTGCCGGTCGGCATGCTCCGCACGAAGGCTTTCAGGAAAGCCTCAGCGGCGAGTACCGTCGCCTCCGAATCTCCGAGGTTGCGGTGCAGTGCGGCCACGTTCACCGTCGCGTAGCGGTAGAGCGTGGACGAGCTGAACTCGACGACGCCGATCATGCCCGCACCTGCGTTGTCCTCCGGCGCACGGTCGTCAACGGCGGTGTAGTAGTCGAACTCGGTGTTCACCGCGTGCACGGAGATCGCGTGCGCGACCTGCGCGGCGGCGTCGACATTCAGATCGGCGGAGTCGGCGACCATCCGCCCGAACAGTGCGACGTCGATGCTGTCGGCTCCCTTCGCAGCGGCTTTGGCAGCGGCCTTGTCGATCGTGGCGCCACCGTGGGCCGCGATCGCGAGTTCGGCGAGCCGGTCGATCTGCGTCGCGCTGAGAAAGAGGAGGTACTTCGACTGCTCGATCGGGTCGACTTCCTCGCCCTTTTTCTTCTTCGGCTTCTCCAGAACGATGCCCGCTGCCGTGAAGACCGCCGAGACAGCCGTCTCCCGCGCCTCGGCGGTGGGGATGGTGTCACCGACACGCTTGGCGACGAGTTCCACGATGCGCTTCGTTCGCACCCCGAGCGTGCTCGGATCGACCAGGGTGCGAAATTCGGTGCGGGCAGCCCGCTTCCACGCCTGACTCGAGACCCGGGCCCGCTGCACGCCGCCGTAGTAGGCGGTCTTCGGCCGACCGGTGTCGTCACGGTTGACGTTGCTCGGCGGCACGGTCTGCAGCACGTGGACGTCGATGAAGAGCCTGGTCATTACTTCGCTCCTGTCTCGGGGGTGCCCGCGGCGGCCTCGGGGGCTTTGCGATGGAAGTCGCGAGCCCAGGCCAGCAGTACGCGGTCGGCGTAGGTGTTGCGGTCGAGCCGCCCCAGGTCGACGGAGAGCTTGCCGTAGTCGAGGGCGACGTCGAAGGCCCGGCACTGGGTGATGAGCCCGCGCAGGTGGATCAGCCGGGCGGGATGATCCTGCGCTGTTCCCAGCGCGTGGAAGCGCGTCCGCACGGCCTGCTCGGAGCCGGCCTCGGCACCGAGCGCACGCACCGCCGCGCCGAGCCCGACGCCCGCGCGATGCATGGCGCCGGTCCGCGACTGCTGGTGCAGCGCGAAAAGCGTGATCGCGTCGAAGGCCGCGCGTTCCCACACCGTCGCGGCACCGTCGCGCTCGGCCCTGGTGAGGGTTTCCGGTGCGTTCAGTTCCGCCGGGAGACCGTCGATCGTCAGCTTCCACAGCAGCGGATCGGTCCCGGGGGCGCCACCGACGCCGCGACGTAACTCCGCAAGCGCTGCTCGCGCGTCGGCGTCCTGTGCCCGGTACTGCTTCTGCAGGACGGAGACCCGGCGGTCGACGTGGTCGCGGAGCAGCTTCTCGCGTTCACCAAACGACTTCGACGCGTTCGTCATCGGCCGCCTTTCCTTTCTCGGGGGACGTCGGCGCGGTGGAAGCGGCGGGCACCAGGCCCGCGAGCCGACCGCGGAACCACAGATCGGCCTGGCCGGAATCGATCCAACGGCTGTTCGCTTCTCTTCCGACCCATGCGGGCTGCCCCGCCGCCGCGATGAGTTCGTCGGCGAGGCCACGCACGATCCGGCCGACGACCCGCTGCCATTCGGCGGCGGAGCCCGACAGGTCGGTGGCGAGCGGGTCGAGTCCGCGCAGCCACCGCCGATACGGATCTTCGAGCGTGAAGTAGCCGAGTTCTCTGGCGCGGGCGGTCGGCCCCTCCGTCGCACCACCCGCCGCGAGCGCGAGATTCGCCGCGAGCCGCCCGAGTTCGGTGACGCAGTCCTCGGCGAGCTGCACGGCGTTCACCGCGCAGGTCCGCAGTGCGGGGTTGTCGGCCAGCATGGCGGCGGAGAACCCGATCGCGTCGTCGATGATGTCGCCGACGATCGAGACATTGTTGATGTAGTGCATCCCGGTGGCATGCAGGCGAATCGGATGGGTCCGCGGTATCACGCCGCGCGCCGTCAGCAGCCCTGCCCACTCGACCACACCCGGTGCGATTCCGCGCCCGGTGGTCGGCGCCGAGTTCGCGACGTCGCCGAGCAGGGACCGCAGTCCGCGCCAGAGTGAGCGATCCGGATCGTGCAACAGCGGGTAGTGGCGCGGCTTGCCCGCCTTCTTCGATTGGATCTCGCTGTAGCGCCAAGCCGTCATGGGCTCCAACCGCTGCTGGTTGAACGGCTCGAGCGCATCGCCATTGCAGAGCACGAGCCCGGTCACCTCGGTGCCGTCGCGGACGAGGCGAATTCGGCGGCTCTGCCAGGTCAGGAGATCGACAGGACCGCGCGGGCCCGGGTCTTTCCGAGCGGCGGGGCCGTCGGCATCGCGCTCCCACGGCGGAATGCCGAGCTGCTGGTGACGTTCGCCGCTCGGGTCGGTGAGGACCAGGTTGAGCAGCAGCGTCTGCCGGAGGTCGGTGCCTTCCAGATAGACGCCGCCGAGCCCGCCCGCCCACGCGATCCCGATCGGATAGCCGCGGCCCCCCTTCACGCGCTCGTCGCCCACCGCACCGGATTTGATCCCGGACGGGTCGAAGGCGTGCGCGTGGACCAGCCAGCGCGCAGCCTCGGCCGCGCCGATGCGCTCGATCGCTCGCCCGGCGCGCGTCGTGAAGTACTTGCTGCCATTGGGGATGTCGGCGATCACCTTGTCGAGCGAGCTGACCGCATCTTTGCCCGAACGAAGCCCGGCCACCTGCAGGAACGGCTCTTTCGCATCGAAGAGCTGGAAGCGGTGGCGGTAGCGGAGCAGGTAGGCGTCGATCTCGTCCGCTGGCCATTCCCGCCACAGCCCGGTCCAGATCTCGACGGCGGTTCCGGGTCGCTCGCGGATCGCGCGGTGTAACACAGCCAGGAGCAGGCGCAGGATGGCGAACTCCTGGGTAGGGAGTTCGCCCGCCAGTGCGCTCAGCTCGTGTGCATCGCGGAACAGCTGTCGCAGCGAGACTTCACGGAGCCGGCCCGCGGTGTCGGTGGCGAGGGTCCACGGCTCGTCGAGGAGGTCGAACCGGTACTCGTCCGTCACGGTGTGCTCCGATCCTCGGCGGCCGGAACCGCGAGCAGTCCGAGCCGGGGGTCATAGCGCAGGTCGTATCCGGCCAGGTCCGCCGTCCCGTCCGCATCGAGTTCGAGTACCAGCTCTCCGGCCAGCCAGTGACTTCGTTGCCAGCCCGGGTACCAGGTGTCCTCGAGCGCGCGAATCATCCGCTCCTTCCGTCCGGATCGGGTCAGGTACGCGGGTAGCCGGATGGTGGATGCGGCCAGCTTCTTCGCCAGCCACGCCGATGGCTCGGTTTCGGTCGGCACTGATTTGCCACCGATCTCGGGGACCTGCTCAAGGGCATACACTTCCGAGCCACGGCACTGTACGACGATCGCTTCCAGACTGTCCTCGGAATCCCGCACCTGTGCCTGCCCGCCGACGCCCTCGGCATCGTCCGGAATATCGTGTACGAGCCATCCGGCTAACGTCGGGTTTTCGCTCGCGGGCCCGGGGAGCAGATAGTCCTGCGCCTTCTGCTGCTGTTTAGCGGTGTGGTCAGCCCACGCGTCATCCGCCGCGCACATCTGCTCCGCCCAGGAAGCCGGTTTTTCGATGCGCTCGCCGTAGGCCGCCGCAACCAGATCGGGGACGTCATCGGGGATGGTGACGGACCGGCCCGCCGAGAGATTCAGTACCAGCGCCGCGCGCAGCAGCCGGGACAGCCCGTAGACGGCCTCGGAACCGCGCACCGGCTCGGGCGGGACCGCATCCCAGCTCGCGCCGCGAACCAGGCAGCGCGGCTGCGCGACCGCGGCCGGCCGATGATCGCGGCTGTGCCGGTGCAGCCGCCCGATTCGCTGGAAGAGGAGGTCGACCGGCGCCAGATCGGTTACCAAGAGGTCGACGTCGATATCGAGTGACTGTTCGATCACCTGGGTGCCGACCACAACGAACCGGTCCGGTCGCAGCGCACGGCCACTCGGCGGCCCGAGCGCCGCCCGCAACTTCTCCTCCAGTTCGGCGCGGTGCCCGGCGACGAAGCGGGAGTGCACCAGCAGCACCTCGGACTCGTCGAAACCGGTATCGAGCAGGACGGTGTAGGTCTCCTGAGCTCGCGCCACCGTGTTGCACACGACCCCCGCGACGCCGCCATCAGCCAGCTCGGCATGAAGCCGTTCGGCAAGCACGCCCGCGTCGTCCTCGATCGGCTCGATCTCGATGCCCGCGATCGAGCGCCCAGAAGCGGCCACGGGGCCACCGAGTTCAGGGTGCGGCCACACCGTGACCGATGGGTATCCGGGTTCGGCGCCGACGGCACACTCGGCGTCGCCCCGACCACGCTGATAGGCGCGCACCAGCAGATCGCGCTGGGCGGGCGGCAGCGTCGCCGAGAGGAGAACGACTGGGACCCGATAGGCACCGAGCCACTCCAGTGCCCGGCACAGGTAGGTCGACATGTAGCTGTCGGCCGCGTGCACCTCGTCGATGATTACGACCTTGTTCGCGAGCCCGAGGTGCCGGAGCATCACATGCCGCGTCTTCAGCGCGGCGCGCAATACCTGATCGATCGTTCCGACGACGACATTCGCGAGCGGCCCCTTCTTGCCGACGTACCACGCGTGGGCGGTGACCCCGCTGTCGACGCAGTCGACCCCGATGGAATCGAATCCCGCGCTGCGCAGCTCCGCGAAATCCTTGTTCAGGGCGGCGCGGCCGTGCGCCAGGAACATCGTGGACGGGGTATCTGGCAGGCGCTCCACCCAGCGGTGGACGCGGCCGAACATCGCATCCGAGGTCGCCATCGTCGGCAGCGCCACGAACACTCCCCCGAACCCGAACCGCTGCGCCAGCACCTCGGCCGCGGCCAGCGCCGCCTCCGTCTTCCCCTCCCCCATCGGCGCCTCGACCACCATCAGCGCCGGCTCTGGAATCGCGGCCGCCAACTGGACGCACTGCGCCTGAAGCGGCCGCGCCCGGGTCGACTCGGGCCAGCCGAACCTGCCCTGCACGAAGCGTTGGACCGCTGGCTCATCCTCCAGCGGCACCGGCTGCGGCGACCACGGCGGCGGCAGCCCGAGCTCCTGCCAGGCCCCCGGGGCCGCGGTACTCGATGCCCGCGCTTCGTCCAGCGGAAAGAGGTCCTGGTTGCTCGCGATCCAGTCGGTGACGATCACCGCCGCGGTGAACAGCGCCTGCTGGGTGAGTGAGAGCGGGAAGTGCCGCCACCGGTCCACCCGGTCCCACCCCGCCGTTCGCTCGGTCACGAAGTCGAGCAGTTCGCGGCGCGACTTGTCCCACTCGGCGCGGCCGAGCAGGTCGGTCTGGTTCGCGCCGTTGCTCGCCTCCCCCTCGGTCGGCGGGACACCGTGATGGCTGCCGACCACCACGCCGAACGAATCCGCCGCCGTCTTCGCCCAGCCTCGCTCGACCAATACCGTCGTGAGGGCTACCTGACCGGCAAGGCCGTGGGGCAACGCTTTCCGGTTCGTCAGGGCAGGCGGAAACTCCAGTCCGCGGTCCGCCATCGTCTCCGCCAGGTCACGTACCTGGCACGCGAAGGCAGGGGTCAGCTTGCCGAGATCGTGCACGGCGGCGAGCCAGCGCAGAACGGCTCGGCCCTCCTCTGCACCGCCGAGGTTCTCGGACATCGCGTGGCGGGTGTGCAGGGGTAACCAGCTGTCCCACAGGAGTTTTGCGACTTCGGCAGAGTCTGCGAGATGGCGGACGAGCGACAGCCGACCACCGTCACGGTCGGTTTTCGCCCATGCCGACATGGTCGTAGCGCTCAGCATCTTCCCCCTTTTCGCACTGTTCGGAGGGTAGAAACCGCCACCGACAGTTTTCGGGGCGCGATGCCCCGGAGCGGCGAGGATAGCAATCCCTCTTACTCGGGGACTGTCCGTCGAATGACCGCTTGCCGGTCCTGAGAGTGCCTGGTAGCGCTCGAATACTGGCGTGCAAAAGAGTGGTGATGGTCGTGGCGGACTCATCCCCGCATGCGCGAGGAGCACGTAATCGTCGGCAGTTGCGCGACGTAGTCGTCGGGCTCATCCCCGCGTGCGCGGGGAGCACACCGGCACCTTCCTCGACGGGTTCGTGAGCTGGGGCTCATCCCTGCGTGCGCGGGGAGCACAAGATCGACCGACCGCACCGCGTGCTGCAGCTGGGCTCATCCCCGCGTACGCGGGGAGCACAAGGCAGTGGAGACCGACCCGAACCGGAACCGGGGCTCATCCCCGCGTGCGCGGGGAGCACCCAGGAGGCCGCATAGTGCCCCTCACTCCGTCGGGCTCATCCCCGCGTGCGCGGGGAGCACGGGGACGATGTGGTCGACGACGAAGGCGCCGGGGGGCTCATCCCCGCGTGCGCGGGAGCACGAGAAGATCCGGTCCCCGGCGGTGAGCCGGATGGGCTCATCCCCGCGTGCGCGGGGAGCACGGCCGCATCCTCGACGACGACCAGCTGGCCTCGGGCTCATCCCCGCGTGCGCGGGGAGCACAACGAGCCGTTCATGCTCACCTCCGACGGCGGGGGCTCATCCCCGCGTGCGCGGGGAGCACTTCGAGCACCTGCTCTACGTCACCGTCGAGGCGGGCTCATCCCCGCGTGCGCGGGGAGCACCACGTACGAGGACGTGCTGGTGTTGGCGTTCGGGGCTCATCCCCGCGTGCGCGGGGAGCACAAGGTGTTCGCCGCACCGAACCGGAGCCTGCCGGGCTCATCCCCGCGTGCGCGGGGAGCACACTTCCTGACCTGCAGCGCAACGCGAAGTAACCGAGTTATCCATTTACTTTCGATCCCCCTCCTCATCGAATATCTGCACACTCGCCACCACCCATAACCGGCACGAACGGAGAAACTGTACGTGCCGGCATCCTGAAACCGCCTCGACGTCTGAAAGGGATCGCGCGCGATCGCTCGGCCGGACTGACCGCGCCCGCTCTACCTGAGTATTGCCGAACCGACACCAACCCGTCCGCGCCGCCGGCAGTCAGTTGGAGTGGGGTCCTTGTTCCGGCGCAATGCCCAACCGCCACGCGAGACCGCGCAAGTTACGCCCGCCCGCATCACGGCGAGCCGTGCGCAGTTGGTCGGCTACAGCCTCGCGCACGAAGAAGTCACCGCGAACCTGTAGCGGGGCAATCAATTCTGCCTTCAAGAGCAAGTCCAACCCTCGGCTACGATAGGCCGGTTCCGCCAGCAGCACGCGCGCTGCCTCGGCGTAGTAGTTGGCGCGCCGCGATGCCGAGGGAATCGAGTCGACCGGGACGCCTACCGTATGCTCGACCGCCGCAACGCCGTCACCGAGTTCGATCCCGATCGAGGACCGCCATACGTGCACGTTGGTACGGCCGAACCAGAGGCGCCCAAAACCGCCAACGTCCTGCTCCATGCGCTGAGCCACGGCCGCGGCTTCGGCGAGGTGAGTCTCCGCGGTCGACCGGTCGTTCTGGACGGCCGCCGCCAGGGCCGCCGAGAGGTTGAGCATCCCGTACGCCTGCACCACTTCGCCGTCATCGAGGTGTGACGCGATCCGGTCGGCCGCCGCCACGGAGCGTGCGTACTGCTGGCTGCGCGACATGGATCCGGAGATCGACCCGCGCAGCCACACCGCAAACCCGATCCACGCAGGGGACTCCAGTTCTTCGGCACAGGACTGTGCGGCCTTGACCATCATGATCGGCAACCCACGCACCCCGAGACGTTTCGTGGTCTCGGCGAGTATGTAGTAGCAGCGAACGAGGCCAGCGAGCACTTCGGCGCGGAGCCCTGGGCGACGGACGTAGGCAGCATGAAGTTCAATGAGCAGTCCCGGAGCCAGCGCGCAAACTGCTGGATAGTCGCTTTTCTCCCGCATACGTTGTGCCGCTTGAAGATCCGCATCAATAGCGGACCATTCCCGCACTGACCCTCCGGGATCATCGCCGAGTTCGCACCGCTCAAGAGCGCTCTCGATATCGAGAAGGCCCGCGTAGGCGTCGGAGGACTGACCGGCACTGTGCTCCCACGGCTGGCCACTGAATTCGGAGGGCGCGACCCGCAGCGCGTGCGCCAGCGCCTCGAGGGTGCGGCGCTTGGACAGGGCCTGCTCTCCGCGCTCGACGCGCCCGAGGTAGCCGTAGGAGATACCCGCCAGCCCGGCGGCGGCCTCAAGGCTGAGACCGCGCCACAGCCGGATCTCCCGGATTCGGCGGCCGATTTCGTTCGGCGGCATGTCGGACATCGGGTCGTCTCCTCCGCGCTCGGGCAACCCATGCACCGCCGAGGGTACGCCGGGCATTCCGATACCCGCCCTGCCCTTTTGGGACAGAACCGGGGTTACGTAGGTCATAGCGTCGAATTTGGCCCTGTCGCCCGCGTTGGCTTCCGAATCGATCGGCCGTGCTTCCCGATCACGGTCCGCGGCGGTGGGTGCCCTAATTCAACCGCGACCGCAGGGGGACGCACTTATGGGGTTTGATGGCTGGTTCACACAGCACCACAGGGACGTCGGTCCCTCCTCGGCCGAGATCATCGGTCGGGTGGATGCCGAGCAACGGCACGCGCTACACGCTGTTCCAGAGCAACCGTTCACCGTCGAACAAGCGCATCGCGAAATGGAGCGGCACCGCGCTTGCCGCGCTGCGGATTTCGCGCTTAAAGAGGCCGCACGGGAAGTGCTGGTTCGCGCGCCGAGCGTGGTTCCTGCCGACCGGGGATCCAAGGTGGTTGGCGCGCTGCCGCCCGATCGCGGTCTGCGGTGGGTGCGCACAGTCGCAGCAGGGGAAGATTCATGAGCGAGCAGAACGATGCCGCCGCAGCGCGACACCGCGGTCTGGTCGACGGGATTCGCACCTACCGGTGTGACGAGCTGCCGCCGGATTTGCAGCGGTGGGACGCTTCGAGCGTGCTCACCCGGCACGCGGGTCACGATCCGGGGCGATGTCTGCCCTATGCGGCCGCGCTCGCCCGCCTGTCCACGCCGCTGTCGTGACCACGTCGCGTCCGGGACTTCCGCACTGGCGCGAACTCACCACCGCCTTCCGGATCCGCGTTCGCGATGACGAGACACTGCTACTGAAGCGGGCTCGGATGCTGGCCGTGGTGCACCGCGTTCGCACGCGCAATCCCGGTTGCGCTCAGGTGTTCGACGCCACTCGCAGTGCGCTGCGGGGCCAGATCGCGGAATGGATCGTCGACCACATTGGAGTATGCGCTATCGACGCGGTGACGTGCTCGCTCGTCATCGATGACATGGCCGCGGCACACGTCATCGCCGAGCGGCTGTTGTGCACCGAGCCGCCGGTTGGTGTCGAGCAATTGCACGACGCCTGGTTCGATGTCGGTCGATTGGCGATTCAGTGGTCCGACCTGGTGGCCGAGGTGGTCGACGGGCAACCGTCGCTTCCACGGAGATGAGAACTACGCCGTTCCACGGCATGCTGCTCTCGGCACATTGGGAGCTTTCGCTTTGAGGTGAACGCCTTAGACGGCTGCCTGCTCCGTGCTCAATCCCGCATACGCGGGGTGCACGCAGCCGCGGCGAGGTCGGCGAACGGGCTGGTGGGCTCATCAGCGCGGGCGCGCGGAGCACATGTCCCGGACCCACCCGTCCGGCCCCGCCGGGGGCTCATCCCCGCGTACGCGGGGAGCACCTGATCACCGACGGGCGCCGCGGCCTGTTCTGCGGCTCATCGCCGCGTGCCTGCGGAGCACGCGCGCCTCGGGGTCGTCCAGCAGCTCGGCCAGGGGCGCATCTCCGCGTACGCGGGAGCACAGTCTCCCCAATTGGGGAGACCCAGCCCTGCCGGGCTCATCCCCGCGTGCGCGGGGAGCACCTCTTGATCAGCGGGTTCGGGGTTCGGGTCGGGGGCTCATCCCCGAGTGCGCGGGAAGCACGTGATGGCGCCGCCGGGGTGGCGCACCTTATGCGGCTCATCTCCGCGTGCGCGGGGAGCACCCGCTTCGCTGAAGCTAGCTCCGCTTCCAGCTCGGATCATCCCCGCGTGCGCGGGGAGCGCGCCTGGTCCGGGTTGTCCGTGCCAGCCACCCACGGCTCATCCCCGCGTGCGCGGGGCGCACGCCCGGCCGGTACCGCCCTGCCCCCGATCCGGACTCATCCCCGCGGGCCCGGGGAGCACGCGCCGCCCGGGATCACCGGTGCGCCGATGGCGGGCTCATCCCCGCGTGCGCGGGGAGCACACCGGCCCCGGGGTGGAGCGGGAGCCCAGCGGGGGCTCATCCCCGCCTGCGCGGGGAGCACCTGTGGGGGCGCGCGCTCGGCGACGCCGGGGCGGGCTCATCCCCGCGTGCGCGGGGAGCACGCGAACTGGCCGATCGTCGTCATGCCCGGCGCGGGCTCATCCCCGCGTGCGCGGGGAGCACGTCCATTACACGGACGGCGTCGATTTGTGCTGGGGCTCATCCCCGCGTGCGCGGGGAGCACATGGGCGACGCCTGGAACGCGGTCGCCCCGAAGGGCTCATCCCCGCGTGCGCGGGGAGCACTCCTGCTGGTGGTAGCCGAAGTTCCGGATGGACGGCTCATCCCGGCGTGCGCGGGGAGCCCACGATAGGGAAACCACAAACGTTCACGTGACCGGGTTCATCCCCGCGTGCGCGGGGAGCACCTGGCACCTGCCGTGCGGTTCGGAACGCGCTGGGCTCATCCCCGCGTGCGCGGGGAGCACAGGGGTCGGAGCGCGGCGAGCACGTCCTCGCACGGCTCATCCCCGCGTGCGCGGGGAGCACGGAGGTCTGCCACGGAAGGGTCTGCTGGACCTCGGGCTCATCCCCGCGTGCGCGGGGAGCACTTGTACTGCGTCGCGGTGGCGGTGAGGAGCTGGGGCTCATCCCCGCGTGCGCGGGGAGCACAACGGCGTCTGGGTCTACGACTTCTGCCACGAGGGCTCATCCCCGCGTGCGCGGGGAGCACGGCCCGGCGCTGCCCCAGCTCGTGCCCGTCGGCGGCTCATCCCCGCGTGCGCGGGGAGCACTCGGGCGACGCGGCCGGGTTCGGGGGGTTTCGCCGGCTCATCCCCGCGTGCGCGGGGAGCACCAGTGCTGCAACCACCACACCGACTGCTCGATGGGCTCATCCCCGCGTGCGCGGGGAGCACTGGTCCGAGTCGGCCGCGGCTGCGGTGCCGCGGGGCTCATCCCCGCGTGCGCGGGGAGCACTGATCAGTGATCGCACTGTGCACAGTGCGGCCGGGCTCATCCCCGCGTGCGCGGGGAGCACGCCTCGGTGAGCGCCTTGATGCCGGCGGGGTCGGGCTCATCCCCGCGTGCGCGGGGAGCACGTCGCCAGTCTGGCGGTGCTCAGCAGCTCGGTGGGCTCATCCCCGCGTGCGCGGGGAGCACCCCCCCGGCGCGGGTGTGGACTCGGAACTGACGGGCTCATCCCCGCGTGCGCGGGGAGCACGCCGCCGGTCTCGATCACTCGCGCAATGTCCTGGGCTCATCCCCGCGTGCGCGGGGAGCACGACATCGACCTGACGAAGGCCCGGCGGCGCGCGGGCTCATCCCCGCGTGCGCGGGGAGCACACTTCCTGACCTGCAGCGCAACGCGGAGTAACCGAGTTACCCGTTCACTTTCGATCCCCACTCCTTCCAATCGGATATCTGCCACACGCGCCACGACCCGCTGCCCACAACCAGCACGAACGGACAGAACTCTACGCGCCGGGCCCTGACACCCGCCTCCACATCCGAAGGGCACGCCCGATACCTGGTCGGGTCGAAAGCACTCGCACTGCACGGGTTCGGCGAACCCGACACCAGGCCCGTCCGTGCCGCTCGGGCCTATCCCTGCAGGAACTACTACTGTGCGTCATCCGCACGTCGCACCAAGACATATCCCCGCACACGCGGGGAGCACGAAATCGTGGCTTCGATCCCGTAGCTGAGCCAAGGATCATCCCCACGGGCGCGGGGAACCCACTTCGACCCGCGGTTCTACCCCGCGCATCCGGACGCCTATTCACTTTCGATGCCCGACACCCATCCTGCCCCAGCCAGGCCTCTGCCAGAAGCAACGCCGACCCCTACATCGACACTGCAGACCCGATGCGCCCAGCCGCCGTTTTAGCTGCGACGCCGCACCGGCGCCGAATCCGTCGAAAGGTCAACCTTTCAGCCCACAGCATTCGAACGAAGCGGAACGGGGCTCACCGCGCTTCGCATTGACCGGCGCGACACGACAGACTAGCCTCGCACCGATCACACATACGTTCGAACCATCGGATCGGCGGCTGCGCACCCCGGGCCTCGGTCCGGGAAGGCTCGCGATGCGCGACGACAGCTCGACCGGCCATGCCGAGATTTCCGCCCTGGCCCACCAGGTGGCGACGGCGCGCGGAAAGCTGCCTCTGCAGCACGACAACGCCCTGCTCGAGGTGCTGTCCGACGGTGAAGTAGCGGCCGAGCGGGAGCTCGCCGAGTGGATTCGAGCGCAACGGCGCGGGCAGCGGCGGCGGGCGATGCAGGACGAGCTGGACGCCGAGAAGCGGGATCGGCGGGCGGACGCGGCGCTGCGGCGGGCCGATGAGTCCGATGCGCGGTGGCATCGCAAGGCGTTGGCGGCGCGGCGGCGGGTGGCTTCGCAGGACGCGCGGATCGCGCAGTTGTACCGGCGGGCGGAGTGGTCGTCGCGGGCGCTGATTGCGGTCGTGGTGCTCGGCATGGTGTGGGCTGGCGTGAACGTCCAGCGGAACCTCGTGCCCAGCGGCGATATGAGCGACCCGCTGTATTGGCTTTCGTACGGTATCGAGGCGATGATCTCGATTCCGATCATCGTCATCATGATCGCGGCGACGACTGCTGCCCGGTGGGGGCGCGAATTGCCGCGCGGGCGAGTGATTCTGGTGGAGCTTGCGCTGCTCGGTACGACGATCGGGCTCAATGCCGGGCCGCATCTCGCTGCCGGTGAACTCGGACGGGCCGCCGAGTTCGCCATCGCCCCGATCATGGTCGGGGTGGTGATCTGGCTGCACTCCTGGGTTGCTGCTCGGTATGCGCAGCTCATCGATGACGCCTCGGTCGATCTGCCGATCGACTCCATGGTCGAGGCGCCCGCTGCCCCGACTCGGGCATTCACCGAGCGGTATCCCGCGCCGCAGGGTGAGGTGGATCTTGCCGAGCTGGTGGCGCGGGCGAATGCCGAGTTCGAGCGGATGGGGATCGAGTCGACTCGTTCCGGTGTCGGGGAGGTTGCTCCGCAGGAGACTGCGGTCCGGGCCGTGCCGGACGAGTTGCCCGTGACCAGCACCCCGCCGAGTGACGTCCCTGCTGCACCGGAGGCTCTTGAGCAGGGACAGACAGACCACGCTGCCACGGGGGGTGCAGCGGCGAGGATCATCGCCGACGCTGTGCCGATCTCTGCGGCAGCTCCCGTGGCCGATGCGCGAGTCGTCCTCCCCGAGGCAGTCACGAGCCTGCCCGACAACACGGCGCAGACCGGGCCGGAACAGCCGCAGGCCGCTGCTGCCTCGCCCACCGCACAGCTCAGTGGGCAGTCCCCAGCACAAGCCGGCGACCGAGACGTCGCCCAGCGAAACGGCTTCGAGCACCCGACCGCTCCCCAGCCGGACCGGAACGGTTCCACGCAGCCGCCCACCGCGCCAGAGGAGGCGCACGTTGCGCCTCGGTCGACCGAGATCGGCGAAGCGGAACCGCCGACCCCTCCCGCTCGCAGCGAAACGGAGTCCCTTGCGCCGGAGCAGTCGCGCACACGAGTCCAGCAGGACCACGCGCAGACCGCTATCGCCGCGGAGCCCAGCTCCACGCCCCCGCGCACCCACCTCCGCGCCGTCACGGTCCCCGAACCCCCGAAGCAGGAACCGCTCCCCGTCACCGAAGCACAAGCGGAACCCGACTACACCGCGGCCACGGCAGAGCCGAAAGAACTGACCTCGGCCCTCACCACCAACGAACCCGAACCGGCACTCCCCGACCACGACCCCGTCATCGAATCCGACGAAGCAGGCGCCTGGGCCGCCGCGAAGACCATCGTCGCCCGGGGCTGGTCCAAGGTCCCCGTCGAACAGCTCGCCGAAATCCTGGAGATGGCCGACCGCTCCCGCTCCGCCGCCAGCATCGGCGCCGAAATGGGCCTCCCCCGCTCGGTCGTAGACCAGGCCATGCAGGCGGCCCACAAGCTGAGCCGCACCTACGCCATGACCAGCTAGCCCCCCGGACAAACGAAAGGGCCGCTTCCCGAAGGAAGCGGCCCTTTCTCTGACCGTGCGAGAGCGACCTACTTGGCCCGCTCCAGCACCTCGACCAGCCGCCAGCGCTTGGTGGCGGACAGCGGACGGGTCTCCATCAGCTGCACCCGGTCACCGACGCCGGCGGTCTCGTTCTCGTCATGCGCCTTCACCTTGGAGGTGGTGCGAATGATCTTGCCGTACAACTTGTGCCGCGCCCGGTCCTCGAGCTCGACCACGATCGTCTTGTTCATCTTGTCCGAGACGACGTAGCCGGTCCGCACCTTGCGCGAGTTGCGCTCTTCCCTGGTCACTTCATCGCTCATGCCGCATCTCCCTTGCCAGCGGGTCCGGTGGCCAGACCGAGCTCGCGCTCACGCATGACCGTGTAGATGCGCGCGATCTCGTGACGGACGACGCGCAGGCGGCGGTTGTTGTCGAGCTGACCCGTCGCCATCTGGAAGCGCAGGTTGAACAGCTCTTCCTTCGACTCACGCAGGCGGGCGACGAGCTCGTCCTCGGTGAGCTCGCGGAGCTCTGCGGCCGGTGTTCCGGTAGCCATCAGAACTGCTCCTCCCTGGTCACGATCCTGCACTTCATGGGGAGCTTGTGCATCGCGCGGCGCAGGGCCTCGCGAGCGATCTCCTCGTTGGGGAAACTCATCTCGAACATCACGCGCCCGGGCTTGATGTTCGCGATCCACCACTCCGGCGAACCCTTGCCGGAACCCATGCGGGTCTCGGCGGGCTTCTTGGTGAGCGGGCGATCCGGGTAGATGTTGATCCAGATCTTGCCGCCACGCTTGATGTGGCGGGTCATCGCGATACGCGCCGACTCGATCTGGCGGTTGGTGACGTAGGCCGGCTCGAGCGCCTGGATGCCGAAGTCACCGAAGGTGACGGCGGTGCCGCCCTTCGCCATTCCGCTGCGGCCCGGGTGGTGCTGCTTGCGGAACTTGACCTTGCGAGGCATCAGCATGCGTCAGCCCTCCTGAGTTTCCGCCGGAGCGTCGGCGACCGCGGTGGCGGTCGCGGCACGTCCGGCCTCGGTGCTGGTCGCGGTGGTGCCTGCGGACCCGGACCGGCGCGGGCGGCTGGGCCGCTCACGACGCGGGCGGTCCGGAGCGGCAGCGGCGGCGGTCAGCTCACGCTTGCCACCGACAATGTCGCCCTTGTAGATCCACACCTTCACACCGATGCGACCGAAGGTGGTCTTGGCCTCGTAGAGGCCGTAATCGATGTCGGCGCGCAGCGTGTGCAGCGGCACCCGCCCCTCGCGGTAGAACTCCGAGCGCGACATCTCGGCGCCACCGAGGCGGCCCGAGCACTGCACGCGGATGCCCTTGACGTTCGGCGAACGCATGGCCGACTGGATGGCCTTGCGCATCGCGCGCCGGAACGCCACGCGGTTGGAGAGCTGCTCGGCCACGCCCTGGGCGACGAGCTGGGCATCCGATTCGGGGTTCTTGACCTCGAGGATGTTCAGCTGCACCTGCTTCTTGGTGAGCTTCTCCAGCGCGGCGCGGATGCGGTCGGCCTCGGCGCCGCGGCGGCCGATGACGATGCCCGGACGCGCGGTGTGGATGTCCACCCGGACGCGATCACGGGTGCGCTCGATCTCGACCTTCGAGATGCCGGCGCGCTCCATGCCGGTCGCCAGCAGCTTGCGGATCGCGACGTCTTCCTTGACGTAATCCGAGTACTGCTTGTCGGCGTACCAGCGGGACTTCCAGTCGGTGGTGATACCGAGACGGAAGCCATGGGGGTTGATTTTCTGTCCCATTTACTTGGCCCCTCCCTTCCGGCGGCTACGAGTGGCGCCGGTGGTGGGCACGCTCTCGACCTCGATGGTGATGTGGCTCGTGCGCTTGCGGATCCGGAACGCGCGGCCCTGGGCCCGCGGCTGGAAACGCTTCAGCGTGGCACCCTCGTCGACGTAGGCCGTGGAGATGACCAGCGTCGCGGGGTTGAGGCCGAGGTTGTTCTCGGCGTTCGCCGCGGCGCTCGCCACGACCTTGGCCACCGGCTCGCTCGCGGCCTGCGGCGCGAACTTCAGGATCGCCAGTGCGTCCTCGACTCGCTTGCCGCGGACCAGGTCCACGACGCGGCGCGCCTTCATCGGGGTGACCCGGACGAACTTCGCGGTCGCCCGTGCGGTCTGGTTCTGGGTCTCGGTGCTCGTCATCGCCGCTTGCTCTTCCGGTCGTCCTTGACGTGGCTCCTGAACGTCCTGGTCGGCGCGAACTCACCCAGCTTGTGCCCGACCATGTTCTCGGACACGAACACCGGCACGTGCTTGCGGCCGTCGTGGACGGCGAAGGTGTGGCCGATGAAATCGGGGGTGATGGTGGAGCGACGCGACCAGGTCTTGATGACCTGCTTCGTGCCCTTGTCGTTCTGCACGTCCACCTTGTTCTGGAGGTGGTCGTCGACGAACGGGCCCTTCTTGAGGCTGCGTGGCATTTCTTACCTCCTCCTTAGCGCTTCTTGCCGGTGCGACGGCGACGGACGATGAGCTTGTCGCTCGGGCGGTTCGGCTTGCGGGTGCGGCCTTCCGGCTGACCCCACGGCGAGACCGGGTGGCGGCCACCGGAGGTCTTGCCCTCACCACCGCCGTGCGGGTGGTCGACCGGGTTCATGACGACACCACGCACCGTGGGCCTGCGGCCCTTCCAGCGCATGCGGCCTGCCTTGCCCCAGTTGATGTTCGACTGCTCGGCATTGCCGACCTCGCCGATGGTGGCGCGGCAGCGCACATCGACGCGGCGGATCTCGCCGGAGGGCATACGCAGGACGGCGTAGGCGCCTTCCTTACCCAGCAGCTGGATGCTCATGCCGGCCGCGCGGGCCAGCTTGGCGCCGCCGCCCGGTCGCAGCTCGACCGCGTGAATCGTGGTACCGGTCGGGATGCTGCGCAGCGGCAGGTTGTTGCCCGGCTTGATGTCGGCGGTCGGGCCGGACTCGATCGGGCTGCCCTGCGCGATGCCCTTGGGGGCGATGATGTAGCGCTTCTCGCCGTCCACGAAGTGCAGGAGGGCGATATTGGCGGTCCGGTTCGGGTCGTACTCGATGTGCGCGACCTTGGCGGGGATGCCGTCCTTGTCGAGGCGACGGAAATCGATCACGCGGTAGGCGCGCTTGTGGCCGCCGCCGCGGTGCCGGGTGGTGATCCGGCCGTGCGCGTTGCGGCCACCGCTCTTGGACAGCGGGCGCAGCAGCGACTTCTCCGGGGTCGAGCGGGTGATCTCGGCGAAATCCGAGACCGAGGAGCCGCGGCGACCCGGGGTGGTCGGCTTGTACTTGCGAATAGCCATGAGTTCTTCTCTGCTTTCTGGATTCCCGCCCGCTTACGCGACCGGGCCTCCGAAGATCTCGATGGGCTTGCTGTCGGCCGAGAGGGTCACGAGCGCACGCTTGGTGTTCTTGCGCTTGCCGTAACCGAAGCGGGTCCGCTTGCGCTTGCCCTGACGGTTGGCGGTGTTGACGCTCGTCACCGTGACGCCGAAGACCTTCTCGACCGCGATCTTGATCTGCGTCTTGTTGGAGTCCGGGTGCACGATGAAGGTGTAGGTACCCTCTTCGATCAGGCCGTAGGACTTCTCCGAGATGACCGGCGCCAGCAGGATGTCGCGGGGGTCGGCGATGGTGGTCACTTGCTCTCCTCCTGGGCCGACTCCGCCGGACCGTGCACGAAGGCGTTGAGTGCCTCGACCGAGAACACCACGTCGTCGCTGTTCAGCACGTCGTAGGTGTTCAGCTGGTCCGGGGCGATCGGCAGCACGTTCTGCAGGTTCGCCACGCTCTTCCACGCGGCGACGTCCTCGCGACCGACGACGACCAGGAACTTCTTCCGCTCCGAGAGCTCGGCGAGGAAGGTCTTCGCGGTCTTGGTGGACGGGGCCTGCCCGGACACCAGTTCGGTGATCACGTGGATGCGCTCGTTGCGCGCCCGATCGGAGAGGGCGCTGCGCAGGGCGGCGGCCTTCATCTTCTTCGGGGTGCGCTGGCTGTAGTCGCGCGGCTGCGGGCCGTGCACGACGCCACCGCCGGCGAACTGCGGCGCGCGGGTCGAGCCCTGACGGGCGCGGCCGGTGCCCTTCTGCCGGTACGGCTTCTTGCCACCGCCGCGGACGTCGCCGCGGGTCTTGGTGGCGTGCGTGCCCTGGCGGGCCGCCGCGAGCTGGGCGTTCACCACCTGGTGCATCAGCGCGATGTTGGCGGGGACGTCGAAGATCTCGGCGGGGAGATCCACCGTCCCGTTGGTCTTGCCGCCGAGCTCCTTCACGTCCAGCGTGAGGTTCGCGGCGGGCTTCTTCTCAGTGTCCACGCTCATGCGTGCGCACCACCCTTCACGGCACTCTTGACGATCACGACGCCGCCCTTGCGACCCGGGATCGCGCCCTTGATCAGCAGCAGGCCGTTCTCCGCGTCCACCTTGTGCACCGAGAGGTTCTGGGTGGTCACGCGGTCGTTGCCCATCCGGCCCGACATCCGCATGCCCTTGAAGACGCGGCCCGGGGTGGCGCAGCCACCGATCGAGCCGGGGCGCCGGTGCACCGCCTGGGCGCCGTGCGAGGCGCCCTGGCCGCTGAAGCCGTGCCGCTTCATGGTGCCGGCGAAGCCCTTGCCCTTGCTGGTGCCGGTGACGTCGACGTAGCTGCCCTCTTCGAAGGCGTCGGCGCTGATCTCCTGGCCCACCTCGAAGGTGGAGGCATCGGCGACGCGGATCTCGACGACGTGGCGGCGCGGGGTGACCCCGGCCTTCGCGAACTGGCCGGAGGTCGGCTTGTTCACCTTGCGCGGGTCGATGGCGCCGAAGGCGACCTGGACGGCGCTGTAGCCGTCGCGCTCGACCGTGCGGATCTGGGTCACGACGTTCGGGCCCGCCTTGACGACGGTCACCGGGACGACGCGGTTCTTCTCGTCGAAGACCTGCGTCATGCCGAGCTTGGTGCCGAGGATGCCCGCGGCGGGCCGGTTCTTGTTGTCAGTCATGTCTGCGGTCCCCGTCACTGGATGTTGACGTCGACGCTGGCCGGCAGATCGATGCGCATCAGCGCGTCGACCGTCTTCGGCGTCGGGTCGAGGATGTCGATCAGACGCTTGTGCGTACGCATCTCGAAGTGCTCGCGCGAGTCCTTGTACTTGTGCGGCGAACGAATGACGCAGTACACGTTCTTCTCGGTCGGCAACGGCACCGGGCCGACCACGCGGGCCCCGGTGCGGGTCACCGTCTCGACGATCTTGCGCGCGGACGCGTCGATCGCCTCGTGGTCATAGGCCTTCAGCCTGATGCGGATCTTTTGTCCCGCCACGCTAAGTGTCCTTTTCTCCGCTTTCCTTCGTGGCTACAGAAGCTGGGCTTCCGCTCCACCTCGATTTGCACAGCCCGAACACACGAAGACGCCTCAGAGAGAGACCACGACCGGACAACTCCCGGTCACTCGCCGCTGTTCATCTGTCATGGTTCTCCGGTCCACGCGGTCGGGCGTGTCGCCATTCCGCTCATTCTTCGGCCCCGGATCGAAAACTCATCACGGCCTCGGAACGACGTCCCGGACGCACCCACACCGGTCGCCCGATGAGATGCACGAGGTTCTGCTCGCCTCACCCGGGGCGCCACGAGGGCACGGACCGGTGCAAGGCAACCCGAACAGTATGCACGAGGGGCGGGAGCGACTTCAAATCGCCCCGTCGCACCATTCGGCACGCTCGAACTTACTATTGAGTAAGATACTGCGCATGACCAACCTGACCACCACCTACCGCGGGTGGAAGAAGCTCCCGGACAACCGGATCGGGCACGCGCTGTTCTCGCTGGGGATGGTGGCCCGGGTGCCGTACTTCGGCACCGTGCTGCCGACGGTGGTGCGGCTGGAGCCGGGGGTGTGCGAGGTGACCTCGCCCAAGTGGTTCGGCATCCGCAACCACATCGGCACCTTCCACGCCATCGCGGCCTGCAACTTGGCCGAGGTGGCGATGGGGATGCTGAGCGAGGCGACGGTGCCGACCACGCATCGCTGGATCCCCAAGGCGATGACGGTCGAGTACCTGGCCAAGGCGGAGACGGGGCTGCGGGCCGTCGCCGAGCTGGCGTCCATGCCGGACTTCGCGGCGATCACCGAGGGCGCGGAGATCGTGGTGCCGGTCTCGATCTACGACACGAACGGGGCCGAGGTGGTGCACGCCGACATCACCACCTGGGTGACGCCGCGCTGATCGGACAGTGTGACCGAGACCCGGTTGCCCAGCCCCGGCCGGACCGGATTGAATGCCGGGTATGAGCAGCGAGGTCGACATCTGCGTGGTCGGGCTCGGGCCGACCGGCCGGGCGCTCGCGCACCGCGCGGTGGCGGCGGGGTTCCGGGTGGTGGCGGTCGACCCGCGGCCGGAGCGGCTGTGGCCGCCGACCTTCTCCTGCTGGGTCGACGAACTGCCCGCCTGGCTGCCGCCGAGCGTGATCGCGTCCCGGATCGAGGCGCCGACGGTGTGGACCGCGGCCGAGCACCGGATCGAGCGGCCGTACTGCGTGCTCTCCAAGCCGGGGCTGCGGGACGCGCTGCCGCTGGACGGGGCGACGGTGCTGGCGGGGCGGGCGGTCTCCGTCGCCGCGCACGAGGTGACGCTGGGTGACGGCACGGTGGTGCGGGCCGGCACGGTGTTCGACAGCCGCGGGCTGCCGGCGCTCGGCAAGCGCCGGGCGGCGAGCGCGCACGGCATTTTCGTCGACGCCGAGACCGCGGCGCCCATGGTCGCCGATGGCGAGGGGCTGCTGCTGGACTGGCGGCCGGAGAACGGGGCCGGGCCGGACGAGCCGCCGTCGTTCCTCTACGCCGTCCCGCTCGGCGACGGCACGGTGATCTTCGAGGAGACCAGCCTCGGGCTGCGCGGCGGGATGCCGCAGCGCGAGCTGCGCCGCCGGACCCTGAATCGGCTCGCCGCGCACGGGATCCGGCTCAGCGGGGACGAGCCCAGCGAGGCGGCGCACTACCCGCTCGACCAGCCGCCGCCGAAACGCGGTGCAGCACAGGCTGTTCCGTTCGGGTCGCGGGGCGGGATGATGCACCCATGCACCGGGTACAGCGTGGCCGATTCACTCGCGCTCGTGGACACCGCGGTCGAGGCGGTGCGGCGCGGGGCCGACCCGGTCGCGGCGCTCTGGCCTTGGCGGGCCCGGCTCGTCTACTGGATGCGCGAGCGCGGGCTCTGGGGGCTCGGGCGCTTGACCACCGACCAGTCGATCGCCATGTTCGAGTCCTTCTTCACCCAGGACGAGCGCGGGCAGCGCGCCCTCCTCTCCGCCCACGACGACTACCCGGCCCTCGGCGCCGTCCTCTTCGACACCGTCGCCCACACCTGGCCCTTCCGCTGGCGCTACGACCTGGTCGGGTGGACCAATCGGAACCGCTGGCTAAACCACGAATTCAGCCCTCCCGAACGGGCCCGGAAGGGCTGAACGGCTACTCCGCAGCGGGGCCGAAGCCTGTCGCGCCGATGACGATCGACGTCGACGCTTCCGGTTTCCCGGCCTCGTAAACGGCTTCTTCGAGGTGGGTCGACATCAGCATCGACCAGCTCTGCCAGGGAGTGCTCGAGCCGCCGGGCTTTCCCGCGTGCGCCGCGAGGCGGGCGTAGTAGTCGAGCAGTTCCTGATCCGTCATGGTGAAGGTCAGGGGTGCCTCGAACCGCGCCGCACCGTCCGCCGTGATCATCAATCGCCCCGCGTCATCCCTCTCGATGCGGAGGCCAATGTCGGCGCCGGCACGAATGATGGAATCGACGAGTTCTTCGATGCTCGGGAGTTCAGGCTTTCCCACGGCATCCTCCTCCCGGGAAGGCGGTGACGATTTCATTCCTGTCGTTCACGATCACGGTGGGCTGCGCCGTCTTCACGATCGCCCCCGTGGCGTGGTTGACCAGATAGATCTGGCCCGTGAAGCACCTCTTGCCGGCGCCGTGTGAACCCTGCCAATCAGGGCATCATGGGCCTTCGCCATGGCCATGTCAGCGATGTCCCGCCAGTTGCGGTTCTCGATCGCCGCGAGGCTCTCCCATTCGCCCATGTGCCTGGCCTGAATGTGCCGGAAACCGAAATCGCTCGTGCCACACAACAGCTTCCAATCGCCGAAGGTCGTCACCACCTTATCGGCCGGCGAACTCGCCCCCCATGCTCCCCACGGAAACGACGCGTGAGCGGGCGGCGCGGAACCCACCCCCGCGAATAGAGCCGCCACAGCAGCGATAACCGATACGAAAAATCGTACCTTCATGCCATCCCCCCAAGATGTCCCACCAGCAGTGGAACGTCACGCGCCGCCCCCATTGCCCGAAGGTTGACCGACGGCGAATCTGATCTCCTTCATCAGATTCGACGCGGCCGACACTGTAGAGGTTCCCTCGGCGTGTGATTGGGGCGCGGAGGGCGCCGTTGGCGGTGAGGTCGGCGAGGGTGTGGTCGACGGTCTTCGCTGGGGTCGACTCGGCGCCGGGGCGAGTGACCGGTACGCCGGCGGCGGCCGCTCAGTCTGGGACAGCCGGGACTGCTCGCCGACCGCGAGCGCTACTCCGACCCGCGGAATTGACGGGCCGGAATCCCCCACACCGCGCCGGAGACGGCAAGCGCGGACCGCGCCTCAGCGGCCGGTCTCGGCCGCCCGCTGATACCCCCGCACCGCCGGGTAGGCGAAGACGGCGATCAGGGCGACGGTCCAGAGGACCGTCTTGAGCAGCGGCTCGGCTACCGGGCCACCGTAGGAGAGGCCGCGCATGGCATCGATGGCGCAGCTCATGGGCTGGTTCTCGACGATGCCCTGGAGCCAGGTGGGGTAGGCGAAGACCGGGACGAAGCCGGAGTTGAAGAACATCAGCAGGGTATTGACGATGCCGATGATGTTCACCAGCATGACGCCCTCGGAGACGGTGGCGAGCGCCGTCACCAGCACCGCGAAGCCCATGCCGAAGAGCACCGGGATGCCGATCAGCCCGAGCGCGGCGAGCGGGCCCTGTTCGAAGCGGAAACCGAGCGGAAGCCCGACCAGGATGACGAAGAGCGTGGTCACCAGGATACGCAGCGCCTCGGCGAGCAGGCGGCCGGTGAGCCCGGCGGCGCGGTGCACCGGCATGGTCCAGAACCGGCCGAGCAGCCCGGTGGCCTTCTCCGCCTTGAAGCCGAGCGCGCTCACCACCGAGCCGGTCATGGCCGCGATCAGGGTGAGCATGGCGACCTGGCCGTAGATGCTCGGCATGCCGGTGGCGCGGGTGATGGAGTCGCCGAGCACCACTTTGAACATGAGCAGGGTGAGCGCCGGGTAGACCAGGGTCTGGATGGTGGTGCCGGGGTCGCGGGCCCAGACCAGCAGCAGCCGCTTGCACTGCAGCAGGCTGTGCGCGGCCCAGCTGCGCACCGAGTTCTCCGCGGCGGGGCTGGTCTCCGGCAGCGGGCTGCCGTGCCAGGTGATCTCCCGCTCGATCGTCTCGACCGTACTCATGACCGCCTCACACTCGCCCAGATCGCCAGCGGGGTGAACACCAGGAATCCGCCGATCAGCCAGAGCAGCGGCACCCAGAGGACGTGCCAGGTCACGCCGTCCGCCGCCATGTCGCGCAACGCGAAGGAGAACTGCGAGATCGGCTGGTTGCGCACGAAGGGCCGGATCCACGCGGGGAAGCTCGACTCCGGCACGAAGCCGCAGGAGAGCATGCCGAAGATGATGGTGGGCAGGGTGAGCGCCTGGCTCAGCGACTCCGGGCTCTTGGTCACGCTGCCGAGCGCGTCGGCGCCGATGGCGAGCATGGTGCCGACCCCGAGCGAGAAGACGCAGAACAGCACCGACTGCCCCCAGCCCGCGCTGAACCGGAACCCGATCAGGTGCCCGAAGACCAGCGCCGCCGCCAGCGAGCAGCTGGAGCGCACGATGCCGGCGCAGATCCGCGAGGTGAGCGGCACCAGCGTGCCGATCGGCATGCTCTGCAGCCTGGAGCTCAGCCCGGTGAGCGCCTCGAAGGCGGCCAGCTGGGCATTGGACATCATGGTGAAGGCCATGGTCTGCAGCACGATGATCGGCATGACGAACTGCGCGTAGTCGATGCCCTGGAACTTCATCACGTAGCGCAGCGGCAGGTAGAAGCCGAGCGTGAAGACCAGCGGGGTGAGCACCGCGACGATCAGCTCGCCCTTGGTCGCCATCACCCAGACCACCCGGCCGGTGAGCGCCCGCCACTGCGCGAACGAGTTCGGCTTGGCCTCGGGCAGCTCCGCGAAGAGCTCGGCGGTTGCGGTCACTGCTGCCCGCCGGAGTGGCCGGTGATGCTCAGGAAGACGTCGTCCAGCGAGGGGCGGCGCAGCGCGATGTCGGCGAGCTGGATGCCGGCGGCGTCCAGCCTGCGCACCGCCTCGGCCAGCGTGCTGGCGCCGCCCGGCGCCGGGATGGAGAGCCGGTCGTGGCCGGGCAGGTCGGCGCGGACCGCCTCGGGCACCAGGTCGCCGAGCGCGGCGACGGCGAAGTCGAGGCGCTTGGGGTCGAGCGGGACGATCTCGCACCAGCTGCCGCCGGTGCGCTCCTTGAGCTGGTCCGCGGTGCCCTCGGCGATCACGGTGCCGTGGTCGATCACGATGATGTTGTCGCTGAGGACGTCGGCCTCCTCCAGGTACTGCGTGGTCAGCAGCACGGTGATGCCCTGCTCCTTGAGCGCGGTGACCAGCTCCCAGACGCCCTGGCGGCTGCGCGGGTCGAGGCCGGTGGTCGGCTCGTCCAGGAACACCACCTCGGGGCGGACCACCAGCCCGCAGGCGATGTCGACGCGCCTGCGCATGCCGCCGGAGTACTGCCGGACGGCGCGGCGGCCCGCGCTCACCAGATCGAACTCCTCCAGCAGGCTGTCCGCGCGCTTGCGGGCGGCGGATTTGGTCAGCCCCATGAGCCTGCCGAAGAGCTCCAGGTTCTCCCGGCCGGAGAGGTTCTCGTCCAGCGCGGCGTACTGGCCGGTCATCATGATCGACCGGCGCACCCCCGCCGGGTCGCGCAGCACGTCGTGCCCGGCGACGATCGCGGTTCCGGAGTCCGGGCGCAGCAGGGTGGCCAGGATCTTGACGGTGGTGGTCTTGCCCGCGCCGTTCGGGCCGAGGATGCCGAGCACCTTGCCGCGTTCGGCCTGGAAGCCGATGCCCTGGAGGGCGTGGACGTCGCCGAAGGACTTCCGGACGTCGGTGACCGAGACCGCGGCCTCGCGGACCTCCCGGGACGTCGTTTCGCGCACGGGCGCCTCCACTACATTCGGACTCGGCATCAACTCTCCACTATCGGCGGGGTGCGGCGGGGCGGGCACGGACGGACTGTCCCGGGCTGTTTGATCCTCCGCGTCGGGCGCGATGTTACCGGCCGCATTTCCGGATCGTGCGCGGTCGGCCGGTACCCAATCGTGCACGATTCAACTGTGGTATTCCTCACAGGGTGGAGTTGCGACGCCGGTCACGTCGGCGTCCTTCCCCACGGTGCTCCGGACGTCCTTGTCCGGCACCGCCACACCCGCATACCCTGCTGTTCGGGGGCCGGAATTCGCCGGTAGAGCAGGGTGGGCACACCGATTTCGAAAGGGTGACCATGGTTGAGTCCGCGCAGCCGACAGTGGCGGCGCTCCCGGGAGGACCGGACCGACCGCACACCGTGACCATCCGCGATCCGCGTACCGACGAGACCGTCGGCGACTACGCGATCATGGGCGCACGGGATGTCGAACAGGCGGTGCGCGCCGCGAAACGCGCCGAGAAGTGGTGGGCGGGACTGACCTTCGCCGCCCGAAAACGGATCCTGCTGGCCTGGAAGCGGCTGATCGCCCGGCGCGCCGGCGAGCTCGTCGAGCTGCTCAGCGCCGAGACCGGCAAGCCGGAGGCCGATGCCGCCATCGAGGTCATGCTGGCGGTGGAGAACCTGGACTGGGCGGCGCGCAATGCCGCGCGGGCGCTCGGCCGCCGGAATCTGCGCTCCACCTGGCTGACCCGGAATCAGCACGCCTCGGTCGGCTACCTGCCGCTCGGCGTGGTCGGGGTGCTCGGCGCCTGGAACAACCCGGTCTTCACGCCGATGGGGTCGATCGCCTACGCCATGGCGGCGGGCAACGCGGTGGTGTTCAAGCCGCACGAGCTGACCACCGGCGTCGGGGTCTGGCTGGCCGAGAGCTGGGCCCAGGTGGAGCCGGATCAGCCGGTGCTGCAGGCGGTCACCGGCGACGACCGCACCGGCCTCGCGCTCTGCCGGGCGGCGGTGGACAAGATCGCCTACGCCGGGTCGGAGCAGGGCGCCAACGCGGTGATCGCGGAGTGCTCGCGCTCGCGCACCCCGGTGGTGGTGGAGCGCAGCGGCAAGGGCTCGATGGTGGTGCACGTGGACGCCCGGCTGCCGGAGGCGGCCCAGGCCGCCGTCTTCGGGGCCATGTCGAACGCCGGGCAGAACGTCACCGGTATCCAGCGCGCCTACGTGCCCGCCTCGATCTACGAGCCCTTCCTCGACCTGGTGGCCGAGCAGGCGACCGCGCTGCGGCCCGGCGCCGACCGGCGCGCCTCCTACGGCCCGATGATCCTGGAGCCGCAGCTCGAGGTGGTGCGCAGGCAGGTGCGGGACGCGCTGGCCAGGGGCGGCCGCGCGGTGGTCGGCGGGCTCGACTCGATCCGGGAGCCGTATATCGAGCCGATCGTGCTCACCGAGGTGCCGGAGGACAGCATCGCGGTCACCGGCGAGGGCATCGGTCCGGTGCTCATCGTGAACAAGGTGGCCGATATCGACGAGGCGGCGGAGCGGATCAATGCCGCGAGCAACGGCATCGCGGTCTCGGTCTTCACCAGGGACGTGGCCGAGGTGGCGGCCTTCGCGGAGAAGCTGCGGGTCGGCGTGGTGACCATCAACTCGTCCTCGGCCTACGCCGGGATCCCGGCGCTGCCCTTCGGCGGGGTCGGCGAGTACGGGCAGGGGCACAGCCACGGCGTGCAGGGGCTGCAGGAGTTCAGCCGGACGCTGGCGATCGCGCGCAAGCGCTACCGGGCGCAGGTGAACCTCTCGACCTTCCACCGGCATCGGCGGCACCTGCGCGCGGCCCGGGTCATGTTCGGGCTGCGGCACGGCCGCCTGGGCTGAGCGTCGCCGTTCGCGGCCCGCGGCGCACGGCTCGGCCGCGGGTCACGGTGCGGGCCGCGGCGGCTCGGCTCAGGGCTCGGCGGGCGGCTCGCGCTGCTCGCCGAGCAGCACCGCGAGCATGAGCGCGTGCACCCGGGCCAGCTGCTCGGGGCGGCTGTCGAAGCGGATCAGCCTGCCGACGTCGATCACCTGGCCGAGCGCGGTGTGCACCCGGAACCTGGCCTCGATCGGGTCGCCGTCGAGCAGGTTCGCCCACTCCAGCACGTTCTGCCGCTGGATGGCGCGCAGCTTGTGCTGCTCGGCCTGCGGCAGGTTGCTGAACTCGGCGTAGTACACCGGCATGATCTCCGGCATGGTGAAGGTGAGCCGGGCGTAGCGCTCGGCGATCCGGCGCACCGCGTCCGGGCGGTCGGTGGCCTCGGCCAGCGCCTCGGTGAGCGCGATGGCGACCCGGTCGCCGGTGCGGTAGAAGGCGGCGGCGAGCAGATCGGCCTTGCTGCTGAAGTAGCGGTAGACGCTGGAGGCGTTGATCCCGACGGCGGCGCCGATCTCCTCGATGCTGGCCTCGTGGTAGCCCTGCCTGCCGAAGATCCGGATCGCCTCGGTGAGCAGTTGTTCGCGTTTCGAGGTGACCGGGAGGCCGCGCACGGCGGGGCCCGGATCGGGCTGCTCGGGGGCGGGCGGCAGCTCCGCGCGCAGCACCGCCCAGCTCATGCCGGTGAGCAGCGGGAGCAGCCTGGTGCCGGAGAGCGCGGTGCGGTGCGCCGAGATGCTGGCGACCACGCTGAGCACCGAGGCGGAGAGCATCGCGACATCGGCCTTCGTGGCCTCCGGGCGCAGCGCGCCGATGGGCTCGGCCAGGGTGGCGTTCAGGTCGTCGTAGATGCGCCGGATCCGCACCCGGTCGTCGCGCTCCAGGTAGCGCCGCTCCCAGCGGTACAGCCCGGCCTCGCGGCGGATCTCGATGGTGTGCTCGGCGATGGCGCGGATCAGCTTGTCCAGGCGTTCCGGCGGGTCGGCGCCGGGATCGTCGGCGGCGCGGGCCACCTCGAGCAGGGCCCGCGCGCCCTCCTCGGCGGCCGCTACCAGCAGCGCGTACTTGTTCGTGAAGTGCCGGTACAGCGCGGGCCCGGAGATGCCCACCTCGGCCGCGATCTCGTCCACGCCGACCGGGTAGTAGCCGCGCTCGCTGAAGGCGCGGGCGGCGGCGCGGATGATCTGGACCTTGCGGTCCTTGGGGCGGCGGCGCACCGGCTGGCCGGATTCGGGCCGCGCGGTGGCGAGACCGGCCTCGCTGCGATCCGCGACCATACACCTCTCCGTTCCCTCCGGCTCGCCGTCTGTTGACAGCGCCGGACCAGTCAACCTAAGTTAACCACAATTCGCAAAGTTAACCATCATTCATCGCACGGCACCCGCTGAACTTCCTACCAGGAGACCGACATGAGCAACTCCGATTCCGTCGAGACGGCGGCTCCGGCCGGATTCTCGGCCGTGCGCGACGGCAAGATCCTGCGCGTCACCATCACGAAGCCCAAGCGCAAGAACGCGATCGACTTCGACACCATGGTCGCGCTCGGGGACACCTTCCTGGCCGCCGCCGAGGACCGCTCGGTGCGCGCGATCCTGCTGACCGGCGAGGGCAGCGACTTCTGCACCGGCGCCGACCTCTCGGCCTCCGGCTCCGAGGCGCAGCGCGGGATCACCCCGGACCAGGTGATGGACGCGGCGAACCGGCTGGTGCGCTCGATCGTCGCGGCGCCGGTGCCGGTGATCGTGCGGATCCGGGGTGCGGCGGCCGGGGTCGGCGTCGGGATCGCGCTCGCCGCCGACCTGGTCTACGCGAGCGAGGATTCCTACCTGCTGCTCGCCTTCATCAATATCGGGCTGATGCCGGACGGCGGCGCGGCGGCGCTGGTCGCCGCCGCCGCGGGCCGCCCGCTCGCCGCCAAGCTGGCGCTGCTCGGCGAGCGGCTGCCCGCCGCCGAGGCGCACGCCGCCGGGCTCTTCACCGAGGTGGTCGCCGATGCCGAGCTGGACGCGGTGGTCGAGGCGGCGGCGGCGAAGGTCGCGGCCGGGCCGCGGCGGGCGCTGGAGCTCACCAAGCAGGCGCTGAACGCCGCCACCCTGACCGCGCTGGAGGCCACGCTGGCCGCCGAGAAGAGCGGGCAGATCGAGCTGCTGCAGTCGCCCGACTTCGTCGAGGGGGCGACGGCCATGCTGACCAAGCGGAAGCCGGTCTTCGCCGACTAGGCAGGACCTAGCCCGTCGGCCAGCGGAATTCGGGGTCGCGGGCGTAGTCGGCGCGGCGCTGCTCGAGTGCCGCGGTGACCATGTCGCGGGCGCCGGGGCCGATGATGCGGCGCAGGGGTGGGTTCGGGTCGGCGACCAGCTCGAGCAGGGCGCGGGCGGCGAGTTCCGGTGCGGCGTCGGTGTATTCGGCGGGTTCCGCCGGGCCGGGTTCGCCCGCGCCCGGTGCGGTGGCGGATTCGGCCGGTTCCGCGGCGGCGTCGGGGTACGTCGCGGTGCCGAGGATCTGTTCGCGCCAGGTGTCGTAGGCGGGGATCCGGGTGCCGAAGCGCATGCTGGAGCCCGCCCAGTCGGTGGCGAAGCCGCCGAGCTGGGCCAGCGTGACGTGCACGCCGAACGGGCGCAGCTCGTCGGCGAGCGCGGCGCTGAACCCCTCCAGCGCCCACTTGCTCGCGTTGTACGCGCCGAAGAGCGGCAGGCTGCCCGCCGCGCCGACGGTGGAGATCTGCACGATGTGCCCGCTGCCGCGCTCGCGCAGGTGCGGCGCGAAGGCCTGGGAGACCCAGAGCGCGCCGAAGAAGTTGACCTCCAGCTGATCTCGCAGCTGCTCCTCGGACAGCTCCTCCACCGCGCCGACCAGGCCGTACCCGGCATTGTTCACCACGATGTCGATCTGCCCCGCCCGCTGGACGGCGGTCTCGGCCGCGGTGCGGGCCGCCGCTCGATCGCGGACGTCGAGCGGGAGGGTGATGAGCCGCTCATGCTCGAAGGGCATACGGCGTGGGTCCCGCGCGGTGGCGACGACGCGATCGCCCGCGTCCAGCGCCGCCTCGGTGAAGGCGCGGCCGAGGCCGCGGTTGGCGCCGGTGACGAACCAGGTTCGCGTCATGTTCTTCCTTTCCCGATCGAGACGCAACGTCTCGTCTCGAATGAGGATGACCTCCCAGCGCCCACGAGTCAAGACGATACGTCTCGTCTCGTCTCGTTGTATGCTGAGGCGGTGAACGAGACCCGGCGCAGCGAACGCGCCCGCACCGCGATCCTCACCGCCACCGGTGAGCTCATCGGCGAGCTGCCCTACCCGAAGCTCACCATCGAGGCGATCGCCGCGCGCGCGGGCGTCGGCAAGCAGACCATCTACCGCTGGTGGCCCTCCAAGGGCGCGGTCGTGCTGGACGCGCTGCTGGAGCGGGACGCGGGCTCGGAGCTGCCCGACACCGGCGATCTCCGCGCCGACCTGCGGCCGCTGCTGCGCGGCGCGGTCACGGCGCTCACCGACCCGGTGACCGGCGGATTCCTGCGCGCCATGGCCGTGGAGATCCAGCAGGACGCCGGGCTGGCCCGCGAGTACCGGGAGCGGCTGCTGCTCCCCCAGCGCGCCACCGTCGCCGCCCGGCTGGCCGGCGCGCTGCCCGCGGGGGCGGATCCGGAGCTGGCTGTCGACCTGCTGCTCGGGCCGATCCAGATGCGCTGGTCGCTCGGGCTCGGCGGGCTCACCGAGGCGTACGCCGACGCCGTGCTGGAGGCCGCGCTGACCGCCCTGCCGCCGGCATAGCGAACGCCCCGGCCGCCGCTGCGGCCGGGGCGTTCACCGGTGGTACCTACAGCCCGAGGCCGCGGGCCAGGGTCGGCCAGGACGCGGGCAGCTCGTCGCGCCAGTAGCCCCAGGAGTGGGTGCCCTCCGGGCGGAAGTTGACCGTCGCCGGGATGTCCAGCTGCTTCAGCTTGTCGGCCAGGTTGTGCGTGCAGTAGTTGGTGCCCGCCTCGATGACACCGCCGACCACGATCTGGTTGGCCAGCCCCGACGAGCCGGGGAGGGCGTACGGGCCGTTCAGCGTGTCGTGCTTGCCGGGCAGGCCGTTGCCGGTGGAGAGGTAGAGCTCGGTGCCGCGCAGCCGCTCGGCGTTGACGTACGGGTCGTTGGCGGCCCACTCCGGGCTGCCCTCCGGGCCCCACATGTTCAGGGTGTCGCCGCCGCCCCAGACCTCGACGGTGAGCCGGACGAACTCCGAGCCGACCGGGTCACTGGTCATGGCGCAGCCGCTGTAGGCCGCGGCCGCCTTGTACAGCCCGGGCTTGGCGATCGGCAGCGCCAGCACCGTGGTGCCGGAGGTGGAGAGCCCGGCGATGGCGTTCGTGCCGTTGGTGCCGAGCGCGCCGTCCACCAGCGGGGGCAGCTCCTCGGTGAAGAAGGTCTTCCACTTGTTGCGGCCGAGCACCGGGTCGTCGGCGATCCAGTCGGTGTAGTAGCTCCACTTGCCGCCGATGGGCTGGATGACGTTCACGTTCTTGTCCGAGAGGAACTGCAGCGCGTCGGTCTTGGCCTGCCAGGAGGCATCGTCCTCGCCGCCGCCCGCGCCGTTGAGCAGGTAGAGCGTCGGGCGCGGCTCCGAGGTGTCGGCCGGGCGCTGCACATCGATCAGGATGTTCTCGTCCATGGCGGCGGAGTACACGTGCAGCCGCAGGCTGCGGGCATCCTTGTACTCGGCCTTGACGATCTTCGAGCCGTCCGGCGCGACCGGGTTACCGAGCAGGGCCTTCTGATCCATGATCGGGTCGGCCGTCGCCGTCGAGCTGCCGAGACCGGACAGCAGGCCACCGAGCACCGCCGTCGTCGCGATCATCACGGCCGCGCGGGTACCGCGGCGCCGGCTGGGTCGACGTATCAATTTCACACCTTCGCTTCGTCTCGGGTTGGTCGACTGGCACGTCCAGACGCGGACACACGTCCCGAACCCTACGGTCTGTGTAGTCGCCGTGGCCCCGCGTGACGTTACTGTGACTTCGCCCCATCATGCCTGACCGCCCGCGCCGCGCGCGGAACGGGTTCGGCGCGCGGACGCGGGAGTCAGCGCGCGGCGGGCTGCTGCGAGCCGTGCTCGGCGAGGCCGCCGAGCGCGCGCACCCAGTGCTCGGCGAAGACCCGGATCTCGTCCTGGTTGAACGCCGCCTCGACGTAGTCGAAGCGGACGAGCAGGCCGTCCGGGCCGACGTCGATGAGCAGGTCGAGCAGCAGATCCGGGATCGGCGGCTCGACCAGCACCCGGGCCGGGCGGACGTCGCGGTAGCGCAGCGCGTACCGGCCCTGCGCCGCGGCCGCCAGCTCCCGGCGCGCGGTGACGTGCCGCAGCACCGCGTAGCCCGCGCCGCCGGAGGGCACCGCGGCCCGCGCGGCCGCCACCCGCTCCAGCAGCGCGCCCGCCGCCGGGCCGCCGACCAGCGCCTCGGCCACGTCGACGGTGGCCTGCGGCAGCGGGAACGGGTAGCTCAGGTCGAAGGCGCCGGCGACGCCGTGGGTGCGGCCCGCCGTCCTGCCGTCCGCCTGCAGCCGGAGGACCGGGCCGATGGCCCTGGTGACGGCCTGGTCGGCGGCGGTGCGGACGGCGAGCGCGGTGGCGGCGAGCAGTACGTCGAGCACCTCGGCGCCGTGCGCGGCCGCGGCGGCGGCCACCGCGGCGGTGCCGTCGGCGGTGATGGTGAGCGAGATGCGGCGGCGGCCGCCGGCCGGGATCGGCGGCTCGGCCGGGCGGCCCGCGAGGGTGCCGCGCCACCAGTCCAGCTCGGCGCGCTCGGCGCCGGCCAGGCGGCGGCGCAGGGCGGTGAGCAGCTCGGTGACGCCGTCGTCGGCGCCGGGCGGGTTGGCGTGCCTGCTGCCGGACCAGGTGGCGGCGAGGTCGTCGGCCAGGATGCGCCAGGTGGTGTCGTCCACGACCAGGGCCGAGGCGACCAGGAGCAGGGTGGCGGAGCCGTCCGGGCGGGCGGCGAGGACGGCGCGGATATTGCGGCCCGCCGCGGGGTCCAGTTCGGCCGAGACCTCGGCGACCATGCGGTCCAGCGGCGGCAGGTCGCCGGAGAGCGGGAGGTGGACGAAGGGGTCGTCGACGCGCTCGGCACGCGGCGGGATCTCGAAGACCGGGCCGGGGGCGCCGGGCTCCTGGCGCCAGCGGGACCAGAGGAGGGGGTGGCGTTCCAGGACCGCGTCGATCGCCAGGCGGACCGCTGCCGGGTCGGTGCCCGCGGGGACGTCCACCGCGGCGGCGCGGGGGTGGACGCCGAGGCCGAGGGCGGCCGCGGTCGGGGTGGTAACAGGGAGGCGGGACGGGAGGACCGCGGTGGTCAGCGACGAGGTGGAGATGGTCGGGACCTGGGTTCTCGGCTCGACCTTGGGCTCGGGGTCGGTGAGGGCGGGGCCGAAGGGGTTCGGGGTGGCCGGGCGGGCGCGGTGGCGGGGGGTTCTGTCCTCGTCGTAGGACGGGAGTTCGTCGGCGGGGTTCGGTGCGTGGACGCCGTTCGACGGGGTTGCCCAGGGGTAGTCGGGGGCGGTTCCCGCCGGGGTGGTGTCTTCCCTCGGGGTGCCGTTCGGCGGGGTCGCCCAGGGGTAGTCGGGGCCGGTTGCCGCGGAGGTGGCGCTCGGGACCGGGGTGCCGTTCGAGGGGGTTGCCCATGCGGGCTGTGCCGAGGCGTCGGGTGACTCTTCGGCGGGGGTGGCCGTGGGGGTCGACGGCGTGATCTCCGGGGACTCGCCGACGGGGTCGGCGGGCGCCGGTTCGACAGTAGGCACAGCGGTGCCATTCGCAGGTGTCGCCCACGGGGATTCGGCGGAGGGTGCCGGGTCGGCCGACGGCATTGCGGTGCCGTTCGCGGGGGCCGCCCACGGGGACTCGGCGGAGGGTGCCGGGTCGGCAGCAGGCACAGCGGTGCCGTTCGCAGGTGTCGCCCACGGGGATTCGGCCGAAGGGGCCGGGTCGGCCGACGGCATTGCGGTGCCGTTCGCGGGGGTCGCCCACGCGGACTCCCCGGGCGGCGCCGATTCGGCGGACGGTGTCGCGGGAGCCGACCACGAGGGTTCGGCCGGCCGTGCCGGGGCGGCGGGGGCGGTCTCGTCCGCGGGAGTCGAGCGTGGAGGCGCGGCGGGGGGTGCCGGGTCGGCGGGCGGGAGGGAGGTGCCGTTGGCGGGGGTGGCCCAGGGGGTCTCGGGGGTGGGGGCGGCGTGTTTGGGGAGGGGGCGGATCTCGGTGGGGGCGTCGGCGGTGAGGAGGGCGTCGAGGAGGGGTAGGACGGTGGTGAGGGCGGTGGCGTCGGTCATCTCCTCGTGGCGGACCGGGACCTCGTGGTCGAGGATGCGGGCCGCGTGCGGGCGCCAGGAGCCGATGACGTCGTGGTGCCGTCGGTCGTCGGCGGCGGCGCGGAAGTAGTGCACGGTGCCGTCGAAGACGCCGGGGCGGTGCCGCGGGAGCAGCAGCACCGAGCGGACCGCGGTGGTGTAGGCGGCGCGCAGACGGGCGCGGTCGACCTCGACCATTTCCGCGGGGATGCTGCGGTGCAGGGCGGCCAGGTGCTCCTCGGAGAGTTCGGCGAGGCGGTCGGGGTCGACGTCGTGCATGCCGATCTCGGCGAGCATGCGGACCGTGGTCTCGCGCCAGGTGCCGAGGTCGAAGGCGAAGTCGGCGTCGAGCAGGGCGAGCAGGGTGACCTGCTGGTCCGCGGCGCGCAGGCGGACCGCCACCTCGTGCGCGAGGACGCCGCCGAGGGACCAGCCGAGCAGGTTGTACGGGCCGTCCGGGTGCACCGCGCGGATCTCGGTGACGTAGCGCTCGGCCAGTTCGGCCAGCGATTCCGGGCCGTCCCAGGCGTCCGGGCCGGTGAGGGGCGCCGAGAGGACCGGGGATTGGATGCCGTAGACCGGGATGCCGGGGGTGAGGCGGGTGGCGAGGGGCTGGTAGCACCAGGCCAGGCCGGCCATGGGGTGGATGCAGAACAGGGGCGATTGCTTGGCGTCGCCGGTGCGGAGCGGGAGGACGACGGCGAGGGCCGGGTCCGCCGGCGCGGTGGGTTCGGCGGCGTGTTTGCCCGCGGGGACGGGCTGGTAGACGGAGGTCGCCGGGTCGTCGGTGCCGAGGTCGGTGCCCGGGGCGGCGGAAGGGGCGTCCGGGAGGAGGTGGGCGGCACGATCGCCCTCGCCGGACGGGTCCGCTCCGGCATCGGCGTCCGCGTGCGCCCCGGACTCCACCGGCACTCCCCCGGCCGCGGGCAGACCGGGGACTCCGCGAACCCCGTCGATCCGCGCGGCGAGATCTGCGACCGTGGCTCCGTCGAACAGCCACGGAACGCGGACGGGCACCTCGGTTTCCGCGACGAGGCGGGCGACGACGCGCACCGCGTCGAGACTCGTTCCGCCGAGTGCGAAGAAATCGTCGTCGGCGCCGACGGCGGGCGCGCCGGGGAGCGCGGCGGCGAAGGCGGCGGCGACGAGCCGCTCGGTGGCGGTCGACGGCTCCCGGCCCGCACGGGGGGCGAAGTCGGGGGCGGGGAGGGCGCGGCGGTCGAGCTTGCCGGTGCCGGTGAGCGGCAGCGCGGCGAGCGGGACGACGGCGGCGGGCACCAGGTACCCGGGCAGCCGGGTGCGGGCGAAGGCGAGCAGCTCGACGGGGTCGGCGACCTCACCTGGGACCGGCACCGGGTAGGCGACGAGCCGCCCGTCGGCGACGGTCACCGCGGCCGCGGCGACGGCGGGGTGCGCGCGCAGCACCGCCTCCACCTCGCCGGGCTCGACCCGCTGCCCGCGCAGCTTCACCTGGAAGTCGTTGCGGCCCAGGTACTCCAGCCCACGCCGCCCGAGCCGGACGATGTCGCCGGTGCGGTAGAGCCGCTCACCGGGGCGGAACGGGTCGGCGACGAACCGCTCGGCGGTGCGCCCCGGCTCGCCGGCGTAGCCGCGGGCCAGCTGGACCCCGGCCAGGTACAGCTCGCCGGGTGCGCCGATCGGCACCCGGCGCAGCAGCCCGTCGAGCACGTGGATGTCGGTGCCCGCGACCGGGGTTCCGATGGGGACCGGGCCGGTCCCGCCGTCGGTGTCGGCGCGGTAGGCGGTGACCACGGTCGCCTCGGCGGGGCCGTACCAGTTGTGCAGTTCACCGGCGAGCAGCGCGGTACAGCGGTGCACGGTGGTCCGGCTCAGCGCCTCGCCCGCGGCGAAGACCCGGCGCGGCAGCGCGGCGGGCTCGCCCGGGGTCTCGGCGAGCAGCCCGAGGTAGGCGTCGAGCAGCGAGGGGACGAAGTGCACGGTGGTGACGCCGGCGCGCTCGATGAGGGCGCGCAGCAGCGCGGGTTCGCGGTGCGCGTCGGGTTCGGCGATCACCAGCCGAGCGCCGGTCTGCAGGGGCCAGAACAGTTCCCAGGCGTGGATGTCGAACGTGACCGGGGTCTTGTGCAGCACGACGTCGGTGCCGTCGTGCGGGTGCGCGGCCTGCGCCCAGCGCAGCTGGTTCACCAGCTGGCGGTGGGTGATGAGCACGCCCTTGGGGCGGCCGGTGGAGCCGGAGGTGTGCACCACGGAGGCGAGCGTGTCGGGGCGGTTCACGGAGCCCCGCGCGATCCCGGGCCGCAGCTCGGCGAAGTCGACGACGGCGGTACCGGTGCCGGTGCTGAAATCGGCCGTGGCGAGGACGAATTCGGGACGGATATGGGCGAGGACGGCGTCGATCCGCTCGGCGGGGTCGGCGGGGTCGAGCGGGACGTAGGCGGCGCCGGTCTCCAGCACCGCGTAGATCGCGGTCACCAGGTCGAGCGAGCGCGGCAGCGCCACCGCCACCAGCCGCTCCGGCCCGGCGCCGAGCTCGGCGAGCGCACCGGCGTAACCGGCTACGCGCAGGCCGAATTCGGCGTAGCTCAGGGTCTCGGCGCCGAAGGTCACGGCGGGCGCGTCGGGGGTGCGCGCGACCTGGTCGCGGAAGAGCGAGACCAGGGTGTCCTCGCCGGGCGGCGGGGCGAGCGCGCCGTCGTTCAGCGCGTCGAGGACGGCGCGCTCCGGGCCGGGCAGCAGGTCGAGCGCGGCCAGCTTGCGGTCGGGGCCGAGCGAGAGGCGGTCGAGGACGACGCGCAGCCGCTGGGTGAGCACGGCGGCGACCGAGTCCTCCACGGTGTCGCGGCGGAAGAGCACCCGGATGCCGAGCTGCGCGCCCACGTCGACCAGCAGGGTGATCGGGTAGTGCGTGTAGGTGACGGCCTCGGTGCCGCCGACCCCGGTGGCGCCGGTGGCGTGCTCGGTGGCGGCGCGCAGCGCCTCGGTGTTTACCGGGTAGCTCTCCACCGCGACGAGGGTGTCGAAGAGCGGGTCGGCGGAGCCGGTGCGGTGCGCGGGGGCGCGCTGGATCTCGGCGAGGCCGAGGTGGTGGTGGTCGAGCAGCGCGGCCTGCTCGGACTGCAGCCGGGTGAGCAGGTCGCGCACAGTGCCGGGGCCGCCGGTGTGCACCCGGACGGGGACGGTGGTGGCGAAGAGCCCGACCATCTCCTCGGCGCCGGCCAGCTCGGCGGGGCGGCCGGAGACGACCGCGCCGAAGACCACGTCGTCGCTGCCGACGGCGCCGCCGACGACCAGCGCCCAGGCGGCCTGCACCACGGTGGCGAGGGTGACGCCGGTGCCGGTGGCGAGCGCGCCGAGCGCGGCGGTCCTGGTGCCATCGACCTCGACGACGGCGGTGCCGACCTCGTCGCGCTGCTCGGGCCGCACCGGCCCGGCGAAGGCGGCGAGCGCGGGGGCGAGCAGGGTCGGCTCGACGCCGTCCAGCGCGGCGGCCCAGGCCGCGGTCGCGGCGGCGCGGTCGCGCTCGGCGAGGTACCGCAGGTGGTTGCGGTAGGGCCGCGGCGCGGGCAGCTCGGGGCCGCCCGCGTAGAGCACCAGCAGGTCCCGGACCAGCAGCGGCATGGACCAGCCGTCGAGCAGCAGGTGGTGCAGGGTGAGCGTCAGGTGGGCGCGCCCGGATTCGGTGCTGTACACCGTCATCCGGAGCAGCGGGGCCGTGCCGGGGTCCATCGGCTCGGCGCGCTCGGCGGCGCGCAGCGCGGGCAGGTCGGCGTCGGGCACCGGCTCGAAGTGCCGCCAGGGCAGCGGGACCCGCTCGTAGACGAGCTGCACGGGGGTGCCGTCGGCGGTGTGCGCGAAGACGGTGCGCAGCACGGCGTGCCGGTCGAGCAGGGCGAGCCCGGCGGCGTAGAGGCGGTCCAGGTCCACGTCGGCGGGGAGTTCGAGGGCGAACTGCATGACGTAGTAGTCGGGGCCCGGCTCGGCGCTGTGCACCAGCAGCCCGGCCTGCAGCGGGGTCACCGGGAGCACGTCGACCAGGCCGTCGCCGGCCGCGCGCCAGCTGTCGAGCTCGGGCTGCACCACCGTGACCAGCTCGACGTCGGAGGGGGTGAGCCCGCCCGCGGCGGGGTGGTCCAGGTGCCCGGCGAGGGATTCCAGCGCGGCCAGCCAGTCCTCGGCGAGATCGCGGACATCGGCCTCGTCCAGGATGCCGGCCACGTAGCGGAAGGTGGCGGTGAGCCGGATGCCGTCCAGATCGTCGGCGACGGCGTCGATCTCGATGACGCCGGAGGCGGGCAGCTCGGGCGCGGGGTCCAGCTCGATCCGGCCGAACTCGCCGGTGGGCAGCCAGTCCATGGTGAGCGCGCCGGCGATGCCGCCGGCCCGGCCCAGGTAGTTGAAGGAGATCTGGCCGGGGTGCGCGGGTTCGGCGAGTTCGCCATCGGGGTCGAGCCGGCGCAGCATGCCGAAGCCGATGCCGCGATCGGGCACGGCGCGCAGGTTCTCCTTGACCGCGCGCACCGCCTCGGCGGCGCCGGCCCCGCCCTCGTAGTCGGGGCCGAGCGCGACGGCGCTCAGGTCGAGCGCGACCGGGTGCACGGTGGTGAACCAGCCGACGGTGCGGGCCAGGTCGGCGCCGGGCACCGCCTGCTCCTCGCGGCCGTGGCCCTCCACCCGGACCACGGTGGTCGCGGCCTCGACGCCGCGCCGGGAGCGCCAGGCCCGCACCGCCATGGCGAGCGCGGTGAGCAGGGCGGTGTCCGGGCCGGTGTGGTAGAGCGCGGGCAGCCGGGTGAGCACCGCGGCGGCGATCGGGCCCGGCACCGGCACCTCGAAGCGACCGGTGCCCGCGTGGGTGTCGCGGCGCGGGTCGAGCGCGCGCACGCCGAGCAGCGGGTCGGGGGTGGCGAGGATCGAGCGCCAGAGCGGGAGCTCGCCGGTGCGGCCGGGTGCGGCGGCGGCGAGGCCGTGCGCCCAGCGGCGCAGCGAGGTGCCGACCGGGGGCAGCTCCACCTCGATCCCGGCGGAGATCTGCGCCCATGCGGTGACCAGGTCGGGCAGCAGCACCCGCCAGGAGACGCCGTCGATCACGTAGTGGTGCACGGCGAGCACCAGCGCGTCGCGCTCGTCGGGGCGGTGCAGCCAGACCCCGGCGAACATCCGGCCCGCGGCCGGGGCCAGCTCGGCCAGCGCGGTGTCGGCGGCGACGGTGGCGAAGCGGTTCAGCTCGACCTCGCCCGCCGCGGCGGGCACGTCGAGCCGGGTGATGGCGGCCTCGACGAGCTCGGCCGCGCCGGTGGCCCTGGTCTCGAACTCCCAGCCGCCCGGCACCGGGCGCAGCCGGGCGCGCAGGGCGTCGTGCCGCTCGACCACCGCGGCCAGCGTGGCGACGAGGTCGGCCCGGTCGATGCCGGGCGGCAGCGCGAGCACCATGAACTGGCCGAAGCGGTCGACGATGCCGCCGCGCTCCAGGAAGTCGGCGAGCACCGGGAGCAGCGGCAGCGAGCCGATGCCGCCGCCGGAGAGCTCGGCGGGCGCGCTGCCCTGGTGCGCGGCGGTGCGCGCGATCCGGGCCAGCCCGGCCACGGTGCGCTGCTCGAAGACCTCGCGCGCGGTGATCACCAGCCCGGCCGCGCGGGCCGCGCCGACCACCTGGATGGCGGAGATGCTGTCGCCGCCGAGCGCGAAGAAGGAGTCGTCGACGCCGATCTGCTCCAGCCCGAGCACCCGGCCGAAGATCTCGGCCAGCCGGGCCTGGGTGGCGTCCACCGGGGGCCGCGCGGTGCCGCCGGACGGCACCGGGGCGGGCAGCGCGGCGCGGTCCAGCTTGCCGCCCGGGGTGAGCGGGATGCTGTCCAGCACCACCAGCGCCGCGGGCACCAGGTGCGCGGGCAGCCGGTGCGTGACGAAGGCGTGCAGCTGCTCGACGCCGATCTCGTGGCCGTCGGCGGGCAGCACGTAGCCGACCAGCCCGACCGCGCCGCCGGGCAGCCGCCGCGGCTGCACCACCGCGAAGCCGACCGACTCGTGCGCGGTGAGCACGGCCTCCAGCTCACCCGGCTCGATCCGCAGGCCGCGGATCTTCACCTGCAGGTCGTTGCGGCCGAGGAACTCCAGGTCACCGGAGGCGGTGCGGCGCACCAGGTCACCGGTGCGGTACATGCGCTGGCCGGGCAGCCAGGGGCAGGCGACGAAGCGGGAGGCGGTGAGCGCGGGGCGATTCCGGTAGCTCTCGGCCAGCGCGGCGCCCGCGATGTGCAGCTCGCCGACGGCGCCGGTCGGCACCGGGTGCAGCCGCCCGTCGAGCACCCACTCGGTGATCCCGGCGACGGTCTCGCCCAGCGTCACCGGCGCGCCGGGCTGCAGCCGGGCGCTGTTGGTCATGACGGTGGCCTCGGTGGGGCCGTAGCCGTTGTGCAGCTCGCGCACCCGGCCGTCCGGCAGCGCGATGGCCCAGCGGGCGGCGAGCTCCGGCGGGCTCGCCTCGCCCGCGGCGAGCAGCGAGACCAGGTCGGGCAGCGCGGCCGGGTCGAGGGTGGCGAGCACCGAGGGGGTGAGCACGGCGTGCGAGACCGCCTCGGCGCGCAGCAGTTCCGCGAGTTCGTCGCCGCTGGCGGCGCTGCGCGGGGCGATGACCAGGGTGGCGGCGGCACCGGCGGCCAGCAGCAGCTCGAAGATCGAGGCGTCGAAGGAGGGCGAGGCGACGTGCAGCACCCGGGACTCGCCGGAGGCGCGCAGCGCGACCCGCTGCGCCACCACCAGCCCGGCCAGCCCGAGGTGGTTCACCGCGACGCCCTTCGGCGCGCCGGTGGAGCCGGAGGTGTAGACCACGTAGGCGATATCGGAGGGGCTGAGCGGGGCCAGCCGGTCCCGGTCGGTGACCGGGGCGGCGCCGAACTCGTTGATCCAGTTGTCCGAGCCGCGGCCGTCCAGCGCCAGCCAGGGCAGGTCGGCGGGGAGCCGGTCGCGCACGGCGGCGAGGGTGAGGCCGAGCACCGCGCCGGAATCGGTGACCATGAAGGCCACCCGCTCCGGCGGGTAGTCCGGGTCGACCGGGACGAAGGCGGCGCCGGTCTGCGCCACCGCCCAGATGGCGAGCACCGACTCCGGGGTGCGCGGCATGCCGATCGCGACCACGTCGCCGGGGCCGATGCCGCTGTCGATCAGGGCGCGGGCCAGCCGCGCGGAGCGGGTCTGCAGCTCGTCGTAGCTCCACACCCGGTCGCCCGCGCGCAGCGCGACGGTGCCCGGCGCCTGCGCGGCCGCGCCGGTGAGCAGGTCGGAGAGGGTGAGCAGATCCGGCGCTGGCCTGCCGCCGAGCCGCGACGACCCGCCCAGCTCGGCCTCGGTGACCAGCGGCAGGTCGCCGACCGGGGTGCGCGGCGCCGCGGCGACCGCGGCGAGCAGCCGGACGAAGCGCCCGGCGAAGGCGCGCACGGTGGACTCGGCGTAGCGGTCGAGCGCGTAGCCGACCGAGCCGACCAGCGCGGCGTCCCGCTCCGGCCCGGCCGCGCCGATGGCGACGGAGAGGTCGAAGCGCTCCACCCGCAGCTGCGGGTCGAGCACGGTCAGCTCCAGCCCGGGCAGCGCGAAGCCGGTGGCGGGCAGGTTCTGGTAGGCCAGCGCGACCTGGAAGAGCGGGCTGCGGTTCAGCGCCCGCTCCGGCTCCAGCGCCGCCACGACCTCCTCGAACGGGACGTCGGCGTGCGCGAAGGCGGCCAGGTCGGTCTCGCGCTGCCGCGCCAGCAGCTCGGCGAAGGGCTCGGCCGGGTCGATCCGGCTGCGCAGCACCAGGGTGTTGACGAACATGCCGACGACGTCGTCCAGCTCGGCGACGCCGCGGCCCGCGACCGCGGTGCCGACGGCGATGTCGTCGCCGCCGCCGAGCCGGGCCAGCAGCACCGCGAGCACGGTGTGCACGGTCATGAAGAGCGAGGCGCCGGTGCCCCTGGCCAGCTCGTCCAGGGCGCGGTGCACCGAGGGGTCGACGGTGAAGGCGACCGAGCCGCCGCGCAGCGCGGGCTGCGCGGGGCGCGGCCGGTCGCCGGGCAGGGTGGACTCCGCGGGCAGCCCCTCCAGGGCGTCCCGCCAGTAGCGCAGCTGGGCGGCGCCGAGCGAGTCGGGGTCGTCCGGGTCGCCGACGGTGGCGCGCTGCCAGAGCGCGTAGTCGGCGTACTGCACCGGCAGCGGCGCCCACTCGGGGGCGGCGCCGTCGACCCGGGCCCGGTAGGCGGCCACCAGGTCGTGGGTGAGCGGGCGGATGGACCAGCCGTCGGCGGCGATGTGGTGCAGCACCACGACGAGCACGTGCTCGTCGGCGCCGGGCTCGGGATCGGTGACGGCGAGCAGCGCGACCCGCACCGGGACCTCGGCGGCCACGTCGAACGGGGTCGCGGCGAGCTCGGCCACCCGTTCGGTGACGTCGGCCGCGGCCACCGGCTCGATGCCGAGCTCGATGCCGCCGCCGGGCGGCAGGATGAGCTGCTCGGGGCCGGTGCCGCCGTCCGGGTAGCGGGTGCGGAGCGTTTCGTGCCGGTCGAGCAGGTCGCCGAGCGCGGCGCGCAGCGCGGCGGTGTCGAGCGCGCCGCGCAGCCGCACCGCGACCGGGATGTTGTAGGCGGTGGCGGCGGTGTCGAACTGGTTCAGGAACCACATGCGGCGCTGGGCCGGGGAGAGCGGCACCGTCGCCGGGCGGGCCGCCGCCACCAGGGCGGGGGCATCCTCGACGGGCGCGCCGGTGAGCCGGGCGGCCAGCGCCGAGACCACCGGGAGCTCGAAGACCAGCGCCACCGGGACCCGGCGCTCCAGCGCCGCGCCGATCCGGGCCGCGACCCGCATGGCGCCCAGCGAATTGCCGCCGAGCGCGAAGAAATCGTCGTCCCGGCCGACGCCGGTGCGCTCGAGCACCTCCGCGTAGGCCGCGGCCACCAGCTCCTCCACCGGGCCGCTCGGCGCGCTGAAGGCGCGCGCGGTGAACTCCGGGGCGGGGAGCGCGCGGCGGTCCAGCTTGCCGGAGCTGTTGAGCGGCAGCGCCGCCAGCTCGACCAGCGCGGCGGGCACCAGGTAGCCGGGCAGCCGGGCGGCGAGCCCGGTGCGCAGTGCGTCGCGGTCGAGCCGGGCGCCGTCGGCGGGGACCACGTAGCCGACCAGGTGCTCGCCCTCGGCCACCGGCACCGGCACCACGACGGCCTGCGCGACCCCGGGCGCGGCCAGCAGCGCGGCCTCGATCTCGCCCAGCTCGACCCGCTGGCCGCGGAACTTCACCTGGAAGTCGGCGCGGCCGCGGTACTCCAGCTCGCCGGAGGCGCTGCGGCGCACCAGGTCACCGCTGCGGTACATGCGGGAACCGGCCGGGCCGAGGGGGTCGGCCACGAAGCGGTCGGCGGTGAGGTCGGGGCGGCCGGCGTAGCCGCGGGCCAGCTGGCCACCGGCCAGGTAGAGCTCGCCGACCACGCCGTCCGGCACCGGGTGCAGCCGCTCGTCCAGCAGGTACACCCGGCTGCCGCCCTGCGGCTCGCCGATGGCGACCGGGGCGCCGGGGCGCGCGGTCCAGCCGGTGATGGAGACGGCGGCCTCGGTGGGGCCGTAGAGGTTGTGCAGCCGGGCCGGGGTGGCGGCGGCGAAGGCGGCGGCGGTCTCCGGCGGCAGCGCCTCGCCGATCACGAAGACTTCGCGCAGGCTCGCCAGCTCGGCGCTCCCCCGGCCCGCCGCCGCGACCAGCGCGGTGAGCACGGACGGGACGAAGTCGGTGACGGTGATGCCGCGCGCCGCGATGGTGTCGAGCAGGTAGCGCGGGTCGCGGTGGCCGTCGGGGGCGGCGAGCACCAGCCTGGCGCCCGCGCGCAGCGGCAGCAGCCAGCCCCAGAGCGAGACGTCGAAGGTGGTGGCGGTCTTCTGCAGGTAGCGGTCGCCCGGCTGCAGCGGGTAGCGGGCCAGCATCCAGCTGATCTGCTGGTGGATGGCGCGGTGCGGCACCGCGACGCCCTTGGGCTGCCCGGTCGAGCCGGAGGTGAAGAGCAGGTAGGCGGGGTGCTCCGGGTGCAGCGGGGCGCGCCGCTCGTGGGCGGCGAGCGGCTCGGCGGCGAAGCCGGTGGCGTCCAGGCTGTCCAGCTCGAGCACCGGCAGCCCGGCGGGGGCTGGCACCCGGTCGGCGGCGGTGGTGAGCAGGCAGACCGGTGCCGCGATATCGAGCACGGTGCCGATTCGCTCGGCCGGGTGCTCGGGGTCGAGCGGCAGGTAGGCGGCGCCCGCGGTGAGCACCGCGTAGATCGCGATCACCAGCTCAGGGGAGCGCCGGATCGAGAGCGCGACAACGGTCTCCGGACCGGCGCCGCGGGCGATGAGCAGCCGGGCGAGCCGGTTCACGGCGGCGTCGAACTCGGCGTAGGTGAGGACGCGGCCCTCGTACTCCAGCGCGACCTGCGCCGGAAGCGTGCGCGCCACCCGGCGGTACCCGTCCAGCAGCTCCTCGACCGGAACCGGGAACGCCGGGCCGGACCACACCGCGGCCTCCCGCTCGGCGGCGGTCAGCAGCGCGGCGTCCCCCACCGCGACGGACGGCCGGGCGACCAGCTCGTCCAGCAGGCGGAGCAGCCGGTCGGCGAAGCCCGCGACGGTCTCCGGCTCGAAGAGGTCGGTGGCGTAGGCGAACTCGGCCGCCGCGGCGCCCCCGCGCGGCGGGGTGACGGTGAGTTGCAGGTCGAAGCGGGCGCGGACGCCGTCGACGTCGAGCCCGGCCACGGTGAGGCCCGGCAGCTCGAGCGCGACCGGGTCGAGGTTCTGGAAGAACAGCGCGACGGTGAAGAGCGGGTGGTGCGCGGCGCTGCGCTCGGGGTCGAGCACCTCCACCAGCCGCTCGAAGGGCAGCTCGGCGTGCGCGAAGGCGCCGAGGTCGGTCTCCCGGACCCGGGCGAGCAGCTCGGTGAAGGGCTCGGCGGGGTCGATGGCGGTGCGCAGCACCAGGGTGTTGACGAACATGCCGACCAGGTCGTCCAGGACCGCCTCGCCGCGCCCCGCGACCGGGGTGCCGACGGTGATGTCGCGGGTGCCGGTGAGCCGGGCCAGCAGCACCGCGAAGGCCGCGTGCGTGACCATGAACGCCGAGGCGCCGTGGCGCCGGGCGAGTTCCTCGATCGCGGCGTAGGTCTCGGCCGGGATGGCGAAGGGGTGCCTGGCGCCGCGGCCGGAGGCGACGGCGGGGCGGGGGTGGTCGGCGGGCAGGTCGAGGCGGGCGGGGATGCCGTCCAGCGTGGCCTGCCAGTAGCCGAGCTGGGTGGCGGCCATGGACTCGGGGTCGTCCTCGGCGCCGAGCAGTTCGCGCTGCCAGAGGGTGTAGTCGGCGTACTGGACCGGGAGCGGGGCCCACGCGGGTTCGCGGCCCTCGGCGCGGGCCAGGTAGGCGGTGCTGAGGTCGCGGACCAGCGGGGCGACCGAGGCGCCGTCGGCGGCGATGTGGTGCAGCACCAGCGCGAAGACGTACTCCTGCGGGCCCAGCTCGTAGAGCGCGGCGCGGACCGGGGGCTGCTCGGTGACGTCGATGCCGACATTGGCGAAGTCGGCGAGCTTGGCGGGCAGCGTGGCCGGGTCGGCCGGGCGCGGGTCCAGGTCGGGCAGCACCCCGGCGACCGGGAGCACCACCTGGTGCGCGGCGCCGTCCACCGCCGGGTAGACGGTGCGCAGCGCCTCGTGCCGCGCCAGCACGTCGGCGACGGCGGCGCGGACGGCGGCGACATCGACCGCGCCGGTGAGGCGCAGCGCCACCGGGATGGTGTCGGTGGGCGAGGTGGTGTCGAACTGGTTCAGGAACCACATGCGCTGCTGCGCCGGGGAGAGCGGGAGCCGCTCCGGGCGCGGCACCGGGGTGAGCGCGGGGCGCGCGCCGGAGCCCTGCATCTCGGCGAGCCGGGCGGCCAGCGCCGCCACCGTCGGGGCCTCGAAGACCAGCCGGGCCGGCACCGTGGTGTCCAGCCGGGCGCCGAGCCGGGCGGCCAGCCTGGTGGCGCTGAGCGAATTGCCGCCGAGCGCGAAGAAGTCGTCGTCCGCACCGGCCCGGTCGGCGCCGAGCAGCTCGACGAAGACCCCGGCGACCAGCGCCTCCAGCCGGGTGGCGGGGGCACGGTAGGCGGCGCCGCGCAGGACGGGGGCGGGCAGCGCGGCCCGGTCCAGCTTGCCGGTCGGCGCCAGCGGGACCTCGTCCAGCAGCGTGATGGCGGCGGGGACCATGTAGGCGGGCAGGCTCCGCTCGGCCAGCGCGAAGAGCTCCCTCGGCTCCGGCGTGCTGCCCGGCACCGGCCGCACGTAGGCGGCGAGGATGGTGCCGCCGCCGGGCCGGTCGATGCCGAGCGTGGCCACGAAGTCGACGTCGGCGTGGCTCGCCAGCACGGCGTCGATCTCGCCGAGCTCGATCCGCCTGCCCCTGATCTTGACCTGGGTGTCGGTGCGCCCGACGAACTCCAGATCGCCGGACCTGGTCCAGCGCACCAGATCCCCGGTGCGGTAGAGCCGGGAGCCGTCGGCGGCGAAGGGGTCGGCGACGAAGCGGTCCGCGGTGAGCCCCGGCCGGGCCAGGTAGCCGCGGGCCAGCTGCGCGCCGGTCAGGTACAGCTCGCCGACGACCCGGTCCGGCACCGGGCGCAGCCGCCGGTCCAGCACGTACACCCCGTTGCCCGGGATGGCGGTGCCGACGGTCGGCACCAGCCTGCCGCTGAGCTGCTCGGTGACGGTGGTGGCGACGGTGGCCTCGGTGGGGCCGTAGGCGTTGTAGAACTCGCGGATGGCGTTCCCGCCGATCGGCAGCACCCAGCGCCGCACCAGCTCGGCCTTGAGCACCTCGCCGCCGGTGAGGATGACCCGCAGGTCGTCCAGGCCGTCCGGCTCCATGGAGGCGAGCGCGGTCGGGGTGAAGACGGCGTGCGTCACTCGCTCCCGGCGCAGCAGCGCGGCCAGGTCGGCGCCGCCGTAGACGGTCGGCGGCACCACGACCGCGGTGGCCGAGCCGGCCAGCGTGATCAGCAGCTCCAGGAAGGAGGCGTCGAAGGAGGGCGAGGCGAAGTGCAGCACCCGGGAGTCCGGGGTGATGCCGAACTTCTCGCGCTGGTGCGCGCCGAGCCGGGCGAAGCCGGCGTGCGTCACCACGACGCCCTTGGGCAGCCCGGTCGAGCCGGAGGTGTAGATGACGTAGGCCGGGTGCCTCGGCTCCAGCGGCCTGCGCCGGTCGGTCTGCTCGACCGCGCCGGCCGGGTAGGCGGCGTAGGCGGTGTTCTCGCTGTCCAGCAGCAGCCACTCGGCGGCGCCGGGCAGCCGGTCGCGCACCCCGGCGACGGTGAGCCCGAGCAGCACCCCGGAGTCGGCGATCATGTGCGCCACCCGCTCGGCGGGGTGGTCCGGGTCGACGGGCAGATAGGCGGCGCCCGCCTTGGCGATGGCCCAGACGGCGAGCACCGACTCCGGCGAGCGCGGCATGGCCACCGCGACGATGTCCTCCGGGCCGACGCCGCGCGCGATCAGCGCCCGCGCCACCCGGTTCGAGCGCTCGTCCAGCTCGGCGTAGGTGAACTCCACCGCGCCGCCGCCGGTAGCGGCGTACCGCACGGCGGCGCCGACCGGCGCGCTCCAGACCGCGGCGGTCATGAGCTCGGGCAGCGTGGCGGCGGCGACCGGGGCCGCGGCCAGCTGGGTGCGGGCGTGCGCGCGCTCCCGCTCGGCGGCGTCGAGCAGATCGATGGCGCCGACCGGGATCTCCGGGTCGTCGGCCACGGCGGCCAGCACCCGGGCGAAGCGGCGCGCGAAGGACTGCGCGGCGACCTCGTCGAAGACGTCGGCGGCGACGGTGAAGAGCGCCACCAGCTCGCCCGCGTGGCCGTCCACCCGCGGCCGCGGCTCCACCACGACCTGCAGGTCGAACTTGGCGGTGACGGCGCCGGGGTCGAGCGCGCTCACCCGCAGCCCGGGTAGCTCCAGCGCGGGCGGCTCCACGTTCTGGAAGGCCAGCATGACCTGGAAGAGCGGGTGGTGCGGGCCCACGTGCCCGGCCACCACGTGCTCCACCACCTGCTCGAACGGCACCTCGGCGTGCGCGAAGGCGGTCAGGTCGGTCTCCCGGACCCGGTCCAGCAGCTCGGTGAAGCTCTCCTCCGGTTCGAGCACAGTGCGCAGCGTGAGCGAGTTGACGAACATGCCGACCAGGTCGTCCAGCGCGCGCTCGCCGCGCCCGGCGTACGGGGTGCCGATGGCCAGGTCATTGCTGTCCGCGAAGCGCGCGAGCAGCACCGCGAGCGCGGCGTGCACGGCCATGAAGACGGTGGCGTTGCGGCCGCGGGTGAGCCGGATCAGCGCCTCGTGCACCTCGGCCGGGATCACCACCCGCGCGGTCAGCCCGCGCATGGTCGGGGTGGCCGGGCGGGGGCGGTCCCAGGGCAGCTCGAGCACGGCGGGCAGCCCGGCGAGCTGCTCCCGCCAGTAGGCCAGCTGGCGGCTCGCGAGCGAGCCGGGGTCGTCGGCCGAGCCGACGACCTCCTGCTGCCGGATGGCGTAGTCGGCGTAGCGCACCGCGAGCGGCGCGAAAGCGGGCCGCGCGCCGGACGAGCGGGCGGCGTAGGCGGTCACCAGGTCGCGAGCGAGCACCGCCACCGAGGCGCCGTCCACGCAGATGTGGTGCAGGACCAGGACGAGCAGGTGCTCGACCGGGCCGGTCTGCACCAGGAGGGCGCGCACCGGCACGTGCTCGGCGACGTCGAACGGGTTGCCCATGAGCTCGGCGACCAGCCGGCCCGGGTCGGCGGCGCGGCGCACCGGCAGCCCCTCCGGCATGGTCTCCTCGACCGTGCGCACCTCCTGGTACGGCACGCCGTCCGGGCCGAGCGGGTAGCGGGTGCGCAGCGGCTCGTGCCGGTCGAGCACGTCGGCGACGGCGGTGCGCAGCGCGGGGGCGTCGAGCTCGCCGGTGAGCCGGATGGCGAGCGGGATGTTGTAGACCAGCGACTCCGGATCCAGCCGGTTCAGCACCCACATGCGGTGCTGGGCGGGGGCGAGCGGCACCCGCTCCGGGCGGCGCACCGGCACCAGCGGCGGCCGCTCGGCGCGGCCGTCCGCGGCGGCGGCGCTGGCCACCACCCGGTCGGCGAGCGCGGCGACGGTGGGCGCGTCGAAGAGGTCGCGCACCGAGACCGCGGCGTCCAGCGCCTCGTTCACCCTGGCCACCGCGCGGGTGGCGAGCAGCGAGTTGCCGCCGAGCGCGAAGAAGTCGTCGTCCCGGCCGACCTCGGTGGCGCCGAGCAGCCCGGCGAAGACGTCGGCGACGCCCTGCTCGATCGGCCCGGCCGGGGCCTGCGCCTGCGCGGCCCCGATCACCTCGGGGCTCGGCAGCGCGGTGCGGTCCAGCTTGCCGTTGCGGGTGAGCGGGAGCGCGGTCAGCACGGTGATCACATCCGGCACCATGTGCGCGGGCAGCACCGTGGCCAGCTCGGCGCGGAGCACCGCCGGGTCCGGCCCGGCGTCGGTGAAGGCGTCCCAGACCTGGCCGGGCACCACGTACCCGACCAGCCGCTCGCCGCTGTGCTCGTCCGCGCGGACCAGCACCGCCGCCTCGGCGACGCCGTCCAGCCCGAGCAGCGCGGCCTCCACCTCGCCCGGCTCGATCCGGAAGCCGCGCACCTGCACCTGCTGGTCGGCGCGGCCCAGGTACTCCAGCGCCATGCCCGCACCGAACCCGGCCCAGCGGCCCAGGTCGCCGCTGCGGTACATGCGGGCGCCGGGCGGGCCGAACGGGTCGGCCACGAAGCGCGCCGCGGTGCGGCCGGGCTGCCCCGCGTAGCCGCGGGCCAGCTGCCCCCCGCTGACGTGCAGCTCGCCGATCACCCCGACCGGCGCCGGGTGCAGCCGGTCGTCCAGCACGTACGCCCTGACGCCCGGCAGCGCGCGGCCGATCACCCCGACCGCCTCCGCGGCCAGCCGCTCGTCCAGCACCTGGAAGGTGACGTGCACCGTGGTCTCGGTGATGCCGTACATGTTCACCAGCCACGGGGCGTCCCGCGGGTACCGCTCGTACCAGGCGCGCAGCCCGCGCAGGTCGAGCGCCTCGCCGCCGAAGACCACGTAGCGCAGCGCCAGCGGGTCGGCGCCGCCCGCCACCGCGACCCGGTCCGCCTCGGCGAGCTGCCGGAAGGCCGACGGGGTCTGGTTCAGCACGGTCACCCGCTCGCGGACGAGCAGCGCGCGGAACGCCTCCGGCGAGCGCGCGGTCAGCTGGTCGACCAGGACGACGGTGCCGCCGGTGGCGAAGGCGCACCACAGCTCCCACACCGAGAAGTCGAAGGCGAAAGAGTGGAAGAGGGTCCAGGCGTCGTCGGCGTCGAAGTCGAAGATGAGCTGGGTATTGGCGAAGAGCTCCAGCACGTTCCGGTGCGTCACCCGGACGCCCTTGGGCGTCCCGGTGGAGCCGGAGGTGTAGATGATGTAGGCGAGGTTGTCCGGGCGCAGCTCGCCGCGGCGCGCGGCGGCCAGCCGCCGCTGCGGGGCGAGCACCTGGGTGACGTGCTCGTCCGGCTCGTCGCCGGTGCCGAGCTCGGCCAGCGTCAGCACCGGGATGTCGGTGGGCGGGAGCAGCTCCCGCTCCGCGCCGGTGGTGAGCACCGCGACCGGGGCGGCGTCGGCGAGCAGGAAATTCAGCCGCTGCGCCGGGTAGCCGGTGTCCAGCGGCAGGTAGGCGGCGCCGGACATGAGCACCGCGAGCAGCGCGATCGGCAGCTCCTCGGTGCGCCCCGCGGCCACCGCGACCACGGTCTCCGGTGCCGCGCCGAGCTCGATGAGCGCCCGCGCGGCCTTCTCGGCGCGGGCCCAGAGCGTGCCGTAGTCGAGTTCGGTGCCGAGCTCGCCGGGGCCGCGCACGGCCACCGAGTACGGCCTGGCCTGGGCGCGCGCCGCCACCAGGTCGACCAGGGTGAGCTCGGGGACCGGTGCGCCCGCGGTGTTCCAGGCGTTCAGCACCAGCTCCTGCTCACCCGGCGCGAGCAGGTCGAGGTCGCCGACCGGGACGGTGGCGTCGGCCGCCACGGCGGCGAGCACCCGGACGAAGCGGTCGGCGAAATCGCGCACGGTGGGCGGGTCGAAGAGGTCGGTGGCGAAGTCGATCGCCGCCTCCAGCCCGGAGCCGGGGTGCTCGACCAGGGTGAGCTGCAGGTCGAAGCGGGCCTGGCCGGTGCTGTGCAGCGTGATCGGGCGCACCGAGAGCCCGGGCAGCTCCAGCTCGGCGCGCGCGGTGTTCTGGAAGGTCAGCATGACCTGGAAGAGCGGGTGCCTGGCGGGCGAGCGCACCGGGTCGAGCAGCTCGACCAGCCGCTCGAAGGGCACGTCGGCGTGGCCGAAGGCCGCGATATCGCCGCCGCGCACCGCGCGCAGCAGCTCGGTGAAGGGGACCTCGGGGTGCACCGCGGCGCGCAACACCAAGGTGTTCACGAACATGCCGACGACGTCGTCCAGCGCCGCGTCGCCGCGGCCCGCGACCGGGGTGCCGATCACCACGTCGCCGGTGCCGGAGAGCCGGCTCAGCACCACCGCGAGCGCGGCGTGCACCACCATGAAGAGCGTCGCGTCGTGCTCGCCCGCGAGCCGGCGCAGCCCGGCGTGCGTGCCCGCGTCCACCCGGAAGGGCAGGGTGTCGCCGCGGTAGGAGGCCACCGCGGGGCGCGGCCGGTCGGCGGGCAGCTCCGGCTGCGGCGGCAGCTCGGCGAGCCGGGCCCGCCAGTAGTCCAGCTGATGCGCCATGGTGGAGGCGGGGTCGTCCTCGGAGCCGAGTGCGTTCCGCTGCCAGAGGGCGTAGTCGGCGTACTGCACGGTCGGCGCTTCCCAGTCCGGCTCGGCGCCGCGGCTCCGGCTCAGGTACGCCGTCATCAGGTCGCGGGTGAGCGGGGCCAGCGAGAAGCCGTCGGCGGCGATGTGGTGCACCACGCAGACCAGCACCGCGTCGTCCGGGCCGAGGTCGAGCAGGATCGCCCGGACCGGCGGCGCCGCGGTGACGTCGAAGCCGCGCGCGGCGGCCGCCATGACCAGCTCCTGGATCTCGTCCTCGGTGGCGCGGCCGCGCTCCAGCCGGGGCACCACGGGGTCGTCCACCGGCCGGATGTCCTGGTAGCCGACGCCGTCCAGCTCCGGGTAGACGGTGCGCAGCACCTCGTGCCTGCCGATCAGGTCGGTGACGGCCAGCTCCAGCGCCGCCACGTCCAGCGCGCCGGTGAGCCGCACCGCCATCGGGATGTTGTTCACCGCCGAGGTGGGGTCGTAGCGGTTCAGGAACCACATGCGCTGCTGCGCGTAGGAGAGCGGGATCCGCTCCGGGCGCGGCTGCGCGGTGAGCGGCGGCCGCGCACCGGTGCCCGCGTACGCCGCCACCCGCTCGGCCAGCGCGGAAACGGTGGTGGCCTCGAAGAGCAGCTGCACCGGGACCTTGGCCGCCAGCGCGGTGCCGATCCTGGCCGCGGCCTGCGCGGCGAGCAGCGAGTTGCCGCCCAGCTCGAAGAAGTCGTCGTCGGCGCCGACCGGGGCATCGGTGCCGAGCACCGCGGCGAAGGATTCCGCGACGGCCAGCTCGGCGGCGGTCTCCGGGGCCCGGAACTCGCGCGCGGCGAAGACCGGCTCCGGGAGTGCGGCCCGATCCAGCTTGCCCACCGGGTTCAGCGGGATGTGGTCGAGGACGACGACGGCGGCGGGAATCATGTACGCGGGCAGCGCCCGCCCGGCGAAGAGCACCAGCTTCTCGGTGTCGAGCACCGCGCCCGGCCGGGGCAGCACGTAGGAGACCAGCGCGGTCACCCCCGAGGGCAGCACCTTGCCGAGCGTGGCGGCGTAGTCGACGTCCTCGTGCGCGGTGAGCGCGGCATCGATCTCGCCCAGCTCCACCCGGAAGCCGCGCACCTTGACCTGGAAGTCGGTCCGGCCGAGGAACTCCAGCGGGCCGTGCGCGGAGTCGGTGCGCCTGGCCAGGTCGCCGGTGCGGTACATGCGGCTGCCCGGCTCGCCGAGCTCGCTGCCGAACGGGCAGGCCACGAAGCGGCTCGCGGTGAGCGCGGTGCGGTTCAGGTAGCCGCGGGCCAGCGCGGGCCCGGCCAGGTACAGCTCGCCGGCCACCCCGGCGGGCACCGGCCGCAGCCTGGCGTCGAGCACGAAGACGTGCACGCCCGGGTAGGCGGTGCCGATGGTGATCGGCTCGCCCGCCCGCAGCGCCGGGGTGCCGGTGGCGGCGATGGTGGCCTCGGTGGGGCCGTAGGCATTGAAGAAGTTCCGCGGCGGGACGGCCCAGCGCCGGACCAGCTCCGGGCCGAAGCGGTCGCCGATCACCATGACCGAGCGCAGCTCGTCGAACCCGCCCGGCTCCACCGACTCCAGCGCGCCCGGCGTGATGAGCATGTGCGTGACCCGCTCGCGGCGGATGAGATCGGCCAGCTCGAAGCCGCCGAAGACCCCGGGCGGCGCGATCACCAGCGTGGAGCCGGTGGCGAAGGCCAGCAGCAGCTCCAGCACCGAGACGTCGAAGTTGGGCGAGCAGATGTGCAGCACCCGCGAGCCGGGCCGCACGTCGTAGTGGTCGCGCTCGTGCGCGACCAGCGCGCCGAGCCCGGTGTGCGTGACGACGACGCCCTTCGGCTTCCCGGTCGACCCGGAGGTGTAGAGCACGTAGGCCGGGTGCTCGGCGTGCAGCGGCCGCACCCGGTCCTCGTAGGAGACGGGGTGCCCCGGGCGCCCGTCGATGCGCGCGGCGACGGCGGGGTCGTCCAGCTCGATCCAGTAGGCGGCGGTGCCGAGCACCGGCCGGTGCCTGCTCAGCGTGAGGCCGAACTCGGCGCCGGAATCGGCCACCATGTGCTCGATCCGCTCGCGCGGGTAGGTGGGGTCGACCGGCACGTAGGCCGCGCCCGCCTTGGCGATGGCCCACACCGCGAGCACCGACTCCGCCGACCGGGTGATGGCGATGGCGACCACCGACCCGGGGCCGACATCCCGGCTGATCAGCTCGCGGGCCAGCTTGGAGGAGGCCGCGTCCAGCTCGCGGTAGCTCAGCTCCTCCTGGTCGCCGGGCGCACCGGTGGGGTTGTACCGGATGGCGACCGACTCCGCGGCAGCCTCGACCGCCCCCGTCAGCAGCTGGGCGAACAGCGGGCTACGGGTCTTGCGCCGACGGTTGTCCCGGTTCGAGCGTCGGTGGGAGTCCATCGTGTGCATCCCCTAAGGCAGAGCAGATTCTCGAGTGTAGGCAGCGGTCGCTCGCCACCGCATACTCGCTTTATCGTCGGCACGGCAGCCTTGTTGCACCCGAGATGCCGGGGCGCCGGTCTCGGGGGCAGGGCCGCGCCGCACTCTATCGGGAAGTACCGGCCGTCCGCTCGGCACCGTCCCCACCGAGCAGCCCGGTCAGCACCGGACCCAGCTGGACCAGCGCCTCCGGCTCCATCATGCGCAGGTGGGTGGAGTCGATCGAGTGCTCGGCCACCGGGCCGTCGGTGTAGCGCCGCCAGCCCGCCGCGCCCGCGTGCGGCTCGGCGCCGGGGTCGAGCCGGGTGACGCCGACGAAATCGATCCGGCCGTCGAAAACCGCGGGCCGGTACCGGGTGACGTGCTCCACCGCGCGCACCGCGCCCCGGTAGATCCGGCGGATCCGGTCCGCGGTGAGCACCGCCAGGTCGGCGGGGACCGACTCCAGCAACACCGCAAGCGCCTCCTCGCTCAGCTCGCCGAGGCTGCCCGCCTCCGGCAGCGCATCCGGAGCGATCCCCACCTCGGCGAAGGCGGTGCGCACTTCGTGGCGGAAATCGTCCAGGTCGATCCCGGGGACGCCGTCGAGCACGGCCAGCAGCTCCACCTCGGCGCCCTGCTCGCGCAACCGCACCGCGATCGCGTGCGCCAGCACCCCGCCGAGCGACCAGCCGAGCAGCCGGTACGGCCCCTCCGGCCGGGCCGCGCGGATCTCGGCCACGTACCTGGTGACGATGTCGGCCACCGAGAGCGGCCGCCAATCGTCCTCGGAGAGCGCGGGCGACTGGATGCCGATGATCGGCTGGTCGGCGGGGAGGAACCGGGCGAGCCCGGCGTAGGCCCAGGCCAGCCCGGACATGGGGTGCACGCAGAAGAGCGGCGGCCTGCTCCCGGTCGCCCGGATGGGCAGCAGCACGCCCATGGCGGCGTCGGCGTCGCCCTCGGTGGCGAGCGCCTCGGCGGCCCGCGCCGCCACCCCGGCCACGGTGGCGTCGCTGAAGAACACCGCGACCCGCAGCTCGGCGCCGCCGAGTTCGCGGATCCGGTTCACCACCCTGGTCGCCAGCAGCGAGGTGCCGCCGAGCTCGAAGAAGTCGTCGTCGGCGCCGACCCGGTCCACCCCGAGCACCTCGGCGAAGGCACCGGCCACCAGCTCCTCGCTGAGCGTGGCGGGGGCGCGGTACTCGCGCGGCGCGAAGACCGGCTCCGGCAGCGCCGCGCGGTCCAGCTTGCCCGCCGGGGTGAGCGGAACGCCGTCCAGCACGGTGATGGCGGACGGCACCATGTAGCCGGGCAGCCGGGCGGCGACGTGCCTGGTCAGCTCGGTGGTGTCGATATCGCGGCCCACCACGTACGCCGCGAGCCTGCCGTCGCGCCCCACGGTCACCGCGAAATCCACCGACTCGTGCGCGGCCAGCGCGGCGTCGATCTCGCCCAGCTCGATGCGGAAACCGCGCACCTTCACCTGGAAGTCGGAGCGGCCCACGTACTCGACCTCGCCGGTGCGGGTCCAGCGCACCACGTCGCCGGTGCGGTACATCCGGCCGCCGGGCTGGTACGGGTCGGCGACGAACCGCGCGGCGGTCAGCCCCGGCCTGGCGTGGTAGCCCCTGGCCAGCTGGATCCCGGACAGGTACAGCTCGCCCGCGGTGCCGACCGGCACCGGCCGCAGCCCGGCGTCCAGGATGAGCGCCCGCGTGCCGCGCACCGGGCCGCCGATCGTCACCGGCGCGCCCGGCGCCATGGCCGCGGTGATATTCGTCGCGACGGTGGCCTCGGTCGGACCGTAGGCATTGTGGAAGGCCCGCCCCGGCGCCGCCCACTTGCTCACCAGCTCCGGCGGGCAGGCCTCGCCGCCGACGATCAGCACCCGCAGGGACTCCAGCCCGGCCGGGTCGAAGGTGGCCAGCGCCGCCGGGGTCACGAAGGCGTGCGTCACCTGCTCGCGCCCGATCAGCTCGGCGAGTTCCGTACCGCCGTACAGGTCGGCGGGTGCCACCACGAGGGCGCCGCCGCGCGCGACCGCGAGCATCAGCTCCAGGACCGAGGCGTCGAAGCTGGGTGAGGCGAAATGCAGGGCGCGGGTGTGCGCGTCGAGGTCGAAGCACTCGGCCTCGGCCGCCGCGAAGTTGGCGAGCCCGCGCTGCGCCACCACCACGCCCTTCGGCACGCCGGTGGAGCCCGACGTGTAGATGACGTACGCGGGGTGGTCCGGGTGCAGCGGCCGGAGCCGGTCCGCGTCGGTGATCGGCGCGGCGTCGTACCCGGCGGCGTCGAGCTCGTCCAGCACCAGCCAGCGGGCCGAGTCCGGGAGCCCGCCGGCCACGCTGCGCACGGTGAGCCCGAGCGCGGCGCCGGAGTCGGTGACCATGTGCGCGATCCGCTCGGCCGGGTAGGTCGGGTCGACCGGCACGAAGGCGGCGCCGGTCTTGGCCACCGCCCAGAGCGCGAGCACCGAGTCGGCGGAGCGCGGCACGGCGAGCGCCACCCGGTCCTCCGGGCCCGCGCCCGCGGCGATGAGCAGCCGGGCCAGGCGGTTCGAGCGCGCGTCTAGCTCGGCGTAGCTCGTGGTCTCGCCCCGGTACACCACCGCGGGCGCGGCGGGGTCGACCGCGGCGGCGGCGAGCAGCTCCGGCAGCGGCCGCGGCACCACGGCCGCCGCACCCCACCTGGCGGTCAGCTCCGCGTGCTCGCGCGGGGCGAGCACCTCGACCGCGCCGACCGGCGCCGCGGGATCGGCGGCCACCGCGGCCAGCACCCGGACGAAGCGCTCGGCGAATCCGGCGGCGGTCTCCGGGTCGAAGAGGTCGGTGGCGTACTCCAGCATCCCCGCGATGCCGCCGGGCTCGCCGCGGGAGTCGCGCACCTCGCTGAGCGTCCACTGCAGGTCGAATTTGGCGACGGCGGTATCGGACTCGACCCCGGCGATGCGCAGCCCGGGCAGCTCGAACTCGGTGGCGGGCAGGTTGGCCAGCGAGAGCACCACCTGGAAGAGCGGGTGCCTGGCCTGCGAGCGCACCGGGTCGAGCAGCTCGACCAGCCGCTCGAAGGGGATGTCGGCGTGCGCGAAGGCGGCCAGATCCACCTCCCTGACCCGCCCGAGCAGCTCGGTGAAGGGCTCGGCGGGCTCGATGCCGGTGCGCAGCACCAGCGAGTTCACGAACATGCCGACCAGGTCGTCCAGCTCGGGCTCGCCGCGGCCCGCGATGGGGGTGCCGACGGCGATGTCGTCGCCGCCGGAGAGCCGGGCGAGCAGCACCGCGAGCGCCGCGTGCACCAGCATGAAGAGCGTGACATTGTGCTCGGCGGCGAGCACGCGCAGCGCCCGGTGCAGCTCGGGGTCGACGAAGAAGGTCTCCCTGGCCCCCGCGAAGCTCGCGGTGCCCGGCCGGTGCCGGTCGGCGGGGAGCGCGAGCTCGTCCGGGAGCCCGGCGAGCGCGGAGCGCCAGAAGCCGGCCTGGGCGGCGAGCACGCTCTCCGCGTCGTCCTCGGCGCCGAGCACGCGGCGCTGCCAGAGCGTGTAGTCGGCGTACTGCACCGGCAGCGGCGTCCACGCCGGGGTCGCCCCGGCCGCCCTCGCGCTGTAGGCGACCATGAGATCCCTGGTCAGCGGCCCGACCGACCAGCCGTCGGCGGCGATGTGGTGTGCGACGAAGACCAGCACGTGCTCGTCGGTGCCGACGATCCGGAAGAGCTCGACCCGCACCGGCACCTCGGTGGTGACGTCGAAGCCCTCGGTGAGCACCGCTTCCACGCAGGGCAGCAGGTCGTCGACGGTGACCAGCTCCGCGGAGAGGCCGTCGAACGCCTCGCGCACCGAGACCACCTCCTGCACCGGCCCGTCGTCGGTGCGCGGGTACCGCGTGCGCAGCACCTCGTGCCTGCCGACCAGGTCGGCAACGGCCTGCTCCAGCGCGGGCACGTCGAGCGCGCCGGTGAGCCGGACCGCGATCGGGATGTTGTAGACCGCCGAGCCGGGGTCGTACTGGTTCAGGAACCACATGCGCTGCTGCGCCAGCGAGAGCGGCAGCCGCTCCGGCCGCTCCACCGCGACCAGCGGCGGCCGCGCGCCGGAGCCGGCGTGCTGCTCGGCCCGCGCGGCCAGCGCGGCCACGCTGCCCGCCTCGAAGATGGCGCGCACCGGGACGGTCGCGTCCAGCGCGGCGCCGATCCTGGCCACCACCTGGGTGGCGAGCAGCGAGTTGCCGCCGAGCGCGAAGAAGTCGTCGTCCGCGCCGACCCGCTCCATGCCGAGCACCTCGGCGAAGACCCCGGCCACGATCTCCTCGATCGGGGTGGCGGGGGCGCGGAAGCCGCGGGAGCGGAACTCCGGCACCGGCAGCGCCTTGCGGTCCAGCTTGCCGGAGGTGTTCAGCGGGAACTCGGGCAGCACGGTGACCACCGCGGGCACCATGTACCCGGGCAGCGCCGCGGTGACGCCGGCCCGCACCGCGTCGGGGTCGAGTTCGGCGCCGGGCGCCGGCATCACGTACCCGGCCAGGAACTCGCCGGTGGCGCCCGCCGCCACCAGCACCGCCGCCTGCGCGACGCCGGCCACGCCGAGCAGCGCCGTCTCGATCTCGCCCAGCTCGATGCGCTGGCCGCGGAACTTGACCTGGAAGTCGACCCGGCCGCCGTAGACGAGCACGCCGTCGGCCCGCCAGGACACCACGTCACCGGTGCGGTAGAGGCGGGATCCGGGCGGGCCGAACGGGTCGGCCACGAAGCGATCCGAGGTGAGGTCGGGGCGCCGGACGTAGCCGCGCGCCAGTTGTACCCCGCCCAGGTACAGCTCGCCGGAGACTCCGGCCGGAACCGGCCGCAACCGCGAATCCAGCACGTAGACGGTGCAGTTCCACTCCGGGGTACCGATCGGCACCACGGCGGTGTCGGCGGCGGTGACCTCGTGGTACGTCACCGAGACCGCGGCCTCGGTGGGGCCGTACACATTGTGCACGGCGGCGTCGGAGACCTTGGCCAGCGCGCTCACCGTCTCCGGCGGCAGCGCCTCGCCGATCACGAAGACGTCGCGCAGCGTCGCGAGCTCCGCGCGGGCGGCGTACTGCGCGAAGACATTCAGCATGGAGGGCACGAAATCGGTGCGGGTCACCCGGTGCGCGCGCACCAGCTCGGCGATCTGCCTCGGGTCGCGCTGGGCGCCGTCGGCGGCCAGCACCAGCCGGGCGCCGCGGGCGGGCGGCAGGAAGTACCCCCAGATCGAGACGTCGAAGGTGGAGGCGGTCTTCTGCAGGTAGACGTCGTCCGGCCCGAAGCCGTAGTACTCGGCCATCCAGGCGATCTGGTTGGCGACCGCCCGGTGCGTGATGGTCACGCCCTTGGGGCGGCCGGTGGAGCCGGAGGTGAAGAGGATGTAGGCCGGGTTGTCCGGCGCGGGCACCGGCAGCGGGCCGTCGAAGCCCGGCTCGCCGTCCAGCTCCTGCACCACCAGCGGCGACTCGACCTGGAGCGGGAACCCGGTGCCGGCGGAGATGAGCACCACGGCGGGGCGGGCGGTATCCAGGATGTGGCCGATCCGCTCGGCCGGGTGGCCGGGGTCGATGGGCACGAAGGCGCCGCCCGCGCGCAGCACCGCGTACATCCCGATCACCAGCTCGACCCCGCGCGGCAGCGCCAGCGCCACCGGCACCTCCGGCCCGACCCCGCGCGCCACGAGCACCCGGGCCAGCCGCTCGACCCGCGCGGAGAGCTCCGCGTAGGTCAGCCGCGCGTCCGCGGCGACCAGCGCGACGGCGTCCGGCGTGGCCCGCACCTGCTCCTCGAAGCCCTGGTGCAGCAGCTCCCAGCGCACCGGGTGCGCGGTCGAGTTCCACTCGCGCAGCAGCCGTTCGGATTCGGCGGTGCCGGTGAGCGGGATGTCGCCGACGATCGCGGCGGGGTCGCCGACGATCGCGCGCAGCACCCGGCCCAGCCGGGCCACGAACTCGGCCGCGGTCGCCCGGTCGAAGAGGTCGGTGGCGTAGGTGAGGCCGCCGACGATGCCGGTGGGCACGCCGTCGGCGCCGTAGTTGTCGCCGACGATGAGGTGCAGGTCGAACTGCGAGAGCGCGGTGTCGATCTCCACCCCGGAGAGGCTCAGCCCGGGCAGCTCCAGCTCGGCGGCGGCGAAGTTCTGGAACGAGAGCCCGACCTGGAACAGCGGGTGCCTGCCCGGCGAGCGGGCCGGGTTCAGCACCTCGACCAGCCGCTCGAAGGGCACGTCGGCGTGCGCGAAGGCCTGGATGTCGGTGGCGCGCTGCCGGGTGAGCAGCTCGGTGAAGCGCTCGTGCGGGGCGATCCGGGAGCGCAGCACCAGGGTGTTCACGAACATGCCGATGAGGTCGTCCAGCCCGGGCTCGGCGCGGCCCGCGATCGGGGTGCCGATCACCACGTCGTCGGTGGCGGCGAGCCGGGCCAGCAGCACCACGAGCGCGGTGTGCACCACCATGAAGAGGGTGGCGCCCTGCTCGCGGGCCAGGTCGGCGAGGGCGGCGTGGGTCTCGGCGTCGATCTCGACCGGGACGATGCCGCCGGCGTAGGAGCGCACCGCCGGGCGCGGGCGGTCGGTGGGCAGCTCCAGCTGGTCCGGCAGCCCGGCGAGGGTGCGGGTCCAGTGCGCGAGCTGCTCGGCGGCGAGCGATTCCGGGTCGTCCTCGGCGCCGAGCAGGTCGCGCTGCCAGATGCTGTAGTCGGCGTACTGCACCGGCAGCGGCGCCCAGCCGGGCGCCTCCCCGCTGGTCCGGGCGGCGTAGGCGATCATGAGGTCGCGGGTGAGCGGCGCCACCGAGGCGCCGTCGCCGGAGACGTGGTGGATCGCCATGGCGAGCACGAAGTCGTCCGGGGCGAGCTCGAAGAGCACCACCCGCAGCGGGACCTCGGCGGTGACGTCGAAGGCGGTGGTGACGAGTTCGGCGAGGGCGCCGGGGATTGCGCCGGGGGTGAGCGGGCGGATGCGCAGCTTCGGCGCCGCCTGCTCCGGCGCCAGGATGACCTGGGCCGGGCCCTCGGGGGTCTCCGGGTAGACGGTGCGCAGGATCTCGTGCCGCTCCACCACATCCGCGATGGCCGCGCGCAGGGCGGCGGTGTCCAGCGCGCCGCGCAGCCGGACCGCGACCGGGATGGTGTAGGCGGCCGAGCCGCTGTCGAAGCGGTTCAGGAACCACATGCGCTGCTGCGCGGGCGAGAGCGGGATGTGCGCGGGGCGCGGCCCGGCGGTGAGCGGCGGCCGGGCGCCGCCGCCCGCGGCCTGCTCGGCGCGGGCCGCCAGCCCGCCGACGGTGGCGATCTCGAAGAGCACCCGGACCGGGAGGTGCGCGTTCAGCGCCGCCCCGATCCGGGCCACGACCTGGGTGGCGAGCAGCGAGTTGCCGCCGAGGCCGAAGAAGTCGTCGTCCAGGCCGATCCGCCGCTCGGTGCCGAGCACCTCGGCGAAGACCCCGGCCACGATCTGCTCCACCGGGGTGACCGGGGCGCGGAAGGCCGCCTTCTCGAAGACCGGCTCCGGCAGGGCTTTCCGATCCAGCTTGCCGCTGGGGTTCAGCGGCATGGCGTCCAGCGGGACCAGCGCGGCGGGCACCATGTAGCCGGGCAGCCGGGTGCCGAGGTGCTCGCGCAGCGCCGCCGGGTCGGCCGCGGCGGGGACCACGTAGCCGACGAGGCGGTCACCGGTGTGCGGGTCGGTGTGCAGCACCACGACGGCCTGGGTGACCTCCGGGTGCGCGGTGAGCGCGGCCTCGATCTCCTGAAGCTCGATGCGCAGGCCGCGCAGCTTCACCTGGAAGTCGGTGCGGCCCAGGTAGGTCAGGGCGGCGTCGGGGCCGCGGCGCACCAGGTCGCCGGTGCGGTACATGCGGCCGCCGGCCGGGCCGAAGGGGTCGGCGACGAAGCGGTCGGCCGTGAGGTCGGGGCGGCCCGCGTAGCCGCGCACCACCTGCGCGCCCGCCAGGTACAGCTCCCCCGCCACCCCCGCGGGCACCGGGTGCAGCCTGGCGTCGAGCACGTAGGCGGCGGCGTTCCAGACCGGCGCGCCGATCGGCACCGCGCCCGGCACCTCGGCCGGGACCGGGGTGTGCGTGGCGTGCACGGTGAACTCGGTGGGGCCGTACAGGTTGTGGAGCGCCGCCGGGGTGAGCCGGCGGACCGCGTCGACGACGGCGCCGGTCAGCGCCTCGCCCGCGAGCAGCAGCGCCCGCAGCGAGGTGAGCGTCGCCGGGTCGGCGCTCGCGGCGAAGACGCTCAGCATGGACGGCACGAAGGAGGTCATGGTGACGCGCTGCTCGGCGATCACCTCGGCCAGGTAGCGGGGGTCGCGGTGGCCGTCCGGGCTCGCGACCACCATCCGGCCGCCGACGCTGAGCGGGCCGAACAGCTCCCACACCGAGACGTCGAAGGTGGCCGGGGTCTTGAAGAGCACCACGTCGTCCGGGCCGATGCCGTACTCGGCGGTGATCCAGCAGATCTGGTTCACCGCGGCGGCGTGCGGCACCGCGACGCCCTTGGGGCGGCCGGTGGAGCCGGAGGTGAAGATGACGTACGCCGGGTTGTGCGGGCGCAGCGGGGCACGGCGGTCGGCGTCGGTGAGCGGGGTGTCCGGGTAGCCGGAGAGGTCGGCGGCGCCGAGGTCGAGCGCGGGGTGCGCGCCCGCGTCGAAGCCGTCGGCGGTGAGGACCAGGACCGGGGCGGCGGTGTCCAGAATGTGGGCGATGCGGTCGGCGGGCTGGTCCGGGTCGAGCGGGACGTAGCCGCCACCGGCCGCGAGCACCGCGTACGCGGCGACCACGAGCCGCACCGAGCGCCGCAGCCCGAGCGCGACCAGCGTCTCCGGGCCGACGCCCGACTCGGCGAGGCGGCGGGCCAGGCGGTGCACCTGCGCGCCGAACTCGGCGTAGGTGAGGGTGCCGCCGTCCGGGTCGACCAGTGCGATGGCGTCGGGGGTGCGGCTGGCCTGCTCGGTGAAGAGCTCGGGGAGCAGCGGGGCCGGGCCCAGGTCGTGCGGCTCCGCGGTGTGCGGCAGGTTCGCCACCTCGGTGGCGGAGAGCAACGGGATATCGCCGACCGGCGCGGCCGAATCGGCGGCGATGCCGGTGAGCAGCCGGACGTAGCGCTCGGCGAAACCGGCGACGGTCGCCGTGTCGAAGAGGTCGCGGGCGTAGGAGAACTCGGCGGCGATGCCGTGCTCGCCCGTCTCGCGCAGCGCCAGCATGAGGTCGAACTTGGCGGTGTCGATGGCGAAGTCGACCGCCTCCGCCCGCAGCTCGGGCAGCTCCAGGCTGGTGGCGGGCAGGTTCTGCAGCGAGATCATCACCTGGAAGAGCGGGTGCCTGGCGGTGGAGCGCTCGGGGTCGAGGATCTCGACCAGCCGCTCGAAGGGGATGTCGGCGTGCGCGAAGGCCGCCAGGTCGTGGTCCCTGGTCTGCGCGAGCAGGGTGTCGAAGCCCGCGCCGGGGGTGATCTCGGTGCGCAGGACGAGGGTGTTGACGAACATGCCGATGACGTCGTCCAGCTCGGCCTCGCCGCGCCCGGCGACCGGGGTGCCGACCACGATGTCGGTGCTGTTCGAGAGCCGGGCGAGCAGCGCCGCGAGCGCGGCGTGCAGCACCATGAACAGGGTGGTGTTGTGCGCGCGGGCCAGCTCGGTGAGCGCGGTGTGCAGGGCGGGGTCGATCACGAACCCGTGCTGCCCGCCCGCGAAGGACTGGGTGGCCGGGCGCGGGCGGTCGGCGGGGAGCGCGAGCTCGGCGGGGAGCCCGGCGAGCCGGTCGCGCCAGTACGCCGCCTGGGCGGCGAGCAGGCTCTCCGGGTCGTCCTCGGACCCGAGGACCGCGCGCTGCCACAGGCTGAAGTCGGCGTACTGCACCGGCAGCGGCGTCCAGGCGGGCGGCTGCCCGGCCGCGCGGGCCGCGTAGGCGAGCATGATGTCGCGGGTCAGCGGGCCCATGGACCAGCCGTCGGCGCTGATGTGGTGCGCCACGAAGGCCAGCACGTACGCGCCGGGGCCCTGCTCCAGCAGGGCCGCGCGGAAGGGCGGGTCGACGGTCACGTCGAAGCCGGCGCCGAGCACCGCGGCGAGCTGCTCGTCCAGGCGCTCGGCGGGGATCGGGGCCAGCGCCGGGACGACCCGGTCGACCGGGAGCACCACCTGGTGCGGGATGCCGTCGGCATCGGCCGGGTAGACGGTGCGCAGCGTCTCGTGCCTGGCCACCACATCGGCCACGGCGCGGGCCAGGGCGGCGGTGTCCAGGGTGCCGGTGAGCCGGACCGCGACCGGCAGGTTGTTGACCGCCGACTCCGGGTCGAGGCGGTTCAGGAACCACATGCGCTGCTGCGCGAGCGAGAGCGGCACCCGCGGCGGGCGCACCCCCGCGACCAGCGGAAGCCGTTCGCTCGCGGCGGCACTCGGCAGCGCCGCGGCGAGCCCGGCGACCGTGCTCCGCTCGAACACCGTGCGCACCGGCACCCTGGCGCCGGTCAGCGCACCCAGCCGGGCCGCGACCCTGGTCGCGACGAGCGAGTTGCCGCCCAGCTCGAAGAAGTCGTCGTCCGCGCCGGCCCGCTCGAGCCCGAGCACCTCGGCGAAGACCGACGCCACCGCCCGCTCGGCCTCGGTGGCCGGCTCGCGGTAGGCGCGCGCCGCCGCCTCCGGCACCGGAAGGGCGCGGCGGTCCAGCTTGCCGCTGGGGTTGAGCGGGAAGGAATCCAGCACCACCAGCGCCGAGGGGACCATGTACGACGGCACGCCCGCGCGCACATGCGCGAGCAACTCCGCCTCCGCGAACTCCGCCGCGGGGACCACGTACCCCACCAGCCGGTCCCCCGTGCCACCGCGCACCAGCTGCACCGCGGCCCGCTGCACCGCGGGGTGCGCGAGCAGCACGCTCTCGATCTCCCCCAGCTCGACGCGCTGGCCGCGCAGCTTCACCTGGAAGTCACTGCGGCCCAGGTACTCCAGCGCCAAGCGCCGACCGGCGGGTACCCAGCGCACCACGTCACCGGTCCGGTACAGCCGTGTCCCGTCCGGCCCCGCGACGAAGCGCTCGGCGGTCAGCGCGGGCGCGGCCGCGTACCCGCGGGCCAGCTGCACGCCGGAGACGTACAGCTCACCGGCCGCCCCGACCGGAACCGGTACCAGCTGCCGATCCAGCACCGCCACAACGGTATTGGCGACCGGCGCCCCGATCGGCACACTCGTCCCCCCGCGCGCCTCGGCGGCGGGGAAGGCGCTCACCACGGTCGCCTCGGCGGGGCCGTACCAGTTGTCCACCCGGACCCCCGGCAGCAGCGCGGCGGCGCGCGCCGCCGTCTCCCGCGAGAGCGCCTCACCGGCGGCGAAGACGAAGCGCAGCGCGGGCAGCGCCACCTCGGGCACCGCGTCCAGGAATGCCTCCAGCATGGACGGCACGAAGTGCACCGCCGTCACCGCCCGCTCGGCCAGCACCCGCGCCAGGTACGCCGGATCCCGATGCCCCTCCGGCTCCGCCACCACGATCGCCGCGCCGGTCTGCAGCGGCCAGAACAGCTCCCACGTCGAGATATCGAAGGTGACCGGCGTCTTGAACAGCACCACATCGCCCGGCCCGTGCGGGTACTCCCGCTGCGCCCACCGGAACTGGTTCGCCATCTGCCGGTGGGTGATCACCACACCCTTCGGCCGCCCGGTGGACCCGGAGGTGTAGATCACGTACGCGACATTGCCCGGCCGCGGGGCGACACCCGTAAAAGCCTGTCCAACAATATCTTCGACCGCCACAACGGGGACATCCGCCGCCGTGGCGAAGCCGTCCCGCGCGGTGGTCAGCACCAGCGCGGGCCCGGCGCTGCCGAGCACGTACTCGCTGCGCTCGACCGGGTGGTCCGGATCGATCGGCACGTACCCGGCGCCGGTGCGCAGCACGGCGTAGACCGCCACCACCAGCTGCACCGAGCGCCGCATGGCCACCGCGACCAGCGACTCCGGGCCGACGCCGCGCCCGGCCAGGTACCCGGCCAGCGCGCGGGCGCGGGTGTCGAGTTCCCGGTAGGTCAGCGTCTCCCCGTCCGCGAGCACGGCGGCGGCGTCCGGCGTGCGGGCCACCTGCGCGTCGAAGAGCGAGAGGAGCGTGGCCTCGTCCGCGAATTCCGGTGCGGCGGTGTCGTTCACGCGCGCCAGCACCGCGCGCTCGGCGTCGGTGAGCACGTCGATCTCGGCGACCCGCGCGCCCGGCTCGGCCACGAACCGGGCCAGCAGCGCGGTGAAGCGGTCGGCGAGCACCCGCACCTGCTCGTCGTCGAAGACCTCGCGCAGGTACTTGATCTGTAGCTGCCACTGCCGGTCCGGCACCACCATGACGGTGAGCGGGTAGTGCGAGCCGTTCACCCCGGTCGCGCCGGTGATGGTCATGCCGTCGAGTGCGTCGGCGGCCGCGGTGAGCGCGGCGGCGTCCACCGGGAAGGACTCGAAGACCAGCAGCGAGTCGAAGAGGTCGGGCACCCCGGCCGCCGCCTGGATCTCGCTCAACCCCACGTAGTGGTGCTCGAGCAACCCGGCCTGCTCGGCCTGCAGGGCACGGAGCACCTCGGTCAGCGTGCTGTCCGCGCCGAGCCGCACCCGCACCGGAATGGCGTTCAGGAACAGCCCGACCATGGACTCCACGCCGGGCAGCTGCGGCGGACGGCCGGAGACCGTGGCGCCGAAGACCACGTCGTCACGGTCCACCGAGCGGGCGACGAGCAGCCCCCACGCCGCCTGCACCACGGTGTTCACCGTGACCCCGACCTCGCTCGCCAGCAGGGCCAGCCCGGCGGTCTGCTCGGCGCTCAGCGCGAAGCCGAGCTCGCCGATGCCCTCGGCCAGCTCGCGGCCGCGGCGGGCGGGGGCGAGCGGCGTCGGCTCGTCGAAGCCGGCCAGCGCCGTGCGCCAGGCATCGATGGACTCGCCCTGGTCGCGGTGCGCCAGCCAGGCCAGGTACGCCCGGTACGAGCGCACCGGCGGCAGCGCGGCGGCGGCGCCGAGCGCGTAGACGCCGAGCAGGTCGCGCATGAGCAGCGGCATGGACCAGCCGTCGATCAGGATGTGGTGCGCGGTCACCAGCAGCCGCCAGGCATCCGGCGCGGTGCGGACGAGCGCGAAGCGGAGCAGCGGCGGGCGGCGCATGTCGAAGCGCTCGGCCAGGTCGGCGGCGAGCAGGCGATCGGTCTCCAGCGCGGCGGTGTCGGCGTCCAGGTGCGCGAGATCGACGCTCCGCCAGGGCAGCTCGACCCGGTCCATGACCACCTGCACCGGGTTGCCCGCCGCGTCCTCGGCGAAGGCGACCCGCAGGTTGTCGTGGCGCTCCAGCACGGCGGCGGCCGCGCCGCGCAGCCGCTGGGCATCCACCCGGCCACCCAGGTCGATCACGAACTGGGTCATGTACGCGTCGATCGAGGTCTCGGCGAGCAGCGCGTGGAAGAGCATGCCGGACTGCAGCGGGGTCAGCGGCCAGACCTCGGCCAGCGCGGGGTACCGCTGCGCCAGCCGCTCCCGCTCGGCCTCCGGCACCGGCGCGAGCGCCGGCTCCGCCTCGGCCGCCTCCGGCTCGGCGGTGTGCGCCCGCCCGGCCAGCGCCTCCAGCGTCCGGCTCTCGAAGACCTCGCGCGGGGTGAAGACGACGCCGCGGGCACGGGCCCGCGACACCACCTGGATGGCGGTGATGCTGTCGCCGCCGAGCGCGAAGAAGTCGTCGTCCAGCCCGACCTGCTCGGTGCCGAGCACCTCGGCCAGCACCTCGGCGATGGCGAGCTGCACCGGGGTCTCCGGCGCGCGGTAGGTCTTGTGGTCGAGCACCGGCTCGGGCAGCGCGCGGCGGTCCAGCTTGCCGACCGGGGTGAGCGGGATGGTGTCGAGCACCATGATCGCGGTCGGCACCATGTGCGCCGGGAGCCGCGCCTCGGCCAGCTCGGTGAGCGCGGCGGTGTCGACCGCGGCGCCGCCGGCGGCGTGCACGTAGGAGACGAGAATCGTGGCGCCGCTGTCGAGTTCGTGGCCGACAGTGACCGCGAAGTCGAGATCCTCGTGCGCGGCGAGCACCGCGTCGATCTCGCCGAGCTCGATCCGGAAGCCGCGGATCTTCACCTGGAAGTCGTTGCGGCCCAAATACTCGATCTCACCCGTTGGCAGCCTGCGCACCAGGTCACCGGTGCGGTAGAGCCGGGAGCCGTTCTCCTCGAACGGATTCGCCACGAAGCGCGCGGCGGTGAGCGCGGAGCGCGCGTGGTAGCCGCGGGCCAGCTGCGCGCCGGTGATGTAGAGCTCGCCGACCACGCCGTCCGGCACCGGGCCGAGCCGCTCGTCCAGCACGAACTCGCTGATATTGCGGATCGGCCTGCCGATCGTCACCGGCTCGCCGGGCACCAGCGGGTCGCTGATATTGGTCATGATGGTGGTCTCGGTGGGGCCGTAGCCGTTGTAGAACTCGCGGCCACCGAAGGCCCAGCGCCGCACCAGCTCCGGCGGGCACGCCTCACCGCCGGCGACCACGACGCGCAGCTCGTCCAGGCCGGTGGGGTCCAGCGAGGCGAGCACGGCCGGGGTGATGAAGGCGTGGGTGGCGCGCTCCCGGCGCAGCAGCCGGGCCAGCTCGTCGCCGCCGAAGATCGCCGGGTCGACCACGACCAGCGCGGCCGCGCCGCCCAGCGCGAGCAGCAGCTCCAGCACCGAGGCGTCGAACGAGGGCGAGGCGAAATGCAGTGCGCGGGAATCGCTGTCGACCCGGTACCGGTCGCGCTGCTCGTCGCAGAAGCTCTTCAGCCCGGCCTGGGTGACGACGACGCCCTTGGGCAGCCCGGTCGAGCCGGAGGTGTAGATGACGTAGGCGGCGTCGTCCGGGCGCAGCGCCCGGCGCCGGTCCAGTGTGGTGACCCGCTCCGGCGACCACGCCTCCAGATCCAGGTCGGCGTCGATGGCGATCCAGTCGACGGCTTCGGGCAGCTCGGCGCGGACCGCGCCCACCGCGAGCCCGAGCACCGCGCCGGAATCGCGCACCATGTAGGCCACCCGCTCCCGCGGGTAGCGGGGATCCACCGGGACGAACCCGGCCCCGGTCTTGGCCACCGCCCACACCGCGAGCACCGACTCCAGCGAGCGCGGAATGCCGACCGCCACCAGATCACCCGGCCCCACCCCGCGCTCCAGCAACAGCCGGGCGAGCCGGTTGGAGCGCTCGTCCAGCTCGGCGTAGCCGAGGCTGCCGTAGGTCTCGTCCGCGCCGGCGAACACCACCGCGGTGCCGTCCGGATTCGCCTCCACCGCCGAGGTCATCAGCTGGGGCAGCGAGACGAGGCGCGACCTGCGGGTGCGCGCAGCCCTCGGCCGGGCGGCACTGGTCATTCCCAGCTCACCCCGACAGCCCCGTCTCCCCGTCGTCGCCCACCAGCCAGCACGTCACACCCACCGATCGTCCGCTCCCCTGTCATTACCGACTGGCCCCCAGAACAAGCATCGAATGGTGACACATGGTCCGTTACCGATGCGGGCACAGCCGAGCGGCGTCCGCGCGGCGCGGGCTCCACGGGGAAGCCGCGCTCCGGGCACTCGGCCCAGATGGCGGACGCTACGCACTCCAGGGTGCAGGGCATCCGCACAGCATCGCAAGGATGCCGCGCGAGATGCAGTTCACAGCGCCGGGCGTGGCGCTATTTATCGAGGATCTCGGTCAATCGGGGTGCGATGCGGGCGAGCGCCTCCGGGGTGGTCATGAGCAGGTGCGAGGTGTCGACGGGGTGGTCGGCGACGGGGGTGTCGGTGTGGGGCTGCCAGTCGGCGGGGTCGACGAGCACGCCGCCGGGATCCAGCCGGGTGGCGCGGAAGAACTCGATCCGGCCGCGGAAGACGCCGGGGTCGTACCGGCCGGCCAGCTCGACCACGCTCATGGCGCCGCGGTAGATGCGGCGCAGCCGGGCGGCGTCGAGCGCCGCCAGCTCGGCGGGGATCGCCGCGGCCAGCGCCGCCAGCGCCTGATCGCTGAGGTCGCCCAGGTCCGCCTCGGGTGGCAGCGCCTCCGGCGCGATCCCGACCTCGGCGAAGGCCGCGCGCACCGCGCGCCGGAAGTCGGCGAAGTCCACCGCGGGCGTGCCGTCGAGCACGGCGAGCAGCTCGACCTCGGCGCCCTCCCGCTGCAGCCGCACTGCGGCGGCGTGCGCGAGCACCCCGCCGATCGACCAGCCGAGCAGCCGGTACGGCCCCTCCGGCTGCACCTTCCTGATCTCCGTGAGGTACCGGGTGACGAAGTCGTCGATCGAGTCCGGGTGCCAGTCGTCCTCGGTCAGCGCGGGGGTCTGCAACCCGAAGACCGGCTGGTCGGCGCGGAGGAAGCGGGTGAGCCCGGCGAAGCTCCAGGCCAGGCCGGTGTAGGGGTGGAAGCAGAAGAGCGGTGGCTCGCCGCCGGTGCGGCGGATCGGCAGCAGGACGCCCATGGCGGCCTCGTCGCCGGAGTCGGCCGCGGCCAGCCGGGCCGCGAGCCCCGCCACGGTCGGGTCGTCGAAGAACACCGCGACCCGCACCTCCGTTCCGGTGCGCTCGCGCAGCCGGGTGACGACCCGGGTGGCGATCAGGGAGTTGCCGCCCAGCTCGAAGAAGTCGTCGTCGGCGCCGACCCGCTCGGCGCCGAGCACCTCGGCGAAGACCGCGGCCACGGTCTCCTCGGCCGGGGTGGCGGGGGCCCGGAACTCGCGGGTGGCGTAGCTCGGGGCGGGCAGGGCGCGGCGGTCGAGCTTGCCGTTGACGGTGAGCGGAATCGCGTCGACCGGGACGAAGGCCGAGGGGATCATGTAGCCGGGCAGCAGCTCGGCGAGGCCGGTGCGCAGGGCGCCCGGGTCGACGGCGGCGGCGACCACGTAGGCCACAATCCTGGCGTCGCCCGGCTGGTCGGTGCGCACCACCACCGCGGCCTGCGCGACCCCGTCCTGCGCCAGCAGCGCCGCCTCGATCTCGCCCGGCTCGATGCGGAAGCCGCGCACCTTGACCTGGTCGTCGGCGCGGCCGAGGTACTCCAGCTCACCGGCCCCGGTCCAGCGGGCGCGGTCGCCGGAGCGGTACCGGCGGGTGCCGTCCGGCCCGGCGACGAAGCGGGCGGCGGTGAGGCCGGGGCGGCCCAGGTAGCCGCGGGCGAGCTGGCCGCCGCCGACGTACATCTCCCCCGCGACCCCGATCGGCACCGGCCGCAGCCGGTCGTCGAGCAGCCGCACGTCCAGGCCGGGGATGGCCCGGCCGACGACGCTGCCCGCGCCGGCCACGACGGTGGCGGCGTCGAGCGGGCGGTGGGTGACGTGCACGGTGGTCTCGGTGATGCCGTACATGTTCACCAGCCGCGGCGCGCGGTCGCCGTGCCTGGCGACCCACCCGGCCAGGCGGCGCGGCTCCAGCGCCTCGCCGCCGAAGATCACGGAGCGCAGGGCGAGCGGCCCCTCGCTCGCCCGCTCGGCCTCGGCGAGCTGGTAGAAGGCGGACGGCGTCTGGTTGAGCACCGTCACCCGCTTCGCGCGCAGCAGCTCCAGGAACTGCTCCGGCGAGCGCGCGGTGGCCTGGTCGACCACGACCAGCTCGCCGCCGAAGGCCAGCGCGCCCCACAGCTCCCAGACCGAGAAGTCGAAGGCGAAGGAGTGGAACAGGGTCCAGACGTCGTCCGGGCCGAAGCCGAACTCCCCGGCGGTATTCGCCAGCAGCCGGAGCACATTCCGGTGCGGCACCGCCACGCCCTTGGGGCGGCCGGTGGAGCCGGAGGTGTAGATGACGTACGCGGTGCTGTCCGGGTGCGGTGCGGGGCCGGTGAACGGCTCGGCGTCGCCCTCGTCCGAGCCGGCGGCCTCGATCACCGGCAGCCCGGGCGGCAGCTCGACCTCGGCGCCGGGGGCTATTACGACGCTCGCCGGGCGCGCGTCGGCGAGGACGTAGGCGATGCGCTCGGCCGGGTAGGCCGGGTCGATCGGCACGTACCCCGCGCCGGCCTTGAGCACCGCGAGCAGCGCGACCACCAGCTCCGGCGAGCGCGGGAGGAGCACCGCGACCAGTGTCTCCGGGCCCGCGCCCGCGGCGACGAGCCGCCGGGCCAGCACGGTGGAGCGCCGGTCCAGGTCGGCGTAGGTCAGCGTCTCGGCGCCGAGGCTCACCGCCGGTGCCTGCCCGTGCGCCGCCACCGCGGCGGCGAAGAGCTCGGGCAGGGTGCCGCACGGGTCGGCCGGGGCCGCGGCGGCCTCGGTGAGCAGCGCGCGGTCGCGGTCGTCGAGCAGGTCGATATCGCCGGTCGGCGCGCCGGCGTCGGCGACGACGGCGCGCAGCACCCGCAGGTACCGCTCGGCGAAGGTGGCGACGGTGGCGGCGTCGAAGAGGTCGGTGGCGTAGTTGATGCCGAGCGCGATGCCACCGGTGCCGGGCAGCTCGGTGAGGTTCCAGTGCAGGTCGAACTTGGCGACGTGGGCATCCGCCGCCAGCCCGGCGATGGTCAGCCCGGGCAGCGCGAACTCCGCGGCGGGCAGGTCGGCCAGCGAGAGCGCGACCTGGAAGAGCGGGTGCCTGGCCTGCGAGCGCGGCGGGTCGAGCACCTCCACCAGCCGCTCGAAGGGCACGTCGGCGTGCGCGAAGGCCGCCAGGTCGGTGTCCCTGACCCGGCGCAGCACGGCCTCGAAGGAGTCCCGCCCGGCCACCGGGGTGCGCAGCACCAGGGTATTGACGAACATGCCGATCAGATCGTCCAGCTCGGCCTCGCCGCGCCCGGCCACCGGCGTGCCGATGGCGATATCGCCGCTGCCGGAGAGCCGCGCGAGCAGCACCGCGAGCGCGGCTTGGGCGACCATGAAGAGCGTCGCGCCGTGGCCGGCGGCGAGGTCGAGCAGCGCGCGGTGCAGCTCGGCGTCGATGACGACGGTGTGCCCGGCCCCGGCGAAGCCGGCGGCCTCCGGGCGCGGCCGGTCCAGCGGCAGCTCCAGCTCGACCGGCAGCCCGGCCAGCGCGCTCCGCCAGTACCCGGTCTGCACCGCGGCCGGGCTCGACGGGTCGCTCTCGGCGCCGAGCAGCGCCCGCTGCCAGAGGCTGTAATCCGCGTACTGCACCGGCAGCGGCGTCCACTCCGGCGCCGTCCCGGCCGCCCTTGCCGCGTACGCCACCATGACGTCACGGGTGAGCGGCCCCACCGACCAGCCGTCGGCGGCGATGTGGTGTGCCACGAAGACCAGCACGAACTCGTCCGCGCCGGTGATCCGGAAGAGCGCCACCCGCAGCGGCACCTCCGCCGTCACGTCGAAGCCGGCGGTGACCGCGGCCGCCACCCGGGCGGGCAGCTCGTCGGGCGCCACCTCCGACACCGGCAGCCCGGCGCCGATCGCCCGCTCGACCTCGAGCACCCGCTGCACCGGGCCCTCCGCGGTCTCCGGGTACACGGTGCGCAGCACCTCGTGCCGCCGCAGCAGGTCGGTGATCGCGGCCTCGAGCGCGGCGATATCGAGCTCGCCGGTCAGCCGGACCGCGATCGGCACGTTGTACACCGCGGACTCGGGGTCGTAGCGGTTCAGGAACCACATGCGCTGCTGCGCGAGCGAGAGCGGAATCCGCTCCGGCCGCTCCCGCGCGACCAGGGCGGGGCGGGCACCCGTTCCCGCCGCCCGCTCCAGCACCGCGGCCAGCTCCGCGACGGTCGCGGCCTCGAAGAGCGTGCGGACCAGCACCCGGGAGTTCAGCGCGGCGCCGATCCGGGCGGCCACCCGGGTGGCGAGCAGCGAGTTGCCGCCGAGCGCGAAGAAGTCGTCGTCCAGCCCGACCCGCTCGACGCCGAGCACCCGGCCGAAGACATCGGCGACGGTCTGCTCGATCGGCGTGCGCGGGGCGCGGAACGCGACCTCGGAGCGGAAGACCGGGGCGGGCAGCGCCTTCCGGTCCAGCTTGCCGACGGTGGTCAGCGGCAGCCGGTCCAGCACCATGACGGCGGCCGGGACCATGTAGCCGGGCAGCGTCTCGCGCAGGTGCGCGGTCAGCTCGCCGGTGTCGACGGTGCGGCCGCGCGCGGCGACGACGTAGGAGACCAGGTTCGCGACCCCGGACTCGCCGCGGTGGCCGATGGTGACCGCGAAGTCCACGCTCGGGTGCGCGGCCAGCGCGGCATCGATCTCGCCCAGCTCGATCCGGAAACCGCGGATCTTCACCTGGAAGTCCGAGCGGCCCACGTACTCGACCTCGCCGGAGCGGGTCCAGCGCACCACGTCGCCGGTGCGGTACATGCGCTCGCCGCTCCGGTACGGGTTGGCGACGAAGCGGTCGGCGGTGAGCCCGGGCCGCGCGTGGTAGCCGCGGGCCAGCTGCACCCCGCCGATGTACAGCTCGCCGGAGACGCCGACCGGCACCGGTTGCAGCCGCGCGTTCAGCACCAGCGACTGGGTGCCGTCCTGCGGTCCGCCGATGGTCACCGTCGCGCCGGGCAGCAGCGGCGCGCTGGTATTGCTGCACACCGTGGTCTCGGTGGGGCCGTAGCCGTTGTGGTACGCGCGCACCGTGCCGTCGGCCAGCGGCACCGCCCAGCGGGCGATGAGCTCCGGCGGGCTTGCCTCGCCCCCGGCGATCACCACCCGCAGCGTGTTCAACCCGGACGGGTCGAAGGTGGCGAGCGCCGCGGGCGGGATGACGGCGTGCGTCACCCGCTGCTCGCGGATCAGCTCGGAGAGCTCCCCGCCGCCGTAGACGCTCTGCGGCACCACCACCAGCGTCCCGCCGCGCAGGATCGCCAGGAACAGCTCCAGCAGCGAGGCGTCGAAGGAGGGCGAGGCGAAGTGCAGCGCCCTGGTCCTGGCGCTCAGCGCGAAGCGCCGGTCCTGGTCCGCGGCGAAGTTCGCCAGCGCCCGGTGGCTCACCACGACGCCCTTGGGGCGGCCGGTGGAGCCCGAGGTGTAGATGATGTGCACGGGGTGGTCGGGGTGCAGCGGCACGCGCCGGTCGGCGTCGGTGACCGGGGCGCCGTCGAAGCCCCGGGTGTCCAGGTCCTCCAGCACCAGCCACCAGGTCGTGCCGGGCAGCGCCGCGCGCACGCCGCTCGTGGTCAGCCCGATCCGCGCGCCGGAATCGGCGATCATGAAGGCGATGCGGTCGACCGGGTTCCTGGAGTCGATCGGCAGGAAGGCCGCGCCGGTCCTCGATACTGCCGCGAGCGCGACCACCGATTCGAGCGAGCGCGGAATCGCCAGCGCCACCACGTCCTCGGCGCCGATCCCCGCCGCGATCAGCAGGCGGGCCAGCCGGTTCGCGCGCTCGTTCAGCTCCGCGTAGGTCAGGCCGCGCCCCTCGAAGACCACCGCGTGCGCGGCGGGCGCACCGGCGGTGAAGAGCTCGGGCAGCAGCCGCGGCGCCGGTGGCGCGGGGCAGGCCCGGGACACCAGGTCGGCGCGCTCGGCGGGGTCGAGCAGCTCGATCGAGCCGACCGGCGCCTCGGCATCGGCCACCGCCGCGGCCAGCACCCGCACGAACCGCTCGGTGAACGCCCGCACCGTATCGGCGTCGAAGAGCTCGGTCGCGTAGATCACCGAACCCGCGATGCCACCGGGCGCGCCCGCCCCGGCGCGCCGCTCCTGCAGCGTCCACTGCAGGTCGAACTTGGCGGGCTGCGCGGGCGGTTCGATGCCGGTGACCCGGAGGCCGGGCAGCTCGAACTCGGTCATGGGCGCGTTGACCAGGGTCAGCGCGGTCTGGAAGAGCGGGTGCCTGGCCTGCGAGCGCGGCGGCGCCAGCACCTCGACCAGCCGCTCGAACGGCACGTCGGCGTGCGCGAAGGCGGCGAGGTCGGTCTCCCGCACCCGGTGCAGCAGCGCGCCGAAGCCCTCCTCCGGCGCCACCGCGGTGCGCAGCACCAGGGTATTGACGAACATGCCGATGAGGTCGTCCAGCTCGGCCTCGCCGCGCCCCGCCACCGGGGTGCCGATGGGAATGTCGTCGCCGCCGGAGAGCTGGGCGAGCAGCACGGCCAGCCCGGCCTGCAGCACCATGAAGAGCGTGGCGTGGTGCTCGGCGGCGAGCAGCCGGAGGCCGCGGTGCAGCTCCTCGGGGATCTCGAAATCCAGGCTCGCCCCGGCGAACTGCGCGGCGCTCGGCCGCGGCCGGTCGGTGGGCAGCGCCAGCTCGTCCGGCAGCCCGGCCAGCGCCTCCCGCCAGTACCCGGTCTGCTGGGCGAGCAGGCTGGACGGGTCGTCCTCGGCGCCGAGCAGCTCCCGCTGCCAGACGCTGAAGTCCGCGTACTGCACCGGCAGCGGCGCCCACTCCGGCGCGGCTCCGGCCGACCGCGCGGCGTACGCGACCATGAGATCGCGGGTCAGCGGCCCCACCGACCAGCCGTCGGCGGCGATGTGGTGCGCGACGAAGACCAGCACGTACTCGGCGGTCCCCGCCACCTCGAAGAGCGCGATCCGCAGCGGCACCTCCGCGGTGACATCGAAACCGGCGGTGACGATCCCGGTCACCCGCGCCGCCACCTCGGCGGGGCGCACCGCCACCGGGTAGAGCCCGCCCACCGCCGCGTCGGCGGGCAGCACCCGCTGGGCGGGGCCGTCGGCGGACTCCGGGTAGACGGTGCGCAGCACCTCGTGCCTGGCGACCAGGTCGCGCACGGCCAGCGCCAACGCGGCGGTGTCGAGGTCGCCGCTGAGCCGGACCGCGATGGGGATGTTGTAGACCGCGGCGGCCGGGTCGAAGCGGTTCAGGAACCACATGCGCTGCTGGGCCAGCGAGAGCGGCACCGGGTCGGGGCGCTGCCCCGCGGTCAGCGCGGGGCGGCCGCCGCTGCCCGCGTGCTGCTCGGCCCTGGCGGCGAGCGCGGCCACGCTGCCCGCCTCGAAGAGCGCGCGCACCGGCAGCGTGGTGTCGAGCGCGGCGCCGAGCCGGGCCGCCACCTGGGTGGCGAGCAGCGAGTTGCCGCCGAGCTCGAAGAAGTCGTCGTCCAGCCCGACCCGCTCCAGCCGCAGCACCTCGGCGAAGACCCCGGCCACCGTCTCCTCCACCGGAGTCACCGGCGCGCGGAACTCCCGCGCCCGGAAAGCCGGTACCGGCAGCGCCTTCCGGTCGAGCTTCCCGGACGGGTTGAGCGGGAGCCGCGGCAGCACGGTGACCACGGAGGGCACCATGTACCCGGGGACCGCGCCGCGCACCGCATCCCGCACCGCGTCGCCGTCGAGGTCGCGGCCGGGCGCGGGTACCACGTACCCGGCCAGGAACTGGCCCACGTCGCCGTCGGCCACCAGCACGACCGCCTGCGCCACCCCCGGCACGCCGCGCAGCGCCGTCTCGATCTCGCCGAGTTCGATGCGCTGGCCGCGGAACTTGACCTGGAAGTCGGCGCGGCCCGCGTAGACCAGCTCGCCGTCGGCGCGCCGGGTCACCAGGTCGCCGGTGCGGTAGAGGCGGGTCCCGGCCCCGAACGGGTCGGCGACGAAGCGCTCTGCGGTCAGCTCGGGGCGGCCCGCGTAGCCGCGCGCCAGCTGCGCGCCGCCCAGGTAGAGCTCGCCGCGCACACCGGGCGGCACCGGCCGCAGCCGCGCGTCGAGCACGTGCGCGGTGCTGTTCCACTCCGGCGCGCCGATCGGCACCACCGCGGTGTCGCGCTCGGTCACCGGGTGCGCGGTGATCGAGACCGCGGCCTCGGTGGGGCCGTACAGGTTGTGCAGCCGGGCCGGGCTCACCCGCGCGAACGCCGCCACCGTCTCCGGGTGCAGCGCCTCGCCGATGGCGAGGACGTCGCGCAGCCCGGCCAGCTCCTCCGGCCGCGCGTGCTGGGCGAAGACCGCGAGCAGCGAGGGCACGAAATCGGTGACGGTGACGCCGTACTTGCCGATCAGCTCCGCGATGTACCCGGCGTCGCGCTGCCCGCCCTCCGCCGCGAGCACCATGCGCGCGCCCGCCGCGAGCGGCGCGAAGAAGCCCCAGATGGAGAGGTCGAAGGTGGGCGCGGTCTTCTGCAGGTAGCCGTCGTCGGGGCCGATGCCGTACTCCGCCACCAGCCAGGCGATCTGGTTCGCGGCGGCGCCGTGCGGCACGGTCACGCCCTTGGGCCGTCCGGTGGAGCCGGAGGTGAAGAGGGTGTAGGCCGGGTGCTCCGGCACGGTGTCCTGCGGCAGCGGGTCGGCGGGCTGCCCCGCGGCGTCGGCCACGGTCAGCACGGTGGTCCGCGGGTCGACCGGGAGATCCACCCCGGGCGCGGTGATGAGCACCGCCGGGCGGGTGGTGTCGAGGATGTGCCGCACCCGGTCGGCCGGGTGCGCGGGGTCGAGCGGGACGAAGGCGCCGCCGGCCCGCAGCACCCCGAGCATGGCGGTGACCAGCTCGGGGCCGCGCGGCAGCGCCAGCACCACCTGCGTCTCCGGGCCGACGCCCTCGGCGCGCAGCAGGTGCGCCACCCGGTTCGCCGCGGCCGCCAGCTCGCCGTAGCCGACCTCGCCGAACTCCCCCGCCAGCGCCACGGCCGCCGGGGTGGCGGCGGCGCGCTCGTCGAAGCCCTGGTGCAGCCGGGTCCAGCGCACCGGGTGCGCGGTGTCGTTCCAGGCGTGGGCGCGGTGCCGCTCGCCGGCGTCGAGCAGCGGGATGTCGCCGACCGGGATCGCGGGGTCGGCGAGCACCGCGTCGAGCAGCCGGAGGAAGCGCTCCACCAGCCGCTCGGCGGTCTCCCGGTCGAAGAGCGCGGTCGCGTAGGTGAGCACGCCGGAGATGCCCGCGGGCGCGCCGTCGGCCGCGTACGCGTCGCTCACCACCAGGTGCAGGTCGAACTGGGACAGCTCGATATCCAGGTCGAGCCCGGAGAGCGTGAGCCCGGGCAGCTCGAACTCGGTGGTGCCGAAGTTCTGGAACGACAGCCCGACCTGGAAGAGCGGGTGCCTGGCCTGCGAGCGGGCCGGGTCGAGCACCTCGACCAGCCGCTCGAACGGCACGTCGGCGTTGGCGAAGGCCTGGATATCGCTCTCCCGCTGCCTGGCGAGCACCGCGTCGAAGCGCTCGCCCGGCGCCACCCTGGTGCGCAGCACCAGGGTGTTCACGAACATGCCGATGAGGTCGTCCAGGACGGCGTCGCCGCGGCCCGCGATCGGCGTGCCGACCGCCACGTCGTCGGTGCCGGCCAGCCGGGCGAGCAGCACGGCGAACGCGGTGTGCAGCGCCATGAAGAGCGTCGCGCCCTCGGCCCTGGCCAGCTCGGTCAGCGCCAAGTGCGTCGCGGCCGGGATCCGCACCGGCACCGAGCTGCCCGCGAGCGACTGCACCGGCGGCCGCGGCCGGTCGGCGGGCAGCTCCAGCTGCTCGGGTAGGCCGGCGAGCGCGCTGCGCCAGTGCGCGATCTGCGCGGCCGCGACCGAGCCCGGGTCGTCCTCGGCGCCGAGCAGCTCGCGCTGCCAGATGCTGTAGTCGGCGTACTGCACCGGCAGCGGCGCCCAGCCCGGCTCCGCCCCCGCGGCGCGGGCAGCGTAGGCCACCATGAGATCCCTGGTCAGCGGGGCGATCGAGGAGCCGTCGGCGCTGACGTGGTGGATCGCCATGGCCAGCACCCACTCGTCGGCGCCGAGCTCGAAGAGCGCGACCCGCAGCGGCACCTCGGTGGTGACGTCGAAGGGGGCGGCGATCAGCGCGGTCAGCGCGGCGCGCAGCTCCGCGGCATCCAGCGCGCGAACGGTCGGCTCCGGCACCGCGCTCGCGGGCAGCACCACCTGCACCGGCCCGGTCTCGGTCTCCGGGTAGACCGTGCGCAGCACCTCGTGCCGCCGCACCACGTCGGCGATGGCCAGGGTCAGCGCCTCGGCCCGCACCGCGCCGCGCAGCCGCACCGCGACCGGGATGGTGTACGCCGCCGACCCGCGGTCGAAGCGGTTCAGGAACCACATGCGCTGCTGCGCGGGCGAGAGCGGAATCCGCGCGGGCCGCGGCCCCGCGGTGAGCGCGGGGCGGGCGCCGCGGCCCGCGAGCCGCTCCGCCGCGGCCGCCAGCCCGGCCACCGTGCTGTGCTCGAACAGCGCCCGCGCCGGGACCCGGGTATCCAGCTCGGCGCCGATCCGCGCCGCGACCTGGGTGGCGAGCAGCGAGTTGCCGCCGAGCTCGAAGAAGTCGTCGTCCAGCCCGATCCCGTCGGTGCCGAGCACCGCCGCGATCACCCCGGCGACCACCCGCTGCACCGGCGTCTCCGGGGCGCGGTAGGCGCGGTGCTCCAGCACCGGCGCGGGCAGCGCGGCCCGGTCCAGCTTGCCGACCGGGGTCAGCGGGATGGCATCGAGCACGACGATGGCGGTCGGCACCATGTGCGCGGGCAGCCGGGACTCGGCCCAGGCCGTCAGCTCCGGCACGTCGACGGCGGCGCCGGACGCCGCGTGCACGTAGCCGACGAGCACAGTGGCCCCGGTCGCCTGCGCGACCCCGGTGGTCACCGCGAAATCCACCGACCCGTGCGCGGCCAGCACCGCGTCGATCTCGCCGAGCTCGATCCGGAAGCCGCGGATCTTCACCTGGAAGTCGTTGCGCCCCAGGTACTCGACATCCCCGGAGGGGAGCCGGCGCACCAGGTCGCCGGTGCGGTAGAGCCGGGAGCCGTTCTCCCCGAACGGATTCGCCACGAAGCGCGCCGCGGTGAGCCCGCGCCGCTCGTGGTAGCCGCGGGCCAGCTGCGCGCCGGTGATGTACAGCTCCCCCGCCACCCCCTCCGGCACCGGGCCGAGCCGCTCGTCCAGCACGTACTCCAGCACGCGCCGGATCGGCGCCCCGATGGTGACCGTCTCGCCGGGCACCAGCGGGTTGCTGATATTGGTCATGATGGTGGTCTCGGTGGGGCCGTAGCCGTTGTAGAACTCGCGGAACCGGCCGTTGCCGCGCGGCCGCACCCAGCGCCGCACCAGCTCCGGCGGGCACGCCTCGCCACCGGCGACCACCACGCGCAGCTCGTCCAGCCCGGCGGGGTCGAGCGAGGCGAGCACCGCCGGGGTGATGAAGGCGTGCGTCACCCGCTCCCGGCGCAGCAGCCCGGCCAGCTCGTCCCCGCCGACGATGGCCGGGTCCACCACCACCATGGTCGCGGTGCCGCCGAGCGCGAGCAGCAGCTCCAGCACCGAGGCGTCGAAGGAGGGCGAGGCGAAGTGCAGCGTCCTGGACTCGGCGCCGACCCGGTACCGCTCGTGCTGCTCGTCGCAGAACCCCTTGAGCCCGGCCTGGGTGACGACGACGCCCTTGGGGCGGCCGGTGGAGCCCGAGGTGTAGATGACGTAGGCGGCGTCGGCCGCGCGCAGGTAGCGCGGGCGGTCCGCGGAGGAGATCGGCTCCAGCGAGAAGCGCTGCGCCGCCGGGGTATCGATGGCCAGCCACTCGACCTCGCCGGGTAGCTCGGCGCGCTCGGCGGTCACGGTGAGCCCGAGCACCGCGCCGGAGTCGCGCACCATGTAGGCCACCCGGTCGCTCGGGTAGCGCGGGTCGACCGGGACGAACCCGGCCCCGGTCTTGGCCACCGCCCAGACGGCGAGCACCGACTCCGGCGAGCGCGGGATGCCGATCGCCACCAGGTCGCCGGGGCCGATGCCGCGGTCGAGCAGCAGCCGGGCCAGCCGGTTCGAGCGCTCGTCGAGCTCGGCGTAGCCGAGGCTGCCGTAGCTCCGCTCCGCCCCGGCGAAGACCACGGCGGTGCCGGTCGGGTTCGCCTCGACGGCCGCGGCCATGAGCTGCGGCAGCGCGACCAGCCGGGCGCGCCGGGTCCGGGTGGGCCTGGTTCGGGTCGAGCTGGTCACGCGCGGAACCCCCCGCCGATCCAGCTTCCCTCTCGCACACCAGTCAGCAACACGATTACCCGCCCATCATCGAAGAGCACTGCACGCACCGGAGACCCCACGCGAGTATGCGGTGATGAACATTCCCTATCGCCGCGACAACGCGTGCGATGGACTCCTACCCGCAGTTCACCACTTCATGTGGGGATAAATCGCCTGATCGAACCCGCTGTCGAGGCCGACCGCCCTCCAGGGTGCCGGTTGCCCCGCGAAATGCGCAAGCTGGCCCCTGAGACTCGGGTCACCCGAACGGCTGACTTGCTATCCCGCGCATGGCCGGTCAGGATGCCAGTGGACGCTCGATCAGCGAGCGCCCGGCTACCGGATCAGCGACGATCCAGCAGCCGGTTCAGCTGCGGCCCGATCTCGGCGAGCGCGCGGGGTTCCGCCATCTGGTCGTGCGTGGCGTCGACCGGCCGGTCGACGACCTCGCCGTCCACGTACGGCAACCACGCCTCCGCCGCGCCGGGGCGCGGGTCGACGGCGGCGCTGAAGTACTGCAGCGCACCGCGGAACACCTGGGGCCGATACCGATTGATCAACTCGGCGGAGCGTACCGCGTTGCGGTAGATCCGCCGCACCCGCTCGGGGGTGAGCACCGCGGCCTCGGCGGGCACCGCGGCGTGCAGCAGGGCGAGCGCCGCGTCCGGTAGCTCGGTGAGGTCGTGGTCGGGGTCGTCCGGGAGCGCGCCGAGCACCGCGTCGTCGATGCCGAGTTCGCCGAGCGCGGCGCGCAGCGCCGCGCGGAAGTCGGAGAGGTCGATCTCATGGTGGCTGTCCAGCATGGCGAGCAGCGCGACCTCCTCGCCCTCGGCCTGCAGCGTGGTCGCGATGGCGTGCGCGACGATGCCGCCGAGCGACCAGCCGAGCAGGTGGTACGGCCCGTGCGGCTGCACCGCGCGGATCTCGGCCAGGTACCGCTCGGCGATCTCCGGCAGCGAGCCGGCCAGGTAGCCGTCCTCGGTGAGCGCGGGCGACTGGATGCCGAGCAGCGGCCGGTCCTGGTCGATGTGCGCGGCGAGCCCGGCGTAGCTCCAGGCCAGGCCGTACATGGGGTGCAGGCAGAAGAGCGGCTCCCGGCTCCCGGAGCCACGCAGCGGGAGCAGCACGCCGAGCGCGGCGTCGGAATCGTGCTCGGGCTCGTCCTGGCCCGCCGAGACCGCGCGCACCCGGGTGGTGACCGCGGCGACCGTGGCATCGGCGAAGAGCCACTGCACCCGGACATCGACGCCGGTGACCGCGCGCAGCCGCGCGACCAGCCTGGTGGCGAGCAGCGAGTTCCCGCCGAGCTCGAAGAAGTCGTCGTCCATCCCGGCCCGCGGCAGCTCCAGCACCTCGGCGAAGAGCCCGGCCACGGTCTGCTCCAGCGGCGAGAGCGCGGCACGGTACGGCCGGGAGGAGAGCTCGGGCGCGGGCAGCGCCCTGCGGTCCAGCTTGCCGCTGGCATTCAGCGGCATGGCGTCCAGCAGCACCAGCGCCGACGGCACCATGTACGAGGGCAGCGACGCCCGTGCGTGCGCGAGCACCGCGCGCTGCGCGTCGCCCGCGCCCGGCTCCGGCACCAGGTAGCCGACCAGCCGGTCGCCGGTCTCACCGCGCACCAGCGTGACCACGGCCTGCCGCACGGCCGGGTGGCCGAGCAGCACGCTCTCGATCTCGCCGAGCTCGATCCGCTGGCCGCGCAGCTTGACCTGGAAGTCGCTGCGGCCCAGGTACTCCAGCACCGGCGCGCCGTCGCCGCCCGGCCGCCAGCGCACCACGTCGCCGGTGCGGTAGAGCCGCCGGCCGCCGCCGTGCGCCACGAAGCGCTCCGCGGTCAGCCCGGGCGCGTTGGCGTAGCCGCGGGCCAGCTGCACGCCCGCGATGTACAGCTCGCCCGCGGCGCCGAACGGCACCGGCGCCAGCTGCCGGTCCAGCACCAGCGCCTCGGTGTTCGCCACCGGCGCGCCGATCGGGACGCCGCCGCGCCCGGCCCGCCCGCTCACCGCGTAGGCGGTCACTACCGTCACCTCGGCCGGGCCGTACCAGTTCACCAGGTAGGCGTCGGGCAGCAGCTCGGCGCAGCGGGCCGCCAGCTCCGCGCTCAGCGCCTCGCCCGCTGCGAAGACCCAGCGCAGCGCGGGCAGCTCGGGGTGCGGCGCCGCGGCCAGCTCGTCCAGGAAGGCGGCCAGCATGGACGGCACGAAGTGCACCGCGGTGACCCGGCGCTCGGTGAGCTCGCGCAGCAGGTAGGCGGGGTCGCGGTGGCCGTCCGGCTCCGCGATCAGCACCGTCGCCCCGGTCTGCAGCGGCCAGAACAGCTCCCAGGTGGAGATGTCGAAGGTGATCGGGGTCTTGTGCAGCACCAGGTCGCCCGCGCCGTGCGGGTAGGTCCACTGCGCCCAGCGGAACTGGTTCACCATCTGCCGGTGCGTGATCACCACGCCCTTGGGGCGGCCGGTGGAGCCCGAGGTGTAGATGACGTAGGCGGCGCCGTCCGGCAGCGCCGGGGAGGCCGGCGGCTCGGCCTGCAGCGAATCCGGGTCGGGCAGCCAGAGCGAGTCGAGCTCCACCACCTCGACCTCGCTCGCGGTGGTGAAGCCGTCCCGCGCGGTGGTCAGCACGCAGAGCGGGGCCGCGCTGGTGAGCACGTACTCGCTGCGCTCGGCCGGGTGGTCCGGGTCGATCGGGACGTAGGCGGCGCCGGTGCGCAGCACCGCGTAGATCGAGGCGACCAGCTCCAGCGAGCGGCGCATGGCGATGCCGACCAGGCTGCCCGGCCCCACCCCGCGCTCGGTGAGCACCTGGGCCAGCGCGCGGGCGAGCAGGTCGAGCTCGCTGTAGCTGAGCCTGGTGTCCTCGTAGACCACGGCGGGCAGCTCGGGGGTGCGGGCCACCTGCGCGTCGAAGAGCGTGAGCAGGGTGGCCTCGTCCCGGAACTCCGGCACCTCGGTGGCGTTCGCCGCGGCCAGGGCGGTGCGCTCGGCGTCGGTCAGCAGGTTCACCTCGGCGACCCTGGCATTGCGGTCGCGCACGAAGCGGTCGATCACCGCGGCGAAGCGCTCGGCGAGCTGTGCGGCGGCGGCATCGCTCACCACCTCCCTGCGGTGCTTCAGCGTCACCTGCAGCTGCCTGCCCGGCACCACCATGACGGTGATCGGGTAGTGCGTGTTGTTGACGACGTCGACCCCGGCCAGGTGCATGCCGTCGATCCCGCCCGGCTGCTCCAGCCCGGCGCGCTCCAGCGCGGCCTTGTCGATGGGGAAGGACTCGAAGACCACGAGGGTGTCGAAGAGCGGCTCGACCCCGGCGAGCTCCTGGATCTCGGCCAGCCCCACGTGGTGGTGGTCGAGCAGCGCGGCCTGCTCCAGCTGCAGCGTGCGCAGCAGCCCGGCCAGGGTGGCGCCCGGCGCCAGCCGGACCCGCACCGGCACGGTGTTCACGAACAGCCCGACCAGCGTCTCCACCCCGGGCAGCTGCGGCGGGCGGCCGGAGACGGTGGCGCCGAAGACCACGTCGTCGCGGTCGGTGCTGCGCCCGATGAGCAGCCCCCAGGCCGCCTGCACCACGGTGTTCACCGTGACCCCGAGCTCGGCGGCGAGCCGGCTCAGCGCCTCGGAGCGCGGCACCGAGAGGGTGAACTCGGCCTCGCCGATTCCGGCCTCGGCCGGCCCGGACTCCGGCAGCGCGGGTACCAGCGCGGTGGGTTCGTCGATCCCGCTCAGCGCGGCCTGCCAGGCGGAGCGCGCGGCGCCGCGGTCCTGCGCGGCGAGCCAGAGCAGGTAGTCGCGGTACGAGCCGATGGGCTCGCCCAGCGGCCGCCGCACCCGCCCGACCAGCGCGTACACCGTGAGCAGGTCGCGCAGCAGCAGCGGCATGGACCAGCCGTCCACCAGGATGTGGTGCGCGGTGACCAGCAGCTGGTGCCGCTCGGCGGCGGTGCGGATGAGGGTGAAGCGCAGCATCGGCGCCTCGTGCATGTCGAACGGGGTGGCCAGGTCGTTGGCGACCACCCGGACCCGCGCGGCGTTCGCCGGGCCTTCGGCGAGGTGCCCGAGGTCGACGAAGCGCCAGGGCAGCCGGACCGCGTCCAGCACCACCTGCACCGGCTCGCCGGCGCCGTCCTCGGCGAAGGCGACCCGCAGGTTCGGGTAGCGGACCAGCACCAGCTCGGCGGCGGCGCGCAGCCGGGTGGCGTCCACCGGCCCGGTCAGGTGCAGCCCGAACTGCATGGTGTAGGCGTCCACCGAGCCGGCGGCGAGCAGCGCGTGGAAGAGCATGCCGGACTGCAGCGGGGTCACCGGCCAGACATCGGCGAGCTCCGGGTAGCCCCTGGTGAGCTGGTCGACATCGCGCTGGTCCAGCGCGACCAGCGGGAAGTCGGAGGGGGTGTGGCCGCCCGCCTCCGGGTGCCTGCCGTGCTCGGCGAGCCCGCCCAGCGCGCGCACCCAGCGCTCGGCGAAGGTCTGCACATCGGGCAGGTCGAGGACCGCGGCGGCGTAGTCGAACCGGGCGACGAGGCCGTCCGGGGTGGCGTCCACGGTGAGGTCGAGCACCAGGTCGTCGACGGGCGAGTCCACCCGCACCCGGGCCGGGCGCAGGTCGCGGTAGCGCAGCCCGAGCAGGCCGCGGTCCAGCCGGGCGATCTCCCCCGCGGTGGCCGGGTTGGCGTGCCGGAGCAGCCCGAACCCGACGCCGCCCGCGGGCACCGCGCGGCACATCTCCTTGACCCGGCCGAGCGCGACGCCGGCGGCCGGGCCGCCGTCCAGCACCTCGGCGAAGTCGATCCCGGTGAGCCGCAGCGCGAGCGGGTAGGTGGTGGTGCAGGCGGCGACGAAATCCGCGGCGGCGGTGCCGGAGCCGCTGAAGTCGGCGGGGTCGCCGGCCCTGGCGTCGGCGGTGAGCCGGACCACGGTGCCGATCTGCTCCGGCGCGGTGGGGTCGGCCAGCGCCAGCGCGAGCGCGGTGAGCAGCACCTCCTCGACGGTGGCGTGGTAGGCGTCGGCGACGGTGGCGACCGCGCCCGCGGCCTCCCTGGTGATCCGGGCCGAGAGCCGGCCGCGAATGCGCAGGTCGCCGGGGTAGAGGCGGCCACCGCGCGGCACGGCGCGGCGCCACCACTCCAGCTCGGCCAGGGTCGCCGGGTCGGTCGCGCGAGCGGCCAGCGCGCGCACCAGCCCGCTCGCCCCGGAGCCGGTGACGGGGGGCGCGGCGTGCCCGCCGGACCACACCGCGCTCAGCTCGTCCACCACGATCCGCCAGGCGGCGTCATCGATCACCAGGCCATTGGCGACCACGAGCAGCGTGCCGCCCTGGTCCGGCTGCGCCGGGGTGATCAGCACGAACCGCACATTGGCCCCGGTGGCCGGATCCAGCTGCGCGGCTACGGCCTCGACCACCTGGTCGTACTCGCCCGGCTCCACCTCGGCGGCGTCGAGCAGCCAGTACGCCTCGCCGACGCGCTCGGCGGGCGGCACCAGCTCGAAGGCGGGCTCGCCCTCCTCGGTGCGGACCAGCCGGGCGGAGAGCAGGGGGTGCCTGGCCAGCACGCCGTCGGCGGCGGCCCAGACCCGGTCGGTGGCGGTGCCGACGGGCACATCCAGCTCGATGGCGCGCAGCTCGATCCCGGCCGGGGCGTCGGCGAGCAGCCGCAGCCCGTCCGGGGTGAGCGGGAGCAGGCCGTCGTCCGGCGGCTCGGCGGTCGCGGCGGCGGCGAGCGCGGCGACGGTGCGGTGCTCGAAGACCTCGCGCGGGCTGATCGTGACGCCGCGGGTGCGGGCCCGCGCCACCACCTGGATGGAGGCGATGGAATCACCGCCGAGCGCGAAGAAGTCGTCGTCCGCGCCGACCCGCTCGACCCCGAGCAGCTCGGTGAAGACCTCGGCCAGCACCAGCTCGGCCTGGCCCTCCGGGGCCCGGAAGGCGGCCTGCTCGGCCCGCGGCTCGGGCAGCGCGGCCCGGTCCAGCTTGCCGTTCACGGTCAGCGGCAGCGCGTCCAGCAGCACGAAGGCTGCGGGCACCATGTAGCTGGGCAGCCGCGCGGCGAGCGCGGTGCGCACCTTGTCGACGTCGGGGGCCTTGCCGACCAGGTAGGCCACCAGCCGCTCGCCGGTGCCCTCCGGCCCCGGCTTGGCCAGCACGGCGACCTGCGCCACGTCCGGCTGCTCCAGCAGCGCGGCCTCGATCTCGCCCAGCTCGATCCGGAAGCCGCGCACCTTCACCTGGAAGTCGGTGCGGCCGCGGTACTCCAGCTCGCCCAGCGGGTTCCAGGCGGCGAGGTCGCCGGTGCGGTACATGCGGTCGCCCGCGCGGAACGGGTTGGCCACGAAGCGGTCGGCGGTCAGCTCCGGCCTGCCGAAGTAGCCGCGGGCCAGCTGCGCGCCGGCCAGGTACAGCTCCCCCGCCACCCCCATCGGCACCGGGTTCAGCCGCCGGTCCAGCACGTAGACCTGGCAGTTCCACTCGGGGTCGCCGATCGAGACGGCGTGCTGGTCGGCGCCGGTCACCCGGTGCGCGGTGATGGAGACGGCGGCCTCGGTCGGGCCGTACAGGTTGAACAGCTCCGCCGGGTTGGCCCGGCGGAAGCGCTGCGCCACCGCCGCGGGCAGCGCCTCGCCGATGGCGAGCACCCGGCGCAGCGAGGCGGGCAGCGTGCCGTCGGCCTCGGTGAGCAGCGCGTCCAGCATGGAGGGGACCACGTGCAGCGTGGTGACCTTCTCCCTGGCCATGAGCTCGTTCAGGTAGCTCGGGTCGCGGTGCCCGTCGGCGTCCGCGATCACCAGCGAGCCGCCGCAGACCACCGCCGACCAGAACTCCCAGACCGAGAGGTCGAAGGTGGCGGCGGTCTTGAGCAGCACCGCGTCCTCGGCGCCGAGCCGGAACTCCGCGCGCTTCCAGAGCAGCTGGTTGACGATGGCGCCGTGCGGCACCGCCACGCCCTTGGGCCGCCCGGTGGAGCCGGAGGTGAAGATGACGTAGGCGGTGTTCGCCGGGTGCAGCGGCGCGAGCCGCTCGGCATCGGGCAGCGGGCCATCGGCGTAGCCGTCGAGGTGCAGGTCGTCCAGGACCAGCACCGGGGCGTCGGGGGTGCTGAAGCCGGTGGCGCGGTCGGTGAGGACGCAGATCGGGGCCGCGGTGCCGAGCACGTGGCCGGTGCGCTGCGCGGGCTGCGCGGGGTCGAGCGGCACGTAGGCGCCGCCCGCCACCGCGACCGCGTACATGGCGACGACCAGCTCCACCGAGCGCGGCAGCGCGAGCGCCACCCTGCTCTCCGGCCCGACGCCGAGCGAGATCAGGTGCCTGGCCAGCCGATTCACCCGCGCGCCGAGCGCGGCGTAGTCGAGCGTGCCGCCGGCGGGGCCGATGAGCGCGGTGGCGGCCGGGTGCTCGGCCACGGCGGTGTCGAGCAGCGAGACCAGCGTGGCGGCCGGGTCCACCGGGTGCGCGGTGGCATTGCGGGCCAGCAGCAGCCGGTCGCGCTCGTGCTGCTGGAGCAGCGGCAGATCGCCGACCGGCGTCTCCGGCGCCTGCGCGACGGCGCGCAGCACCCGCACGAACCGGTCGACGAAGCCGCGCACGGTGAACTCGTCGAAGAGCGCGGTGGCGTAGGTGACGACGCCACCGATCCCGGCGGGCGCGCCGTCCTCGTCGTAGCCGTCGCCGATCATCCAGTGCAGGTCGAACTGCGAGATGGCGGTCTCGAAATCGACCCCGGAGACGGTGAGCCCGGGCAGCTCCAGGGTGGTGGGCGCCAGGTTCTGGAAGGAGAGGCCGATCTGGAAGAGCGGGTGCCGCGCGGTGGAGCGCTCCGGGTTGAGCACCTCGACCAGCCGCTCGAAGGGCACGTCGGCGTGTGCGAAGACCTGGATGTCGGTGTCGCGCTGGCGCTTCAGCAGGTCGGTGAAGGGCGCGCCGAGATCGAGCCTGGTCCGGAACACCAGGGTGTTCACGAACATGCCGATGAGCTGCTCCAGCGCCACCTCGTCGCGGCCCGCGATGGGCGTGCCGACGGCGACGTCGTCCGCCCCGGAGAGCCGCCCGGCCCAGACCGCGAGCGCGGTGTGCACCACCATGAAGAGCGTGGCGCCGTTGGCCCTGGCGAGTTCGCCGAGCGCGCGGTGCGTCTCGGCGTCGATCCGCACCTCGACCATGCCGCCGGCGTAGGACTGCACCGCCGGGCGCGGGCGGTCGGCGGGCAGCTCGATCTGGTCCGGCAGCCCGGCCAGCTCGTCCTGCCAGAAGGCGATCTGCCTGGCCGCCACCGAGTCCGGGTCGCTCTCGCTGCCGAGCAGCTCCTGCTGCCACAGGCTGTAGTCGGCGTACTGCACCGGCAGCGGCGCCCACTCCGGTGCGGCGCCGCCGGCGCGCGCCACGTAGGCGGTCATCAGGTCGCGGGTGAGCGGGCCGATGGAGGAGCCGTCGGCGGTGATGTGGTGCACCACCATGGCCAGCGCGTGCTCCGGCGGCTGCCCGTCGGGCTGCCGCACCGCGAGCAGCGCCACCCGCACCGGCACCTCGGCGGTGACGTCGAAGAGCGTGCCGATGACCTCGCCGACCGCGTCGCGCAGCCGCTCCGGCGCCACCGTGCGGTACTCCACCTCGGGCACCGACTGCGCCACCGGGAGCACCACCTGCACCGGGCCGTCCTCGGTCTGCGGGTAGAGCGTGCGCAGCACCTCGTGCCTGGCGGCCAGGTCGGCGACGGCCGCGCGCAGCGCGTCGACATCCAGCTCGCCGCTGAAGCGGACCGCGATCGGGATGTTGTAGGCGGTGGAGTCCGGGTCGAAGCGGTTCAGGAACCACATGCGGCGCTGGGCCGGGGAGAGCGGGATGCGGTCGGGGCGCGGCCCGCCGGTGAGCGCGAGCCGCTCCGGGTTCTCGGTGAACTCGACCAGCCGCAGCGCCAGCCCGGCCACGGTCGGCGCCTCGAAGAGCGTCGGCACCGGAATCCTGGTCTCCAGCGCGGCGTTCAGCCGGGCGATCACCTGGGTGGCGATCAGCGAGTTGCCGCCGAGCTCGAAGAAGTCGTCGTCGGCGCCGATCTCCGGGGCGCGCAGCAGCTCCGCGTAGACCCCGGCGACCAGCTCCTCCAGCCTGCCCGCGGGCGCGCGGAACTCCCTGGCGGCGAAGACCGGGGCGGGCAGCGCCCTCCGGTCCAGCTTGCCGCCGGGGGTGAGCGGGATGGCGTCGAGCTCCACGATCGCCGCGGGCACCATGTGCGCGGGCAGCCGCTGCCCGGCGGCGCTCAGCAGCGCGGCGGTGTCCACCTCGCGGCCGCTCGCTGCGCGCACGTAGGAGACGAGAACGGTTGCGCCGCTGTCGAGTTCGTGCCCGACGGTGGCGGCGAAATCCACCGACTCCTGCTCGGTGAGCACCGCGTCGATCTCGCCCAGCTCGATCCGGAAGCCGCGGATCTTCACCTGGAAGTCGTTGCGGCCCAGGTACTCCAGCTCGCCGTCGTTCGCGCCGCGCACCACGTCGCCGGTGCGGTAGAGCCGGGAGCCTGCGGCGCCGAGCGGGTCGGCGACGAAGCGGGTGGCGGTGAGGCCGGGTTTGCCGTGGTAGCCGCGGGCCAGCGCGGGGCCGGCGACGTACAGCTCGCCCGCCACCCGGTCCGGCACCGGCATGAGCCTGGCGTCCAGCACGTGCGCCGCGATGCCGCGGATGGGAGCGCCGATGGTCACCGGCTCGCCGGGCAGCATGGGGGCGCTGATATTGGTCGCGACGGTGGCCTCGGTGGGGCCGTAGGCGTTGTAGAACTGGCGCAGCGCGCCGTCCGGCAGCGGGGTGACCCAGCGCCGCACGAGGTCGGGCGGGCAGGCCTCGCCGCCGGTCACCACCACCCGCAGCGCGTCCAGCCCGGCCGGGTCGACCGAGGCCAGCGCGGCCGGGGTGACGAAGGCGTGGGTGACGCGCTCGCGGCGCAGCACCTCGGCCAGCTCGGCCCCGCCGAAGACCTCCGGCGAGACCACCACCATGGTCGCGCCGCCGCCGAGCGCGAGCAGCAGCTCCAGCACCGAGGCGTCGAACGAGGGCGAGGCGAAGTGCAGCGTGCGGGAGGCAGCGTCCACCCGGTACCGCTCGCGCTGCTCGGCGCAGAACCCGGCCAGCCCGGCCTGGGTCACCACCACGCCCTTGGGCAGCCCGGTGGAGCCCGAGGTGTAGATGGCGTAGGCGGGGTGCTCGGCGCGGACCGGGCGCACCCGGTCGGCCTGGGTCACCGCGTCGGCAGCCTGCTCGTCCAGCTCGGCGGCGGTGGCGGGGTCGTCGATGACCAGCCACTCGGTGTCGTCGGGGAGCGCGGCGCGCGCCGCGGCGACGGTGAGCCCGAGCGCCGCGCCGGAGTCGGTGAGCATGTGCCGCACCCGGTCGGCCGGGTAGTTCGGGTCGACGGGGACGAAGCCGGCCCCGGTCTTGGCCACCGCCCAGACCGCGAGCACCGACTGCACCGAGCGCCGGATGCCGACCGCGACCAGGTCCTCCGGGCCGATGCCGCGCGCGATCAGCAGCCGGGCCAACCGGCTGGAGCCGGCGTCCAGCTCGGCGTAGCTGAGCGGCGCGCCGCTCGCCTCGGCCGCCGCGAAGACCAGCGCCGCGCCCTCCGGGTTCGCCTCGACCGCGGTCGCCAGCAGCTGCGGCAGGGTGACCGTGCGCGGCCCCCTGGTGCGGGTCGGACGGGTACGGGCCGGGCGGGTCATCGGAACACCGGGGACATGGGGAGACTCACTTACTCGACGGCGCCGGCGCCACCGGCGAGATCATGCATGCCCAGCACCGCGGGAACGTCGGCCCAGCGCCCGGGATCGGTGACCGACCCCTCGTCCAGGACGACGGCCTGCAGGTCGGCGAGCGGAGCACTGTCGATCCGGTCGAAACCGGCGCGGTCGGTGAGCAGGTGCGTCACCCACTCGTCGGCCAGCGCCGCCGCCGGGTCGGCCCCGAGGCCGTGCTCCGGCACCACCAGCGCGGCGCCGGCCAGCCCGGCCGCCGCCACCTCGACCAGCGCGGCGAACGCCTCCGGGCGCCCGTGCTGGAAGGTCCGCGATTCGAAGGTCAGCTCGGTGCGCGTGCGCAGCCGGTCCACGATGGCGGCCAGCCCGTCGTAACTCACCGACCTGCCGCCCCCGTTGGTATCGGCCGCCGCCGTCGGCACCGGCCCGAGGAAGACCGGGTCGCCGCCGCGCAGCGCCCTGGTCCGGATGGCGTAGGTGACCGGCCGCGCCGACTCCCTGCCGATCTCGGCGCGCACCGCCGGGTCGTCCAGCGCGATCCACTCCAGGGTCTCCGCCGACCCGGGCGCGGCGCCGTGCACCAGCCCGACCTTGATATCCGCGCCGGCCGGGAGCGCCGCCTCACCGGTGCCGACCGGCACCACCGCGGCGCCCGCCTTGAGCACCGCCCAGAGCGCGACCGCCTGCTCCACCCCGCGCTCCAGCCGCACCGCGACCCCGACGCCGGGCCCGCAGCCGCGCCCGATCAGCACCCTGGCCAGCTGCGACGATCGGGCATCCAGCTCCTGGTAGGTGACGGCGTCCTCGCCGGAGACCACCGCGGGGCCCTCCGGGTCGTCCTCCACCGCCAGCGAGAGCGCCTGGGTGAGCGCGGTCCCCCTGGTGCTCGCGGCGACCGTCTCCGGCTCCGGCGCGGCCAGTGCGCGGTCGCGCTCGGCCTCGTCCAGGATGTCGATATCGCCGACCACGACCTGCGAATCGGCGGCGACCGCCCGGCACACCCGCTCCAGCCTGCGGCCGAAGCCGGCGACGGTGCCCTCGTCGAAGAGGTCGGTGGCGTAGGTGAACTGGGCGACCAGCTCGCCGGGGGCGCCGTCCGGGCTGTGCGTCGGCGAGATGCTCAGCTGCAGGTCGAACTTGGCCTGCGCGGCCCCGGCATCCAGCGCCGATACCTGCAACCCCGGCAGGTCGAGGGTGGCCTGCTCGGTGTTCTGGAAGGCGAGCACCACCTGGAAGAGCGGGTGGAAGGCGGCGCTGCGGCCGGGCAGCAGCACCTCGACGATCCGCTCGAAGGGCAGGTCGGCGTGGGCGAAGGCGGCCAGGTCGACCTCGCGCGCCTGCTCCAGCAGCGCGTCGAAGGTGCTGCCCGCGTCCACCGCCGTGCGCAGCGTGAGGGTATTGACGAACATGCCGACCAGGTCGTCCAGCGCGCGCTCGCCGCGGCCCTCGATCGGGGTGCCGATCGCGATGTCGCGGTTGCCGGAGAGCCGGGCCAGCAGCACCGCGAGCGCCGCGTGCACCACCATGAAGAGCGAGGCATTGTGCTCGCGCGCGATCCGGGCCAGCCCGGCGTGCACCTCGGCGGGGAGCGCGAAGGTGCTCGCCGCGCCGCGCATGGAGGGCAGCGCCGGGCGCGGCCGGTCCTGCGGCAGCTCCAGCGCGCCGGTGAGCCCGGCCAGGTTCTCCTTCCAGTAGCCGAGCTGCTGGGCGGCGACGCTGCTCGCGTCGTCGTCGGTGCCGATCACCGCGCGCTGCCAGAGCGCGTAGTCGGCGTACTGCACCGGCAGCGGCGCCCAGTTCGGCGCCTCGCCCGCGAGCCGGGCCAGGTACGCCGTCATCAGGTCGCGGGCCAGCGGCGCCAGCGACGCGCCGTCGCCGGAGATGTGGTGCACCACCACGACCAGCAGGTACTCGCCGGGCGCGTCGCCCTCCAGCAGCGCGATCCGGACCGGCGGCGCCGCGGTGACGTCGAACCCGGCCGACATCAGCTCGATCACCCGGCCCATGAGGTCGCCGGGCTGCTCCACCGGCAGCCCGCCGGGCAGCGCCGCCGCCGGCGCGAGGATCTCCTGCACCGGCTGCTGCTCCGGACCGGCCACCGGGAACCGGGTGCGCAGCGATTCGTGCCGCTCCAGCACGTCGAAGACCGAGCGCTCCAGCGCGGGCAGGTCGAGCGTGCCGGTGAGCCGCAGCGCGAACGGGATGTTGTAGACGCCGGAGTCCGGGTCGAAGCGGTTCAGCACCCACATGCGCTGCTGCGCGGGCGAGAGCGGGATCCGCTCCGGGCGCGGGGCCGCGACCAGCGCCGGGCGCCCGCCGGTGCGCGAGCCGGGCACGATCCGCCCGGCCAGCGCGGCCACCGTCGGCGCCTCGAAGAGGGTGCGCACCGAGAGGTCGGCGTGCAGCGCCTCGTTCACCCGCGCCACCACCCGGGTGGCGAGCAGTGAGTTGCCGCCGAGCGCGAAGAAGTCGTCGTCCAGCCCGACGTCGCCGCCGCCGAGCAGGCTCGCGAAGACATCGGCGACGGTCTGCTCGATCGGGGTGCGCGGGGCGCGGAACCCGGTGGCGCCGACGAAGACCGGCGCGGGCAGCGCCCTGCGGTCCAGCTTGCCGCTGGCATTCAGCGGGAACTCGTCCAGCACCACCACCGCCGCGGGCACCATGTACCCCGGCAGCAGCGCGCCGAGCGCGGTGCGCACCGCCTCCGGCTCCACGGCCGCGCCCGCGGCGGGCACCACGTACCCGGTGAGCGCCTCGCCCGCCGGGGTGTCCTTGCGCAGCACCACCACCGAGCGGTCGACGCCGGGCTGCTCCAGCAGCGCCGCCTCGATCTCGCCCAGCTCGATGCGCAGGCCGCGCAACTTGACCTGGAAGTCGGTGCGGCCCAGGTACTCCACCTCGCCCGCGGAATTCCAGCGCACCAGGTCGCCGGTGCGGTACATGCGGCTGCCGTCGGCCCCGAACGGGTCCGCGACGAACCGGTCCGCCGTCAGGTCGGAGCGGCCCAGGTAGCCGAGCGCCAGCTGCCGACCGGCCAGGTACAGCTCCCCCGGCACGCCGGGCGGCACCGGCCGCAGCCGGGAATCCAGCACGTAGAGGGCGGTATTCCAGACCGGGCGGCCGATCGGCACGCTCACCGTGTCGGCCGCGACGACCTCGTGGTAGGTGACGTCGACCGCGGCTTCGGTCGGCCCGTACAGGTTGTGCAGCCTGGCTCCGGTCAGCTCGCGCAGCCGGGCCGCGGTGGGCGCGGGCAGCGCCTCGCCGGAGGCGAAGACCTGGCGCAGCCCCGCGTGCCTGCCCGACGCCCCCGCCGCCTCGTCCAGCGTGGCCACGAAGACCGCGAGCATGGAGGGCACGAAGTGCGCGGTGGTAATGCCCTGCGCGGCAATGGTCTCCGCCAGGTACACCGGGTCGCGGTGGCCGTCCGGGGTGGCGACCACCAGCCGCGCGCCCGCCTGCAGCGGCCAGAAGAACTCCCACACCGAGACGTCGAAGGTGGCCGGGGTCTTCTGCAGCACCGCGTCGTCGGCGGTGAGCTCGTACTCGGACTGCATCCAGCGCAGCCGGTTCACGATGGCGCGGTGGCTCACCGCGACGCCCTTCGGCTTGCCGGTCGAGCCGGAGGTGAAGATGACGTAGGCGATCGAGCCCGCGCGCACCGGGCCGCCGCGCTCCGGCTCGGTGAGCGGGGTGTCGGCGGTACCGGTGGGGTCGAGCGCGTCCAGCACGGTGACCGGGGCCGCGGCGGTGTCGAACCCGTCGCGCGCGGTGGTGAGCACCATGGCCGGGCGGGCGGTCTCGAGCACGTAGCCGATGCGGTCGGCGGGCTGGTCCGGGTCGAGCGGGACGTACCCGGCGCCCGCCTCCAGCACCGCGTACATGGCGATGACCAGCTCCACCGAGCGCCGGATGGCCAGCGCCACCAGCGAATCCGGCTCGACGCCCTCGGCGGTGAGCACCCGGGCCAGCCGGTGCACCCGCGCGGCGAACTGCGCGTAGGTGAGCTGCTCGCCGTCGGCGCCGACCAGCGCGACGGCGTCCGGGGTGGCGGCGGCGCGGGCCTGGAAGAGCGAGACCAGGGTCTCGTCCGCGGGCAGCTCGCGCGCGGTGTCGTTCCAGCCGGTGAGCACGGCCTTCCGCTCGTCGGCGTCGAGCAGCTCGACGGCGCCGACCTGGACCTGCGGGTCGGCGGCGACGGCGGCGAGCACCCGCTGGAAGCGCTCGGCCACCCGCTGGATCGTGCCCTCGTCGAAGAGGTCGGTGGCGTAGGTGATCTCGGCCGCGATGCCGTGCGCGGTGCCCTGCCGGTCGAGGTGCTCGGCGAGCGAGAACTGCAGGTCGAACTTGGCCAGCGGCACCGCCAGATCCAGCCCGCCGACGGTGAGCTCGGGCAGCTCCAGCTCGGTGCGGGCCAGGTTCTGGAAGGTCAGCATGACCTGGAAGAGCGGGTGCCGCGCGGGCGAGCGCACCGGGTCGAGCAGCTCCACCAGCCGCTCGAAGGGCACGTCGGCGTGGCCGAAGGCCGCCACGTCCTTCGCCCTGACCTCGGCGAGCAGCTCGGCGAAGGGCACCGCCGGGTCGATCTCGGTGCGCAGCACGAGGGTATTGACGAACATGCCGATCACGTCGTCCAGCGCGGCGTCGCCGCGGCCCGCCGTCGGGGTGCCGACGGCGACGTCCGAAGTGCCGGAGAGCCTGCCGAGCAGCACCGCCAGCGCGGCGTGCACCACCATGAAGAGCGTGGCATTGCCCCGGTGCGCGAGCGCGGTGAGCCCGGCGTGCGTGTGCGCGTCGACCTCGAAGCGGAGCACCGCGCCGCGGTTCGAGGCGGCGGGCGGGCGCGGGCGGTCGGCGGGCAGCTCCAGCTGCTCCGGCAGCCCGGCCAGCGTCTCCCGCCAGTACGAGATCTGCTGCGCGAGCAGCGAATCCGGCTGCTCCTCGGTGCCGAGCACCCGGCGCTGCCAGAGCGCGAAGTCGGCGTACTGCACGGTGAGCGGCGCCCAGCCCGGCGCGCCGCCGTCCCGGCGCCGCACGTAGGCGGTCATCAGGTCGCGGGTCAGCGGCCCCATGGAGAAGCCGTCGCCCGCGATGTGGTGCACCACGCAGATCAGCACGTGCTCGGTGTCGCTCAGCCGCAGCAGCCGGAGCCGCAGCGGCGGCGCCTCGGTGACGTCGAAGCCGCCGGTCACGGTGGCCACGACCAGCCCGGGCACCGCGGCCTCGGCGGCCGGCTCCGGCTCGAAGAGCGGGACGGCGCGCGGATCCTGCACCGGGAGCACCAGCTGGTACCCCTCGCCGTCCACCTCCGGGTAGACCGTGCGCAGCACCTCGTGCCTGGTCACCAGGTCGGTGACCGCGGTGCGCAGCGCGGCGACGTCGAGCGCGCCGGTGAGCCGCACCGCCACCGGGATATTGTTCACCGCCGATTCCGGGTCGAAGCGGTTCAGGAACCACATGCGCTGCTGCGCGTAGGAGAGCGGCACCCGGTCCGGGCGCTCGCCCGCCGCCAGCTCCTCGCCGACCGCCGAGCCCGCGTGGTGCTCGACCCGCTCGGCCAGCGCCGCCACCGTCGTCGCCTCGAAGAGCAGCTGCACCGGCACCCGCGCGCCGAGCGCGGTGCCGATCCGGGCGGCGGCCTGCGCGGCGAGCAGCGAGTTGCCGCCCAGCTCGAAGAAGTCGTCGTCGGCGCCGACCCGGCCCTCGTCCGGCGCGCCCGGCATGAGCAGCGCCTCGAAGACCTCGGCCACGATCTCCTCGACCGGGGTCGACGGCGCGCGGAACTCCCGCGCCGCGAAGACCGGCTCGGGCAGCGCGGCCCGGTCCAGCTTGCCGACCGGGGTCAGCGGAATGCTCTCCAGCGCCATGATGGCGGCCGGGATCATGTAGCCGGGCAGCGACTCCGCCAGGTGCGCGTCCAGCGCGGGCACGTCCACCTCGGCGCCCGCGCGCGGCAGCACGTAGGAGACCAGCGCCGTCGCGCCGGAGGGCAGCGTGCGGCCGATGGTGGCGGCGAAGTCGATGTCCGGGTGCGCGGTGAGCGCGTTGTCGATCTCGCCGAGCTCGATCCGGAAGCCGCGCACCTTGACCTGGAAGTCGGAGCGGCCCAGGTACTCGATGATCCCGCCGTCCGGGCCGTCGGTCTCGCTGCGCCGCACCAGGTCGCCGGTGCGGTAGAGCCGCAGCCCCGGGTTGCCGGAGTCGGCGCCGAACGGGCTGGCCACGAAGCGCTCCGCGGTGAGCCCCGGCCGGTTCAGGTAGCCCTGGGCGAGCGCGGGCCCGGTCAGGTACAGCTCGCCGACCACCCCGGCCGGCACCGGCCGCAGCCGGTTGTCCAGCACGAAGGCGCCGACGCCGGGGATGGAGGCGCCGATGGTCACCGGCTGCGCCGGGTCCATGGGCGGGGTGCTGGTCGCCAGGATGGTGGCCTCGGTGGGGCCGTAGCCGTTGTAGAAGGCGCGCTCGGCCGTGGCCCAGCGCCCGACCAGCTCCGGGCCGAACTTGTCGCCCGCCACCACCACGGTGCGCAGGTCGTCCAGGCCGTCGGAGTCCACCGACTCCAGCGCGCCCGGGGTGATCAGCATGTGCGTGACCCGCTCCCGGCGCAGCAGGTCGGCCAGCTCGAAGCCGCCGAAGACCGCGGGCGGCGCGATCACCAGGGTCGCGCCAGCGGTGAAGGCGAGCAGCAGCTCCAGCACCGAGACGTCGAAGTTGGGCGAGCAGACGTGCAGCACCCGGGATTCGCCGGTGACGCCGTAGTGCTCGCGCTCCGCCGCGACCAGTCCGTTCAACCCGGCGTGCGTCACCACGACGCCCTTGGGCTTGCCGGTCGAGCCGGAGGTGTAGATGACGTAGGCGGGGTGCCGCTCGTCCAGCTGCCGCACCCGATCGGTGTAGGAGACCGGGTGCTCCGGCCGCGCGGCGATCCGCGCGGCCTGGGCCGGGTCGTCCAGCACCAGCCACTCGACGCCGTCGCCGAGCGCGCCGCGGTGCGCCTCGGTGGTGAGCCCGAGCACCGCGCCGGAGTCGGCGACGATGTGCCCGATCCGCTCGGCCGGGTAGGCCGGGTCGACCGGGACGTAGGCCGCCCCGGTCTTGGCGATCGACCACACCGCGAGCACCGAGTCGGCGCTGCGGGCGATGCCGACGGCGACCACGTCACCGGGGCCGATGCCGCGCTCGATCAGCTCCCGCGCCAACCGCGAGGAGGCCTGGTCCAGCTGCTGGTAGGTCAGCTCGCGCTGGTCGGCGGGGTCGCCGGTGGGGTTGAAGCGAATGGCCACCGAGTCGGCGGCGGATTCCACCGCCGCGGTGAGCAGCTGTCCGAACAGCGGGCTCCCCGGACGCCGTCGGCGGTTGCCCCGAGCAGAACGACGGACACCATCCATTCGACTGATCTCACCTCTCGCTTCGAGCCTTGCCACACTTCGACGGGTCCGCCGGAAAGCCCCAGGAAAAAGTGGCTCGTCCCGGTCGGCACAGCCCGGCAATCATATAAGCAAGGCATGGTGCGCCGATCCGGCTCGGGTGCTGCTCGGGGCGGACCGTGGGTTATCGGGGCTTGGACCCGGCCCGTTGCCCGCCGGTGACCGAGGTCACCGGGGTGCGGCGCAGCGTCGGGCCGGGCGCCGCCGTCGAGCGGGGGCCGCCGGGTCGCGGGGTCGACCGGCTCGGAGACGGGCCGGATTCAGCGTACGTGGGGGAACTCGGGCTGCGGGCCGCTTCCGCCGAGGTGTCTCGGCAGGGCGGGGCCGTGCCGCGGCATTGCCCCCGATGTGCCGACGGCCACGGTCGAGGTCGGCGCGAAGTGTCACGCCCGATCACGGTATTACCCGGCCGGGTGCCACGGTGTGGCTCGGCGCGCTCAGTGCGCGGACGGACCCCAGTGCAGCGGCACACCCTTGGCGGCCAGGTAGGCGATGGGATCGGTCTTGCTGCCGCCCTGATCCCAGATCTCCAGGTGCAGGTGCGGGCCGGTGGACTGGCCGCGGTTGCCGACGGTGGCGATCACATCGCCCGCGTTCACCCGCTGCCCCTCGTGCACCAGCATCTCGTTCACGTGGCCGTAGACCGCGGTGGTTCCGTCGTCCTGCAGCACCCGGACCCAGAGCCCGAACCCGGAGGCGGGCCCGGCCTCGATCACGGTGCCGTTGCTGACCGAGTGGATCGGCGCCCCGATGGCGTCGGCGAAGTCGACGCCGTAGTGGAAGGCGCCCCAGCGGGTGCCGAAGCCGGAGCTCACGGCACCGGCCACCGGCCGCACCGCCTGCGCGGGGGCCACCTGCTGGGTGACGCCCTTGAGCATGTCCTCCACCTGGGCCAGCGGCGCGGCCAGCTCCGGCGGCAGGTTGTTGATGCCGAACGGCGCCGCCACCGGCTGCGCGATCGGGGCGGCCTGCGCCACCGGCTCCGGCGCCGGAGCGGGCTGGGCCACCGGCTGCACGGCGGCCGCGAGCTGCTCGGCGAGCGGCGCCTCGGCGATGCTCTTGAAGGCGATGGGCTCGGCCGAGGCATTGTCGTCGTGCGTGGGGAGCAGCGGCGCGGCGTAGGCGAGCGCGGGGGCGATCTGGCCGGCGGTGCCGATCAGGGCGCCCGCGGCGACCGCGACACCCGCGGCGTTCTTCACGCGGTCGACCGTGGAGATCTCGGCCCGATGCCGCGTCGGCCTGCCGGTCTCGGCGGCGCCGATGAGGTCCATGACGGTGATCGAATCGGGGCCAACCCGGTGCTGCGACAAAGCTCGTCCTTGCGTTCGAACCGACAGAAGAACGGGCGCCCGGCGAAACCTGTTTCGGATAACGTTTCGGCATCCGTCGTGACGGGAACTCTACCCTGTCGTGACCATTCCGCAACCTTCGGATTCCGACCGCGGCGCGAAATCTCCATCCGCGCAGGTCATGGGCGAGGATGGAGCCGTGATCCTCGACCAGATCGGCCTCCCCGTCGTGCTCGCCCCGATGGCCGGCGGACCGTCCACGCCGGAACTCACCGCCGCCGTGACCGACGCGGGCGGGCTCGGGCTGCTCGCCGCCGGGTACCTGAGCGCCGCGCAGCTCGAGTCCCGGATCGCCGCGGTCAGGGAGCTGACCAGCGGGGTGTTCGGGGTCAACCTCTTCGCGCCGGGCCCGCCCGCCGCGCCCGCGGTGTACGCGGGCTACCTGGCGGCGCTCGGGGCCCGCTTCGAGGTGGGCGCGGCGCGGCACGACACCGACGACTGGGCCGCCAAACTCGACCTGCTCGTCACCTCGCCGGTCGCGGTGGTCACGGTGACCTTCGGCTGCCCGGACCCCGCCGAGATCGCGCGGCTGCACGGGGCGGGCACGGAGGTGTGGGTGACCGTCACCTCGGTGGCCGAGGCCGAGCAGGCCGTCGGTGCGGGGGCGGACGTGCTGGTCGTCCAGGGAGCCGAGGCGGGCGGGCACCGCGCGGTCTTCCGCGACGACCTCGCCGACGATGCCAGCGACCCGCTCTCCCTGCTCGCCCTGCTCCAGCTGGTCGGCGCCGCGGTCGAGGTGCCGCTGGTCGCCACCGGCGGGCTCACCACCGGCGCGGGCATCGCGGGCGCGCTCGCCGCGGGCGCCGCCGCCGCACAAATCGGCACGGCTTTCCTGCGCTCGCCGGAGGCCGGAACCAATCCGGTCCACCGCGCCGCGATCGGCGGCACCACCCCGACCGCGCTCACCCGCGCCTTCACCGGCCGCAGGGCGCGCGGCATCCGCAATGCCTTCATGGACGAGTTCGGCGCCGCGGCCCCGGTCGCCTACCCGGAGATCCACCACGCCACCGCCGCCCTGCGCGCCGCCGCCAGGGCGGAGGGCAACCCGGACGCGGTCAACCTCTGGGCGGGCCAGACCCACACCCTCGCCCCCGAACTCCCCGCGGCCGAGCTCACCCGTCAGCTGGCAGCCGACGCCAGAGCCGCCCTGCAGAGCGCCCTCGCGCAGCGGTTCGAGCCGCGCTGACGGGTGCGCGCTCGCCGTGCGGCCCGCGCGGAAGCGCGTAGGCTCCGCGCATGAGCGACACGCTCGCCGACGCTATCGACGCCCTGCTCGCGCCCTGGGCCGACGCCATGGGCGCGGACCGAACCGCGTACACCCACCACGTACTCCGCGTACTCGAGCTGTGCGACCTCGTCGCCCCGCCCGGCACCCCCCGCCCCAGCGAACGCACCGAGTTCCTGGTCGCCGCCGCCTTCCACGACCTCGGCATCTGGTCCGCGGGCACCTTCGACTACCTGCCGCCCTCCGTCGCGCTCGCCGAAACCCACCTGCGCGACACCGATGCGGCGGCGCTGATCCCGACGGTCACCGCCATGATCGAGCACCACCACAAGCTCCGGCACGCGGGCGCGGCGGACGACCCGGTGGAGATCTTCCGCCGGGCCGACGCCATCGATGTGGAGCTCGCCCTGCTCGGCCGCTTCGGCGTCCCGCGCCGCACCTACCGTGCGCTCACCCGCCGCTACCCGGACGCCGGCTTCCACAAGCGCCTCCTCGCGCTGGCCGGGCAGCGGCTCCGCACCCATCCCACGTCGCCGCTGCCCATGCTGGAGTGGTGACCGCTCAGGTCAGCGTGCTGACCACCAGGTCGCCGTCGGCGTACTGCGCCCGCAGCCGCTTCTTGTCGAACTTGCCGACGCTGGTCTTCGGCACCTCGGGGATGAAGGTCCAGCGCTCCGGCAGCTGCCACTTGGCGAACTTGTCCGCGAGGTAGTCGCGCAGCTCGTCCGGCTCGGCCTGCGCGCCCTCCGCGAGCACGATGGCGACCAGCGGCCGCTCGTCCCACCGCTCGTCCGGCACGCCGATCACCGCGGCCTCCGCCACCGCCGGGTGCGCCATGACCGCGTTCTCCAGATCCACCGACGAGATCCACTCGCCGCCGGACTTGATCACGTCCTTGGCCCGGTCCACCAGCGTCAGGTACCCGTTCGGGCTGATGATGCCGACGTCGCCGGTGCGCAGCCAGCCCGCGTCGAACTTGTCCGGGTCGATCTCGCCGCCGTCCGGGGCGTAGTAGGAGCCGGTGATCCACGGCCCGCGCACCTCGAGCTCGCCGAGCGACTTGCCGTCGTTCGCCACCACCGCGCCGGAGTCGTCGACCAGCCGCGCCTGCACCGAGGCCGGGAAGCGGCCCTGGCTGATCCGGTAGCCCCACTCCTCGTCAGCGGAGACCCGGGCCGGCGGCTGCGCCACGCTGCCGAGCGGCGAGGTCTCGGTCATGCCCCAGGCGTGCACGATCTTCACGCCGTGCTGCTCCTCGAAGGCCTTCATCATGGCGGGCGGCACCGCGGAGCCGCCGACCACCACCGAGCGCAGGTGGCTGATGTCCTGCGGCTTCGCCGCCAGCCCGGCGAGCACGCCGCCCCAGATGGTCGGCACCGCGGCCGCGAAGGTCGGCTGCTGGTCGGCCATCATCTCCAGCAGCGGCCCCGGCTGCAGGAAGCGGTCCGGCATCAGCACATTGGCGCCGGACATGAGCGCCGCGTACGGCAGCCCCCAGGCATTGGCGTGGAAGAGCGGGACGATGGCGAGCACGTAGTCGGACTCGGCGAAGTTCATGCTGGCCGGGCTCAGCACCTGCATGGCGTGCAGCCAGTTCGAGCGGTGCGAGTAGACGACGCCCTTCGGGTCGCCGGTGGTGCCGGAGGTGTAACACATGGCGGCGGCGGAGCGCTCGTCGATCACCGGGAAGTCGTAGCTGTCCGGCTGGGCCGCGAGCAGCTCCGTGTAGGAGTGCACCTGCACGCCGGCGGGAGCCTCCAGCGCGGCGGCGTCGCCGTTCGCCACGATGACGTGGCGCACCGTCTTCAGGTTCGGCAGGTACTGGGCGAACATGGGCAGCAGCGTGCCGTCCACGATCACCACCTGGTCCTCGGCGTGGTTCGCCACGTAGACCAGCTGGTCCGGGAAGAGCCGGATATTCAGCGCGTGCAGCACCGCGCCCATGGCGGGCACCGCGATGTAGGCGACCATGTGCTCGTTGTTGTTCCACATGAAGGTGCCGACCCGGTCGCCGACGCCGATGCCGAGCCCGCGCAGCGCGTTCGCCAGCCGGGCCGACTCCGCGCCGAGCTCGCGGTAGGTCATGGACCGCACACCGGAGCCGGTCCAGGTGGAGACGGTCGAATCCCCGAGGAAGGTCGACGCGTACCGCAGCAACGTCGCCAGCGACAACGGCTCGTCCTGCATGGTGCTCAACATTCGCAAAACTCCCTTCTCGGGGCCCGCGCCCGCCCGCTACCAGCGGTTTTCGGGCATGAGCCAGATCACACCGGCGATGCTACCGAAGGGTAGGCGTGAGGTGGGGCGGCCCGGCGGAATCACACGCCCGTACCGGACCCGAGGAGGATGGTGAGCCGGACCGGCGCCGGCGACACCCCCTGCGACGCCGCCGACTGCCGATCCGGCCGGTTGATCCGCCCTCCGTTGTAACCCGGCGGTCACGATGTCGGCCAGTTGTTCGCCGGAGGGCGACCTGATCGAGATGAACCGAAGCGGAAGCAGAAAGTACAAAACTCGCTGACCTGCGGTTTTCATGCGATTCCCGGCCCCGAAGTGCGTGAACAAATGCACATGCAGATTCTTCGCGGGGACTTCATCCCGCAAGACCTCGATATGGCCGAAAATCTCGATTCGCTGTCCGGGGATCTCTTCGGACCAGCGCTTTCGCCACCTAGGCTGGGGGTCATGACATCGCCGTCGATCATCGTCATCGGGGCCGGGTTCGCCGGCCTCGGTCTCGCCCTGGAGCTGCGCCGCGCCGGCTTGCAGAACTTCACCATCCTGGAGCGCGCGACCGACCTCGGCGGCGTCTGGCGGGAGAACACCTACCCCGGCGCGGCCTGCGACGTGCCGTCGCCGCTGTACTCGTGGTCCTTCGAGCCCAAATCCGACTGGCCGCGCCGCTTCTCGGAGCAGCGCGACATCCACGACTACATGCGCGGCGTCGCCGAGAAGCACGACCTGGCGCGCCACATCCGCTTCGGCACCGAGGTGACCGACGCCGAGTACGACGAGCGCACCGCCCGCTGGACCGTCCGCACCGCCGCGGGCGACCGCCTGGAGGCGGACGTGCTGATCCCCGCCGTCGGCCAGCTCTCCCGCCCCGCGCTGCCGAACATCCCCGGCATCGACACCTTCACCGGCGCCGCCTTCCACTCCGCCGAGTGGGACCACTCCGTCGAGCTGGCGGGCAAGCGCATCGCCTGCATCGGCACCGGAGCCAGCGCCGTGCAGTACATCCCGCGCATCGCCCCCGATGCCGCGCACCTCACGCTCTTCCAGCGCTCGGCCGCCTGGGTGCTGCCCAAGGCCGACGTCGAGTACAGCGCCGTGCACCACGCGCTCTTCAAGTACCTGCCGCCCACCCGGCTCGCCGAGCGCTTCGCCATCTGGGCCTTCTTCGAATTCCTCGCCCTCGGCCTCACCGACCTCCCCGCCATCAAGCGCCCCGTCGTCGCCATCGCCGACCGGCACCGGAAGACGCAGGTCACCGACCCCGAACTACGCGCCAAGCTCACCCCCGACTACGCGGCGGGCTGCAAGCGCGGGCTCTTCTCCAACGAGTACTTCCCCGCCCTGGCCCGCCCGAATGTCACCGTCGAGACCACCGCCATCACCGCGGTGACGCCATCCGGCCTCCGCACCGCCGACGGTGTGGAACACGAAGTCGACGTGATCATCTACGGCACCGGCTTCAAGGGCACCGAGTTCCTGGCCCCCATGACCATCTCCGGCGTCGGCGGCCGCAAACTCGCCGACGAGTGGGGAGCCGAGGGAGCGAGGGCCTTCCTCGGCCTCTCCGTCCCGCATTTCCCCAACCTGTTCATGATGTACGGCCCGAATACGAATATCGGCGCGGGCTCGGTGATCTACATGCTGGAATCCCAGGCGCGGTACATCCGCCAGGTGGTCCAGCACCTCGCCGGGCGGCCCGGCACCGCCGTCGCCGCCAAGGTGGAGGTGGAGCAGGACTGGGACGACTACCTCCAGCGGCGCCTCGAGGACACCCCCTGGAACTTCTGCACCAGCTGGTACCGCAATGCCGCCGGCCGGATCACCAACAACTGGCCCGGCGCCACCGTGCTCTACCGCTGGCGCACCCGCCGCTTCGACCCCGCCGACTACAGCGAATACACAAAAGCCTCGTAATTGCGGTTCTGCATGCCCGTAGCAATTCTCCAGTAATCTGATGCGCACCGGTTCCGACCAGGAGGTGCGCGATGCTGTGGGTGCTGCTCGCTGTGCTCGTCGTTGCCGTGGTGGGTTTGTATTTGATGCGAGAAAGGGGGGTCGGGCGGGGGGATGCCGCGGGCTCGTCTCCGGAGTCGTTCATCGACGATCCGGAGGTTGCGCGCGGCACTCGTTCCCGGACCGCCGACGCCCCCGGCATTCACCCCGGGACCGCCGACACCCCCCGCACCACGCCCGACCCTCCCGCCGTCCCCGCCTCGGAGCCGCTGTCCCCTGCCCATCAAGCCCTCACCCAGCTCAACCAGGCACTGGACGTCCACACCCCGCGAACCGAAGCCGCCCGCCAGGCACTGGAAGCCGCCGCCGACCGCCGCCGCGTAGCCGGCTTCCTCCTCGCCCGAGCCGACCCCGAACAGGCCGAACTCACCGCCCGCGAGGGCCTCTTCTACATCCGCGCCGCCCGCATAGCCATGCGCATGGACCCCGGCCCCGCCCTCCCCCCGCTCCCCGCCCAAGCCGAAGCGGGCGAAGTCCCCGAAACCCGAACCCGAACCTTCCAAGGCACCCGAATCACCGCCTCCCCCAGCCCTTCTCCCGCCACCCCCCACCACCACCCCGGCGGCCGAATCGCCGACCGCCTGATCCCCGCAGGCTGGTACTCCGAGCAGTGGTGGCGCCCCGCCCTCGCCAGCGGCACCTGGCCCCCCGGCACCGACGCCCTTTTCACCGCCCTCTTCGCAGACGAGCCACCCCGCCCCGGCGCCGGAATCGGCCTGGACCGCAAAGAACCCGGCCCATCACCAGCCCCCTCGTTCTCCAGCCCATCACCCGAGGCCCCCACACCCCCGGTCCTTGATCGAACGCCGCCCGACCCAGCGCCTCCGCCCCACGACCCGCCCGCCGGTCCTTCTTCCGAACCCGCAGGCGACAACTCCGCCCCACCGAATCCAGCCGAAACTCCAATCCCAGCGCAGGATTCCCCCTCCGGCGCCCCCGCCCCCACCCACCGCGACCTCCCCTACGACGACCCCCAATACCGCGCCAACGGCTACGGCATCACCGCCAACCACCCCGCCCCCGGCAACAACGGCGCCGAGTACCGAGCAACAACCCGCAACGGCCACCGCCCCCACGGCCCCCGCGGCTACGAAGACCTCGGCGGCTACGAAGGCGGCGCCTACGACCCCGGCGGCCTCGACCCGCCCTACTGACCCACCCACGATGCGGCTCCCCCCGCCCCCACCCGGTAGACTCCCGCCTACCCGGACCGCCCCGCGGCCCCGGCCCCGCCCTCGTAGCTCAGGGGATAGAGCACGGCTCTCCTAAAGCCGGTGTCGCAGGTTCGAATCCTGCCGAGGGCACAAATGTGCGACTGCGTTTCCGTTCTTCCGCGCCCGGGCGAGCCATCCGTCCCGTGGGCGACTTCGACTCCCGCAAGTCGCAACCTGGACAATTACTCGCCAACGCTCGGTCGCAACTCGTCGGCTGTAGCCATTGATCGGGCCATCACGCCGTCTTGCTCGAAAATGACGATCCCGAGCCAGTTCAAGTTTCGGTCGCGCCGCCACGTCAGCAGGCGGGCATCCGCATGGACCTCGGAGTCGAAGGTGAAAACACAGCGCTTCATGCGGTTCAGGTGACCGAGTGCGGCGGCTTCCCCCGGCAGGCACATGGGGCAGGCTATGGCCCGCCGCCGAGCCGGCCGAAGTTCGACCACTCGGACCCCGGCCTGTTGACCGCAGCGCCAGGCAAGTCGACTGTCCGCGTCCAATACGCCGCAGTCACGGCGACAGTGGTAGATGCATTGCGGCACGCCGCCGGGCACCATCAGACATTGCCGCCTCGGATCGAAAGGTCTCGGCGGATCGTCGGTAGTCCAGTCCGAGCCGGGGATGACGGTGCTCCCGACATCGTTGATCCACGGGGGAAGCTCCTCCGATGGCGAGCCATACTGCAATGACGATCGGAGCGATAAGCCGTGGGGCATTCGGATCCGCTTCATCCCCATGCCTACAGGCTATAGCCCCTCCTGCTCTCACGTAACGGGTGAAACGCCGCGGGGCCGGCCAGGACGGTCGGAGTCCCCCCGGTCGCCACCGAGTTGATAAGCAGCAATGCATGATGTCCCGATTTCAGAATATTCCTGAGTAACATCTGAGAACCACCAGCGATCTCCCAGACAACATCGACTCAGGAGGTTCGACATGCGTTCTGTGAAGCGGCTCGCCGCGAGCGCCGCCCTCGCCACCGCAACCGCAGCGGCGGTGCTCGCCGGGAGCGGCACCGCGCAGGCGGATGTGCCCGTGTGGCAGGCGAACTGTCACGTGTACAACATCTTCAACACCGGCGGAATGGCGAACTGCGAACTGCCGACGTGGCATCAGGTGAAGCTCACCTGCGTGGCCTGGCCGGTGCCGTTCACGTACTGGAAGTTCGGGCCCATCCAGTACGGGCAGAACCAGTCGTGGGCGGCGTGCGACTCGTTCAACGCGCTGACGCGGGTCGAGGTCATTCAGGCGTAGGCCGCGAGGGCCGGGCCCGCCGCCGCGAGGGAGGGGCGGCGGGCTCCGGCACAATTCCGGTGTGTCGATGCATCTGATCGAGGATCTGGTCGAGGGGTCCGTTCGTGCGCTCCACGCCACGGGGGAAGCGGGGTGGCGGGATCATTTCGCCGTGCTGTACGGGTTCCAGTCGGAGTACGACTGCAAGTTCACGCATTTCCGGTTGCTGGAGATTCTGCTGGAACACGGGTACACGCATCGGTTCGCGCTGAGCGAGCACCCGGATTACGAAACAATCCGCGACACACTGGAAACCATCGAAGAATTCACCGTGCTGTCGGATAGCGACAACGACTGGCTGGAGCAGGGGTACGTGGACCCGCCGTACCTGTACTGCGATGCGGGCACCGAACTCTGGCGGCGGATGATGCCGGACGCACAGCCGGTCGAGAAACCGCGGCTGGCCGAGGTGGTGCGCGATGTGGCGCTCGCAGCGGAGACCCAGAACGACGTCGAGCTGATCGCGATCTGGCACGCGCTCGGGTACGCGACCTTGACCCCGCTCGACCCGCGCGACGACCCGGATACCACCGCGATCAGGGAGATCGCGGTCCGAACCGAGGCGATCGAGTTCCCGCTCCCGGACGGCTACCGGCCACCGCTCGGTGTCGACGAGAACGAGGAACTCGAGCACTGGTGGGCCGGACAGTGACCTCTCACGAGCCCTCCCGGACCGACCACCCGGCACCGTAGGGTTACCCCATGGTCTCCACCGAGAATTCCGAGCAGGCCCGGGCGATCATCGAGACGTACCTGCTCGACGGCGAGCGGCGGTACGACCGCACCGAGGTCGCGCGGCTGGCCGGGGTCGAGCCGGAGACGACGCGGCGGCTGTGGAGCGCGCTCGGCTTCCCGGCGGGGCCGGACGACGCGGTGGAGTACACCGATGCCGACGTGGCGGCGGTGCGCGGGTTCCGCGGGCTCGCGGTCTTCGAGGAGACCGATTCGCGGGCGGCCGCGGCGGCGGCGCGCACGCTCGGGCAGAGCATGGCGCGGCTGGCGGAGTGGCAGGCCGAGCTGGTGGCGTCGGAGATCCTGGAGCGCTCGGACGGGTCGGCCGAGAGTGTGCGCAGCGCAACGGAATCGGCGGTGGCGCAGTTCGAGGAGTTGCAGAAGTACGCGTGGCGGCGGCATCTGGCGGCGGCGATCACCCGGTCACTGGACGGGAACGGCAGCGAGGACAGCACCCGGACGCTGGCGGTGGGGTTCGCCGACATGGTGGGGTACACGCGGCTGACCAGGCATCTGCACCCGGACGAGCTCGGCATGCTGCTGGAGGCGTTCGAGTCGACGACCACGGCCGCGATCACGCAGAACGGCGGGTGGGTGATCAAGAACGTGGGCGACGAGGTGATGTTCGCGGCGGAGACGCCGCTGCAGGCGGCGAAGATCGCGCTGGCGGTCCAGGAGTCGACCATGATGGTCGGCGGTACGCCGGAGCTGCGGGTCGCCGTCGCCTACGGGCCCGCCCTGCAACGATTCGGCGATCTCTACGGCTCCGTCGTGAATATCGCGGCCCGGCTCACCGGCGTGGCCCGGCCGGGCACGGTCCTGATCGACGACGCGACGGCGAGCGCGCTGGCCGACGAGCCGCAGTACTCCATCCGGCACCTGCGCAGCGTCCGGGTGCGCGGCTTCAACCGGCTGCGCCCGCACGTGCTGCGCACCCGGCGCTGATGGCCGCCGACTGGGCGACCCTGCGGCGCACCTGCCTGCTCTTCGAGGACGACGCGGTGCTCGCGCTCAACAAACCCGCCGGAATCTCGGTGACCGGGGAGCGGCACGACACCGACCTGGTCGAGCTCGCCCAGGCGGCGGGCGAGACGCTCTATCCGGTGCACCGCATCGACAAGGTGACCTCCGGGCTGGTGCTGCTCGCCCGCGAACTCGCCGCACACGGCCCGCTCACCAGGCAGTTCGCTGCACGCACGGCGGTCAAGTCGTACCTCGCGGTGGTCACCGGCGCCGAGCTGCCCGACGACGGGGTGATCGAGCTGCCGCTCGGTATCGGCCGGAAGAACCGGGTGCGGATCGCGGCGCCGCGCGAGGCGATCAAGCGCAGCGGGGATCGCTGGTCGGTGGACGACAAGGACGTCCTGCCGGGTAAGAACTACCCGTCGACCACGCATTTCCGCACCGTGCAGCGCCAGGGTGAGCGCGCGCTGCTGGCGATTCGCCCGATCACCGGGCGGCGGCACCAGATCCGCGTCCACTTCGCCTGGATCGGCCACGCCCTGGTCGGCGACCCGCTCTTCGACAAATCCGGCACCGAACCCCGCACGGCCCTGCACTCCTGGAAGCTCCGGCTCGAGCACGACCCGGAACCCCTCGACCTCACCGCCGACCCCGGCCCCGACTTCTGGGCCACCCTGCCCGGCGCCGACCCGGAGCAGGCGCTGCGCGGCGGAACCTGACACGCCACCCCGACCACCTCCTCACCCACCGTGGCCCACCTCACCGTGGTTCCCGCGCACCCGCTGTTCTAGCCTGGAAGAGCCCGGTGTCCGGGCGGCTCCCGACGCAACGATGCGGTCTTCCGCGGAAGGCGATACGCCGATGATCCTGGTGGCCCAGGTCAGCGACACCCACTTCGATCTCGGCGCCCGCAATGCCGAGCGGGCGGCGCGGGTCCTCGCCCACCTCGCGCAGCTGCGGCGGCCGCCCGCCGCGATCGTGCACACCGGCGACATCACCGACGCGGGCAAGCCGGAGCAGTACGCGCAGGCCGCGCGGGCGCTGCGCACCGATCTTCCGCTCTTCGTGGCGGCGGGCAACCACGACGATCGCGCCGCGCTCCGGGCCGACCTGCTCGGCACCCGCCCCTCCGACGATCCGCTGAACCAGGTGCACCGGGTCGGCGAGCTGACCGTCGTGCTGCTCGACTCCAGCGTCCCCGGCGAACCGGGCGGCCGGTTGAGCGCCGACACCGTCGCCTGGCTGCGCGATACCCTCGCCGACGGCGACGGCCCGGTCCTGCTGGCGCTGCACCACCCGCCGGTGCGGGTGCACAGCCCCATCGTGGACGGCTCGGCGCTCGCCGACCCGGCGCCGCTGGCCGCCGTCGTGGCGGGCAGCGACCGGATCGCCGGGGTGCTCACCGGGCACGCGCACTCGCCGATCGCGGCGCGGTTCGCGGGCAAGCCGCTGGTGATCGGGCCGAGCACGGCCTCGGTGCTGCGCGGCGAGTGGGAGCTGGACGCGCCGGACCACGTCATGGACTACGCGCCCGACCCGGGGTATGCGCTGCACCTCGTCGATCGCGCGGAGGACGGGGCATATCGCCTGGTCACGCACTTCCGGACGGTCCCGGCGGGCGGCCGGGTCAGCGTTCAGCCGGACTGAGCAGCGCCGTTTACCGCTCCGGGCGCTGGGCAATCGGGGGAGGAATCAGCGACGTCGCTGCCCGCACCGATGAAAGGGCCGAGCCATGCCCAGCCTCACGCTGCCCACTCTCCCCTCCTCCACCGCCCCGGTCGCCAAGGTGGCCGAGCTGCCCGCGGCCGCGCTGCGCGGCGCCTTCGCCATCGGCGCCCGGCTGCGGCACGCCAGGGTCTTCCACCCGGACGGCCTGGAGCTGGCGGGCCGGCTGCACGCCGAGCCCGAGTTCGAGGCGCTCTTCGGCTCCGGCGAGCGCGCGGTGATCGCCCGGCTCTCCAAGGGCACCGGCACCCCGAGCGGCTGGCCGGATATCCTCGGCCTCGCCTTCCGGGTACTCGACCACGACGACAAGCCGTGGGATTTCGCGCTCGCCACCACCGGCGAGAGCCTGGTCGGGCGGTTTCTGATAACGCTCACCCGGGGCTGGGGCAGCGCCCGCTACGGCAGCCTGGTGCCGTACCGGTTCGGCGACTCCAACCCGATCTGGATCTTCGCCGAGCCCGACCCGGGCCAGCCGGAGTCGGCCTCCATCGCGGACCTCGCCGCGCACCTGCGCGAGCACCAGGTCACCTTCCGGCTCTTCGCCTCCGGTGTCGGGGTGCCCAAGCAGCACATCGCCACCATCGCGCTGCGCCTCGCCGAACCCGCCGAGCAGCGCACCGACTACTTCGACCCCATGCTGAACGCCCCGCAGAACGTGGTCATGGTGCCGAAGGCGGTGGGCCGGATCCGCGAGATCGCCTACACCGGCAGCCGCCGCGGCCGCGGCGAAGGAGCCTAGATCGCAAGGGGGCGAGTGTTACGAGCCCCGTTCGCGGCCCGTCTCGTCGCCGAGTGCTCGAAAGCGCACGCGGCGCAGCCGCGAGACTCGAGTGCTCGGCGGCGAGACTACCGGGGGCCGCGAACACGCCCGGCGGAGCCGGGCCGAATTCTTCTGTAGACCGCGGGGGTCATGCCGGTCCAGCGCTTGAACGCGTGGATGAAGGTGGAGGATTCGGCGTAGCCGAGGCGGATCGCCACGTCGCTCACCGACAGCGGGGTGGCGGTGAGCATCTCCTCGGCGAGCGCGCGCCGCACCTCGTCGAGCAGGGCGCGGTAGCTGGTGCCCGCGGCGTCGAGCTTGCGCCGCAGGGTGCGGGTGCTCATGGCGAGATCCCGTGCTACGGCGTCGATTCCGGGCGGCGCGGTGAAGCCGACGGCGTCGCCGGGGACGAGCCGCGCCCTGACCTCGGCGGCGATTCCGGAGCGCGCCCGGCGGCGGTGCACCAGGTCGCGGCACTGGTTCAGGCACATGGCCCAGGTGTGCGGGTCGGCCAGCGGGAGCGGCTGGTCCAGCACGCGCGGGTCGACGGCGAAGAGGTTCTCCGGGCGGCCGAAGGCGGGGTCGATGCCGGTGACCGCGCGCAGCGGGGCGGGGTCGAGCGGGGCCGGGTGGTGGAATTCGGCCCTGGTGAGCGGGAGCGGGCGGCCGATCAGGTCGCTCATCATGCGGTGCATGGCGGTGACGTCCCGCTCGACCAGGAAGCGCCGCACGTCGGCGGGGACCGCCTCGTCGTGGACCACCGCGACGAACTCGCCACCGCTCCAGTGCGCCACCGGGATACAGAAGGTGAAGGAGAGCTCCAGGTAGCGCAGCGCGAGCTCGATCGCCTCGCCCAGCGTCGGGCTGCTGACGCAGGCGAAGCCGAAGATGCCGAAGGTGGTGATCCGGTAGCGCGACCCCACCCGCACCCCGAGTGCGGGCTGGTCGTCGAAGGCGCGCACCAGGTTGCGCACCACGGCGAGCTCGGTGCGGGCGTCGATCTGCGCGTCCGGGTCGCGGACCAGGGCGGGGGTGAGCGGGGTGCCCGCGAGTACCCGGGGTGCGGGCACGCCGTGGTCCGCGGCGTAGCCGGCCATCAGCGCTACGCTCGCGACCCCGCGCGGAAAGTTCCAGTCGCGGACGCCCGGATCGAGTACCCGCCCCACGCCGGACATTATGTCCGGGTGGGGCCGCTCAGGTGCGCCGGATGGCCGGATCGGTGCTCACCAGGAGAGCTCGGAGCACCGCTTGGCGCTGTCGGTGCTCTCCACCTGCAGCGTGGCGTGCTCGATCCGGAAGCGTTCGGCGAGCACGTGCTGCGCGGCCCGCAGCACTTCGTCGCCGGAGTAGCCCGCGGTGGTCGTGATGTGCGCGGAGGCGACCTCCATGCCCGAGGTGAGCGTCCAGACGTGCAGGTCGTGCACGTCGGCCACGCCATCCAGCCCGCCGAGCGCGGCGGCGACCTCGGCCACGTCCAGCTCCTCCGGGCTGTGCTGGAAGAGGATCCGCAGCGACCGCTTGGCCAGCAGGTACGTCCGGGGCAGCACCCAGAGCCCGATGGCGACGCCGACGATCATGTCCGCGTACAGCCAGCCGGTGGTGAGCGTGACGATCGCCGAGATCAGCACCCCGACCGAGCCGAGCAGGTCGGCCAGCACCTCCAGGTAGGCGCCGCGCACCGCCAGGCTCTCCTCCGCGCCCGAGCGCAGCAGCAGGAAGGCGGCGATATTGGCGACCAGGCCGATCAACCCGACGATCAGCACCGGCACCGCGGGCACCGCCGGCGGCTCGCCGAGCCGCGAGATCGCCTCGTAGAGTACGTAACCCGCGACGCCGAAGAGCAGCAGCGCATTGGTCAGCGAGGCGAAGACCTCGGCCCGGTAGTAGCCGAAGGTGCGGGTGAAGGTCGGCCTGCTGCGCTTGGCGAAGAGGATCGCGGTGAGCGCCATGCCGATTCCGAGCACGTCGGTGAGGACGTGCGCGGCGTCGGAGAGCAGCGCCAGCGAGCCGGTGGCGATCGCGACGGCGCCCTCGGCCAGCATGACCGCGACCCCGATGCCGAGTGCGAGCGCCAGCCGCACCACGTACTTCGCGGAGGCGCTCTCCGCGTGTGCGAGCCCTGGTCCGTGTGCGTGATCGTGTCCCACCGGTCCAAAATATGCGTACATGCGCATGGATGCAAGACCTACGTGGCTGGCAGACTTGTCCCGTGACCGAACTGTCCCCGAGCGCCACCGCCGCGGCGCACGGCCCGCTGCGCCCCATCGAGCTGGCCACGGGGGCGGTACTCGGCGGCATGACGGTCGGGCTGATCACGGTCGGCGCGGTGGTGCCGTTCGCGGCCGCGCTGCAGATGGTGGCCGCGGTGCCGCTCGGCATGATCGCGCACCGCTACCGGCTGCGCGCGCTCGCCACCGCCTCGGTGGCCAGCGCGCTGGTGACCTTCGTCGCGGCCGGTGTCGCGCCCGCCGTCGGGCTGGCGGCGACGGCGACGCTCGGCGGCATCATCGGCATCGTGAAGCGGCGGGGCGGCGGGCTCGTTACCGTGCTCGGCCTCGCCACGGTGACCGGGGTGGTCTGGGCGGCGCTCTCGGTCGGGATGCTCTTCCTCTTCGCGCCGCTGCGCGACCTCTTCTTCGACACCATCCGCAACACCAGCCGCGGGCTGGAGAACCTCACCGCCCGGCAGCCCTGGTCCGAGGCGGTCGGCCGGTGGCTCGCCGAGGCCACCGACCTGGTGCTGCGCTGGTGGTGGCTGTTCATCGGGTTCAGCGTGCTCTCCGGCATGCTGGCCGCCGCCGCGCTCTCCTGGTACGTGCTCGGCGCGGTGCTGGACCGGCTGGCCTGGCTGCCGAGCCGGGACCGGCTGGACGCGCCGCCGGACGACCGGCCGATCGCGCCGCTGCCGGTCACGCTGCACGGCGTCGCCTACCGCTACCCCGGCGCCGCCGCCGACGCGCTGCACGGCATCGATCTCACCGTGGCGGAGGGCGAGTTCGTCGCCGTCGTCGGCCACAACGGCTCCGGGAAATCCACGCTGACCAGGCTGCTCGCGGGCAGGCCGCCGACGGCGGGCGCGGTCTCCCGGCCCGGCTCGGCCGGGCTCGGGCACCTCGGCGGCACCGCGCTGGTGCTGCAGCGGCCGGAGAGCCAGACGCTCGGCGTGCTGGTCGCCGACGACGTGGTCTGGGGGCTCTCGGCCGAGCGCGCCGCCGAGATCGACGTGGCGGCGCTGCTCACCGAGGTCGGGCTGGCCGGGTTCGGCGAGCGGGAGACCGCGGCGCTCTCCGGCGGCCAGCAGCAGCGGCTCGCGGTGGCGGCGGCGCTGGCCAGGCGGCCCGCGCTGCTCATCGCCGACGAGGCCACCTCGATGATCGACCCGCAGGGCAGGCGCGAACTGGTCGCGCTGCTCGGCGGGCTGCCGAAGCGGCACCCGATGGCCGTCGTGCTGGTGACCCACCACGAGGCCGACGCCGCGGCCGCCGACCGGGTGGTGCACCTGGCGAACGGCCGCACCGTCGAGCACCTGCCCAGCTGGCGCCGCCCCGCCGACGACCGGCGCAGCGCCCCCATGGGCCCGCCGGTGCTGGAGCTGCGCGACGTGCGGCACACCTACAACCGCGGCACCCCGTGGGAGGCGCCCGCGCTGCACGGCATCGACCTCACCGTGCGCCGCGGCGAGGCGCTGCTCATCGTGGGCGGGAACGGCTCCGGCAAGTCGACGCTGGCCTGGATCATGGCCGGGCTGGTCGAGCCGAGCGCGGGCCGCTGCGACCTCGCGGGCAAGCCGGTGAGCGGGCAGATCGGGCGGGTGGCGCTGGCCTTCCAGCACTCCCGGTTGCAGCTGCAGCGGCAGCGGGTCGGCGAGGAGATCGCGGACTGGGGTGGCCGGGCCACCGGCTCCGGCGCGGTGGGGCGGGCGCTGGACGCGGTCGGGCTGGACCGGGCCATGGCCGCGCGCTCGATCGAGGAGCTCAGCGGCGGGCAGGCCAAGCGGGTGGTGCTGGCGGCCATCGTGGCGAGCGGGCCGCAGGTGGTGGTGCTGGACGAGCCGCTCGCCGGGCTGGATCCGCAGGGGCGCGCGGATATCGTCGAGCTGCTGGCCCGGCTGCGGGACGGCGGGCACACGCTCATCGTCATCTCGCACGATGTGGACGACATGGCCGCCGTCTGCGACCGCACCGTGCACCTGGAGCAGGGGCGCATCCCGGAGACGGCGCACGACCCGGTGCCCGCGCCGGCGCCGCGGCTGCGGCCGGGCACCGCGCTCGGCCTGGACGGAGGGCAGCGATGAGCCTGGTGCTCTTCCGCCGGGTGCCGGGCGACAGCCCGGTGCACCGGCTCTGGGCCGGGACCAAGATGATCGCGGCGTTCCTGATCAGCCTGCTGCTCATGGTGCTGCCGTCCTGGCCGGTGCTCGGCGCGCTCGTGGTGTTCCTCGTGGTGATCGGGGCGGTCGCGCGGCTGCCGCTGCGCACGCTGCCGCGGCTGCCGTGGTGGTTCTGGGCGCTGGTGCTGGCCGGGGCGCTGCTCAACCTGCCGATCGGCGCGAGCGCGGTGCTGCGCTACCTGCAGATCTTCGCCTTCGGGGTGATCCTGGTCGCGGCGTCGTTCCTGATCGCCTGGACCACGCCCATGGGCGAGATCGCGCCCGCGCTGGCCAAGCTCGGCAAGCCGCTGCGCCGGCTGCGGATGCCGGTGGACGAGTGGGCGGTGGTGGTCGCGCTCACGCTGCGCAGCCTGCCGCTGCTGCTGGAGGAGATCCGGGTGTTGCGCGCGGCGCGCCGGCTGCGGCCACGCACCGGGGTGGTGCCGCGGGCCGATGACAATCCGCTGGTCGACATCCTGACCGCCGCCATGGCGGTGGCGACGCGGCGGGCCGCCGAGCTCGGTGAGGCGATCACCGCGCGCGGGGGTACGGGCATGCTGACCGCGCATCCCAGCGCGCCAGGGCGGGCGGATGCCGTCGCCATCGCCATCGTCGTCGCGGTCTGCGCCGGGTCGGTCGGGCTGACGCTGGCGCTCTGAGCCGCTCAGCGGCGCAGTGGCTCGCGCGCCTTCTCCAGGGCCGCCTCGACCCGCGTGCCGAGCTCGGCGGCGAGCCGCTCCGGGGTACCGGGCACCGCCTCCACCACGTGCGTGCGGGTGACGAGGTAGCGCCCGTCCTCGCGGTCGACGACCTGGAGCACCTCGCCGCCCTCCTGCCACCCGTCCAGCGCGGGCCCGAGATCGACCCGGATCTCGGTGTAGCAGCGGTGCGGCCCCTCCAGCAGCCGGACCGCCCGGTCGCGCGGGCTCAGCGTGTGCGAGCGGCCGCGCAGGCCGTCCCCGTCCGGCCGCAGCTCCTCCGGGTGGGCCCGGAAGCCGGGGCCGGTGCCGGGCGGGCACTCCGGCAGCACCGCGAGCACCCGCCGCACCACGTGCGCGTGCGGCCGCAGCGCGAGCACCACCGAGCCGTCGGCCTCCTGGGTGGCGAGCGCGCCGAGATCGTTGTCGATCCCCGCGCTCAGGCGCAGCCGCCGCTCACCGGGCAGGTGCCCGAGCAGCTCGACCCGCACCAGCGGCTCCACCAGCGCGTGCAGCGCGCGGAACATGGTGTCGTCCGCCCGCAGCCGCTCGTAGAGCGCTCCCGCGGCGGCGGCCCGCTGCTGCTCGAACTCGAATTCGGTGGCGGCGGTGGTGGTCAGGGTGAGCGGGAAGGGCAGCCGGTCCCGGTCCATGGCCCGCCACGCCACGTGGAACTCCAGCGCGCTGAGCCGCCAGGCGTTCGGCATCAGTCGCCCCCGATCACCGGCGGCACCGCCCTCTGGTCCTGCGGCAGCAACTCCTCCTGCACCCGGCGCAGGTAGTCGGGCGCCTGGTGCTCCCCGTCGTCGTCGCCCTTGCCGCGGGCGCCGGACATCATGCCGGGCATGCCCGTCATGCCGGTGCGTCCGGCGGCGGTGCTCGCCGTGCGCGCTGCCGCCGCGGCGGCCGCCTGGTCGGGCATTCCGGTGCCGGGGATGCTGCGGCCGGGGGCGGGGGTCGCCGTCGGGGTGCCCGGTGAGCCGGGGCTGCCCGGGCCGGCCGGGGTGCCGGTCCGGGTCGGGTCTGTGGTGGTCGGGGTCGTGCTCGTAGGCACCGTGCTGGCGGGGACCGTCGAGTTCGGCGACTGGCTGGTCGGCTCGTCGTCCGTCGAGCTGTCGTCGGTCTCGGTCGAGGTGCCGTCGTCCGAGCTGTCGGTGCTGGTATCGGGCTCCTCGGCGGCCGAGGGATCTTCTCCGGGATCGGTGTCGGCAGGGGTGTCCTGCTGATCCGGGTCCCCGGTATCCGACGGGCTGCCCGGCGTGCCGGAGGACGGCGTCCCGGCACCGCTCGACGGCACCGATGGCGTCCCCCCACCGGACTGCTCCGGCACACCGGGCACCGCGGGCCCCGGAATCCGGGGCACATTGGTATCCGACTGCGTGGCGACCGGCTTGTAGACGGTGTCCATCACCTCGCGCGCCCGATTCTGCGCGTTCTCCGACCGCCCCTCGTACGCCATGGACATGGCCGCGCTGGCACTGGAGCCCACCACCGGAATGGCGCCGATGACCGCCGACGTGATCGACCCCGGCTGCTCCGGCGGATGCGGCATCTGCGCCACCACCTGGTTGAACCCGGAGTACGCCTCCTCCACCTTGTTCGCGACCAGCAGCGCCGCCTGCTCCAGGTCGCCGGTGTCGTTCACGTACTCCGTGACCTTCTGCTTGGCGCTCTCCGCCGCCAGCCCGGTCCACCCCTCGTTGACCTGCCCGAGAATGCCGGCCTGAAATGCCTTGGCCGCGGCGGCGGTATCCGCCGCCAGCTGCCGCCACGAGGCCACGCTCTCGTACATCTCCCCCGGCGAGATCGACTCCACGAACCGCATGATCTCCGCGTGCGACATGCCGAGGAAGTTCTCCAGCACCCCCGGCCCGAGCACCTGCGGCGCGAACTCGCCGGTGAAGCCCGAGCTCAGCCCCGCGTTCTCCGAGTAGATCCGCTCCCGCGACCGATTCCCCTCGTCCTGCGCCTCCCGCTGCGCGTCCGAGGTGTCCACGGTGGTGTCGAAGACCTGCCCGACCCGGCGGCCGAGCGCCTCGCCGACCCGGTCGTTCCCCGGCAGGTACTCCCCCACCCGCCCCATGAAGTCCGTGATTCGTACCATGATTCCCCCTCCAGTCACCGCCCCGGCGGTAGTCCCCTGGTGCCTCGCCCGACCGGTCCGTAAAACATATCGCGCCGTCCGTCGGCGCGCTGCCACCGACCGACACGCCGAGCGCACGGCAGACGGGCCGCTACCGGCACCCGGCGTGCGAACATAGCCCCGGCTCTGAGCCGGGAACCCTGCCTTGGGGGCGAAAACATACCCGATGAATCGGGGTGTCGAGAGCCGTAACCCGGGGTACGGTTGCGCTCAGGAGTAGCTGTTCACAAGCTTGATTCGTGGCTCGATTCCGCACTCCGGGGGGATAGGTATCCGTCGTGCGGTTGTGCGCGCCACTCATACGTGCCGAAGATGGGACCCTGGAATGATTCTGCGCAAAATCGCCGCGGTCGTCGTGCCGCTGCTCACCGTCGTCACGGTCGGAGCCGGCGTCGCCTACGCCGACACCCCGACACCGGACGTCGGGTACGAGGTGAAGATGGTGGACGGGAAGGTCGTCACCGCGCTGACGAACGGCACCTTCGCGGTCACCGGTGAGAACGTCGAGGTCAAGGATGCGACCGGCGCGGTGCTGGTCTCGCTGCCGCTGGCGATCCGGCAGGGCGGCACGGAGTACCCGCTGCCGCACGCGGTGCGCGAGGACGACCGGGTGCTCGAGCTGACCCCGGTGAAGAACGAGGCGGCGGCGCGGCCGGCGCAGGCGATGCCGGTGGCTTCTCCCATTGAGAACCTGCGTGCGCAGGACGCCTTCCTCACGCAGTTCGGCCTCGCCACCGCCATCGGCGGCTTCATCGGCACCGCGATCGGCGCGCTGATCGGACTCATCGCCGGTCCCGGCGGCATCGCGACGGTGCCGCTGGGCGCCGCAATCGGCGGCATCATCGGCACCATCGTCGCGGGCGGCCCGGCGCTGGTCATGGCGGGCATCGAGCTCATCAACACGCTGAACGCCCCGCCCGGCACCACCCAGTGGGCCACCAAGTAGCACCCGGAGCACGACGGAGCCCGGACCTCGGAAGGGGTGCCGGGCTCCGGCCGCTCCGCTCAATGCTCCTTGCGCACAGCCTTCTTCGCCGCATCCTGCGCCGAATCCACCTTGTCGGCGTACTTCCCGCCGGTCCTGTCGTCCACGAGGTCACCGGCCTTGTCGATGACGTCGTCGACCTTGTCGGCGTTCTGCCGGGCGAGATCCAGCGCCCGGTCGGCCAGGTTCTTGAAATCCATCGTCCGCTCCTCGCGTCGAGACAACCGTGGTCGACAGCGTACCGAGAGCAACCCGGTTCAGTCGGCGCCGAGCCAGGCCGGGTGCCAGAGCCTGCCCGCCTCGGTCCAGTTCATGAAGCGGACGGTGCCGCCGATCTCCGGCTCCACCCACACCGCCTCCCTGCGCTCGTCCGCGGTCAGCGGATTGTCGAACGGCGGCGTGCGGCGCTCCCGCCCGCTCAGCCGTTCGGCCAGGTCGGCCAGGTCGCTCTCGTCGAAGCCGGTGCCGACCCGGCCCGCGTAGTAGAGCCCGCCGTCGTGCGGGATGCCGACCAGCAGCGATTTGAAGCTCCGTGCCTCGCTGCGCCGCCAGCCGCCGATCACCACCCGCTGGGTGCGCCAGTTGCGCTGCTTCACCCAGGCGTGGCCGCGTTTGCCGGGCAGATACACGGAGTCGCCGCGCTTGGCCACCACCCCCTCGAACCCCCGTTCCCTGCTGTGCTCGACGGCGGCGGCACCGGGGCCGTCGAGCAGCGGCGGCACCCGCAGCCCGGGCACGGTCTCGGCGAGTGCCTCCAGCACCCGGCGCCGGTCGGTCCAGCGTTTGCGGAGCAGCGAGGTGCCGTCCAGGAAGAGCAGGTCGAAGGCGACGAAGACCGCCGAGCCCGGATCCGCCTGCATGAGCGCGAGATTGGCGATGCCGTGCTCGTCGAAGACCACCGCCTCGCCGTCCAGCACCACCCGGTGCCCGGCGAGTTCGCCTGCCAGCGCGGCGATTCGGGGGTAGCGGTCGTTCACCGTGCTGCCGCGCCTGCTGCGCAGCGTGATCCGCTCGCCGTCGAACTCCAGGACGATCCGGAAGCCGTCCCACTTGGTCTCGAAATGCCAGTCGCCGCCGTCGATCTCGCCGACCTCGCCGGGGGTGGCGAGCATCGGCGCGAGGCCGCGCGGCAGCTCGGCGGCGGCGGGCTGCTCGCGCATGAGGTGCATGAGCCACTGGTTGCCCCTGGTCCTGATCAGCGCGTAGCGGCCGGTCAGCCGCTCGCCGCGGAAGCGCACGATGACCTCGTCGTCGCGCCACTTCTCGGTCTCGTAGGTGCCGGAGTCCCAGATGGTCATCTCGCCGCCGCCGTACTCGCCCTTCGGGATGGTGCCGTGGAAGGTCAGGTACTCCAGCGGGTGGTCCTCGGTGTGCACGGCGAGCCGGTTCTGCGCCGTGGAGGTGGGCGGCCCCTTGGGCACCGCCCAGGAGACCAGCACGCCGTCGCGCTCCAGCCGGACGTCCCAGTGCAGCCTGCGGGCGTGGTGCTCCTGCACCACGTAGCGGTTGCCGGGGCCGGGCGCGGGGCGCGCGGCGGGCACCGGCTCGGGGGTGCGGGCCGGGTCGCGCATCGAGCGGTACCTGGCGAGCGCGTCGGGGCCGAGTTCGTCCAGGCCGTCGAGCAGGTCGCCGTCGGCGCGGTAGCGGGCGAGGACCTCGTCGAAGCGCAGGTGCCGCAGGGTCGCGCCGTCCTCGATCTCGGCCCAGGTGCGGGGTGCCGCGGCATTCGGCTCGGCGCGGCCGCGCAGCGAGTAGGGGGCGATGGTGGTCTTGGCGGCGTTGTTCTGGCTCCAGTCCAGGAAGACCTTGCCCGGCCGGGCCGCCTTGGCCATGGTGGCGGTCACCAGGTCGGGGTGCAGCCGCTCCAGATTGGTGGCGACCTCCCTGGCGACGGTGGAGGCGCCCGCCGAGCCGACCGGACGATCCAGCGGCACGTAGAGGTGGATCCCCTTGCTCCCGCTGGTCACCGGGTAGCCGCGCAGCCCGATGTCCTCGATCAGCTCGCGCACCAGGCAGGCCACCCGCGCGCACTCGGCGAGCCCGGCGCCCGGGCCGGGATCGAGGTCGAAGACCAGCCGGGTCGCCGGCCCGCGCTCGTCGCCGTCGAACCGCCACTGCGGGACGTGCACCTCCAGCGACGCCTGCTGGCCGAGCCAGGCCAGCCCCGCCTCGGAATCGACCAGCGGGTAGGTGACCGAGCGGTCGGAGTGCCTCAGGGTGCGGCGATCCAGCCACGCGGGGGCGTGCGCGGCCAGGTTCTTCTCGAAGAAGGAGGGGCTGCCGACGCCGTTCGGCCAGCGCTTCCTGGTGACCGGGCGGCCGGCGATGTGCGGGAGCATCGCCGGCGCCACGGCCGCGTAGTAGGCGATGACCTCGCCCTTGGTGGTACCGGTCTCCGGATAGAGCACCTTGTCCAGGTTGCTCAGCTCGACCGCGACGCCACCGAAATCCCGGCGGACCACCTTCGAGGTAAGGTCAGGGCCGGTGGCCGCCGGGCTGCTCCGGCGGGACCACCTTCTTGGCGGCCTCCTTGCCCTTGGCGATCTGGTTGCTGTACTTGCCCTTGGTCTTGTTGTCGACGAAGTCACCGGCCTTGTCGACGGCCTGGTTGATCTTGCCGGAATTCTTCGCCGCCGCGTCCTTGCCCTTGCTGACGAGGCCCTTGAGATTGTCCGCGAAACTCATCGCTGCTCCTCCGGTCGGATGCCTGACTTATCCACATTCTCCCACCACGCATCCAGCGCCGCCGGGGTTGCGAGATCGAGCCGCTGACCGGGGCGTGGGATGGCGATCGGGGTGCCCGCCTGCTCAGCGGCGGCTATCAGCCGGCGAACCGGCTCGGACCAGGGGTGGAACGCCAGGTTGAAGGTGGCCCAGTGGATCGGGACCAGCAGCCCGTGCCCGGCGTCGCCGCGGTTGAGGTCGGCGTGCGCGTGCACCGCCTCCTCGGGGTTCATGTGGATGTCCCGCCAGCGCACGTCGTAGGCGCCGACCGGGAGCAGGGTGAGGTCGTACGGGCCGGTGGCCGCGCCCGCCTGCGCGAAGGCCGCGGTGTAGCCGGTGTCGCCGCCGAAGTAGACCCGGCGGGACGGCCCGACGATCGACCACGAGGCCCACAGCGTGGTGTTGCGCACCAGCCCGCGGCCGGAGAAGTGCCTGGCCTCGGTGCAGGTCAGGGTGAGGCCACCGGAGAGCGTGACCGAGCCGCCCCAGTCCAGCTCGACGATGCGGTGCTCCGGCACGCCCCAGCGCCGCAGGTGCGCGCCGATGCCGAGCGGCACCACGAACGGCGCGACCTGGGTGCGGACCAGGCCGAGCACGGTCGGCTTGTCCAGGTGGTCGTAGTGGTCGTGCGAGATGATCACCGCGTCCAGCGCGGGCAGCGCGTCCAGCGCACCGGGCACCGGGTGCAGCCGGGCCGGGCCGACCAGCTCCGACGGCGAGACCCGGTTGCTCCAGACCGGGTCGGCGAGTACCCGGTAGCCGTCCACCTCGACCAGCGCGGTGGCGTGGCCGTACCAGGTGACGGCGAGCTCGGCGGCGTCCCGTGGCAGCTCCGGCTCGACCAGCGGAACCCGGCCGCGCGGCCGCCCCGCCCCGCGGTCGGTGAGCGCGGAGACCAGCAGCGAGCCGCCGTCCTGCGGGTCGATGGCCGAGCTGGGCTCGGTGTTGTGGAAGCGGCGGTCCCGGTAGCCGATGGCGCCGGTGGCGATGGGCTGGATGGCGGTGGCGCCGGCGCCGAGCGCCGACGGCAGCCCCCATGCAGCCCGGACCACCCAGGTCAGCCCGGCGGCGGCGAGCCCGAAGGCGGCGGCGGTACGGATCTTCATCAGCGTCCCACGAATCTCGGGGCGCGCTTCTGCTCGCGCGCCAGTCGGGCCTCGGCGGCGTCCTCGCTGCTCCACGCGGCGGCGAGCGCGGCGCGCTGCTGCGCGTTCTCCGGCTGCCTGGTGCCGTCGTCGTTGAGCACCAGCTTGAGGTGCCGGAGCGAGAGCGGCGCGAGCTCGGCGATGGACTTCGCCCAGGTGTGCGCGTCGGCGACGGTGCCGAGCTTGTTGGCGAAGCCGAAGGTGTAGGCGTCGGCGGCGGTGATCTGCTCGGCGCCGAGCAGCACGGTGCGGGCCGGGCCGCCGCCGATCAGCGAGGCCAGCCGGTGCACGGTCCACCGGTCGACGCTGACGCCGAGCCGGGCGGCCGGGATGGCGATGTATGCCTCGGGGTCGACCACCCGCAGGTCGGAGGCGAGCGCCAGCTGCACCCCGGCGCCGTAGGCGGCGCCGTGGATGGCGCTGATCACCGGCACCGGCGCGGCCTCGATGGTGTGCAGCATGGCCAGCAGCTCGTCCAGGAAGTTCTCCGCGTAGATGCCGGAGAGGTCGGCGCCCGCGCTGAAGACCTTGCCGCGGCCGGAGATGACGATGGCGCGCGCGTCGTCGGCGACCGCCGCGAGCACCGCCTCGCGCAGCGCGATCACCAATTCGGTATTGAGCGCGTTCCGGCGATCCTCGCGCTGTAGTTCGATGCCGACGACGTCACCGTCGCGGTTCACTCCGAGCATGCGTCCTCCCCGGCTGATTCCGGCCACTCTCTGCTGCCCCAACTCTGCCACAGCAATCACCGGCCACCCCGGCACGCGAGCCGGATCACGCCGCGTCGCCGATTAGCATCGCTGCCGTGCCGACCGACTACGACATCCTGGTGCTCGGCGCCGGCCAGGCCGGGCTCTCCGCGGCCTACCACCTGCGCCGCCGCGGGCTGCGGCCGGAGCACGACTTCCTGGTGCTCGACCGCGCGCCCGGTCCCGGCGGCGCCTGGCAGTTCCGCTGGCCGACGCTCACGCTGAGCACCGTGAACCGGGTGCACGACCTGCCCGGCATGGAGTTCGCCGAGACGCTGCCGCCCGGCTCCGCCAGCGCACCCGCCGCCACCGCCGTCCCCCGCTACTACGAGCGCTACGAGCACCGCTTCGACCTGCGGGTGCGCCGCCCGGTCACGGTCTCGGTGGTCTGCGACCGCGCGCCCGAGCTCGCCGTGGAGACCGACACCGCGGGCACGCTGCGGGTACGCGGGCTGATGAACGCCACCGGCACCTGGGAGCACCCGTTCGTGCCGCACTACCCCGGCGCCGCCACCTTCCGGGGCAGGCAGCTGCACACGCACGACTACCGCACCCCGGACGAGTTCGCCGGGCAGCACGTGGTGGTGGTCGGCGCGGGCATCTCCGCCGTGCAGCTGCTGGACGAGATCTCGACGGTCACCACGACCACCTGGGTCTCCCGCACCGCGCCGCGCTTCCGGGAGACGCCGTTCACCGCCGAGGACGGCCGCGCCGCCGTCGCCAGGGTCGAGGACCGGGTGCGCCGCGGCCTCCCGCCCGGCTCGGTCGTCTCGGTGACCGGCCTGCCGCTCGACGACCGGCTGCGCGCCGCCCGCGCCCGCGGCGTACTCGACTGGCACCCCATGTTCAGCGCCATCGAGCCGGAGGGCGTGCGCTGGGCCGACGGCCGCACCCAGCGCGCCGACGTCATCCTCTGGGCCACCGGCTTCCGCAGCGCGCTCGACCACCTCGCCCCGCTGCGGCTGCGCGGGCCGGGCGGCGGCATCACCATGGACGGCCGGCTGGCCACCCGGGTCGCCGCCGACCCGCGCATCCACCTCATCGGTTACGGGCCGTCGGCGAGCACGGTCGGGGCGAACCGGGCCGGGCGCGCGGCCGCGGCCGAGCTGACGGAGTACCTGGGTATCGGCCGGAGGGGTTAGTTCATGGAGCGGATACTCCAGAGGGCGAACTCGGCCTGCCGGGACGGCGTGCCGTCCCAGGGGTGGGCCTGAAAGTCGCTGTCCCGCAGATAGTCCTGGTACCGGATCTTCGAGCCCTCCCAGTCGCCCCAGTTGGTGACGGCGAGCTCCGCGACGCGGGGAGCGAGGTCGAGTTTCTTCAGCAGGTGGGCGATGTCGGTAGCGACCGGGCGCAGGTCGTCGGGGCCCGACGAGGCGGGCACATCCAGATCGATCTGTACGACGATCATTCCCGGCTGCCGGACCAGGTCGGTGGTGTCGGCGGCGTAGAAGCAGGTCCCCGCCGGGAGTCTCATCGCCTTCATCGTCGCGTACAGCTGCTTCACATCCGCGTCCCTGGCCTCGGCGGGCTCGACATCGAGGCACTTCTCGGTCTCCGCGGCGGTGGACGAGGTGACCGTGCCGTCGGCCGTGGCGCTCGGGGGATCCGATGGGCTACAGCCGACCAGCACCGGAGACGCGGTGATCAGCGCGGCGAGCGCGATTTTCCCGATCATTCGTCGTCACCGTCCAGATGCCAGTCGTCGTCCCTGTTGTCGTACTCCTTGGTGTTCGGAGCCGGCCACTGAGTCGTACCGTCGGCCGCAGGCGGCAGTCCCTTGGGCGCCCGGATCATGTTCTCCAGTTCGTTCGAAGCGATCTGCACCTTGATCTGCACTTCCAAGAAATTGGTGATGAACTCGACGATCGCCTCGCCCGCGGCGACGATGGCGGCATTGAGATCATTGATCGTCCAGACCACCGCGGCCCCGGCGGTCTCGGCCGATTCCAGTGCGAATACCCCGATCTCCGAGATGATGGTGCCCATCTTGTCGATGAGCGCCTTGAAGAGGATCCGGCCCTCCTCCGCGATGATGAGCAGCTGCTCGTGCACATTTTCGCAGAGCTCCCGGATCGTCTCCATGGCCGCCGACTGGTAGCCCTTGGACTCCTTGTAGGACTTGTAGGCGCTTCCGTCCCAGTTGCCCTCGAGGTTGTAATCCTCTTTGTTCTGAACGCCGTACGCCGTGCCCACCGTCGCACCCACCAGTTGCCACTTGGACGCGTAATCCACGAAAAGCCAGGGTGCGAACATGCCCTCGGCGGCCTCCTGCAGCTTCGCGAGCGCCTCCTTCAGCTTTTCCTGGATCTCGTCCCGGAGGCCGGTCAGCGCGAAGTAGCTCGCCAGCGATACGGTGCGGACCCGATCGAACCCCTCGTTGAGCTTGGCGGGCATATCGTGCAGGTCGTCGAAATTCTCGGTGAAGTCGTCCCGGATCCGGCGCAGATTCTCCTCGGTCAACTCCGGAAATTTACTCACGACGGCCTGCTGTTCTCGCCCGACGGCACCCTGTTGAGGCCGTCCGCCTGCTCCGCCTCGGTGTTCGCGAAACTCGCGGCGGCGGCGTGCAGAGCGTTCCCGACCTGCTCCGCCGCCGGAACCGCTTCGTTGAGCCGGTCCTGAATGTACTTCGCCGCTTTGCTGTAGGAGCTCCAGGCGCCGATGAAGAGCGGGCCGAACTGCACCTGGGTGTATTTCAGTGCGTCGATGGACTTGGCCGCTCTCTGCAGTTCAGGAGCGACCTCCTGCAACCATGCCTGCGATACCTTCTCGAGTTCCGCGAGTTCGACGTGTAGCTCGTGTCCCATCAGTTGTCCTCCCCCAGCAAACGACGTTCGTGCAGATTCAGTCTGGCGACCAGCTCGCGATCCGATTCCCGAGCGAGGTACTCGTCGTAAACGAACTCCGGCTTCGACGCACGCAGCCGATCACAGCACTCGACGATGTCGTGCGCGATGTAGTCGGCGGGGACTCGCGCGGACCACAGCGGGTCGATGCTGATCGAAACGAGCCTCGACCGCGTACCGGTGACGACGATCGCGGGCTCACCGTGCTCGTTGCGGCCGGGGCCGTGGATGGTGTGCGCCTCCGGCAGGAACAACCGGGCGTACAACTCGCGGTACTCGGCATGCGTGCGCGTGCGCAGGAGCAGCGGTGTCGCGTCCCGCAGGGGCGGCACGGTCGCCGGCGGCACGGTACCGGACTCCGCCAGCCGGACAGCGGTGTCGAAGACCGCGTACCGGTACGCGTCCATGATGGAGTCGGCGTACCGGCCGGGAGCGAAGGCGTCCTTCCATGCCCTGCTCAGCCGGATCGCGACCGGCAGACGGTCGTTCCGCAGCTCCACGTCCACCAGCGACGATTTGGGAAACGGGTTCGACGGCGCCGGCTCCAGAGGAGGCGGCGCCGAGGGTGCCACCGGACGCACGACGGCGAGCGGCTCGTCGTCCCAGAACTCGTCCGGGTCGTCGTAATGGTTGTAGAACCCGCTCGCTGCCATCACAGCAGCCCGCACAGTATGGACACAGGTGTGAACCCCCCGGTTGTCGTGCGGCGACTCCCACAGCACCGCGACAAACACCCTCTCCACCACCCGGGCGAATGTCAACCCCGGTGATGGAGAGGGCGGGGGGATCAGTCCAGGCCGGCGGTGAGGGTTTCCGGGTCGCCGCCGATGCGGGCGTCGGCGTTCAGGCCGCTGATCGCCTCGACCTGCTCGGCGGTGAGCTCGAAGCCGAAGACGTCGAAGTTGGATTCGATGCGCTCCGGCGTCACCGACTTGGGGATGACGATATTGCCGAGCTGCAGGTGCCAGCGGATGACGACCTGGGCCGGGGTGCGCCCGAGCTGCCTGGCGATCGAGGTGATCACCGGGTCGTCCAGCACCTGGCCCTGGCCGAGCGGGCTCCACGCCTCGGTGGCGATGGCGTGCGACTGGTGGAACGAGCGCAGCGGCGCCTGGATGAACCGCGGGTGCAGCTCGACCTGGTTGACCGCGGGGATCTCGCCGGTCTCGGCGATGATCCGCTCCAGGTGCGCGGGGGTGAAGTTGGAGACGCCGATCGAGCGCACCCGGCCGTCGGCCTTGAGCGCCTGGAAGGCCTTGAAGGTGTCGACGTAGCGGTCGGCCTTCGGGACCGGCCAGTGCACGAGGTAGAGATCCAGGTACTCGAGGCCGAGCCGCTTCAGGCTCTCGTCGAAGGCGCGGAGGGTGGAGTCGTAGCCCTGCTCGGAGTTCCACAGCTTGGTGGTGACGTAGACCTCGTCGCGGGGGAGGCCGGATTCGCGGATGGCGCGGCCGGTGCCCTCCTCGTTGCCGTAGATGGCGGCGGTGTCGATGCTGCGGTAGCCCACCTCGAGCGCCTTGGTGACGACGGTCGCCGCCTCGTCCGCGGGTACCTGGAACACTCCGAAGCCGAGTTGCGGGATCACGTTCCCGTCGGGCAGGACGATCGTGGGGACAGCGCTCTTATCGCTTCGGAAAGTCACACAACCGACCGTAGGAAAGGTTCGGCGGGGCGTCAACGACGCTTTCCGGTGTGTTGGCCCACCTGGTCCGGCAGGCCGAGCGTGCGGTAGCGGCGGTACCTGGCCGCCGCGCGGCCGCCGTCGGGGTTCGCGGTGAGCGCGGCCAGCTCGTCGGCGATCGCCGCGACGGTCCGGCGGGCGAAGGCGACCGGCTCGGCGGCGGCGTCCGGCAGCTCGGGCACGATGCGGTCGACCACGCCGTCGGCGAGCAGGTCGGCGGCGCCGATGCGCTGGGCGGCGGCCAGCTCGGCGGCGTGCCCGGTGTCCCGGTGCACGATGGCGCTCGCGCCCTCCGGCGGGAGCGGGGCGAGCCAGGCGTGGGTGGCGGCGAGTACCCGGTCGGCGGGGAGCAGGGCGAGTGCGCCGCCGCCGGCGCCCTGGCCGAGCAGTACCGAGAGGGTCGGGGTCGGCAGGGTGACGAGGTCGGCGATGCAGCGGGCGATCTCCGGGGCCAGGCCGCGCTCCTCGGCCTCCTTCGAGAGCGCGGCGCCCGCGGTGTCGATGACGAGCACCAGCGGGAGGCCGAGCTCGCGGGCGAGCGCCATGCTGCGCCGCGCCTCACGCAGCGCGGCCGGGCCCATCGCCTCGTGCATCGGGGCCCGGCCCTGCTCGTCGCGGAACGCGGCCCGCGCGTCGGCGTCGCGAAGTGCAGCCGGGCCTGCCGCGTCGCGGGGCGTGGCGCGGGCGTCGCGGAGCACGGCCCGCGCATCGACGTCGCGAAGCGCGGCCCGGCTTTCCGCGTCGTGGAGCGCGGGATGCGCTGCCCCCTCGGGGCCGTAGCCGGCCCGGTCGTGGCCGAACACGATGCACGGACGCCCGCGGAAGCGGGCCAGCGCGTGCACCACCGTGCGGTCGTGCTCCCCCTGCCCGGTGCCGCTCAGCGGCACCCGATGCGTCACGTGGCGGAGCAGATCGCGCAGCCCGGGGCGATCCGGCTTGCGCGAGATGAGCACGGATTCCCAGGCCGGAGCGGCACTTTCGGCCGCGCCGAGTGAAGGGACGAACCGGTCGGCTCTACCGGCGGTCCCGTCGGGGACGACCACCCCGCTGAGCACGCTCAGCGCCCGGTAGGCGATCCGCCGGAACACCGTGAGCCCGACGACGCCGTCGATCACCCCGCGCCGGTACAGGTTCTCCGCCGTCTGCACCCCGTCCGGGAACGGCTCGCCGTACAGCGCCTCATAGACCCGGGGCCCGAGGAAGCCGATGAGCGCGCCCGGCTCGGCGAAGGTCATGTGCCCCAGCGAACCCCAGGAGGCGAAGACCCCGCCCATGGTCGGGTTGCGCAGGTAGACCAGGTAGGGGTGGCCCGCCGCCTTGTGCGCGGCCACCGCGCCCGCGATCTTCACCATCTGCACGAAGGCGACGGTGCCCTCCTGCATGCGGGTGCCGCCGGAGGTCGGCGAGGCGACCAGCGGCAGCCCGAACTCGGTGGCGCGCTCGATCGCCACCGTGATCCGCTCCGCCGCGGCGACCCCGATCGACCCGGCCAGGAAGCCGAACTCGCACGCGAGCACCGCGACCCGACGGCCCCGCAGCAGCCCTTCACCGGTGAGCACCGACTCGTCGGTGCCCGCTGCCGCGGCGGCCTTCGCCAGTTCCGTTCGGTACGAACGCGATTCGGCCACCGGCACCGGTGGCCGGTCCCAGCTCACGAAGGTACCCGGGTCGAGCAGCCGATCGATCAGTTCTCGTGCGGACGTGCCCACGCGGCTGCGCTCAGTAGCCCTGCATCACCTTGCGCAGCGCGTACTCGGTGAGCGAGACCAGCGCCTGCTTGGCCGGCTCCCGCCGTCGCGCGTCGATCGACATGATCGGCACGTCGGCGGGGACCGCGAGCGCCTGCCGGATGTCCTCCAGCGGGTACCGCGGCGCGTCGTCGAACTCGTTCAGCGCCACCAGGAACGGCAGGTTGCGCGCCTCGAAGTAGTCGACGGCGGCGAAGCTGTCCTCCAGCCTGCGGGTGTCGACCAGGACAACGGCGCCGATGGCGCCGCGGATCAGGTCGTCCCACATGAACCAGAAGCGGTACTGCCCCGGCGTGCCGAACAGGTAGAGGACCAGGTCGTCGGCGAGGCTGATCCGGCCGAAGTCCATGGCCACGGTGGTGGTGGACTTCATCGGGATGCCGGTCAGATTGTCGATTCCGGTGCTGGCATTGGTGACCAGCGCCTCGGTACGGAGCGGGACGATCTCCGAGACGGCGCCGACCATTGTGGTCTTGCCGACGCCGAACCCCCCCGCTACGACGATCTTCGCCGACGTCGGCTTGCTGGTGCGGGTGTCGACCTGCGCCGTCGAATCAAATACGCCGGAGTCCACTGAGAACCCTTTCGATCAGCTCGCGACGCTCATCGTCGCTGGAATCGTCTTTCAAAGTCGCCGAGACGCGGACATGGCCCGCTTCGATGAGGTCTGCCACGAGGACCCGGGCTACGCCGATCGGTATCCCGAGCCGCGCCGCGACCTCGGCGACGGACGGCGATTCTCTGCACAACTCCACGATGGACGTTTCGATGTTGGACAGTTCGAACTGCCGCTCCAGGGCGACCGGATGAGAAGCGACGAGCGCCTCCAACGCCAACTCGACCGCAGGCCTCGTGCGGCCCGCGGTCAGCGAGTACGGGCGAACGAGACTGGGCTCGGCGCCTCCCATGCGGTGATCGTCTATGTCCATCCCACCATCAGGAACCCATCGTGACGCGTGGGGTGGCCTGCACCGTCTGGCCCACACGCTCCACCAACAAGGCCATTTCGTATCCGACCTGGCCGATATCGCAGGACGTATTGGTCAGTACCGCGAGGTACGACCCGTCGCCCACAGCCATCAGCAGCAGGTAGCCGTGCTCCATCTCGACGACGGATTGCAGTACCGTACCGCCTTCGAACAGATTCGACACACCGACCGAGAGACTGGCCAGTCCTGCGGTCACCGCGGAGAGCTGTTCGGCCCGGTCGACGGGCAGTTGCGCACTCGCGGCCATGAGTAGGCCGTCAGCGGAGACCAGGACTGCGTGGGCAACGCCGGGAACCTCGTTGGCGAAGTTCGAAACCAGCCAATCCAGCTGACGGTTCGTACCACCTAGATCGGGGTTCATAGGTCTCCTTTATCTCCGGTTAGGTTCATTGCTCTCATGGCGCGGCCATCCCGGACGCCCTGCTGGTGACGACTCAAGCTGGACCTGATCGTTTCGGGGTCACGCGGCGGGGTCCGGTTCGCCGCGCCGCTCACGGCGCCGGGGACGAGTCGAACACCCGGATTGCGTTGCGGCAAGCCCGCGGCGGTCCGGTTCTCGGCCTGGGCCTCGCTGGCCCGGCGCGCGGCCAGCCAGCCCTCGTCGCCGGGCGACTCGAAGGCCGCGGCGACCTCGGACCGGTCCGGGTCGGGATCGGAGAGCCACGCCGACATCATCTCGGCGAAGATCGGCGAGCCGCCCGCCGCGGCGCCACCCTCGGGGGCGGGCTGCAGCCTGCTCTGGAAGAACGAGGCGGTGCGCTGCGGGTTGGCCCTGCTGTGCCGTCCGGTCTCCGCGCCGACCTCCGGCTGAGCCCCGGAGGCGGGGCCGGCCGGGGCGCGGCGCGGGAGCGCGATGCTCGGCGGGACCGGCTCGTGCGGGGCCACCATGGCGCCGGGGTTGCGGCGCGGGAGGCCGGGCGGGGTCTGGGCGCCCGGCTGCCGGGCGGGCAGGCCGTTCTCGCCGCGCTGGGGCAGGCCGGGGAGGCCGTTCTCGCCGCGCTGCGGGGCGCCCGCCTCGCCGCGCTGCGGGATGGAGCCGAGGTTGTCGCCGCGCTGCGGAAGACCGCTGTCGCGCTGCGGGAGGCCGTTCTCGCCCCGCTGGGGCAGACCGTTCTCCCCGCGCTGCGGAAGACCACCGTCGCGCTGCGGGAGACCGCCCTCACCGCGCTGGGGCAGACCGTTCTCGCCACGCTGCGGAAGACCGCCGTCGCGCTGCGGGAGACCGTTCTCGCCGCGCTGCGGCAAGCCGTTCTCGCCCCGCTGGGGCAGTCCTCCCTCGCGGGAGGGCAGGCCATTTTCGCCGCGCTGGGGCAAGCCGCCGTCGCGGGAAGGCAAGCCGTTCTCGCCGCGCTGGGGCAGGCCGCCGTCGCGCGGGGCGAGGCCGTTGTCCCCGCGCTGCGGAAGACCTCCTTCTCGGGACGGCAAGCCCCCCTCGCCGCGCTGCGGCAGACCGTTCTCGCCGCGCTGAGGAAGACCACCGTCACGCGACGGCAGACCGTTCTCGCCGCGCTGCGGCACACCGCCGTCGCGGGACGGCGAACCGTTCTCGCCGCGCTGCGGCAACCCGCCGTCACGCGAGGGCAGACCGCCTTCGCCCCGCTGCGGCAGGCCGTTCTCCCCGCGCTGGGGCAACCCGCCCTCGCGGGGCGGCAAACCGTTCTCACCGCGCTGCGGAAGGCCGGTGTCCCGGCCGACGAGCCCGTCCCGCTGCGGCAGCCCGCCCTCACGGCCGGGCACCCCGTTCTCACCGCGCTGCGGCAACCCACCGGGCGCATGCGGCGGCAGCCCGTTCTCCCGCGCGGGAGAACCGTCCCCGCGCTGCGGAAGCCCGGTCTCGCGCCCGGCGAGCGGCGAAACGCCGCGATCCCCGGCACCGGGCTGCCGCTGCGGCAACCCGGTCTCCCTGGACGCCAGCGGCACCTCACGCGAGGGCAGCGGTGTCTCCCGCGGCTCCCGCTGCGGCAGCCCGGAGGCGGGCTCGCGCGGCGGCTCGGCACCGGGACGGCGCTGCGGAATGGCTCCGGTTCCCGGATGCGAGATCCCGGGCGCGGGCCGCGGGGCGCCCGAGGCACCCGGCTGCCGCTGCGGCAGCCCGCCGGGACGCTCGGTCCGCGGCTCGGCGGGCGCACCCGCCAGGTTCATCGGCCCGGACGGCGGCGCCGCGTCACCGGGCCGCTCCCCGGCCGGAGCGCCATTGGCCCCCGGCTGGCGCTGCGGCAGCCCGCCACCGGGCGCGCCGTTGGCGCCGGGCTGCCGCTGCGGCAGCCCACCGGTCCCGTTCGGCGCGGGCGCGCGCGGCGGCGTACCGCCGGGTCCGGGCGGCGTGGCACCGGGCTGGCGGGGCGGCACGGCCCCGCCGACGGTGCGCTTGGGCAGGTTCGCCGCCGCCAGCTTGCCCAGCTGCGGCGTGTTCCCCGGCCCGGCGGCGGGCGCGGAGGCGGCGGCGGCCGCAGCCTCGGAGGCCGAGCGCAGGCTCGCCCCGCCCGGCTGCCCGCTCGCCTTGGCCATGGCATTGCCCGGCTGCCGCTGCGGCAGCCCGCCACCGGCGCCCGCCGCTGCGGGCGCGGGGCCGGAACCGGCGGAGATCGGCCCGCTGACCCCGGGATCAACGGTCACCATGACGTTTCCTCCCGTCGTCCGCTGGATCGACCGGGTCTGCATGGGCGCGGCCGGGGCGGCGGGCGCGGCCGGAGCCGCGGGCTGCGGCCGCTGCGGCTGGCCGGGCGATGGCACCACCGGCGCCGCCTTGGGCGCACCGGCCTGGCCGGAGACGATCAGCCCGACCGGAACGTGCACGGTCACGGTGACGCCGGGATCGCGCGCGGTGTCGAAGGTGGGGCGCAGCCGCACGGTGAGCCCGTGCCGCTCGGCCAGCCTGCCGACCACGAAGAGCCCCATGTGGCGGGCGGTGTCCGGCCCCGGCTCGGCGGTCTTCTCCAGCCTGCGGTTGATCTCGGCCATCTCCGGCGGCGGCATGCCGATGCCGCGGTCCGCGACCTCGATGAGCAACCCCTGGTCGTGCGCCTGCGCGAAGGTGAACTTGACGTCGGTCTCCGGCGGCGAGGCGCGCAGCGCGTTGTCGAGCAGCTCGGCGAAGAGGTGCGCGAGATCGGAGGCGGCGGGCTCCTTGAGCGAGCCGCGCGGGGTGGCGCCCAGCTTGACCCGCTCGTAATCCTCCACCTCGGAGATGGCGGCGCGCAGCACGTCGGCGATCTCGACCGGGGCCGACTTGGCCCTGCGCTGCTTGGTGCCTGCCAGGATGAGCAGGTTGTCGCCGTTGCGGCGCATGCGGGCGGCGAGGTGGTCGAGCCGGAAGAGGTTCTCCAGCAGCCGCGGGTCCTTCTCGTCGTACTCCATCGCCTCGATCAGGCTGAGCTGATGGTCGACGAGCGACTTGGAGCGCCGCGCCAGGGTCTCGAACATGTCGTTGACCTGCGAGCGCATCTGCGCCTGGTCGCTCGCGAGGCGCAGCGCCTGGCCGTGGATGTCGTCCACCGCGCGGGCCAGCTGGCCGATCTCCTCGGAGCTGCGGATCGGCATCGGCTCCAGCGGCACGTCCTCGGGGGCGGCGCCGGTGCGGAGCTGGGCGACCTCGTGCGGCAGGTCGCTCTCGGCGACCCGGAGCGCGGCCAGCCGCAGCCGGTGCAGCGGCACGATCATCGAGCGCGCGACGAAGACGGCGAGCAGCAGCGCGGCGAGGATGGTCGCGATCACGACGCCGGTGTAGGTGAAGGCGTCGCGGTTGGCCGTGGAGGCCAGGTTGTTCATCGCGGTGTCGATATCGCGGGTCGCCCGCGCGACCACCCGCTCGTAGACGTCGAGGCTGCCGGTGAGCGAGTTCTTCAGCTCGCCGATGGGCAGCTGGCCTGCGGTCGCGGCGGGGCCGGTGAGCAGCTCGGTGCGGGTGTCGATGCCCGCGCGCAGGTCGGCGATCGAGGTGTCGCCCGCGGGGAAGCGGTTGGCGAGCACGTTCAGCAGCTGCCGCTCGGCGGCCGCGCCGGTGAGGAAGGACTGCACCCCCGCTTCCCGGTCGCGCAGCACCTCGGCGAAGCCGGCCAGCTCGGAGACCAGGGTGGCGCGGGTGTTCAGCGAGTCGACCAGCCGCAGCTTGGCCTGGTCCACGCCGGGATCGCTGACCTGGCCGACGGCCGATTCCACGATCCGGATGCTGTTGTTGCGGACCCGGTCGATGACGCCGAGGCCGTCCGAGTACTGCAGCGTCGGGGACTTGCCCTGGGTGTGCACGGCCTTGGCGTCGTTGATCATGCTGTCCAGCGCGGCGCGCGCGCCCGCGACGCCGTCCAGGCTGCCCGCGGCGCCCTCGGCCTCGCCGATCGCCTTCTGCAGGTCGGCCAGGTTCTGGTCGGTGACCACCGACGAGCCGGGCATGAGCGAGACCATCTGGGAACCGACGACGGTCGCGGTGTTGGCGCTCAGGCCGGTGACGGCCGGAATCGCGGTGACGTTCTCGGCGACCTGGGCGAGCCGGTTGGCCTCCGTGAACTCCGAGGTGATCCTCGAAACGCCGAGCCCGACCGCGACCGCGAGCGGCACGGCGAGCACGGCCGTGACCTTCCAGCGCAGGTCCCAGTTGCCGAGCGCCCAGCGCTTCCTGCCGGACCTAGCGGCGTCACGCATCTCCCACTCACTTTCCAAACTGGCCTCCGCCACGCACCATCAGCGAACCTCCACAATCGCGTGCTTGGCTCGACAAGTGGAGCTGGCCGAGAGGTGCGGCTGGCCGAGAAATTGCGTCTGCGACGGCCCAAACAAGTGACATCGGATTCTAACGGATCAATAACGTCTCGGGTGACGCCGTCTCCGGGTCGCGGTTCGGAATCGCCTGTTCCAGGCAAAACCGGAGGTCGCGGCACCCGTCCGGGCGTCGCGTGAAGTCTGCCACAATCGTGCTGATCTATCGAGGCGGGTGCAGCCGAGCGGAAGGTCACCGAGTAGACATCGCAGGACAGGCGAACGAGGGAGCACCGGTGAGCACCGAACACGAATATCGGCCGGTCTACCAGACCAGCCTGGTGGATCCCGCGGAGTTCTGGGCGGCGGCCGCCGAGCATGTCGAGTGGGAGGTCCCGCCCGGCAAGATCGTCGAGCCCGCGCACAAGCCGGTCGCCGAATGGTTCCCGGACGCCACCCTGAACACCTCGGTGAACGCGCTGGACCGGCACATCGCGGCCGGCCGCGGCGATCTACCCGCCTTGATTCACGTGTCCTCGATGACCAAGCCCGGCGAGCTGGTGAACCGCACGCTCACCTTCACCGAGCTGCTGGACCGGGTGGCGCGCTTCGCCGGCGCCATGGCCCGGCTCGGGGTGCGGGCGGGCGATCGTGTCGTGATCTATCTGCCGATGATCCCGGAGGCCGTGGTCGCCATGCTGGCCTGCGCCCGGATCGGCGCGGTGCACTCGGTGGTGTTCGGCGGCTTCGCGGCGCCCGAGCTGGCGGCCCGGATCTCCGATGCCGAGCCGGTGCTCGTCCTCACCGCCTCCGGCGGCCTGGAGCCGAGCCGGAACATCGACTACCTGCCGATCGTCGAGCAGGCGCTGGAGCTGGCCGGATCGACCGCGACGGTGATCGTCAAGCAGCGGCCGCAGTGGGGCCCGGCCCGAGACTTCGCCGAGTCCGGCGGGCGCTGGCTGGACTGGGTGGAGACCGTGCGCGACGCCCCCGCGGCCGATCCGGTGCCGGTGGCGGCGAGCGATCCGCTCTATGTCCTCTACACCTCGGGCACCACCGGCAAGCCGAAGGGCGTGGTGCGGGACAACGGCGGGCACGCCGTCGCGCTCACCTGGTCCATGCGCAATATCTATGACGTAGGCCCCGGACAGGTCATGTGGGCCGCCTCCGACGTGGGCTGGGTTGTCGGCCACTCCTATATCGTCTATGCGCCGCTGCTGGTCGGCGCGACCACGCTGATGTACGAGGGAAAGCCGGTCGGCACCCCGGACGCCGGGGTGTTCTGGCGGATCGTGCAGGAGCAGAACGTGCGGGTGCTGTTCACCGCGCCGACCGCGCTGCGCGCCATCCGCCGCGCCGACCCGGAGGCCGCGCTGGCGCACCGCTCGGACCTCTCCGGGCTGCGCGCGCTCTTCTGCGCCGGCGAGCGGCTGGACCCGGCCACCTACGAGTGGGCCGCCGACGTGCTGCTCGCCGCGCGCCCCGAGTGCCCGGTGGTCGACCACTGGTGGCAGACCGAGACCGGGTGGCCGATCTGCGCCAACCCGCTCGGGCTGCAGCAGCTGCCGATCAAGCCCGGGTCGGCCAGCGTGCCGGTGCCCGGCTTCCGGATCCGGGTGCTCGACGCCGAGGGCAATCCGGTGCCCGCGGGCACCGAGGGCAATATCGTCATCGGGCTCCCGCTGCCGCCCGGCACGCTGACCGGGCTGTGGAACGACGACGACCGCTTCGACCGCAGCTACACCGCCGCCTTCCCCGGGCACTACCTGACCGGCGACTCCGGCTACTTCGACGAGGACGGCTACCTGTTCGTGCTCGGGCGCAGCGACGACGTCATCAATATGGCCGGGCACCGGCTCTCCGCGGGCAGTATCGAGGCCGCGGTGGCCGGGCACGCGGCGGTGGCGGAGTGCGCGGTGGTCGGGGTGCCGGACGAGCTCAAGGGGCACCGGCCGCTGGCCTACGTGGTGCTCAAGGCCGGGGTCGAGGTGGAGCCGGAGGAGCTGCGGGCGGAGCTGATCGCCCGGGTGCGCGAGCAGATCGGGGCGATCGCCGCGCTGCACGACGTGGTGGTGGTGACGGCGCTGCCCAAGACCAGGTCCGGGAAGATCCTGCGGCGCACGATCCGGCAGATCACCGCCGGTGAGGACGTCGAGGTGCCCGCCACCATCGAGGATCCGGCGGTGCTCACCGCCTTCGAGGACCGGGTGCGGCTGAACCGGCCCGCGGGCGAGTAGCGCCGCTTTACGATCTCGCGACGATTCGTCCTCACAGTTTCCACAGAGACGCTTCATGGGCATGCCAGTTCACGGCAATACCCTTCGGGTGATCGCCGCCCGCGAGGGCGGCGCACCCCCGATGATCTGGAGCTACACATGACGTCCTTCCGCAGTCGCCCCGTCGTCGCCTCCCTCGCCGCGAGCGGTATCGCCGCCGTCGGCGTGCTGCTCTCGTCGGGCGCCGCCTCGGCCGCCCCGCTGGATCAGCTGGCCGAGCCGCTGCTGCGCTCCGACTGCAGCTTCGCCCAGGTGGACGCCGCGCTGCACGTCGAGGCGCCGCAGCTCGCCGCCCTGGTCGACTCCTACCCGGAGCAGAAGGCCGAGCTGGCCAAGCGCTTCGACGTCCCGGTCGACCAGCGCCGCGCCCAGCTCGAGCGGGCCATCCAGGAGAACCCGGAGGCCGCGCAGGAGGCCCAGAACGACCCGCGCACCCAGCAGCTGGCCGGCGTCCTGCAGCGCGTGGCCGACACCTGCTCGAAGTACTGATGCACAGCGACGGCCGGGTCCCGCGGGACCCGGCCGTTCTGGTGTCCGTGGAGAATGACCGTATGAGTTCACCGACTGTGCTCGTTGTGGACGACGACGAGGATGTGCTCGCCTCGGTGGAGCGCGGCCTGCGCCTCTCCGGCTTCCAAGTCCTGGTGGCCAGGGACGGCGCGCTCGCGCTGCGCAGCGTCAGCGAGCACACCCCGGACGCCATCGTGCTGGATATGAACATGCCGGTGCTGGACGGCGCGGGCGTGGTGACGGCGCTGCGCGCCATGGGCAACGAGGTGCCGATCTGCGTGCTCAGCGCCCGCGCCTCGGTGGACGACCGGATCTCCGGGCTGGAATCCGGCGCCGACGACTACCTGGTCAAGCCGTTCGTGCTGGCCGAGCTGGTGGCCCGGATCCGGGCGCTGCTGCGCCGCCGCACCGACCCGGTGGTCCCCTCCGCGCCGGGCGCGATCACCATCGGCCCGCTGGAGGTGGATGTCGCCGGCTACCGCGCGCTGCTGCACGGCACCGAGATCGAGCTCACCAAGCGGGAATTCGAGCTGCTCTCCACGCTGGCCAGGAATACCGGCGTGGTGCTGAGCCGGGAGCGGCTGCTGGAGCTGGTCTGGGGCTACGACTTCGTGGCCGACACCAATGTGGTCGATGTCTTCGTCGGCTACCTGCGCCGCAAGCTGGAGGCGGACGGCACCCCGCGGCTGCTGCACACCATTCGCGGCGTCGGCTTCGTGCTGCGCCCACCCCGGTGAAACGCTCCTTCTCGCTCCGCACCCGGGTCGCGGGCTCGGCCGCCGCGGGGGCGATCGTGGTGGTGACGCTGATCAGCCTGATCAGCCTGCGCGCCATCGAGCGCAACAATCTGCAGCAGATCGACCAGCAGCTCGGCATCGCCTCCCGCATCATCCTGATCGAGCCGGTGGTCGCGGTGAACTTCCTCGGGCTGATCGGGCTCGGCGCCGATCTCTCGGTGACCGTGCGGGACGGCGGCACCGTCACCGCGGCCAGCCCGCCGCAACTGCCGGAGCTCCCGCTCGGCTCGCGCACCGAGGAGGTCGGCGGGGTGCCCTACCGGGTGCTCACCACCTCGGCGAATCAGCCCGACGGCCGGGTGGTGGCGATCGGCATCCCGGCCGCCGACGCCGCCGAACTCACCGCGCAGCAGCAGCGCTGGGTGCTCGGCGGCGCCCTGCTCGCCATCGCCGCCGCGGCGGCGCTCGGCTGGCTGCTCGCCGGGGCCGCCGTGCGGCCGATCACCCGGCTCACCAGGCAGGTCAGCGCGCGCAGCGCGTTCGGGGACCCGGATGCCGCGCACCCGGTGGCCGCGGGCGGGGTGCACGAGGCGGAGCGGCTCGCCGACGCGGTGAACACCATGCTGGAGCGGGTGGATCGGGCCCAGGCCGAGACCGCCGCCGCGCTGGAGACGGCGCGCGATTTCGCCGCCGTGGCCGCGCACGAGCTGCGCACCCCGCTCACCGCCATGCGCACCGACCTGGAGGTGCTGCGCACCCTCGACCTGGACGACGCGCAGCGCGCCGAGATCCTGGCCGACCTGCAGCGCGGCCAGACCCGGGTGGAGACCACGCTGGCCGCGCTGGAGCGGCTGGCCACCGGCGACCTGGTGCAGGACCGCGACCACGTGGCCACCGACGTCGCCGAGCTCTGCGACCAGGCCGCGCACGACGCCATGCGGCACTTCCCCGGGCTGAAGGTGCGGATCGAGACCGACGCCGAGCTGGTCACCACCGGGCTGCCCGCCGGGCTCCGGCTGGCGGTGGACAACGCGCTGGCCAACTCGGTGCGGCACGGCGGCGCCTCCGAGGCGCTGGTCGCGGCGCACCGGCGGGCGGACGGGCACATCGTGCTGACCGTCGACGACAATGGCAGCGGGCTGCCGGAGGCGGAGCGCGAGCGGGTGTTCGCCCGGTTCTTCCGGGGCAGCGCGGCGGGCAAGGGCGGGTCAGGGCTCGGGCTGGCGCTGGTGGCGCAGCAGGCCCGATTGCACCGGGGGCGGGCGTATTTCGACGACGGCGTGCTCGGCGGGGTGCGGCTGGTGCTGGATCTGCCGCCGCGCGAACCTCACTGAACTCTCAGAGTTCTGCTGCGGTACAGCCAGATTCGGTGGCTACGGTCGGGGTCCGTGAAGATTCTCCGGCTCCCCCTGCTGCTCACCGGTGTTCTGCTGACGGGCGCCGTCGCCTGCGCCGGTCCGGATTCCGCGCCGACCGGGATCGCGCTGGTCAATGCCGATACCGGGCCGACCGGGGCGAAGATCGCGCAGCAGCTGACCCAGGACGGGGGCGGGTACAGCTGGACCGCTGTCGCGCCCGGTGAGGTGGACGCGGGCGACTTCGCCGCGGTGGTGACGCTGCCCGCCGATCTCACCGAGGCGATGGGCACGCTGGCCTCCGATCGGCCGCATCGGGCCACGGTGAACGTGCGGTCGCACCCGGACGCCGACGGTGCCTTCGTGGACGGGGCGGTCGATCTGGTGACGCATCGGATCGGCGCGGCGGGGGTGGACGCGGCGCTGGCCGCCACCGCGAATGCGCGCAGCCGGATGACCGGGGTGCAGTTCACGGCGCAGCTGCTCAATGCCGGGGTGGATGCGGCGGCGACCGGTGCCGAGCAGTTCAGCGGGGGTGCGGAGCAGCTGCTCGGGTTCCTGGATTTCGCGAAAACCGGTGCGGCGTCGCTCACCTCGGCCGTCGAGCTGCTGAACGAGACGGTGGACGGGGCGGCGGCGCAGGCGGATCAGCTCGCCGGTGCGCTGGACACCACCGGGGTCACCATCGCGCAGGTGGAGGGGACCGCCACCACCGTCGGCACCGGGCTCGACCAGGTGTTGCCGCTGCTGCGGGCACTGCCCTTCGCGGACGATCCGGCGCTGGCGGAGATCATCGGCAAGCTGGAGGGGTTGCGCGGGATCGCCGCCCAGGCCGGGACCCAGCTCACCGGCCTCGGTGAGCTGGTCGGCGGCGCCGTCGACCCCGAGACAGACCTCGGCACGCTACTCCGCACCGTCGTCGCCCGCCTCCGAGACGCCAGCGCCCAGCTCGGCCAGGGCGCCGAACTCGCCAAGGACCTTCCCCGCCTCGCCGAACAGGGCGGTGCCCAGCTCCTCGACGCCATCGCCCAGCTCACCGCGGGCATCACCCAGCTCCGCACCGTCGTCGGCAACCTCAACACCCAAACCGACGCCGCCGTCTCCGCCCTCCCACCCCGCCCCGCCGCCCAGCAGTCCGCCATCGCCCTAGCCCTCACCGACCCCGTCGAGGTAGTCCGCGACTGACCCCGAGTCCGGCGGGTAAAAAGGGGGAATGCACCCCCTCCGGGGGTGCGCCCCCTCAGCCCGCCGTCAGCGGACGCACCCCCGGCGAGGGCGCCGAATCTGGCATCAGCCCGCCGTCGAGGGGGCGCACCCCCGGAGGGGGTGCAAACCCCTTGGAACGGCACATGGCCCGCCACGTCAGTGGCGGGCCATGTGGCGAGAGATCAGTTGGCGTTCAGCAGGTCGATGACGAAGACCAGCGTCTTGCCGGACAGCTGATGCCCACCCCCGGCGGGCCCATACGCCAGCTCCGGCGGAATCGTGAGCTGCCGCCGCCCACCCACCTTCATGCCGGGAATCCCGTCCTGCCACCCCTGGATCAGCCCGCGCAGCGGGAAGGTGATCGACTCGCCGCGGGTCCACGAGGAGTCGAACTCCTCGCCGGAATCGAACTCGACGCCGACGTAGTGCACTTCCACGGTCCCACCGGGCACCGCTTCCTGCCCGGAGCCCTCGATGATGTCCTTGATCACGAGCTCGGTGGGCGCAGGGCCGGCCTGGAATTCGATCTCCGGCTTGGTCATTCGCTATCCCCTTCGATAGTTGTCAGCGGGTGGTGATGTCGTTGTAGTCGCGGGCGCCGTACCCGGTGTAGATCTGCCGCGGACGGCCGATCTTCAGCGGCTCGCTGTGCATCTCGCGCCAGTGCGCGATCCAGCCGGGCAGCCTGCCCATGGCGAAGAGCACGGTGAACATGCGGGTCGGGAAGCCCATGGCCTTGTAGACGACGCCGGTGTAGAAGTCGACGTTCGGGTACAGCTTGCGCTCGACGAAGTAGTCGTCGGTGAGCGCCGCCTCCTCCAGGGCCTGCGCGATGTCGAAGAGCTCGTCGCCGCCGCCGATCTTGCTCAGGATGCGGTCGGCGTGCTTCTTGGCGAGCGCGGCGCGCGGGTCGTAGTTGCGGTAGACGCGGTGCCCGAAGCCCATGAGCTTCACCCCGTCTTCCTTGTTCTTGACCTTGCGGATGAACTCGTTGACGTCGCCGCCGGACTGCTTGATGCCGTCCAGCATCTCCAGCACGGCCTGGTTGGCGCCGCCGTGCAGCGGGCCCCAGAGCGCGTTGATGCCACCGGAGACCGAGGTGAAGAGGTTGGCGTCGGAGGAGCCGACCAGCCGCACCGTCGAGGTGGAGCAGTTCTGCTCGTGGTCGGCGTGCAGGATGAGCAGCATGTCCAGCGCGGCGGCGACCTCGGGGTCGACCTGGTACGGCTCGGCCGGGAAGCCGAAGGTCATCCGGAGGAAGTTCTCGACCAGCGAGAGCGAGTTGTCCGGGTAGAGGAACGGCTGGCCCACGGACTTCTTGTACGAGTACGCGGCGATGGTGGGCAGCTTGGCCAGCAGCCGGATGGTGGAGAGCTCGACCTGCTCGGGATCGCGCGGGTCGAGCGAGTCCTGGTAGTACGCGGAGAGCGCGTTGACCGCCGAGGAGAGCACCGGCATCGGGTGCGCGTTGCGCGGGAAGCCGTCGAAGAAGCGCTTGAGATCCTCGTGCAGCAGGGTGTGCCTGCGGATCTTGTCGGTGAAGTCGTCCAGCTGGGCCTGCGTCGGCAGCTCACCGTAGATGAGCAGGTAGCTGACCTCGATGAAGGTCGAGGTCTCGGCCAGCTGCTCGATCGGGTACCCGCGGTAGCGCAGGATGCCCTCCGCGCCGTCGATGTAGGTGATCGCCGACTTGGTGGGCGCGGTGTTCATGAAACCGGGGTCGTAGGTGACATACCCGGTGCTGGCCAGCAGCTTTCCCAGATCGATGCCGTCGTTGCCCTCGGCGGCCGGGGTGACCGTCATGGGGAACTGACCGCCGGGGTACTCGAGTACCGGCTTGGCGTCGTTGTCGACCTTGGAGTTGTTCTCAACGGGCACGGCAGGATCCCTCTCAGGCTAGGACCGTCGGCATCGACATGCGCCTCGGCACGTCGGTGCGCTTCCCCTAGACGCTAGTCGCACTCCGCCGACCACGGCGCACGAGGGTGCCCGGGCCCCCGACCTCACAATCCGCGCATCGTCACGTGAGGGTTGCCGGGCTCAGCCCGCGGCGGGTACCTGCGCGGACCGGGTGATCCGGTAGCGGAGAAATGCCGGGAAGGCGACCGCGGCGAGCACCGTCCCCAGCACCACCAGAACACCGCCGCCCGCCGCGGCCACAGCGGTACCCAGGGAGGCCGCGGCGAAACCGTGGGCAACGTCACCGATCCGCGGCCCACCGGCCACGACCACGATGAACACCCCCTGCAGCCGCCCGCGCATCTCGTCGGTGGCGACGGTCAGCAACATCGCCGTGCGCAGCGCCGCGGAGACCATGTCGGCGGCGCCGCCGAAGGCGAGGAAGGCGAGCGCGATCCAGAGCCAGACGCCCAGCCCGAACACCTGCCCGGCGAACCCGACGGCCAGCCCGAAGCCGAGCATGGCCACGCCCCACAGCGCGACGCAGATCAGCACCGCGAGCCCCTGCCGCCGGATCCGCGGGATCCAGCCGGAGAAGACCCCGCCGAGCACCGCGCCCGCGGAGAGCGCCGCGAAGAGCAGCCCGAGCGCGACCCCGCCGGAGGCCGGATCGCCGAAGGTCTCGTGCGCGATCTGCGGGAAGAGCGCGCGCGGCATCCCGAAGACCATGGCGATGATGTCGACCACGAACGACGCGAGCAGCACCTTCTGCCCGGCCAGGTAGCCGAAACCCTCCCACACCGTGCGGAATCCGGCCCGCCGCACCGCCCCGGTCGGCGGGATGGCGGGCAGCCGCCAGACCGCCCAGAGCGTGGCGAGCAGCGCGACGGCGTCCACCAGGTAGAGCGTGGCGAGCCCGACGACCGGGATGAACATGCCCGCCAGCACCGGCCCGGCGATGGCGCCGGTCTGCATGACGGTCATGTTCAGCGAGCTGGCCGCGGCCATCTGCTCGGGCGGGAGCAGCCGGGAGATGGCGGCATTGCGGGTCGGCTGGTTGACCGCGAAGAACGCCTGCTGCACCGCGAAGAGCCCGAGCACCACCCAGACATTGCCGAGCCCGGCGGCGGCCTGCGCCCAGAAGGCGAGCGCGGTGAGCCCGGTGCCCGCGGTGGTGACGAGCAGCAGCAGCCGCCGATCCATGACATCGGCGAGCGCGCCGCCCCAGAGCCCGAACACCACCAGCGGAACCAGCCCGAAGAGCCCGGCCAGCCCCACGTAGCCGGAGCTGCCGGTGATCTCGAAGATCTGCTGCGGGACGGCGACCACCGAGAGCTGCGCGCCGATCACGGTGACCACGTTGGAGGTCCAGAGCCGCCGGTAGGCGGGGGTGCGCAGCGGGGTGGTGTCGGCGAGCAGTCTCACCGCGCCGAGCTTAAAGGTAGGACGATTACGGCTGGAGCCGGGCGACCTCGGGCTCGGCGCCGAGCCGGACCACGATCCGGTTGTGCAGCCTGCCCCGCCTGCCCTGCCAGAACTCCACCTCCTCCGGCCGCAGCCGGAAACCGCCCCAGAACGGCGGGAGCGGGACGTCCTCGACATCGGTGAACCGCGCGGTGACCTCGGCCAGCGCGGCGTCCAGCGCGGCCCGCGAGCCGATCGGCCGGGACTGCGCCGAGGCCCAGGCGCCGAGCCGGGAATCGCGCGGCCGGGAGCGCCAGTACGCCGCGGTGACCTCCGGCGCGACCCGCTCGACCGGCCCGCGCAGGTGCACCTGGCGCGACACCGGCTGCCAGAGGAAGGTCGCCGCCGCGAACGGGACCGCGGCGAGCTGGGTGCCCTTGGCCGATTCGTAGTTGGTGTAGAAGTCGACGCCGTCGGGCGAGAGCCCCTTGCACAGCACGGTGCGGGCGACCGGGCGCGGCGTGCCGTCCACCTCGCGCACGGTGGCGAGCACCATGGCGTTGGGGTCGACCGCGCCGGCCGCGCGGGCCTCCTCGATCCAGCGCCGGAGCAGCGGGGCCCAGCCCTCCGACAGCCAGGTCTCGTCCAGGTCACCGGCGCCGTCGGCCTGGGAGGCGGCGTATTCGACTCGCATGGCGGCGAGTTCGTCGACATTCTGCTGGTCGGGCATGGGTCAGACGTTACTCCGGGGTAGCCGGGGGCTAAGGTGCTGCTGATCCGTCTGTGCTCGGCGCGTCACCCGGCGCCGGCCCTGCGACCCGAAGTGCAAGGAGAGTCACACCATGACTACCAGCCCCGCGGTACCCAGCGACTTCGTGAGTGGCTTGGAAGGCGTCGTCGCCTTCACCACCGACATCGCGGAACCGGACAAGGACGGCGGCGCGCTGCGCTACCGCGGCGTCGACATCGAGGACCTGGTCGGCGGCCGGGTCACCTTCGGCGACGTCTGGGCACTGCTGGTGGACGGCGAGTTCGGCCGCGGGCTGCCGCCCGCCGAGCCCTTCCCGCTGCCGGTGCACACCGGCGACGTCCGGGTGGACGTGCAGGCCGGGCTGGCCATGCTCGCCCCGATCTGGGGTTATCAGCCGCTGCTCGACATCGACGACGAGACCGCGCGGGAGAACCTGGCGCGCGCCTCGGTGATGGCGCTCTCCTACGTCGCGCAGTCCGCGCGCGGCATCTACCAGCCCGCGGTGCCGCAGAAGCTGATCGACCAGTGCACCACCGTCACCGAGCGGTTCATGACCCGCTGGAAGGGCGACCCGGACCCGAGGCACACCGAGGCGATCGACGCCTACTGGGTCTCCGCCGCCGAGCACGGCATGAACGCCTCCACCTTCACCGCCAGGGTGATCGCCTCCACCGGCGCCGACGTGGCCGCCGCGCTCTCCGGTGCGATCGGCGCCATGTCCGGGCCGCTGCACGGCGGCGCCCCGGCCCGGGTGCTGCCGATGATCGAGGAGGTCGAGCGCACCGGGGACGCGCGGGCGCTGGTCAAGGGCATCCTGGACCGCAAGGAGAAGCTGATGGGCTTCGGCCACCGGGTGTACCGGGCCGAGGACCCGCGCGCCCGCGTGCTGCGCGCCACCGCGCAGCGGCTGGCGGCGCCGCGCTACGAGGTGGCGGCCGCGCTGGAGCAGGCCGCGCTGGCCGAGCTGCGCGAGCGCCGCCCCGACCGCGCCATCGAGACCAATGTCGAGTTCTGGGCCGCGGTCATCCTGGACTTCGCCGAGGTGCCCGCGCACATGATGCCCGCCATGTTCACCTGCGGCCGGACCGCGGGGTGGTGCGCGCACGTGCTGGAGCAGAAGCAGCTGGGCAAGCTGGTGCGCCCGGCCGCCATCTACACCGGCCCGAACCCGCGCCAGCCCGCCGAGGTCCCCGGCTGGAGCGCCATCCAGCACCGCTGACCGCGCGGATCACTCCGCGTCGAGCGAGGCGGTCCAGTCCACCGCGACCGAGTCGCCGCGGTCGACCTCGAAGAAGGCCACCCGGAGCCGGGCGCCGAGGTCGACCGCGCCGAGCGCGGCCAGCGGCACCGGCGTCACCAGCCGGACGCACCACGGCTTCGGCTCGTCCCAGGCCATGAGCTCCAGGTCGAGCCGGAGCACCGGGTCGTCCCGGCCCGCGTAGTCGGCGGCGACCGGCGCCGCGGCCAGCACCGTCGCCTCCGCGCGGCGGCCGTCGGCCAGGATCTTGGCCTGCCCGACCCGCCCCGATTCGGCCGGGTCCGGGACGAAGAGCACCAGCCGCTCCCGGTCGCCGGGGTCGACCCGGCAGCCCACCACATCCCCCGGCCCCATCCAGTGCAGGTCGGTGTCGGACACCCACTGGCGAATCCGCACCTCGTAGGGGTGCTCCCCCTCGATCGCCACCCGCACCCAGAAGACGTGGCCGGGCTCGCCGCGCCGCGGCCGCACCCCGAGCACCGTCGCCGAGCCGCGCACGCCGCGGCGGTGCAGCTCGGCCCGCGCCGCCTCCGGGAGCGGCCCCACCGGTAGCCCGAAGGCCCCCGTTCGCCGCCCGCGCACCCGCCACCCCGAATTCGCCGACCACGCTGTCATGGCGGTCAGATTAGCCGGAGTGTGGTCCCGGACACAGCGGTACCACCGTCTACCCTGTTGGCCATGACCTCTGCGTTCCCGGCCATTCCCGACGATCTCAAACCCGCCGACGGTCGCTTCGGATGCGGCCCGTCCAAGGTGCGGCCCGAGCAGTTGCGCAACCTGGTCGAGGTCGGCGGCGCGGTATTCGGAACCTCGCACCGGCAGAAGCCGGTCAAGGACGTGGTGGCCCGGGTGCGCTCCGGCCTGCGCGAGCTCTTCGCCCTGCCCGACGGGTACGAGGTGGTGCTCGGCAACGGCGGCACCACCGCCTTCTGGGACGCCGCCGCCTTCGGGCTGATCCGCGAGCGCTCGCTGCACCTGAGCAATGGCGAGTTCTCCAGCAAATTCGCGGCTGTCGCCAAGGGCAACCCGTTCATCGGCGATCCGATCGTGGTGAAGTCGGAGCCGGGCAGCGCCCCGGAGCCGACCGCCGACCCGGCCGCCGACCTGATCGGCTGGGCGCACAACGAGACCTCGACCGGTGTCGCCATCCCGGTCACCCGCCCCGCCGGCTCGGAGCACGCGCTGGTCGCCATCGACGCCACCTCGGGCGCGGGCGGGCTCCCGGTGAACACCGCCGACGCCGACGTCTACTACTTCGCCCCGCAGAAGTGCTTCGCCGCGGACGGCGGGCTGTGGGTCGCGCTGATGAGCCCGGCGGCGCTGGAGCGGGTCTCCGAGATCAAGGAGAGCGGGCGCTGGACCCCCGAGTTCCTCTCGCTGCCGATCGCCATCGACAACAGCGTCAAGGACCAGACCTACAACACCCCCGCGGTCGGCACGCTGCTGCTCTTCGCCGATCAGATCGAATGGCTGAACGGCAACGGCGGCCTGGACTGGGCCGTCAAGCGGACCCTCGATTCCTCGTCGCGGCTGTATGCCTGGGCCGAGTCGAGTGAATTCGCGACCCCGTTCGTCACCGATCCCGCGCATCGCTCGCAGGTGGTCGGCACCATCGATTTCGCGGAGTCGGTGGATGCCGCGCAGGTCGCGAAGATCCTGCGGGCCAACGGCATCGTCGACACCGAGCCGTACCGCAAGCTGGGCCGCAATCAGCTGCGTGTCGGCATGTTCCCGGCCATCGATCCGGAGGACGTCACCCAGCTCACGAAGAGCATCGACTGGGTGGTTCAGCAGCTCGGCTGAGCACCGCGAACAGAGCAGATTATCGGGGGGCGGGAATCTCCGTAGCGATTTCCGCCCCGCGTGTCTGGCCTCGAGAACACCGGGAGTGCACTACTGTTTCGGAAAGTGGGCGGTGTCGCGAGTCGACGCGGTAAGGAGGTAGCCGGTGCGTGAACTTCGAGTGATCGGGGTGACGCCCGACTCCACCCACATCGTCTGCGTCGACACCGAGTCCGGTCAGAAATTCCGGCTGCCCGCGGACGACAAACTGCGTGCGGCGGCGCGCGGCGACCTTGCACGATTCGGCCAGATCGAGATCGAAATGGAAGCTTCCATGCGTCCTCGCGATATCCAGGCCCGTATCCGCGCCGGTGCCTCCGTCGAACAGGTCACCCTGGAATCCGGCATGCCCGCCAGCAAGGTCGATCGCTTCGCGTACCCGGTGCTGCTGGAGCGCGCCAGGGCCGCCGAGCTCGCGCAGAAGGCGCACCCGGTGCGCGCCGACGGCCCCGCCGTCGAGAACCTCATCGACATCGTCACCGCCGCCTTCACCGCCCGCGGGCACACCCTCGACCACGCCGAGTGGGATGCCTGGAAGGACGAGAAGGGCTTCTGGGTCGCGCAGCTGCAGTGGCAGAACGGCCGCTCCGAGATCGCGGCGCATTGGCGGTATCAGCCGGATGCGCACGGCGGCTCGGTCTCGCCGCTGGACGACCCGGCCTCCGACCTCATCGACCCGGATTTCGGTCGCGCGCTGCGCGGGCTGGCCTCCATCCTGCCCAGCGAGCCGGAGCCGCAGCCGGTCCCCGAGCCGCGGCAGGAGCAGGCGGCCGCCGCGCGGGACGCCGAGTTCTCCGAGCCGCGCGCCGAGGTCGAGGCGCCGGTCGAGGAGCCGGTGCCGCAGCGGCAGCCCGCCGCCGACCCGCCGGAGGCGGAGATCACAGCCGAGGCGCCCGCGCCGGAGCCCGCCGAGACCGTCGCCGCCCCGGCCGCCGAGGAGCCGCGGCAGCCCGCGCGGCGCCGGGCGCCCGCCCGGCGTCAGGCACCGGCCGCCACCGCGCCCGTCGCGGAGCCCGAGGTCACCGGGGAGCCCGCGGAACCGGTTGCGCCGGAGGAGAAGTCGGAGCCCGCCGCCAAGCAGGCGCCGAAGCCGCCCGCCAAGCCGGCCAGGACCAAGCGCGGCAAGGCGCCCATGCCGTCCTGGGAGGACGTGTTGCTCGGGGTGCGCAGCTCGGGTCACTGAGCCCGGCCGCGCGCGCGTTCCAGCAGCGCAGGGCGGAACTCTTTCGGTACGCATCGGAGTTGCTCGCGGGTTCCGGCGTCCGTTTCGTGCCACCATCGATGGGTGACCGAGCTGAAGAGGGTCGTCGAGCCGAGCCCTGCCGCCGCGCTGGAGCCGCCGTCGTCCGGGAAGGCGTCGACGCTCTGGTACATCGACACCCCCGACCCGCTCGCGGTGCTGCGCGCCGGGCACGAACCCGACCGGGCCGCCGCGCTCGCGCTGGCCCGGCTGCTCTACGCCGACCTCGACGTGGTGCCGCAGCCGGCCGGCACCATGGCCGGGTCGGCGGGGCCCGCGGCGAACGAGGTCTTCATCGGCTGCCTGCCCGGGGTCACCGTGCTCTGCGCGGCGCAGGCGGCGCTGATCCGGCCGACCGCGCTGCCCGAGCTGCTGGTGCGGCCGCTCGCCTCGGAGCACACCTACCTGGTGTCGTTCGACAGCGCGCACGGCTGGGGCGCCTTCGCGCACTGGGAGCGCGGCGAGTTCCGCCGCTCGTTCAGCTCCAGCCGGCTGCACATCCTGGAGGACGAGGGGCTGCCGCTGGTCTGGGAGCGGCCGTACTGGGCCGGTGAGCACCCGGTGCGCTGGCGCGCCGGCGAGCTCCCCGACCCGCAGTCGCTGCCCTTCGACCCGCCCGACTTCGCCGATGCCGCCAATAACGAGTGGCTCGGGTTCCACTACCGCGCCGCGCCCGCGGAAGGGGCCTTGACCTCGGCGGATATCCCCGTCTGCGGGTTCACGCTCTTCCCGCGTGGGGAGGCGCCGGTGCCCGCCGCGGCCCCGGCCCGCCCGCGGCGCGGCCTGCTCGACCGGCTGCGCCGTCACCACCTCGGCTGAACCGGCGGCACACGCCCGCGCGGGATTCGGCCGGCGGGCGGCGCGACCCCCGCGGCTCGCGGCGCCCCGCGCACGGCGCGACTCCCGCAGCGCTCCGCCGCGCCGATGACCGGGTCAGCTCGACAGCGCCGCGCCGAGCAGGGCGATCCAGCCGATGACGACGCCGGCCGCGCCGCCGCCGAGTACCCACCGGGTGACCGGGGCGAAGCGCCAGCGCCACGCGGTGGGCGCGGCGCCGCCCGCGGCGATCAGGTTCACCGCGAGGGCGAGCAGCGGGTGCACCGCGCCGAGCGCGGCGCCGAAGGCGAAGACCGCGACCGCGGTGAGCGCGCCGACCAGGGCGGCGACGGCGATCCCCGCGGCCCACGGGGTGGGGTCGCGGTAGGGCGGCGGCTCGATCATCGGGTGCGCACCCGCTCGTAGAAGGCCATGGCCGCGGCGGTGGCGACATTCAGCGAGTCGGTCCCGGCCGACATGGGAATCCGGGCCCGCACATCGCAGGCCGCCATGGCCTCCGGCGTGAGCCCCGGCCCCTCCGCGCCGAGCAGCAGCGCGACCCGCTCCCCGGACATGGCGGTGGCCAGGTTCGCGGCGGCCGGGTCCGGGGTGAGCGCGACGGTCTGGAAACCGCGGCGGCGCAGCTCGTCCAGGCCCTGCGGCCACTCCGGGACCGGCGCGAACGGCACCCGCAGCGCGTGCCCCATGGAGACCCGCACCGAGCGCCGGTAGAGCGGGTCGGCGCAGCGCGCGCCGAAGAGCACTGCGTCGGCGCCGAGCCCGGCGGCGTTGCGGAAGATCGAGCCCAGGTTCTCGTGGTCGTTCACGCCCTCGAGCACCGCGACGGTGTGCGCGCCGTCCAGCAGCTCGGCCATGGTGAACGCGGCGGGTCTGCGCGCCACCGCGAGCACGCCGCGGTTCAGGTGGAACCCCACCACCTCCGCCATCACCTCGGCCGAGGTGCGGTAGCAGGGCACCTCGACCCCGGCCAGGTCGCCGGCGAGCTCCTCGAAGCGCCTGGCCACGCCGAGCAGCGCGCTCGGCGCGAACCGCGAGCCGAGCATGCGCCGCACCACCACGGTGCCCTCCGCGATCACCAGCCCCTTGCGGCCGGGCAGATCCGGGCGGCGATCGGCGTTCTTGAGGTCGCGGAAGTCGTCGAGCCTGGGGTCGGCGGGGTCCGCGAGGTCGATCACTTCGGCCACCGCACCATCCTGCCCGCTCGGCGGGGCGGGCGAAAATCCGATGCGACGCACCCGGCGGGCGTGCGAGGGTCCAGGGATGACCCCGCACCCCGCAGCGCGCGTCCGCCCGGCGGAGCAAGCCGATCTGGCCGCGATCCGGCTGCTGATCGAAACCGCCTTCGGCACCCGCTTCGACCCGGCGGAGCCGGAGCACATCTGGAGCCTCTTCCCGGTGGAGCTGGCGCTGGTCGCCGAGGCAGGGGGCCGGGTGGTCGGGCATTCGCAGGCAGGCCCGATGACCGTCACCGTGCCCGGCGGGGAGCTGCCCGCCATCGGCATCTCCGGGGTCGCGGTGGCGGCGCCGCACCGCCGCCGCGGCCTGCTCCGCGCGCTCTACCTGGAGCAGCACCGGCAGTTCGCGGCCGATGGCATTCCGCTGGCCGTGCTCACCGCGAGCGAGGGCGGCATCTACGGCCGCTTCGGCTACGGCCCCGCGGCGCGGGAGAACCGGATCCGGCTGGACCGCCGCTTCGCCCGGTTCCTGCCGGCCGCGCCCGACCCCGGCGGGGTGTACCAGGTGGCGGTGCCGGAGGCGGAGCCCGAGATCCGCCGGATCTACGACCGCTGGCGCCGGGTGACCCCCGGGGCCCAGGAGCGGCCGGACGCCGCCTGGGCGCTGCGCTTCCTCGACCCGGCCCGGCTGCGCAATGGCGGCGGCGACCTCTTCGCCTTCCTGCACCCGGACGGCTACGCGCTCTACCGCCACCACGGCGACCAGTCGATCGAGGTCAAGGAGCTGCGCGCGCTCACGCCGGAGGCGAACGCCGCGCTCTGGCGCGCGCTCTGCGGCCGCGACCTCAGCCACGACCTGGACGCCGCGCTCCCCGGCGACGACCCGCTCCCCCACCTGCTGGAGGATCCCAGGCAGGTGCGCACCATCGCCGGCTACGACACCCTGTGGCTGCGCATCATGGACATCCCGGCCGCGCTCACCGCCCGCCGCTACGACGCCGACCTGGAAACCGTTGTCGCGGTCGATGATCCCTTCCTGGACGCGGGCGGCACCTTCGCGCTCCGGATCCGGGACGGGAGCGCGGAGTGCGCGCCGACGGCGGCCGAACCGGAGCTGTCGATGGGGCTGGACGTACTCGGCGCGATCTATCTGGGCGCCCATCCGGCCCGCGCCTTCGCGGCCGCGGGCAGGCTGCGCGGCGCGCCGGAGCCGCTGCGCGCGCTGGAGCGGGCCTTCGCCTGGCCGCGGGACGCCGTGCTCGGCTGGGGATTCTGACCCGCCGTGTCCGATTCTGGCATCCTGGTGCCATGAAGCCGATTCAGCTGGTGCTCAATATCCTGTGGCTCGTGTTCAGCGGGTTCTGGCTGGCGCTGGGGTACCTGGCCGCGGCGCTGCTCTGCTTCCTGCTCTTCTTCCTGGTGGTGCCGATTCCGTTCGGCGTCGCCTCGCTGCGGATCGCCGCCTACGTGCTGTGGCCGTTCGGGCGCACCACGGTGGAGAAGCCGGGGGCGGGCGCCGGCTCGCTCATCGGCAATGTCATCTGGTTCATCGTCGCCGGCTGGTGGCTGGCGCTCGGCCACCTGCTGACCAGCATCCCGCTGTTCCTGTCGATCATCGGAATCCCGTTCGGCTGGGCCAATCTCAAGCTCATCCCGCTCTCACTGTTCCCGCTCGGCCGGGACATCGTGGACAGCGACCAGCCGTTCGGGGCGGCGGCGCGCTAGTCGCTCTCGGCGACGATCTTCTTCATGATGCCGACGGCGCGGTGCAGCACGTCGATCTCGTCGCCGTCCAGGCCGGAGAGCTGCTCGGTCATCCACGCCTCGCGGGCGCTGGCCTCGTCCGCGAGCAGCGCCTGCCCGGCGGGCGAGAGCGAGACGATGATCTGCCTGCCGTCGGTGGGGTGCGGCTTCCGCTCGACCAGCCCGAGCTCGGTGAGCGAGGCGATCACCCTGGTCATCGAGGGCGGCTGCACCCGCTCCCTGGCGGCGAGTGCGCCCGGCGTCATGGCGCCGTCGCGCAGCAGGGTGGCGATCGCGGAGAGCTGGGTCAGCGAGATCTGCGAGTCGGCACGCCGGCCCCGGAGGTGGCGCGTCAGCCGGACCACCGCCAGCGAGAGCTCGCCGGCCAGGGCGCGGACGTCCGTTGGCGTTGTCACAGTGGTGAACGATACGTGACCGGCAGGGGCCCATGCCGCTTTCGCCGGACGGCTACTGTGGAGGCGTGACGCAGCAGGTACCGGCCATCCCGCCGCGGCTGACCGACCCCCGCCCGGTGCTGGCGGCCGGCAGCGCGCTGTGGCTGGTCGCGACGATCGTGGTCTGGTCCGGCGGCGAGCGCTGGGCCGGGGCGCTGCCGCTCTGCCTGATGGGGTTGCTGGTCGGCGCGCTCGCGCTCGGCATCTACCTGATCCAGCTGCGCGGCGCGCGGCGCGGCGACAAGGGCGCCCAGACGGGGCTGTAGGGCGGGGTCGCGGGCCGTGCCTCCGAAGGCGCTCAGCCGACCTCGAATTCGGTGCTCGTGCCGGTGAACGGGCGGATCGTCCCGTCGGAGCCGAGCGCGTCGGCGAAGTGCACGAAGCGGAACCGGCCCGACGTCCCCGCGGGGATATCCCAGCGGAACCGCGCGACCGACTCGCCGGACGGCCCGCGCCGCCAGTAGAACCGCACCTCCCACTCGCCCTCGTTGGCCGCCCGCCGCCAGGAGCCGTCCGCCGCCAGCCGCTGCACCTCGAGGAAGGTGCCGTTGCGCCGCGGATTGTGCTTGGGGTGCGCGGAGACGAACTCCACCTCGGCCGCGACGCCGGCCGGGTAACTCGGGGCGGGCTGCACGAGCACGTCGCCGAAGCCCTGCCCGGCGGGCAGCGGGTCCGGGCCCGCGCCGACCTGGAGATTGGGCTGGATATTCGAGACGTCGCGCGGGGCCGGGCCGCGCCCGACCGGCTGCCGGGCGGCGAGCGCCCGCGCCAGCCGGTCGAACTCCTGCTGGTAGGCGCAGAGCGTGTAGCGGCCGAAGAGCGTCGAGCCGCCCTCGTACTGCTGCGCGTCGTACTCCTCCGGCGTCGCCACGTACTGCGAGTAGGCATTGGCGTAGCCCTGCATGAGCACCAGCGCCGGGTCGACGCCGAGCGCCGCCGCCACCGTGCGCCGCACCCGCAGCCCGGAGACGATGGTGAACTCCGCGCCCGCCGCCGCCAGGTACAGCTCGCCGAGCCGGACGATCTGCACCGGAAGCACATTCGGCACCCACGGCACCGGCGGCATGAGCCCGAGCGGGGCGGCGATGAGCTTGGGCGCCTGCGCGTCCGCCAGCCAGGCCGGGGTGGGGGTATCGATGCCGCCGAGCGCGTCGGCGAGCGGATTGCGCACCCCCTCCGGCACCGGCCCGCCGGGCAGCCCGGGCCCGTCCTCCACGCTGCCCGCGAAGAGCGAGACCCCCACCGCGGCGGGCGCGGTGCGGTGCGGCAGGCCGTCGGGGGTGAAGCGGCCGTCGATGCCGGTATCGGCGAGATCGACGTAGCAGAGCAGCGCGTCGACGGTGCCGCCGAACGGCGCCGCGGCGGCCAGCGCGCGCTCGGCCGCCGCGTACTGCCGCTCGCCGAGGATCCTGGTGTTGTCGAACTCGTCCTCGGTGGGGCCGGAGCCGGGGCGCAGGTTCAGGTTCGGCGACATGTCACCGGCATTGGTCTGCGCGAAGGCGGCCACGAAGCCGGGGGCGCCGTCCAGGTAGCGCACGCCGTTGCGGTCGTGCTCGAAGGTGTAGGCGGCGTAGCCCTTGTTGTCCGAGCTGATCAGCCGGTTGCTGTTGGTCATCGAGGTGTTGTGCGTGGCGAACCAGGTGATCACCCCGATCCGCCTGCCGCCGCGCACCAGCGCGAGCGCGGTCACCGCGGGGTCGATGGCGTCGGGGAACGCGGCCCGGTCGGCGTCGGGGTTGCGCTCGAAGGCGACCCGGGAGCGGTTCACGCTGGCGTCGCGCAGCTCGGCGCGGCCGAATTCCAGGGTGCCCGGCGCGAGGTCGGCGTGCGCGGCGGCGATCGCCTCCACGATGCCGTTCACCTCGGCGTCGTACACCTGCTGCTGGAAGCCGAGGATGGAGAGGTTGTAGGCGTAGTCGTGCGCGGAGCCGCCGCAGGTGGCGTGCGAGTGCGTCGAGGTGAGCACCACGTTCTGCTCGGTGTAGAGATCGCCGAAGCGGCGGGCGAGTTCGGTCAGCACGCCGCGGTGCACGGACTGGAAGATCATGCCGTTCTCGGCCACCACGAAGACCACCCGGCGCCCGCCGTGCGCGAGCGCGAAGGCGCGGGCGCGCGGCCGCAGGTGGATGCCCGCGGTCTGCTGCTCCTGCTGGGAGTAGCCCATCATCCCGCACTCCGCGGCCGGGCCGGTGATATCGGAGATACCGGCGCCGACCAGGTATCCCCCCGGCTCCGCGCGGGCCGGGGCCGGGCGGGTGAGCGCCCCCGCCGCCAGCCCGGCGACGGGCAGCGCCGCCGCACCGTGCAGAACGGTCCTGCGTGCCACCGACATCCACGTCTCCCTTCGCTGTCCTGCGAGGGAACCATACAACTGGACAACCGTCCAGGGGGTACGGACGGCGCGGTGAAATTGACTGCGACCGCCGCGACAGGTTTGCTTGCGGGCGTGTCCTCCCGATTGAGCGTCGAAGAACGACGGGCCCACCTCATCGAGGCCGCCATCGGTCTCGCCGAGAAGAAGGGCGTGGCGGGAGTGACGACGCGGGATGTCGCCCAGGCCGCCGGGGTCTCGCTCGGGGTGGTGCACTACTGCTTCGAGAACAAGGACGCGCTGATGACCGAGCTGGTCAAGGCGCTCTCCACCGAGCTGCGCGAGTCCATCGACGCCGATGCCGCCATCTGGGACGGCGCCGGCACCGGCACCGGGGCGCTGCGCGAACTGGTCAGGGCCGGGCTGGAGCTGCTCTGGCAGAACGTGGAGTCGACGCCGGAGCGGCAGATGCTCAGCTACGAGACCACCACCTACGCGCTGCGCGAGGGCGAGCAGACCCCGGCCAAGCTGATCATCGCCCGCGAGCAGTACACCTTCAACGACGCCACCGTCGGCGCGGTGCTGGAGAACGCCCGCCAGGCCACCGGAACCCGCTGGACCACCCCGGTCACCTCGCTCAGCCGCTTCACCCTGAACCTGATCGACGGCCTGGTGCTGCGCTGGCTGGTCGACGGCGACAGCGCCGCCGCCCGCACCCAGCTCGACCTGCTGGCCGAGCTGGTGGCGAGCAAGGCGGAGTAGCCGCCGAGTGTTTCGGCCTTCGGCCGGTCCGGCCGGAGGTGCCGGGCCGGGTGGCCCAGCGCTCGTCAGCCCGCTGCACGTCACCCGGGGTGCGTCAGCGCGAGGTGCGTCAGTGCGGGGCGCGCAGGTGGACGGCGGCGCCGTCGTACCACCAGGGCACGTCCGCCTCGGCCTCGACCGCGCCGGTGAGCCGGACCCGAAGGGCGCCCTCGTGCAGCACCAGCGGGCCGGTCCGGCCGGGCAGGGTGTAGAGGCCGGTCGCCAGGGTCGCGAAGGGCTCGCTCTCCCAGTCCGATTCGCGGCCCGCGCCGAGCACCTCGGCGGTGACGGCGGCGGAGGCGAGCGGCAGGTCGAGCAGGGCGGCCAGCGGCTCGGCCCGCGCCGGGTCGCCCGCCACGATGCGGTCGGCGGGGAGCGCGAAGCCGAACCAGGGCAGGTCGAGCACGAGCGCGTCGGCGGGGTCGAGCACCGCGCCGGAGAGCGCGCGCACCCGCCGGGGTAGCTCGACGTCCTCGATATCGAGGGTCTCCGCCGCCACCGCGGCGGCGAGCAGGCGGTGCGTCCGGGCGATCACCGCGGGCTGCGGGGTGCGCTCGGGGTCGGCGAGCGCGGCGAGCAGGGCGCCGGCCAGCTCCGGGGTGAGTGCGGCCGGGTCGGCGAGCAGCGGGCGCACGGCGTCGAGGCGGCCGGTCAGCTCCGGCGGGTCGAAGGCGTCGAGGAGGCCGGCGAAGGCGGGGTCGGCGGGGTGCCGGAGCAGGCCGAGCGGGGTGCCGCGCCACCGGGCGTGCGTGCGCAGCCACCAGGCGGTGTAGCCGTCGCGGTCGGCGAGCAGCGGGCGGGTGCGCTCGCCGTCGAGCAGCAGGGTGAGCGCGCGCGGCCAGGCGTCGTCGGCCACCAGGTCCAGGTCGCGGACCGCGGCGAGCAGCGGGGGGTCCTCGGCGAGCCCGTCCCACCAGGTGTCCTCGTCGTCCAGGTCGTGGTCGGGGCCGGTCGGGTCAGGCTCGGTGATGACGGAGAAGTCCCAGCTCACACCGACCGCGCGCAGCCCGGCGGCGCCGTACCCCTCGACCACCGCGGCGGCAACGGTGCCGAAGGGGGCATCCTCGACCAGGACCTCGCGCAGCGGGGCGCCGGGGAGCAGGAGTTCGTCGGCGGGGCGCGGCTCGCCGGTCTCGTCCGGCACCTCGAGCAGCCCGAGCCAGCGCGGGAGCGGGACGGTGGTGAGCTCGGCGAGCCGGAGCACCGCGTCGACCAGGTCCTCGTCGTCCGGGGCGTCGTCGAGTTCGGCGCGCAGCGCGGGGTCGGTGAGCAGGTCGAGCGCGTCGGCCTGGCGGGCGCCGAGCCGGGTGAGCAGCGGGTGCGCCGCCTCCGGGTGCACCAGCCGGGACCAGTGCACCGGGACGACGACGGTGAGCTCCTCGTCCAGCACGGTGGTGCGCGGGCCGGTCACCAGCCTGCCGTCGGCGAGCGGGACCGCGAGCGCGCCCAGCTCCTCCGCGGTGCGCGGGTCGGTGACGTAGGGCTCCAGCGCGGCGTAGAGCCGGTGCCACCAGCGGGCCGGGCGCTCCAGGCCGGAGCTGTGCTCGGCGATCAGCGCCGGGGTGAGCAGCGGGACGTCGAGCGTGGCGAGGGCGCGGACCGCCGCGGTGTCGGAGAGCTCCGGGATGACGAGGGGCCCGGCGAAGCCGGCGAGGAGGTCGGCGAGCTCCGGGGTGAGGTCGGGGAGGACGCGGGTCCGCGCGGGAATCTGCGCGGGCGAGGCGGGCCACCCCTGGACCCGAGCGGCGCCGAACGCCTGGGCTGCGTCGTCGGCGACGGGCCGGCCGGCGGTCTCGGCCGCGCCGGGCCAGGGGGCAGCCGCCCCGGCGGGCGAACCGGTGGCGCTCGCGCTGTCGAGGCCGGACTCCGGCAGCACGTCGCGGGCGGCGACAGCGGACGGCTCCGGCTCCGGGAGGTCCCACGGATCGACCACCCGTGATTCGGTCGGCACCGGGGCGTAGGCGGAGGTCGAGCCCTCCCCCGGGGCGGCGAACTCGTCCGGGACGGCGACCACCGGCAACCACGGGTGCGTGCGGAGTTCCCGCACGACGGCCTCGCGCAGCACCGCATCCACCTCACCGAGCGGGAACCCGGGCGCGGGGACGAGCACCAGCCGGTCGCGCGGCGGCAGCGCGGCCGCGAAATCGGCGTACCCGGCGGCGTACTCGGCGAGCGCGACGCCGGGCAGCAGCCGGCGCCGATCCGGCTGCATGGGGATATCGGCGATGAGCAGCGCGGGGAGCGAGAGCTCCTCGTCGGAGCGGGTGGGGGCGCGCAGCACGTCGGGCGCGGCGGGGTACGGGCGGCCGTCCCGCAGCGGGACCAGCCAGCGGCCGCGCGCGGTGCGGTACTCCCACCACCGCTTCGGCTCGGCGCCGCCGGTGATGGTGAGTTCGGTGAGCCCGGCCCCGGCGGGACGCTCGGCGCGGGTGTAGCGCCTGCCCGCGATCTCGAGCACCGCCAAGGCGGGCAGCTCCAGCAGCAGCTCGGCCGCCTCGGCGGCGAAACCGGCGAGCAGGGCGGCGGCGTCGATATCGGCGCGCAGGGTGAGCACGACCTCGGTGTCACCGGTCGCGGGCGGGGTGCCGAGCGGCCAGGCCAGCCGCAGCACCGGCACGCTCACCCCGGCCAGCTCGGCGAGGCGCTCCGGGGCGGTGGCCGCGGCGGCGGCTCCGGTCTCGGCGAGCGAGAAGCGCACGCCGCCGGTGCGCGAGCGCACCTCGATCTCGTCGGCGACCGCGCGCACCGCGGTGAAGCCGACGCCGAACCGGCCCACGCTCTCGTCCGCCTTGTCCGAGGCGCGCAGCGCGGTGAGCGCGCGCACCCCGGTGATATCGAGCGGCGCACCGGTATTCGCGACGTGCAGGGCGCGGCCGTCCAGCCACACCGTGAGCACGCCTTCGGTACCCGCCTTGGCGGCGGCGTCGGCCGCGTTCTGGGCCAGCTCGGTGAGCAGCCGGTCGCGGTACCCGGCGACCACCAGATCGGCCTCGGAGGCGGCGTCCTCACGCAGCCGGGTGGGCGAATCCCGCCAGGCCGCGAGGACCGCCGCCCGCAGTGCCGCCGTGCCGAACGGGTCGTCCCCGGTCAGCTCCACTGACCCGGCTCGGCCGCTTCCGCCTCGTCCGGCGTCAGCGCGGGCGGCACCGCCGAGCCGTCGGCCGCGATGGACTCGCCCTCGGCCACCGGGGCGGCGACCGGCGGCGCGATGGCGACGACCTCGACGGCGGCATCGTCGTACGCCTCGTACCGCGCCGACCCGCCGCCCGAGGGCAGCTCGGTGTCCGAGTGCGCCCCGCACCCGTACCCGGTGTGCACGACCCGCCCGTCCGCCCCCATGGCATTCCCGCAGACCCCGAAGGCGGCCCGCATGGCACCGGCCAGCGGCAGGAAGAAGCCGCAGAGCCCGCAGGTCGACGGCGCCGCCTTGGCCATGTCGGCACCGGGGCCGAACTCGCCGAACCAGCGCTCGGCCGCCTCCTCGCGCCCCTCGAGGCTGAGCACCTGCGGGCGCCCGAGCCCGATGTCCCGCGCCACCTCGTCGACGGCCGGATCACCGTTCAGCACGTACCCGGGCACCAGCCGCGGATCGTTCGCGGTGGGCGGCAGCAGGTCGCCCGGGCCGAGGTCGCCGGGGCGCACCCGCTGGTCCCACGGCACGAAGTCCGGCGCGACCAGCGCGTCCGGCCCCGGCAGCAGGGCGGACTCGCTCACCGTCACCCGATCGTCGCCGGGCGCCGCCGCCACCACGACCGCCCACTGCCAGCCCCGGTACCCGGGGAGGGTGGCCTCGAAGCGGTGCGTGGCCGCGGTCTCGTCCTCGGAACTCACCCCGAGGTGCTCCCCCACGCCGGACGATTCCAGCTCCAGGAGCGCACGTCGAGCCAGCTCGACGGCGTCGGCCAGGAGGGGCCGTACGCCGGCCTCCGTAACAGAAACTGCGCTCACGGCCTACATTTTGCCGCATGGAACCCAACCGGCGTACGTCGGCCGCTCTGCTCGCGCTCGCGCTGCTCGCCATGGCCGCGTGCGGGGGCGCCGGCGAGGACACGCCACGCTGGAAGATCGAGGTGCTCGGCACCCGTCCGCACACCCCCGGCGCCTTCACCCAGGGGCTCGATGTGGCCGGGCCGGTGCTCTACGAGGGCACCGGCAAACCGGGGCAGTCCTGGGTGCGCGCCACCGACCTGGCCACCGGCGCCGAACTGGCGAGGGCCGAGCTCCCCGCACCGCTCTTCGGCGAGGGGATCGCCAGGATCGGCGAGTCCGTGTGGCAACTCACCTGGCAGGACGGCATCGCGATCGAGCGCGACCCCGCCACCCTGGCCGAGCGCCGCCGGGTGCGCTACGCGGGCGAGGGCTGGGGGCTCTGCGCCCGCGCGGAGACGCTGGTCATGAGCAACGGCTCCGACACCCTCACCTTCCGCGACCCCGCCACCTTCGACATCACCGGCAGCACCAGGCTGACCGGCCACAACGAGGCGCGGCTGAACGAACTCGACTGCGCGCCGGACGGTTCGGTGTACGCCAACAACTGGCCGACCGGCGAGATCCTGCGCATCGACCCCGATTCCGGCGCGGTGCTCGCCACCATCGACGGCTCCGGGCTGCTCTCCGCCGCGCAGCGCGCGACCGCCGATGTGCTGAACGGCATCGCGCACCTGCCAGGCACCGATCGCTTCCTGGTGACCGGCAAATACTGGCCGACGGTCTTCGAGGTCCGGTTCGTCCCGGAGGGGTGAGCCCGCCGCCGGTGAACACCACCCGCGCGGATGCGCCAGAATTGAGGGCGTGACCACTCCCCGCGAACCCTCCGGTGCCAACCGCGGTCGCTGGGACGGCGACGACGAGACGGACCGGGGGCACCCCGGCTTCGACCGGTACCCCCCGCCGGACAGTGCCCGCGGGCCGCTGCCCCGGCTCGACACCGAGCGCGGGCCGAACCGCCCGCTGCCCCCGGCGAAACCGGCAGCGCGCCGGCGTCCGATCATCCGCAAGCCCGCCCCGCGCACCGGGCCGCGGGTGGACCGCCCCGGCACCACCCGCCCGAACACCATCCCCTTCGCGACGGAGGAGCAGCAACCGCCGGGCGACGAGCCGCAGCGGACACCGCGCAAACTCACGGTGACCCGGGTCGCCGCCATGCGCGGCCGGGAGCTCACCGAGCGCGGCATCGCGACCTTCCAGCGCGCCGCCAAGGCGAACGGCGCCGACGAGTCCGGGCTGACCGCGCTCACCTACGCCACCATGGCGAACTTCGCGCTGGACGCGGCGATCGCGGTGGCGCTGGCCAACACCCTGTTCTTCGCCAGCGCCACCGCGGAGAGCAAGACCAATGTGGCGCTCTACCTGCTCATCACCATCGCGCCGTTCGCGGTGATCGCCCCGCTCATCGGCCCGCTGCTCGACCGGCTGCAGCGCGGCCGCAGGCTGGCGCTCGCCACCTCGTTCGCCGGGCGCGCGGTGATCGCGGTGCTGCTCATCCTGGAGTTCGACACCTGGGGGCTCTATCCGCTCGCGCTCTGCATGCTGATCGGCAGCAAGTCGTTCGCGGTGCTGAAGAGCGCGGTGACGCCGCGGGTGCTGCCGCCGGAGATCGACCTGGTGCGCACCAACTCCCGGCTCACGGTGTTCGGCCTGGTCGGCGGGACGCTCGGGGCGGGCGCGGTGGCGGCGGGCACCGCGGCGATCTTCGGCTCGAACGGCGCGCTGGTGCTGGCCACGCTGATCGCCGTCGCCGGGGTCTTCCTGAGCCTGCGCATCCCCTCCTGGGTGGAGGTCACCGAGGGCGAGGTGCCCGCGACGCTCGGCTACCACGGCGCCGACGCCACCACCGAGGTGCTCGCGCCGGACGCCGCCGCCACCGTGCCCGCGCGCAAGCGCAGGCAGCCGCTCGGCCGCTCGGTGGTGACCGGGCTCTGGGGCAACAGCGGCATCCGGGTGCTGACCGGGTTCCTCACCTTCTACGTCGCCTTCGTGGCGAAGGGCAGCGGGGAGAGCCCGGTGCAGCAGGCGGCCATGCTCGGCGCGGCCGGCGCGGCCGCCGCCGTCGGCAACTTCGCGGGCAATGCCACCGGCGCCCGGATCCCGCTGGGCAGGCCCGCGCTGATCGTCGTCTACTGCGCCACCGCGTGCACCGTGGTCGCGGTGCTCGCCCTGGTGCTGAACAGCCTGCTCGGCGCGGTGCTCGCCGCGCTGGTGGCCTCCGCCGCCAGCGCGCTGGCCAAGGTCTCGCTGGACGCCGCCATCCAGGACGACCTGCCGCCGGAGTCCATCGCCTCCGGTTTCGGCAGGTCGGAGACGGTGCTGCAGCTGAGCTGGGTGATCGGCGGGGCGGGCGGTGTGCTGCTGCCGACCGAGTGGTGGAAGGGTTTCGCGGTGGTGTCCGGCGTCCTCATGCTCGGGCTGATCCAGACCGTGCTCAGCCACCGCGGCCACTCGCTGCTGCCCGGGCTGGGCGGCAACCGGCCGCAGCACGCCGAGCAGGAAGTGCCGCACGCCACCAGGGCCGACCCGGGCCCGCCACCCACTCGCTGAGGAGAGCCCCGCTGGTGACCACCAGAACCCGTACCGTCGTCGCGATCTCCGCCGTCGTCCTGCTGGTGGCGGTCGCCGCCTACGCGGGCGTGCTCGCCCTGCTGATCCGGGACGCCCCGCGCAAGGATCCCGCGGTCACCGCGTACGCGTACGGCCGCACCGTGACCGTCGAGCCGTTCCTCTACTGCTCGGTGCGCATGGAGAACTGCCGCTACGGCGATACCGTCGACCTCGAGGTGCCGCCCGGCTACCCGCTGCAGCTCTCGCTGCCGCCGCAGATCGCCGAGGCGCCCTGGCTGGCCCAGCTGATCTACGAGCGCCCGGACGGCGAGCAGGTGGACCGGCTGGTGGCGCACGACGACTTCGGTAAGGACGTGCTCGCGGTCACGCTGGATTCCCGGCCGGAGCCGAACCTGCGGCTGGTCGGCGTCGAGATCCAGCTGCCGATCCTGGCCAGGGACGAGACCGGTCGGGAGTTCTACGTGCCGCACGCCGCCTGGTCGATCAATACGGCGCCGGAGGAGGGCGGGCAGCCCGCGGAGTGAGCCCGGCTCAGTGGTCGAGCTCGCGGGCGACCGCCCGCACCACCTCGGAGATCCGCTGCGCGGTCTTGCGATCCGGGTAGCGGCCCTTGCGCAGGTCCGGCTGCACGGTCGCCTCCAGCAGCGTGATCATGTCCTCGACCATGCCGTGCAGCTCGTCCGGGGTGTGCCTGCGGGCGACCGGCTCGCGCCGCTCGCTCCGACCCGCGCGCTCCTGGCCCTGCCGCACCGAGGGCGGCGCCTCCAGCAGCTTGAGGCTCAGCGCCTGCGGGCCGCGGCGACCGGCGGCCATGCCGAACTCGACGCGCTGGCCGGGCTTGAGCCCCTCGATACCGTCGGGCAGCGCGGACGAGCGGACGTAGACGTCCTCACCCTCGTCCTGCGAAAGGAAGCCGAAGCCCTTTTCGACGTCGTACCACTTCACCCGGCCGGTCGGCACTGTGCTCACCCGTTCATGTTCGGAGATACCGGGGGATGCCCCGGTGCGAAAAATACGCGCCCCACACTCGTGGGACGCGACCGTTCCCCCGAGTCTACCCCGGTGCGGGTGCCCCCAGCACGCGAGTTCTACGGTCGATGGCGTGACCTCCCCTTCCAGCCCGCGCCGGCCGGGCGATCGGCTGCTGCACGTCGCGCTCGCGCTCTTCGGCGCCGGGCTGCTGGCGATCATCGCGATCTTCCTCACCCCGATCGTCAGCGACGCGAAGCCGGGGCTGCCGCTCTACCTGCTCGCCATGCTGGCGCCGCTCGGCTTCCTGCTCGCGCTCGTCTACGCGCTCCGCTCTGGGCGGCGGGCGCGATAACCCGGGCGCTCCGTTTTTCGTTACCCGCCAAGCGTTGTGATCCTCGTCACATAACAGCGCGATAACGAAGCGGTGACGATCGGCGGCGATGCCCGATTCCCCCCGGTTACCTGGGCGGACGCCCGCGACCCCCGGCGATGCGGGTCCGAGACCCCCGACGCGCGGCGGTTACCAAATAGTGATTTTTCCCCGGATCCGTCGTACCGTTTGTCGCACAGCCGGAAGACATTCCGGCAGTGCCGGACCCGCCGCACCGAGCTTCGCCCCGCGGGAACGGATCAAGCCGACCCAAGCTCAGGGGCGAAGTTCGCAGGTGATCGGAGCGGCGTACCCCAGCGGTTCGCCAGGCACCGGCCCACAGGTGCGGACGAGAGGAAGACACCGGACATGAGTGGACGCCATCGCAAGCCGACCTCCACGGGGCGCACCGTTGCCAAGGTGGCCCTGACCGGCGCCGTCATCGGCAGCGCCGGTGTGGCCCTCGCGGGTAACGCCGCCGCCGCGCCGGATTCCGACTGGGATCGCCTGGCGTCGTGCGAGGCCGGCGGCAACTGGGGCATCAACACCGGAAACGGCTTCCAGGGTGGGCTGCAGTTCTCCCCGAGCACCTGGAAGGCGCACGGCGGCGGTGAGTACGCGGCCTCCGCGAACCACGCCTCGCGCGAAGAGCAGATCGTGGTGGCCGAGCGGGTGCTCGCCTCCCAGGGCTGGGGCGCCTGGCCGTCCTGCTCGGCCAAGCTCGGCCTGAGCAGCGCGCCGAGCCAGCGCTCGGCCCCGGCGGAGTCGGCCCCGAGCTGGGCCCCGCAGGCCGCGCCGCAGCAGCAGGCGCAGGCCGACCCGAACCAGGAGATCTACACCGCCGTCGAGCGGGCGGTCGCCGTCGTGCAGGCGCAGGGCGTGCAGATCCCGCAGCAGGCGCTGGATCTCTTCAACGCCGCGAAGGCGCAGAACACCCAGCTCGACCCGGCACTCGTCGGCTTCTACGAGGCGAACAAGGGCATGCTGCCCTCCTGAGCCGCAAACGATCACGGGCCCCGCATCTCGAGGATGCGGGGCCCGTGATCGTTCGGGCGCCGGTTTCGCGGCGGCCGGACCGGATTCAGCGATTGACCACCGTGTGCGGGTGCACGTAGGGCAGCTCCTCGACGGGGAGCGGGAACTCGGTGTCCTCACCGAACGGCGAAAGGTTGCCGGAGCGGGCCGAGGAGAGTTCGGTCACGGCGTGCTCGCCGTCGGCCACCTTGGGCCAGCCGTTGTCGACATACGGTTTCTTCGATTTGTTCACCACGCGTCCCATTCTGGCAGACCGCAGGCGACCGCGGAGTAGGGACACCGCATCGCCGCACCCGTAGGCTGAATCGGATGTCCACGATCGACTCGCTCACCGGTTGGCTCACCGCCAGGGACGACGCCGCGCTGGTCGGGCTGCTGGAGCTGCGCCCGGATCTGGCCGTGCCGCTGCCGTCCTCCATGACGGTGCTCGCCGCCCGGGTGGAGCAGCGCGCCTCGGTGCTGCGCGCCACCGAGGAGCTGAACACCCTCGAGTTCGCGATCGTGGAGGTGCTGGCCAGGCACGGCACCGAGCGCGCGCCCGGCGACCGCACCCCGCTCACCCGCACCGCGCTGCGGGAGCGGCTGCGCGACCGGGTCGGCGCCGCCGCGCTCGACGCCGCGCTGGCCCGGCTCACCGCCCGCGCCCTGGTCTGGGACGACGGCGAGGAGCTGCACCTGGTGCCCGCCACCGCCGACGGGCTGCCCTGGCCGATCGGCAGCGCCACCGAGATCCCGGACGAACTCACCGAACCCGAGATCACCGCGGCGCTGGCCCGGCTCGGCGAGGCCGAGCGCGCCCTGCTGGAGAAGCTCGCCGCCACCGGCCCGCGCGGGCGCACCAGGGACGCCGCGCCCGGCGCCGACCCGGCCCGGCCGGTGCCGCGGCTGCTCGCCGCCGGGCTGCTGCACCGGGTGGACGACGAGACCGTCGAGATCCCGCTCACCGTCGGCCAGCTGCTCCGCAACGAGGCCGTCACCCGGCCGCACGTGCTGGTCCCGCCGGAGCCGGCGCGCACCGAGTACACCCCCGCCGAGGCCAATGCCGCCGCCGCCGGCGAGGCGGGCGAGTTCCTGCGGCACGCCGCCGCGGTGCTGGCCGCGCTCGGCACGATGCCGGCCCCCGCGCTGCGGGCGGGCGGGCTCGGGGTGCGCGAGCTGCGCCGGGTGTGCAAGCAGGCCGGGGTGGACGAGCCGAGGGCCGGGCTGCTGGTCGAGGTGCTCGCCGCGGCCAGGCTGCTGGAGAAGGGGCTGCCCGACCCGGCGCCCGACCTCGACGCCACCGACGACTTCTGGGCCCCGACCCCGCAGGCCGACGGCTGGGGCGAGGCGCCACCGGCCCGGCGCTGGGCCGTGCTGGCCAGGGCCTGGCTGGAGCTGGACCGGATGCCGTGGCTGATCGGCAGCCGGGACGCCGCGGACAAGCCGCTGCCCGCGCTGGCGCTGGAGCTGCGCAGCCCGCACGCGGTGCGCGACCGGCGGGCCGTGCTCGCGCTGCTCGCCGAGTTCCCGCCGGGCACCGCGATTCCGGCCGCCGACATCTCCCGCATCCTGGCCTGGCGGGAGCCGCGTCGGCGCAGGCAGTACCGCCCGGAGGCGGTCGCCCGCACGCTGGAGGAGGCCACCGCGCTCGGCGTGATCGGCCGCGCCGCGCTCACCTCGGCCGGCCGGGCGCTGCTGCACGGCGGCGCCGACGGCGACGCCGAGGCGGAGATGGCGGCCGCGCTGCCGGAGCCGGTGGACCACGTGCTGGTGCAGGCCGACCTGACGGTGGTCGCGCCCGGCCCGCTGCTGCCCGAGCTGGAGCAGCGCATCGCGCTCACCGCGGACGTCGAGTCGGCGGGCGCCGCCACCGTGTACCGGGTGAGCGAGGGGTCGGTGCGGCGCGCGCTGGACGCCGGGCTGACCGCGGCCGAGCTGCACGCGCTCTTCGGCACGCACTCGCGCACCCCGGTGCCGCAGGCGCTGACCTACCTCATCGACGATGTCGCGCGCAGGCACGGCAGGCTCCGTGCGGGGATGGCGCAGTCCTTCCTGCGCAGCGATGATCCGGCGCTGCTCGCCCAGGTGCTCGCCGCGCCGGTCGCGGCCGAGCTGGCGCTGCGCGGCATCGCCCCGACCGTGGCGATCGCGCAGGCCCCGCTCGGCGAGGTGCTGGAGCGGCTACGGGCCGCGGGATTCGCCCCCGCGGGCGAGGATTCGGCGGGCGTGGTGCTCGACCTGCGCCCGCGCGGCGCGCGCATCCCGGCGCGCAGCACCGTCCGGCAGGCCTACCGCCCGACCCCGCCGAGCACCGAGCAGCTGGAACAGCTGGTGGCCGAGCTCAGGGCCGGGGAGCGCGCGGCCGGGGCCAGGTCCGGGCGCTCGGTGCGCACCGACGGCACCAGAACGAGCACCGCCGCCACCCTCGCGCTGCTGCAGCTGGCCGCGCGAGTGCGGCGTTCGGTGAATATCGGGTATGTCGACGCCGCGGGCGTCGCCACCCAGCGGGTGGTGGAACCCCTCAAGGTCGGCAACGGTCAGCTCGACGCGCTGGACCCGGTGACCGGCGCGGTCCGGCAGTTCACGCTGCACCGGATCGCGTCGGTCGCACTCCTGGAGTGATCAGGCCGTCGGCGAGCCGAGGCAGAAGGTCACCTTCGGCTCGTCCACGGTGATGAACTTGTCGGCGTCCTCGCCGCAGAGCAGCTCGTCGACCTGGCCGTCGATCCGCTTCACCACCTTGAAGGTGGCCTCGGTCGAGGCGCAGTCGGCGTGCTTGTACCCGGTGAGCATGCTGTCCACGTAGCAGCTGCCCTCCTTGAAGTTCGGCGCGAGGCACAGGAAGGCCGTGGTGCTGTCGCCGAGCGTCTCCTCGTAGGAGGTGTAGTCGGCCGCGCACTCGGTCTTGGTGTCGTAGGTCTGCACGACCTGGTAGACGGCCTTCTCCGAGGAGCAGTCGATCGGCTCCGTCTTGGAGTCGACGGCCGAGCCCTCGATCACGTTGATGCAGTCGCCGACCTTCGCCTTGGCGGTGTCGGACTTGCCCGCGTCCTCGATGACCGAACAACCGACAACGGCAACCACGGCCGCGGCCGCCGACACGAGGGCGAGCACGGCACGTGCCGACCGCCTCGTCGCAGGGAACTTCACGGAATAGACCTCTCTCACCGAATGTTCGCGCTGTTCGCGAACTCGGAGAGAATATCGTCAGGGCCGAAGGTGCGCATTAACGACATCTCCGGCCGGAATCGAACGTGGAGGCGGGGTCAGCCCAGGGCCCAGAGCGCCAGCATGCTGCTGCGGAGAATGTTCGGGAGAAGCTGTCCGAGCAGGTACAGGGACGAGTAAGAGGTTTCCACAGGGCATACCTTCCGCAGAGCTCAGGTCGAGCAGTCGAGCAATTCGTGAATCGTGTCGAGCCGGGGAATCCGGTCGTTACGCTCGAGAAGTATGAGCCTCAGCGACGTCGCCGTCGAGCTGTACGGTCTCGCCCCCGGCGAATTCGTGGCAGCCAGGGCCGAGCGGGTGGCCGCCGCGAAGGCGGCCGGTGAGCGGGAGCTGGCCGCCGCGATCGGCGCGCTGCGCAGGCCGACGGTGGCGGCGTGGGCGGTGAATCTGCTGGCGCGCTCGGCATCCGATGAGGTCAGTGCGTTGCTCGCACTCGGGGAGGCGCTGCGCACGGCCCAGCGCGAGCTCTCCGGGCCGCAGCTGCGCACCCTCACCGCGCAGCGCGGGCAGGTGGTGAACGCGCTGGCCCGGCGGGCCGCCGAGCTCGCCGCGGAGCGCGGCCGACCGGTCGGTGAGGCGGTGCTCAGGGAGGTCGGCAACTCCCTGACCGCCGCACTCGCCGATCCGGAGGTGGCGGAAAAGGTCCGCCTCGGCACCCTCGCCAGTGCGACCAGTTACGACGGCTTCGGCCCCGCCGGACCGGAACTCGCCGTCGTCGCCGCCCCGAGAACTCCCGCCCCGAAAAAGACTGCCACGCAGCGCGATTCCCCGAAGCAGCGGAAGGCTCAGGCGGCCGCCGAACGCCGCCGCGCGAGCGAGCGCCGGATCGCCGCGGCCGAGGCGGAGCTCGGCACCGCGGAATCGGAGCGGGATTCGGCGGAAAAAGCCGCGACGGCCGCGGCGGAGACGCTGCGCGACAATGCCGCCCGCATCGAGGAGCTGCGCACGGAACTCGCCGCCGCCGAGGAGCGGCACCGCTTCGCCCGCACCGCCGAGAAGGCGGCGCGGGAGACCCTGCGCGCGGCCGAGACCGAGACCGAGCGGGCCCGCCGCCGGGTGGATAGAGCGCGACGCGAACTGCCGGACTAACCGCGCAGGCTGCCGGGGAAGAGGTATTCGTCCGGCGGCGGGGTCTCGCCGCCGAGCCAGGCGTCGAAGAAGCCGTCCAGCGGGACCGGGGTGCGGCGCTGCACGAACGCCCGCCCGTCCGCCATCGCGGCATTGCCGCCGGCGTACCGCGCCGGGAAGTCGCGGAGCGCGGCGAAGAAGACCTCGTCGCCGACGGTGCGGCGCAGGGCGTGCAGGAACAGCGGCCCGCGGTAGTAGACGGAGGTGAATTCGTCACCCGCACCGGGATTTCCGAGCGGTATCTGCCAGAAGCGCGGCTCGTCCCGGAATCGTGCGACGGTGTCGCGGTACTCGGCGTCCACGTCGGCGCCGTCCACGCGCTCCGGCCACAGGTAGTCGGCGGTGTAGGAGGCGAAGCACTCGTTCAGGCAGATATCGGCCCAGGAGCGGAGCGAGACCGAATCGCCCCACCACTGGTGCGCGATCTCGTGCACCACGGTGTTCAGGTCGACCCATTCGGCGTAGGTCGGCCTGGTCTGGGTCTCCAGCGAGAAGGGCAGCTCGGTGTCGAGGTAGATGCCGCCGACCGCCTCGAACGGGTACGGCCCGAAGAGCTCGGCGGAGAAGTCGAGGATCTCCGGGAGCCGCTGCTCCAGCTCCCGGTGGCGCACCGCGCCCGGCGCGAAGCCGCTCAGGATCGGGGTGCCGTCCGAGGCGGTCTGCTCCAGGAACTCGAAGCGGTCGATGGCGACGGTGGTCAGGTAGCCGATGGTGGGGTGCCGGTTCTCCCAGTCCACGTGGCGCTGCCCGCCGATCACCTCGTCCCTGGTGCGCACGCCGTTGCCCATGACCTGCCACTCGGCCGGGACGGTGGCGCGCAGGGTGAAGGTGGCCTTGTCCAGCGGGGTGTCGTTGAGCGGGTACCAGGTGCGCGCGGAGTGCGGCTCGCCCGCGGCGAAGGCGCCGCCGGAGGGGGCGTAGGTCCAGCCCTCGCCCCCGGTGTCCGGCATGGGGCCGCCGTAGTCCACGATCACCCGGAAGGGTAGCCCGGGGAGCAGCGGGAGCAGCGGGGTGATCACCAGCTCCTGCTCGTCCTGGCTCCGGAAGGCGGCGGGCAGGCCGTTGACGGTCACCATGCGCGCCGGCGGGCCGGTGTAGTCCAGGTGGAAGGCGCGCAGCGGCTGGGTGGCGGTGGCGTCCAGGGTGGTGGTGCCGTCCAGGATGCGGCTCGGCGGGTCGTAGCCGATCGCCACGTCGTAGTGCACCGCGTCGTAGCCGCCGTTGCCGTCCAGCGGGTAGTAGGGGTCGCCGAGGCCGGGCGCGCCGGCGAAGGGGTCCGGCTGCGCGGCCGCCGGCCCCGCCGTGACCAGCGCATACAGCGTCAACACCAGTAGTGCCGCGCCCGTCGACCGCATACCCCTCCTCCGCCCGCCGTGATGTTGCCGAGCGTACGCGGTTCAGCGCGCGGCGAGCCCCTGCTCCACCGCGACGGAGGCGCCGAGTCCGACGATGACGACGCCGCCCGCGCCCCCGACCGCTTCCAGCCGCCGCGGCGAGCGCGCGAACCAGCTCCGCGCCGAGACCGCGAGCAGCGCCCATACGCTGTCGCAGACCAGCGCGATCGCCAGGAAGATCGAGCCGAGCACCAGCAACTGCAGCACGAGTCCGCCCGCCGCCGGGTCGGTGAAGTGCGGCAGCACCGCCGCGAAGAAGACGATCGCCTTGGGGTTCGTCACCCCGACCAGCAGGCTCTGCCGGAACACCCGGGTCCCGGAGGCGTTCGAGGTCTGCGTCCCGAGCACCTCGCGCAGCGCCTTGCGCTCCCGGATGGCCTGGATCCCCAGGTGGATCAGGTACAGCGCGCCCGCCAGCTTGACCACCGCCATGGCCGTCGCCGAGGCGGCGAGCACCGCGCCGAGCCCGACCGCGACGAAGACCAGCGCCACCTGCACGCCGAGCGCGTGCCCGAGCACCGAGATCAGCGCGGCCCGCCGGCCCAGCGTCAGCGCCCGGCCGATGGTGAACAGCACGCCGGGGCCCGGCACGATGACGATCAGCGTGGCGGCGGCGAGGAAGGCGAGCAGGTTGGCGGCCGGGATCATGGCGGCAGTCTAGGGAGCCGGTGCTCCGGCGGCGAGCGATTTCCGGCTCAGGCGCCGAGCTCGTCCGGCAGCTGCTGCGGGTCGAGCAGCAGCCGCTTGAAGGTGCTGCTGCGCACCTTGGCCGCCAGCTCCAGGTTGTCGGTGAGCAGCCGCCACTCGGCCTCGCCGATGGCATCGCGAGCGCGCTCGAGCACGGCCTCGTCGCCGGTGCCCCAGGCGATCGGCATGGCGCTCACGATGGACCAGCGCTGCCCCACCTGGCGCGGCGCCCCGTCGGTGCGCACCGCGATGGCGGGCACCCGCTCCCCCTCGGCGGCGCGGTGCCCCGGCAGCGCCCGCACCTTCCTGGTGACCAGGGCGTAGCGCGGGCCCGGCGCCTCCGGCCCGGCGACGTTCACCAGCGCGAGCAGCACCAGCCCCGACTTCAGCGTCTCGGAGACCACCGCGGGCACCAGCTCGCCCTCGTACAGCCGGTCGACGGTGCCGAGCCGCGCACTCCACAGCACCACCCACAGCGCGACCACGAAACCCAGCGCGAACGCCACCGCCAGCAGGTACGACCAGGGGTGGTTCAGCCACACCAGCCCGGCCGTCGCGGCACCGGCGAGCACGGCGGCGATCGCGGCGAGCAGCCGCCGCCTCCGTAGCTCGGCCACGACTTCGTTCACCGCGTGCGCGTGCCGGTGGTCCACCGCGAATTCGAAGCGTCGCACGTCTCATTCCTAGCACAGCTATCGGAGGACGTGCCTCCACTTATTGACCCTGGTCACCGATCGCCGGGCCGAGCAGGTCGTCCGCGTCGGTGATGCGGTAGGCATACCCCTGTTCGGCCAGGAAACGCTGGCGGTGCGCGGCGTACTCGGCGTCGAGCGTGTCGCGGGCGACCACCGAGTAGAAGTGCGCCTGGCCGCCGTCCCGCTTGGGCCGCAGCAGCCTGCCGAGCCGCTGCGCCTCCTCCTGCCTGGAGCCGAAGGTACCCGAGACCTGCACCGCGACCGACGCTTCCGGCAGGTCGATGGAGAAGTTCGCGACCTTGCTCACCACCAGCACCGGGATCTCGCCGCGCCGGAACGCGTCGAACAGCGCCTCCCGCTCCTTGGTCTTGGTGGCGCCCTGGATGACCGGCGCCTCCAGCTCGGCGCCGAGCTCGTCGAGCTGGTCCAGGTAGGCGCCGATCACCAGGCACTGGGAGTCGCGGTGGCGGTCCAGGATCGAGCGCACCACCGCGACCTTGGTGTGCGCCGTCGAGCAGAGCTTGTACCGCTCCTCCGGCTCGGCGACCGCGTAGGCCATGCGCTCGGCGTCGGTGAGCGTCACCCGCACCTCGACGCAGTCGGCGGGGGCGATCCAGCCCTGCGCCTCGATGTCCTTCCACGGCGCGTCGTAGCGCTTGGGGCCGATCAGCGAGAAGACGTCGCCCTCCCGGCCGTCCTCGCGCACCAGCGTCGCGGTCAGCCCGAGCCTGCGGCGGGACTGCAGGTCGGCGGTCATCCGGAAGACCGGCGCGGGCAGCAGGTGCACCTCGTCGTAGATCACCAGCCCCCAGTCCCTGCTGTCGAAGAGCTCCAGGTGCCGGTACTCGCCCTTGCTGCGCCGGGTGATCACCTGGTAGGTCGCGATGGTGACCGGGCGGATCTCCTTGCGCTCGCCGGAGTACTCGCCGATCTCGTCCTCGGTGAGGCTGGTGCGGGCCAGCAGCTCGCGGCGCCACTGCCTGCCCGCCACGGTATTGGTGACCAGGATCAGCGTCGTCGCCTTCGCCTTCGCCATGGCCGCCGCGCCCACCATGGTCTTGCCCGCGCCGCAGGGCAGCACCACGACGCCGGAGCCGCCCGCCCAGAACGAGTCGGCCGCCATCTCCTGGTAGTCGCGCAGGTGCCAGGCGTTGGTGGCGGTGTCCAGCTCGATCGGGTGCGCCTCGCCGTCCACGTACCCGGCCAGGTCCTCCGCGGGCCAGCCGATCTTCAGCAGCATCTGCTTGATCCGCCCGCGCTCGGACGGGTGCACCTGCACGGTGTCGTCATCGATCCTGGTGCCGAGCATCGGCGCCAGCTTCTTGTGCCGCAGCACCTCCTCCAGCACCGCGCGATCCCTGCTCAGCAGCGTCAGCCCGTGCGCCGGGTGCTTCACCAGCTGCAGCCGCCCGTACCTGGCCATGGTGTCGACGATGTCCACCAGCAGCGGCTGCGGCACCGCGTACCGGGAGAACCGCACCAGCGCGTCCACCACCTGCTCGGCATCGTGCCCCGCCGCCCGCGCGTTCCACAGCGCCAGCGGGGTGATGCGGTAGGTGTGCACGTGCTCCGGCGCGCGCTCCAGCTCCGCGAACGGCGCTATCGCCATCCGTGCCATGTCGGCCGACTCGTGGTCGACCTCGAGCAGCAGCGTCTTGTCGCTCTGCACAATCAGCGGACCGTCGGTCACAGCCCCTCCTTGCCCATTGGTTGCCCCCATTGTCCCAAGCCGTCCAGCGGACGCCCACTGGCCCGCGACAGGGTCAACGCTCAGCGGCCAGGATCGAGTCCATGGTGACGACGACGGCGGTGGCCGGGGTGGCGCTGGCGGCACTCGGCATGGTGCTGACTCCCGGCCCGAACATGATGTACCTGGTGTCGAGGACGGTGGCGCAGGGGCGGGCGGCGGGGCTGATCTCGCTGGGCGGGGTGGCGGCCGGGTTCGGGGTGTACCTGGCGGCGGCGACGGCGGGGATCACGGCGGTGTTCGCGGTGGTCCCGGGGCTGTACCTGGGGATCAAGGTGGCGGGGGCGCTGTATCTGCTGTGGCTGGCGTGGCAGGCGGTGCGGCCGGGCGGGGTCTCGGTGTTCGCGCCGGGCGCGCTGCCCGCCGACCCGGCGCGCCGCCTGTTCGCCATGGGGCTGCTGACCAACCTGCTGAACCCGAAGATCGCCATCATGTACATGGCGCTGATCCCGCAGTTCGTGGAGCCGGGCGCGGGGCGGGTGTGGGCGCAGAGCCTGACGCTCGGCGCGGTGCAGATCGCGGTGGCGCTCACCGTGAACGGGCTGATCGTGCTGGGCGCGGGCGGGATCGCGGCGTTCCTGGCCGGGCGGCCGCTGTGGCTGCGGGCGCAGCGGTGGGTGATGGGGACGATGCTCGGCGCGATCGCGGTGCTGCTCGCCACCGATCGCGCCAGGCCCGTCCCCGCCTAGCCCACCCGGTAGGTCAGCACGGCGAACTGCTCGACCTGCCGCACCCCGGTGAGCGTGAGCCGATCGCTGAGCAGCCGCCGCGGCAGCAGTGGCGCGCCGCCGCCGAGCGTGACCGGCGCGACCGCCGCCACCACCTCGTCCAGCAGCCCGGCATCGGCGAACTGCCCGGCGAGGTCGCCGCCGCCGATCACCCAGATGTCGCGGCCCCCGGCCGCCGCCGTCATCTCGGCGTGCACGGTGCGCACGTCGGCGGCGACGAAGTGCAGGGTCGCGCCGGGGAGCGGGGGCAGCTCGCGGTGCGTGAAGACCCAGCACGGCCGGTCGCCGTACACCTGCTCCCACTGCCCCGGCTCGTCGTGCGCGAGCATCCACTCGTAGGTGGTGGCCCCCATGCACATGGCACCGGTTTCGGCGATCAGCGAAGCGGTGTCCTCCTCCGCGGTGCTCGCACCGGGGACCTCGAAGAGCCACTCCAGGCTGTTCTCCGGGTCGGCGATGTAACCGTCGAGGCTGGTGGCGGTGTAGAACCTGGTCGTCGTCATACGACGAGCCTCCCGCACAACCCTGACAGGGAGCGTCAGCGTTTCCCGACGCCCGCGCGCAGCCGCCGGACCCCCTCGTCCAGCGTCTCGTCCCGCTTGCAGAAGGTGAACCGGACGAGGTGGTTCCAGGCGGCGGTGTCGTCGGCGAAGACGCTCACCGGCACCGCGGCGACGCCGAGCTTCGCGGGCAGCTCGCGGCAGAAGGCGAGCCCGTCCGCGGTGCCGAACGGGGTGACGTCGGCGCAGACGAAATACCCGCCGGAGCTGCGCCGCACGGCGAACCCGGTGTCGGCGAGCGCGGCGGCGAGCCGGGTCCGGCGGGCGGCGAGGGTGGCGTTCAGCTCGACGGCCCAGCCGCGCTCGTGCTCCAGCGCGTGCGCCACCGCGGGCTGGAAGGGGCCGCCGCCGACGAAGGTGAGGAACTGCTTGGCCGCGAGCACGCCGTCGATGAGCGGCCGCGGGCCGAGCGCCCAGCCGATCTTCCAGCCGGTGACGCTGAAGGTCTTGGCCGCGCTGGAGACCACGACGGTGCGCTCCGCCATGCCGGGCAGCGTGGCGATGCTGACGTGCTCGCCGCCGTCGTACACCAGGTGCTCGTACACCTCGTCGGCGAGCACGAGCAGGTCGTGCGCGCAGGCGATCTCGGCGATCGCCGCGAGGTCGGCGCGGCTCAGCACCGCGCCGGTGGGGTTGTGCGGCGAGTTCACCACCAGCATCCGGGTGGCCGGGGTGATCGCCCGGCGCAGGCTGTCCAGGTCGAGCGCGAAGCCGTCGCCGTCGGGGACCAGCGTGGCGGTGCGGCGGTGCGCGCCCGCCAGCGCGACGGCGGCGGCGTAGGAGTCGTAGTACGGCTCGATGAGCACCACCTCGCTGCCCGGCTCCACCAGCCCGAGCAGCGCGGCGGCGATCGCCTCGGTGGCGCCGACGGTCACCAGGACCTCGGTCTCCGGGTCGTACTCGGTGCCGGTGCGGCTCGCCCGCTCGGCGGCGATGGCCCGGCGCAGCGCGGGCACGCCGCGGCCGGGCGGGTACTGGTTGAACCCGCCCGCGATCGCCTCGCGCGCCACCGCGAGCATGCCGGCCGGGCCGTCGCTGTCCGGGAAGCCCTGCCCCAGGTTGACCGCGTCGTGCCGGACGGCCAGCTCGGTCATCTCGGCGAAGATCGTGGCCGCGAACGGGCGGAGGCGGGCGACGGTGGCGGTCATGTCGGAAGCCTATCCCGGCCCTTTTCGTTGCGGCGTGATAGCGAACGGCAATATTTCACTTTTTGTTTACTGCCCCTAGCTGGCCTGTTGTGCGTTGTCCATGCGGGCGCTAGCCTCCCGGTGTTCTACCTCACAGCCACCCCGCGGGTGGTATCTCGAAAGGGGCGTGTATGGCCTCGTACCTCGACCTGCTACTGCAACCGGCCGCGTCGGAGGTCGCCGGATCAGTACTGGGTCTCATCCGAGCCGGAGCCCACGATCTGATCGTCGGCCTCGGCTCCTCGACCGGTGACTGGTTCACCGGATCCTCCACCGGCAGCGGTGGATTCGGCTCGTCGACCCCGGACTGGTTCCTGGGCTCCTCGACGCCGTAGCCGGCTCCGGCCGGGGTGCGGCGCGCCCCGGCCGGGTCAGCTCCAGCCGGAGTTCGGTGCGGCGAGGTCGAAGACGCGCCAGACCGCGTCGTCCCGCACCGCGAAGGCCAGTACCCGATTCCGCTGCCTGCCGCGCAGCAGGAGCCCCAATTCGCCGTTCACCGCGGCGAATTCGTAGCCGTCGGCGGGGTCGGCGTCCGGGCAGCCGATGCCGTTCTCGGCGGCGAGCGCGAGCAGCCGGGTGGCCACCCGCTCGGCGCCATCGGTGACCACCGGGCCGTCCGGGGTTGCCGTGAGGGCCTGCGCGTTCGCATGCAGCTCGTCCGCTACTTCCGCGGTGCCGCAGCCGGATTCGGCACCCTCGCAGACGGCCGCCCGCGCCCGGGCGCGCAGCGCGGTGAGCAGGCGGCGGACCGCGGCCTCGTGCGCGGGCTCGGCGGCGGGGCCCGGGAGCGCCGCGGCTGCGGCCCTGCCGATGGCGGCGGCCCGCGCGGCGGCGGCGGTATCCAGGTCGAGCCAGGTCGCGAGCTCCTCGGCGGGGAGGTCGGGCAGCACGGCGGCGAGTCGCTGGGCGGGGGTCAGCGCGGCAAGGGCGACCACGGTGGTGAGGCGGTTGGCCCGCCTCCCGGCGATGGCCGCCCACTCACCGCCGCCGTTCGGGACGAGCGGGGTGACCAGGGGGTCGGGGAGCCGTTGCGCCGCAGCGGCGCCGCGCTCGGCGGCGACGAGGTGGTCGGCGCAGATGCGGGCGACGGTGGCGGTGAGCCACGCGCCCAAGTCGTCGATCTCGGATTGGTGCACGCCGTTCAGGCGGAGCAGGCACTCCTGGAGCGCGTCCTCGGCGGTGCGGGTACTGCCGGTGAGCCGGTAGCCGAGGCCGAGCAGGCGCGGGCGGTGGGACTCGAAGAGTTCGGCTAGGTAGGCGGCGACCATCGCGCACGATTCTACGGAGCGCGGCTCGCCGCTCCGCTGACAGGTCCGAAAAGGGGATGATCCGGCGTCTCCGGGCGTGTCACCATGCGGGGATGGACGAACGCAGCCTCGCCGACGGGGTCGTCGTGCTCACCCGGCCGCGGGCCGGGGATATCGACGCCATCGTCGCGCACTGCCAGGACCCGGCCATCGCCGAGTGGGTGACGATCCCCGTCCCCTACGGGCGAGCGGACGCGGAGTTCTATCTCGCCGACATCGTGGCCGCCGGGTGGGCGGAGCGCTCCCCGGTCTGGGCCGTGCGGCGGGCCGCCGACGGGCCGATGATCGGGAGTATCGGGCTGCACGACAGCGGTTTCGGGGCCGCCGAGATCGGGTTCTGGCTGGCGCCCGGGGAGCGCGGGAGCGGGCTCATGTCGCGGGCCGTCGGGTTGGTGTGCGCGTTCGGGTTCGAGGAGTTGGAGCTGGCGCGGATCGGGTGGCTGGCGTATGTCGGGAACCGGGCCTCGGCCGCGGTGGTGCGGCGGAACGGGTTTCGGTTCGAGGGGACGCAGCGGTTGGGGGCGGTGCAGCGCGGGGTGCGGCGGGACTGCTGGCTGGGTGGGCGGTTGGTGACCGATGCGCCCGGTCCGGCGGCGGGGTGGCCGTCCGATACCTGAGCCACCCGGGAGGCCACCGACCTGTCCGGGCCGGGGTGCGGGTGCACCCCGGCATCCGGACATCAGCGCTCGCGACGCGCGGCGACCGCGGCGGCGAGCCGATCGAGCTGCGCGGCGGTGGTCTCCCAGTCGATGCAGGCGTCGGTGATGGACTGCCCGTAGGTCAGCTCGTCCGCGTGCCCGAGCGCGAGATCCTGCCGCCCCGCCACCAGGAAGCTCTCCAGCATCATCCCGACGACCCCGGGCTCACCGGCGGCCAGCCGCTCGGCGATGTCGGAGACCACGTCGACCTGCCGGTTGTGGTCCTTGTTGCTGTTGCCGTGGCTGGCATCCACGACGATGCGCTGCGGCAGCCCCGCCTTCTCCAGCCGGATGCACGCCTCGGCGACCGAGCCCGCGTCGTAGTTCGGCCCGGTGCTTCCGCCACGCAGGATGACGTGGCAATCCGGGTTCCCGGTGGTCCGGATGAGCGCCGAACGCCCGTCCAGATCGGTGCCGGGGAAGACGTGGCTCGCCCCGGCGGCGCGGACCCCGTCCACCGCGACCTGCACGTCCCCGTCGGTCCCGTTCTTGATCCCGACCGGCATCGACAGCGCGCTGCTCAGCTGCCGGTGCACCTGGCTGGCGGCGGTCCGCGCCCCGATGGCGCCGTAGGAGACCAGGTCCGCGATGTACTGCGGGGTGATCGGATCGAGGAATTCACACGCCACCGGCAACCCGAGCGCGGTGATGTCGACCAGCACCTTGCGGCCGATGCCGAGCCCGGTATTGACGTCGAACGACCCGTCCAGGTGCGGATCGTTGATCAGCCCCTTCCAGCCCAGCGTGGTGCGCGGCTTCTCGAAGTAGACGCGCATGACCACGAGCAGCCGGTCGTCCAGCTCGGCGGCCTTGGCGGCGAGCTTGCGGGCGTACTCCAGCGCGGCGACCGGGTCGTGCACCGAGCACGGCCCGACGATCACCATGAGGCGGTCATCGGTGCCGTTCAGCACATCGACGGTGGCCGCGCGGCCGCGGCGGACGGTGTCGGCGAGCTCGTCGGTGATCCGGTGCACGCGACGCACCTCGGCGGGCGAGCGCAGCGGGCTGACCGCGAGGGTGCGCTGGTCGTCGAGGTCGGAATGTCGGGCATCGACATCGGCGGCGGTTGTCATTCGTGGGTTCCTTTCTCAGGCCGGCCCACGAAGCGAAACCCCGTCGAGCCGGTCGGTACCGGCTCGGGGTGGTAGATCAGCGCGCGCGGTCCACGCACGCCGGCCCACCCTGGGCCGGCCTGCTAAACCAGTAATCGCGCTGCATGGCACAAACTGTAACAGCTCGGTCAGCCGAACTGGCCGGCCACGTACGACCCGGCCGGGGTGCCCGCGATCACATTGATCCTGTTCCAGGCATTGATGGTGGCGATGCAGGCGATCAGCGCGGCGGCCTGGTCGTCGTCGTAGTGCTTGCGCACCTGCTGCCAGGTGTCGTCGCTCACACCGCCGCCGTCGGCGATCCGGGTGGCCTCCTCGGTGAGCGCGAGCGCGGCCCGCTCCGGCTCGGTGAAGAGCGTCGCCTCCCGCCAGGCCGCGACCAGGTTCAGCCGCACCGGGTCCTCGCCCGCGGCGACGGCATCCTTGTAGTGCATGTCGGTGCACATGCCGCAGCCGTTGATCTGGCTGGCCCGCAGCTTCACCAGCTCCTGGGTGGCGGCGGGCACCGCGTCCGCGAAGACCCGCGATGCGGCGGTGAGGCGCTTGACGAAGCTGCCGGCGACGGCATTGCCGAAGAGGTCGATCCGAGCGGTCATGGCGGTTCCTTCCCTGGTGCCCGCCGCTGAGTGGCGGGCTGTACCAGGGGGACGACGCCGCCGCCCGGGGTGTGACATCAGAGCGGGAAGGTCACCCCGGTCAGCTGCTCGGAGAGTTCCCAGAGTTTCCCGGCGACCTCGTCGTCCTTGGCCGCGGCGGTCGAGCCCGACGAGCCCGGGTAGCCGCGGGTGCCGCCGAACCCGGTGGGGCCGTAGTAGCCGCCGCCCTTCGCCTCGGCGGCGGTGGCGGCGTAGAGCTCCGGCAGCGCGCCCATCTCGGCGCTCTGCGCGAAGATCCGGTTGCCGACCGCCATCAGGCCGTCCAGGAAGGTCTCGGTGTGCGACTGCAGCTCGGTCGCGGCGTAGCCGGGGTGCGCGGCGATGGCGAGCACCGGCGAGCCCGCCGCGGTGAGCCTGCGCTGCAACTCCCGGTTGAAGAGCAGGTTCGCCAGCTTGGACTGGCCGTAGGCGCTCCAGCGCTGGTAGTCCCTGCGCTCCCAGTTCAGGTCGGCGAGGTCGATCTTGCCCGCGCGGTGCGCGCCGCTGGAGACCGTGACCACCCGGCCGGTGATCCGCGGCAGCAGCAGCCCGGTGAGCGCGAAGTGGCCCAGGTGGTTGGTGCCGATCTGCATCTCGAAGCCGTCGGCGGTGCGGCGCAGCGGCACCGCCATCACGCCCGCATTGTTGATGAGCACGTCGATGGGGGTGTCCACCTCGGCGGCGAAGCTGCGCACCGAAGCCAGGTCGGCCAGGTCGAGCCTGCGCACGCTCGCGCGCTCGCCGAGATCGGCGGCGACCTTCTCCCCCTTCGCCACGTCGCGGCAGGCCAGGATGACGGTGGCCCCCGCCTTGCTCAGAGCGCGGGCGGCGACCGCCCCGAGCCCGCTGTTGGCACCGGTGACCACGAAGGTCCGCCCGGTCTGGTCGGCGATCTGCGCTGTGTCCCAACGACCCATGCCGCGAGTCTACGGTTCGGCCCGGCCGTTCCTCCAGCCTGAGATAGGGTTGCCTAACCTATACCCGCTCGTCAGCTGTGAGGAATCGTGACTTCGACATCCACGTCCGCCCATCGTGACGGTTACGTCCCCTTCCCGGCCCCGGCCGCGGCCGAGTACCGGGCGGCGGGGTACTGGGCCGGACGCTCCCTTGGCGACCTCCTCACCGACGCCGCCCGCCGCGCACCCGCCGCCCCCGCCGTGCTGACCGACTCCGGCGCGTGGAGCTACGCCGAACTGGACGCGGCGGCGGAGCGGATGGCGCACGGCCTGCTCGCGCTCGGCATCGCCCCCGGTGACCGGGTGGTGGTGCAGCTGCCGAACGTCCCCGAGTTCGCGACCGTGCTCTTCGGGCTGCTGCGGGCCGGCATCATCCCGGTGCTCACGCTGCCCGCGCACCGGCGCGCCGAGATCGAGCACCTGGCGAACCTCGCCGAGGCGGTGGCGTACGTGATCGCCGACGAGCTGGGCGATTTCGACTACCGCGCGCTCGCCGCCGAGGTGCGGCCCGCGGTACCGAGCCTGCGGCACGTCCTGGTCCTCGGCGACCCCGGCGAGTTCACCGCGCTGTCCGGAGTGCCGCGCGACCCGTCCGGCGAGCTGCCCGCTGTCGACCCCGCCGACATCGCGCTCATGCTGGTCTCCGGCGGCACGACCGGCCTGCCCAAGCTGATCGCCCGCACGCACGACGACTACGCCTACAACGCCGCGGCCAGCGCCGAGATCACCCAGCTCACCGCCGCGGATGTGTATCTGGCGACGCTGCCCGCCGCGCACAACTTCCCGCTCGCCTGCCCTGGAATTCTGGGCGCGGTCACCGTCGGCGCCGCCGTCACCTTCGTCACCGACCCCAGCCCCGAGAGCGCCTTCGCCGTGATCGAGAAGCACCGCGTCACGGTGACCGGCCTGGTGCCTCCGCTGGCCCAGCTCTGGACCGCCGCCGTCGAGTGGGAGGAGGCCGATCTGAGTTCGCTGCGGCTGCTGCAGGTGGGCGGGGCCCGGCTCGCCGATGTGAACGCCCGCGAGGTCACCCCCGCGCTCGGCTGCACCCTGCAGCAGGTCTTCGGCATGGCCGAGGGGTTGATCAACTACACCCGGTTGGACGATTCAGCCGAGTTGATCTGCACCACCCAGGGCAGGCCCATGTCCCCCGCCGACGAACTGCGCGTCGTTGACGAGAACGGCGTGGATGTGGAGCCCGGTGCCGAGGGCGAGCTGCTGACCCGCGGGCCGTACACCATCAACGGCTACTACCGCGCGCCCGAGCACAATGCCCGCGCCTTCACGCCCGACGGGTTCTACCGCAGCGGGGATCTGGTGCGGCAGTTGCCCAGTGGGCATCTCATCGTCTCCGGGCGGATTAAGGACGTGATCAACCGCGGTGGGGAGAATGTGTCCTGCGATGAGCTCGAGGAGCATTTGCTGGCGTTCCCCGGGGTACGGCACGCGGCCGCCGTCGGGCTGGCGGATGCGGTGCTCGGGGAGAAGGTTTGTGCTGTTCTCGTCGTCACCGGGGAGATGCCGACCTTGACGGAGATCAAGAGCTTTCTTACCGGGCGGGGGTTGGCTACGTACAAGTTGCCGGATGTGCTTCGGCAGGCGGAGAGGTTGCCGGTTACGGCGGTGGGGAAGATCGATAAGAAGGTGATGCGCGAGCAGTAATCCGTTGCACGGGCTTATTGCAGTGCCGCGGAGCAAACGTCACGCCACTCGTACCGGCCGTGGTCTCGGTTCAGCTCGATGAGCGAGATCTCGGCGACCACGTCGGTGACCGTGTAGTCGCCGAGCTCATCGGCTTCGAGTCTCATGCGCAGTTCCTCGATCGGTGCGATGCCGGTCGAGTAGCCGACCGTGAGGTGCGGGCGGAAAGCCGAACCCCGCTCCGGAACGTTCGCCGCTCCCCAGACCTCGGCGATGGCGCTTTGCAGCCGATCCCGGACCGCGCGGAGCGGATCGGGATCGGCGATCGGAAGCTGAATCGTCTCACTGTCGACGGTCGGCGGACCGATGGTGATGGTGAAGCGGGGCAGTTCGGCAAGGTTGCGCCGCGCGATATCAACGATTCGATCGACGTCCGGACTCGATACATCGTCGGTGAAACCGATCCCCTGCACGGTGATATGGAGTCCGTCGGCGCCGACGGGTCGCATGGTCGGCAGCGTCGAGAACGTCTGCGCGAAAACACCGCGCAGCTGTCGCACCGGTGAGGCCGGTGCGAAGGTGATGTGCCAGGTGTAGAACGATCTGCCGACCGACCACCCCGGGCGCCACCACCAATGATCACGGGTGACGGCCTGTTCGTCGTACGAGGTGTCGTCGGTCGCCATCCCGCCCATTCCATTCGGTCAGGCCCGGCTGGCACCGGCGGGCCACACCACGTCGACCGGCACCCCGCGCTCGTAGGCGAGCGCGACGACCGAGCCGGTGCCGCCCGCCTGCCCGGTGTCCCCGTCCCAGACCGCGACGAGCCGGTCGACGGTGCCGAGGACGGCTTCGTTCGCGGCCTCGTAGGCTTCGCGGCCCGCGTCCTCGAAGTCCATCACCCGGATGTCGGTAGCGTGCGCGGTGAGATCATCGAACTCGGCGGCATTGTCGGGTTTCACCTTCGCGGAGCGGTAGTTCCGCGACGGCAGAACGACTTCCAGCCGCGCGCCGGAATCGAGCACGGCGCGGGCGAAGACGCTGTCGGCGCCGCGGGCGATACAGCTGACGCCGACCAGCTCATCGGGGTCGTGCGCGGCGAGCAGGGCGCGCACGGCGGTGTAGACCGCGGTGGCGGTGTCATCGGTGATGTTCATGTGGCCGGTCACGCCGATCCGCACCATGGTCTGTCCGCTCCCCTACGCCGTCACCGCGACCAGTGGCCGCATGCGCTCGCGCAACTCGGCCACCGCACGTACCCGCACGAAATCTCCGGTCCGGTTGTACACCCGGATGAGCTTCTTGGCGACCCGGTCCGACGCGGTCTGCTCGGCCACCACCAGCGCGGAGTGTCCGACGCGGCATGCCTCTTCGAGCTCGCCGCCGATCAGGCGCGCTTCGACCATGTTCAGCTGATCCAGCGCGGCCGAGCGGCGGCGGCCAGGCTGCCGCAGCTCGATCGCCCTGCCGATCTGTGCGGCGGCTTCGTCGGCGAAGCGCGGCTCGCGGCGGGCCGTCTCCAGCAGTCGGCCGCCGATGGTGCCCGCCAGCTCCGCCGCGTCGAAGTAGTGGATCCAGTGCGGATCCCCGGTCCGGTCGGCGCCGTCGAGCACCGCATGCGCCTTGTCGCAGGCGCGGCGGAATGCCGTCGGGCGTTCCGACTTCGCGTAGGCCCACGCCTCGCGGGTGTAGAGCATCGCTTCTGTGGCCGGGGTGAGACGTCCGGCCGCGTGGTCCTGAGCCAACCTGATCAGCTCGAGCGCGTCACCCGGCCGGTCCAGCGAGAGCAGCTGCCGCGCCATCCCGGCCAGCACTACCGCGGCGAATGCCGGATCATCGGCTTCCCGTGCCGCGCGCACGGCGAGCGCGTAGTAGTGCTGCGCGAGGTGCTGCTCACCGGAGTCCCATGACATCATCGCCGCGGTCTCGGCGAGCTGCGCCATCACCCCGGCCAGCCGGACCCGGATCTCGGGCGGGTGGGCTTCGGCGACCAGCTCGTTCACCTCGGACAGCTGCCCGACCACGGCCTTGCGCCGCAACCCGCCGCCGTGCCGGTCGTCCCAGGTGCGGAAGACCCGCGCCGCGTTCTCCAGTTCTTCGACCTCCTGCAGGCCGACGCCCGCGCGAGCACGGCCGGGAACCACCGGCGCGGCGCCGTCGGACAGCCACCGCTCCAGCGGTTCGAACAGCTGGCCTCCGACCACGACGCCGAGCAGCGCCCGGTTGAGCTGGCGGCGATCGAACATCAGGTCCTCCCGGGTGAGGTCATCGGCGACCGAGGTGGCCGCGGCCGTCCACATGCCCGGCGACCACTCGCAACCAACGGTATCGGCCGTTCCGCCGGGTAGCAGCGGGAGCACGGTCGCCGCCGCGAACCGGGTCCGCTGCTCGGGCGTCGCGCGCTCCAGCATGCCGACGACGTCGCCGACCGTTCGTTCGCTGAGCGTGATGGCATCGCCGAGCGCTGCCCACTTCTTCACCGTGGACAGCCCGATTCCCGACTTCTCGGCGAACCGCCGCTGCGTCAGCCCCAATGCCATCCGCAATGCGGTGGCCTGCGCACCGGTCCACGTGACCTGCATACCCCCACCCTTGCCCCCGTCGCCGCGTCCGGATACCGGGAGTGGACCGGAGTAGACCGCGAATTCGACCAAGGTAGACCCGAATTCGCTACCGCCGGTGAGCCTCCGCCAGGAGTGTCGACGGCGCGCCCGGCCCGACGCTCTCGCCGCAGCCACCGCCGCCAGGTGCTCGACGCAGCAGGGGGAGAGTTATGGGGAGCCAGCCGGATGGCATCGACGCAGCGCGCCGCTACCGGTGTACCGAGCCGCCGCCGGCGTTGCACCGCTGGGAAGCCTCCAGCGTGCTCACCCAGCACGCGGGCCACGACCCCGCGTCGTGCCTGCCCTACGCCGCCGCCCTCGCCCGCCTGTCCACCCCGCTGGCATGAGCGCCGCCCTGCCGCACTGGCGCGAACTCACCAGGGTGTTCCGTACTCCACTGCGCCGACACGACTCCGAGCTGTTGAAGCGGGCCCGGATGCTGGCCTCGCTGCACCGGGTGCGCGAGTTCTACCCGGACCGGGCGGCAGTCCTCGAAGCCAGCCGCACCGCGCTACGCCGTCAGCTCGCGGCGTGGATCATCGAGTACACCGGCGCCGGGCCCGGTGCCGCCGCCATATGCGCGACGGTCATCGACGACATGGCCGCCGCACACGTCACCGCCGAGCGGATGTTGCAGGTCAACCCGCCGCCCAGCGACGAGCAGCTGCACGCCGCGTGGTCCGATGTCGGCTACCTCGCTACACGGTGGGCAGACCTGGTCGCCGAGGTGATCGACGGACAGCCCCCGGTGCCCTGGCCGCCCAGCGACCGACGGCCACCGGGCACCACCAGGTGAAGGAACTACCCTTTCACCACATACGGCGCGACACTGCTCAACTTCTCGCAGGTCTCCTCGAACTCCCGCTCCGGCCGGGACTGCCCGACGATCCCCGCACCAGCGCGCAACCACGCCCCCTCGGTGGTCTGGTAAACCGCGCGCAGAACGAGCGTCGCCTCCAAAGCACCGGTACCGGAAACAGTCACCACCGCACCGGAATACAGCCCCCGCGGATCGTGGTCGAGCCGGAACACCGAGTCGACGCCCTCCCGCTTGGGGATACCGGATGCGGTGACAGAAGGAAACAGCACCTCGAGCGCGTCCCAAGCGGTGCGATCGTCAGCGAGCGTCCCACGCACAGTGGAAGCCAGATGCTGCACACTCCCCCGCTCCCGAACGGCCATGAAATCGGAGACAGCGGTCGTCCCCGGCTCGGCCAAGGCGGCGATCTCGGCGAACGAGGTCTGCACGGAAATGGCGTGCTCGACGATCTCCTTGGGATCGGCGAGCAACTCCGCCTTGGTGGCGGCATCGACATCGGCCCCGCGCCCGAAGGCGCGGGTACCGGCCAGCGGCTCGGTGGTGACGACCCGCTCGTCATCGACGGCGACCACCAGCTCGGGGCTGAAGCCGGCCGCCTCCAGCCCGCCGAGGCGCAGCAGGAACGAGCGGGCGGGGGTGTTACCCGCGCGGCCGAGGCGGTAGGTGGCGGGCACGTCGACTACGAAGGGCAGGTCGACCTTGCGCGACAGAATGACCTTCTGATAGCGCCCGGCATTGATCTCGCCGACCGCCTCGGCGACCCGGTCGCGGTACCCGGTGGGGTCGAGCCGGATCTCGGCGGGGGTGGCCGCGGGCGCCACGTCGTCCTCGGCGATGAGCGCGCGGATCGCCTCGGCCTCGTCGGGGGTGGCGCCGCTGATGGCGTGCCCGGAGCCGTCGATCCGCACCTCGATGCGCGGGACCATGAGGTGCGCCAGCGTGGTCCGGGCAGGGACGTGCGCGACGGCGTCCAGCGCCCAGGCGCAGAACTCGAAGCCGATCCAGCCGTAGGCATTGCGGCCGCCGAGCGGCAGCCGGGCCAGCGCCCGGTCCAGCACGGCGGCGGGGCGGCCGGACCAGGCCGCGGCGCTCGTCTCGCCCTGCCAGGAGATCCGCAGTTCGTCGACGTCGAGCTCGACCCCGCCGATGGGGTCGGCGGCGAACACCCATTCACCCTGGCGCTCGTAGATCACGTACTCGCCGAAGCGATCCGCCCCCGCGAGGCGTGCCATCGCTGCCGCCGGATCGGTTACCAGCTCCGCGCGCACGCGCTCGTCCGTTGTCGACAACGATCCTCCAAAGGTAAAGCTGACCTCACTACGGGAGGTAAGGTTAGCATTACCTGGCTTTTACGGGCGCTTGTGCCGCAGCGCACACCGACCCCGACCGAATCGGATTCGACTCGCTGCCCGACTTCCCTGCGCGGATCGCCCCCGAGGTCTTGAATAGGAGTGTCGTTCGAAGCGGAGGGACCGGCATGATCGAGGACAGCACCGGCGGTGCCACGACCGCGCCGGCCACCCGGCCCGCGCGCGGGGCTCCGGCGCCCGCCTCGGTGGTGGCGCTGGTGGATTCGGCGTCGGCGGTGGAGCGCGAGCTGATCGGCGAGTGGATCGCGGCTGGCGGGCTGGCCGCGGAGTCGGGCGGCGCGGCGCCGGTCACCCAGATCGACCTGGACGCGGGCGCCATCGCCACCCGGCTGGCCGGGCGCAGGGACGACCCGCTGGTGGTGCCGGTGCGGGTGCTCTGGCTGCCGCCGGAGCGGGACGGCGTGCGCCGGGTGACCTTCGCCGACCTCGCGCTGCTCACCAACCCGCGCAAGCCGAACCGGCTGATCCAGCGCAAGCTGCTCGGCCGCTCGCCGGACCGGCACCGGGTGCTCACCGGCCAGCCCGCGTACCTGAGCGAGCTGCGGCTGAACAATCCGGAGGCGGCCGCGCTGCACCGCGCGGGCCAGGCCGAGCCGTTCGCCCGCGCGGTGGTGCGCGCGGCGGTGGTGGCGCTGGAGCGCGCCGAGCGCTCGGTGATCGGCGACCGGTACAAGGTGCCGCAGCTGGTGGCCGAGGAGATCCTCGACTCCCCCGACTTCCTGCGCAGGCTGGAGGCGATCGCGGATGCCGAGGACGCCGACCCGCGCGAGGTCTACCGGCGCGCGGAGAAGGGGCTGCACGAGCTGGTCGCGGCGCAGAGCCGGCTCGTCTCCGACCTGTTCACCCAGGCCATGCGGCCGGTGCACGCCTCGACCTGGAACGTCGACTCGGACGATTCCGGGCTGGCCGGGCTGCGCGACCTGAACCGCCGCTACCCGCTGGTCTTCCTGCCCTCGCACCGCTCCTACGTGGATGCCTTCGTGCTCGGCGACGTGCTCGCCCGCAACGACTTCCCGCCCAACCACGTGATCGGCGGGGCGAACCTGAGCTTCTGGCCGATGGGGCCGATCGCGCGGCGCACCGGCACCGTCTTCATCCGGCGCAGCTTCGGCGACGACGAAGTGTACAAGGCGGTGGTCGAGGAGTACTTCGCCTACCTGCTCAGCAAGCGCTTCAATATGGAGTGGTACTTCGAGGGCGGCCGCACCCGCACCGGCAAGCTCCGGCCGCCGCGGTACGGGCTGCTCAACTACCTGGCCGCCGCGGTGCGCGCGGAGCGCGTCGAGGACGTGCTGCTGGTCCCGGTCTCGATCACCTACGAGCGGCTGAACGAGCTCGGCGCCATCGCCACCGAGCAGGTCGGCGGCAAGAAGAAGGCGGAGGGGCTGGGCTGGCTGGCCCGCTACATCCGCAACCAGCAGCACTCGGCCGGGCACGTCTACGTGCGCTTCGGCGCGCCGCTCTCGGCGCGCGACCGGCTGGCGGCGCACGGCGACCCGCTGCACAACCCGCCGGTCACCATCCCGCTGCACACCACCAACGGCACCGCGGCCGCCGCCGACCCGGTCCGCGCCGAGCGCGAGGAGAAGGAGCGGCGCGCGGTGCAGCGGCTCGCCTTCGAGGTGGCGGTCGGCATCAACGACGTCACCCCGATCACGGTGAACGCGCTGGCCACGCTGGCGCTGCTGGGCGTGCAGGAGCGGGCGCTCACGCTCGGCGAGGTGCGGGCGCTGCTGGCGCCGGTGCTGGACTACATCGTGGCGCGCGACCTGCCGCGCGGCGAGCTCGGCGCGCTGCGCGACGAGGCCAGCCTCGCCGTCGTGCTGGAGCAGCTCTCGCTGGCCAGGGTGGTCACGGTGTACCGGGGCGGGCTGGAGCCGGTGTACTCGATCGAGAGCGGCGCGCACCTGGAGGCGGCGTTCTACCGCAACAGCGCGGTGCACTGGTTCGTCAACCGCGCCATCCTGGAGCTCGGCATCCTGGCCGCCGTCACCGCGGATGCCGACCCGCCGCCGTCCGCGGAGCCGGACCCGCTGAACGCGGGCTGGGACGAGGCGTTCCTGCTGCGCGACCAGCTCAAGTTCGATTTCTTCTTCCCGGAGCGCACCGAATTCGAGAACCAGCTCACCGCGGAGATGCTGCTGGTGGATCCGGACTGGCGCAGCAGGCCGCGCAGCACCCGGGGGCGGGAGGTGCTCGGCAGGCTCACCTCGTCGGGGTTCATGATGGCGCACCGGGTGCTGCGCGCCTTCTTCGACGCGCAGCTGGTGGTGGCGGAGCGGCTGGCCGCGCGCGATCCCGGCACCGCGGTTGACCGCAGGGATCTGCTCGCGGAGTGCGTCGCGGTCGGCAGGCAGATGCTGCTGCAGCAGCGGCTGTACAGCCCGGAGTCGGTCTCCACCGAGCTCTTCGGCACCGCGCTCAAGCTCGCGGACAACCGGGGGCTGCTCGGCCCCGCCGAGGGCGCGGAGGCGAGGGCCGATCTGGCGGTGCGGCGCGAGGAGTTCGCCGCGCGGTTGCGCATCCTGGCGGCGCGGATCGGCCAGGCGGCGGCGCTCGACCCGTCCAACCGCGCCTCCCTGGACCGGCGATGAGCGCTCGGCGTCGCGCGGGCACCCGGCCGACCGGGGCCGCGCCTGTGCGGGGGCAGCGGCGATGAGCGAGGCAGCCAGGGACGACGCTGTCGCAGCCGCCCCGCCCGCCCAATCGGTCGGCGAGTTGCTCGAGGCGATCCGCACCGGCCCGCAGGGCCCGCAGGTCGGCGCCTTCTTCGACTTCGCGGGCACCGTGGTCGACGGCTTCCGCCGCCCCGGCCCGCTGCGGCGGCTCACCGGCCGCCGCCGCCCGCACGACCCCGCGCACACCCTGCGGGACAGCATCCGGGCGGGCACCACCGACGGCGAGTACGGCCAGTTCCTGCAGGCCGCCCAGCACACCCTGGCCGGCTGCACCGAGGAAGACCTGACCGCCGCGGGCCGCGCGCTCTTCAAATCCGAGCTGTACGAGCAGGTCTTCCCCGAGGCGTGGACGCTGGTGCAGGCGCACCGCGAGGCCGGGCACACCGTGGTGCTGATCAGCTCGCTCACCCGCTTCCAGCTGCGGCCGGTCGCCGACGAGCTCGGCATCGAGCACCTGCTCTGCACCGAATTCGCGGTCGAGGGTGGCGCGCTCACCGGCTACCTCGACGGCAAGCCGCTCTGGCGCACCGGCAAGGCCGACGCCGCGCGGGCCTTCGCCGAAGCGCGCGGCATCCAGCTCCGGCACAGCTGGGTCTACGCCGACAGCCTCGCCGACCTCCCGCTGCTCGAGCTCGCCGGCCGCCCGGTCGCCGTGGCGCCGGACTCCCGGCTGGCCGTGGTCGCGGCCGAGCGCCGCTGGTCCGCGCCCGCCTTCCGCCCGCGCCGCCCGCCCACCCCGCTCGACGCCGTGCGCACCGGCGCGGGCTTCGCCGCCATGCTCGGCGGCGCCCTGCTCGGCGTCTTGGCCCGCAGCTACACCCGGCAGCGCCGGGCGATGGCGGACGGGCTGCTCGCCTTCGCCACCAGGGGCGTGCTCGGCACCACCGGGGTCCGGCTCCGGGTCACCGGCACCGAGCACGCGCGCGGCCCGCGGCCGGCGGTGTTCCTGTTCAACCACCAGAGCCAGTACGACATCTTCATCGTGCCGCGGGTGCTGAACGGCGGGGTCACCGGCGTCGGCAAGCAGGAACTCACGAAGAACCCGATCTTCGGGCCGCTCATGCGCTTCGTCGGGGTCACCTTCATCGACCGCACCGATACCGACAGCGCCAAGGCCTCGCTGGCCCCGGTGGTGCGGACGCTGGGCGAGGGGCTCTCCATCGCCATCGCGCCGGAGGGCACCCGCTCGTACACGCCGCGAGTGGCGCCGTTCAAGAAGGGCGCCTTCCATATCGCCATCCAGGCCGGGGTGCCGGTGATCCCGATCGTCATCCGCAATGCCGGCGAGGTCTGCCGCCGGAACGCCGCGGTGGCCCGACCCGGCGTGGTCGATGTGGCGATCCTGCCGCCCATCGACGTGTCGGGCTGGGATCCGGCCGCGCTGGACGAGAAGGTGGAGCAGGTGCGCAGGCAGTATCTGCACACCCTGCTGCACTGGCCGGAAGAAAAGCCTTGACCTGAACGATCCTCGAGGTTTGAGTATGAGTGGGCAGAGCCGGAGCAGCTCCGGCGCCCGAGGGAGGGAGACCCCATCGTGACCACCGCTTCCACCACCCCGAGCCGAATCCCCGCGCTGAGCCGCCCAGTCGCGGTGCTCGGCCCCACCATCGCCGCCGTCGTCGCCAACCTGATCATCTGGGGCATCGCCAAGGCGGCAGGCGTGAACTTCGAGATCACCGATAACGGCAAGGTCGACGCGGTGCCGCCGGGCGGCATCGTCTTCATCACCGCGGTGCCCATGCTGGTCGGGCTGACCGCCGCGGTGCTGCTCGCCTACCGCTGGCCGGGGATCCTCCGTGTCGCCGAGATCGTCGGGTCGGTGCTGGCCGTCCTCACCATCGGGCTGACCATCGCCGCCGATTTCGACGTGTCGTCGACGATCGCGCTCGCGCTCATGCACCTCACGCTGATCCCCGCCATCGTGATCGGGCTGGAGGGGCTGCGCCGCAAGCTCGCCGAGGAGGGCAGGGCGGCCTGACGGGTCCGGTGCCCGCGCCGTCCGGGCGCGGGCCTCAGACCTTGCGGTTGAAGAGCAGCTTCCACGGCATGAGCGCCGACTCCAGCTGCACCGCGAAGCTCATCTTGGAGGCGCCGAGGGTGCGCTCCTCGAACCGGATCGGCACCTCGGCGATGGTGTAGCCGCGCTTGATGGTGCGGTAGTTCATCTCGACCTGGAACGAGTAGCCGTTGCTCCGGATCGAGCCGACCTCGATGGCGCGCAGGGTATCGGCCTTCCACGCCTTGAACCCCGCGGTGGCGTCCTTGACGCCGAGCCGCAGGATCGCGTTGACGTAGAAGTTGGCCCAGGCGGAGAGCGCCTTGCGGTGCCACTTCCACTCCTCGGCGGTGGAGCCGCCCGGCACGTAGCGGGAGCCGAGCACCACGCCCGCGTCGGTATCGCGCAGCTTCTCCAGCATGGCCGGGATCACCTCGGCCGGGTGCGAGAGGTCGGCGTCCATCTGGATCACCACGTCGGCGCCCTCGTCCAGGGCGCGGGTGATGCCCGCGATGTAGGCCCGGCCCAGGCCGTCCTTCTCGGTGCGGTGCAGCACGCCGACGACCTCGGGCAGCTCGGCGGCGAGCTTGTCGGCCACCTCGCCGGTGCCGTCCGGCGAGTTGTCATCCACGACGAGAACGTGCAGGTCGGGGACGGGCAGCGACGTCAGCCGCTCCACCGCGACCGGCAGATTATCCCGCTCGTTGTAGGTCGGCACAACAACGGTAACCCTCAAGGGTCGCCCTCCCAGCTCACCTGTTCGCGCGCCGCGGGCATAGGGCACCGCGAGCGTTCGCCTGATTTCCCGGGAAACGGTACTCGATCCACGCGACGGGAAGCCGGGCGGCGGGGTGGGTTCAGTTGCCCTCGCTCCAGTTCCGGTCGGCCCGGTCGGCCTGTTCGTTTCGCGCCCTTGCGATTTCCAGCGCGCGCTCCGCCGTGGCCTGGTCCGGGTAGGGGCCCATCCGGTCCCCGAACCAGCTCAGCCGCCCACGCTCGGCTCGATTGCGCTTCAGCGAGTAGTACCAGCGTTCAGCCATGCTCCCAGCATTCCACCGGAGCGGGGTTCGTACACGGGACTCCCGCGACACCATTTTTGACCCGAGTTCATCTCGGCTGCGGTAGGGTTCCTCTTTCACCACCTAGCGTATGGGGGCACACGCTGATGACCGTCGATACCGGAGCACGCCGGGAGAGCCCGCGCTCCAAGCGCAGCACAATCCTCGCGGTAGCGATCGAGCAGTTCGGCCGGGTCGGCTACGACCACACCAAGTGGGCGTCGATCGCGGACGAGGTCGGCATCGGCCAGACCGCGCTCTACCACTACTTCGAGTCCAAGGCGCACTGTCTGCTCACCATCATGCGGCTGGAGCTGGCCGATTCGGTCGAGCGCTTCGACACCGCCACCGCGGGCGTCGACGACCCGGCCGAGGCGCTGCGCGCCGCCGTCGCTGGCGCCCTCGCCGCCACCCCCAGCGACGCGCTGCAGCGCCGCATCCTGCAGAACCACATGGATCTGCTGGCCGCCCCGCGCCCGTCGGAGCGGGAGGAGCTCGAGCGGCTGCGCTCCCGCGAGCTGGTGCGGGAGATCGAGTCCCGCTGGACCGGGCTGATCGAGCGCGGCATCGAAGCGGGTGACTTCGTCGGCGACGATCCGCGCATTCTCGGCAGGTTGGCGCTCGGCATGGTGATCAATGTCTGGCGCTGGTACCACCCGGAGGGGCCGCTCACCCTGGAGCGGATCATCGAGACGGTGAGTGAGGCCGCGGTTCGGGTGGTTCGGAAGTAGCGTCAGCGGATCGGGCGACACCTCGAGCCCTGCTGCTGAGGGCAGGCGAGACCGGCGACCGAGATCGCACCCGGCCGCCGCACAGCGCTCCGTCATCGAGACCGCCGAGTTCTTCGCCCGCCGTACGACGAAGACCCCGTAGCGGGCCGCACCCACTCCGAGTCAGATCGGCCAGGAATGCGAAAATCCCCCTGACCTGCAACGAGGTCAGAGGGATTGAGTGGCCAGGGCCGGGATCGAACCGGCGACCTTCCGCTTTTCAGGCGGACGCTCGTACCAACTGAGCTACCTGGCCGCAGGCAACTGCGAAACGGCTGCCATAGGCGAAGCGCCGGATTGCTCCGGCGCTCGTGTGCGACCCTGACGGGACTCGAACCCGCGACCTCCGCCGTGACAGGGCGGCGCGCTAACCAACTGCGCCACAGGGCCTTGCTTTGCTACCAACGACCCGAAGGCCGTACCCCCTACGGGATTCGAACCCGCGCTACCGCCTTGAAAGGGCGGCGTCCTAGGCCGCTAGACGAAGGGGGCTCGTTCCGGATCTCTCCGGATCGGCTTCAACGTTGTCCGCTGGGAGCTTGCATAGCTTATGACAGACCGCCTCGGATTCCCAAACCGGCTGGTCAGACACCCAATCCGAGTTCTTCCAGCCGGGCGGAGGCCTGCCAGCCGTTGCCGTGGAACTTCTCCGCCCACTCGGGGGTGGCCATGGAGTCGATCACCACCTCCAGCGCCTCCTGGAACCGCGAGCGCAGATCGATCCCGCCGCCGAAGACGTCGATCAGGTACCGCTGGCCGGCCAGCGCGGCGGCCAGCGTCCGGGTGAAGCGGTCCGGGTCGGCGTCGGCGCGCAGCTGCCCCTGCTCCATCGCGCGCACCGCCAGGGTCTTGGTGGCGCGGCCGATGATCCGGCTGCCGCCGGTCTGCACGTCGCGGTAGAAATCGGGCTCGATGATGAGCCGGTACTCGGCCTGCACGATGATGTCGTGCTGCAGCCGGAGCGCCATCTCGTCGATCATCCCGTGCAGAACGTCGAGCGGCCCGAGATCCGTTCGGGCGAGCCAACGTTCGGCGGACGCGCGGTACCGCTCGATCGCCGTGTCGAGGACGGCGCGCGCCAGATCCTCCTTGGAGTCGAAATGGAAGTACATCGCCCCCTTGGTCGCCCGCGACCCTTCCAGTATCCGATTGAGCGACGCCGCGGCGTAGCCGCTCTTCCCGAATTCAACGGCGGCGGACCTGATGATCGCCGCACGTGTCCGGCGGGCCCGCTCTTGCTGCCGTGCCATGCTCGAAACGCCTCCGAAGCTTACTCGCCGCCGCTGGCTAACCCCCCTTGGGAAGAAACCGGCAGCGCATAATGACGACTCTTGTTTACACTTCAACCTGGGTTTTCGCCCAATTACAAACTCTGGGTACGAAAACTTGCCGTGAAACTCGAAACACACCAGCTGGTATAGTTCCTCTGCCCGGGTGCGCCGCAGGGGGTGCGCATCCGGGCGTTTTTCGTCTCGAATCGGCCTCCTCCTGCGGCGTTCGACTCCAGCGGTACCGCGATCGGGGGTCCCGATCGCGGCGCGGCCCGGGAGAGCCGAGCACATCCCGAATCAATCACGATCCGCTCGCGCGCGGTGTTTCTCCCGAATTTCACCAGGCCGTCACCGTACCCGGAAACCGCATCCGGCACGTGGCAAACCGAGGGGTCTGTGGCCACGATCGCCAGAATTCGCATTCCGGCAAACAGTCCGCAATCGGTTATAGGTGGCGAACTCACCGCTATTTCGGACCGCGCGGAACAGGTACCCGGCCGTCGGCCCGACAGCTCCGGGCGGCCGGTTTCCGGCGCCGCACCGGCGCTCCTGATCCGTTCCGGGCGCCCCCGTGCGCCCGGCTGTCTCCCCCCGCAAATCCAAAGGCTTTGCTGGACAACATGTTTCGATAATAGGCACGGGCCGGCGTGGGGGCGAAGCCGGGTCGGCGAAGCCCCGAAACCGATCGCCGCCGCCCGACGCCCCGTTACCGGAGCGGCTCGCGCCACCTGCGGAATCCCCTCGCGCACGGTTGGTCTCGGACCCGCGCAACGGCTTCCGGACGGAAGAACCGCGAATATCGGAGCGATTCCCATCGCGGAGAAGATGTGATGCCCGTCATTCCGAGGCAAGCACGTCGAAGCGAAGGAAGCGGAGCGGTCAACTGCCCTTGACCGGCGGGAACCCGGTGGAGCGCGGTGCCCCCTGTAGGACTCGAACCTACGACCTAGTGATTAAAAGTCACCAGCTCTACCAACTGAGCTAAAGGGGCTCGGCTGGACACAGTACCCGACCGCCTCCCGGCGGCACGAGCAGGATTCACAGCCACCTCTATACATTTGCCTTATCTCGCCAGAAGCACTCCGGCCGCGCCGGGGCGGGCGCAGCGCCAGCAAAAGCTACCGGCGGGTAGCAAGATCGCTCCCGCGTTCGGCGGCGAGCGCGGCAGCCACGCGCCGCCGAATTCCGCCGATGCCAGGCGGATACCGCCACTTCACCACGGCCCCGCGCCCGGCGAGCACCGCGCCGGATCCGGTGAGAGCCCAGCTCGCCCGCTGTAACCCGGGCCACGGCCAGCTAACGGCGCGGGCCGCCGGACGATAGTCCACGGAACGTTCCCGGCCCCTAGAATCGGGTGGTCGTCCCCTCGCTCGGGGGGTCGGCACGGACGTGGCCAGAGCGGCCGGACGATAGCGGACAGCGGCTCCGGATGCGTTTCGCATCACACCTACGGTGCCGTAAGGTATGGCCGCATCGGCTTCGGTCTACCGTGGAAAACGTCCCGAACGACCGCACGCACCGACTGAGAAGGGCACACGACACTATGGCAAGGGATCTGACTCAACTCGAGCTTCTGACAGAGTTGGAGCCGGTTGCCGAAGAGAACGTCAACCGGCACATCTCCATGGCCAAGGAATGGCACCCCCACGACTACGTGCCGTGGGACGAGGGCCGGAACTTCGCCGCTATGGGCGGTGTGGACTGGGATCCGGAGCAGTCCCAGCTGAGCGAGGTCGCCAAGGCGGCCATGATCACCAACCTGCTGACCGAGGACAATCTCCCCTCCTATCACCGGGAGATCGCGGAGAACTTCTCGCAGGACGGCGCTTGGGGCACCTGGGTGGGGCGCTGGACCGCCGAGGAGAACCGCCACGGCATCGTGATGCGCGACTACCTCGTGGTCACCCGCGGTGTCGACCCGGTCGCGCTCGAAGAGGCGCGGATGATCCACATGACCAACGGTTTCGCCTCGCCCACCGAGGCCGACGCCGGCTTCCTGCACTCGGTCGCCTACGTGACCTTCCAGGAGCTGGCCACCCGGGTCAGCCACCGCAATACCGGCAAGGTCTGCGACGACCCGATCGCCGATCGCATGCTGCAGCGCGTCGCCGCCGACGAGAACCTGCACATGATCTTCTACCGCAACCTCTGCGGCGCGGCGCTCGACCTCTCCCCCGACCAGGCGCTCGACGCGATCACCCTGATCCTGGAGAACTTCCAGATGCCGGGCGCGGGCATGCCCAACTTCCGCCGCAACGGCGTGCTGATGGCCAAGCACGGCATCTACGACCTGCGCCAGCACCTCGAGGACGTGGTCAACCCGGTGCTGAAGAAGTGGCAGATCTTCGAGCGCGACGACTTCAGCCCGCGCGGTGAAGAGGTCCGCGAGCGGCTCGCGAAGTTCCTGGAGAAGCTCGGCGCCGACGTCGTCAAGTTCGAGGAGCAGCGCGACCGCATGCTGGCCCGCGAGGCCAAGAAGCGCGAGCTGGCCACCACCGGCAGCTGACACCGCGAACCCCCGCCGCCGTCCGGATCCGTCCGGGCGGCGCGTTCGCGTTCCCGATATTCCCCGCCCCGGATGCCCCGGCCGGGGCGGGCGGCTCGGCGGCGGTGCCACACTGGTAGCCGTGACGACGCTGGAAGCCGCGACCGCGGCAGCAACGGGCAACGCGCTGCGGATCGGCCCCTACCCGGTCGATCCGCCGGTGGTGCTCGCCCCGATGGCGGGCATCACCAACCTGGCCTTCCGCAAGCTCTGCCGCGAGTTCGGCAGCGCGACCTCGCTGTACGTCTGCGAGATGATCACCGCGCGGGCGATCGTGGAGCGCAACGAGAAGACGCTGCACATGATGTCCTTCGACGCCGACGAGCACCCCAGGTCCATGCAGCTATACGGGGTGGACCCGAAGACGCTGGCCGAGGCGGTGCGGATCGTGGCGGGCGAGGGCTGGGCCGACCACATCGATATGAACCTGGGCTGCCCCGTCCCCAAGGTGACCCGGCTCGGCGGCGGCGCGGCGCTGCCCTACAAGCGCTCGCTCTACGCCGAGATCGTCCGGGCCATGGTGCGCGCCGCCGAGCCCTACGGCGTTCCGGTGACCATGAAGTTCCGGATCGGCATCGACGACGAGCACCACACCTACCTGGATGCCGGGCGGATCGCCGAGGCCGAGGGCGCCAAGGCCGTCGCGCTGCACGCGCGCACCGCCGCGCAGCGCTACTCCGGGCAGGCGGACTGGTCGGCCATCGCGAAGCTCAAGGAGCACGTGACCACCATCCCGGTGCTCGGCAACGGCGATATCTTCTCCGCCGCCGACGCGGTGCGGATGATGGCGGAGACCGGCTGCGACGGCGTCGTGGTCGGCCGCGGCTGCCTGGGCAGGCCGTGGCTCTTCGCCGAGCTGGCCGCGGCGCTGCGCGGCGAGCCCATGCCGGAGCCGCCGAACCTGGGCCGGGTCGGCGAGGTGCTGTACCGGCACGGCGCGCTGCTCACCGACCACGACGGCGAGGACAAGGCCATGCGCGACCTGCGCAAGCACATGGCCTGGTACCTGATGGGGTTCCCGGTCGGCTCGGAGCTGCGGCGCGCCTTCGCGACCGTCTCCCGGCTCACCGAGCTCGCCGCGCTGGTCGAGCAGCTCGACCGGGACGCGCCCTTCCCGCGCGATGCCGAGGGGCCGCGCGGCCGGCAGGGCTCGCCGGGCAAGGTCGCGCTGCCGCACGGCTGGCTGGACGACCCCGACGACCCGGCGGTTCCGCATGCCGCGGACGTCATGCACAGTGGCGGTTGATGGTTCCGTGCGGCAGAAGTGGCTTGCCGTGGCGTAATCGTTATCATTGCCGCATCGGTCACGCCGGTCGACACGGCCTGATGCGGCAGCAGGGATCGGGAAAAGCGAGGTTCGTAGGTGGCTGACGATCGGCAGGGGCGTTCGCCACGTCCGGGGGGCCGCCCCCCGTGGGAGCGGTACCCGGCGGGCAGCGATCCCGAGGCGGACGGCGCACACTCGTCCCGCCGGTCCAGGCACTCGGAGGACGGGGACGAGTCGGCGTCGGCTCCGCTCACCGTGCACGACCTGGTGCAGAAGGTCGACAGCGAGCGGGTTGCCCGCAGGCGGCGGCCGGAGGCACCGGGTGAGCAGCGGCGGCCGAGCGGGTCGCAGCGGCGGGAGCAGCCGCCCGCGCGGACCCGGGGTGGTTCGGCGGTCGCCGGGGATATCGCGGGTTCCGCGCCCGTCCCGGGGCGGCCCAGTGATCCGGGGCGGCCCGCGAGCGGGCGGCGTGCTCCCGGGCGGGACGAACCCGGCCGTGCTGCCGGGCAGGAGGCCCCGGGGCGACCGGGCGCGGAGGCGCCCCGCGCGGGCGGGCGGGCAGCCCCCGGCCGCCAGGCGCCCGGGGCGAACGAGCCCGCCCGGCGGCAGACTCCCCAGCGCGCGACCCCGGCCCGCGACGAGCCTCCCCGCCCGGCGGGGCGCCAGGCACCCGCCCGGGAAGAACCCGCGCGAGCGGCCGGACGTCAGGCCCCTCCCCGCGACGAACCCGCCCGGCCCGCTGCGCGCCAGACGCCCGCCCGCGAGGAACCCCCGCGCCAGGCACCCGCCCCTCCCCCCGGCCGCGCCGAGAAACCGGACGCCCGCCCCACCCCCGAACCCGCCGCCGACTCCACCCGCGTGCACCGCCAGGCACCGGCGGCCCCGGCCCGGCCGCGACCGGAGAAGGGCCGCAAACCCCCGGCGGCCCCGCGCGGCCCGGTCGCCGACGAACCGGCCGAGGACGTCACCGAGGAGATCCCGCCGATCGAGCCGGAGCCGGAGCAGCGCCCCGGCGACGCCTGGCCCAAGACCAGCGGCGCCGCGCGCGGCCGCAAAACGCGCACGCAGGAGAAGCCGCGCTCGGTCGGCCCGCGGAAAGCGGGCGCCACCGGCGTCAAGAACAAGCGGGCCCGGCTCGCCCTGCGCTCGTCGGTGGCCGCGGTCGCGGTGCTCGCCCTGCTCACCACCGGCGGCGGCTGGAGCTACCTGCGCGCGACCGACAGCGGCTTCACCCAGGTCAACGCCCTGGACGAGAACCCGGAGGACGTGCTCGACTCGGACCTGCAGCTCGGCGACGAGAACTTCCTGATCGTCGGCACCGACACCAGGGCCGGCGTGAACGGCGATATCGGCGCGGGCACCCTGGACGACGCCGAGGGCGCCCGCGCCGACACCGTCATGCTGGTCAATATCCCCAAGAACCGCTCCCGCGTGGTCGTCGTCTCCTTCCCGCGCGACCTCGACGTCACCCGCCCGCAGTGCCAGGGCTGGGACAACGACAACGGCACCTACACCCAGGAGACCTTCCCCTCCGCCATGGGCGACAAGCTGAACGCGGTATACGCGCTCGGCGGCCCGCGCTGCCTGGTGAACGTGGTCCGCAAGATGAGCGGGCTCAGCATCAACCGCTTCATCGGCATCGACTTCGCCGGCTTCGAGGCCATGGTCGACCAGGTCGGCGGCGTCGAGGTGTGCAGCACCAAGCCGATCATCGACGACACCCTCGGCACCGTGCTCGAGACCTCCGGCAAGCAGATCGTGAGCGGCCAGACCGCGCTGAACTACGTCCGCGCCAGGCACGTCTACGGCGAGGAGCGCAGCGACTACGACCGCATCAACCGGCAGCAGAAGTTCCTCGCCTCGCTGCTGCGCGGCGCGCTCTCCAGCAAGGTGCTGCTCGACCCGGGCAAGATGAACGGCTTCGTCTCCGCCTTCACCAGCCACACCTTCGTCGACAATGTGCGCAGCCAGGACCTGCTCATGCTGGGCCGCTCGCTGCAGAAGATGAGCGCGGGCGCGGTCACCTTCCTGACCATCCCGACCGCGGGCACCACCTCCTACGGCAACGAGATCCCGCGCGACACCGACATCAAGGCGCTGTTCCGCGCCGTCATCGACGACCAGCCGCTGCCCGGCGAGCAGAAGGCGCCGGAGATCACCACCGAGGCGGAGCCGCCGCCGGCCGAGCCGGCGAACAAGCTCACCGCCGTCGATCCGAGCATCGTCTCGGTGCAGGTCTCGAACGCCTCCGGGATGGAGGGCTCTGCGCAGCGCACCGCCACCAAGCTGAGCACGCAGGGCTTCGGCATCTACACCACCTCGAACTACTCGGGCGGCACCTCGCCGACCACCCGGGTCAGGTACGCCACCGGGCACGAGGCGGAGGCGGCCACGGTCGCCAGCTCGATCCCGGGCGCCAGCCTGGAGCGCGCCGACGAGCTCGGCAGCATCGTCGAGCTGGTGCTCGGCGAGAGCTACGCGGGCACGGTGGTGCCGCCGACCCCGGTCGGGACCACGTTGCCGAGCGTGCCGCTGGGCACCCCGGCGAGCGCGGCCCCGGTCGCGCTCCCCTCCGACCTGGAGCACATGAACGCGGCCGACGACACCTGCAAGTAGCCGTTTGCCGGGAGTGCGCCGAGCCGGGTGTGGCACCCGCCATTCACCCGTCGTTGGTGACGTGGCAAATCGCGGACACTAGTGTCACTGCCCATGCGTGTCATCTACAACGAGCAAATGGCCGATCTCGCCGATCTCCTCGGCGAGATGGCCGGGCTCGCCGGCACCGCCATGGAGCGGGCCACCCAGTCGCTGCTGCAGGCCGACCTGGGGCTGGCCGAGCAGGTGCTCTCCCAGGACGACCGGATCACCGAGATGATCACCGACGCCGAGGAGCGCGCCTTCGCGCTGCTCGCCCTGCAGGCCCCGGTCGCGGGCGACCTGCGCCAGGTGGTGAGCGCCATCCAGATCGTGAACGACGTGAACCGGATGGGCGCGCTCGCCCAGCACGTCGCCAAGGTGACCAGGCGCAGGCACCCCGCGCACGCGCTGCCCGAGGCGGTGAACGGCTACTTCGCCGAGATGGGGCGGATCGCGGTGAGCATGGGCGCCAGCGCCAAGGAGGTGCTCGCGACCCGCGATCCCGAGCGCGCGCTGGAGCTCAACGAGGAGGACGAGGCGATGGACGACCTGCATCGTCACCTCTTCACCCTGCTCATGGACCGGGACTGGAATTACGGCGTGGCCGCCGCCGTCGACGTCACCCTGCTCGGCCGCTACTACGAGCGCTTCGCGGATCACGCCGTCGAGATCGGCCGCCGGGTGGTCTTCCTGGTCACCGGCGAGCTCCCCGCGGACTCCGACGAGAAGTAGCCCCCGCCCGCTCGCCCGGCCGCCGTGCCGGGCGAGCCCGAACGGGACACGCGAAAGGCCCGCGCCGGATGGCGCGGGCCTTCGTCGTCGCGGGCCGATCAGCCGAAGCGGCCGGAGATGTAGTCCTCGGTGGCGCGCTTGGACGGGTTCGAGAAGATCTTCTCGGTGTCGTCGATCTCGATCAGCTTGCCGGGCTTGCCCTGGGCCTCCAGGTTGAAGAAGCCGGTCTGGTCGCTCACCCGGGCGGCCTGCTGCATATTGTGCGTGACGATCACGATGGTGAACTCCTTCTTGAGCTCCGTGATCAGGTCCTCGATCGCCAGCGTGGAGATCGGGTCGAGCGCCGAGCAGGGCTCGTCCATGAGCAGCACGTCGGGCGAGACGGCGATGGCGCGGGCGATGCAGAGCCGCTGCTGCTGACCGCCGGAGAGGCCGCCGCCCGGCTTGTCCAGGCGGTCCTTGACCTCGTTCCAGAGGTTGGCGCCGCGCAGCGACTGCTCGGCCACCTCGTCCAGCTCCTTCTTGCCGCGGACGCCCTGCAGCTTGAGCCCGGCCACCACATTGTCCCGGATGGACATGGTGGGGAACGGGTTCGGCCGCTGGAACACCATGCCGATGGTGCGGCGCACGCCGACCGGGTCCACCTGGGAGCCGTAGATGTCCTCGCCGTCGAGCAGCACGGCGCCCTGGACGCTGGCGTTCGGGGTGACCTCGTGCATGCGGTTCAGCGAGCGCAGCACGGTCGACTTGCCGCAGCCGGAGGGGCCGATGAAGGCGGTGACGCTGCGCGGGAGCACCGTGAGCGCGACATCGGCGACGGCGTGGAACTTGCCGTAGAAGATGTTCAGGTCTTTGACGTCGATACGCTTGGCCATTGTTCTCGTTCCGCCTCTATCGGTTCCGCGTGAGCAGCTTGTTCACGACCGCGGCCGCCGCGTAGAGCAGCGCGATCAGCAGGATCAGCGTCAGGGCCGCGCCCCACACCCGGAGCCGGCCGGCCGGCTCGGGGTTCGCCAGCTCCTGGTAGATGAGCAGGGGCAGCGAGGCCATGTTGCCGTCGAACACGTCGGTGTTGATCGACTTGCTGTAGCCGACCAGCACCAGCACCGGAGCGGTCTCACCCATGACGCGGGCGAGCGCGAGCAGCATGCCGCTGATCATGCCGGGCAGGGCGGTGGGGATGACGATCTTCACGATCGTCTTCCACTTCGGGATGCCGAGTGCGTAGGAGGCCTCGCGCAGCTCGTCCGGGACCAGCTTGAGCATCTCCTCGGTGCTGCGCACCACCACCGGGAGCATCAGCAGCACCAGGGCGAGCGAGACCGCGAAGGCGCTCTGCGGGAAGCCGAGGGTGGCGATCCAGAGCGCGAAGATGAAGAGCGCGGCGACGATCGAGGGGACGCCGGCCAGGATGTCGACCATGAAGGTGGTGGTCCTGGCGAGCCAGCCGCGGCCGTACTCGACCAGGAACACCGCGGCCATGATGCCGAGCGGCACCGCGATGACCGCCGCGATCAGGGTCTGCACGACGGTGCCGTAGATGGCGTGGTAGACGCCGCCGCGGGTCTGGTCCGGCAGCACGCCCTTCTGCGAGTTCAGCCACCAGTCGGAGCTGAGCACCGCCTCGATGCCGCTGGAGACGACCAGGCCGAGCACCCAGACCAGCGGAATCAGCGCGATCACGAAGCAGAGCGCGACGACGCCGGTGGCGACGTGGTTCTTGATCCTGCGGCCGGTGCTGATCGCCCGGAAGGTGGGCGCCTTGATCGGCTTGTCGAGCGTGGTGGTCATCAGCCGTTCACCCTTCCGCCGGACGCGACCCGCGCCAGCGCGTTGACGACGAAGGTCAGCGCGAACAGCACGAAGCCCGCCGCGATGTAGGCACCGGTCGGCAGCGGCGCGCTGAACTCCGAGGCCGCCGAGGCGATCTTGGAGGCGAAGGTGTAGCCGCCGTCGAAGAGCGACCAGTTGCCCGCCTGCGACGCGGTGCGCAGCACCACCAGGACCGCGATGGTCTCACCGAGCGCGCGGCCGAGGCCGAGCATGGAGCCCGCGATCACACCGGAGCGGCCGTAGGGGAGCACCGTCATCCGGACGACCTCCCACTTGGTGGCGCCGAGCGCCTGGGCGGCCTCGATGTGCGCCCGCGGGGTGAGGTTGAAGACCTCGCGGGCCACCGAGGTGATGATCGGCAGGATCATCACCGCGAGCACCACGCCCGCGGTGAAGATCGTGCCGCCGCCCGCCAGCGAGACATTGCCGTCGGAGAAGAGGAAGAACCACCCGAGCTTGTCGTTCAGGAAGGTCTGCACCGGCTCGATCTGCGGAGCCAGCACCAGGAAGCCCCAGAGGCCGAAGACGATGGACGGCACCGCCGCGAGCAGGTCGACCAGCGTCGCGAACGGGCGCGCCACCGACTTCGGCGCGTACTGGGTGAGGAACAGCGCGATGCCGATACCGATCGGCACCGCGATCACCAGCGCGAAGATCGAGCTCAGCACGGTGACCATGAACAGGTCGCGAATGCCGAAGCGCAGGTCGTCGGCGTTCGTGGTGTTGAACTCGGTGCTGGTGAAGAAGTTGACGTTGTTGGCCATGACCGATGGCACCGCGCGGATCAGGAGGAACAGCGCGATCAGCGCGATGGCGGCCACGATGGTCGCGCCCGCCGCCGTCGCCAGCGAACGGAAGAGGACCTCGATGCGCTGGCTCGACGCCTTCTTCGTCCGGCCGGGGCCGGGCTCGTTGCTCGGCGACTTCGTCATGGACGATGATTCTCCGCCCGCGGTCGGGCTCGTCGCGGTGGACGAGCCCTCGGCGGACACCTCAGGGTGCACGGTCATGGCCTACTCGATCAGGAAATCGCGGTGATGGCGGTGGTCAGGCGGGTCTTGAACTGATCCGGGATCGGCACGTAGCCGCTCGCGTCCAGTCCGTCCTGCCCGTTGCCGATCGCCGAGGTCAGGAACGCCTTGACCGCGGTGGCGGTGTCGGCGTCCGCGTACTTCGAGCAGACGATCTCGTAGGTCGGCAGGATGATCGGGTACGCGCCGGCCGCGGTCGGCTTGTAGAACGAGGAGACGTCGAGCACCAGGTCGTTGCCCTGGCCCTTGATCTTCACGCTGTCGATCGCCTTGGCGGCGGAGGCGCTGGTCAGCTCGACCGGCTCCGGGCCCGCGGAGGTGACGATCCGCGCGACGGAGAGGTTCTGCGACTTGGCGAAGGACCACTCGTTGTAGGTGATGGCGTTCTTGGTGTTCTTCACCGCGGCCGAGGTGCCCTCGTTGCCCTTGGCGCCCTCGCCGACGCCGCCCGCGAAGGCCTTGCCGGTGCCCTTGCCCCACGCGCCGTTCGAGGCGGCGTCCAGGTAGAGCTGGAAGTTGTCGGTGGTGCCGGACTCGTCCGAGCGGAAGATGACCGCGATCGGGGCGGACGGCAGCGTGGCGCCCGGGTTCAGCGCCTTGATCTCCGGGGCGTCCCAGGTCTTGATGGTGCCGTTGAAGATCTTGGCGGCGGTGGCGCCGTCCAGCGCCAGGTTGGTCACGCCGTCGATGTTGTAGGTAACCGCGATCGGGCCGAAGACGGTGGGCAGGTTCCACGCCGGGGCGCCGCCGCAGCGATCGGCGGCCTTGGCCACCTCGCCCTTGCTCTCGCTCAGCGGCGAGTCGGAGCCGCCGAAGTCGGTCTGGCCGCCGATGAACTCGTTGACGCCCGCACCGGAACCACTCGAGGTGTAGTTCAGGGTCGAGCCGTCGCAGTTGGCCTCGTAGGCGGCGACGAAGCGATCCATCGCGTTCTTCTGCGCCGAGGAGCCGCTGGCCTTCAGCGCTTCCTTGCCACCGCAGGCGACGTCGACCGTCGAACCGGTGTTCTCGGACGTGGTGTTGTCATCGCTACCACAGGCGGAAAGGACCATGGCCCCTGCGGCCAGCACACCGACAAGGGCGCTGCTGCGCTTGAACTTCACTATTCCTCCGGAATCACGTGCGACACGCCCGGTCCCTCACCGGCCGAGCGGGTGGTGTGGTGCGGGACGTTCGCGGGGAACTTGCGCACCAGGGCAGCCACTGAGCTGCCCGTACACAACGTAAGGTCACCCGGTTGACAGTTGGACCAGGCTGAGTGAACGGCAAATGAACACAACGGCGCGGGCGCGGGGGCCGGGCGCGTGATTTGCCGCGCGTTTACTGGGACGTCTCGCGGGTGGCCGTCAGGCGACGGGGGCGGCGTACGCGACGTCCACGTGCGCGGGCGCGAAGCCGAGCCTGGTGTAGGTGCGGACGGCGGCGGTGTTGTCCGCCTCGGTGTACAGCAGCACCTCGCCGAGGCCGCGCGCGCGGAGGTGGTGCAGCCCGGCGAGCGTCAGCAGCCTGCCGAGCCCCCTGCCCTGCGCCGCCGGGTCGATTCCGACCACGTACACCTCGCCGACCGGAGGCTCCTCGTCGGAGTGCACCTTGGTCCAGTGGAATCCGAGCAGCCGCTCCGGATCGGCGGCGTCGGCGGCGACGAAGAGGCCATCGGGGTCGAACCAGCCGGCCGCGCGCCTGGTCGCGATATCGCGCTCGGTCCAGCCGCCCTGCTCGGGATGCCAGTCGAACGCGGCGTTGTTCACCCGGAGCAGTTCGGCGTCGTCGGCCGTGGCATCGCCGGCCGGGCCGCGGTAGGTGCGCAGCACAATGCCGTCCGGAACGACCAGCTCGGGTAGCTCCGGCGTAGCCAGCGGCCGCCGCATCTGCCAGAGTTCGCGCGCGGTGCGCAGTCCGAGCCGCCCCGCGACCGCCTTCGCGGCGGGCAGGTCGCCGTGCGCCCACACCCGCGCCCCCGCCCCTCCCGCCGCCAGCACCTGCGTGACCAGGGCGGATCCGATTCCGCGGCCGCGCGCGGCCGGGGCGACGGCGACCTCGGCCATGGCCGGGTGATCACCGTGCGCCGGAACGAGATTCGCGTATCCGGCGGGTTCGCCGCCGTGCAGCGAGACCAGGTGCCGCGCCCCGGCGCCTGCGTCGGCGAGCGAGAGCACGGCCGCCTCGGAGACCGGCGCGACGCCGTCCGCCGCGGTCGCCGCGGCCAGCAGCGCGCGCACCGCGGCCGCGGTCGGCTCGTCCAGCCGGTCGCTCCAGCCGGTCACGGCGCGGTGCCGTTGTTGACCGGGGCGAGCGGGGTGTCGTCGGCGGCGGGCTCGCCCTCCTCCGGGAAGGCGGGCTCGCCCTTGGCCGCGGTGCGGGACGGGCGCACGGCCTTGTACCCGACATTGCGCACGGTGCCGATCAGCGACTCGTACTCGCTGCCCAGCTTGGCGCGCAGCCGCCGGACGTGCACGTCGACGGTGCGGGTGCCGCCGAAGAAGTCGTAGCCCCACACCTCCTGCAGCAGCTGCGCCCTGGTGAAGACCCGCCCCGCGTGCTGGGCCAGGTACTTGAGCAGCTCGAACTCCTTGTAGGTGAGGTCGAGCGGGCGGCCGCGCAGCCGCGCGGTGTAGGTGCCCTCGTCGATCACCAGCTCGCCGAGGGTGATCTTGCCGGTGTTCTCCGGGCTGGCGGCGCCGCCGTTGCGGCCGACCAGCAGCCGGAGCCTGGCGTCCAGCTCGGCCGGGCCGGTGCCGGGCAGCAGGATGTCGTCCAGGCCCCAGTCGGCGTTCACCGCGACCAGCCCGCCCTCGGTGAGCACGGCGACGACCGGCACCGACGAGCCGGTGCTGCCGAGCAGCCGGCACAGGCCGCGCGCGGCCGCCAGATCGGTGCGCGCGTCCACCAGGGCGACATCGGCGGTTCCGGCCTCGAGCAGCGAGGAGACCTCGGTCGGCGCCGGGCGCACGTGGTGCGCGAGCAGCGCGAGCGAGGGCAGCACCGACTCGGGGTTGGGGTCGGAGGTCAGCAGGAGCAGCTCCACAAGCCCTCCTCCATCTCTGGCGCGCGGACTCCCCGGCCGCTTCGCCGGGTCCACATCGCATCATCACAGGTGATTCCGGGGAAAGATTAGCGCGTCGGCCCCGATAGTCCGGGTTCACCGGGTGCGGAGGCACCGGAGCGGGGACCCGCCGGGCCGCCGCGACTAGGGTCGAGCCATGCGCAAGCTGATCATCGGGCTGCTGGTACTCGCGGGACTGGTGGTGGTCGCCGACTTCGGGGTCGCCGCCTACACCGAGTACCGCGTGTCGCGCACGCTCCGCGACGGCGCCGACCTGAGCGCCGACCCGGAGGTCACCATCCACGGCTTCCCGTTCTTCGCCCAGGCGCTGGACGGCCGGTTCGAGACGGTCGACATCAGGGCCAGCGCCAAGCGCCCCGACCTGCCCGGCGAGATCGCGCTGGAGGCCACGCTCACCGGCGTGCACCTGGAGCTCGGCGACCTCTCCGACGGCCGGGTGCGCAATATCCCGGTCGAGCGGGTGGCGACCAGGATGCGGATCGAGCCCACCGAGCTGGGCAGGCTCTTCGGCATCCCGGACCTGCAGGTGCACTCCAGGCCGGCGGACAAGTCGGACGGCACCGGCGGCTCGGGCGGCTCCGGGATGACCACTGCGGGGGCGCTGGTGCTCACCGGAACGCTGCCCGAGCGCACCGGCGGCTCGGGCAGCCCGTTCGGTGGCACCGACGCCGAGAAGGTCAGCGTCATGGCCGATCTGCTGCTCGACGGCGATCAGGTGCGGATCGTGGCGACCGGCATGTACCGGGGCACGCTCTCCGACGCCACCCCGACCGCCGTGGTGCCCGAGGCGGAACGCCCGGCGGTGCTGGAGCGCTTCACCCGTACCATCGACACCGAGGAGCTGCCCTTCGGCGTGCGGCCAACCGAGGCGTTCGCGCTCGGCGGGCAGATCGTGGTGGAGGGCCGCGGCGAGAACGTGACGATCGATCTCGATCGGCTCGGTATCGGGCGCCGCTGATCGGCTCCCGCCGCCCGCCCGTCCCCGGAGAAAGCCGTCATGATCGAGATCGTCGTTCTGGTTGTGGTCCTGCTCGCCGCCCTCGCGGCCGGGCTGGTGCTGCGGGCGCGCGAGGGCAAGCTCCGCGACGCCGCCCCGAAGGCCGCGACCGGCCCCGGCTCCGCGACCGACAAGCGCACCGAGCTGCTCGCCGAGGTCGGCGTCACCGGGGCGGGCCCCGCGGTGCTGCACTTCTCCGCCGAGTGGTGCGGGCCGTGCGCGGCGGTGCGCCGGGTGGTGGCCGGGGTCACCGAGGATCTGGCGGCGACGCCGCAGGCCCCGCAGGACATCGAGGTCGATATCGACGCCGAGCCCGCGCTGGCCCGCGAGCTGAACGTGCTCTCGCTGCCGACCACCTTCGTCTTCGACGCCGAGGGCAGGGAGCGCTTCCGGATCTCCGGCGTCCCGAAGGCCGACGCGCTGCGCTCGGCGCTGGTTCCGCTCACCGCGTGAAGTAACTCTGACCTGGCCGGAAACCCCGATATCCAGGGTCTCCCGACGAATCCCCTGCCGGACCCGGTAAACTGCATGTCGTGCAATCCGACCACGAGCTGATGCTCACCCGACGCCGCACGGTCGATCTGTGTCGGCTCGGGGGTTGTTGCTGCCTGTGCCGCTGAGCGGTCGGCCCCCTCAGATTTCCTGATGCCGACCTGCGCTCACCGCGCGAGAGATCCTCTCGATCCCGGTGAGCGGGCCCGATCCCAACCCGATCCGCCACAGACCGCACGCGCAGGAGATTCCCATGGTTTCCGAGGTCACCCCCACCCGTACCGCCCCCGACGTGGTCGACGTCCGCGGCCCGCGCTTCGCGGCCTGGATCACCAGCGCCGTGCTGGTGCTCGTCCTCGTGCTCACGGCCTTCGCCCCGCTCGCGGCGGCGCTCGTGCTGGCGGCGCAGGCCGTCGTCTTCGCCGTCGGCGCGGCGACCGGCCCGAAGGACAGCCCCTACGGGCGGATCTTCCGCGCCGTGGTCGCGCCCCGGGTCGGCCCGCCCACCGAGACCGAACCGGCGGCGCCGCTGCGCTTCGCCCAACTGCTCGGCCTGGTCTTCAGCGCCGCCGGCCTGCTGGGTTTCCTGGCCGGCTCCCCCCTCGTCGGTGTGATCTTCACCGGCTTCGCCCTGTTCGCCGCGTTCCTGAACGCCGCGTTCGGGATCTGCCTCGGCTGCCGGATCTATCCGCTGGTGGCCCGGTTTCGCCGGACCCCGGCACCGAACTGACCCTGCACGTCTCGTTGAAAGGAAAGTGCACATGGCTCGCTCCGATGTCCTGGTCTCCGTGGACTGGGCCGAAGAGAACCTCAACGCCCCCGGCGTCGTCTTCGTCGAGGTCGACGAGGACACCTCCGCCTACGACGGCGGCCACATCGCGGGCGCTGTCCGGCTCGACTGGAAGACGGATCTGCAGGATCCGGTCCGGCGCGACTTCGTGAACCAGGAGCAGTTCTCCGACCTGCTCTCGGCGCGCGGTATCGCCAACGACGACGAGGTCGTGCTGTACGGCGGCAACAACAACTGGTTCGCCGCCTACGCGTACTGGTACTTCAAGCTGTACGGCCACAACAACGTCAAGCTGATCGACGGCGGCCGCAAGAAGTGGGAGCTGGACGGCCGTCCGCTCTCCACCGACGCGGTGAGCCGCCCGGCCACCCAGTACAAGGCCGCCGCCCCGGACCTGACGATCCGCGCCTTCCGCGACGAGGTCATCGCCGCCATCGGCACCAAGAACCTGGTCGACGTGCGCTCGCCCGACGAGTTCTCCGGCAAGATCCTGGCCCCCGCGCACCTCCCGCAGGAGCAGAGCCAGCGCCCCGGCCACATCCCCGGCGCCATCAACGTGCCGTGGAGCAAGGCGGCCAACGAGGACGGCACCTTCAAGTCCGATGCCGAGCTGGCCGAGCTCTACAAGGAGGCCGGGCTGGACGGCGAGAAGGAGACCATCGCCTACTGCCGGATCGGGGAGCGCTCCTCGCACACCTGGTTCGTGCTGCAGGAGCTGCTCGGCCACCAGAACGTCAAGAACTACGACGGCAGCTGGACCGAGTACGGCTCGCTCATCGGTGCCCCCATCGAGCTTGGAGCGTGACGACCATGTGCTCAGCACCCACCCAGGGACAGGACATCCCGGCCGGCGTCGACGTCGAGAAGGAGACGGTCATCACCGGCCGCGTGCTCGCCGAGGACGGCCAGCCGGTCGGCGGCGCCTTCGTGCGGCTGCTCGACGGCAACGGTGACTTCACCGCCGAGGTCGTGGCCTCCGGCACCGGCGACTTCCGCTTCTTCGCGGCGCCGGGCAGCTGGACGCTGCGCGCCCTCTCCTCGACCGGCAACGGCTCGGTCGAGGTCGCGCCCGAGGGCGCCGGGATCCACAACGTGGACGTGACCGTCGCCAAGTGACGCGTGCCGGACGGCCCCCTGGTTCGCCCAGGGGGCCGTCCGCATGTCAGGGGCCGTCCGCGCGGGCTCGGCGCCGGGCCGATAGACTCGGGCCGTGGTCCTCTTCTTCGAGCTTCTGCTGGTGGCCGTGTCCATCCTGATCGGATGGTTCGGCCTGTACGTCTTCTACCGGTTGTTCACCGAATCATGAGCGAACTCGCGAGCGAGGGTCCGGATCCGGCCGAGCGAGCGAGTAACACGGAGAACGGTGCGGCGCCGTCCGCCCGGCTCAGCGGTGACGAAGCCGTGGCCGGTGCGGTCGAGCGCGCCAAGTCGACCAGCGGCCGGAACATTCCGGCGCTGCCCGATCTCCCCTTGCCCGACGACACCGCGAACCTGCGCCTCGGCCCCGATCTGAACCCGGCCATGCTGGCGCTGCTCCCGATGGTCGGCGTGTGGCGCGGCGAGGGCGAGGGCAACGAGCCGAGCCGCGGGGACTACCGGTTCGGCCAGCAGATCGTGGTCTCGCACGACGGCGGCGAGTACCTCGCCTGGGAATCCCGCTCCTGGTTCATCGAAAACGACGGCGGCTACGGCGGCGCCGACCTGCGCGAGACCGGCTTCTGGCGGGTCGGGGTGGACGGCAAGGACGAGGTCATCGAGCTGCTGCTCACGCACAGCAACGGCATCGTCGAGCTCTTCTACGGCCACGCGCTCACCCAGTCCTCCTGGGAGCTCGCCACCGACGTGGTGATCCGCAGCCAGTCCGGGATCGTCGTCGGCGGGGCCAAGCGGCTCTACGGCATCGTCGAGGGTGGTGACCTGGCCTACGTCGAGGAGCGGGTCGTCGCCGACGGGCCCCTGCAGCCGCGGCTCTCGGCTCGCCTGCAGCGCTACGTCGGCTGACTCAGCCGCGCCTGCCGACCTCGGTCAGGTCGATATCGATCGGGAACGGCACGGAGGTGCGCAGGCGGTCGTGGAAGATGCCGGCGGGGCTGTAGCGGTCGGTCGCCGGGTCGATCTCGTAGAGGTAGGCGACGGCGTCGGAGCCGCGGCGTTCGATCCGCCAGTAGTGCGGGATGCCCGCCCTGGCGTACTTGACCGGTTTCGTGTCGCGGTCGCGCTCCTCCGAGTCGGGTGAGACCGCCTCCACGGCGAGTACGACGTCGGCGGCGAAGTAGTGGGTGGACGGTGCCTCGCGCTCGTAGGCGTCGGTGCTCACGACGACCACGTCGGGCTCCGGCATCTGCCTGGCGCCGAGTTTCACCGTCATCTCCCGGTCGGCACGCCACTGCGGCGGCGCTTGGCGGTCGAGCTCTCGCAGAAATCGGGATACGACACGGCTGTGCCACTTCTCCTGCGGACTCCTGACACTGAGGCGACCGTCGATGAGCTCGGTGTGCCGGGGCAGCCCGTCGAGCCGCACGAAATCCTCGACGATGAATCCGCCAGGCGGATCGGGAGGCATGGCACCAGCGTAGCGGCGAGGTCCGGAAAAGGGACGACCCCCGAGCTGTGCGGTGCCGACTGGGTCGGTGCCGCTCCCGGACGGACTGGCCGGGGGCTCGGGGGCCGGGTGACTGCCTGGAATTCGCTCGCGCGCAACGCGGTCGGGAATTCCCGCAGCGGTGGCGCTAGCTGACAGCCACCTCACGTGTCCTTGAACTATGCATTCTTGGAACCACCTCCTTCCTCGTGTACATCCGAATGTAGTGGCGGTTCAGGAAACCGGCAACGGGTTTTCGCCGAGGGCGGAAAGGTGCAGGACGAGGTCGGCGCGGTGGGTCTCCGGCAACTGGTGGGTTACCACGACGACGGTGCGGTTCGGGGCGATCAGGCCGCTCTCGGGGTCGAGGAGGCGGCGGAGGAGGGTGGCGCCGGCTTCGGCCTCGAGGTGTTCGGTGGGTTCGTCGAGGAGCAGGACGTCGGCGGGGGCGAGCAGGGCGCGGGCGAGCAGGAGGCGGCGGCGCTGGCCGCCGGAGACGGCCGCGGCGCCGCCGGTGAGGGTGGTGCGCAGGCCGTCGGGGAGGGTTTCCAGCCAGTCGCCGAGGCCGACGGCGTGCAGTGCCTCGGTGGCCTCGGGCTCGGTGACGTCGCCGCGGGCGACGCGGAGGTTCTCCAGGATGGAGGTGCTGAAGAGGTGGGCGTCCTCGGCGAAGAAGGTGGTGCCGGGTTCGGGGGTGCCGAGGAGGCCGGCCCAGTGCATGAGCAGGGTGGTCTTGCCCGCGCCGCTGGGGCCGATGATGGCGATTCGCCTGGCGTCGCGGGGGCGTTCGGGGAAGCGCGGGTCGTGAGGCGGACGGGCCGAGTCGACTCCAGATACCGGTGTGTCGTGAGACGGGTCCAGCGCACGGAGGCGGTGCAGGGCGGCGCGGCCGGTGGTGAGGGCCTGGGCGGCGGCGGGTAGCGCGGCGACCGCCTCGAAGGCGGAGAGCGGGATGAGGACCAGCATGGTGAGCGCCATCGGGCTCATACCGGCGGGGGTACCGCCGGTGGGGCCGTAGATCGCCAGGCCGGTGAGCAGGGCGCCGAGCACGCTGACGCCGATGCTCGCGGGGAGCGCGGCGGCGGCGAACGCGCTGCGGGAGGCGGCGCGGTCCTCGGCGGCGACGGCGCGGGTGCTGGCGGCGCCCGCGGCGGCCATGGCCTCGGCGAGGCGGCCCGCGACGCGGAGTTCGGGGGCGTGGTCGAGCACGGTGACGGCGCGGGCGGTGAACTCCGCGCGGTCGGCGCGCACCGCGCGCTCGGCGTCGGCGGCCGCGGTGGCGGCGAGCCAGGGCGCGAGCAGCGCGGAGACCAGCAGCGCGGCGGCGAGGACCAGGGCCGCGGGCGGGGCGAGCAGGGCGAGCAGCAGCACGGCGGCGGCCGAGAGGACCAGCGCGACCGCGCACGGCACGACGGCGCGCACCACGACGGCGCCGAGGTCGTCGATATCGGCGCCGATGCGCACCAGCAGGTCGCCGCGGCGCAGCACGGTGGTGTCGGTGCGGGCGCGGCGGCGCAGCCAGGTGGTGGAGGTGGCCAGGGTGCGGTAGGTGGCGGTACGGGCCGTGTTCTGGGCGCGAAGGGCGACATCGTGGGTGGCGAGGCGCTCCAGGTAGCGGCAGAGGCCGCGGGAGATGCCGAGGGCGCGGACGGCGACCACCGCGACGGTGAGGTCGAGGACCGGGGGCATCTGCCAGGCCCTCGCGATGAGCCAGGCGGCGAGGGCGGCCAGGGCGAGGCCGCTGCCAAGGGCGAGGACGCCCCAGGTGATGGCGGTGGTGAGGCGCCAGGGGTTCCAGGAGAGGAGTTCGCGGAGGTCGCGCAGGTCGGTGCGGAGGCGTCGGATGGCGCCCGTCCGCTCCGGGGCTGTGTGCGCGGCCCGCGGCGGCGCGCTCACGGAGTCACCTCCGCGACCCGCGCCGAGACCTCGACCACCACATCGCCCGCGGCGAGCACCGACTCCCGGTGCCCGACCACGACGACGGTGGCACCCGCCGCGGCCCGCTCGCGCAGGGCGGCGAGCACCGCGGCCTCGCTGACGCTGTCGAGATGGGCCGTGGGTTCATCGAGGAGCAGCACCGGGCGATCCGCGGAGAGCACCCTGGTGAGCGCGAGCCGCTGCCGCTGGCCGAGCGAGAGCCCGGCACCGCCTGCGCCGACGACGGTCTCCCAGCCGTTCGGGAGCTCGGCGAGCACCGCGTCGAAACCGGTTGCCACACAGGCGGCGTCGAGATCGACGGGGTGGGCGCCGAGCAACTCCAGATTCTCGCGCAGGGTGCCTGGCACCAGCACCGGACGCTGCGGGAGCCAGGCCAGCCGGGCCCACCACCGCTCGAGGTCGAGCGCGGCCACCTCGGTGCCGTCCACCCTCACCCGGCCGGAGCCGGGCTCGGCGAGACCGAGGATCGCTTGCAGCGCAGTGGATTTACCGCAGCCGTTCGGCCCGGTCAGCACCGTCACCGCGCCCGGCCGCAGCACGGCGGAGAGCGCGAACGGCGCCGCCCCGGAGCGGCCGTCGACGGGGAGCCGCTCCAGCTCGATCACGGCCGGAGTCCTCACCCGCTGCGCGGAACCGGCCGCACCATCGGAGGTCCCCAGCTCGATCACGGCCGGAGCCGTCACCCGCCGCGCGGAACCGGCCGCACCATCGGAGGTCCCCAGCTCGATCACGGCCGGAGCCGTCACCCGTTGCGCGGAACCGGCCGCACTATCGGAGGTCCCCA
>NZ_JBFAHY010000003.1:397300-784853 GCF_040654395.1 Nocardia sp. NPDC050697
CCAGCTCGATCACGGCCGGAGCCGTCACCCGTTGCGCGGAACCGGCCGCACTATCGGAGGTCCCCAGCTCGTGCACGGCCATCACGTCCGCCGCGTGAGACCCGGGCGCCAGCTCGAGCACGGCGAACGCCCGATCCGCCGCCGCCATCCCGTCCTGCGCGGCATGGAACCGCTCCCCCACCGTCCGCAGCGGCAGATAAACCTCGGGCGCGAGAATCAGCGCCACCAGCCCGGCGTACAGCTCCATCTCCCCGAAGACCAGCCGCAGCCCGATCGAGACCGCGACCAGCGCGACGCTCAGCGTGGCCAGCAACTCCAGCACCGCCGAGGAGAGGAAGGCGATGCGCAGCGCGCGCATGGTGCGCACCCGCAGCGCCTCGCCGAGCTCCGCCACCTGCCCGGCCATGCTGCGCTCGCCGCCCTCGCGGCCGAGCGCGCGCAGCGTCGGCATCCCGGCGAAGAGGTCGAGCACCTGGTCGGAGAGGCGGGTGGTGGCGGCGAGGGTGGCCGCCGCCCTGCCCTGGGTGAGCAGCCCGATGAGGACCATGAAGATCGGGATGAGCGGCAGCGTGACCAGCACGATCCCGCCGGAGACCGGGTCGTGCAGCGCGATCACCGCGAGTACGAGGGGCGGTACCAGCACGGCGAGCAGCAGCGCGGGGAGGTACCCGGTGAGGTACCCGCGCAACCCGCCGAGCCCGGTCCCGGCCACGACGGCGATCTCGGTGCGCCGCTCCGCCAGCTCGCGCGGCGGCAGCGCGGCCCCCGCCGCCAGCACCGCCCGCTCCAGCTCGGCGACCACGCCCGCGCCGGCCCGGTGCGCCAGCCGCGACTGCCCCCAGGTGACCACGGCCCGCCCGGTGAGCGCGGCGGCGAGCGCGAGCAGCTCCGGCGTCCAGGCGCCTGCGGTGCGCGCCGCCGGGTCGGTGATGACCCCGGCCAGCACCCGGGCCAGCGCCACTGCGGTGACCACGATGGCGACCGTGGTCAGCAGCGAGAACACCACGCTCAGGACGAGATACGGCCGAGCCGAGTGCGCATACCGCCACAGCCGCGGATCGATCGGCGCGCGGCGCGCCATCACTCCGCGTCCGTTTCGCACGAGCGGGGCACCGCGCGGTCGCGCCGAGCGCCGGCCTCCCGCTCCGGCCCGCTCATGCGCTCGGTGCGCGGCGCGGCAGCCCGATGTGCGGCGGGATCTGCTCGACGGTGATGCGCTTGCGGAACACCCAGTAGGTCCAGCCCTGGTAGAGCAGCACCACCGGCGTCACCGCGATCGCGGCCCAGCTCATGATCTTCAGCGTGTACGGCGTCGAGGACGCGTTCTGCACGGTGAGCGACCAGGCCGGGTCGAGCGTGGAGGGCAGCACATCCGGGAAGAGCGAGCCGAAGAGCAGCGCGGTGGCCGCGGCGACGGCGAGCGTGGTCCCGGTGAAGGCGATGCCGTCCCGTTGCACCAGGTTCGCGGCGGCGCTGCCGAGCAGCCCGAGCACCGCGAGCCCGAGCGGGATCCAGGTCCAGCTCGCGCCGTAGGCGAGCTGGGTCCAGAGCCCGAAGCCGCCGACGATCACCGCGGCGGGCGCCAGCAGCAGCCGGGCCACCCGCTGCGCGTCGGCCCGCACCTCGCCGCCGGTCTTGAGCACCAGGAAGGTCGCGCCGTGCAGCGCGAAGAGCACGCCGGTGGCGAGCGCGCCGAGCAGCGCGTACGGGCTCAGCAGGTCCGTGAACGACCCCGCGAGCTGCTTGTCGGCATCGAGCGGGACCCCGCGCACCACATTGGCGAAGACCCAGCCCCAGGCCAGCGCGGGCACCCAGGAGCCGAAGGCGATGCCGAGGTCGCAGCGGCGCCGCCACACCGGGTCGTCGATCTTGCCGCGGTACTCGATGGCGCAGATCCGCAGGATCAGCGCGACCAGCACCAGCAGCAGCGCGAAGTAGAACCCGGAGAACAGGCTGGCGTACCACTCCGGGAAGGCCGCGAAGAGCGCGCCGCCCGCGGTGATCAGCCAGACCTCGTTGCCGTCCCAGACCGGGCCGATGGTGTTGAGCACCACCCGGCGCCTGGTGTCGGAGCGCCTGCCGAGCGGGTGCATGAGCATGCCGACGCCGAAGTCGAACCCCTCCAGCACGAAGTAGCCGGTGAAGAGCACGCCGATCAGAACGAACCAGAATTCCTGCAGATTCATCGTCGGCTCCTAGTACGCGAAGGACAGCTGGCGGACGGGTTCCTCCGCGTCCGGCGGCGAGTCGTCCGCCGGCGGCTTCGGCTGCTCCGGCCCCGCGATGGCGTAGCGCCGCATGAGGTAGAACCAGACCACCGCGAGCGCGCCGTAGAGCAGGGTGAACACCGCGAGCGAGACCCAGACCGTGCTCGCCGGGTGGTCGGAGACGCCCTGCTGCACGGTGAGCCGCAGATTCTGATCGCCGGTCGGGTTGGGCACCACCACCCAGGGCTGCCGCCCCATCTCGGTGAAGACCCAGCCCGCGCTGTTGGCCAGGAACGGCGTCGGAATGGCGGCCAGGCTCAGCCAGCCGAACCAGCGCTGCCCCGGCACCCGCCCGCCGCGGGTGAGCCAGAGCCCGACCACGCAGAGCAGCGCCGAGCCGGCCGCCAGCCCGATCATGGCGCGGAACGCCCAGTAGGTGACGAAGAGGTTGGGGCGGTAGTCGCCGGGGCCGAACTGGTCTACGTACGACTGCTGCAGGTCGACGACGCCCTCCAGGGTGACGCCGGTGAAGTGCCCCTCGGCCAGCCAGGGCAGCACGAACGGCACCTCGATCACGTGCGTCACGCTGTCGCAGTTGTTGTGCGTGCCGACGGTGAGCACCGAGAAGTCCGGGTCGGTCTCGGTGTGGCACAGCGATTCCGCGGAGGCCATCTTCATGGGCTGCTGCTGGAACATGAGCTTGCCCTGCACGTCACCGGTGTAGATCAGCGCGACCCCGGCCAGCGCGACCACCACCAGCGCGGCCCGCGCGACCGGGCGCCACAGCGTGCGCGCCTCCGCGAGCTTCGCCGGGTCGCCGCTGCGCGCGTTCCGCACCATCCACCAGCCGCCGATCCCGGCGACGAAGGTGCCCGCGGTGAGGAACGACCCCGCCACCACGTGCGGGAAGGCGGCCAGCGCGGTGTTGTTGGTGAGCAGCTCGACGATGCTGGTGAGTTCGGCGCGGCCGGTCTCCGGGTTGTACCTGGCGCCCACCGGGTGCTGCATGAACGAGTTGGCCGCGATGATGAAGTACGCGGAGGCGTTCACGCCGATCGCCACCAGCCAGATGGTGGCCAGGTGCACCAGCCGCGGCAGCCGGCTCCAGCCGAAGATCCAGAGCCCGAGGAACGTCGACTCCAGGAAGAAGGCGACCAGCCCCTCCAGCGCCAGCGGCGCGCCGAACACGTCGCCGACGAAGCGGGAGTACTCGCTCCAGTTCATCCCGAACTGGAATTCCTGCACGATTCCGGTGGCGACCCCGAGCGCGAAGTTGATCAGGAAGAGCTTCCCGAAGAACTTCGTCAGCCGGTACCAGTGCTCCTTACCGGTGATCACCCACGCCGTCTGCATCCCGGCGACCAGCGGCGCGAGACCGATGGTGAGCGGCACGAAGAGGAAGTGATAGACGGTGGTGATCCCGAACTGCCATCGAGACACGTCCAACGCGCTCACCGTGACCTCCTACCAGCCGATTCGTCTACGACACTCTGTAGTAAGGCTACGTGGGAAAGCGCAGCGCACAATGATCGTGCCGGGAATCGAGGTCAACGTCACGCAGCGCGGCCGGTCGAGTCCGCCGGTGTCCCGTTCCGGACACCGGAACCCGGGGGGTCACCAGTCGCCGATGGCCCCCGCCCTGGCGACCCCGCGATCCACCAATTCGATGATCTCGTCGGCATTGTCGGCCGCCATCAGCCGGATGCCGTCGAGCTGGGCCACCCGCGCCGCCAGCGTGATGCTGGAGAGCAGCCAGATGCTGTCGCAGACGAAGAGGTCGGCGGTCCAGAGCGGCTCGTACTTGCACTCCCACCCGGCCTTGCGGGCCTCGTTGAAGAGCGCCCGCTGGGTGACGCCGGGCAGCACGCCGTTCTTGGCGGGCGGGGTGAGCAGCGTCTTGTCCCGCGCGATCACGATGGTCGAGCGCGGCCCCTCCAGCACCCGGTTCTCGGTGCTGGTGAAGATCACGTCGTCGGCGCCCTGGCGGTGCGCGAAGCGCAGCGCGGCCATATTGGTGGCGTAGGAGAGCGTCTTGGCGCCGAGCAGCTGCCAGGGCGCGGCCTGGGCCAGATCGATGGAGATGCCGCGGACCAGGCTCACCACCTTGATGCCCTCGGTGCGGGCCTTCGCCACCCTGGCGGGCACCGGGCTCACCGTGACGAACGCGGTCGGCACCGGGACGGCGGCGGCGAGCTCGCCCGAGGTCACCGAATCCGGCACCTCGGCGAATTCGCTCTCCCGGCCGCGGGTGAGCACCAGGCGCAGCACGCCCTCTTCCTCGCTGCCCCATTCCTTGGCCGCCACCTCGGCCGCCTCCCGCCACCGGCTCAGCTCCAGCTCGGGTAGCTCCAGCGCCTGGGCGGAGCGGCGCAGCCTGCCCAGGTGGAACTCGATCGCACACGGGCTGCCGTCCCGCACCAGCACCGTTTCGAAGACACCGTCGCCGCGCAGAACACCGATGTCGTCGGCAAACAACAACGGCGCGTCCGCATCCTGGACCGCGCCGTCGAGTGTCACAAGAACTCGATCCGCCATGGGTAGGAGCGTAGGCAATTCGGGCAGGTAATGCCTACGGTGCGCTCGAGTTGATTGTTCCTATCGGCGCGTGTCGCCAACACATTTGATGATTTCGTGATAGCAGCAGGACATTCCTTGTCATGTCCGCTAACGGCACGGGCCTGAATCACCTGATGCCGGGCAGCCACGTACAGTGGTTTTGTGGTTCCTGTGCCTAGTCCTCTTCTCGGTGCTCCCGGAGCCGTCGCGGGGGTGCCCGGTTCGCCGGATGCCGCCGTCGCCTGGCACTACGGCGATCCGTTCGCCGAGCAGCGCGCCGCGGCCCGGCGGGTGGCGATCGTGGATCGCTCGCACCGCGCGGTCGGCACCATTACCGGTAAAGAGCGGCTGACCTGGCTGCACACCATCACCAGCCAGCACGTGGCCGGGCTGGCCGACGGCGAGTCGGCGGAGAATCTGGATCTGGACCTGAACGGCCGGGTGCAGCACCACTTCGTCCTCACCGAACTGGCCGAGACCGTCTGGCTCGACACCGAGGCGGAGCGCGGCCCCGACCTGATCGGCTTCCTGACCAAGATGGTCTTCTGGGCCGACGCGCAGCCGAGGGACGCGAGCGATCACGCCGTGCTCACCCTGCTCGGCCCCGAGGTCGAATCGCTCACCGGCGCGCTCGGCATCGCCGAGCTGCCCGCGGTGTACCGCGCGGTCCCGCTGCCCGGCGGCGGCTTCCTGCGCCGCATGCCGTGGCCCGGCGAGCACTCCTACGACCTGGTGATCCCGCGCGCCCAGCTCACCGAGCGGTGGGCCGAGCTCACCGCGGCGGGCGCCACCCCGGCCGGCATGTGGGCCTTCGAGGCGCTGCGCGTCGAGTCGCTGCGCCCCCGGCTCGGCCTCGACACCGACGACCGCACCATCCCGCACGAGGCGCGCTGGATCGGCGGCACCGCCGACGCGGGCGCGGTGCACCTGGACAAGGGCTGCTACCGCGGCCAGGAGACCGTCGCCCGGGTGCACAACCTCGGCAAACCCCCGCGCAACCTGGTGCTGCTGCACCTGGACGGCTCCGCCGACGAGCGCCCGGAACCCGGCACCGACATCACCGCGGACGGCCGCGCGGTGGGCAGGCTCGGCACCGTCGTCGACCACTTCGAGCTCGGCCCGATCGCGCTCGCCCTGGTGAAGCGGGCCGTCCCGGCCACCACCCCGCTGGTGGCGGGGCCCGCCGCGGCCGCCATCGACCCCGACTCGGTGCCGACGGACGACCGTCCGCAGGCGGGCAGGCTCGCAATCGACCGGCTGCGCGGGCGCTGATGCGGCCCGGTGACACCGGCCGCGTGCTCGCGGTCTGCGTGGTGCACGCGGAGCTGGAGGTGCCGGGCCGGGTCGGCCGCAGCGCCATCGACAAGCGGCCGGTCGCGGGGCGGGTCGAGGTCCGCCCGCTCGGGCTGGCGGGCGACCACGTCTGCGACACCGAGCACCACGGCGGGCTGAACCAGGCCGTCTACGCCTACGCCGAGCACGACGCGCGCCGCTGGGAGCAGGAGCTGAACCGGGTGCTGCCGCACGGCTGGTTCGGCGAGAACCTGCGGGTCGACGGGCTCCCGCTCTCGGACGCGGTGCTCGGCGCCCGGCTCCGGGTGGGGAGCGCGCTGCTGGAGGTGAGCGCGCCGCGGGTGCCGTGCGCGACCTTCCAGCACTGGTCCGGCGAGCGGCAGTGGGTCAAGCGGTTCGCGCTGCGCAGCGATACCGGGTGCTACTTCCGCTTGCTCGAGGCGGGCACGGTCGGCGCGGGCGACGAGGTGCTGGTGGAGTGGGTTCCCGAGCACGGCATCACCGTCCGCGATGTCTTCACCGGCGCCGATCCGGAGAAGTTGATCCGGCTGCTCGAGGTCGAGCCGACCGTCTCGGACGACATTCGCATGCAGGTCGCGCGGCACACCAGGCGGCACTCCAGGGAGGCCATCCCGCAGGAGGACACAGCGTGAGCGTCGAGCTGGTCGAGGTGGTCCGGTCCGGGTTCCGGGAGTGCGTGCACCGGGGGTCGGTGGTGCTGCTCGGCGCCGACGGCGAGGTGACGTTCGAGCTGGGTGAGGTGCACGGCCCCATCTACCCGCGCTCGACCAACAAGCCGCTGCAGGCGCTCGCCCTGCTCCGCTCCGGCTTCACCCCGGCCGACGACGCGGAGCTGGCCATAGCCATCGCCTCCCACTACGGCGAGCCCGACCAGGTGGCGGCGGTCCGGCGCCTGCTGGAGCGGAACGGCTTCACCGAGGACGACCTGGAGTGCCCGCCCGACCTCCCGCTCGGCGAGCTGCCGCGCGCCCGGCTGCTCGCCGCGGGCGAGGAGCCGGCCCGGATCCTGATGAACTGCTCCGGCAAACACGCGGCCATGCTCGCCACCTGCGCCGCCAACGCCTGGCCCACCGCGGGCTACCTCGACCCGCTGCACCCGCTGCAGCAGGCGGTGCTCCGCACCATCGCCGACGTGACCGGCGAGCCGGAGACCGACCTCGGCATCGACGGCTGCGGGCTGCCGATCGTCCCGGTCGCGCTGGTGAACCTGGCCCGCGCCTTCCGCGCCCTGGTCACCGCCGCCCCGCTTACCCCCGAGAAGCGCGTCGCGGAGGCCATTCGCACCCATCCGCGAGTGATTTCCGGCACCCATGCCCCCGACCTGCTGCTGATGTCCGAGACCCCCGGCCTGGTCTGCAAGATCGGCGCGGACGGCGTGCACGCCGGCGCGCTGCCGGACGGATCGGCCTTCGCCTACAAGATCGAGGACGGCGCCGAGCGCGCGCGGATGCCGCTGACGCTGGCGATTCTGCGCCGTCTCGGCGTGCCGTGGACCGACCGGCTCGCGGAGCTGGCGGCCCCGCCGATCCTCGGCGGCGGCGCCAGGGTCGGTGTGGTCCGCGCCATCCCGGGGGTGCTGTAGCAAACCGCGGCCGCGGCGACGGCGGGGCAAACGGCGGGCGGCGCCGGAATCTTCGCCGACTCGTGGGAGCGCGGCGGCCTGACACACGCTAAAGTGTCTGTCAGGAAGAGTATTAATTCGAACGGGGCCGCCAACACACCCCAGGCCGCCCCGCATTGACGCGAGGGGGTCAGCCATGGGCCGTGGCCGGGCTAAGGCAAAGCAGACCAAGGTCGCACGCGAGCTGAAATACAGCTCGCCATCGACCGACTTCGCGAGCCTTCAGCGAGAGCTCTCGAACGGCACAGATCTGCACTACCACCGACCCAACGGTGGTGGCGTGCTGTCCGATGAGCACGACGCTGATGAGTCCCCGTCCCGCTGGACCAGCGAGGACGACGACTACGACGACTGGCGCCGCTGACCGTACGTACGCGAAGGGGGAGGCCGACGGGCCTCCCCCTTGACCGCGTTCGGACCAGGTCACGGCGCCATCTCGGTGGCTCGCACGGATGGCCCGCATCGCACGATGCGGGCCCCGCCGTCTCTCCGGCCGCTCCGGCCCTAGCGGATTCGGCCAGGATCTAGAAGCGCGGGTGCTCGCCGACCAGCACCGCGCGCGGCGCGTCGGCATCCTTGCTGCGGCTCACCGAACCCAGTGTCCAGCAGTCGATGTGGCGCGCGGTGAGCACGGCCAGCGCCCGGTCCACATCCTCCGGCGCGACCACCGCGACCATGCCGACCCCCATATTGAAGGTCTTCTCCATCTCCGGCCGCTCGACCCGCCCGCGCTGCGCGATCATCTTGAAGACCGGCGCCGGGTTCCAGGTGCCGCGATCCAGCTCGGCGACCATGCCCTGCGGCAGCACCCGGCCCAGGTTGGCCGCCAGCCCGCCGCCGGTGACGTGCGCGAAGGTGCGCACATCGGTCTCGGCGACCAGCGCGAGGCAGTCCTTGGCGTAGATCCGGGTCGGCTCCAGCAACTCCTCGCCGAGGGTGCGGCCGAACTCCTCGACGTGCCCGGTCAGGCTCATCCGGTCGATCTCCAGCAGCACCTTGCGGGCCAGGCTGTAGCCATTGGAGTGCAGCCCGGAGGCGCCCATGGCGATCACCACGTCGCCGGAGCGCACCCGCTCCGGGCCGAGCACCGCGTCCGCCTCGACCACGCCGATGCCGGTGGCGGAGAGGTCGTAGTCGTCCGGGTCCATCAGCCCGGGGTGCTCGGCGGTCTCGCCGCCGAGCAGCGCGCAACCCGCCTTCACGCAGCCCTCGGCGATGCCGGAGACCAGCTCGGCCACCCGCTCCGGGACGACCTTGCCGACCGCGATGTAATCCTGCAGGAACAGCGGCTCGGCGCCGCAGACCACCAGGTCGTCGACGACCATGGCGACCAGATCCAGCCCGACGGTGTCGTGCTTGTCCAGCGCCTGCGCGACCGCCAGCTTGGTGCCGACGCCGTCGGTGGAGGCGGCGAGCAGCGGCTCCTTATACCCGCTCTTCAGCGCGAACAACCCGGCGAAGCCGCCGAGGCCGCCCTGCACCTCGGGGCGGCTGGCCTTCTTCGCCAATGGCCCGAACAATTCGACGGCGCGGTCACCGGCTTCGATGTCCACACCGGCCGCGGCGTAGGAAGCACCGTTACCACTGGGGGTCTGTTCAGTCATTTTCGGGAAGAGCTCCAAACCGAATCGGCGGATAGATGCCAGCTCACGCTACCGGAGCGGAATAACGAGCACGCGGCGGTATCGCACCCCGGTTCGTCACCCCGCAGCCGTGCGGCCGGTCGGTCAGGGCCTGCTCAGCGCACTCGCGTTCGCGTTCTCCCGGAGCAGCGCGGCCTCCGGCTGCCCGCTCAGCATGCCCTCGAGCAGGTTCTTGCCGATGGCGGCCTCGTGCGGCAGCGGAATCGGGTAGACGCCGTCGAAGCAGGCGCTGCAGAGCCGGCTGCGCGGCTGCTCGGTGGCGGCGATCATGCCGTCCAGCGAGATGTAGCCGAGGGTGTCGGCGCCGATCGAGCGGCGCACCCCCTCGACCATGTCGCGGAAGACCTCGGAGCCCGGGTCGTTCGAGCCGTCGGCGCCGTCCGGCAGCCCGGCGCCGTTGGCGATGAGCTCGGCGCGCGAGGCGAAGTCGATGCCGTAGAAGCACGGCCACTTGACCGGCGGCGAGGCGATCCGCACGTGGATCTCCAGCGCGCCCGCCTCGCGCAGCATGCGGATGAGCGCACGCTGGGTGTTGCCGCGCACGATGGAGTCGTCCACCACGATCAGCCGCTTGCCCCTGATCACCTCGCGCAGCGGGTTCAGCTTGAGCCGGATGCCGAGCTGGCGGATGGTCTGGCTGGGCTGGATGAAGGTGCGGCCGACGTAGGCGTTCTTCATCAGCCCCTGGCCGTACGGCACCCCCGAGCCCTGCGCGTAGCCGACCGCGGCCGGGGTGCCCGACTCCGGCACCGGGATCACCAGGTCGGCCTCGACCGGGTGCTCCTTGGCCAGTCTGCGGCCGATATCGACCCGGGTGGAGTGCACCGAGCGGCCCGCGATGGTGGAATCCGGCCTGGCCAGGTAGACGTACTCGAAGACGCAGCCCTTCGGCTCCGGCGCGGCGAAGCGCATGGAGCGCACGCCGTCGGCGTCGATGGCGAGCAGCTCGCCCGGCTCGATCTCGCGGACGAAGGCGGCGCCGACGATGTCGAGCGCGGCGGTCTCGCTGGCCACCACCCAGCCGCGCTCCAGCCTGCCGAGGACCAGCGGGCGCACGCCGTGCGGGTCGCGGGCGGCGTAGAGGGTGTGCTCGTCCATGAAGGTCAGGCAGAAGGCGCCGCGCAGCGTCGGCAGCAGCTCCATGGCGGCCTGCTCGATGCTGGAGTCGGCGGCGGCGTGCGCGAGCAGCGCCGTCATCACGTCCGAGTCGGAGGTGGCGGCGATCGGGGCCGGCTTGTTGTCGCCGGACCGGCGGCGGCCGAGCAGCCCCTGCTCCCTGGCGCGCTCGTTCAGCTCGGCGGTATTGACCAGGTTGCCGTTGTGGCCGAGCGCGAGCCCGGAGCCGACGGCGGTGGTGCGGAAGATCGGCTGCGCGTTCTCCCAGGTGGTGGAGCCGGTGGTGGAGTACCGGCAGTGCCCGATGGCGACGTGGCCGGGCATGGCGGCCAGCGTCTGCTCGTCGAACACCTGGCTGACCAGGCCGAGATCCTTGAAGACCAGGATCTGCTGGCCGTCCGAGACGGCGATCCCCGCCGCCTCCTGCCCGCGGTGCTGCAGGGCGTAGAGGCCGTAGTAGCTCAGCTTCGCGACGTCCTCGCTCGGCGCCCAGACCCCGAAAACGCCGCACTCCTCGCGCGGCTCGTTCTCGTCCTGATCATGGGCGGCGGCGGTCGGCGCGACCGGGATAGGGGTGGATAGATCGCTGTCGACCGGAAAGTCGGCGTTGGTCACCGTTCGCTCCCTGTTCGGGCGGGCTGGGGGCGACCGCTATTCTACGGCCAACCCCGGCGGTGACCAGCCCCGCCCGGCGGCGCGGAGCGTTCCCCGTCACGATCACCACGGAACCGCTGGTCCTACCTGTTACCGTGCTGCGGTGACCACGCCCGACCAGCCCGGTAAGCCGGAAGAACCCGCCGGAACAGGCAATTCGGCCGATTCGGTCCAGGCCGCGGCGAGCCGGGGCAGCACGCCGCGGAGCCTGTTCGGCTGGGCCAGGATGACCGGCGCGCCTGTGGTGGTACTCACGTTGCTCACGGCGCTGCTCGGCGTGATGTACCTCGGCTACGTCGCCGACCCGGAGGAGAACCTGCACGACTTCCCGATCGCGTTCGTCAACCAGGATCTGGGCGATGTGCTCGACACCGGCGGCGGGCAGCAGCAGGTGAACTTCGGCAGGCAGGTGACCGACGGCATCATCGCCGAGGTCCCCACCGACAAGGTGGAGCTGCACGTCGTTGGGATCAGCGAGGCCGAGCGGCTGCTGCAGACCGGCCAGGTCTACGGCGCCGTCGTCATCCCGAGCGATTTCAGCAAGTCGCTCGGCATTCTCGGCATCGGCAGCGTCGTGCCGGGCGATATCCAGCGGCCCATCGTGACCGTCGAGACCAATCCGCGCGCGGGCGCCTACAGCACCCAGGTGGTGCTGCGGATCGCCGACGAGATGCTGGTCAAGGTGAACGAACAGGTCGGGCGGCAGCTCACCGACCAGGTGGAGAGCCAGCTGCGGGCGAGCCCGGCCGGGGCGCCCGCGACCGAGCTGAGCGGCGCCAGCCGGGTGGCGCTGCGCGAGCCGATCGACGTGCTGGTGCAGCAGTACCACCCGCTGCCGAACGGGACAGGGCAGGGGCTGACCGCCTTCTTCTACGCGCTGCTGCTGCTGCTCGCCGGGGTGGTCGGGGCGATGATCATCCACACCATGGTCGATGCCCAGCTCGGCTTCGTGCCCACCGAGTACGGCCCCTGGTATGTGCATTATCCGCCGACCCCGATCTCCCGATTCCGCACCGTGCTGCTCAAGTGGGGCGTGATGGCGGTGGCCGCGGCCATCGTCTCCGGGGTCTTCCTGCTCACCGCGCACCTGCTCGAGCTGCCGCTGAGCCACAGCCTCGCGCTCTTCCTCTACAGCTGGCTGGCGATCGCGGCGGTCGGCATCACCGGCATCTCCATGCTGGCGGCGATCGGCTCGGCCGGGCTGCTGGCCAACCTGATCCTCTTCGTGGTGCTCGGGCTGCCCTCCTCGGGCGGGACGGTGCCGATCGAGGCGACGCCGCCGTACTTCGCCTGGCTGGCCACCTTCGAGCCCATGCACCAGGTGTTCCTCGCCATCCGCTCGATCCTGTACTTCGACGCCAGCGGCCCGGCCGGGCTCACCCGCGGCTTCTGGATGACGCTGCTCGGGCTCGGCATCGGGCTGGTCTTCGGCGCCGTGGTCACCCGGTTCTACGACCGCAGGGGGCTGCACCGGAAGAACGTGCTGAAGCCCGCTACAGCCGGGTGACCGGCAGCCAGTGCGCCACCTCGGCGGCGCGGCTGCCGGAGGCGGCGACGGCGCCGCTCGCCGCGGCCGCCGCGAAGCTGAGCAGGCCGGTGGCGAGCAGCAGCCAGGTGCGCGGGTCGGTCTCGACCACGTTCGGCGGGGTGCCCCTGGTGTGCCGCGGGCCGTCGACGCACTGCACCGCGACGTAGGGCGGCACCCTGACCTCGACCGAGTGGCCGGGGGCCGCCTGGGCGAGCGTGCGGGCGGTGGCGCGGACGGCGGCGCCGAGCTGGGCGCGGGCCGGGGCGGGGGTGCTGTCGTCGAGCAGCCACGCGCGCACCGCGGCGGTGGCGGCGCGGAGTTCGTTCGGGTCGACGGTGGAGCGTCCTGGCACGTCGCGAGGTTACCCGGGGCGCGAGCGGGCCAGCCGCGGGGTGACGGCGCCGCCCGCGTTCAGGGCGTAGTGCAGCAGGGCGGGGGCCGTGGCGCTGCCGGTCCGGCGGCGGAGCGCGCCGAAGATCAGTCCGGCCGCGGTGGTGACGGCGATGGTGGGGAGGATCGGGTCGCCCGCGGCGCGGGCCGGGGCGATGTGCCAGAGGCCGAAGGTGAGGGCGGTGAGCGGGGTGCCCGCGATGGGGTCGAGGGTGCCGCGGAAGATCAGCTCCTCGCTGTAGACGGTGCCGAGCGGGATGTGCGCGCCGACCCACTCCGGGAGGGAGACGCCCGGCGACCGGTCCGGGGTCGCTGCCAGTGCCCTCCGGGCGGGTGGCAGCGCGAGCGCGGCGCCGTAGCCCGCGAGCACCGCAGCCGCGGCGCCGAGCCCGAGGCGCCATCCGGCCGCCGCACCCCACCGGGGCTCACCGGCGAAGACCCGCGCGTAGCCGGTCGCGAAGGCGACATTGGCGGCGGTCCGTCCGCGGATGTCGAGCGCCAGCCGGGGCAGCACCGCGTTGTGCCACACCAGCGGCGCGGCCACCGCGAGCAGCGCCCGCCCCACGCTCACCGCGTGCGGGCACTGCGGCGGGGAGCCGCTCACTTGGTGGCCCGCTCGAAATCCTCGGCCGCCTCCAGCTGGATCCGGACGCTCTCGGCGAGCTCCGCGTTCCACTCCGGCGGGGCGGCGACGGCGGCCCAGCCGTCGATCACCAGGTCGCCGTAGCGGTGGCCGTGCCCGTCGCTGACCCCCTGCGCATTGGTGAGATCGGCGGCGACCTGCCAGAAGGTGACGAAGGGGTACCAGCGCATCTGCGAGGAGACGTCGGAGCCGCGCGGCTCGGAGAGCCAGTCCGGCTGCGAGAAGATCAGGTCCGTCGACCACCAGACGATGGGGTCGGAGGCGTGCTGCAGGTACGCGATGCGCGGCGTCCGCCACTCCGCCGCGGGCCGGCCCAGATCCGCCCGCTCGGCCGCGAACCGCACCACCAGCCCGTCCGCGTACACCGGCTGCACCTCCCGCGACCCGGGATCGCGCCGGGTGACGAACTGCTTCCACAGCCGGTTCGAGTTCGGCGGCCCGACCCAGAGCGCCCCGTCCACCTGCGCGCGCAGGTCGGCCAGCCCGTCGAAGGCCTCCTCCGACCCCTGCGACCCCAGGCTCTCGCCGTACACCAGCAGCTTGGGCCGCGCCTGCGGCGGCAGCACCGACCAGCGCTCGTACACCGCGTCGAAGAGCTCGCGCCCCGCGCTCGCCGCCTTGCTCCGGTCGGCCAGGAAGGAGAGCACGCTCGGCAGGTAGGAGTACTGGGTGGCGACGATGGCGCTGTCGCCGCCGTACATGTACTCGATCGCGCCCGCGGCCGTCGAATTCACCCAGCCGGTGCCGGTCGTCGTCATGAGGACGAGCACCCGGCGCTGGAAGGCGCCGGTGCGCTCCAGCTCGGCGACGGCCAGCTCGGCCTGGGTCAGGTCGCCGTCGCGCGACTCCAGCCCGACGTAGGCGCGGATCGGCTCCGCGGCCTGCCGCCCGGTGACGGCGGCGATCCGGCTCCGGCTCGGCCCGTGCGAGACGAACCAGCGGCCCTCGAAGCCGAGGGTGTCCCACTCGGCCAGCGACTCCGGGCTGCCGGAGCGCTCCGGCAGCACCGGCTGCGTGGCGTAGGCGGAGGTGTCGTCGTTGCGCACCTTGAACGCCTCGTTCGCCACCGCGAAGAAGGCCTGGCTGGCGACGCCGTTGAATACCGTGACCGCCACCACCACCAGGACGAGCAGCCCGACCGCAGGGGCCAGCTCGCGCGGTATCCGGACCCGGTGGTTCAGCTCCCTGGCCAGCACGGTGACGACGGCGCGCACGGTCCGGTAGACGGCGACCACCGCCACCCCGACGGCCACGCTGAGCAGCCCGGTGCGCAGATAGGCCGGGGTAGGGGTGCCCTCCATGCCCATCAGCGCGCTGATCTCGCGCTGCCAGCGCGCCGACTGCACCAGCATGAAGCCGGCGCCGAGCGCCGCCGTGAGCAGCACCGCCGACTTCGCCGCGTACCGCACCCAGGTGGGCGGCTCGGAGACCCGGCCGCGCACCCGCGGCCACACCCAGATCCGGAACAGCCACTCCAGCACGCACCCGACCCCGTACCCGAGCGCGGCGTTGATCCCGGACACCAGCCCCTGGAACAGCCAGTCCCTCGGCACCAGCGACGGCGTCACCGAGAGCGCGAAGAAGAGCGTGGCGACGACCAGCCCGGCGTAGTTGAGGTCGATGATGATCTCGGTGTGCCTGACCACGATCAGCACCCGCCTGCGCAGCCGGGTGAGCGTCGGGGAGGTCGCGGGCACGACGGGGCTCAGCGGGCCGGCGCGGCGGGGAGCTGGGCGGACGTCACCGGAACAGTATGGCGGGCCGCTGGGACATCCCCCGGCGGCGGCTCGCGGCGACCGCGTCACACCCGATAAGGCACGGCTGCTCCAGCGCCTGCCCACAGGCAACTACTCGGGACCGCTCGAGTAATCACACGCAGGCGCCTCCCCCGCCCGCGCCGGAGACTCGATGTCCATGAGCACTCCCAACGCACAGTCGACGATGACCTCGGCCTATGTGGCGCAGGCCTCGATCGCGTTCGGCGTCAGCTTGATCGGGGCGGGCGTCGGCATCCTCTACCTACCGCTGGACGTGTGGCAGCGCGGCTTCCTCGGGATGTCCGTGCTGTTCCTGGTGACCAGCTCGTTCACCCTGGCCAAGGTGGTCAGGGACCGGCAGGAGTCGGATTCGCTGCGGGTCCGGGTGGACGAGGCCAGGCTGGAGAAGCTGATCGCCGAGCACGACCCGTTCAAGGCCGCCTGATCAGCGCAGCGCGCCGAAGAGCCGGGGCAGCGTGCCCTCGAAGGCGGCCCGCAGCTCGGTGAGCGGCACCGAGAACTGGCCCTGCACCTCGACCGAGTCGGAGCCCTGGTCCACCACCCCGATGCGCACCGCGGGCAGCCCGCGGGCCTCGCACATCTTGCTGAACCTGGTCTCCTCGGAGCGCGGCACGGCGACCAGCACCCGCCCCGCCGACTCGGAGAAGAGCGCGACGAAGGGGTCGGCGCCCTCCGGCAGCAGCACCCGGCAGCCGGTCTCGCCGGCCAGCGCGGCCTCCACGACGGTCTGGATCAGCCCGCCCTCGGAGAGGTCGTGCGCGGCGCTGATCATGCCGTCCCGCGACCCCGCGGTGAGCACCTCGGCCAGCAGCTGCTCGCGGGCGAAGTCGACCTTCGGCGGCACCCCGCCGAGGTGATCGTGCGCCACCTGCGACCAGATCGAGCCGCCGAACTCGTCGTGCGTCTCGCCGAGCAGGATGAGCGTCTCGCCGGGCTCGGTGCCGATCCCGGTGGGGATGCGCCGGTGCACGTCGTCGATGACGCCGAGCACGCCGACCACCGGGGTCGGCAGGATGGCGTCCTGCCCGGTCTGGTTGTAGAAGCTGACATTGCCGCCGGTCACCGGGATGCCGAGCGCCACGCAGCCGTCCGCGAGCCCGCGCACCGCCTGCTGGAACTGCCACATGACGCCGGGATCCTCGGGCGAGCCGAAGTTCAGGCAGTTGGTGACGGCCTTGGGGGTGGCGCCGGTGACGGCCACATTGCGGAACGCCTCGGCCAGCGCCAGCTGCGCGCCGGTGTAGGGGTCGAGCTTGGTGTAGCGGCCGGAGGCGTCGGTGGCGAGCGCGATGCCGCGGCCGCTGGTCTCGTCGATCCGGATGACGCCGGCGTCCGCGTGCTCCGCGAGCACGGTGTTGCCGCGCACGTAGCGGTCGTACTGCTCGGTGATCCACCGGCGGCTGCACAGCTGCGGGCTGGCCAGCATGGTCAGCAGGGTTTCGCGCAGCTCATCGGGGGTGCCGGGGCGGGCGAGGCGGTCGGTGCCGTCGGCGATCAGGGCATCCTGGTAATCCGGGCGCCGCACCGGGCGCTCGTAGACCGGGCCCTCGTGCGCGACGGTGCGCGGCGGGACGTCGACCACGGTCTCCCCGTGCCACGTGACGATGAGCCGCTCGCCCTCGGTGACCTCGCCGATCACCGTGGCCAGCACATCCCACTTCCGGCAGACCGCCATGAAGGCGTCGACGTTCTCCGGGGTCACCACCGCGCACATGCGCTCCTGGGACTCGCTGGAGAGCACCTCGGCCGGGGTCATGTCGGCCGCGCGCAGCGGCACCCGGTCCAGCTCGACCCGCATGCCGCCGTCGCCCGCCGCCGCGAGTTCCGAGGTGGCGCAGGCCAGCCCGGCGCCGCCGAGATCCTGGATGCCGACCACCAGCTTCGCCGCGTACAGCTCCAGGCAGCACTCGATGAGCACCTTCTCGGTGAACGGATCGCCCACCTGGACGCTGGGCAGCTTCTTGCGGCCGCCGCCGGACTCGTCGCCGGAGAAGGTGTCCGAGGCGAGCACCGAGACGCCGCCGATGCCGTCGAGCCCGGTCCGCGCACCGAAGAGAATGATCTTGTTGCCGGTGCCGGAGGCGAAGGCCAGGTGCAGATCCTCCACCCGCATGACGCCGGCGCAGAGCGCATTCACCAGCGGATTGCCCTGGTACGAGGCGTCGAAGACGGTCTCGCCGCCGACATTCGGCAGCCCGAGCGAGTTGCCGTAGCCGCCCACCCCGCGGACCACGCCGTCCACCACGCGCCTGGTGTCGGCGGCGTCGGCGGCGCCGAAGCGCAGCTGGTCCATCACCGCGATCGGGCGCGCGCCCATGGCCATGATGTCGCGCACGATGCCGCCGACGCCGGTGGCCGCGCCCTGGTAGGGCTCCACGTAGGAGGGGTGGTTGTGGCTCTCCACCTTGAAGGTGACGGCCCAGCCGTCGCCGATGTCGACCACGCCGGCGTTCTCGCCGATCCCGGCCAGCATGGAGGCGCGCATCTCGTCGGTGGTGGTCTGGCCGAAGTAGCGCAGGTGCACCTTGGAGGACTTGTACGAGCAGTGCTCGCTCCACATCACCGAGTACATGGCGAGTTCCGCGTCGGTGGGGCGCCTGCCGAGGATCTCCCTGATGCGGGCGTACTCGTCGTCCTTGAGCCCGAGCTCGGTGTAGGGCTGCGCGGTGTCCGGGGTTGCCGCTGCGGCGCTGACGGTGTCGACCTGCGAAGTCACGGGAGTACCAGGGTCCTTTCGGGCCGAGTTCGCGATGCGAGGAATCGCCCGCGAGTTTAGCCGTGGTCCGAACCGGGAATCGCACCCGCTACCCTGTGCCGCGTGAACGATCGATCGGGGGTTGCCGATTCGGCACGGCGGCAGCGCCGGTTGCTGCTCCTCGCGATCGGCCTGTTCGCGCTCTCGGCGACCGTCTCGCTGCTGCTGCACTGGTGGGACCACTACATCGACCTGCAGGTCTACCGCAACGGCCCGCGGGTCTGGCTGGACGGCGGCGAGCTGTACGGCCCGATGCCGCCGATCGGCGACCTCGCGCTCCCCTTCACCTACCCCCCGCTGGCCGCGCTGCTCTTCGCCCCGCTGGCGCTGGTGCCGCTCGGGGTGGCGGAGATCGTGGTGCTGCTCTCCTCGATCGCCAGCCTGGCGATCACGCTGTGGCTGGTGCTGATCCGGCTCCGCCCCGAGCTGGACCGGATGACGGTCCTGACCGCGGTGATCGCCGCGGTGGCGCTGGCCCAGATGCTGGAGCCGGTCCGCCAGACCTTCGGCTTCGGCCAGATCAACCTGGTGCTGATGGCCGCGGTCGCGCTGGACTGCCTGGCGCCGAAGACCTTCTGGCCGCGCGGCATGCTGATCGGCATCGCGGTCTCGGTGAAGCTCATCCCGGCGGGCTACCTGCTCTTCTTCCTGCTGCGCCGGGACTGGAGGGCGGCGGGCACGCTGGTGGTCTCGGCGGCCGCCGCGGTCGGGGTCGGGTTCCTGTTCTTCCCGAAGGACTCGGTGCAGTACTGGTCGGAGACGCTGGCCAATACCGATCGGATCGGGCCGCCGTACTTCGCGGGCAACCAGTCGCTGAAGGGGCTCGCCTTCCGGCTCGGCGTGTCCGACGGCGCCGCCACCGCGCTCTGGCTCGGGCTCGGCGCGGTCGCGGTGGCGCTGGCCGCGATCTGGATGCACCGGCTGCTCGCCGCCGATCGCCCGGTCTCCGCGCTGCTGGTGAACGCCGCCGCGCTGCTGCTGGTCTCGCCGGTCTCCTGGTCGCACCACTGGGTCTGGGCGGCCCCCGCGCTGCTGCTGCTCGGCGTGGCGATCGCCGAGGGCAACCGCTCGCGGCCGCTGCTCATCGGCACCGGCGCGCTCGCGCTGCTCTTCCTGATCGGCCCGCAGTGGCTGCTGCCGCACGCCAAGGACCGCGAGCTGGAGTGGGCCTGGTGGCAGCAGATCATCGGCAGCAGCTACGTCTGGGTGACCTTCCTGGTGCTGGTCGCCGGGGTGGCCGCGGGTCAGGCCGCCGGGGTGAGGAAGGCCGCGAGCGCGGCCGCGTAGGCGGGGACGTCGGCCGCGCCCATGAACTCGCGCGCCGAGTGCATGGCCAGCTGCGGCGCCCCGACATCGACGGTGCTGATACCCGTGCGGGCGGCGGTGATCGGGCCGATGGTGGAGCCGCAGGGCAGGTCCGCGCGGTGCACGTAGCGCTGCAGCGGCACCCCCGCCTCGGCGCAGGCCAGCGCGAAGGCGCCGGTGCCGACGGCGTCGGTGGCGTAGCGCAGGTTCTGGTTGACCTTGAGCACCGGGCCGCCGTTCACCGCGATCCGGTGCGCGGGCTCGTGCCGGTCCGGGTAGTTGGGGTGCGTGGCGTGCGCCATGTCACCGGAGGCGACCAGCGAACCGGCGAGCGCGGCCAGGTACTCCGCGCGCCCGCCGCCGGCGGCGAGCACGATCCGCTCCAGCACCGCGGGCAGCAGGTCGGACTGCGCGCCGCGCTCGGACTGGCTGCCCACCTCCTCGTGGTCGAAGAGCGCGAGCACCGGCAGCGCCGCGCCCGGCTCGGCCAGCGCGGCCAGGAAGGCGGCGAGCCCGGCGTAGCAGGTGGCCTGGTTGTCCAGCCGGGGCGCGCTCACCAGGTCGCGGTCCCGGCCGACCAGGGTGCTCGGCGCGAGGTCGTGCGTCATGAGCTCCCAGCCGAGCACGTCCGCCGGGACCACACCTGCCTGCTCGGCCACGTGCGCGACGAAGGAGCCGCGCTCGGTGCCGACGCCCCAGACGCCGTTGACGTGCCGCTGCGGGTCGAGCGTGACCCCGCGCCGCTCCTCGGAGAGGTGGATGGCGAGCTGCGGCACGCGCAGGATCGGCTCGTCGATCCGCACCAGCTGCTCGCGCAGGCCGCCGTCCGGGTCGCGCAGCGTGAGCCGGCCGGAGATGCCGAGGTCGCGGTCGAGCCAGGAGTTCAGCCAGGCGCCGCCGTAGGGCTCCAGCCCGACCAGCTGCCAGCCGGCCGAGAGCAGGTCGGGGTGCTGCTTGACGCGCAGGTTGGGGCTGTCGGTGTGCGCGCCCACCACCCGGAACCCGGCGCCGCGCGGGCTGCCCTCGGTGCTCCAGGCCACCAGCGAACCGCCCCGGATCACGTAGTAGCGGCCCGGCTCGCCCGCCGCCCATGGGTCGGCCTCGCGCAGCGCGCGGAAGCCGCTGGCCTCCAGTTCCCGGCTCACGGTGTGGCAGACGTGGAACGGGGAGGGCGAGGCGTCGATGAAGGCGCACAGGCCGGTGGCGGTGGCGGTGGTGCTGACGACGGGCATGCCCGCGATCCTAGGCAGCGCGCCGCCGCCCGGCCCGGCCCAGGTGCGGCGCCGTCAAGTCCTATTGACGATCCGGAATCACTTGCGCATCATTCGAGCACATACGCCACAATTCCGGCGGGAATGCCCACGAATTTCATCGGATGAATCAACCGACGGTCTGCGCCACCAGATCCAGCAATCGGAGCAGTTCCGCATATCGCCGTGCGCCGATCCGGGAACGCAGTTGCTGCTCGGCCCGATACTCCTCCGCGCGCACCGCCGCGACCAGCTCGGCGCCCAGCTTGCTGAGCCCGATCAGGATGCGCCGCCGGTCGTCCTCGGCCGCCACCCGGAAGATCAGCCCGCGTTCGGCCAGCGCATCGGCGTGCCGAGTCGCCGACGAGGGCGGCAACTGCGACTTCGCCGCCAATTCGCTCATCGTGGTCCGGCCGTCGACGGAGAGATTCGACAACATCGACCACTGATCCGGGGAAAGCTGGCGCGCGTACAAAGCGTCGTCGAGGTGACGCACCCAGCTCCGCTCCGCGGAACGCAACGCGCCATGCAGCGTGGAATTACCGCCCACCATGGTTTCCACAATTGTCCTGACTGCCTCGAGAATTGGAACGAGGGGAAGAGTACCGAACCCGGAAAATTCGCGTGAGCGAGTGGTGTCCACCGGTCACCGGACACCGCGCGGGTGTCCGAAAAGTCGGCTGTGCCAGCTCAATTCGACTTCCAATACTCGAAATGCAATTTTCAGCGAGAGGATTCGGCGCGCACCCCCGGGCCCCCGGAAACGCCACCGGCCCGGACCGCGCGGGTGCGCGATCCGGGCCGGGAGCGGAAATCCGTTGCGGGTCAGGCCGCCACGAGCGAATCCAGGACCGAGAGGAAGAGCCCGAGCCCGTCGTCGCTGGGGCCGGTGAGCGCCTCGGTGGCGTGCTCGGGGTGCGGCATGAGCCCGACCACCCTGCCGTTCGCCGAGGAGATCCCGGCGATGCCGCGCTGCGAGCCGTTCGGGTTGTCGCCGGAGTAGCGGAAGACCACCCGGCCCTCGCCCTCCAGCTGGTCGAGCACCTCGGCCGAGGCCTGGAAGCGGCCCTCGCCGGACTTGAGCGGGACCAGGATCTGCGCACCCGGCTCGAACCGGCCGGTCCAGGCGGTGGCGGTGGACTCGACGGTGAGCCACTCGTCGCGGCAGACGAAGTGCAGCCCGTCGTTGCGGGTGAGCGCGCCGGGCAGCAGCCCGGCCTCGCACAGCACCTGGAAGCCGTTGCAGATGCCGAGCACCGGCAGCCCCGCGCCCGCGGCGCGCACCACCTCGCCCATCACCGGGGCGAACCGGGCGATCGCGCCGGCCCGCAGGTAGTCGCCGTAGGAGAAGCCGCCGGGCACGATCACCGCGTCGACCGCCTTGAGATCGGCGTCGGCGTGCCACAGGTTCACCGCCTCGGCACCGGAGAGCCGGACCGCGCGGACCGCGTCGACATCGTCGAGCGTGCCGGGAAAGGTGATCACCCCGATGCGCGCGCTCATGACAGCCGGACGACCTTCCACTCCTCGATGACGGTGTTGGCGAGCAGCGATTCGGCGATCTGCTCCAGCTCGGCGTCGCTCACCGAGTCCTCGACATCGAGCTCGAAGCGCTTGCCCTGCCGCACATCGGCGACTCCGGCGAATCCCAGGCGGGGAAGCGCACCGACGATGGCCTGACCCTGCGGATCCAGGATCTCGGCCTTCGGCATCACCTCGACCACGACTCGTGCCACGCGTTTTCTCCTCGGGAGAGTTCGGGGGTTTACCGGCACAGCGTAGTCGCGGCGGGGGCGGGCGACCCGGCAGGGGGTGCGAGATCACAGCGGGTCACGTCGGTGACCGGCGACTAGCATCGCCGCATGCGCATAGCTCACTTCGGACACTCCTGCATCCTCGTCGAGCTGCACGGCACGAAGGTGCTGTTCGACCCGGGCACCTTCGCGCACGGTTTCGAGGGCATCACCGGGCTCGACGCCATCGCCGTCACCCACCAGCACCCGGACCACATCGACGGCGACCGGATCGGCGCGCTCATCGACGCCAACCCCGGCGCCCGGCTGCTCTCCGACCCGCAGACCGCCGAGCTGCGCCCGGAGCCGTGGGAGGCGGTGCGCGCCGGGCAGGTGCTCACGGTCGGCGGGATCACCGTCACCGGCGGCGGGGGCAGGCACGCGGTGATCCACCCCGACCTCCCGGTGATCGACAACACCGTCTTCCAGCTCGGCACGCCGGCCGAGCCGGCGCAGCTGGTGCACCCCGGGGATTCGCTCTGGGTGCCGCCGAGCCCGGTCGGCGTCCTCGCCATCCCGGCGGCGGCGCCGTGGATGCGGGTCAGCGAGGCGGTGGACTATCTGCGCGCGGTTCGCCCGCGGGCCGCGGTGCCGATCCACTACGGGATCGTCGTGCCGGAGGCGCGGGGGATCTACTTCGGGCGGCTGGCCGAAATGGGGCCGGAAGGTACGGAGTTCTCGCCGATCGAGCAGGAAGGCGACAGGGAGTTCCCCGGCTGAGGTTTCGCTACACGTGCGTTATTCGGCGCCGGTCGGCCGAAAAACGAAATTGCACGTGCATCGGCAATTTCGCGGAGTTTATTCTGCCGCGGACATGAAGCCGCCCCGCGCCGGGGGTAGGTCCGGGGCGGGGCGGTCGGGTCAGCGCTGGCCTGGTCAGCCCGCGCTCGCGCTCAGGGTGTCCAGCAGGGTCGTGATCAGTTCGAGCAGGGTGTCGAGCATTGCGCTTTCCTTCCTGTCAATTTCTAGCTTCCGGATACCACACTCACAGAATTGCACCGATCCACGGGGAAGCAAACGCATCACGGCAAAGAATTTTCCGGATTTCTTTTCGGCGGCGTTGAATTCCACGGAGTGAATTCGGGGCGACAGCGGCGAATCCGACCGAAACAATAGAAATCAGCGCGAACTCGGGTTGCCGGTGTCGTACCGGCGATTTGCCGGACGGTGGCGCGGAGCGATCCGGACATACCGGTCCGGTATCCGGCTCCGAGGGTGCGGCACCGGCCGCAGGTACGGCCGGGGCGGTGTTCAGGGGGCTTGTCATACCCGCCGACGGCGAACGACCGGCGAAACGGGGCACCGGTCCGCGACTCGGCGCCGTCACCCGGCTACGCCATTCGCGGGCAACGGCGCCGATGCGCCCGGCCGGGCTCAGGCCGCGCGGGTCGCGGTGCTGTACGGCTCCCAGCGGTACAGCTGCCCGGCGGCGCCGTGGTAGAGCGCCAGGTCGACGGCGTCGAGCACGGCCTGCCGCGGGCCGGAGCGGGCCAGCTGCGCCCCGGAGACCGCGAGCCGCACCACACCGCCGCGCTTGGCGGTCCGCGCGGCGCCGAGTACAAGCGCCCGGCACCACCAGGGCTCGGTGCGGAAGCCATCGCCGATGCCGTACACCCTGGTCCGCTGCGCGGTATTGCGCTCCAGGTCGACGATCGAGGTCAGCCCGAGCGCCAGCCGGAAGCCGACATCGGGCAGCGCCTGCATGGCGCCGGCCGAGGCGTCCCAGCGCGGGGCCGCGAAGAGCCGGGTGCGCAGCCCCACCCGCTCCATCACCCGGTCGGCCGCCATCAGCCGCAGCCGGGCCTCGTGCCTGGGCAGCGCGCCGAACTCGGCCCGCCTGCGCTTGGTGGCGGCCTGGTCGTAGCCGTGCAGCACGATGGCGTCGCCGCCGCCGCGCCGCCCGCGCAGCCAGGCCAGCGTGGCCGGGTCCTCGGTCAGCCGGTAGCCGCCCTTCAGCCGCGGCGCGACGAGCAGCGAGAGCGGCACACCCCGGTCGTCCATCGCGCCCGCGAACTCGATCGCGGCGTCCCGGGTGGTGTCCCGGATTCCGGATACGGAGACGATCAGCTCGGCAGTCATACCGGCAACGGTGACAGGGCGACATGTCCGCGGCGTGCAGCCGGGATGACGCCGAGACCAACACCGGTCACATTTCGGAGCGGTTCGCTATGACGACGCGACCTTGCCCAGCCCGACGGTGTCCAGCACCCAGGCGTACTCGAAGGCGACTTCCTTCCACTTCTCGTAGCGCCCGCTGACCCCGCCGTGGCCCGCGCTCATCTCGGTCTTGAGCAGCAGCGGGGCATCGCCGGTGGCCACCGCGCGCAGCCGCGCGACCCACTTGGCGGGCTCCACGTAGAGCACCCGGGTGTCGTTCAGGCTGGTGATCGCCAGAATCGCCGGGTAGCTCTTGGCCTCGACGTTCTCGTACGGCGAGTAGGACTTCATGTACGCGTAGACCTCGGGGTCGGCGAGCGGGTTGCCCCACTCGTCCCACTCGATCACCGTGAGCGGCAGCGAGGGGTCCAGGATCGAGGTCAGCGGGTCGACGAAGGGGACGTTCGCGAGGATGCCCGCGAAGAGCTCCGGCGCCAGGTTGGCCACCGCGCCGACCAGCAGCCCGCCCGCGCTGCCGCCGTCCGCGATCAACCGGTCGGCGCTGGTGCGGCCGGTATCGATCAGGTGGCGGGCGGCGGCGACGAAGTCGGTGAAGGTGTTCTTCTTGCGCAGCGTCTTGCCGTTCTCGTACCAGAGCCGGCCCATCTCGCCGCCGCCGCGCACGTGCGCCACCGCGAAGACCATGCCGCGGTCGAGCAGCGAGAGCCGGGAGACCGAGAAGCCGGGGTCGATACTGGCCTCGTAGGAGCCGTAGCCGTAGAGCAGCAGCGGCGCGGCGGTGCCCGCGGGCACCGCGTCCCTGCGCCAGACCAGCGAGATCGGGATGCGGGTTCCGTCCTCGGCGACGGCCCAGTCCCGGCGCTGCTCGTAGAGCTCGGGGTCGTAGCCGCCGAGCACCGGCTGCTCCTTGCGCAGCAGCAGCTCGCCGGTGCCGGGGGCGTAGTCGAAGACCCGGGTCGGGGTGGTGAACGAGGTGAGCCCGATGCGCAGCGTCGGCTGCTCCCACTCCGGGTTGGCGCCGAGCCCGACCGCGAAGAGCGGCAGGTCGAACTCGAGTTCGCGGCGCTCGCCGTAGCCGTCGGCGGTGAGCGGCCAGACCGCGAGCCGGCTCAGCGCCTCCCTGCGATAGCCGAGCACCAGGTGGCCGGCGAAGGCGTCGACATCCTCCAGCCGCACGTCGTCGCGGTGCTCGATGAGCAGGGTGAGCGCGGCGGGGTCGCCGACCGGAGCCTCGGCCAGCACGAAGTTCTCCGCCTTCACGCCGTCGACCACGTCGTTGTGCAGGACGAGGAAGCGGTCCTCGCCCGCGACCACCGCATGCTCGACGCTGTACTCCACGCCCTCGCGGCGCGGCAGGATCACCCGGAACTCACCCTCCGGGTCGGCCGACTCCAGCATCCAGCCCTCGCTGGTGATCTTGGAGGCGACCCAGATGAGCAGGTACTTCTCCGAGCGGGTGGTGCCGATGCTCACCCAGTACCGCTCGTCCGGCTCGTGGAAGACCTTGGCGTCGTCCGCGGCGACGGTGCCGAGCCGGTGCCGCCACACGGTGTCCGGGCGCCAGGATTCGTCCACGGTCTGGTAGAAGACGTGCGTGCCGTCCAGCGACCAGGTGGCGCCCGGCGCCGTGCCGGGGATCTCGTCGCCGAGCTGCTCGCCGGTGCGTAGGTCGAGGAAGCGCAGCAGGTAGCGCTCGTCGCCGACGGTGTCGGTGGAGTAGGCGAGCAGGGTGCCGTCGTTGCTCACCGAGAAGGCGCCGAGCGCGAAGAAGTCGTGGCCGTCGGCGAGCACATTGCTGTCCAGCAGCACCTGCTCGCCGGGGATCTCGGTGCCCGCCTCCAATTGCGGCGGGGTCCAGGCGTCGAGCCCGGTGGCGGCCGGGTCGACCGGGCACCGGCAGTGCACGCCGTACTGCTTGCCCTCGAAGCTGCGCGAGTAGTACCAGTACTGCCCGAGCCGGGTCGGCACCGAGAGGTCGGTCTCCTGGGTGCGGGCCTTGATCTCGTCGAAGATGGCGGTGCGCAGCTCGGCCAGGTGCGCGGTGTTCGCCTCGGTGTAGGCGTTCTCCGCCTCGAGGTGGGCGATCACCTCGGGGTCGTCCTTGTCGCGCAGCCACTCGTACTCGTCGATCACGACGTCGCCGTGCTGCACGCGCTCGGTCGGCACGGTCTTCGCGACGGGGGGCGGCACACTCTCGACAGACATGCGCACCACCCTACTGTCGCGCGGCCTCCATGCCGTGCTCGTGCGGGACACCCGCACCCGGTCGGCCCAGCCAGCGGCGGCTTCGCCAGTATCGCAGGCCGGGCCTCCATTACGCTCGCTCCATGGCTTTCGCGGCGCGCCCCCGTCCGGCCGGTGTGCTGGCAGCCCTGCTCCTCGCGGTCGCCGCGCTCACCGGCGGGGCTGCGGTGCCTGCGGCGGCCTGCGCCTGCGGTGCCGTCGCCGGCACCGGCGAGACCGCCACGGTCAACAACGAAGTGGCGCTGGTGCACTGGGACGGTGCCCGCGAGACCATCCTCATGCAGCTCGCGCTGCGCGCCGACGGCGACCGCGCGGCGCTGGTGGTGCCGACCCCGGCGCCGGCCACGGTGAGCGCGGGCTCGGCGGACACCTTCACCGAACTCGAGCGGCGGACCGCGCCGGAGATCGTCACCGAGCGGGACTTCTTCGGCTCCGGCGACTTCGACGGGCTCGGCTCGGCCGCCGCGCCGGGGGCCGCGCCGACGGTGCTGAATAAGGTCACGCTCGGCCCGCTGGAGGCGACCACGCTCGCCGGCGGCGGCCTCGACGGCGTCCGGAACTGGCTGCGCGACAACGGCTACCGCATGCGCCCCGAGGTCGTCGACACGCTCGCGCCCTACCTCGCGGAGGGGTGGTCGTTCGTGGCCATCCGGCTCACCGGCGCGGACGGCCTGGACGGCGCGCTCGACCCGGTGCGGCTCACCTTCGACGCCACCGCCCCGGTCTACCCCATGCGCATGTCGTCGGCGGCCACGCTGCCGCAGTCGGTGCGGCTCTACGTGCTCGGCGAGCACCGGGTGCGCCGCGCCGACCCGGACGCGCCGCACCAGTTCACCGATGTGGAGTTCGCCGGCCGGCTCACCGAGCCCGACGACCCGCTGCTCCGCGAGCTCACCGCGGGCCGCACCGGCTACCTCACCGAGCTGGCCGTCTCGATCGCCGAGCCCGCCCGCATCACCAGCGACTTCACCTTCGCCGATGCCGACTCCGACGCCGAGCACCGGGAGCGGATCACCCGCACCGAGCAGGTGCAGGTGCTCGGCTTCCCGGCCGGGCCGGTGATCCTCGGCGCCGCGCTCCTGGCCGCCACCCTGGTGGTGATCGCGGTGCTCCGGGTCTTCCGCAGAACCTAGGCTCTGGAGAGCGCGCCGCGAATGGAGCCCGCGAGGTAGTCCAGGTCGGCGCGCGGCGGGGAGGTGGCCCTGGCGCGCAGCCCGAACCCGTCGCCCGGCGTGCGCGGGATGACGTGCAGGTGCACGTGGAACACCTCCTGGCCCGCGGTCACCCCGTCGGCCAGGAAGAAGTTCACCCCGTCGCAGCCGACCTCGCTCGCCCGCAGCGCCGCCGCGAGCCGCTGCCCCACCTGGAACAGCTTGCCGCCGAGCGCGGGGTCGAGCTCGGCGAGGTTGCGCGTCACCACCTTCGGCACCACCAGCAGGTGGCCGGGGGTGACCGGGCGGATGTCGAGGAAGGCGAGCACGTCGGGGTCGTCGTACACCACGCTGGCCGGGGCCCGCCCGGCGATGATGTCGGCGAAGATCGTGTACGGGTTCACGGCACCACTATGGCGCAGCGCGAATCGGCGCAGCGCGCGCACGGCCCGTGACCGCGGCGCCACGGCTCGCGACTGCGCCGCCATCGCGCGCAAACGGGCGGCGAGGCGCCGCGTCCGCGTGCTCAGAGGATCGGCGCGGGGGTGTACCGGGCCGCGTCGGGGTAGCGGGCCACCAGCTCCTCGACCGCCGAGATGACAGCGCCGGTCTGGGCGTCGGCGGCGCCGACGAAGGCCGACTTGTCGGCGAGCGCGGCATCCAGCGCGGCGCGGTCCAGCGGCAGCCGGTCGTCGGCGGCCAGCCGGTCCAGCAGGTCGGGCTCGCGCCCCTGCTCGCGCATGGCCAGCGCCACCGCGACCGCGTGCTCCTTGATGACCTCGTGCGCCGTCTCCCGCCCGACCCCGGCGCGCACCGCCGCCATCAGGATCCGGGTAGTGGCGAGGAACGGCAGGTAGCGGTCGAGTTCGCGGGCGACCACCGCCGGGTAGGCGCCGAACTCGGCGAGCACGGTCAGGAAGGTCTCCATCATGCCGTCGATGGCGAAGAAGGCGTCCGGCAGCGCGACCCGGCGCACCACCGAGCAGAAGACGTCGCCCTCGTTCCACTGCGCCCCCGCCAGCTCGGCGGCCATCGAGGCGTACCCGCGCAGCACCACCTGCAGGCCGTTCACCCGCTCGCAGGAGCGGGTGTTCATCTTGTGCGGCATGGCCGAGCTGCCCACCTGCCCCGGCTGGAACCCCTCGGTGACCAGCTCGTGCCCGGCCATCAGCCGCACGGTGTGCGCGAACGACGACGGCCCCGCGCCCACCTGCACCAGCGCCGAGAGCACATCGTGGTCGAGCGAGCGCGGATACACCTGGCCGACGCTGGTGAGCACGGTGCCGAAGCCGAGGTGCGTGGCGACCTGGCGCTCCAGCCGGGCCAGCTTCTCCGGGTCGCCGCCGAGCAGGTCGAGCATGTCCTGCGCGGTGCCCATCGGGCCCTTGATGCCGCGCAGCGGGTAGCGGTCGATGAGCTCGCGCAGCCGGGTGAGCGCGATGAGCAGCTCGTCGGCGGCCGAGGCGAAGCGCTTGCCGAGCGTGGTGGCCTGCGCGGCGACATTGTGCGAGCGCCCGGCCATCACCAGGGCGCGGTACTCGGCGGCGCGCTCGGCCAGCCGGGCCGCCACCGCGACGCCGTGCGCGTGCACGTGCTCCAGCGAGAGCCGGAGCTGCAGCTGCTCCACGTTCTCGGTGAGATCCCGGCTGGTCATGCCCTTGTGCACGTGCTCGTGGCCGGCCAGGGCATTGAACTCCTCGATCCTGGCCTTGACGTCGTGCCTGGTCACCCGCTCGCGCGCGGCGATCGAGCCGAGGTCGACCCGGTCGATGACGCGCTCGTAGTCGGCGACCACCTCGGCGGGCACGTCGACGCCGAGCTCGGACTGCGCGCGCAGCACCTCCAGCCAGAGCCTGCGCTCCAGCACGATCTTGTTCTCCGGCGACCACAGCCGCACCAGCTCGGGCCCGGCGTAGCGGGTCGCGAGCACGTTGGGCACCCGGCCGGGCGCGGTGTTCTCGGGTGCGGGGGCGGTCTCGGCAGTGGTCACGTCCGGTCAGTCTAGTGACCGGAGCCGATCGGGCTGCTGGGACGTCGCCGGGGCGACGATGTCGATCACCTCGAGCAGCGCGCCGCGCGCCGCCCGGCGCGGCTCCGGGTTCATCTCACCGAGCGCGGCGACCACCGCGCCGTCCACCACCGCCACCAGCCTGCGCAGCTGCTCCTGCCGGACCACCCGGTCGGAGCGGCGCAGCACGTCGGCGAGCAGCTCGTCGAGCTGCTGGCGTAGTCGGAGCTGCACGCCGCGTAGCTCGGGGTGCCTGGCGGAGGCGACAGAGCGCTCGTAGCGGGCGATCAGCCTGCCGCGCGCGCCGTCGTCGGTGCCCTCCGGGCCGACCAGCAGGTCGAGCACCAGGTCGACGGTCGCCTCGGCGCCCCTGCGGCGGTGGCTCACCTCGCCGACCCGCCTGCGCATGCCGTCGACCTCGGCGTTGCCCGCGAATTCGACCGCGCGTGCGATCAGATCCTCGAGCGATTCGAAGTAATACGTCGTCGATGCCAGTGGCAGGTCGGCGCGGGTTGCGACCGATCGGTGCCGCACCGCCTCGAAACCGCCTTCGAGCAGGAGCTCTGCGGCGGCTGCAACCAGAGCCTGGCGACGCCGTTCGCCTTTCGGGGTCGTCGCGGTTATCACCGTGCCATCGTGCCAGTCGTCATCAATACATCCGTGCGAAATCGAAAGAGGAAGAACACAGTTACCCGATTTTTACCCGATCGGGCCCCCCGCGGTGCCGTACTGCGCAAAGTTGTTGCCGGCCAGCTACTTCGGACAACGGTGCTGAGACAGGGTGTTTCAGCGGTTCAGGAAGGGGCCGAGGCGGGCCAGCGCCTCCTCGATATCGGCGGTCGCGCCGGCGAACGAGAAGCGAACCGTGCGGTGCCCGCGCGCGGTGTCGAAATCGAGGCCGGGCGCCAGCGCCACGCCGGTGTGCGCGAGCACCTCCGCGCACCAGGCCAGCGAATCCCTGGTGTGGTGGCCGACGTCGGCGTAGGCGTAGAAGGCGCCGTCGGCCGGGGCCAGATCGGTGATGCCGATCTTCGGCAGCCCCTCCAGCAGCAGCCGCCGGTTGGTGGCGTAGCGCCGCACGTGGCCGTCGAGCTCGCGCTTGGCCTCCGCGCCGAAGGCGTGCACCGCCGCGTACTGCGAGATGGCGGGCGGGCAGACCGTCATGTTCGAGGCAAGCCGCTGCAGCGCGGGGCGCAGCCCGGCCGGGGCGAGCATCCAGCCGAGCCGCCAGCCGGTCATGGAGAAGTACTTCGAGACCGAGCCGATCACCACCGCCGCCCGCGAGCTCTCCCAGGCCGAGGAGGTGCCGCCGATGCTGTCGGAGTAGGTGATGCCGTGGTAGATCTCGTCCGAGATGTGACGATGAGGGGTATCACCCGCCCCGCCCGTCTGGAGCCCGCATGGAGACCATCACCCTGTCGTTCACCGCCCCACCCGCCGCGGTCCCGACCCTGCGGCACGAGGTGGGGTTGGTGGTGGATCAGCTCGGGCCGGTGCGGGAGTGGCTGGAGAAGCAGGGCGGGCAGGTAGCGGTGACCGGGATGCCCAGCGTGCTTGACATTGCCTAGCGCGCTGGGCATGATGGTGCCATGACGCAGATCAAGGACCTCGCCGACCAGATCGCCACCGACCTCGACATCGACCGCGACGCCGCGCTCACCATCGCGACGACTTACGCGGCCCAGTGCGGCTACGACGTGCCCGAGGGTGGACAGGCGCCCGACGTGGAGGTCTCCAACGAGGACGCCGAGTTCATCGCCGAGGCCGCCCGCCGGGGCGCCGAGACCTACACCCCGGCCGTGCTGGACGAGATCGCCGACGCTGCCCGCGCCATCGACCAGGCGGTCACCGACCGGGACGCGCTCATCCGCCGCGCCATCGACGACGGGGTGTCGGTCATCAAGATCGGGGAGGCGGCGGGACTGCACCGCAACCGCATCTACCAGATCCGCGACGGCGTGCGCTGAGCCCGAGTAGTCCACTACCTGTCAAGGATCGGCCCGGATCTTTACACGTCCGGGCGACATGCCAAGAAGCTTGCAACCAACGCAGCGAAGAGGGCCGACCCGTACACCCGGACCGGCCCTCTCCCTGCGCGACGAGTGTGGGAGCCGCGACCCCGCGAGTCTACCCACCCCGCGTCAAACCCTGCCCCCAAACCCCGACCAGTCGTAGCGTGGAGAACATGAGTGTGGAACTCGGCAACCGCCTGCAATCGATCCGTAAGCGAAGCGGACTCAGCCAAAAGGAACTCGCCACCGAATCCGGCGTGTCCATTTCCCTGATCCGCAAAATCGAACAAGGAGAAAGGACCGACGTCAGATTGGAGACCTTGCGCAAGCTCGCAGTCGGATTGCGCGTGCGAACCTCCGACCTCCAAACCCGCGACGACACCGAGAACGCGGACCCCGACACCCGGGAACTGTGGGAGCCCACCCGGCGGGCGCTCGTCGGCCAGATCGAAGGCCCCGAGATTCCCGCGTCCCCCGCCGAGGTGGAGGCCCGCCTGCGCAGCCTGCGCCCCATGCTGGGGGAGAACCGGTACACCGACGTCGCCGCGGTCCTGCCCGGCCTCATCCGCGACGGGGACTCCCTCGAGGACGGGCGGGCGCTACGGTCCCGCATCCTCAACCTTGCCGGGTGGATGCTCACCCAAACCCGCCAGTTCGAGGACGCGGAGGCAGCGCTCGCTCGAGCGGTCGACTCCGCCGACGACCGCAACGACGCCGCCGCCGCCGTGGACACCCTGCTCTGGACGCTGCTGCGGCAGGGCCGCCTCGACGAGGCCCGCAGCCTGGCGATCCGGTGGGCCGACGACGTGGAGCCCCGCATCTCCCGCGCCACCCACCGTGAGCTGTCCATCTGGGCCCGCCTGTACACCAGGGTCGCCAACGCCGCCGTCCGCGACAACCAGCCCGGCGAAGCGCAGGACGCCCTGTCCTTCGCTCGCGCCGCCGCCCAGCTCGTCGGCCGGGAGGTCTACGCCGACCGCTCCACCATGAAGACCTTCGGGCCTATCTCCGTGGCGCACATCTGCGCGGAGAGCCACGCCATCGCCGAGCGCCCGGACAAGGTGCTGGCGATCGCGGAGTCCACCCCGGCGGCCGCGCTGGAGCCCACGGCAGCCAACCGGCTACGGCACCGGCTGGACGTTGCGAGCGCCCACACCCAACTCGGGCAGCTGCCGGAGGCGATCGGGGTGATACAGGAGGTGCGGGTGCTGGCGCCGGAGTGGCTTCCGCAGCAGCGGTACGCCCGCGACATTCTCTCCACGGTGATCTGCAAACGGCGGACGTTGACCGAGGAAATGCGGGAGCTGGCGGATTTCGTGATGCTCGAATACTGACTGGTCCGAATTACATGCGTGGCACTTCCGGTAGCAGGACACCGGAAGTGCCATTCCATTTCCAGACCGTTGGGTGCGAATGTGAATTCAGCATCCGGCGCCACGCCCCCGTGGAGGCCACCATTCGTAGCCATGCGATTCGGTTTCCCAGGGCGCCGGGTGCTACCCCACACCCGACTCGGCAGGGGGACTGCCCATGTCCTGCAACCACATCAAGCCCCACTACCGGCTGACCAGCGTCCTCGCCCACCGGCTCATGCAGCAGTACATCGACTGCGACGCACGCGAATGCCCCGCCAAGGGGGCCGCGTTCCGGTGGCTGTGCAGCAACGGTGAGGTCCAGCCCGACGACCGCAGCCAGGCGTACGCCCGATGACCGTGAGCCTGGAGCTCCGGCGTCGCCGAGCCGAGTGGGCCGACACCCCCGCCCGCCTGGCCGTCGCGTCCAGGGACGGTGACCTCCAGGGGGTGGTGCACTCCGGTGAGGACTGCGGGGTGTACGCCATCGCCGCGGCGAAGCTCGAGGAGCTGGACGCTGGGTGTTGAGGTCTTGAATCCCCTTGTGAGCTGGTAAAATAGGTGTGGCCGAGGCGCTTGGAACACCCCGGCCACCGACCGAATCGCGAGAGGATTCAGCCATGACAGATTCTACCGAGGCATCCGCCTGCCAGCCGACAGCCCTGGCGACCGGGGATCAGGTGACCTCAATCCCCCAGCTCCAAGCCCTTCCCACGCGCACGGTTCTGCGCGACCACATGGGCTGGATATCGGTGCTCACCGACGACATACTCATCGACGCCCGCGGTGCGTACATGGCGGGCAACCTGCCCGGCGTCCGCGTCGTCTGGAGCAACCACCTGCCGCTCACCGTCCATCACCTGCCCGGCGAGCCCGACCGCGCGCTGATCGAACTCGCGGCACAGCACGCCGGGTATGACGCATTCCTGCGCGAGCAGTTCCCGGACGTCGCCTGGCCTCCCGCCAGTGACAGCGAGGCAGCATCGCGCGGCCCGGCCGCCGCTGAGGTTGCCCGCCTGGCCGACCTGCTCGGGGAGTCCCTGTTCGACCGGGGCCGCGAAGTCCAGCACTGGCCCGAGGACGAGCGGGAGTTCTTCCGCAATGGGGACTGGGTGGACTTCGAGGACCGGGCGGAGAAGCTGGCCCGGTTGCGGGTGGAGAAGGCCGCCCGCCACGTGATCGCCGCCGGGTGGACTCTCTCCGAGGAGGTGCGGGCATGATCCACTTCGTGAGCGGCGGCCGCCAGTTCGGCAAGACGACAGCCATGATCCGCGAGGCGGCCGAGCTGGACGCCTACATCGTCGTGCCCGATCGCCAACAGGCTCAGCTCGTCGCGGATACGGCCAGGCGACTGGGGGTGGACATTCCGTTCCCGATCACGTGGCGAGAGTTCGCCTCCGGGGCCTACCACGGCCGCGGTATCAAGAGGTTTGTCATCGACAGCCTCGACCAGTGCATCCAGAGCATGACCTCGGTGCCGATCGTCGCCGCCTCCCTGCCTGCCGTGGATGTGATGTCGTCGCCGTCGGCAGGCAGCTCCTCCTCACGGCCCGTCGCCTGACCCCGGACACACGAAAGCGCCCCCTCCGCCACGAAGGCTGAGGGGGCGCAAGGGTCAAGCAGGGTCGTCGGTGCGTGGCCGCAGGATCCAGTGCTCGCCGTCCCGGTCGAACGGCACCAACTGCTGCCGCATCTCCAACGGTGGCCGTCCGTCGGCGTAGGGGACGGTGTAGTCCACCAGCCCCATCCACTCCCCCGTCACCGCCGGGATGCGCCGGAACAGCACCCCCGGCACGACACCGGAGAACTCGACCCCAGCGCCGTTGGGGTGGCGGGGCATGTCCGGGAAGCGGGGGAACAGGTGGTCGAGGTTCACCCAGACCGGGGTGGGTGGGTCGGAGACCGCTGGGTACTGGATGCCATCGCGGGTCACGACCGCACCGTAGCGCGAGAGCTGGGAGAATGGGGACCATGGACATCGCTGAGTTCATCGAGGCACGGATCGCCGAGGAGGAGCAGCGCGCTCAGGCTCTCGGCGGGGGCGAGTGGCACGCCATCGACCTCTGCGAGGAAGGGATCGCCATCCTCGACGGGCCCGACGATGGCGATCCCAACGCCGGATTCAGCTACCACCCGCCGCGGAACGGGCACACCGCGCAGATCACCGCGAACTCCCCGCCCGCGACCCTGCTCCGGTGCGCGGGGCTGCGGAAGGTGGTCGAGCGCGCGGGCGACATCGGCCACGAGTGCGGCGACCCGTCCGCGTCCGAGGCATACGAGCTGATGATCCTGGTTCCGGTCGCCACGATCTGGTCCAGTCACCCCAGCTTCCGATCGGAGTGGGTCGAATGAGCGAGGAGATCGGCAGCAGCGGCTACACCCGCTCGGGAGAGGGCGGCGGCTGGCCTACTATCTCCATCCCCTTCGAGTGGAGCTACAGCGACGAGACCGGCGACTGGTCCGGGCCAATCTCCGACGGGGTGATCGTCGGTGGCCGCCACGATGGCGAACGGATCGCTCCACCTCGGCCGCCAGCGCCGTTCGTGATCGATCCCGGCTCCGTGCGCGTCGAACTCCACCGTCGATCGATCGACTGACCCGGCAATCCGGCTCGAGCCCCGCCCCTTGCCTGTACCGTCCCCTCCCATGACCAGGGGAAGATGGACAGCTCTCGCCGTCCTCGCAGGGGCGGCCCTACTGCTCACAGGATGCGCCGGCAGCGACAGCGCAAGCCCGGCCACCACGACCGTCGGGCCCGCTGGAACGTCCACTACGTTGGGCACGACCGCATACGTCTCCGAGCCGCCGGACAAGGACGTCCTGATCGAAAAAGCCCAGAACGTGGTCCGCAACCACGTGCTGTCCAAGCGTGGCCAGGTGAACGGCTTCAAGGACATCCGATTCCCCAGCGACCTACAGGTGGTCATGCTGACCGACCTGTACATGCCCGAATCCGGGAACGTGCAACTGTGGTTCCAGGTGGGTTTCGCTCAGGTCAACGAGAAGGTCTACCCCTTCGGTGGAGCGCAGGTCTCGATAAGCCCTGAAGGGCCGTGGCATTGACCGCCGCCACTGGGTAGCGCAGGTCAGGTCACGATGCGGCACCACCCGGTAGCGTCCTGCAGGAACACGTTCGAGCCCGACGCCACCGCGCGCACCGTGATGAGCGCACCGTTGGCGAGGTTGATGACGCCGGTCTCCAGCGTGAATTGCTGCCACGTGTTGTTCGTGGCGAGGCTTGTCGCGGTCCCCGCTGCGGCTTGGACGCCGTCGATGTAGATGAACACCTGCGCCGACCGGGAGCTGATGGTCCTTCGCTGGATCCAGACGTTCAGGCCGACCTTCACGCCCGTCCGTGCCCCACTGACTACCAGCGCATTCCCGGAGAGCGTCGACCCCGCTTCGGCCGTCCAGCCCGCGACCTCCGCCGTGAGGTTCGGGACGGTGGCCTCGCCGTTCTTGACCATGCCGCCCGGTCCGCTGGAGAACACGGTCGGCGTGGGGGTAGTCGCGCTGCCAATCGCAGGCACCGCGGCGACGATGCCGGTAGCCGAGACGGCGGGAGCAGGGGTCACGACGGACGCCGTGGTCATCACGGTCGACACCACCCCGCCAGCCGAGGGGGCCGGAGCGATCGCCTGCGCAGTCGCGGTCACGACCGGCACGACCACCGCGGTCCCCACGGCCGGAGGAGGCGCCGCCGCCGACCCCGCTGCTGCTGCGGACTGCACCGTGGACGCGGCGAAGACGGTCGGCGCGCTCGCGCCGGAGCTGGACGCTGCCGCTGTGGCCGTTACGCCGATGGCGTAGGCGGGGTTCGGCGCCATCGCGGCGCCCGTCGCGGCCACAGTGACGAGGAGCGCGTCCGCGCCCAGCGTCGGTGCGGGAGCGACAGCCGTCGCCACAGCGGGTGGGCTGCTGATACCGATCGTCGGCACCAGCACGACCGCAGACCCCGTAGCGGGCGGGACGTTGATCTCCTCAGTCTGCCGATACGTCGGCGCCGGGGCGGTGACGGTGGCGACCGCCTTCACCGCAGCGGCGACCTTTGGCAGGTCCGGCCGCACGACACTCGCTGTGGCGCGGGCGCGCACCGAGGTCACCGAGACGTGCGCCGACACCACCGGAGTGACGGCAGCAGCCTGGGCGGTCGCCGGGACGGCCGCGAAGCCCGGCGTCACTGCGGGGGCGAGCGCGACCGCCGACGCGGCGGCCGCCACCACTCCCACGACACCGAGCGTCAGGTCTGACCACACCAGCTTCTCGCCCAGGTAGGCGCGTGCGATGCGCTCCTCGCCGAGGTAGAGGCGGGCAACCCGCTCACCGCGGGAGAAGAGGGCCATGGGCTAGGCGGCAGAAAGATTCACAATGCCCGTTGCGTCCCACACTATAGAGAACGTTCCGGCCGTGGTGGACACGTTCGCGCCGAAGTCCACGAACGCGATCAGCGGGCGGGTCGCATCCGAGCCCGGGGTGGCATCATAGATCACCGCGTAACGGGCGGTGATCGTCGAGTTCGCCCACGAGGTGTCCGCCGCGTCGAGGGTGACGGTGTTGGTGCCCGAGGTGTACGCGAACGTCGGCGAGGTGAGCGTGGCGCCGCCCGCGGTGTAGCCGGTGCCCGTGACTTCGTTGGTCACGTCCGACTTGTACCGGTGGGTGTCCTGGTTCGGGGTGTACGAGCTGGTGCACAGCATCACCTTGATGGTGTCGCTGTCCCAGTCGATCTCCTTGTTGAACGCGGACTGCAGGGCGAGCCCGTAGAGGTTGGCGGTGACGGCCATGGGTGGCTCCTATTCGGGGACGACGTAGAGGGTTTCGGGGTCGATGGAGGGCAGCGCCTCGTACTCGGCGAGGGTGTGGCGCTTGGCGATGGCGACCCCGCCGCCGTTACGCACGGCGCCGATCTCCTCCGCCGGTGCTACCGGGAGTGCCGCGGCGATCAGCGGAGAGAGACGGATCGAGGTCGGCCAGTCGGGGATCTCGATGTGGTAGGTCTTCAGCCCCACGGACACGTCGGCCGGTCCGGGCTGCAGATCGGGAGTGGTCAGCACTCCGCCGTGCGCCTTGAGCCGGATCGTGCGAGTCGTCACCATTCCCGTGCCGGAGTCCCGGAGGGCGGGGACGGCGAAGATGAACGACGTGGTGTCGTCGGCGCCGGCGATGTCTTCGACGGCTTCGCTGATGACGGTCACTTCGCCACCTCGTATCCGCCGAGGTGCTGAAGCGACAGCCAGCGCACGCCGTCCTCGTAGGCCTCGTCGCCGGGGACGTAGTCGTCGCGGAGCGTGAACGACCCGACCCTCCGCGACAGCGTCACCTCCGCGCACGTTCCGAACTCCGTCGCCGGGTACGCCCGGATTTCCGCCGAGGCCTTGTACATGCGAGGGGTGATCGCCAGCACCACGTGGTCATGGCTGCGGCCGTCCACCACGACCGGGGGGTCGAGGCGGTAGTGCCGGGTTCGGCCGATGAAGCTGCTCGCTTCGCCGAGGTCATGGGCAATGGGCATGTCTTCTCCTCACACCTCGGGAGCGATGTACTCGATGACGGTCACGACCCCTGCGGCTCCGGCCGCTCCGGCACCGCCACCTCCGCAGGGGAACCCCCCTGCCTGGCCTGCGTTGCCGCCGCCGCCGGACTGGCACCACTGCCAGAAGGGCGGGTTGCTCACCCCGGCGGCCACGCGACCGGAGCGCCCGCCTGTAGAGCCGGACCCTGCCCCTCCGCCTCCGCCCGCGAGTTGCCGGATGACGCCGGAGCTGACCGACTCCCCCGGTTGGCCTGCGGCTCCGCCGTTGCCGCCGCGCATTCCCGCGACCACGGACCCGGCTCCGCCGTTGCTGCCGCCCTTGCCGCCGGGCGCGACGATGTCCCCGAAGGCCGAGGCGGCGCCATCGCCCCCTGACGTCCCGCCCGCGCCGACAACCACCGCGACCGTGGCGTCCAGGTCGGCGGCGTCGATGCGTCGGATGAGCACCGCCGCCCCGCCTCCGCCGCCGACGCTGGCGCTCCCGGCCCCCCCGGCGCTGCGTATGAGCACGTCGATGCGGCGGCAGCGGGCGGGCTTGGTCCACGTCGCCGAGCCGGTGTAGACGCGGAAGTTCGTGGTGGCGTTCGCCACTCAGGTAAACCTCTCCACGATGAAGGCGATGCCGTTGGCGCCGTGGCCGCCGTTGGTCGATGCGCCGCTGCCGCCGTACCCGCCACCGCCGCCACCGGCTGGCTTGGCGCCGTTGCCCGCGCGGGCATTGCCGCTGTTCGCGCCGGCTCCTCCGCCGCCGCCGGTGGTAACGAGGGTCGACGGGACAGTTCCTGCGGCACCCGGGGTTGATCCGCCCGGGGAGATGCCACCGCCGCCGCCGAGCATCGCCGACCAGATCGGCGTCCCGCCACCACCGCCCCCGCCGCCCCCGCCCGCGATCTTTTCCGTCGAGGAGGAATTGCCGCCGTTGGTCGCGGAGATGCCCCCGTTGCCCGCGGCGCCCCGCCCGCCCGCGCCACCGGCGATGACGCCGACGCCGCCGATGCCGCCGGGGGAGCCGGCGTTGGTGGCCAGCACGGCACCGCCGTTGCCGCCGATCGCCGACAGCATCGACTCCCCTGACCCGAAGTCGGTGTTGCCACCACCCTGGCCGGGACTGCCCGACCCCGTGCCGCCCGTGCCGCCCGTCCCGATCTCGATAGGGATCGGCAGGAAGTTGCCGGAGCCGTCCACGGGCAGGAGCGCGGCCGGGATGGAGTCGTGCACCTCGCCCCCGCCGCCACCGCCACCACCGCCGGAGCGCGAGTCCGCCAGCACGTCCCAGCGGCCCGCGGCCCCGCCCGCTCCTGCTGCGATGAGGATGATGTCGACCGACAGCACGCCCGGGGTGGGAATGTAGGTATCGCCGTCGATGAACACGATGGCGTTCCCCTGCAGGACGAGCTGGTAGAACTGCTCCTCCACGTCAGCGAGGCGCTGGCTGTGATCGGTGATCGTCGGCAACTGCGCGACATAGGAGTCGTTGACAGTGCCGTTGATGGCGTCCAGCACCGAAGCGAAGCCGCCGAGGATGGCCGCAATACCAGCGCCGATGAACGAGACGACCATGGCGATCAGTCCGCCGCCGAGCCCCGAGAACTGGTTGCTGCTGAAGTCGTTCTGCAGCGTCGTCTTGACGTTGCCCTCGGTGTGGCTGGACTTGGCGGGTATCGAGCCGTCGCCGGTGACACCCCACTGGCCTGGCTGCAGCCCACCGGGATTCGGGGTGGTCATCGCCGAGTGAACGCCTGCAGGTCGATGAGCAGCTGCGCGCGGTCGAAGCCGGGCGGACTGGCGGGTGCGGTCATGAACTCCTCGCTGAAGTAGACGAGAACCTCGTCGCAGTACCGGCGGTAGAACATGGGCGACATCTCCTGCACCCGCCCCCAGGCGAGGGCGAGGAAGTTCCCGTTCTCGGCGCGGCCGACGACGGGCACGTAGTGGCATCCGACGACCGCCGGGAGCCCTTGCCGGGACTCCCACGCCCGCCCGGCGGCGAGGTCGTCGAGGGCGTGACCGGGGAGGCGCAGGCCGACGCCGACGGAGCCGAAGATGAACGCTGCCGCGGCGAGCTGGTCGGGGTCGCCGATGGTGAGGGTGGCGTACGCCCCGACCCGGTGCCGGCGGCCGGTGTTGTCGAGGACCCCGATGCGGCGCCGGTAGGAGGCGGCGACCTGGAGGTCCGAGCCGACGTCCGTGCGCGGGTCAGCGGGGTCGTAGCCCACAGCAGCGGTGTAGTCCGACAGCACCGATCCCGCCGAGAACCCGACCTCGGCACCGGCCTCCCGGCTGGCGAGAGTGACCTCGTAGGCGAACCCGGCCCACACCCCGCAGGCGGTCTCGTCGGCGCCGAGCATCGGCAGGTCCGGGAGCTCGGGGACGAACGCAGCCGGGATCAGCGGGCTGACCGCGGGCACGTTCAGGTACGTCGACAAGCGCAAGTGGACCGAGTTGATCCGCGCTGGCAGCTTGCCGAGGCGCAGGGTCACGAACCCTCGCACCCCAGGTCGATGCCGGTCTGGCGCAGCCGGGCGTAGGCCTGGACCTGCTCGGCCTTCTGCTCCTCGGTGTACGCCGGGTTCGACAGAGTGCGCGGCTCGAACTGCAGGAAGAGCGCGACCATGGCGCAGGTCGCGATCTTGTTCCGGTCGGTCTGCACCTGTTGCTCGGACTGCAGGGTATTGATCTGGTCCTGGTTGCTGTCGATTCGGAACAGGCCCAGCCCGATCAGCGCGATGCCCACCAGGGCGAGCACGAACGCGACCAGCGCGGTGTTCGCGGCGAACTTCGCCCGTCGGATCGCCGCCTCGTTGATCGAGATCTTCTCGGTGAGTTCCTGCACGGCACGCTCCGTACTCTCGAGAGTCGCAGCGAGTTCGCTTGCACGGTCCGGCATCTACTACACCTCCTCCTGCGGCTGTCGTATCTCCGCCTCGAGCTCGGTCAAGTACTCCTTGAAGATCCCCAGTGAGACGCGAAGCTGGGTCTCCACTTCGCGCACTTCTTTGAAAACGTGTTCCGGGTCAGTGCCCTCCGGCGCACGTCCGCGACGCCACCTCACAGCCACCCTTGCCCTCTCCGCCTCCGCGGCTCGTCCCGCTGCCGAGCCGTCTCCGCTTCCAGCTCGTCGAGCACGTCGGAAAACCTGTTCAGATGAGCCTCGAATACGTCGAGTGCTTTGCGGGTCTGCGCCAGCAGGGCGCCCACATCACGTCTCTCCGTCATCAGCGATCGCCCCGATCCCGATGCCTGAGCATGTCCGTTACCTCTCTCATGGCTTCTGTCGCCCGAACCAGAACGCCGGAGAATTCACTGGAGATGAGCTTGTTCTGCCCGAGCAACTCGGCTTCGAGCCGGTCGCCGCGGGCGCGCTCCGCGTCGTTCATTTGCGACATGCGCTTCCACATGACCGCGACCGCCGTGAGCGCAACCAGCGCGATGATCCCCACCGCCCCGTACTGGACGAGGGTGCCGCTGACCGGCTCCATCGGCTGTGCCTGCGAGAGCAGGAACAGGAGCACTAGTCACGCCCGCTGCCCAGATCGGGGAAGCCGTTGTCGACCATCCCGATCCAGGGCTCGACCTTCTGGAAGAAGACCCAGATCGGGGTGATGACGAGCGCGCCGGTGGTCGCCCACTGCCCGACCGACGCCAGCATCCCGGTGGCGAAGGTGTCAGCCGCGACACCCAGCAGGCCGACGATGCCGCCGAGGAGGGCGACGAGGAACTTGGCGATCTGGGACGGCTTGTAGCGCAGCGGATTCACTTCTTCGCTCCTTCGATTTCGGCGAGCAGCGCGCGGGCGCTCTCGTCCACCGGGTCGGTCTTGGCGGCCTCGCGCCGCACGAGGTCGATCGCCCACTGGGCGCCGTTGCGGGCCTCGCGTTCGACGTGCTCCTCGTGGATGCGAGCGTCGATATTCAGGAGGAACCCGACCGCGGTGTCGACCAAGACCTCCTCGCCGTTCGGGCCGTAGCTGCGGTACTTCGAGCGGGACGGGAACTTCTTGGTCAGCTCGTCATCGGCTGCGGACATGCCATCTCCTTCGGTCGGCAGCAGCGCCTCGCCCAATGCGAGGCAGATGTTCCAGCGGCGGCGCCGGTCATCGAGACCGTTGAGGCCGCCGTTGATGGCGCGGGTCGCGCCTTCCAGGTCGCGGCGGTCGGCGAAGTTGTTCATCGGCCGGGCGGCGGTCCAGTACCAGACGGCGCCGATGAACCCGTAGGTGAGATCCGCGGCGGTGTCGGGGTCGTCGACGAAGAACGTCGGCGTCGGCACCAGGCCGCGCTCGAACGCCCACTGCGAGCACGCCCGGTAGTTGTTCTTCCCGGTCATCTGGATGGGGCCGCGGCCGCGGTACCGGTAGCCCTCGCCCGGGCCGTTGCCCATGCGCCCGTCGTAGGTGCGCTGGTCGGGGGTCGGGTCCCAGAGTTCGACCATGAATTTGAGCCCGACCGACTCGTGCCCGAGTTGGGCGCACCACATCGCTGCACGCTCGACCGTCGTGCACCCGGCCGCGACCATCGCCGCATTGAAGGCCGGGGCCAGCAGGGCGTACTGCGACAGCGGCAGCGTCTGGCCCATCGCGCGGGCCAGCGTCCCGGCGTCCATCAGCCGCGGCCTTCGACGGAGCGGCCGTGCACGAGAGCGTCGATGTTCAGCAGGAGCCCGGCGAAGGTATCGACCGGCTCGTCATTCGCCCGGTACTTCGAGCGGGACGGGAACTTCTTGGTCAGCTCGAGGTCGGCGGGCCGCTGCTTCTTCGCGGTGGGGTTGGCCGAGTACCCCTTCGGCGGGATGAGGGTGGCGAGCTGATCGAACGCCATCCAGTACCCGAACGGCCGGAACCCGGAGTCCGCGATCCACACCGCCCGCGCCTCGGGGTTGTCGTCGTAGCCCATGACCGTGAAGTAGTGGAAGACCCGGCCTCCGCCGTAGGCCGGGCTGGTGCTGCCCTTCACCCCGCGCGGGTAGTTCGACGGCGGGGCGTCGATGTTCGCGACCACCCCGAACCCACTGTCGATGGAGCGCACGATGTCGCCCCACAGTAGGTCCACCTGCTCGCGGGTCGGTGGGTCGTTCGGCATCGAGCGGGTGACGTAGCCGGGCAGGTACCGATTCAGGACCGTGGTAATCTGCCCCACCCAGTCGGTGCCGTCCTGGTCGTCCCAGCCGCGGTTGCCTTCCAGCTCCTCGAGCTCGCCCATCAGCTCGCGCTCGGACTTGATGATGCCGTGGGAGTTGAGCGCCACCTGGCAGCTGGCAGGCCCGCACCACCAGTAGGTCTCCTGCGGGACGATGCTGCGGTCGTAGGGCAGAACCTGCTCGGTCATGCGCCCTCCTCCATCTGCTTCTTGAGCTCGGCGAGCCGGTCGAACGCGGCGGGCATCTGTTGCCGGTACGTCGCCTGTGCAGCCGCCCGCTCGTCGGGCGTCATGTTCTCGATCCGCCCTGCCAACTTCGGGTTCAGCACGCCGAGCAGGGACTCCGCGGTGCCCCGCCACTTCTCGGCTTCGGCCTCCGGGTCGGAGTGGGCCGCCTTCCACTGGGCGTGGCCCGCTCGGTCCACCACGTTCGGAACGTTGAGCCAGCCGCCTTCCGGGTGGTCACCAGGGGTGAACCACTTCGTCTGCAACTCGGGGTTGTGCCGGAACCCCAGGTCCCACAGCAGTTGCGAGAGCAGCGGGCGCACGGCGGGTTGAATCGGCACCTCGCCCATCTGGGGATTCGGCGACGGGAAGAACATCAGCGCCCAGGCGAGATGCTGGCGCGGATCGGCCATGTCGGCATCGTCCTGCTGCAGCTGGGCTGAGGCCCCCATCAGCTCGCGAACGTCCACGCGCTCACCTCCAAATCGGAAAGAATGTGATCTAGGTCACCATGTGACAGCCGATATTGCTGATCACAGACAACGCGAAGGAGATCTGCCGGGCTTGCCGCTCGGCCACCGTCATCGCGGCGGTGGCCTGACCGATCTGCGCCTTGTACTCGTGCGGGTTTCCGCCTTCGTAGTCCCAGGCGAGGGTCACTTCCTCCACCTGGTCCACGCGAATCTTCGAGGTCGCCTGTTCGAAGGTGGAGCCGATCCGGTCCCCGGGCATGAACATCAGCCCAGGCAGGAACCGGCCGCCGGAGCCGAGCGACATCACGTGCGCCGACTGGCTCTTGGTCGCCAGGAACGCCCCGCGCAGGGCCACCACCGCGCCGAGGCTCCAGGCGTTGTTCTCGGCGCCCTGCCCGAACACCTCCCAGAGATGCACCCAGCCGAGCTGGTGCGCGCGGCCGTGGTTCTGCCACTGCAGCCACGCCAGGATGGTGCCGACCAGGAACGGCATGATCACGTCAGCGACGATCGACCCGAGCCCGGAGAACCCTCCGAGCAGGAAGTAGCCGATCAACGCACCGATGGACTCGATCGTCAGCCGGGCGAGCTGGTCCACGAGCGGGTTGTCGCCGCCGACGATCGCCCGCACCGCCGTCGCTGGACCCCACGTCCATTCCGAGGTCTCCACCGCCGAGTACTTCGAGTCCCGGATCACGATCCACGTCCGCGTCGGATCACCCGGCCCGAGATAGTTCGGGTCGTAGTAGCTGGCCGGCCAGGACTGCGGGTCTCCGGTGAAGGTCTGCACGTCCTCGACGAACCCGCTCGCGAAGCCCTGGATGGTCCGCGCGAATCCGCCAGCCAGGCCGCCCCCGGTGGCAGTGCCGTCCGGGGAGTAGTAGCCGGAGGTGTCCACCACCTCCAGCACGAGCGCGCCGTTGGCGACCTCGGGCACGCCCGGCACGTCGGAGGTCTCGCCATCCACGGTGAGGATGCGCCGGTACCGCATGGTCAGCTGCGCGTCGTCGAGGGCGTTCTCGATGATCTGGTCCATCCGGTTCATGCGGGTGGCGATCAGCGTCCACATCGACGAGTCGTCGAGGTCGATCGGCTTAGCCTTGATCAGCACCTGCCAGCTCGACCAGTCGAACAGGCCGCCCCAGCTCCCCGCGGCGAACGGGTCGTCGGGCAGGGTCCAGAGGTTGCCTTCGAGCCGGATCAGGTTCAGCAGGATCATCATCGAGATGGCCCACTTGGCCGGCCCGAACAAGGGCAGGACCCGGGGGAACTGGAAGATGGGGATCGGCAGCAACGGATTCGGGGCGCCGAGCATGAACTGCAGGTACTGTAGGTCATCGACGAACGTGATGTCGAGGTACCAGAGCCCGGCCTTCTTGACGGCCTTGAAGTACTTCAGGATTCCCGACCAGCGGACCTTGCCGCCGTAGTGGTCGACGGTGATGACGACGTTCTTCTTGGCCTCAGGGTCGTCGGGGATCGAGATCAGCCACCGAGACAGGTAGTGGTCCATCCGCAACCGGAGCGTGCCGGTGGTGCCGAACTGGTTCCGGCGCCACGGGAACTCGCCGGAGATTGAGTCCTTCACGGCGCCCATGAGGACGAGCCCGGGGGAGCCGTCCTCCTTGTTCGTCCAGAGCCGGGGCAGCGGGCGGGCGCGGCGCATCGCATCGAGCTGGTCCTGGCGGGCGAGGGCGCCCGCGCAGATCTCGTCGTGGCTGAGCAGCGCCGTCATAGCGAGACCCCGAACGGCCTGGAGAACCAGCGGTCACACTCGATCGTCGCAGTCACGCCGGGTACCGCATTGGTCACCGACACGGTGGTCTCGAACGGTTCGGTGTGCGGCGCCACGGGGTAGATGGCTTCCGCGCCGTTGGACCGCATCCACGGCCCCATCCCGCCGTCGTGGGTGAGCATGAATGCCTTGTCGCCGTTGGTGTTGATCATCAGGTCCTCGCCCGCCAGCAGCTGCACCACCGGGAAGTCCTTGTCGGCGTCGGCGCCGGGCGGCCGCTGGAAGTCGACCTCCTGCCCGAGGGACGGGTCCGGGATAGTCCACTTCGCGGGGGCGTTGAGCGACCACCGCGGGTGGATCACCACATCCCCCGGATTGCCAGGGTGCTCGAATGCCGAGGTGGAACCCGAAGTGCCGGAGGTGAGAGTCCACGAGGCGGTGACCGGGTCGCCGTACCAGTGCGGCATCTCCGCGGCCGCCGACACCCACAGCGTCGAGACACCGAACAGGTGCGGGTCCTTACCCTCCCAGTCGCCGGTCTCGTACGCCTTCGGGTCCTCCAGCAGGCGCATCTTCAGCCGCCGTACCTCGCCGCGGGTGGTCTCGGCCTCCAGCTCGAACTGCTGGTCGTACATGCCCAGGTCCATCCGTACCTGCGAGTGGATCTCCGCCTCGTCCTCGGCGCTGTCGCCGGAGATGACCAGCCCGAACAGCGGATCACGGCGCTTGAAGCTGAACCCCTGGTACTTCTGCAGCTCGCCGCCGGACTTGATCCAGTAGGTCGTGGCCGGGGAGTCGTAGAACTGCTTCGGCTTCGGCATCAGCTCCGGGCCGTCGGCACCCTGGCCGGGCCCGGAGATGACCCACCGCCGCCCAGAGACACCGATGAGGGTGAGGCGGAGGAAATCGCTCACCTCGGTGCCGCCGCCATCAGGCCGACCGTCTTCACGTGCTGCCTCCGCTCGGCGAGGTCGGCCAGGTCATCGACGCTGGCGACGCGGGCGTTGATGGTGGTCGACAGATCCGGGCCGTTCGCCACCGCCGCGGCGGGTGCCGCGGCGAACCGGTCCATCGAGAAGCGGTCCGATGCCCACGCGGAGGCGTTGATCGACTCCAACAGCGGCAGCGCCGAATCGAACGTCTCGGTCTGGTGCGGGCTGAGGGTGCGCTCCGGGCGGATGATGTTCTTGGCGATCAGTCCCACCCCGCTGGCGACGCCGCCCTGGTCGTACCAGTGCGGGTTCTGCGCCTGCCAGAAGCTCCACGCCTCCTCCGGGGTGCCGTAGCGCTGCTGGATGTAGGCCTGCCCGTACACGCCCTGCAGGTAGGGGTCGGAGGTCTTCGACCCGCCCACCGTCGCCCACGTCTGGTCCAGGAACTGGAACAGCCCATACGCCGTCGAGCTCGGGTTCTGCGCGTCCGGGTTCCAACTGGACTCGTGCATCACGAGCTGATCCAGGGCATGCCACTGCGAGCCGGTATCCCAGCCCGCGGGGGCGACCGCCGCCTTCACCGCGTCCTGAGGGACCCCGCTCGACGGCGGGGCCACCAGCTCCCCGGTCAGCGGGTCGATGGCCGGCGCCGCGGGGGTCGTGGTGGTGACCGTCGAGGGCAGGTTCTTCGGCTGGTAGGCATACCCGCCCGGCTGCTCGAGCTGGCCGTTCTTCTTGCCGTAGAAGTCCACCGTGGTCGACAGCGCCCGGTTGTAGATGTTGCTCGAAGACAGGATCGAGTTCTCCAGCCCGAGTCCGGACAGGATTCCCTCGGCCAGGATCCCGCCCGCCTTCGAGAAGATGCCCTGTAGCGACAGGTCCGTCGAGTCGCTCTTCTTCGATGCGGACTCCAGGGAGTTCTGCGCCTGCTGGTACTTCAGGTCCGCAGCGAGGCGGTCCTGGTCGGTGGCGGCCGGGTCGGCGTAGACCTTGTTCCGCTCGGAGTTCGCGGCGTCCACCGCGGCCTCGCCCTGCAGGCGCTGCAGCTCGGTGTCGGTCCGGCGGCCGGGAAGGTCGGCTTGCGGGTTGAGCACCGACTGGGTGGTGACCGACGGAGCGCCGGGAATGGCCGGGGTGGTGGTCGAGCCCGGGACGGGAGCGGCGGACGACGGGATCGAAGGTGCCGTAGCCATCGCCCAGTGGACGTGGTTGCGGTGCTCGGCCATCGTGGACGCGCCGTAGGTGCTCATCCCGTCGCCGACGCTGGCGCCGTTCTTGATGTTGCCGGAGAACGGGGAGTGGATCAGCTCTAGCGACTGCGGGAAGTTCGCGGCGATGTAGGCCGCCAGCCCCCGCATCTCCGGGGTGGAGTCCGAGCCGTTGGAGAAGTCGGCGGCGTTGCCGGTGGAGTGGTAGCCGTCGTCGGTGAACCTGAGCCCGGAGGTGAGCTGCATGCCGGGGAACTTCGCGGCCACGACGGCGCTCATGCCCTCGACCACCGACCCGTAGGTGGGGCCCTGCCCGATCCGGCCGCCGGTCTCGTAGCCGGGCAACTTCGGGAAGATACCGGCGTTGATCGCGGCCAGCTCCGGGGCGTACCGATCCGAGCTGCGGCGGTTGACGATCCACTCCCCGCCATCCAGCCACGAGATCGGAGTGCCCGACTCGCGGGCGAGGCCGAGGAATCCGTCCGTGCGCTCGGTACCCGGTCCGGTCGTCGGCAGCCGCCCGCCGGTCGCGTTGCCGGGGGTCATGTCGATGACCGCGGTGCCGGTGATCTTCTTGCCGGCGAACTTGGCGATCTGGACGTTCAGGGTCAGGGTCTTCGGGTCGGCGAGGAACTTGTCGAGCTCGGCGCGGGCGGGGTTGGTGTTCGCGGCGATCGTGGTCGAGACCGGGTTCCCGGCGACGGCCTGGACGTCCACGCCCCACTTCGCCAGTGCCGCCCGTGCCTGATCATCGAGCAGCTTCGTCTCGACGTTGATCGGCTTGCCGTCGTTGGCCTTGATCAGCAGGGCGATGGCGTGGAGCTTCTGCTCGGTGGTGTCGGCGTTCTGCAGCTCGACCAGCGGGGTGATGAACTCCGGCAGCAGGCCGATCGAGGCAGCGAGCCCTTCGATCTGCTTGACCTCGAGGCCGGTGGCCCCCTCCAGCACCTTGAACTGCTGGGCGTTCTGCGCGAGCCGTGCGTTCAGGTCCCCGCCCGCCACGCCGACCTCGAGGGTCTTCTCCTTGATGGCGATGAGCGTGTTGAGCAGCTTGTCACCGTTGGCGGTGGTGGTGTTGACCGTCCCGTCCTCGGAGATGAGCTGGTTTCCGAAGCCCTGCGACCTGTCGAAGCTCGCAGCGAGGTCGGCGGTGGCGCGGACTTGCTCGTTGTAGGCAGCGAGAGCCTTCTGCGCATCCACCGGCTTCCCGGACAGTGCGTCCAGGGCGTCGCGCATGGCGTTGAGCCGCTCGGCGCCGGTCTTCGACGAGTCGGAGAGCACCTTGATCGACTCGTAGAGCTTGGAGAACCCGGGCGTGGTGCTCTTGGCCGCGTTCTGGCTGTCCAGGAACGCCTGTCGCAGTTGCGTGATCTCGCCCACGGCCTCCCGGCCGCCGTTGCGGGTCTGCTCCAGCCGGGTCACGATCGCCCGGAAGTCGTCATCGGAGCCGTAGACCTGCTTCGACATCTCCTCCGCCGAGAGCCCGATCTCCTTGAACGAGTCGCGCACGGCGGCGCCCTTGGCCGCGATCTCCTCCTGCTGATGCACCGCGTCGGTGCCGGCCTGCGCGACGCCGGAGAACCAGCCCTTGATGTCGGCGAACCCGCCGGTGAACACCGAGAACGCCCCCGGCGCGGTGGCGGCCAGGCGATCGTTGTCCTGGATCACGTTGGTGATCTGGTCCGACAGTTTGGCCATGGTGGGCTCGCTGACCGCACCCGCGGTGCCCTGCAGCGCGTTCGCCACCTCTCGCTGCGAGATCGCCAGCGAGCGCGAGGAGGACGCGAGGATGTCCTGCTGGTCGGCGGCCTTTCGGACCTCGCGGGAGATTGCGATCGCTCCGATGGTCGCCGCGGCCAAGGCGATGCCCCACGGCCCGCCGAGCACCGAAGAGACGCCAGACGCCGCCGTACGCATGCCGTGCGCAGCCGCGGCCGCTGTGCCCGCCATACGCCCGAACCGGTCCGCACCAGCGGCGGCGTTGAGGTAGGCCGTCTGCATTCCGTTGATGGCGGGCGAGTAGGTGCCGGCCTGCTGGATGGCGGACCCGAAGCGGCCGAGGTTGGTGGCGCCCACGCCTGCGACCTGCGCCACCCCGCCGGAGGCTGTGGCTATGTTCCGGAGCGCGGTGACCGAGCTCGAGGCGTGCCCCTGCATCGTGGTCAGGGCGCCCGAGGTGGTGCCGATCCCGTTGCGGATCCCGCCGAGCAGCGGGCCGATCGCCCGGAAGCCGAGGAACGCGGCGACCGCCACGGTGACCGCGGAGGTCAGCTCGGGCTGCGCCGCGGCAAGGGAGGTGACGGCATTGATCAGCGGGGAGGTCACCGCGGAGACCGCCTGGAACCCATCCCAGATCGCGTTGAGAATCTCAGGGAGGTCCTGGAGGATCGGCTTGAACCGCTCGGCGCCGGCGCGGGCCTCGTCGAAGAACTTGCGCAGGATGTCCTGGCCCTCGGTGGAGCGCAGGAACTCTCGCCACCTTTCGGTGAGCTGGTCGATGCTCTGCAGGGTTGGGCCACCCGCGGCGGCGGCCGAGAAGATCGAGCCGATGCTGGCACCGACGTTGCCCGCGATCGAACCCAGCTCCCGGGTGGCGGTGATGCCGTCGAGCATCGTCTGCCGCAGCGTCCCGTCGGCGGCGCCCTGCTGGATTCGCTCGTTGAACCGGCCGAGCGCGCCCGCCATCCCCTGTCCGAACATGGGCACGAACGAGCTGCCGACAGTGATGAGCTTGGTGAGCGAATCGGTGAGCGGGCCAGCACCTTCCGCGGCATTGGCGAAGCCGAGTGAGGTATTGGTGAGCGAAGTCCTGAAATCGATCTTGTTGACGTCGGAGGACAGCGATCGCAGCGAGTCCCGGAGGCCGCCGTTGATGGCGGTGTTGATCCCGACGAAGCCGTCCCGCAGGTTCGTGAGCTGGACGTCGGCCAGGCGAGTGATCGCCGGCCCCATCTCCGTCGACAGCGCCTCTTGAGACGCCTTTCGGGCATCGGTCCACGCCGGGCCGAGCGCACGGACATCCTCGACCGCGCGGCGAGCGGACGGTGACAGCTTCGCGAGGGCGGCTTCGAGCTCGTCCTGCTTCCCGCCGCCGGAGGCCTTGATCTCCGACTCGTTGAGAGCGTCGATGGCCTGCTGCTGGGCGTGGATGGCGTCGGTGACCTGGTTCCGAGCGGCTTCGACCTCCCGGGAGCCCTCGACACCGCGAGCATTGGCCTCGGCGGTGTCCTCGGCGAGATCCTGGGTCTGCACCTGCTGCTGGCGCATCCGCGAGACGGCCTGGTCGTAGGAGAGCTGTGCCCGCTTACGGGTCGTCGAGTCCGCGGTGGGGTCGAACGAGACCTCGGTCAGCCGCTGCGCTGCCTCCTCGACACTGAGCGAGGCGTCGCGGGCGGCGAGCTGCTGATCCTCGAGGTCGAGGTTCATGTCCCGGATCGAGCGCGAGGTCTGCTTGTAGACGTCGGCCAGGTTCTGCTGGCTCGCCCGCACCTCCCGGCTCGACTTCGACACCTGGTACTGCTTGTCCGCGAGATCGGACGCGCGGCTGCCCTGATCTGCCGCCGCGGCACCGGCCTCCTTGGTGGCGGCCGTCATCGCCTTGAAGGCTCCGCCGATCCCGCTCGCGCCGGTAGCGATTGCGCCACCTCCGGCGAGCGCGCCGAACCCCAGGGCCGGGATCAGCGAGACTGCCTTGCCTGCCTGCGCCGCCGCTGCGGTGATGGCGGCGATATCGGCCAGGACCGCGCCGGTGCCGAGCACGCCGGAGATCGCGAAGGTGACCGTGGCCGCCCGCCGGAGCTGGGTGGACAGCCGCCGCACCTGCCCGACCGCCGCACCTCCACCGCCGATGGTGGCAGTGAAGGTCAGCGGGGAGTTCGCCTCGTTCCGCAGGGCCGCCAGCCTCGCTCGTGCTGGGAGGGTGTTGGCGTTGACGGTGAAGCTCTGGTTCTCCCGGGCGGCTCGCTGCAGGTTCTCGATCTCGGCCGCAGCGACAGCGGTGTCGGCGCCGATGCTGACGTCGGCCGAGAGCTGGATCGCCTTCAGCTCGTTCTCGGCCTGCGTCTTGAACCCTGTGAAGTTGGGCTTGATCCTGATACCAGCGGTGCCGGCGTCGTACTGCGGCATCAGCCCTCCTTCCCTACGGCTCGATCTGCGGCGTGAGGTGGACGTGCTCCGGGGTGAAGATGGCGATGACCTTGTTCATCCCGGCCTGCCGCTTGGCGCGGCTCAGGTGGTCGGTCGCGGTGAGCGGGCGGGGGATGCTCGCCTTCGGGTCGTGAGTGGCCTTCTTGAGCGCGATGTCCACCGCATCGGCGAGCAGGTGCATCTCCGCGGTCCAGCCGAACAACTGGGGGTTCTTCGCCTTCGGCATCCCCTTGCGCAGCTCGGCGAGCTTCGGGTCGAGCATCAGGGCCGAGTTGTAGGCCGTCCCCGGGATACGAGAGAGCTTGCGCGCGAAGCGGAAGAATTGAGGCCAGGGCCGCTCGCGGCGAATCCAGTCGAGGGCGTCGCAGTGCAGGCGGTCCTGGAAGTCCCACTCGAGGTCATCCCAGTGGTCCTCTACGAGGTCGAGGACTCCCCCGATTTTCCCTCGACATCGTTGATCCCCCTGCCGAAGAAGTGCTTCCACACCTCGTTCGCGAAGGCCGTGTACTCCTGCTCGGGCCGGTCGCCGAAGAGCTCGGCGATGTCGTCGTACCGATCACCGAAGAGCGCCCGCTCCATGTCGGCCTCATTGGTTGCGGCGCGGAAGGCAACCATCTGCTTCCGCGTCGGCGGGGGAATCTTGATCTTCGAGGTCAGGACGTAAGGCTCCGGGACGTCCACTTCCTGCTGGAGCTCGTAGAACCGGCCGATCGGTCGTGCTGCCATGCTGTTGCCTCCCCGGCATCAGTCCCCGGCGAGGGTTGGGGCCGCCCGCGCCTGCCGGGGAGGGGCGCGGACGGCGATCGAGGGGTTAGGAGACCGTCACCGCGCAGGTGTCCGTGCCCGCGCCCGAGAGCGCGGCGGTGATGGTCGAGGTGCCCGCCGCGACACCGGTCACGAGGCCGCCGGTGGAGACGGTCGCCTTCGAGGTGGCCGACGAGGTGTAGGTGGCGTCCGCGGTACGGTCCACCCCGTTGTTGTCGATCACGACCAGCTGCAGCAGCTCGTTCACGCCCAGCGCCGCGGCGGAGGGGTGGACCACGATCGAGGTCGCCGGGGCGAGGAAGCCCGCGTCGGCGGCCAGCGGCTTCCAGCCCGCGCCCGCCATGGTGATCCGGGTGGCGTAGCCGAGGGTGCGGTGCTTGAGCAGCTGCAGCGTCACCGGGTACATCGCGACGCCGTCGTCGTTGTAGGTGATATCGCCCGACTTCGACAGGGTCGCGCGGCCGGAGTCGACGATGGTGTAGATCTCGCCGTCCAGCTCGCCGTCGTAGCCGATCATCACCAGCGAGTACTCGAGGTTGAACGCGCTCTCGGCGATGACGAGGTGGGTCTCTCCGCTGGCCGCGTTCGCGGTGACGTTGGTGAAGTCCTGCCCCCAGTACAGGCCGAGGGTGGCCGCCGACGTCTCCTGCATCGTGAGGTCGATGGTGGTGTCGCGGTTCTTGCGGATGATGCGGGTCGGGCCCTGCTCGCCGTAGGTCTCCACCGGCGTGCTGTTGATCGCCGTCGCCAGCTTGGTGCCGGCCTTCTTGTCCAGGTTGCCCACCGGGACGTAGGTGTTCGGCAGCGCCAGCAGGGTGCCGGACGAGTCGGTGAAGTCGGTCGGGATGGCGGTGCCCTTCGGCGCCAGGCACACGGCCCAGTCCAGGGCGCCGATCTCCAGGTCGGGGTTGCCCTTCCGGAAGTCGGTAGCGAAGTCGGCCATGATGATTTCTCCTCAATCGGGTTCGCCCGGGTAGGCGGAAGTGCCGCGCGCCCGGGGCGGACTCGCGGTCAAGAATCAGGGGGTTAGGCGAGGAGCTCGCGGATCTTCCGCTCGCGGACCTTCTCGTAGTCCGGCAGCCCCTTCGGAGGGCGGCACACGACGCGGAAGGTGAGCGGGACCAGCCGCTTGTCGGGGTTCAGCTCTGGCAGCTGCTGCGGTCCGACGAGCTCCTCGATGCAGTCGACCAGCGTCTTCGATCCATCGGCGCGGACGACCGTTCCTCCATGGCGGTAGGACAACAGCCACTGGCGGCAGTACTCCATGACCTGCCAGGACTCTTCGCGAGTGTCCGCGATGGCGGCCACCTGGACGGCGGCCGGATCGCGGAGGACGCCGGTGTCAGCGGCGCCGCCACCGCGGTACACGCGCAAGAGCGGGAGCCGATCCTTGTAGTCATCCGGCAACCACGTCACCGCCAGGGGGCGGCGCGGCTCAGGCCCGTCCATGACGATGTCGCCGTCCTGGTCCCGGATCTCCACCTCGTCGAGGATCGGCTGCAGGGCGTCCATGACGACAAGCTCGCGGTCCGGGAATCCGCCCTGGAACCAGTCGCCGAGGACGAGGCTCACAGGGTGGCCATCATCTGCAGGGCGGCGTTGAGGTCGTTCGCCGGCGGGAGTGCGTTGTCCGGGTTGGTTCGCCCAGTGCCGTACTCATGGCTGAGCCCGTACGGGACGCCCGGCCCGCCGACGGACATGACTGCCACCCAGCGGTCACCCTCGATCCCGGTCGACACCCGCGCTGACCGTGCAAGTGCCCGCGTCCGCTTGGCCACGATCTCTCGGTAGACGGCCTGGTAGAGCTCGCCCACCTCGAAGACCAGGGCCCGGCACTCGCGGCTGAGGAGCCACTCGGTGATGAACGGGTTGGGGGATGGGACGTTGACGTTGTCCACTACGACACCCCTCTCAATCGCACTACCAGGCCTGGCTCCCAGGCGGTGAACGGGCTGTGTGGCGTCCACGGGAGACCGTCGACCAGGTAGGTGACGCCGTGGACCCGGACCTTGTCGCCGTGGCGGATGTCGGATCCGGGCGGGCACAGCAGCTCGATGACAGTGACCGCGGACTGGCGGCTGTCGACGGCGGTGGCGAGGTCGCCGTTGTTGTCCGCGCTCGACTTCTGGGCGATCGCGCAGTTGTGGACCTCGAACGACGCCGTTGTCACCCGGTCGCCCACACGGTCGCGTTCGCCGGACCGGATGACCGTGACGGTCTCACCGGCCGAAAACATCCACCCTCCAGGGGGATGTGGGAATGCTGCCGAGCCGACGCCGACGTCCGCTGCCGCGCAGGGCTTCGAGCTCGGCCTCGGGGAAGAACAGCATCCCGGAGGCGGTGTCCTTGGATCGGGACACGCTGTACACCGACGCCGTCTCTTGCGTCACCCCTGACGGGTTGCGGTACACGCGGAGCACGGCGTCGGCGATCATCGCCTTCGCGCGGCCAAGGCGAGCTTCGTCGTCGGCGTCGGCCAGGGAGGGGACGAGCGAGACGAGCAGGCTCTCGGCGTCGTCGATCTTCGCGTCGAGCCAGGCGTTGCGCGAGTCGGGAATGACTCCCTCGTAGCGCGCCCGCACATCGCCCCGGTCGGCGAACATCAGACCGGGACTCCGGCCTTCTCGCACGCGGCGATGATGTCCTCGCGCTTCCAGTCCTCCTGGACCTCCACGCCCTTCGCGGCCAGCAGCGGGGTGGCATAGTCGGCCCAGCGCTGACGGGAAGCGCCGGCGCCGCCCTGCGGGGGCGGGCCGTCACCGGAGTCCGACACCACGGCGGGGGTCGGCTCCGGCGCCTTCTCGCCCTCGCCCCAGGCGAGCGGGTTCTTGATCTGCTTCGCTGCCCACTCCGGGACGTCGTCGCCGGGCAGGAAGGTGTGCCGTTCGCCGTCGCGCTGGAGGTGGACGGCGAATTCTCCGCGGAGCTTCATCGCGACTCCTAGGCGACGGTGGCGATGAGGATCTTGCGGGTGTCCGCCAGGATCGGCAGGGCGACCGCGTCCACGTAGGCGTGCTTGCGGAACGGCGGGTTGTCCTCCCGAACCAGGACGCCGACGACACCGGGCGCCGTCTGGACCTGAACGTTCTTGCTGTTCAGCTCGTAGGCGGTGGTCGGGGTGCCCCAGGCGGTGAATCCGAGCGTCGAGGTATCGGCGGGCAGGAACAGCAGCTTGTTGCTGGCGATCACCCGCGTGGTGGAGCCGTCGACGTCGAAGTTCGAGTTGTAGATCGAGCCACCGGGGGTGCCGGGCGGGTCCGGGACGACGAACCCGGGCAGGCCGAAGCCGCTGAGGAAGTTGTTGATCTCGGTGATCGACAGCCAGGTCACGCCCATCTGCTCGCCCTTGATGGCGTTGATGAGCTGCTCGTTCTGCATCAGGTGCCGCACGACCTCCAGGGAGGTCTTGAACTGCCCCGGCGGCACGCCGTTGGGGCCGCCCCACACGTCCAGCCAGGTCAGCAGGTCGGTCAGTGGCGTCGAATTGGCGTGGTCGGACCACAGGGTGGCGGGAGTGACCTTCTGCCCGGCGGGGATGCCGAAGTCGAGGGTCTGCTGGACGCCGTTCTCGTTGATGGTCAGGATGCCGTCGCTGAGGACGTCGCCCCAGGCGAGCTCGATGCGGTTGAAGGCGTACTTGGTGAGGTTCTCCAGGTCGTTGTACACCGCAGCCTGGATGCGGGCGATGTTCGTGCCCGCGGTAGCGGCGTGCTCGATCTGGCGGCGCTCCCACTCGCCTTCCTCCAGGAAGCCGCCGAGGGGCAGCATCTTGGTGCGCTTGGCGTCGTAGCTGTCGCGCGACACCGGAGCGAAGGCGCCGTCCCAGTTGCGGAACTTGAGGACGCGGTTGGTCGTCTTCAGCGTCGAGAAGTCGACGTAGTCGGTGTCGAAGTCCCGCCGCGGGAACATCTGCGTGAGCAGGTTGTTCGAGGGGATCGGCTGGTCCTGGGTGAACGACAGGACATCCGCCGCACCGATCGGGGCGGTCTGGTCGAGGAACAGGGACATGGATTACGCCTCCCACCGGATCAGCGGCAAGTCGGCCTTGCCGTTGGTGTCGATCGAGCCCGCGCCGGACTGGAGCGGCAGCTTCGCCACCGACACGTCGCCGCGGACGAGCTGGCCCGAGCCGACCTTGGAGGCGGTGGTGCCGTTCTCGCGGATCGCGCGCACGTCGGCGAAGAGGATGCCCGTGGCGGTCTCACGGCCGTCGGAGGCCGCGTTGTCGTAGGGGCCGTAGAGCCCCGTCGCGGTCACCTTGCCCAGCACCGTCCCGTTCGGGATGTAGCCGTTCGGGTAGTGGGTGCCCGCCGTGAACTTCGCGATGTCCAGGGTGACGTTCGGGGTGTAGTTGATGCCCTCACGGGACAGATGCCAACGACGGTCGCTCACCTGGTACGAGACCGTCTGCATCGAGATGTCGGTCGACATTCGTTGCTCCTAGGTAGTGGGGGGTGTCTGGCCTCGCCGCCGCGCTGCCTCCGCGCGTCCGGCAGCTCCCGGCAGGCCCGCCGGGGTCGGGGTACTGTGCTGACCCCAGTTGACGTGCTGCGGCAGCCCGGAGCCGAAGCCCTGCTGACGCTCTGACCGCTGCCCGTACAGCGCCGTGAGGTGACCGATCAGGATCTCCTCGTCGACCAGGCCGTCCTCACCGGCGAACTTCGAGATGTCGGCGATTGCCATGAACGCCTTCAGCTCTTCGCTGTCGTCGAGGAAGCGGCCTGCGACCGCTTCGGTCTTCGCGCTGTTGAACCTGCCCTGCCACTCCTGGGTGACTTCGGCCCTGGCCGCCTGCTCCGCCTGCGCCTTCACCTCGGCGAGCGCGCGCTCCTGATCGGTCATGCGCTCGGTCCGAAGCTGGTCGAGTTCCGATGCCATCTGCGTGACTTGTTCGGGAGTGAACTGACCGTATGCCTTGGCGGCGCTTTCGTGCTGGCGGGCGTAGTGCTTCCAGTAGTTGAGCTGCTCGTCGGTTGACATCTCTGCGATCGGCTTGCCCTGCGGGAATCCGCTGGGCGGATCCACAGGAGCCGGGTCGGTCGGCAGGGTGTCGACGACGGGATCGGCGGGCTGGTCAGACATCGGGGCTCCCCTGACGGGATGAGACGCGTCCCTGGCGGGACTGGGTGGTTGCTCCCCGTGGCGGGGCATCCGCGGGTGCGGAAGTCTTCTTGGCTCGCTTGGCCGGCTTCTTCACGGTCACGAGCTGGGGACCGAGTTCGTCGTGCTCGACGATCTGGTACCTGGTCCGTTTCAAGGCGACGCTGCCCGTGCCTCCCGCCTCTCTGTAGAGGCGGTCGAGGTCATCGGAGTTCAGCTGCCGACCGGGGTCGTAGTCCTCGAAGATCGGCAGGACCGTGCACTTGCAGCGGCCATGGATGGCCTTGAGCTCACCGACCCTGTACCGCTGGTCGGCGGCCACGATGCACAGGCCGCACACCTCACCGGGCAGTTCGGGGTGGATGATGCGCCGGTATCCAATGATCGGCCGGTCCAGGTCGATGGCGTCTGCGGCGAGCATGGCTTGGTGCTCGACCATGGCCTGCACGCGCTGGAGATTGCCGTCGACGATCGTCTCGATGCGGTTCTCTGCGCTCGCCTCGGCCTGCTCCGGAGTGGCGCCGCGCGAGCGCGAAAATCGGTAGGCCTCTGCGGCCCTGGTCATCACCCGGTCTGTGCGGGCGGTCTCCGGGTCGACCTTGCGTCGAGTCGCGGACTCGTCCTCGCCGGCGCGGCGGGCGTACTCCACGACCGAGATGCCGCGCGGCTCGATGGTGCCGTCCGGGCGAGACAGGCGAACGTCGTCAGGCACTCGCGGCGTCACCGTGATCGGCACGCCGGAGAGCCGCAGGAACTGCGTCTGCGCTGCAGCCGTCTGCGTAGCGACCGCCCGCTGGGCCAGAATCAGCCTGGCGCCAGACTCCTCGGCGAACCTGGCGACCGCCCGGTCGTTGTAGGGGTCGAGCCGTTTCCAGAGCGCCACGATCGCCGCGACAGCGGCCACCGAGACCGCGGTCGTGGACGCCGCTGCGGCGCGTGCAGTCTCACCAAGGGCTTCGGTCGGACGCGGGGCCGCCGCTGCGGCGTACAGGGCGCCTGCAGCGACCAAGGCTTCCGAGTACGTCATCGGCGCGGTCACGGCACCGCGCCCTGGTCAGGTTCCGCTTGCGCTGCAGGGGGCGCCTGTGGCGCGTTCGCGGTGGCGAGGATTCGCTCGGCGGTGAGTTCGGTGATGTTCGCCTCGGCCTCGGTCGGGGTCATGCCCCAGATCTCGGTCAGCTGGCGCCGCATCGACAGCACGCCCTTGGTCTGGGCGGTGGCCGAACCGCGCTCGGCGAGGCTGTTGTTCTCCAGCGGCCCCCACTGCAGCTTCATCTTCGCCCCCCGGTCGGGCTGGCCGGCGAAGGCGAAGGCGATGCGGAACAGCAGTTTCAGCTTCGGGTCGAACCGGGAGCGGCGGTCCTTGATCTTGTGGTTCAGGCCCTCCCGCATGAGGCTCGCGCCTTCCGCGGTCTGGTTCGCGGCGTCCGGGGTGATGAGGTGCAGCGGCGTGGAGGTGAGCGCCGCGAACTCCTTCACGTCGTCGCGCTTGGCGTTGATGATCGGGCCCAGGTCCGCCTGCGAGGACTCCCAGAACGAGACGTCCTTCGGCACCCGCCACAGCGAGCCCGGGTCGGCGGAGAAGATCTGCTTGAGCTCGTCCTCGGTCATCGGCTCGGCGTCCGGGTCGTCGTTGTCGCCTTCGAGGTCGCCGATGACGCCGCGCTGACGGAAGCTCTGGTACCAGGTGACGACGATCCGCTGCAGCGTGGTGTCGTTGATCCGATCGAGCAAGTCGAGGTGCGGTTCGTATTCGCCGAGTCCGTTCGCGTTGTCCAGGCGGACGCCGGGGATGCCGCCGAGGTGGTCGATCCCGACGATCTTCTCGGGCTCCCCATCCCACTCCCAGCGCAACGAGTCCACCGGCTGCCCGGTGAGCGACCGCTTCGCCCGCTGCAGGGAGCCGGGCAGGAACAGCACCGCGGTCTCGACCTCGAGCATCGGGTCGCAGGTGCGCACCAGCAGCGCCCGCAGCACGTGCGGGTTGTTCGGGTCGACGTCGCCGATCGCGTTGCGCGGGTCCAGTGCGACGATCATCGGTTTGGCGGCGCTGCCCTTCTTCGGCGGCACCACCATCCCGTACGCCTCCGACATGGTGAAGACGTAGGCGAAGAGGTCCTGGACGGTGGTCGAGAGGTTCGAGACCTCGGCGACCTCGGCCGCCAGGTCGTCCCCTCCGGCGTCGTTGTCGATCGCGGTGGAGACGCCGGTGAGGGCCATCCGGTTCAGCATCGCGTTCACGGTCATCGGCGCGTAGTTCGAGCGCGCCTTCCGCATTACTACCCGGAAGACCTCCGAGTACTCGGAGGCGACCTGCGGCAGCGGCGCTCGCCCGACGTAGTAGGCCCAGAGCCGCTCCAGGCGCTCCTTGCGGGTGTCGAGGGCGGACGGTTCCTGGTCGAGCCCGAGCGGGTGCCACTGCATCGGGCCGCGGGCGTCGAAGCCCTGCATGAGCTTCTCGAACCACCACGCCGGCGAGCCCTTGACGTCGCTACCGTCCACTTGCTCGGCTCACCGCCTCACCTGATCCGAGCAGCCCGACGGCCGCGCTTCTTCTGGGGTTCGCCGATCACGTCCATCCGCGCCTGCCACGACAGCACCGCGGCCATCGCCGCATCGAACTTCCGTGACGGGTGCAGCTTCGCGAGGATCCACAACCGCTCCCCTCGCTCATCGAGCAGATTCAGCAGCCGCCGACCCGCGTTGCCGATGTGCCGGGTCAGGTCCGGGTCGCCGTTGTGCGACACCCGGCCGGTCTGGATCGCCTCCACGTAGGCGCCGATCGCCGAGACCATCGGCCGGTGCCGGGCGGTCCACCACTCCTGCACCTTGTCCGGGTACTTCACCGACCACTCGCCGACCGTGTTGTTCCAGTGCGGGGGGTCGCAGTACATGCGCACCACCCGGAAGCGGCGCATCAGCTCCTCGAGCTTCGCCGACACCTCGTCCTCGGGGACTTCCCAGTCCTCCTCGGCGTCCTCCGGGCGCTCCCACAGGCCAGCGAGCTCCTGCAGGCCGGTGTCGACATCGGTCACGACGAACGCTGTCGCGTCCCGCATTCGGGCGCCGTCGAAGCCGATCGTCACCCGCGACCGCGGCGGGATGCGCTCGCCCATCAGCTCGAGGGCGTTCCACCGCCGGAGGTCGAAGGCCTGCGCGGCCATCTGCGTCCAGCGGTTGCACCACACCCGCTCGAGGTAGGTCTTGTCCGCCTTCGGCCGATCCCAGTGGCCGGCGATGCCTTCCAGGTCCGACCACTCCGCCACGTCAGGGCCAGAGGCCTCCCGGATCGCCTCGACCCGATCCTCGAAGCGGTCCATGTCGTAGCCGTCGGCTGCCTGCCGGTGCAGGAAGAAGAACGACGGCCGCTCCACCTGCTCGCGCTCGATCGCCTCGGCCTCGAAGAACTCGTCCTCGGCCACCGAGTCCTGCCCCGGCTGGCCCGCGGTCGTGAACGACGCCATCCATGGGTCTTCCAGTGGCCGTTTCGGCAGGTTCGCGATCATCGTCTCCACCGCCGCCTTGTGATTCGGCAGGTAGAGACGGTGAGTCTCATCCAGGATCTGACAGGTCGTACGGGCGCCGTCCCGGGCATTCGGCGAACCCGCCAGGGGTACCGCCTTGCCGTCGGCGCCGTCCGGGCCGACCCGCAGGATGCGGTCCAGGCCGATGTCGAAGCACTCCGGATCCCCGTACTCGCAGATCACCATCAGCGCGCCGTAGGCGAGCTCGGCCACCTGCTCTTGCGTGTTCGCCAGCATCGGGATGTACGGATCCGCCACCGGCCTGCCGAGACGGCAGGTGCCGTCGGTCTCGAAGCCGTTGAACCGCACCGGCGCATCCGGATGGAGCTCGGCGAACGCGATCCACGCCGCCAGCTCCGTCTTCGCCGAACCCTTCCGCACCGACAGCCCGCACCGGTTGAACCGGCGCTTACCCGCCCGGTGATGCCCCTGCGGATACACCTCATAGGCGCGGTACAGCCAGAACCGCTGGTCGGAGTTCAGCTTCGCCGGCTGACCCTTGAGACTGCCGGGCCCGAACACCGCCCGCTCCTCGATGAACTCCGCAACCTGATCCCCGAGCGTGGGGAACGGCTCGTCATCCAGAGCCGGGACGATCCGAAGCACCTAGGCTCCGCGCATCGCCTGCCGCGGATCCGGCACCGCCGAAGGCTTCCGACCGGACCGCCGCTGCGTCGTCCGCTCCGCGGCGGTCTCCCCGCGCTCGATCTCCCACTGGAGCGAACGCCTCGCCATCGGCGTGAGACCGCACTCCCGCAGCAGATGCCGCGCCTCCGTCGCGCTCGTCACCCGCGACGCCGGCGACGTGGACTCGTCCCACACCTGCTGCATCAGCCGGGCAGCCAGGAACAGCGTGTGGCGATCAGACTCCGTCCACTCCGGCGCCATCGGCGACGACCAGCAGTCCATCCACCAGTCCAGCACCGCCTCGTGCCATTCGAGATGCTCGGGCAGCTCGGGGATTTGAGGGTGGTCCGCGGCCCGCAGCGTCGCCCGGGTCGAGGTCTTGTTGCGGCGGGCCCTCAGTGAGGCCGGCTTCGAGGCAGCCATGGCGGTCCTCCTCGTCGGTGGAGCGATGACCCCCTAGGTCGTACGGGGGTATATGTGCAGGCCGTTCCGATGCCACGTGGACCCCGGGGAGGGGGGTGGCGCCCCCTGGGGGTCTACCGGCGGGCCTTGTCCTGGTTGGTCTTGGTCCGGTGGCAGTGGGGGGCGACCCGGTCGTGTACCGCGGCCAGGTTGCTCTCCAGGTGTGAGCCGCCCTTGTGGACCGGAGTGCGGTGGTCGACGGTGTCGGCTCCTGGCCGGCCGCAGAGGTGGCAGGTCCAGTTGTCGCGCTCGAGCACCCGCTCGCGTAGGGCGGCCCATCCTCGGGGGGCTTTCCAGCCGGAGGGCGTGGCCCATGCCTCGGTGTGCTCGTCGCAGTAGCGGGTGTGCCGGATGAGGGTGGTGCAGCCCGGGGATGGGCACCGGCGTGGCGCCTTGGGCATCAGCCGGCCTGACGTCGTGCGGCTTCGGCGCGACCGCTGGTTCCGGGTGTGCGGTACCAGCGGTCGGCTGCCTGCTGCGTGTCGGGGCTGCGGTGGCCGGCGATGCGCTCGCGGACCACTGCTTCGCCTGGGTCGATGGTCACTACCTGTGCGCCCTGTGCCCGGTAGGTGTCGAGCTGGGTGGGGTCGGGTGCGGTGTGGATGACCCAGGTCGCGGTGCGCGTGGTGGCCGCGGCCTGGATGGCTGCGGTGCGGGCTGCCTGCGCCACTGCCGCTATGGCTCGGGGGTGGTTGTGGGAGTCCGGAGAGCCGAGGGCTACAGCGAGGGCGTCGAGGTCGATGACGATGTCACCGGGCTGGGCGTTGGCCTTGACATAGGTGGTCTTGCCGGCGGCGGGTGGGCCTGTGACCACGGTGAGCATCAGTGGCCTTGGCCAGGCGGCCGGCCGACGGCTTCCTGGTGGTACAGATTGCACAGGCCTTCGGGGTCGGTGACGTAGCGCCTGAGGTGCTTCACGCAGCGTTCGAAATCACCTGGTGTGCCCCACCTCAGCTTGATTGCGCCCTCTCCATGGACCCAATATTCCCGAAGCTTGCCAGCCGGGTTCACATCCCGCGCCATGTAGCCACCTCCGCGAAGCTCAGAAGGATGTCGCCCTGCGGTTCTGACGCTTGCGCCATTCGACCAGGAGACTGGCACCCTTCGAGTAGTTGCATGTTCCGCACGCGCCTGCCATGTTGCCCTCGGCATGAGCGCCGCCACGGGAGAGCGGAACGATGTGATCGAGGGTCAGTGGGCCCGGCCCTGCGCAGTACGCACAGCGATCGCGCTGACGCCGCTGCAACCTGACCCATCGGCAGTGAGTGATGCCTGGCCCCGCCGCCTCACTGGCTCGCCTGCGACCCCGGTGATTGCTGACGATGGTGCGCCGAGCCGGGTTGGTCCTGTTCCACTCCGTCGCACGTGCGATCTGAGTCTCACGGTTCCGTTCGTACCAGTTCATCGACGTGCACTGCCGGGAGCATCGGACGGCATCGGAGCGCTTCGCTTGGAATGTCCGTCCGCACTCGACACAGGTCTTCTCGTACCGCACCGGCTCGTGCTCGTACCGACGCTTGTTGCGGCATTGAACCGAACAGGTGCGGCTGTCCGACCGTGCAGGGGTGAACTCTGCGCCGCAGATGAGGCAGGGTCGCGGCGTGTGGTCAGCCCGTTTGTTGTGGCGCTCATTCATCGCACCCGCGGCGCACTTGCGCTTGCAGTAGATCTTCCGGGGGTGCGAGGTGATGAACGCTGCGCCGCAGTGGGCGCAAGAGCAGGTACGCTCGGGCATTGTCAGCTCCTCTACAGCTGGCCATGCCCCGGGGTAGTTACCGCTACCGCCGGGGTCTCTTGCGCCTCCAGTTTACCGTCGGCTATCGACAGTTGCTGTTGCGCTACAGGCGATCCCGCCGAATCAGGCGGTCGGTTCCTGCGGGGCCGGCCAGTTCTCGTGGTCGTCCACGGCGGGTTCCGCGGGCTCGGCCGGGGCCGGATCGACGGGGGTCGGCTCGGGCTGCGGCTCGGGCACCGGGGCGTCCGGGAAGATGTCGTCCAGCGCCTGCGCGGCGTCGGAGACCCGCTGAAGCGCGGCCTGGTCCTCGTGGTCGAGCTTGCCCGCGTTGGCGAGCTGGGTGCGGAGTTCCTCCACCGCGCCCACGATCTCGCCCTTCGCCTTGTCGAGCTGGTCGCTAACGCTGGCCAGCTGGTTCGCTACTTCACCCATTTCGGTCTCCAATCGGGGTATTGCTTTGATGGCGTTCATGAGGTCGGTGAGCCACGACATCGGGGGTCACCTCACTTCCAGGGGGGTCACTTGCGGGGCCTGCGGCCGTCGCGGCGGCGGTAGTTGAGCGGGTCCAGCGTCAGGTTGTGGCGGGCGGTGCCGCCGAGGATGATCGCCGCCCGGTGATCCCTGTCGGTCAGGGTCTTCTGGTCGGCCTCCTGGCGGACGTGCGCGCCCTCCGTGCGGGCGAGTTCCTTGATCACCTCGTGGAACTCGGCGAGGCTCACGTGGCTCCCCAGCTCCTCGCGCAGGTCTGCGAGGCTCACCGACCTCATTCCCGGCTCCCGGATCCGGTCGTAGGCGTCCTCGATCCGCTCGGTCAGAGATCCAGGGGAACTGGACTTGGTGGCTGTCCCGCCGGAAGCTCCTCGGCCGCCCATGCTTTGCTCCTTGCCTGGCGGGTCTGCCAAAACGTCGGGTACTCGCGCACCCGGGGAAGGTCGAGGTTCTCGCACTCGGCGGGTAGCCGCCCGTAGACCAGCAGCAGGCTCGGGGCGGCGCGGTCCAGGAGCTCGGCCAGGCCGGCGCGGAACAGCGGCCGGGCTTCGGGGTCTCGCATGCCGACCGTCCCGACCGCGAGTGTCGCGCCGGCGGGGAGGCCGTCGAAGCAGAAGTCGAACGTCTCCCGATCGCCCCACGACACGGTGGGGATGACCTTGAGGCCGCAGTGCTGCCAGAACGCCCCCACCCAGCGGGAGCGGTACACCTGCCACACCTGAGCCGCGAGGGGCATGTTCCGCCAGAGACTGAAGTCGGGGGTGAGCGCGGCACCGACTTCAGCGACCCGGGTGGCCGCGGCTTCCGGGGAGGTCCAGGTGCGCTCGAAGCGGTAGTCGTCGAGGAAGAAGTGCAGCGCCCCGTACCCGGCGGCTTCGACGCGGGCGGCGGGGTCGTGCCAGGCGGCGAGGGTCTCGGGCTCGAACCCGCACGGGGCGAGAGTGGGGATGCCCCAGCGGGAGTCGGTGGGCCAGACGAAGCGCAGGTTCAGGGAGTCCATGCGGCCGGGCTTGGACTGCCAGCGGTGAGAGGACCGGGTACCGAGGAGCTTGAAGACGGCGGGCTCGGTAGCGGTCATGTCAGGCGTGCGTGCCGATCGGGTCGCCGGGGCCGTGGCCACCGAACGAGGCACCGCCACCTCCACCACCGCCTGCGCCGCGTCGGCCGTTGCCGAGGACCACCTCCACGGGCGAGGGGTCGGCGCTGCGCAGGTGCTCGAGCCACGCCGTCTGCGACGCGGGGTCGAGGCTGCCGAAGGTCAGGATCGTGGACGGGTACAGGGCGTCGTCGCCGTCCTGTTCGCCGACGAAGACGCGCACGGGCGGGGCGGGAGCAAGCCGGTTGGCGAGCGAGCGCAGGGCCGCGGCGAGCCCGGAGCGGATCACAGGGCCCCGACGATCTCGATGACCGCGCGGATGACGATGAGGGCGACCCGGCCAGCGGTCAGCACGGTGTCGAGGTCGACGGAACCCATGGGGTCCTCCTAATCGGGCATAAGCGACGGAACATACCGCCGAAATCGATGCGAGCTGGGCTTTTCCCGCACTCAGTCGTCGTCCCCGACAGCCCAGCTCACCGCTCGGTGCCGGAAGATGGCCTCCGCCTGACCCGTCATCCCGATCAGCAGGTCGATCGGCACGTCCTGGTCGCGCGGGATCATGATGTTCGCGGTCAGCGGCTCCCCGTCCTCGGCGAACGTCCGCCGGCGGGCGAGGACCACGTACTCCATGAGCACCCCGAAGTCGCTGTTCGGGGCGTAGGCGAGCCAAGCGTTCTGGATGGCCTCGGTCAGCGCCTCGTCAGCGGCGATCTGCTCCGGGGTGCGGTCGGTCACTGCTCCGCCTTCTCTCGGCCGTCGAGGGAGTGGTGGACGACCACGTAGCCCATCGAGCCGTCCTCGCGCTTCACAGGCTCCGTACGCGGGCCGCAGACGCACTCCCCGTCCTCGACGCGGTGCTCGATCAGGTCGCCAGTGGGGGTGACGTGCGCGTCAGAGGTCAATCGTCACGCCAGCTTTCGCGGCGGCGGCGCGGACGTTGGTGAGCTGGGTGCGGAGGGCGATCAGCTCCTTCGAGTACGCCGCCCGCTCGGCCGCCCGGAACTCGCGGAGGATCCACCAGACGCTCTCGGCGTCGTCGGGGCCGTCGTAGCGGGCGGCGGTGGTGATGCGGCGCTCCCACGGCTCCAGATCATCGACGCCGGGGTGGCTGCCCACGTTCTCGGTGGTGGTCACGAAGCTCCTCAGTGGTAGTGGATGCCGAGCCGGGCGACGGCGAAGCGGACCGCCCACAGCATGAAGCGGTCCCAGCGGGCGATCAGGGCTGCTGCCACTGCGGCTTCACGCCCTCGGGCGGGGTGGCGACCGACAGGCGGCAGGAGGTGTAACCCTCGAAGCTGTTGTCCACGTGGGTCCATGCCGGGCCGAGCGCGAAGTTCACGTACCGGATGCGGCGGTGGCAGTGGCGGCAGAGGATGTCGCTCACAGCCCCTCCAGGTCCCGTGTGGCGCTGGCGGCGGCGTAGGCCGGGCCGAAGCCCTGATCCCGCCAGGTGTCCGCCACCCACGCGGCCATGTCCTCGGAGCCCCAGACCGCGGTGGCGATGGCCGAGAGGTCTTCGCCGAACCAGCGCTCAGCGGTGAAGTCCGCGTTGAGGTCGTCGGCCGCGCTCACAGCCAGCCGCCGCGCTGATACGGGGCCTCGGCCATCCGGTGCGACTCCTGGGCGTACTCGGCCGCGTGGACGCCCAGGTCCGCCCCGGCTGCCCGCCGCAGTGCCGCCCTCGCCGACGGATGCGCGGCAGACACCGGCACCGGAGGAGACAGCAGGGTGGAGAGGCGGAGAGCGGCCCTCGCCAGGGCTCGGAGGGCTACAGCGAGGAGGTGTCTCACGCGGGCTCCTCGGCCAGGTCCACGGTGAGCGTCAGCCAGCCCTCCACCTCGGTCTCGGCGAACGAGGCCACGCAGCCGTGCTTCATGGCGATCAGGTCCGCCTGCGGCCGGTTCACCGTCTCGATCGGCCGCGACAGCGGGAAGGCGTCGATGGCCTTGCGCATCCGCAGCGCCATGTCCAGCTCGCCCATCGCGAACCCGGCGCAGTAGGCGCGGTCCTCATGCGGGCCGCCCTTGCTGGTCACCGTCACGAACGGCATCACCAGGGCGTAGCCGGACTCGTCCTCGGTCACGCCTGTTCCTCCTTGCGCGCCGCCCGCCAGGCATCCCGCTCGGCACGGTAGCTCTCGGCCGTGATCCGGCTGTCCTGCTGCACGCGGAGCGCGTAGCCCGACGAGACCCCGCCCGACACCGTCCGGCGCGGCTCATCGCCCTCGAGGGGCGAGGCGTCGAGCTGATTGGCGAGGTCGAGCAGCGCGTCGGCCACGTCCGCCCAGGAGTCGGCGTGGAGGTTCAGGTCGAAGCGGCAGCGGCGCAGCGGTGCCTCGTCGGTCATCAGAACTCCCGGCTCGGGTCGGCCTCGAACTTCCAGCGGTCCTCGCCGTCGCGGCCGTTCTTCCAGCCCGCGCGGAGCTGGTCCGCCACCCGGATGCAGTAGTCGGCCATCGCGTTCAGCTGCGACTGCCGGGTGGTCTCGTCCACCGGGTCGCCGGGGTCGCCGAAGCGGATGATGAGCCGCTGACGGTCGCTCACCAGGGCCCCCAGGGGATGTCCGCCAGCGTCCCCACCGGAGCGTGGAACACCAGGGACTTGGGGGCGGGGCAGAGCAGGGAACGGATCCAGGACTCGAACATCAGACTCCGATCAGCGGGCCGTCGGCCATCACGGCCGCCGCGCTCATGCGCAGCGCCTCGTTCTCGCGTTTGTCGCACTCTCGGTAGTGCTCGTACGCCCAGTCCTCGACCGTGCTCTCATACCCACTGGTCTCCGCTGAGCAGTCGAAACAGTAAGCCTCATGCCAGCCGTCATCCCGGCCTTCCGCCTCGGTGAAGGCGAAGTGCTCCGCCACCTGCCAGTCGGAGAGCGTGACCACGGATGTCTCCTCGGGCGGTCGGAGTTGGGTCTCGATCTCCCGCCGCCACTCCTGCGCCTCGCGCTGGCGCTGGTGGTGATGGGAGCGCCGGGGGTCGCAGCAGTGGCAGAACAGGCCATCCCACGCCGCCGCGCCGAGCATCCGAGCCACCGGACCTCCTCGGGCGGTTCAACCAAAGTTTGGCTGAGTTTGAAACTAGGCTTGGCTGAACGAGGGGGTCGCAGCGGCAGGGGTCATCGGCCGATGGGAACCGCTGCGACGAATGAGGGCCCGGGAATCCGGGGAATCCGATCAGGGGACACATGATCGGCTACGCGAAGCGTAACAGAATGGGTGTACCCAAGCGTTCCTAGCAGCTCAGGACGCCTTGGCGTGTCTCTCCCGGATCGGCATATCCAGGTGCGCGTCGAGCACATCCCCCAGCCGGAACAGGATCGGCCAGTCCTGCCGCCACGGCCCCGGCACCGGCTTGATCTTCCCGGCCCGCAGCAACACGTACACCCGGCGCTGGGTGAGGTGGCGGTACTTCTCGTCCAGCTCCTTGGCCAGCATGGCGATCCCGGAGGCGTTGAGGAACTGGGCCCGAGCGCGCTCCAGCTTCACCTGGTCGATCTGGTTCGGCCGCGACGGCGGGCAGACGATCCGCTCGGCCCGGTCCACCACGTCGCAGATGAGGGGCCAGGCCATCTCGGCGCCGGGGGTCATCGCCAGGCTCACGATGTAGCGCTCGAGCCAGCGAGCGAGGTCGCGGGTGGAGGCGGAGTAGTCGTGCGGCAGGGGCTTCTGGGCGGGCCAGCCGACCGGCTGGAAGTCCATGTTCCGGTGCTCGCACACCAACCGCACCCACCCCGCGAGCTCGTTGTGCAGTGCGTCGGCGGCGTCGGCGGCGTCGGCGTTGTAGGGCAGGGGTTGCTCGCTGGGTCGGCGGGGCTTGCGGGACTGCCCCACCTTCCCGATGCGGGCCTGCTTGGTGATCGTGACGTGGAGGTCGGCGGCGAGGGTGGGGACCGCCTGGAGCTTCTCCCGGAGGAGGTGGAGTTCGTGCCGGGAGATGAACATGTGGTTCGGGTTGTCCAGGCTCCGCACGTTGCTCATACGTTCGATCGTAGTGAAATCCGCCCCCGATCTCGAGCCGCCCGCTCGGTGTGTCTGACCTGCGCTGATCGAGCGAACTCCCAGGTCGTGATCCGAAGTCGCTCGGCGCTTCCGCGCAGGGGTGCCCATCAGGGCAAACGGCGGCTAGTCCAGCGAGGCCTCCAGGTCTTTCTGCAGCACGTCCAGACGCTCCACGACGTGCCGGATGGCCGCCACCTGAGCCAGGGCACGGGCTGGGTCGTGGCGTTCGACGTGCCGAGTCTGGGCATCCTCCTCGAACCCCAACCGCCCGCTCGGAGCACTCTGGTGCTCACCGAGCACGTACATGCCCTTGTCGCGCACCGTGCGTACCTGCCACACCGGTCCTTCGTCGTCCTGGTCGGCCGCAGCGCGGGCGATCTGCTCGTCCTCGTCCAGGCGTTCGCGGATGAAGGCCACGATGTCGGTCACACGAGCCTCCGATCCCGGTTGATCTCCGCCCGCTTCGCCACGTACACACAGTCGATGCCGGTGACGTGGCGGAGACGGAAGCCGTAGGCGAATCGCACGCCTACGAGCATGCTTTCGGGAACCAGCAGCTCGATGTCGTCGTCGGGCATCGCGGCCCGCATGTCCTCGACCAGCGCCATCGCCGGGCCGAGTTGTTCGAGGTCGCTCGGCTTGCCGTCGGTAGAATCTGTCATGGCTGAATCCTCGCTTTCATCGGGGTGGATTCGGTCTGTGGCCGGGCGGTCTAGCCACCTCCCGGCCACCCCGAATTCTACCATCTGCCAGCGGATTTCCCGCGTCGTCACGCGCTCAGAACCCGCTGGATCGCGGCCAGTTTCTGTCGCGCATCGGCCAGTGCCTCATCCGCCGAATGCCCCGCTTGTGGGGCCAGTGCCGACAGGGGGATGCGGAGCCCATCCGAGAGCTTGATGGCGTTGTCCAGGCTGATGGATTGCAGGCGACCGAGTTCCAGGTTGCAGATCACCTCGCGGCTGACGCCGGACACCTCGGCCAGCCCGTGTTGGGTGAGGTTGCGCAGCTTCCGGTGCTCCTTGACCCGCTGCGCCAAGCCGTCCATGAGCTCGTCGTTCCGTTCGCCGATGCTGGGCACTTGGTCAACCCTCCTCATCCGCCGTGATCGTGATGGTGAACCGGGGCCGCTCCCGGTCCAACCGGATTTCCTGCGACACCGACACCACGTGCGCCGCATCGTCATCAGCCAGCACCCCGGCCGCGACCAACCCGTCCAACGCCGCTTTCGTGAACGGAGCAATGGCATCGGGATCGCGGCGCCGCAAGTCCTTCGCCCACCAGGTGACCGTCACCCGCACCGGGAACGGGAACCGGGGCAGCTTCGCCGCGACCGCGTGCCAGGCCACCGACTCCCCCACCTCCGCCTTCGCCTCCCGGACCCGCGTCCAGTGAGCGCGACGCTGGTCGTTGGCGCTCATCGGGGGGCGGGTGAACGGGACATCGAAGGCGAACACCTGGGCGGCGGTTCGGATGCGGTCGATCGCTCCGCCCTCCACACACCCCGGTGCGGCCATCGGCGCGCGGGACGCCTGTTCGTCGCTCTCCGTGGACACCAGGGGGGCGGAAGGGGTGTCGCCGTTCGGGCGCGGCTGCTGCGTCACGACGCGTCCACCCAGCCGTGCACCCACCGCTTGCAGATCGTGGGCTCCGTCCCCGCCTCCGCCACCCGCAGGTGCAACACCTGACCGTCGCGCTCCACCCGGACACCCCGGACCGTGCGCAACCCCCACTCCTGGCCCACCGGGAGGAGATCACCCAGGGCATCGACCATCTCGGCGGCGGCTTCACCGAACGCGGCGGTCGCGGACTCCTCGTCGGCGGAGTCCCACGCCAAGTGGCGCACGAGGCGGCGGGTGGCCTCGACGCGGATCTGCTCCGGGGTCACCAGGGATCTCCCTCGGGCATCCACAGCACGGTCACCGGGTACTGGAGCGACTTGCTGTCGATGCCGTCGTCCGAGCTCCCGGTCTCCCACCAGCCCGCCGACCAGTGCCGAGCAATCTCCTGGTCCAGGTTGTCCATGTCGCGCTGGAACACGCGCCCGGTGGCGTCGCGGATCACCGCGCCCGAGCCGTAGGCGCCACTCCAACCCCGGTCGATCACCGCCTGCGCAGGCTGCAACCGATCCAGCTCGCGAGCGTTCCTGATCTGCTCGCCCGCCCGGCTCATGCTGCCCCCTCCAGGTACGCCCGCGCCGCGGCGTCGAGCACCACCACATCCGGGCAGCCCGCGTGGATCTCCCCCAACCGGTCCAGCTTCGCCAGCCGGAACCCGCCCCAGTGCATGTCCCCGACGACCACGACGGGAGCCTCCCGGTAGCCGAGAGCGGTCACCTTGGCGAACGCCTCCGGGTCGGTGGTGATGTCCCGGTACTCGAACGGGAGGCCGTGGCGTTCGAGCCGCTTGGTGGTCAGCATGCAGCCCTGGCAGAACGGCTTGCCGAAGACGGTGATGGGGACAGTCATGGCTGGGTCTCGCTTTCGGTCGCGGCGTCGTAGCTCCGGGTCCAGCACGGGATCCGGGAGGGCAGGTTGTTGATCGGGTTCCGGCAGAAGTCGCCGGCCCCGGAGTGGCAGGTGCGGCAGGGGAGGTGGATGCAGTCCGCGCACACCTCCGAGATCGGGCCGGGGGTCACCGGAGCATCGCCGCCTCGTACGTGGCGGTGAGCGACACCATGTAGCCCGGCCCGCCCGTCGCCTCCAGTTCCCCGGTCGCGGCGAGTTCAGCGCACACGGTGACGGGGTTGACCTCCTCGCCGCGGGCGTGGACGGCGCGCACCGCCCGGTAGATGGCCGCGTGCCCACCCATGTGGAAGTCCTGCAACTCCGGAGGCAGGTCGGTGGCGGCGGCCTCGGGCACGGTGAGCATCCAGCCGAGCAACGTCTGCTCGAGCACGAAGTCCACGATCTGAGCGGTGGACGTGAGCGGGTCGATCACGATGCGGCCTCCTCGGTGAAGGCGGCCTTCGCGGCCTGGTCTCGTTCGAACAGCTGGCGCAGCGACGGCCGGGACGGCGGGGGCTCGTGGGCGCACAGGGCGCCGTCGAGGTAGCCGTCCTCGCAGTGCAGGGGGCACGACTCGATCGCCGCCCGCCGCACCTCCGCCTTGCGCCTGCGATCCCGCGCCTGCCCCTCGGCCACCCGGCGGGCGTGCTCCACGTCCCACGCCTCCCGTGCCTTCCGGGCCTCCTTGCACGGACCGCAGGGCGGGGTGTCCATCCGGCCGCGATGCTCCGGGCACTGGGGGGACGGTGCTTCCTCCATGCCGATGCGGGGTTCGCGCCACGCCTGGTTCGCGCGGATCGCCTCGCGGCACGCTCCGCAGTCGCGCTGCGGGTTGTCGTGCTCGGAGCAATGACGGGGAGGGGGGACGTTCGCGTCGGCATCGCGGGGCAAGTGACGTTCCCCTGCTACGTAACCCCCAGTAGTAGTTGGTTCTACATGACGGTTTGGGTGACATAGCTGTGTCACCCCGCGAGGTGTCATAGCCGTGTCACCCCGCGACAATTTGTCACCCCGTTCGGTGCACGAGATGTCACCCCGTGCTGCACCGTTTGTCGCGGGTGACAATTTGTCACCCCGTTCCTGTAACTCGAATTCACCCACAAATCCGGGGGCCAGCAACTCCTCCTCGGGCGGGGTCGGGGCGACTCTCAACTCCAGTGCCAAGTCCCACACCGTCGGGCGCCGGTCCGCTGGGAGGTGCGCCACCATCCGCGCATCCCCCTTGCGGATGACACCCCGCTTCTCCAACGCCTTGAGGTGGCGCTGGACGGTGCGCACGGAGCAGCGGCCACGCAGTGCCAGCCACCTCACGGACGGCCACGCGGCCCGCCCGTACCCGTTGGAGCAGTCGGCCAGGGCGATGAGGATGACGTGCTCCTGCGCGTTCTCCACGGGGGCGGAGCCCAGCGCCCACGCAACAGCCTCGATGCTCACTCGGTCACCTCCCGCACCTCGCCGAGCGCGTACCGCCGACCCGGCTGGGACTGCCGGCGGACCGCCAGCATCAGCTCCGCCGAGTCGCGGTCGCGGATGGTGGACACCGGATCCCAGTGGCCGAAGTCGTTCGACAGCACCACGTAGCCCAGCGCCTCCCGCTCGGCCGCGATCCGCTGCTCCTCGATCACTCCGTAGGCGGCCTCCAGCCGGGCCAGGGTCTCGGCGTGCTCGGCCCGCTTCGCCTCCAGGGCGTTGATGAGGGCGGCCAGGTTCGTGCCCGCCCACAGCGCCACATCGAACGCTCGGTCGGTGGTGGGGTTCTCGGTGAAGGCGGCGAGGACAGCGCGGGCCTGGGAGGTCAGGGAGGGGATGTCGGTCACGGCTCGACTTCCTCGGCGTTGCAGGTCTCGCAGTCGGTGCAGTGTGAGCACGGCGGGCTGCCGAACGGGCACGTGCACGAGTGCGACTCGGGATCGGTGATCGGCAGGACAGCCTGCGGGGTGGAGTTCAGGCGGGCGGTCACGTACTCGGACAGCTCATCGAGGGCGGCTTCGTAGCCGCGCATCCACATCTCCTTGTAGCCCTCGTCCTCGCAGCGGCGGATCATCCGCTGGCGGGCGGTGGACAGGTCGAGGCGCGCGGCGATGTCGCTGCGGCGAACGAGGTCGCGGGCGCTCATGCCTGCACCCCCTCGGTGGGCGGGGTCCACAGCACGAACACCGGCTCGTCCTCGGCCATGTCCAGCATCGCCTCGGAGTACGTCGGGTCGGCCGGGGAGTTGAACCAGCCGTTCCCGAGAGACTGGTAGGCGTAGTTCCCGATCCGCACGATGGAGTGCATGGGCAGGGCGTCCAGCTCGGCCTCGGTGGTGACGCGGCGGGGCAGCAGGCCAGCGGCTTCGAGCGCATCCACCACGGGGGCGGCGTCACGCAGGTAGTCCCACTGGGAGGACTCGGGCAGGCTCTCCCACACCGCGCGGTCGTGGCCGACCATAGCCGGGGCGATGGCGTCGAGGTAGGCGGCGCGGATGTCGTCCGGGGTCATCACGCCTCACCTCGCTCGACCGTGCCGAACACGACCGCCTCGCCGTCGAGCACGAACTCGAAGCGGTCGATCACGTACGCCTTCTTCTTGTTGCGGATGACGATGGCGCTCACCTCGGAGACGCGGCTCAACCACGCCCCCTTCAAGGTCGCCTCGACGCCGAACTCTCGGCGGGCCCAGCCGACGACATCACCGGCCAGCCCGTTGCGCTTGAACCGCAGCGGCACCTGTTCCAGGTTCACGGCGGCGGCCAGCGACAGGTCCTCGGCGCAAGAGTTGCAAGTCATGAACTTGCCCTCGATCGAGTCGATGTCGAACCGAAGCCGCCCGGCGTTCTTGCGCATGACTTCGCCGGGGTTCCGCCTCGGCCCGTCGGTCGCCGTGACATAGCGCAGGTAGGCAGCGGACAGCGCGCCGTGGTCGGGGTTGTGCTGCTTGTTGAACGGTGGCCGATGCTTCTTGATCAGGGCCCGTTCCATCTGCTGAGCGTTCGCCCGAGTCGGGTGGTGGAAGACCTCCTGGCGGACGACGTACGGCCACCAGTCCTTGGTCTGGTTGTGCTCGTAGTTGCGGGAGATACCCCGCTTGGTGATGCCCACGTACAGCAGCAGCCCGCTGCGGTCGTAGTACAGGTACAGGCTGGTGGGGTCACTTGGGTGCGCGGAAGCCAGGGAGCTGGATATGCTCGTCATGGCTTCACCTCCTTCGGTCTTTGCGAGACAGGGGGTGGAGTCCGGCCCTGGGATCAAGGGAGAACAGCGTTGGCGCGCTGCCCTACCGATCCTGGGGCCGTCTTGCATTCTACCTGGGACGACGCTGTTTCTCGAGTCCGCTCCGGGGGTCACCCCGCCACCCCCAGATCGAGGACGAACTGGTCACCGGCCGGCGAAGCCTCGTGCTCGGGCTCACGCTCGTACCGGCCGTCGACCACCGCCACCGTCAGCGCAGCCAGCCGGGGAAGATCGCGGGTGTTCCGCGGGTAGGTTGCCCACCACCGCCGAGCCATCGCCCGCACACCACTGGGCAGGCCGGCAGCCCACCGCTCCAGCCGGGCGAAGCTGACCCGCGCCTCCCCGAGCAAAGCGCCCTCCCGCCACAGCTTCGCGCTGCCATCGGGATTCCAGTCGGTCTCGATCCACTCATGCCAGGTGCCGTGGATCGAGCCGGTGCCCACCTCGTACGCGAACCCGCCACCCCCACCGCTGCGCTCGGCGTGATCCCGAAGATGGCGCACCGCCCACTCAGGGCTGGCGATCACCGGGCCGATGAGGATGTGGCAGCGGCGCAGCAGGGCACGCTCAGCATCGTTGAACTGCACGGCGGTCACCGGACAGTCCAGTTGATGTGGCCGGCCAGCCGCACGCACAGCCCCTCGGCCACGTACGCGGCGCCGTGCCTGCCTCCACCCACCGGGCCGGGCAGGTAGTTCCGCATCTGCTCCGCCGCCCCACCCCACTGGTGGATGTTGCGCAGATCCCACCACCGCTGGAACCTCCGCTCCCGCGCCCGCTCCACCAGCGCCTGCCCCCACGCCCACGCAGCGGCCGGGGACGCCAGGGAGTAGAAGTCCAGGACATCCGGCAGCGCGCGCAGCGGGGAGCCCTTCGGCAGGGAGGTGATCGGGTCGCGGTCGGCCGCGGCCCAGAACGTGCGCAGGCCGTGCACCTCCCGCGCCCCCGCGATCCCGTACCCCGGCGCCGCCAGCTCCTCCCCGAAGCTCCCGCCCGGCGGGCGCTCCGGGTCCGCGATCAACGCCGCTGCCAGCACCCACGGCTTCAGGTCGGGATGGTCGCCGCGGCCGATCTCCGCCGCCAACGCCCCAGCAATCCCCGCCCCCTGCGAGAACCCGCCGATGATGACCCGGCCCTCGGTGCGGTACAGGGCGTCGATCAGCGCCTGCTTCCCGATGTCGCGGGACCGGGCCCACGGCATCCGGCCACCGAACTCCGCCGGGTAGCTCACGATGCGGGTGTCGAAGCGGGCGGGGTCGAGGGCGTGCAGGAACGCCTCGGTCACCCCGTCTCCGCCCTGACTGAAGCCCGTGCCGGGCAGCATGAGTGCGGTCACCTTGGTCATGACGCGATCCCTTCGCGCTCGGAGAGGAGGAGCTGAGAAAACGCGGCCACCGCCTGCGGGGGTACGACGCCGTTGCCGATGACGCGCAGCTGGTCCGTGCGGGACAGCCCGATCGCCGGGTCGGTCGCCCACCCGGCAGGCCAGAACATCAGCCACTCGGCGAATGCCGGGGACAGCCGCGGTCCGCCATTGGCGCCGGACTCGGTCGGCGAGGGGGCCGGTCGCGATGCCAGTTCCTGGCGCCGGATCGCGGCGGCGAATCGCACGCCCTCCGCGGTCGGGAGCAGGTGCCGCGCCGCGTCCGGCAGCCCGACCGCGCGCTTCGCCCCGGAGTCGCGGAAGCCGCCGAGCGCGGCCGACGCCTTCCCACCGTTGCCGTCGCATGCCTGGGGCGTGGGCAGCAGCGCTACAGCTGCCGCGCGATCGCCTCCAGCGACGGGCGCACCGCCGCGCCGGGACTCGGGCTCTGGTTGCTGCCGTACGGCGTCGCTGTCGGAGTCGGCAGGGAAGGCGAGGACGAAGACCCGCTCTCGCCGGTGCGCCGCCCCGATCGCCGCCGCCGGGAGACACGTCCATTCCGCATCGAACCCGAGATCGGCCAGGTCCCCGAGTACGACTCCGAAAGCCCGGAGAACAGGTCGACCTCCCAGGTCTCCCACACCATCCGGTCCGGGTTCCACTCCGCGAATAGCTTGGGCACTGAGCAACCCCCGGACATTCTCGATGAGCACGTACCGCGGGCGCAGCACGGCGATGGCGGCGGCCATGTGGGACCACAGCCCGGAGCGGGACTCGCCCGTGAGACCCGCGCGGCGCCCGGCGAGAGACACGTCCTGGCAGGGGAACCCGCCGGTGAGCACGTCGACCGGCTCGGCAGCGGACCAGTCCACGGCGGTCACGTCGCCCAGGTTGGGCACGTCGGGCCAGTGGTGGGCGAGCACCTTCGACGCCGCGGCGTCGACCTCGCAATGCCACGCCATTGACGAGCCGGGGAACAGCTCGAGCGCGGCCAGGTCCAGCCCGCCGGCACCGGAGAAGAGGGAGCCGATCCTCACGCGATCCCTCCTTCGGGTGCGGGGGTGGGCCACTTGATGCCGTGGTCGGTGAGCAGCACCCACCCCTCGGGCAGCAGGACCGGGACATCAGCGGAGGTGCGGGAGCCGTTGCGGCGCACCAGCCAGCCGTTCGCGTACGCCTGTACCCGGTGGCTCTCGATGTGGGAGTGGTGGGCCTGGCAGATGTGCAGCCCGTTCGACGCCGCGTTCACCCAGGCGAGGCTGGTACCGCCGAGCCCGCGCGGCGCCCGGTGATGGAACTCCGTCGCGGTACGGGTGCAGGCGAGGAGTTCGCAGCGGCCCTTGGATCGGGCGGTGACGATGGCCTTCACCTCCGGGGAGAAGCCCTCGGGGCGGCGGCGGGAGGAGCGGCGGGACTTCCGGAGGAGGCTCACGATCCGAACGCTCCCGTCCCGGCGAGGTTCATCTCCGAGCGGAGCGTGGCGCCGAACGTCCGACCGACGTCGATGCGGGTCTGCAAGGAGCGGATCGTCCGCTGCAACCCCCGCACCCCCGCGTCGGCCACCTCCGCCGCCAGCCGCACCTGGTGCGTCTCGACCACGGCCTTGCTCTTCCGTGCCTCTACGGAACCCTCGGCGGCCAGGAACGCCTTCGCCTCGGCGAGCTTCGCGGTCTCGCGGGCGTTCACCGCGGCGACGTCGGCCTCGTTGATCTGGGTGGTGGCCTCGGCCAGCTGCAGCGACAGCTCCGTGAGCTGCTTCACCACCTCTGCCACGTTCTGCGGGACACCGCTCATGCGGCATCACCCGCCGAGACCTCCCGGCCGCGGGCCTTGATGATGTCGCCCAGGATCGTCGGGCGCCCGTGGTCGTCGAGCATCGGAGCGCCGTCGAGCTGGTGACGGCACACCTCCTCGTACAGGGCCAGGAGGTCGTCGCGGGTGGACAACTCGGACGCGCGCTGCCGGTACTCCGACAGCGTGGGCAACTGCTCGCCCTCGGCAAGGAACTGAGCCACCTCCGCGGCCAGCTCCATCCCCGGCCGCTCGTAGGTCGCTCCGGTCTCCACGCCCTCGATGCGGGACTTCGACACCGTGAGGACGTTCGACAGATCGAGGTCGCCGACGAGGTCGAACTCGTGCTCGATGCCGTCGCGCTGGACCGGCTTCAACCCGACCCGCCGCGGCACCTGCTTGCCCCTGTCGTCGACCTCCAGCACGTACTCGGTCTTCACCCGGAGGGTGGCGATGACGTGACCAGGGAAGGCGAGGATCGCGTCGATCATCCGCTTCTCCTCCGGGCCGACGTCCTTCCAGCCCGAGGAGAACTTGCTCTTGCCGCTACGGCGATCGACCTGCTCGAGCATCCCGTCGGTGCCCATCCAGTAGTGCGACAGCGAGTCGATGACGACGACGTCGAGCCCGGCACCCGCGGCCTTGCCGAGGTGCTCGACCAGCGAAAGGGGCGCGTAGCTGGCGGGCTTCATGGTCTGGAAGTGCCAGCCGTTGCGGCCCACATACTTCGACGCGGAGCCGCGCTCGGTGTCGATGACGCCGACCTTCTCCCCCAGCCCGAACGCCAGCATCAGCGCCGTGTAGGTGTTGTGCGTCGGGATGCAGTGGGACGTGACGTACAGGCGGCTCGGGTGCGCGATGGCGATGCACACCGCCTCGGCCCGGCGCACCCTCTCCACGCTCACCATCGCCCGCCGAGCGGGGTACTTACTCCTGGGGGTGAACCGCTCCGCCTGCACGCGGAAGGGGTTGCAGTCCCGAGGCGGGCAGATCGACAGCCGCCACGCCAGCTGGCCCTGCCGCTTCTCGCCACGGTGCACATAGCTCGGGATACGCGAGCCGCGGTGGACGGTGCAGCCCAGCGACTCCGCCAAGAACTGAACGTCGTCGGCGAGCTGCCCGCTCGACGTGCCGAACTCGCAGGTGCGCCCACCGGCATAGCCGTCGGTGTCGAGCAACCCGGCGAGGACTGCTGCACGAGTCTTCGCCGAAGCGAACAGGTAGCGCCGCGGCACCGACTTCTCGATCGAGAGCTTCCCGTGCAGCCCGAGTTCGCGAAGGGCGTCCAGCACCGGATTGGAGCCATGCTCGGTCCCGACCACTCCGAAGTCGATGTCGCCAGACCAGCCGATTTTGGTGTCGGCAGGCAGCGCCGCAGCCACCTCGGCTCGAATGGCGGGATCGGGGTTGGAGAACACAACACCTCGGCCGCGGAATCCACCGTCGCCGAGCAACGCTCCGAGCAACCACGGGTCGAGCGGCAGCGAATCGGACTCCGGGAAGTCCATCGGCGCCACCATGGGCACCCAGTGGTTCCGCTTGCCGTTACGCGTGAGGCTCGTGGCGATCTCGGAGAGGGGCTTCGCCGTCCCGGGCCGCTTCGCGTCGCGGTCCAGGACGGTCTGCGTGTGCCACAGGTGGTCCGCTGTCGACTCCGCGGTGGAGCCGTCACTGAAGGTGATCTTCCAGATGTCGCTGCACCCCTGCGGGTACACGCCCTCGACCCGGGTGACCTCGCCGTTACTGGCGAACACCTCATCGCCCACGGCCAGCTCGCCGATCGGCCGCCACCCCGCCGGGGTGAGGGCCGGGGCATCGACGGGCTGCGCCTTGCCGCTCCCGGCCGGGCCGGTGAGGGCGATGCGGGCCTTGGCCGCTTCCTTCGTGGCTTCGGTGAAGTCCATGCTCACGCCTCCAGTTCCCGCAGCAGGGGCACGCGAGCACCGGCGAGGAGCTGACGCACCTCACGCTCCGCAGCCAGCTCCGAGGTGGCCGCGACGACGGCCTTCTTCGCCTGCACCTTGAGGCCGGGGACCGGCCGCCCGCTCAGGGCCAGCGCCTGCGCCTGCCCGACCAGGTAGTCCGGGACAGTGGTGACCTGAGTGATGAGGTCGCCGCGGCCCGCGTCCACCAGGACGGCGAGCACCTCGTCGAGGCGGGCGAACTCCACGCGGGTGTCGAGCTTGTCCGGGTACTCGGTGCGCAGCCACTCCTCCAGCTCGTCCCGGTCCGCGATCACGGCCTCGGGCTTGGGGTCGGACTTCGACACCCGGCCGAGCTTGAGGTCGTCGAGGGTGCGGGCGGCCACACTGTCGCCGCGGGCCATCTGCTCGTCCATCAACGCCTTCGCCTCCCGGAACTCCCGGTTCACGAGGTCGGCGGCGGTCTTGAGGAGGACGACCCGGTACGCCAGGTCGGGGGTGGTGTACGCCTGGATGTCGGTCACAGTTCGCCTCTCGCGTAGGCAGCGGCCCGCTTCAAGGCCTCGCCGAGTTGATCCATGGAGTCGGGGGAAAGGGTCACGGCGGTCTGCCGCTCGAAGGCCCCGGTGCGGGTGTCGTACTCGCCCTGGGTGAGGACGCCGCGCTTGGCGAATTCGTCGAACTCGAACAGCGAGGCGCCGAATCCGTCGGGGGTGAAAACCATCCACTCCTCGCGGTCGCTCATGCCGACACCGCCACGTTCTCGGTGATGGCGTACACCCGCTTGGCCAGGGCCGCGTTCACACGCTGGTGCTTGGCCACGCCTTGCAGGGTCGGGATCGGCGCCTCGGCCAACAGGCCGATCTCCTGCCACGACAGCCCGCGCTCAGCCCGCAGCCACCGCAGGTGCGCGGCCAGCGGCGGGGCGGGGGCGAACTTCTCCGGCTTGTCCCGCTTGCACGAAGGGCAGACGAGGGCGTCCTTACGCTGGCTACGGAACTCCTTGCCGCACTTCTCGCACGGGCGCTTCTTGCGCACTGGCAGCTTCGGAGGGACCTCCAGGTAGACGGCGAGGGCGCGGGCCTCGTCGCGGTCGTCGAGGCTGAACCCGGCTGCCACCCCTTCCTGGAGGGTCTTGTCATACGCCTTCTGCCCGCACTGGCGCCGGACCGGGCAGCCGATGCACAGCCGCTTGGCTTCGGCCAGCACCACGTCGTCCGTGGACCACCACCGCTCGGGCTGGTAGCGGCAGCGGGCGCGGTCGGTCCACGCCTGCTCCACCGCGGCGCCGGGGCCGGTGGGTGCCCGGTCGGTCTTCGGCTTGGGGGCGAGGTCGGAGGGCCACACGCTCCGCTGCCGGGTCTTGCGGGGCTTCTGCTGGTCGAGGCCGAGCATCGCCAGCAGCTCCGCGGCCTCGGCGCGGGAGGTGGCCTTGGTGACCACGTACCGGGCGGCGGCACGCTTCTGGTCGGGGGTGATGGTGCCGACGGAGGAGAGGTCGATCGGCTGGACGGTGTCGATACCCATCACGCCACCTCCTCGGCGAAGCGCCACTCGATGTAGTCCGGGACGCGCGACTGGGTGGTGATCGGGCCGGAGAAGCCGACCCGGTACCCCGGCCATTCGATGTCGTAGAGGAACTCCGCCATCGGGTCGATGCCCTCGTTGTCGAACCAGTCCTGCATCCAGCACTCGTCGTGCGGGACGAACGGGTGCTCGTGCTCGGCGTCCCAGGTCTCGCACTTGCAGTCCGGGTACTGGTGGCACTTGGCGTCCCGGCCGCCACGGCAGGTGAACTCGATGCGGGGGTTGTCCTCGGTCCCGGTGATGGCGACCCAGTGCAGGTGCTCGCTCACGATGCGACCCCCATCTGCTCGTCGAGCCAGCGGTCCCGCTCCCGGTCCCACGCGGCGCCCTCGTCCTCGGTGTCCGAGCAAGCGGCGACGCGGCGCTCGTGGGCCACGACGCACACCAGCAGGTACAGCACCAACGCCAGAGCGGCCAGGGCGAACAGCCGCCCGCCGATCGTGATGAGCAGTTCGATCACTGGTTCACTCCCGGAACTCGATGGGGCTCACTGGTCATGGCGCCCTCCTGGTAGGCGCGGGCGGAGATCCCCCCGGTACCGCTGCACGTGCTCGCGATGAACCCGGTGCGGCGCCACGTCTCCTCGACGCGGTCCATCCACAGGGGGCGGGGAGCGGGAGGGTGGGGACGGTTACGGGCGGGCATCAGGCACCGCCTCGGCTGCACTCCGGGCAGGCGCGAGCCGGGCGCCCGATTGCGCCCGCCGCCTCTTCCTCGCTTCCGTCGTGGTACCAGCCGCGCCCCTGACAACCGCTCACGCGACCAGAGGGCCGAGTGGTCATCTCGGGATCGGGGTCGTCGAGCTCGCCGCACCCAGCGCAGCGGCCGTGCTCGTAGATCTCGTGGGTGCAGTCCTCGCCCTCCACCGTCGGGAGGTCGGCGAGGTCCGGGGGCTCGTCGTCCACGGCCACCGCCACGGTGTCGAGCAGCGACGCCGGCGGGGTGTAGGTGGCCGCCAACTCCCGCAGCCGCTTGCGCACCCAGCCGTGCCCGAACCCGGCCCACGTCTCCGGCTTGCCCGGACCGGCCAGCGCCGCGGCCACCACCTCGTCCGGGTAGGCGTGATGCCAGATCACCGCGATGCCGTAGCCGTCGCGGCCGAACAACGTGACCGCTGGGTGGGTGGTGGTTTTGTTGACGGCCCAGCCCAGGGAGAGGGCGTACGCCTCCAGCTCAGCGCGGGTCACGACTCGACCCCGATCACGCCGGGCCGGGAGCGGGCGATCTTGTTCATCAGCCGCACCGCGGCCTCACGCGGGTCGTCCATCTCCGCCTGTCCGTGGTCGGCCGCCTCGTTCCCGGAGGCGAACAGCTCTACCGGGGACTCGTAGGCGAACACCGCCGGGTCCATCGAGCCGGTGAGCACGGCCATGCGCAGGCCGAGGGAGTCGGCGCCGTGGCATCCGACCCATCCCCCGCACAGCCGCGCCTGATCGCTGTCGGCGTCGACCTGGTGGCACTGGAACAGCTGCATCATCCGCGGCCCGTGCTGGTCGTCGTAGTCGCGGAGCTTCTCGTAGTCGGCGAAGGACCACACCGCGGACGGGACGTCGACCCGGTAGGGGCAGGACTCGCACGGGCGGGGAGCGGGCGGGCGCAGGCTCACCGGGCACCGCCGATCACGGTCGGCCACAGCTGCGTCGAATGGATGATCGCGGTCATCGCTGGACCTCCTCGGAGGTGACGAGGGAGACGTGGGACAGGGCGATCGGCTTGCGCACACCCGCGACGTGCACGACGGCGGTGCGGCCGACGACCATCGCGGCGGAGGTGGTGCGGGCGGGCACCCAGTCGGTGCCGTTGTGGATGCGGACCTCGGTGCCGTCCGGGAACCGGGCGTTCCAGTAGTCGCAGCGGTCCTGCGCGTCGGCGAGCGCCGCGGCGGCGGGGAAGGTGTCGGTCACGACTGCTCCTCGGCGGGCACGTACTTCCGCAGCAGCCCGGAGTAGCTGAGCTGGCGGCGGCGGTTCGAGCCCTCCAGCCCGCGCACCATGAACATCCGCTCGCCGCACCAGGGGGACGCCTCGGACTCCACCTCGATGAGGCGGGTGCCGTCCTTCGATCGCCAGCGCTTGCCGACGGGGGTGACGGTCATGAAGTAGACTCCGTTCTCGGTTGTTGGTTCTGGTGGCCGTCGAGTAGGCGCTCGGCGGCCACAGCCCTGTTCAGGGGTTGGAGGCGCACCCCGCCCCGGACCCGCCGTCACGTGACTCGGGGTCGGGGTGCGCGGCCCCACTGCGCGGAGCGGAATCAGCTCGCAGTGGGGAAGACTCGGAAGCGGCCCAGGCGAGAAGCTCCGCCTGCCTCGGCAGGAACTCGCCGGGATGGGCCTTCTGGTACGCGCGCGTCACCCTCGCGTAGCGGTCGCTACAGGCCGCGCGGTTCACGCAGAAGTGGATGGACTCCCCGGTGAACCAGTCGACGCTCGGGCGGAACAGCTGCGACCCGACCCGCCCGCAGTGAGCACAGGTTTTCGACGCGGGCTTCCGCTTCGCCTCGGCGCGGCGCACGATCTCCCGCCCCACCTCCAGCGGCACCGACTCCCGCAACCGCTGCGCCGCCGGGGTACCGAGCGAGGACCGCTCGATCAGCTCCCGCATGCGCGGGTTGTCGCCGCTCATCGCTTCCCCTGCTCCGCGTGCCACGTAGCCGGGTGCCGGCGGCGGGCGTGAGCACGAGACGACCGGGCCTCGGTACGCAGGGCGTGAGCGATCAGAGCGGTCGGTACCAGGGCGGCCACCGCGGCGACGAACAGCACGGCGATCACGACGGCACCACCTGCAACCTGCGCGGCACGACCGGGAAGGTGCGCACCGTCAAGGTCTGCGGCGGGGTGACCGTGACTTCGTACGTCCCGGCCTCCATGCCCGGATCGGCCAGCAGCTTTCCCGTGACAATCCGCTCCGTGTTCTTCGCGGGGTCCGGGTGCCACACATGGATGTGGCCGTGGCCGCGCTCGATCTCGACCTCCGACCACACCCGGCGCCCGTCGGAGTACACGCCCCAGTCATGCGTGAGCGGTGCCGCGACGGCGATCATCTGCTCGCGCAGCGACTGCAACCGCTCGGCCACGTCCGGGTCGCAGCCGCCCTCACCGGGCGCCGCGCCGAACAGCGAATCGGTGACGCTGTCGATGCACCAGCCCATCTCGAACCGCATGTACTTGATGACGTCGAGGTGGGTGTAGCCGATCACGCCGCACCGCCGATCTGGCGCGGCAGCTCCAGCGTCCCGTTCGCGTCGATGAACCGGACCACCCGCTCCCAGGCGTACTCCTGCCCCTTCGGGGTCAGCTTCCCGGTGATGTAGTTGAACCCGCCCTCGGAGGTCCCCGGCTTGTTGTCGGCGTAGCCCTTCTCGATCGCCGCCGCGGTCGCCTGCCCGGAGTCGCTGCGGTTGCCGCGAACGAACAAGCCCAGCTTGCGGGTGGAGAGGAAGTCGTTGACCTCGGCCTGCTTGACCGCGACACCCCGCTCGGCCGCCCATGCCTTGACCTCGCGGAAGAACTGGGTGCGCGTGACCATGCCCTCCCCGGCGGCGTGGCGCTTGGCCCGCTCCACCATCGGTCGGTCAGCCTCGATCTGCTCCTGGAGCGCGAGCCGCTGCGCCCGCTCGGCCTTGGCGACCTGAGCGATCTCGATCAGCTTGTCCAGCGCGGTGTCCGGATTCGACAGGTCCAGCTCGGCCTGCGAGCCGGGGGCGATGTACGCGCCGCCCGTCTTGCGGATGGTCGGCAGCACCTCGGCCGTGATCCAGCGGCGGAAGGTCACCGCCTCCGCCTTGTCCGAGCGGATGACGATCTCGTACATGCCCGCCTCGGAGACGACCGTCATCTGCTGCGGCCCGCCGGGGGTATCAAGGGTGTGCGTCCGGCGCACACCCTCGTCCAGCCGAGAGGCAGCGCGACCGACGGCCGCGATCTCCAGCACCCGGCACAGGTCGGCGAGGACGAACCAGGGCTCGCCGTCGATGAGGACCGTGCGGACGGTGGTTTCGCCGTACTGGAACGGCATCAGGTCGGTGCTCATGCGGCGTTCTCCTGTCGTTGGGCGCGCTCGCGGTCCTGCCGCTCGAAGGCGCGGAGCAGCAGCACGGCCTGATCGAGATCGCTGGGCTTGAAGCGCTTCCGCTGCCTTGCCACTTGCTCGGCGATGGCCGCCTCGGTCGCGTCGTCCAGTCGCTCGCGGTAGCTCATGACGCCGTCCGCTCAGGGCTGTCCATGAGGTCGAAGAAGTCGACCTCCAGTGCGCGGGCGATCAGCTCGACCTCGTCGACAGTGAAGGCGGTGGCACCGCGCAGGCGTCGGCGAAGGGTTTCGCGTGGTATGCCTGTGATGTCTGCCACAGCCGTCTGGGAGACCGAGGAGCCCTCAATGGCCGCTTCGACGCGGGCTCGAACCCGCCGCGACCGGTCGGTTAACCTCTCCATATGGATAGGCTACCACCCATTTGGGTTGCAGCAAGCGAACGGCAGACCCTAGCCAGTGGTGGTCGTTAGTCCCAAATCGGACCGGGCGTTACCGTGGGACAGCCCCATATCCGCACTAGTTTCCGCCCCATATGGGCCGCTAACCTACCCATATGGCTACGAACCCTCGTCGGATCGGCGAGTCCACGCGCTTGATCGCGACCGCGATCAGGATGACGCGGGCCGCCAAGCGGATGACGCAAGAGGATCTGTCCAGCAGATCCGGGATACCGGTCCCCACTCTCAGCAAGATCGAAAAGGCGCTCACCGCCATCGATGTCGACCAGCTGGATCGAATCACCCAAGCCTTTGGGCAGGACATGGGCGATTTCGTTCGGCGGGCATACTCGACCGCCGAGCTGTATCAGGCGGACGGCTCCCTGAATCCCGCGCAGGTCACCGGATATGCGCTTTCGGATGAGGAAATGCGTGAACTGAATTCGGATGACGACACGAGCGACAAGGGCTGACGCGTACGAATTCCAGTCACCCATTCACGCTGCCGGAATTTCCAACCCGGTAGGGCATTTCGACCCTGGACACACACCCGAGTGGCGGCGGCGATGAGGCTCAGCCGCTGCTCGGGTGTGATGCCATGCCGAGGGGTGTAGCTCACCGCGCCGGAGTTCTCGTGGACCGCACCGATGTGAGCCCACCCGTCGCGCACAGCTACCGTCCCGCGCGGGGGCCGGGGAATCGCGCCGATCATCTCGGCCAGCGCTTCGGGGGAGAGCAGGGGCCAGGCCCCGCCCGCGCTCATCTTCCCGGTCCGGTAGTCGTCGCCGCCCCGACAGAACTCACACGTCACCTCACAGCAATCGCGCTTGAACCCTGACGGACCCCGGCTCCGACCCTGCTCCCACGCGCCGTGATAGTCCGACAAGATCAGACTTTCAGGGGATGATCCCCTCTAGCAGATCATACGCAAACCCGTGATCTAAGTGACGGTTTGGACAAATCGGTTGTGAGGAATGCGCATCGGTTCCGACACGCCGAGGTCTCGGCATCCAATCCGTATCCCCGGCTTGACCGCGCGGTTATGCAACGAATGAGGGTCAGCTACTTCCGGGCGGTTATGCCAGGGCTCCGATCGGGAATACCTCTACCCCGGTCAGCTCCTTGGTATTTCGCGTCGGGTAAATGATCACACTCACGCACGAGCGCAGCACCTGGCGCTTCCTCTCCAGGGATTGCACCTTCCACCGATCCCGCACCCCAGCCCCCACGAGATCCCTCAACAGCGGATCGACCTCCCGGAATGTCACCCTCGCACGCACCTCCGCGATCTGCGAATCCACCTCGGCCTCATACGTCTTCACCGCCAGCGCCGACAACCCGCCCCGGGCCGCGTCACGCAGCCATGTCAGCTTCGCGTCCTCCAGCCGCTTCACCTCGGCCAGCACGTCCTCCAGCGATGGCCCGCTCTCATCGAGCGGGGCTGACAGCTTCGCCTCCACGGCCGGGTCCTCCAGCAGGGACAGCAGCACGTCCTGCACGAAGGCATCGACCACCGCCATCGACCGCGAGCAGTGCCCCGCCTTGCAGCGGTAGGTGTGCACGCTGCGCGGCCGGTTGCGCACCGGCAGCTTCGGACTCATCGGCCCCCCGCACACCCCGCACTCGGCGATGTAGGACAGCAGGTAGGCGGTCTTCGGCCCGCGGTCGCTGGTGCGCCGGCCAGGGTCGGTCAGCAGGGAATGCAGCTGCTCGTGCTGCTCCACGGTCAGGATCGGCTCCCACTTTCCCTCCCGCGCCACCTGCCCCGCTGAGGTCCGCAGCCCGGCGTAGGTGGGGTTGATGAGGATCAGGCGCAGCGTGCGCCCCGACCACACCCCCGTGCCCCCAGCTGCCCGCCAGCGCTGCTCGAGCGACGCCGCCAGCGGCATCATCCGCTCCCGGTTCAGCGCCCGCCTGGCCGCCTCCCGGATCACCTCGGCCTGCTCGGGGATCGCCTCCCGCCGCAGCGGCTCACCCGTCGTGGAGTCCCGGACGATGCGATACCCGCGCGGCAGCTTCCCGTGCGCCCGCCCGTCCTCCAGCGCCTCCTGCACGCCACGGCGCGTCGCTTCCGACAGGTCGTCCCCGAACTCCTCGGCGCGGATCGCGTCGGCGTTGGTGGCCCGTCGGTCGGCTGGGACGGTCATGTCGTAGGTGCGCCCGCCGTACCGCCACAGGGTCCGGGTGTCGATGCACAGGCGACGCAAGTCAACGTAGTCGTCGAGGTCGCGGTGCGCCCTGTTGCCAGCGAACGACCACACCAGATCGATGTCCCCGGCTCGGGCGCGTTTGAGCGTGGCGAGGAAGCCGGGACGTTCAGCGACGCGGCGGTACCGTGAAGCGGACTGCTTGTCGGTGTAGACGGCCACGACCTCGGCGCCGATGGAGGCCAGGTCGCGGCGGCCGACCTTCTCCTGGTCGGTCACGGATTTCTCGCCGGGCTTGGAGACGCGGGCGTAGATGATGGCGCGCAGGGTCACCGTTCGACGATACCCCGCATCGACATTTCTCCTCCGAGATGAGCAGGGTGCCGTTCGCCTCGCACCAGCGCGCCAGCGCGGCGAGTTCCGCCGGGTCGATCATGGTGCCGGTGGGGTTGGCCGGGCTGGCGACAATCAGCCCGGCCGGTGGCTCGGGCAGCGTCTCCAGCATGGCGACGGTCGGCTGGAAGCGGGTCTGCTCGCCGCAGTCCAGCTCCAGCACCGCGCAGCCGAGCGCGGTGAGGGTGTTGCGGTAGGCGGGGTAACCGGGGCGGGCCACCACCACGGTGTCACCGGGGTCGAAGGCGGCCAGGAAGAGCAGGGTGAAGGCGCCGGAGGAGCCGGTGGTCACCACGACCTCCTCCGGGTCGACCGGGTAGCCGTAGGTCGCGGTGTGGTGCTCGGCGATGGCGGTGCGCAGCGGCAGGATGCCGAAGGTCTCGGTGTAGCCGAGCAGCTCGGTGCCGAGTGCGGCACGGGTGGCGCGCAGTACCGGCTCCGGAGCTTGGGTCGACGGTTGCCCCGCGGCCAGTACCAGCACGTCACCGTGGCTGCGGGCGCGCGCGGCGGCGGCCTTCCAGACGTCCATGACGTAGAAAGGGGGGATGGTCGACCGGCGCGATTCTCTGGACACCCGTCCGACGGTAGAGCACCCGTCCGCGGGTAACCGGGGTTATGGTCGGCGCAATGGACGATGAGGCGCGCAGCCCCCGCCTCGACCGCGCCGGGGCCACCGGGGGCACCGTGATCGTCCCGCCCGACTGGCGCAAGCGGTGGCGGCGGGGGAAGGGTGGTGCGCCGGAGGCGGTGGGGAACGGCGCCGCCAATGGCGATGCGAGCGATCCGCGCGACGCGGAGCCTCGCGACTCCGGCACGGGCGAGTCGCGCGCGGATTCGACCGCGAGTGCCGCCGACACGGCGGAGCGCGGCGAGACCGGCGCGGTCGACGCCCACGCGGCGCAGCACGGCGACCCCAACGCTGCGCAACACGACGACTCCAGTGGGGCGCGGCACGATGCCGGGATCGGCTCGGCGGAGCGCGCCGACGCCGACGGCGACGGCGACGGCGACGGGCTCGGGGCAGACGTCGATGACGATGCCGCGACGGCACCGCGCCCCCTGGCGCTCCGCGCCCGCGGCCCCCGCGCCTGGGCGGGCTGGTCCACCCTGAAGACCCTGCGCCACGACGCCGCCGCCACCCTCCGCGAGGCCCCCAACCCCCGCGAACTCTGGCAGCGCCGCCCCTCCGGGGACGAACTGCTCACCCACGCCAAGGACCACCGCTACCTCATCGCGGCCGTCCTGGTGGTCGTCGTCCTCGCGACCGGCGACGCCGCGAACAACGGCGCCATCGTCGACCGCCCGCTCGCCCCCGGCGAGGCCCAGCGCGTCGCCTTCCCGTATCCCCCGCAGGTCCAGACCTCGACCCCGTCGATCCGCCGTCTCCTCGACGCCGTCGCCAACGGCGAGCGCCTGCGCGAACAGGCCGTGGTCGCCGCCGCCGCCCGCGCAACCCTGGAGCGCGCCCGCGCCGAGGCCGCCGCGGCCGCCGCGGGCGAGGCGGTCCCCTGGCTCACCACCGGCGTCGCCCCGGTCCCCGGCAGCACCCCCGGCGCCGTCATCCCCGGCCCGGGTGGCATCGTCCTGCCCGCCCGCGGCCTTTTCACCAGCGGTTTCGGCTCCCGCTGGGGCACCATGCACCAGGGCATCGATATCGCGGGCCCGATCGGCTCACCGATCTACGCGGTCGCCAACGGCACCGTCATCGACGCCGGCCCGGCCCAGGGCTTCGGCCTCTGGGTGCGGATCCGGCACGACGACGGCACCATCACCGTCTACGGCCACATGTACGACTTCTTCGTCTCGGTCGGCGAGCGGGTGCCCGCGGGCATGCAGATCGCCCGCATCGGCAACCGCGGCGACTCCACCGGCCCGCACCTGCACTTCGAGGTGATCGAGGGCGGCCAGCATGTGGACCCGCAGCGCTGGTTCGCGCTCCGCGGCCTCAGCTTGAACTGAGCGAGATCCGGTTCTGCACCGCGCCGAGCCCGATATCGGTGCGGTAGTGGCTGCCGGGCAGCTTGATCGAGCCGATCCGCGCGTACGCCCGCTCCCGCGCGGCGGCGAGGTCGGCGCCGGTGCCGACCACGTTCAGCACCCGGCCTCCGGCCGAGACGAGCGCGCCGTCGCGCAGCGCGGTCCCGGCGTGCAGCACGGTGGCCTCGTCCGGCCCTGCCTCCCCCGCCCCGCCGATGACATCGCCGAGCCGGGGCCGCGCCGGGTAGTTCTCGGCGGCGAGCACCACCGTCACCGCGGCTCCGTCGGCCCAGCGCGGCGCGGGGACCTCCGCGAGCCGCCCGGTGGCGGTGGCGTGCAGCAGCTCGCCGAGCGGGCTCTCCAGCAGCGCCAGCACCGCCTGCGTCTCCGGATCGCCGAAGCGGCAGTTGAACTCGACGACGGCGGGCCCGGCCGCGCCCATGGCGAGCCCGGCGTAGAGCAGCCCGGAGAAGGACGAGCCCCGCCGCACCAGCTCGGCGGCGACCGGCTCCACCACGTCGCGCACGATCTCCGCGACGGCGTCGGCGGGCAGCCAGGGCAGCGGGGTGTAGGCGCCCATGCCGCCGGTGTTCGGCCCGCTGTCGCCGTCGCCCACCCGCTTGTGGTCCTGCGCGGGCAGCAGCGGCACCACCGTCTCCCCGTCGACCAGGCAGAACAGCGACACCTCCGGCCCGTCCAGGAACGACTCCAGCAGCACCGGGTGCCCCTGCTCCAGCAGCTCGGCGCCGTGGTCGCGGGCGGTGAGGCGGTCCGGGGTCACCACGACGCCCTTGCCCGCGGCCAGCCCGTCGTCCTTGACCACCCAGGTGGGGCCGAAGCGGTCGAGCGCGGCGTCCAGGTCGGCGGGGGTGTCCACGATCTCGCTGTGCGCGGTGCGCACCCGGGCGGCGGCCATGACGTCCTTGGCGAAGGCCTTCGAGCCCTCGATCCGCGCGGCCGCGGCCGACGGGCCGAAGCAGGCGATCCCGGCCGCCCGCACCGCGTCAGCGACGCCGAGCACCAGCGGCACCTCGGGGCCGATCACCACGAGGTCGGCGCCGATCTCGCGGGCCAGCGCCACCACCGCCTCGCCGGACGACGGGTCGACCGGCCGCAGCTCGGCGTGCTGGGCGATGCCCGCGTTGCCCGGCGCGACGACGACGGCCGTCACCGACGGGTCCTTGCGCAGGGCGAGGACGAGGGCGTGTTCACGGGCTCCGGAACCGATGACGAGTGCGCGCACGCGCAACAGAGTAGAGGACGAAGGTGACCTGCTCGCAGGCATAGTGGAGAGGGGGCGCCGCCGCGCCGCCGCTGGACCGGGACGGGGAGATCCGATGGGCTTGATCGACGGAATCATGGGCAATGCGGGCGGCGTGGATCCCGCACGCGCGCAGCAGGAGTACGGGCGGCTGCTCGGCAACGGCGAGCAGATCTACTCGGCGTACATCCTGGTGCGCGATGCCATGCTCTTCACCAACCGCAGGTTGATCCTGGTCGACAAGCAGGGGCTCTCCGGCCGCAAGGTGAGTTACCACAGCGTGCCGTACCGCTCGATCACGCACTTCGCGGTGGAGACCGCGGGCACCTTCGATCTCGACGCCGAGCTGGTCATCTGGATCTCCGGCGCGCCGGAGCCGCTGCAGAAGAAGTTCAATCGGCAGGTCGACATCTACGAGGTGCAGGGCATCCTGTCGCACTTCGTCGGGGTCTGACTACGCTGCCGGGCATGGCTTCCGTATTCAGCGCGATCATCGCCGGTGACCTGCCCGGGCGCTTCGTCTGGGCGGACGACGAGTTCGTCGGCTTCCTGACCATCGCGCCGGTCACCCAGGGCCACGTCCTCGTGGTGCCGCGCAAGGAGATCGACCAGTGGCAGGACGTCGACGCCGACGTCTTCGCGCGGCTCACCGGCGTGGCGCAGACCGTCGGCAAGGCCGTGCGCGCGGCGTTCGACGCGCCGCGCGCCGGGCTGCTGATCGCCGGGCTGGAGGTGCCGCACCTGCACGTGCACGTCTTCCCGGCGTACGAGATGGGCAACTTCGACATCTCCGGCGCGGACCCGAGCCCGAGCGCCGAGTCGCTGGACGAGGCGCAGGCGAAGATCAAGGCCGCGCTGCGCGACCTCGGCTTCTCCGACAACGTCCCGGACTGATGTCGCCGCGCCGCGCCGTCACGGTGCGGCGGAGCCGGCCCGCTCCCCCGGCAGCGCGCCGCGCACCCGCTCCTCGACGGCGTGCAGCAGCGCGTGCAGCCCGCGGTCGCGGGTGAGCTTGGCGTCCAGCGCGACATTGATCGCCCCGCGGAAGAGCGCGTACGGCTCCCAGCCCGCGGGCGCGATGGTGCGCGGCGCCCGCCGCTCGATGCCGTCCGCGATGACGAGGGCGGCCTCGGCACCGCTGATCCGGACGTTCAGCGGCCAGGGCAGCAGCGCCTCCACCCGGCGGCCGAGGTCGTCGTTGTCCAGCGTCTCGTGGGTCATGGCGGTGTCCACGATGCCGAAGTAGGCGACCCCCGCGGTGGCGCCGTGCGCGGCCAGCTCGACCCGCAGCGCCCGGCCCAGCTGCTCCACCGCGGCCTTGCTGATCATGTACGGCGACCCCGCCATGCCCGGCGCGAAGGCCGCGCAGGACGACACCACCACCACGTGCCCCCGGCTCGCTACGATGGCGTCCAGCGCGGGCTTGACGGTGTTGAACGCGCCGGTCAGGTTCACCCCGAGCACGGCGTCGAAGACCGCCGGGTCCATGGTGCGCAGGGTGGCCGGCTTCGGCACGATGCCCGCGTTCGCCACCACCACGTCCAGCCCGCCGAACCGCTCGACCACCCGGGCCACCACCTCGGCCATGGCCGCCCGGTCGGTGACGTCGGCCCCGAAGGCGGCGGCCCTGCTGCCCAGCGCGGCGGCCGCGGCCTTGGCGCCGACCTCGTCCACATCGGCCAGCGCGACGACGGCGCCGCGCCGGTGCAGCACCGTGGCCAGCTCCCGGCCGATGCCCTGCGCCGCCCCGGTGATCAGGACGACCCGGTCGCGGACCCGGAAGTCGGGCTCGGCCACGCGGAACAGTCCCCGGATCATGCGCTCACCTCGTAGGAGTCGATGTCGAAACGGCTGGTGCGGCGGCGGTATTCGAAGCTCCAGTTCGGGTAGAGCCCGGAGTTGGCGCCGTCCGCGGTGGTGTAGTAGCTGTCGCAGCCGCCGGTCAGCCAGACCGTGTCGGCGCTGCGGCGGCGCATCTCGTCGAGGAACTCGTCCTGCACCTCGGGCCGCAGCTCCACCCTTCTCGCGCCCGCACGCTGTGCGGTGCGCAGGGCGTCGACGATGTAGCCGATCTGCGACTCGATCATGAAGATGGCGGACTGATTGCCCGCCGCCCCGAACGGCCCCAGCGTGCTGAAGAAGTTCGGGAACCCGGCGACCGCGATGCCGAGGTAGCTCTGCGGCCGGGTCTCGTACAGCTCGGCGATGCTGCGCCCGTCCCGGCCGATGTACTTGCCGTAGACGCTCGGCGTCGAGGTGAAGCCGGTGCCGTAGACGATGGTGTCGATCGGCCGCTCGGTGCCGTCCCGCAGCAGGATCGAGCGCGGCCGTACCTCGGCGATACCGGTGGTGACCACCTCGACGTTCGGCGCGGCGAGCGCCGGGAGGTAGGCGTCCGAGAAGATCGCTCGCTTGCAGCCGATCATGTAGTCCGGGGTGACCCGGGCGCGCAGCTCCGGATCGGCGATCTGCCTGCGCAGCTGGAACCGCCCGAGCGCCTCGTAGAGGTGCCGGAACCGCTTGTCCACCAGCGAGACCAGCCCGAACCCCTCGATGGCGGTGTACCAGCCCGCGCGGATCGCCTGCCGCAGCAGCGGCACCTTGCGCAGCAGCAGCCGCTCCGCGCCGAGCGTCGGCCGGTCCATCCGGGGCACGATCCACGGCGCCGAGCGCTGGAACACCGTCAGCTTCGCGACCTTGGGCTGGATCTCCGGCACGAACTGCACCGCGGAGGCGCCGGTGCCGATCACCGCGACCCGCTCACCGGTGAGGTCGTGGTCGTGGTCCCAGTGCAGCGAGTGGAAGGTGGTGCCCTCGAAGGTCTCCAGCCCGGGCAGGCTCGGGTACTTGGCCTCGGCGAAGACGCCTGCCGCAGAGATCAGGAAGTCGGCGGTGCGCGGCCCGCGCGAGGTCTCGACCCGCCAGAGCGCGGCCTCCTCGTCCCAGCGCGCGTCGGTGAGCTCGGTGCGGAACTCGATGTGCCGCAGCACATCGTGCTGCTCCGCGACCCGGCGCAGGTAGGCCAGGATCTCCGGCTGCTTCCCGTAGGTGCGCGACCAGTCCGGGTTCGGCGCGAAGGAGTAGCTGTACAGGTGCGAGGGCACGTCGCAGGCGGCGCCCGGGTAGGTATTGGCCTGCCAGGTGCCGCCCAGCTCGGCGGCGCGCTCCAGCACCGCGAGGTCGTCGAAGCCCGCCGCGCGCAGCTTGATCGCCAGCCCGATGCCGCCGAAGCCGGCGCCGACGATCAGCACGTGGTTGTGTTCCATCGGTTTCCTCTCAGCAGTCCAGTACCAGCGCGTCGCCCGCCGCGCGGGAGACGCACGGGCGGATGCGGTCGGGCCTGGCCAGCGCTTTCGGCACCCGGTCGCGGTGCTCGACCGCCCCGGCCAGCACCCTGGTCTCGCAGCTGCCACAGAAGCCCTGCCTGCACGAGTACGGCACCCGCGGGTCCACCCGCTGAATCGCGGCCAGCGCGGTCTCGGTGGCGCCGACCCGGACCGTGCGGCCGGTGCGCGCCAGCGTGAGGTCGAACTCCCGCCCGCCCTCGACCGGCGCCGGGGCGAACCGCTCCACGTGCAGCGACCCGGTGGGGTTGCTGTCGAAGGCGAGCCGCTGGGCGGCGGCGAGCATGCCGGGCGGGCCGCAGACGTACACCGCCGCACCCGGCTCGGCGCTTTTCAGCAGTTCGGCCAGGTCCGGCGGGCCGAATTCGTCGTCCGGCCGCACCTCGGCCCCGGGCAGCTCGTCCAGGAACGGCATCCGATCCCGGCTGCTGCCCAGGTAGAGCAGCCGCCCGCGGGGACCCGCCGCCCGCACCATGGGCAGGATCGGCGTGATCCCGATGCCCCCGGCGATGAACAGGTACGAGGGCGCCTCCACGAACCCGAAGGCATTGCGCGGCCCGCGGATCCGCAGCACCGACCCGGCCCGCAGCGTCTCGTGCACCTCGCGCGAGCCGCCGTCGCCGCCGGGGATGAGCCGCACCGCGATCCGGTAGCGGAAGCGATCGCGCGGGTTGCCGCAGAGCGAGTAGCGGCGCTGCCTCCCCGACGGCAGGAAGAGCTCCAGGTGCGCGCCGGGCCGCCACACCGGGAGCACGCCGCCGTCCGGGGCGCGCAGCGTCAGCGCGACCACGTCGAGCGCGACCTGCTCCACCGCCTCCACCACCACGTCCCGGTCGAACCCGCTGTTCCGCACCGGCTGCGGGCTGGAGAGCAGCGGGGCCGTCGCCCCCGCGACGAACACCTGCTTGTAGACGTCCATCGCGGTGCCGAGCAGCCGCAGCGCAGCGGGGGCGGTCATGAATGCGCCCTGGCCGCCGGCGAGTGCGCCAGGTAGCGCAGCGCCTTGTCCATCGGCCCCAGCTGCGAGGGGTGGAAGCCGGGGCGCAGGTAGCGCGGCAGCTCGGAGAAGAAGACGGTCCAGCTCGGCACCACCCCGCGCAGCGTCGCGCCGACGAACTGTGACCCCCAGAACCGCCCCTTGTCCTCGGACGGATCCTTCCGGTACAGGTACGCCGTCGAGATGATGAAGAGCGGCAGCAGCGTAGCGCTGGCCAGCACCGCCGTGCGCGCCTTCCGCGCGTAGCCGCCGTCCAGGTACATGTACGCGTCGTAGACCACGCTGCGGTGCTCGACCTCCTCGGCGCCGTGCCAGCGCACCAGGTCGAGCATGGCCGGGTGCATGTTCTTCTCCGCGAGCACGTCAGCGTTCAGCAGCCACTCCCCGATCACCGCGGTGTAGTGCTCCATCCCCGCGAAGAGCCCGAGCCGCTCCTTGAGCCACTCCTCTTTCGCGCGGCCATCGAGCCCGTGGTCACCGAGCAGCCGATCGACCAGCCAGGCGATCTTGCCGATGTACGACTCCACGTCCAGCCCGATGGACTGCAGGTGCTTCCGCGCCGCCTCGTGCGAGTTGGCGTGCGTGGTCTCCTGCCCCACGAACCCCTGCACCTCCTCGCGCAGCCGCGGATCGCGGATATAGGGCAGCGCCTCGCTGAGCGCCTGCGCCATCGCCCGCTCCCCCTCCGGGAGCACCAGGTGCATGACGTTCACGATGTGGGTGGCCAGCACCTCACCCGGGATGTAGTGCAGGGGAACCGAATCGAAGTCGAACCGCACATCGCGGGCCTCGATCGCGTGCGCCTCGGCACCATGCGTCCGCGTCGTCGCGGGAGCAGCGTTGTCAGCCATGGTCCGACCGTACAGTGCAACAAAGTGGATTTCAATGTTGCGGCAACAATTCAACGGAGAATGTTGCAGCACCGTTCGGTTCTGCTAGCGTCGAAGGGTGTCCGCCTCCATCGAGAACGCCGCGACCCGCGCCGATTCCGACACCGTCGAAACGCGGATCCTGGATGCCGCGCTCACCCGCTTCCAGGCCGTGGGTGTGAAGAAGACGACGATCGAGGATGTCGCCAGGGAAGCCGGCGTCGACCGGGTCACCGTCTACCGCCGCATGGGGTCGCGGGACGACCTGGTGCAGGCCGTGGTCAGCCGCGAGGTCGGGGCGGTGCTCGCGGACATCGCCGGGATCGCCGAGCGCCACGACACCGTCGACGATCTGGTCATCGACATCTTCGTCACCGTCATCGGCCGCTGGCGCACCAATCCCCTCGCCCAGCGCATGCTGTCGCTGGAACCCGAGCGGGTTGTCCTGAAGCTGACCTCCGAGGGCGCCACCACCTTCGCCATGTCCATCGCCGCCACCGCCGCCGCGCTCCAGCGCGCCGCCGACCGGGGGTTGATCGCCTCCCCCGACGACCTCGTCACCCGCGCCGAAGTCGTCTGCCGGATCGTGCATTCGCTGATCCTCGCGCCGCACGGAAGCCGGGAACTCTCGACCGAGGCCGAGCTCGAGGAGTTCGCCCGGCGCTACCTGGTCCCGATCATCGCCGGCTGAACACCGGGGGTCAGGTCTGTTCGATCAGTGCGGGATGTCGGCGGTACCGTCGGCCGCTCGCGTCCACTTCGCCATCCACGATGCGCGGCGTTGTTCCGGAGGGAGTGCGGCAACCGCAGCCTGCACCTCTCGGCGCGCTTGATCCTCTCGGCCCAGCGTCCGCAGCACCCGGCCGCGCTGGAGTGCGAAGAACTCGGGTCCGTACCAGTAACCGGCACTGGGCCGCTCCTCGTGCGCCGCCCGAGCCGCGCTGTCGTCGGCAACCAGCAACGCCCGCTCCGCCGCCTTTTCCGCACCGAGGGCCGCCTGTATCCGCGCGCGCTGGTAGTGCTCGAACACGACGATCAGCGGATGCGCACCACGCACCGCGAGCGCGGCCTCCGACAATTCGGCGGCACTCCGATATTCGGAGTTCGCCAATGCGGCGAATGCGCTGAAGCTCAGCCCGTGCACGAGCCGATCCGGATTGCCGGATTCGCGCGCCAGGTAGACGGCCCGGACGAAACTGCGCTGTGCGGCGGCATCGGCACCGGTGGCGAATTCGAGCCAGCCCCGGTACTGCGCCAATTCGCTGGCCAGCGCGACAGCGGTGGCGACTCGCGCCCGCGGAGCATCGCGGGCCAGCGTCTCGGCCATCGCGCCGAGCCCCCGCACCGCCGCCAGCACGGCCACGGGTCCGGCCGAGTCCTCGATCCGCCGAGTCGCCGCCAGGATCGCGGCGGCATCGTCCAGCGTCTCGGCGTCGACGGCGCCGGGTGCCGCCGACACCGCCGCCAGCCGATCCAGATGCACGTCGAGCGCGGTTTCGTATGCCGCGACGATCTCCGCGCTGACCGGCCGCTGCCCCGTCTCGATCTGCGACAGGTAGCCGACGGCGTAGTGCGTCCGCCGTGCCAATTCGCGCAGCGCGACACCGGCACCGGTGCGCGCGGCACGGAGCAGTGACCCCGGTTCCATCGGATCCCCGGTTGGACTCAGTAGCGAACGGCTGCGAACGGGCAGGCGGTTCTGCGACCGATTATCCACGCCCAGCGTGCTTTTCGGCACCGTCGATCACACAGGGGGAGCGATGATTCGCAGTTCGATGACAAAGCCGGAGCGCGGGATACTGGCCGTGTCCGCACCGGGCGGATTGCTGACCGCCCGCCAGATACAGCGTGACGCCCAGCTCGGCGAATGGGCCGCGCGGCGCGCGATCGGTCAGCTCGATTCCCGCGGCCTGATCATGGCCGGTCCGCGCCAGGCACGCTGGAGCATCACACCTCGCGGTGTGGCCGCAACGATCGGCGGTGGCAGGTGAGCTGGGCACACGCCGGTCTCGCAGGTGCGGCACCGGATCGCCTGGGAGGACCGGCTGCGGCGTGACAGTACTCCGAACGAAGACGGAGCCGTCAGCTCAGGGAGAGCCCCCTGTCAGGATTGAACTGACGACCTTTCGCTTACAAGGCGAGTGCTCTACCACTGAGCTAAGGAGGCGGAAAGCGGTGCCATCATATCCGGCACCGCACCGGGTGGCACGAGGGTTTCGTGCCACCCGGTGGGTGTGCGGTTCGATCGTCCCGGCGCAGTATCGGAACGAGGGTCAGGACTGGGCGCCCTGACGGGCCGCGTCGTCGGCGGCCATCGCGTCACGCAGGCTCTTGGGCCGCATGTCGGTCCAGTTCTTCTCCACGTACTCGACGCAGGCGGCGCGGCTGTCCTCGCCGAAAACCACTCGCCATCCGGCCGGGACCTCCGCGAAGGCGGGCCACAGGGAGTGCTGTTCCTCGTCGTTGACCAGAACGAAGAAGCGGCCGTCTTCGTCGTCGAAGGGGTTGGTGCTCATTTCACCTCACTGGATACTGGCGCGTTGGTCGGGGATCGGGCTCGGGCACGACCACGATGAGCCCGAGCGTTGTTTCGACCCTAGCAAGCCGGGTGTTACGACTGGGCCGTTACCTCAGGCGGCGAAGAAATCCAGCAGGATCTTGTTCACCGCTTCGGGCCGCTCCAGGTAACCGTAGTGCCCGGCGTCCGGAACCTCCTGGTAGCGCGCGTTCGGGATGACGTCGGCGACCTCGCGGGAGAGGTAGGGCGGGATCATCCGATCGTCGGCGAAACCGACCGACAGGCACGGCACGGTGATGCCCCGGTACGCCTGCACGCGGTCGAAATCGTGGTCCATCTTGCGCTGGGCCCGGATACCGGGGGTGACCGGGCCTCCGGTGAACTCGAAGAGGTCGAGCCAGTCGCGGGCGGCATTGGTGTCGGCCATGGTGGCGGGCGAGAGGTTCATGACGGCGGTGAGCGCGGCCTCGTACTTGGCCGGCAGCCGGACGCCGCTGGCGTCGAGCTCGTGCTCGCCGGCCGAGAGCGTCTTCTGGAACTGGTCGAGCCGGCCGTGGCCGGCCATGAACACGGCCTTGCGCACCAGCTCGGGGCGGGCCAGCGCGAGTTCCTGGGCCACCCTGGCGCCCATGGAGGTGCCGACGACAAGGGCTGGACCCTCGTCGAGCAGCTCGATCAGCCCGGCGGTGTCGGCGACCAGCTGCTCGATGGCGATGCCGGTGGCGGACTCGGAGGACGGGGCGATGCCGCGGTTGTCGAAGGTGCAGACCCGGTAGCCGGCGGCGACGAGGGCGGGCACCTGGTGCAGCTCCCAGACCCGGCCGGGGCTGCCGGTGCCCATGATCATGACGACCAGCGGGCCCGCGCCCTTGACATCGGTGCCCCTGGTGCGGTCGCCCTTGACCTGGTAGTTGAGCGAGATTCCGTTCACCGTTGCCAGCGGCATCGTCGTCGGTCCTTTCGTGGAGGTGCTTCGTGGTCCACGGTATAGGGAGCGGGGCGGTGGTGTGCACGGCACCGGCGCCGGCTGTGGACAACTCGGGGGGTGTGCATGAACGTCGTTCCACGTGGCATTCGGAGCGCGGGCGCGGGGCACCCGCTCCCCGGCGCCGGATATCATTGACTATTCGCAGAGACCAGCGTATTAGCCGGGAGGACTGACAGATGGCCGCGAAGGGCACCGCGAACGACATCGCGGACGACGATCTCGAGCCATTGGCCGACGAGACCGCACGTCAGGCACAGCGGGTGGTCGCGGCGTACGCCGCGGACGCCGACGAGTGCCGGATGCTGCTGGCCATGCTCGGCATCGGCGCGGGCACCCGCGCCGAGTAGGCGTACCGGGGCAGTCGACGCCGAGGGCGCCGTCGACCGGCCGGGAACCGACACACACAACAGCACACAGCGGCAGACGCTCGTCAGCGGCCTCGACGCGCAAAGGATGCGTGAGTGGATCACATGAACGACCACCAGTCCGACGACTTCGACACCGTCTCGCCCGACGCCGGGCCGGAGCCATCCGGCCGCGGCGGCACCCCCGCCGACTACGCGCCCGTCGAGGGCAGCGGCTCCGGCTTCGTGGTCGTCGCCAATCGGTTGCCGGTCGACCTGGAGCGGCTGCCGGACGGCACCCGCCGCTGGAAGCGCAGCCCCGGTGGCCTGGTCACCGCGCTGGAGCCGGTGCTGCGCAGCAACAAGGGGGCGTGGGTCGGCTGGGCCGGCATCCCGGACGTCGACGTCGACCCGATCATCGAGGACGGCCTGGAGCTGCACCCGGTGCCGCTCTCCGCCGACGAGGTGGCCGACTACTACGAGGGCTTCTCCAACGCCACGCTGTGGCCGCTCTACCACGACGTCATCGTGCGCCCGGTCTACGACCGGGCATGGTGGGCCGCGTACGTCGAGGTCAACCGGCGTTTCGCCGAGGCGACGGCCAAGGTGGCCGCGGAGAACGCGACCGTCTGGGTGCAGGATTACCAGCTCCAGCTCGTACCCAAGATGCTGCGCATGCTGCGGCCGGATCTGACCATCGGCTTCTTCCTGCACATCCCGTTCCCGCCGGTCGAGCTGTTCATGCAGATGCCGTGGCGCACCGAGATCGTGGAGGGGCTGCTCGGCGCCGACCTGATCGGCTTCCACCTCCCCGGCGGCGCGCAGAACTTCCTCTACCTGGCCCGCAGGCTGGCCGGGCAGCCCACCTCGCGCGGCACCATCGGCGTGCGCTCGAAGCTCGGCGTGGTCCAGGTCGGGTTCCGCACGGTGCGGGTCGGCGCCTTCCCGATCTCGATCAACTCCGCGGAGCTGGACGAGCTCTCCCGGCGTCGCTCGGTGCGCGAGCGCGCCGCCAAGATCCGGGCCGAGCTGGGCAGCCCGAAGACCATCCTGCTCGGCGTCGACCGGCTGGATTACACCAAGGGCATCGATATCCGGCTGAACGCGCTGGAGGAGCTGCTGGTCGACGGCCGGATCGATCCGACGCACACGGTCATGGTGCAGCTCGCGACGCCGAGCCGGGAGCGGGTGGACAGCTACATCCAGATGCGCGGCGACATCGAGCGCCAGGTGGGCCGGATCAATGGCGAGTTCGCCAGGGTCGGCTACCCGGTGGTGCACTACCTGCACCGCCCCATCCCGCGGGACGAGCTGGTCGCCTTCTTCGTCGCGGCCGACGTCATGCTGGTGACGCCGCTGCGCGATGGCATGAACCTGGTGGCCAAGGAGTACGTGGCCTGCCACAGCGGGCTGAACGGCGCGCTGGTCCTCAGCGAGTTCACCGGCGCGGCGGCCGAGCTGCGCCAGTCCTACCTGTGCAACCCGCACGACCTGGACAGCGTCAAGGACGCCATCGTCGCCGCGGTGGACGACGACCGCGACACCAGGCGCCGCCGCATGCGGGCGCTGCGCAGGCAGGTGCTCGCGCACGACGTCGACCGCTGGGCCAGGGCCTTCCTGGAGGCGCTCGCGCAGGACCAGGTGGCGGGCAGCGCGCTGGTGAACGTGGGCGACGAGGAGGACGACGAGGTGGACCGCGACACCGACGACTGACTTACCGCACAGCGACTTCACAGGAAAGGTCCAGGGACTTCGGAGGCCGGTGACCCACGATGGTGTCCATGACTGGTGAATCCGCCGAGGCCAGGGTGCTCGTCGTGGACGACGAGCCCATGATCGTGGAGTTGCTGGCGGTGAGCCTGCGGTTCCAGGGCTTCGAGGTGGAGACCGCCGCGGACGGCGCGCAGGCGCTCGATCGGGCGCGCAGCTTCCGGCCGCAGGCGCTGATCGTGGACGTCATGATGCCGGGCATGGACGGTTTCGGACTGCTCCGCAGGCTCCGCGCCGACGGCATCACCGCGCCGGTGCTCTTCCTCACCGCGCGCGACGAGGTGCAGGACAAGGTGGCCGGGCTCACGCTCGGCGCCGACGACTACATCACCAAGCCGTTCTCGCTGGAGGAGGTGGTGGCCCGGCTGCGCGTGGTGCTGCGCCGGGCCGGCCACGGCGAACCGCCGAAGGAGACCTCGCGGCTGCGCTTCGCCGATATCGAGCTGGACGACGACACCCACGAGGTGTGGAAGGCCGGCGAGCCGGTGGCGCTCTCGCCCACCGAGTTCACGCTGCTGCGCTACTTCATGGTGAACGCGGGCACGGTGCTCTCCAAGCCGCGGATCCTGGACCACGTGTGGCGCTACGACTTCGGCGGCGAGGTCGGGGTGGTCGAGACCTACGTGTCGTACCTGCGGAAGAAGGTCGACACCGGGAGCCACCGGCTGATCCACACGCTGCGCGGGGTGGGGTACGTGATGCGCGAGCCGCAGCGCGCCCGGTCGGGGCGGTGAACCGGGTCGCGGTCCCGGTGGCGAAGGCCCGCGGCGCGCTCGGCGCGCGGCTCTCGGCGATCCCGCTGCGGGTGGGGCTGGTGCTGGCGCTGGTGCTCCTCTGCGCCGCCGGGCTCGGCGCCTCCGGCATGCTGGTCACCTCGGCGCTGGAGCGTTCGCTGCTGAACCGCACCGACCAGCAGCTGCGCGAGGCCGCGCTCTCCTGGGCCCGGCCGGACCGGCTGGTCGGGCCGCTGCCCGCGGACGGCAGGCAGCCGCCGAGCCCGTTCTTCGTCGAGGTGGAGCGGCCGGACGACCCCGCCCGGCTGGTGCTGCGGCCGTTCAATATCGATGCCACCCCCGCGCTGCCGGAGCCGCCGATCGGGCGGCCGGTGACCGTCGGCTCCACCGACAACGCCGACGTGGAGTGGCGGGTGCTGAGCCTGCGCACCAGGGACGGCACCACCACGGTGGCGGCGCCGCTCACCCAGAACCGGGACACCGTCGACCAGCTGATCATGCTGCTGGTGGTGGTGGGGGTGCTGGTGCTGGTGGCGCTCGCGGTGGCGGCGTACTTCGTGATCAACCGGAGCCTGCGGCCGCTGCGCGATGTCGAGCGCACCGCCGCCGCCATCGCCGCGGGCGACCTGCACCGCCGGGTGCCGCAGCAGAGCACCAAGACCGAGGTGGGCAGGCTCTCCCGCTCGCTGAACGGCATGCTGGCGCAGATCCAGCGCGCCTTCGAGGCGCGCACGGCCTCCGAGGAGGCGGCGCGGCACTCCGAGGAGCGCATGCGCCGGTTCGTCGCCGACGCCAGCCACGAGCTGCGCACCCCGCTCACCACCATCCGCGGCTTCGCCGAGCTCTTCCGGCAGGGCGCGACCAGCGATCCGGCGCTCTTCATGGATCGGATCGAGCGGGAATCGCAGCGGATGGGGCTGCTCGTCGAGGACCTGCTCATGCTGGCCAGGATGGACGCCGACCGCCCGCTGGACCGGGCGCCGGTCGACCTGCTGACGCTGGCCAGCGATGCCGTGCACAGCGCACGGGTGCTGGCCGGGACCGGCACCGAGCCGCACACCATCGAGCTGGAGGTGCGGCCGGGCACGGGAACGCTCGAGGTGCTCGGCGACGACACCCGGCTGCGGCAGGTGCTGAGCAACCTGCTGAGCAATGCGGTGGTGCACACCCCGCCCGGCACGGCCGTCACCGTGCGGCTCACGCCCGCCGAGGACGAGGTGCTGCTCGAGGTCGCCGATACCGGCCCCGGACTGCCGCGCGACGAGGCCGAGCGGATCTTCGAGCGGTTCTACCGCACCGATACCTCGCGGACCAGGGCGAGCGGCGGCACCGGGCTCGGGCTGTCGATCGTGCGGGCGCTGGTGACAGCGCACGGGGGTGAGGTGCGGGCGGCGAGTGAGCCGGGGCGGGGCAGCACCTTCACGGTGCGGCTGCCCCGGAGCGTCACACCGGAGTGACGGCGGCGACCAGCCAGCGGTCGCCGTCCCGGTCCAGCTCGACCTTGACCCGGCTGCCGCTGGTGGTGCCCTGCGGGCTGTCCTTGCTGGTGGTGATCTGGTTCAGGAAGAGCATGACCACGGCGTTGCTCGCGTCGGCGGAGACGATGCCCGCGGCCTGGGCCTCGGCCTGCACGCTGAGCTGCTTCTCCTTGGCTCCCGGGGCGATGGCGTCCTGGATCAGGGTGAGGTAGTCGGCGCGGAAGTCGGGGGCCAGATTGTCGGCGGCCTTGGGCAGCTCGGTGTCGACGGTGGTGAAGTCGTAGCTGAACATGGCGGAGACGGTGCGGCTCGCGGTGCTGGCGGCGTCGGTGCGGGCCTGCTCGGTGCGGCTGTCGTCCCAGAGGCGGTAGCCGTTCACGCCGGCCAGTACGGCGGCGGCGAGCAGCAGGACGGCCGCGGCACCGGCGATGATCTTGGTCCGATTCATGCCACGAACTCCACTTTCGATGCCGTGAGCCCCTCGTCGCCGCGGGTGACGGTGATGCGGAACCGGTAGTAGCGGGTCTGTGGCTCGGCCTGGCCCGCATTGGTCAGGGTCTGCTTGGCGGCGACCAGGACCTGGGCGGAGTCCTCGTCGTCGCGCTCCAGCGCGGCCTCGACGATCTCGCCGGTGGAGACCACCTTGGCCTGCTGGACGATGTCGGTGAAGGGGTCGACGCGGCCGTCGAACTCGGTCTTGAAGTCGCCGGAGGCCACGGAGAGGATGCGGTCGATGTCCTCGCGGGCCGAGTCGGCGCGGATGGTGGTGAGGTTCAGGACGGTCTGGCGGGCGGTCTGCAGGTACTCGTTGCGGCGCTCGTCCCTGGCGTCGTTCGCCCGGACGGCGAGGGTGGAGAGGACCGCGCTCGCCACGATGGCGATGGCGGCGATGGCCGCTGCCGCGGTCAGGGTGAGACGCTTCCAGGAGCGGGTCGATACGGGCGGCTCGGAAGCCGTCTCGTCGGCGTCCTTGTCGAGCGCGACCACAGCCGCGGGCTTCGCCTTCGGGGCCGCGGGCTCGGCCTTCGACGGCGCGGGATCCCCCGCAGCCACGGACTTCGCGGCCACGGACTCGGCCGGAGCAGCGGTATCGGATGCCTCGGCCTGCGCCGCACCCGAACCGGACGCCGACGCGCCGGGACCGACCCCGTCGGAACCCGCGCCCTCGGACGCTTCGACACCGTCGGCCGGCGGCGGCCCCGCCGAGCGCATCGCCCGGCGGCGAGCACGCGGCTTATCGTCGTTGATCTCGCTCATCGTTGCTGCTCCTCGAGCATCGCCTGCCAGCTCGACGGTACCGTGCCCGACCCGTCGGCCACATCGCCTTGCCGATACGAGCGCCCGTCGGGCCCCATGTAGACGCCGGTGCCCGGGTCGTAGGCACGGGCCGAGGCGGGGGTCACGGCCGTGCTGTCGGAGCCGCCGGTGTACCCGGCGGGCTCGACCGGCTGCGGCGGGCCGAACGGCGGATTGTTGCCGAGCGGGGTGTAGGCGCCGGTGCGGCACAGCTCCGGGGTGGGGGCGCGCCGGCCCGGGTACTCCTGGCAGGGCGTGTTGCGGATGCCGCGCACCGCCTCGGGGGCGTCCTGCGGCACCTTGCAGTACAGCCCGGATGGGGTGTCGGGGATGTCGAGCAGGGTGGGGTCGCGGCGCTGCTCCGGCGGGAGGAAGCCGGTGGTGCAGGGCGGCGGGTCGTTGACGGTGACCATGAAGTCGACCATGGCGCCGTACTCCAGCGGCCCGCGCACGGCGGTGAGCAGCGCCGCCACCAGCGGCGGGTAGACGACCAGGATCTGCTCCAGCCCGGCGTGGTAGATGGTGCCCACCTGCCCGACGCTCACCAGGTTGGCGAGCAGCAGCGGCAGCGTCGGCCGCAGCGTCTGGAACAGGTCGGTGACCTGCTGCATCGCGCCAGGGCCCGTGGTCAGGATGTTGCGCAGCGCCGGGTCGTGCGCCCGGAGCTGGTCGGTGACGGTGGCGAGGTCCGAGGTCCAGCTGCGGATATTCGCGTCCGACTGCACCTGGGTGTCGAGCAGCGGGCCGATCTGGTCGAGCAGCTGCTTGGTCGGCTCGACGCTGCTCTGCGCCTCCTGTACAAGCAGCGCGGCCGAGTCGATGAAGCGCTGCAGGTCCGGCCCGGCGCCGTTGAAGGCGCGGAATGCCTCGTCGATGACCTGGCGCAGCCGGGTGTCGGCGACGCTGGAGAGCAGCCGATCGGTCTGGTCCAGCAGCGATCCGACGTCCTGCGGCAGCTTGGTGCGGTTCACCGGGATGACGTCACCGTCGCGCAGGTTCCCGTCGTCGGCGCGGTTTTCCGCGGGGATGAGGTCCACGTACTGCTCGCCGATGGCGGAGACGCTGCGCACCCAGGCGTCCACGTCGGCGGGGACCTTGTGGTCGCTGTCGATGGAGATGACCGCGTCCACCCCGGCCGGCGTCAGTTTCACCTCCTGCACCTTGCCGACGTTGGTGCCGCGGTAGGCGACATTGGCGTTCGGGTACAGCCCGCCGGTGGCGGCGAGCTGCACCGTCACCTGGTAGCGGCCGATGCCGAGCATGGCGGGCACACCGACGTAGGTGCCGCCCATGATGATCAGCCCGACCGCGGTCAGGATCGCGAAGATCACCAGCTGGATGCGGACGAAGCGGGTGAGCGTCATTGCCCGGCACCTCCGGGTGCGGCCGCTGCTCCGGGCAGCGGCACGGTGAGGCCGGGAATGGCGGGCAGCCCCGGGATCGGCGGCAGCCCGGGAATGGTCGGGGCCGGGCCCTGACTCTGGTCCGGGCCGGCCAGCGGGCCGAGCGCGGGGTTGCCGGGCTGGCTGGCGGTCTCCGGCGCGATGGTGCCGAGCACGCCCTCGATGCCGCCGAAGCGCCCGCCGAGCGGGGTGCCGGTGAGCCAGTTGGAGTCCAGGCGGGCCGCGGTCAGGTCCAGCGTCATGAAGAGGTTCAGGTAGTCGCCCTTGATCGCCCGGTCCAGGTTCTTCATCGGGAACGGGAAGGTCGCGATGATCTTGAGCGACTCGGTGAGGTTGTGCCCGGTGTCGGCGAGCGTCTGGAGTACCGGGTGCAGCGCGGCGAGGTTGGCCTTCAGGTCGTCGCCGCTGGCGTCGATGATCCGCTCGGTGACGTCGCTGAGGTCGCCGAGCGCGGTGAGCGCCCTGGTGATCTCGGCCCGCCGGTCGGCGAGCACGGTGAGCGCCGGGTGGATATCGGTGATGGCGGCGGCGAGCACGTCGCGCTGCGCCACCAGCTCCCCGCCGAGCCGGTCCAGCCCGCCCATGGCGTCGATGATGCTCTGGGTCTGGCCGTTCAGGCTGATGGTGAGGTCGTTGAGCTGCACGATCAGGTCGCGGACGTCGCTCTCCCTGCCGGTCAGCGCGGTATTGAGCTCGCGGGTGATGTTCTCCAGCTGGGAGATGCCGCCGCCGTTCAGCACCACCGAGAGCGAGGAGAGCACCTGCTCGGTGGTCGGGTACACCGAGGCGCGGGCCAGCGGGATGGTGTCGCCGTCGCGCAGCTCGCCCTCGGGCGCGATGTCCTTCGGCGGCGTCAGCTCGACGTGGTTGCTGCCGAGCAGGCTGGTCTGGCCGATGGCGGCGGTGGCATTGGCGGGCAGCCGCACGCCCTGCTCCAGCGAGACGGTGACCAGCGCGTGCCAGCCCTCGACCTCGATATCGGCGACCGTCCCGACCGCGACGTCGTTCACCCGGACCGGCGAATTGCGGGTCAGCGTGGTGACGTTCGGCATCTGGATGCGCACCTGGTAGGCGCCGGCGTCGGTGCCCTTGGCGCCCGGCATGGGCACCGAGTTCAGCCCGTCCCACTCGCAGCCGGTGGTGCCGAGCACGATCGCGGCCGCGGCGGCGAGCCCGGCCAGACCTCGGCGGTTCATCGCCCACCTCCCGGAATGGCGAGCCCGGCCAGCCCCTGCGGCACCGAGATCGGCGCCTGCGCCGGCACGGGCCGCTGATCCCGCGGCCCCTCGGCGGCCAGGCTCGGCGGGCTGTAGACGAGCTGGTCGGGGAAGGCGGTGACGCCGGTCGCCGGGTTGGTCATGATCGGCAGGTAGTTCATGCCGAGCGACTGGATGACCGGGGCGAGGAACTCGTTGCAGAGATCCGCGCTGCGGTCGGACTGGTTCTTCTCCAGCGCGCGCACCGAGCCGCAGAGGAAACTCATCGGGTTGCCCGGGTTGGCGAGCGCGATGGCGCCGGTCAGCGTGCCCTGGGCGGGCTTGTAGAGCTGGTAGAAGTTCACCAGCGCGGTCGGGCCGGAGTGCAGCGCCTGCTCCAGCTCCGGGCGCTTGTCGGCGAGGATCTGGGTGGCCTGGGCCAGCTTCTGCACGCTGTCGGTGAGCTGGGTGCCGCTGTCGTCCAGGAAGCGGCTGACGTCCGCGATGGCCAGGTCGAGGTTGTCCAGCCCGGCGCCGAGCTCGGCCGACACCCCGGCCAGCACCGAGGAGACCGAGGCCAGCCTGCCGCCGAACTGCACGATCTGCTCGTTGCTCGCGCTCAGCACCTCGACGAACTTCTGCAGGTTGCGAATGGTGCCGAAGAGGTCGGTGCGGCCGTCGGAGAGCGTGGTCAGGGTGGCGGAGAGCTCGCGCAGCGTATCCCGGAAGCGGTCGCCGTTGCCGTCCAGGTTGTCCGCGGCGACGTTCACGAAGCGGCCGAACGAGCCCTGCTCGTCGTCGCCAACCGGGCCGAGCGTGGTGGCCAGCTTGGAGAGCTCGGTCTTGATGTCGTCCCACTCGACCGGGACGGCGGTGCGGTCGAGCCCGATGGTGGCGCCCTCGCCCAGCTTGGCGCCGCCGGTGTAGGCCGGGGCGAGCTGAATGAACCGCGCCGAGACCAGCGAGGGGGCGATCAGCACGGCGCGCGCGTCGGCGGGGACGTCGACGCCGCGGTTCAGCGTCATGGTCACCGCGACCTTGTCGTCGCCGGGCTCGATCTCGTCGATCCGCCCGACCTTGACCCCGAGGATCCGGATGTCGTCGCCCTCGTACAACCCCGCGGTTGAGGGGAACTCGGCGGTCACGGTCGTGGTGCCGATATTGCGCAGGCCGAAGTACCCGGCCACCGCGAGCAGCGCGACGACCAGGACCGCGGCCCCGATGACGAGCGTCCGGCGCGGGATATTGCTGACGGTGTTCCGCACGGTCATCGCGGCGGCTCCTGAGCGGCGGGCCCGATGGAGGGCGGTGGGTCGGCGAGGTACTGGCGCAGCGAGTCCGGCAGGTGCTGCGGCCAGACCAGCGAGTCGACCAGGATCTGCAGCCCGGTGCTGGTCGCGTTCACCACGTACGCCTGGAAGTACGGGCCGCTGCCGACCTGCTCGCCGAGCGCGGCGGAGAACGGGCCGAGCCGGTCCAGCGCCAGCGAGATGTTCTCCCGGTTCCTGGTCAGCAGGTCGAGCACCTGGTCCAGCTTCTGCAGCGCCGGGTTCAGCTGGGCCTCGTTGTCCGCGATCACCCCGCGCAGCTGCACGGCGAGGCCGTTCACGTAGACGATGAGCTGGCTGATCGCGGTGCGCCTGCGGTCCAGCTCGCCGAGGAGCTCGTTGCCGTCCAGCAGCAGCGCGTTGATCTGGGTGCCGCGCTCGGCCAGGATCTCGGTGACCCGCTGCGCCCTGGCCAGCAGGTCGGTGAGGGCCTGGTCGCGGGTATTGATGCTGCGGGAGAGCGCGGTGACGCCGTCCAGCGCGGAGCGCAGCGGGGCGGGGGTGTCGGCGAAGCTCACCGAGAGCGCGTCCAGCGTCTCGTCCACCCGCTGCATGTCCAGCCCCTGCACGGTGCCTGCCAGGTCGCCGAGCGCCTCGTTCAGCGAGTAGGGCGAGTTGGTTCGCTCCAGCGGGATGGTGTCGGTGGTGCGCAGCGCGCCCGGCCCGTCCGGCGAAACCTCGAGCGACTTGCGGCCGAGCACGGTATTGGTCTTGATCGCCGCGCCGGTCTTCTCGCCGAGCACGATCGACTCATTGAGGCTGAAGGTGACGAGCACCCTGGCGCCGTCCAGCCGGACGTCCTCGACCCGGCCCGAGCGCACCCCGGCCACCTGCACGGCGTCGCCGGGGACCAGCCCGCCGGCGTCGCCGAAGAAGGCGGTGTAGGTGGCGCCGGAGCGGATGAAGGGCAGCCGGTCGAACTGCAGCGCCGAGAGGGCGATCGCGACCGCGAGCACGAGGCCGACGATGCCGATGGTCATGGTGGGGGAACGCTGTTCGCTCATTCTGTGTCAGCGCACCTTCCACTCGACTGCGGACCGGGCAGGTTGATCTGGATCGGCTGTCCGTTCGGGCCGTCCATCACGATGTTCGTCTCGCAGACGTAGAGCTGCAGGAAGGAGCCGTAGGAGCCGATCCGGATGAGCTTGCGGTAGGTCTCCGGCAGCTTGTCCAGCACCCACTGCACGTCGGCCTCGCCCGCGTTCAGGTTGGTGGCCAGCCGGTCGGTCTGCGCGATGGTGGCGCGCAGGTCGGGGCGGGCCTGGGCGAGCAGGTCGGTGAGGTCGCCGGTCGCGCCGGCGATCCGGGGCAACGCGGCGCCGATCGGGTCGCGGTCCTCGGCCAGCCCGCTGACCAGGCGCTGCAGCTCGGCGATGGTGGTCTCGAACTGGTCGCCGCGCTCGTCGATGGTGGCGAGCACGGTGTTCAGGTTGGTGATCACGCTGCCGATCAGGGCGTCCCGGTCGGCCAGCGTGCGGGCGAAGGAGCCGCCGCTGTTCAGCAGCGAGACCAGCGTGCCGCCCTGGCCCTGGAAGATCTGCAGCAGCGCGTTGGTCAGGTCGTTCACCTGGCCCGGGTCCAGCCCGCGGAGCAGCGGCTTGAAGCCGCCGAGCAGCATGTCGAGGTCGAGCGCGGGCGCGGTGCGCTCCAGCGGGATGCTGCCGCCGTCCGGCAGCTCCTCGGCCGAGCCGGGCCCCTCCAGCAGCTCCAGGTAGCGGTCGCCGACCAGGTTCTCGTACCGGATGGCGGCCCTGGTGCTGGTGAAGAGCGGGAACCGGCGGTCCACGTCGAACTCGACGTGCGCGCGGTGGTCGTCGCCGACTTTCACCGAGGTCACCGAGCCGACCGGCACCCCGGCGATCCGCACCTTGGCGCCCGGCAGCATGCCGGACGAGCTGGTGAAGACGGCGTGGTAGCCGTCCTCCCTGGAGAACCGCATCTGGCTGAAGACCACGACCAGCCCGGCGAAGATCAGCGTCATCACCACGGTGAAGATCGCCAGTTTGATGGCGGTGGCATTGCTGCGTTTCACGGCTGTCCCACCCCCGGCATGCCGGCGAAGAGGATCTCGAACACCTTCGGGCCGTTCACCGTGATCCTGGTGCTCGGGGTGTAGGGCGCGCCCTCGCTGGTGTCGGTGACGGTGTAGTCGGAGTGCATGCCCGGCGTCCGGTCGGAGATGCCCGCGCAGCTGGGCCCGCCGGTGGCGTTCACCTTGGGCAGGTCCCGCGGGTAGGTGTACGGCTCGGCGCCGTACATGAAGTTGGTGTTCAGCGCGACTCCCTCCTGGCCGCCGCCGAAGACCGCCTCGCCCAGCGGCAGCGCGGTGGCCAAGCCGTTGACCAGGCAGTACAGCGCGGGCGAGTACTGGTTGAGCAGCCCGGTGGTCGGGGTGAGCAGCTCCAGCGCGGTGATCACCTGGGTTTCGTTCTCGCGCAGCACCGCGCCGGTGGTGTCGGCCATGCCGATCACGTTCAGCAGCAGGCCGTCGAAGTTGCGCTGCTCCTGAACGAGGGTGCCGCTGGTCACGGTCAGGTTGTCGACCGTGCGGAGCAGGTCGGGCGCGGCGTCGGCGTAGATATTCGTGACCTGGGCGGTGCTGTCGAGATCGCGCTGCAACGCGGGCAGGTACGGGTTCAGCTCGCGCAGGTAGGCGTCGCTGGTGCTGAGCAGCTCGCCGAGCTTCTGCCCGCGGCCGTCCAGCGCCGAGCCGAGCGCGGCCAGCGTGGCGTTCAGCTTCTCCGGCTCCAGCTCGTTCAGCACCTGCGAGAGGTGCTGGAAGATGGTGTCGAACTCGACCGTCACCGACTCCGCGGAGACCGTCGCGCCCGCCTTCAAGGGGGTGCCGGACGGGTCGTCCGGGATCACGAAGTTGATGTACTTGGCGCCGAAGACGGTGGTGGAGCGGATGTCGACGCGGGCGTTCGAGGGCACCATGTGCAGCTGGTCCGGGTCGAGCGCCAGCGATATCCTGGCGTCCTCGCCGGTGGTGTCGACCCCGGTGACCCGGCCGATCTCCACCCCGCGCACCCGCACCTTGGCGTCCGGGTCGAGCACCAGCCCGCTGCGCGGCGCCTCCACCGTGACCGCCGCGACCGGGGTGAACCCGCCGACGAACATGGTCAGCGCCACCGCGGCGATCGCCACCAGCAGGAGCACCATCGCCAGCCCGGCCAGCTTGAGCCCGTACCGCTCCCGGAACCGGGCGCCCCGGCCCGGCTCGGCCGCGCGTTGCTGCGTCGTCATCGTCCGCGTCACCCCGAGAGATGGAAGTTGCCGGAGGTTCCGTAGATCGCCAGCGAGATCAGCAGCGTCACCGAGACCACCGCGACCAGCGAGGTGCGCACGGCATTGCCGACCGCGATGCCGACCCCGACCGGGCCGCCCGCCGCGGTGTAGCCGTAGTAGGTGTGGATCAGCATGATCGCGAGCGCCATGAAGATGGCCTGCGCGAAGGACCAGAGGATGTCGCTGGGGATCAGGAACGTGGAGAAGTAGTGGTCGTAGACGCCCGCCGACTGCCCGTAGATCACCACGGTGGCGAAGCGGCTGGCCACGAAGGAGGCGATCACCGCGAGCGCGTAGAGCGGGATGATCGCGATCATCCCGGCCAGCACCCTGGTGCCGATCAGGTACGGCACCGGCCGGATCGCCATGGATTCCAGCGCGTCGATCTCCTCGGCCACCCGCATGGCGCCGAGCTGCGCGGTGGAGCCGGCGCCGATGGTGGCGGCCAGCCCGATGCCGGAGATCACCGGCGCCGCGATCCGCACATTGATGAAGGCGGCGAAGAAGCCGGTCAGCGCCTCGACGCCGATATTGCCGAGCGAGCTGTAGCCCTGCACCGCGATGGTGCCGCCGGCGAAGAGCGTCAGGAACCCGACGATCACCACCGTGCCGCCGATCACCGCGAGCGCGCCGGTGCCCATGCTGATCTCGGCGATCAACCGGATGGTCTCGGTGCGGTAGTGCGTGAGCGCGCGCGGCACCGAGGCCAGCGCCTGCATATAGAAGACGGCCTGCTTGCCGATGGCGTCGAGCGAATCCGAGCTGCGGCGCAGCCGCCGGACGGTGCGCGGGAAGCGGGACTGGATCACGAAGGCCATGGCGTCACCGCACCGTGAACTTGATGCCGGCCGCGGTGACCACGACGTTCACCACGAACAGGGCCATGAAGGCGAAGACGACCGTCTGGTTCACCGCGTCGCCCACGCTCTTCGGGCCGCCCTTGACGTTCAGCCCGAGGTAGCAGGCGACCAGCCCGGCGATCAGCCCGAAGAGCCCCGCCTTGATTTCGGAGATGATCAGCTCGGGCAGGTGGGTGAGCAGCGTGATCCCGTTGACGAAGGCGCCCGGGTTCACGTCCTGCAGGAAGACCGAGAAGAGGAAGCCGCCCGCGATGCCGATCGTGCAGACCAGGCTGTTCAGCATGAGCGCCACGAACATCGAGGCCAGCACGCGCGGAACCACAAGGCGCTGCACCGGATCGATGCCGAGCACCCGCATGGCGTCGATCTCCTCGCGGATGGTGCGGGCGCCGAGGTCGGCGCAGATCGCGGTGGCGCCGGCGCCTGCCACGATGAGCACGGTGACGATCGGCCCCACCTGGGTCACCGAGCCGAACGCGGCACCGGCACCGCTCAGGTCGGCGGCGCCGATCTCGCGCAGCAGGATGTTCAGCGTGAAGCTGACCAGCACCGTGAACGGAATGGCGACCAGCAGCGTCGGCACCAGCGACACCCTGGCTATGAACCAGGACTGATCGATGAACTCCCGCGCCTGGAACGGGCGGCGGAAGGCCGCGCGCCCGACATCGGCGGTGAGTTCGAAGAATCCCCCGACGGCCCTGAGGGGCACAGCAAGGACGGGGTTCATCGGCGATCCTCCTTGCTCGACCCTGCTTCGCATGATTAGAACATGTTCACCCCGGTCGAAGGGGGATTTCAGCACTTTGAAGTGCTGATTTCCTCCAATTACGGGGTTGAAATTGTAACGAGTGTCTATTCAGAACCGGACAGGTGTCTGTGAGGCACCCCACAGCGCAATCCCATGTCTACCCTGCGTGGCCGCCGCGATCAACAGTCCTGGACAGGTGATCAATACCGCGGTTCCGTGACCGGACGGCTATCAGCCCAGGTCGTTCAGCGACTTGGCGGAGAAAGTACGCCCCTCGGGGCGCTCGGCGAAGTAGGCGCCGAGTGTCTCGGCCAGTCCCGCGTCCGACCACTCCGAGCCGGCCGCGTCGAACCGCTGCTCGACCTCCGGCGCCGCCATCAGCGCCACCATCGGGCCGTACACCACGAACACCTGACCGCTCACCGCCTCCGCGGCGGGCGAGGAAAGATAGGTCACCAGCCGGGCCACGTGCTCGGGCGCCAGCGGATCGACACCGTCGGCCGGCGCGTCGCTGAAGACCGCCGCCGTCATGGCGGTGCGGGCGCGCGGGCAGATGGCATTGGCGCGCACGCCGAACCGGGCCAGGCCGCGCGCCGCCGAGAGCGTCAGCGCGGTGATGCCCGCCTTGGCGGCGCCGTAGTTCGCCTGCCCCTCCGGGCCGAGCAGCCCGGCCTCGGAGGAGGTGTTGACGATCCGCCCGTACACCGGCGCGCCCGCCGCCTTGGACTTGCCGCGCCAGTAGGCGCCCGCGTTGCGGGTGAGCAGGAAGTGGCCGCGCAGGTGCACCGCGATCACCGCGTCCCACTCCTCGTCGGACATGTTGAACAGCATGCGGTCCCGGGTGATCCCGGCATTGTTGACCACGATGTCCAGCCCGCCGAAGGCCTCGTCGGCAATGGCGATCAGCGCGTCGGCGGTGTCCCGCTCGGCGATGCTGCCCGCCACGAACTCGGCCTTGGCGCCGAGCGCCCGGATGGCGGCCAGCGTCTCGGCCACCGCTTCGTTCTCGCTCAGGTCGTTGACCACGACCGAAGCGCCCGCGGCGGCAAGGGCGAGCGCCTCGGCCCTGCCGAGCCCGGCGCCCGCGCCGGTCACGATGGCCACTCGCCCCGCCAGGATCGGTTCTGCTTCGCTCACGGCGCCGACTTTAGAACGTGTTCCAGTTCACCGCAAGCAATTCTCAGGAGAGCCGCAGCGCGGCCTTGGGGCACTGCGCCACCGCCTCCTGCACCGCGGGCCGATCGGCCTCGGCCACCTCGTCGCCGTGGATGTGCAGGTAGTCGTCATCGTCGAGTTCGAACACGTCGGGGGCGATTCCGACGCAGACGCCGTTCGCTTCACACTGGTCGGTATCCAGATTGATCTTCATCGGGTTCTCCTCTGCCGGGGCTGCGGCTCGCGCGCCGGATCCGATCCGGGTCGTGGATCAATACTGGAACATGTTTCAGCCGATATGCAATGATCGGGTCAATCCATTCCCGTCGAAGCCCCTCGAGTGGCTCTCCTCGACCGATCCGAGTATGAGGTTCTGCCGATGCGCATCGCGTACACGCCGCAACAGGAACAACTCCGCGCCGAGCTCCGCGCCTACTTCGCGAAGCTGATCACCCCCGAGCGCCGGGCGGCGCTGAGCGCGCAGACCGGCGAGTACGGCGAGGGCAATGTCTACCGCGAGGTCGTCGCCGAGATGGGCAGGGACGGCTGGCTCGCGCTCGGCTGGCCGGAGGAGTTCGGCGGCCAGAACCGGCCGATCCTGGATCAGCTCATCTTCACCGACGAGGCCGCCATCGCCGGCGCGCCGGTGCCCTTCCTGACCATCAACTCGGTGGCGCCGACGATCATGCACTACGGCACCGACGAGCAGAAGAAGTTCTTCCTGCCCAAGATCGCGGCGGGCGAGCTGCACTTCGCCATCGGCTACTCCGAGCCGGGGGCAGGCACCGACCTGGCCTCGCTGCGCACCGCCGCGGTGCGCGACGGCGACGACTACGTGATCAACGGCCAGAAGATGTGGACCAGCCTGATCGCCTACGCCGACTACATCTGGCTGGCCGTGCGCACCGACCCGAGTGCCCGCAAGCACAAGGGCATCTCGATGCTCATCGTGCCGACCACGGCCGATGGCTTCTCCTGGACGCCGGTGCACACCATGGCGGGCCCGGACACCAGCGCCACCTACTACCAGGACGTCCGCGTTCCGGTGAGTTCCCGGGTGGGCGAGGAGAACGGCGGCTGGTCGCTGGTGACCAACCAGCTCAACCACGAGCGGGTGGCGCTCACCTCCGCCGCGGCGCTGCAGCTCGCGCTGCGACAGACCGTCGAGTGGGCGCGGGAGACCACCTCGCGGGACGGCAGCCGGGTGATCGACCAGGAGTGGGTGCAGCTCAATCTGGCGCGGGTGCACGCCAAGGTCGAGCACCTCAAGCTGCTGAACTGGGAGATCTCCAGCCGGGCCGATGCCGGTGGCGACGCCGCGCCGCGGCAGTGGGACGCCTCGGCCTGCAAGGTCTACGGCACCGAGCTCTCCACCGAGGCGTACCGGCTGCTCATGGAGGTGCTCGGCCCGCAGGCGTACCTGCGCCAGGACTCCCCCGGCGCGGTGCTGCGCGGGCGGCTGGAGCGCATGCACCGGGCCGCGCTCATCCTCACCTTCGGCGGCGGCACCAATGAGATCCAGCGCGACATCATCGCCATGACCGCGCTGCGCCAGCCCGCCGCCGCCCGCTGAACTTTCCCGAAGAGGTCGATGAATCATGGATTTCACCCCCACCGAGGCGCAGCAGGACCTGGGCAAGCTGACCGCGGAGGTCTGCGGCAAGCTCGTCACCGCCGACCGGCTGCGCGAACTCGACACCGCCGCCGTGCGCTTCGACGAGCCGCTCTGGGCGGCGCTGACCGAGGCCGGAGTACCTGCCGCGACGCTGCCGGAGGCGGCGGGCGGCAATGGTTTCGGCGTGCTGGAGCAGACCGCGGTGCTGCGTGAACTGGGCAAGCACGTGGCCGCGGTGCCGTACCTGTGGTCCGCGGTGCTCGGGGCCGGCGCGCTCGCCGAGTTCGGCTCCGGGGCGCAGCGCGAGCTGGCCGGGCGGGCGCTGCTCACCGTCGCGCTGGCCGAGGAGCGGAACTGGGGTGCGGCTCCCGCCGCCACCGGGGTCGCCGCCGGTGACGCGCTGACGGTGACCGGGGAGCTGATCACGGTGCCGTTCGCGGCGCAGGCGGAGCGGATCCTGGTGCCGGTCGCGGTGGGCGATTCGGTCGCCGTCGCGCTGGTCGACCCCGCGGGGTCCGGCGTCACCATCACCCAGCAGCTGGTGGTCGACCGCAGCCCGGAGTACCTGGTCGCGCTCGACGGCGCCCCCGCCGAGCTGGTCGGCGCCCTGGACGACGGCGCGCGCATCCTCGACTGGCTGCGGCTGCGCGCCTGGCTCGGGCTCGCCGCGCTGCAGCTCGGCACCCTGGAGCGGGCGCTGGAGCTGGTCGCCGGGTACGCCCGCGAGCGCGAGCAGTTCGGCAAGCCGGTCGGCAGCTTTCAAGCCGTCGCCCAGCGGCTCGCCGACGCCTACATCGACGTCCAGGGGCTGCGCCTCGCCGTCACTCAGGCCGCCTGGCAGCTCGCCGAGGGGCTGGACGCGGCCGGTGCGGTGCACACCGCCAAGTTCTGGGCCGCCGAGGCCGGGCACCGGGTCGCGCACACCGTGGTGCACGTGCACGGCGGTGTCGGCATCGACCGCGACCACATCGTGCAGAGCTACTTCATCGCCGCCAAGCACAACGAGTTCGCCCTCGGCGGCGCCACCGACCACCTCCGCGCCATCGGCGCGCTCTTCGCCGAGCGCGCGGATATCGCGGCGATCTAGGGGGTCGCGGCGAAGCTCGGCAACGCTGCCGCGATAGCCGGGACGTCGAGTTCGCCTTGGCAGACGGCCAGCACGAAACGCTCGGCTCGGTCGACGTGGAACGCGGCGTCCAGCGGGTGCCCGTTGAGGTGCAGGTACACCAGTGCCGAATCGAGCAGGCCGTAGTCGCGGACGTCCGGCGTCCCGAGCCGCTTCGCGAGGCCGAGCAGCTCGGGCAGCGTGAGGTACTCGGTCAAGCCAGCCTCCGGTTGAGCTCCTCACTCGCCCGGAGGACATGATCCGCTGCCTCGTTGAAGATCCGCGCCCGCTCGCTGATCGCGGTGATCACCGCGTTGCGCACGAACTGCTGCACGCTTGTTCCCTCGGCCTCGGCACGCTGCCGCAGCGCATCGAGTTCGTCGTCCGAGAAGCGGATGTTCAAGCCGGCCATGCAGCCGATGGCACCGCGCGGTACCACCCGGGAGAGCGAAGCCGGATCACCAGGGGTGAAACCGGCTCACGCGCCCCGCCGCTCGGCCGCGGCTTTGCGCCGCGCGTCCACCGCCTCGTTGTCCCGCGAGAAATCCACCTGCGCCGCCGGATTCGCGACGGCGGTGACGATGCAGCTGCCGAAGACCCCGTCGGCGTCGAAGAGCGTCGCGGTGCCGACCGAGACTCCATCGACCGCGATGTGGTTGTCCGCCTCGACCCCGATCGACGTCCCGCGCGGCAACCGGGCGAGGGCGAGCGTCAGATCACCGTTGATGAACCCGACCCCCTCGCTCCCCCAGTTCGTCATGAGGCTGGTGGACTCCCCGATGATCGCCGCGGCGGCGAAGGGGCCGGCCGGCTCGTCGAGCAGCACCGGGACCGGCTCCTGCCAGCAGCGTTTCCGGCTGTCGTTCTGGTGCTCGCCGAGCTCCGGGCTCCACCCGGCCGGGTGCGCGTCGCTACCCCAGATGTGCGTGGCCGGCCCGGCGCGCAGCGCGGCGGGCGGCGGCGCGGGCTGCTCGGCGCGGGTCCAGAGCGCGCCGGGCGGCTGCTCGGAGCGGCGCAGGAAGACCGCGCTGGCCCGCGCCACCACCTGGCCCTCCTGGCGCAGCTCGGCGTCGGCGACCACGATCCGGCGGCCGGTGCGGGCCGCGCTGGTGGTGAGCTCCACCGGCTTGCGCAGGGTGGGGCGGAAGAGGTCGACGGTGAGCCGGGCGGGCACGAACTCCGGCGCGCCGTACTCCCGATCCAGACACTCGGCGAGCAGCCCGCAGAGCGCGGGGCCGTTCACCATGTCCGGCGACCAGGCGCTGGCCGCCATGGCCAGCGGCGTGAACACCCGCTCGGCGGTGCGCTCGAAGAACGCCCACGGAAGATCCATCTCACCCTCCACACAACAGCGACGGGCCGCCGCGCGTCCCCGCGCGACGACCCGTCGAAAGCCCCTACTTACCGGTGCTCGCCTCGGCGTGCTCGTCGGCGGGCCTTGCCTCGGTCTGATCCTTGGCCCAGCGGTAGTCCGGCTTACCGGCCGGCGACCGCTTGATCTCGTCCACGAACCACAGGCTGCGCGGCAACTTGTACCTGGCGATGGTCTCGCACATCGTCGGGTGCAGCTCACTCAGGGTCGGCCGCGCCCCGTCGCGCGGCTGCACCACGGCGACCACGCGCTGACCCCAGCGCTCGTCCGCGACCCCGACCACCAGGGCGTCGAAGACATCCGGGTGCGCCTTGAGCGCCCCCTCGACCTCCTCGGGGAAGATCTTCTCGCCGCCGGAGTTGATGCTCACCGAGCCGCGGCCGAGCATGGTGACCGAGCCGTCCTCCTCCACCCGCGCGTAGTCGCCGGGGATGGAGTAGCGCACGCCGTCGTACTCCCGGAAGGTCGCGGCGGTCTTGACCTCGTCCTTGTAGTAGCCGAGCGGGATGTGCCCCTTGCGCGCCAGGATGCCGATCTGGCCGGAGCCGGGGACCACCGGCTTGCCGTCCTCGCCGAGCACCGAGGTGGAGGCGTCGATCTTGACCCGCGGCCCGCCGTCCGAGGCGCTGCCCTTGGCGACCACGCTGAGCCCGGCGAAACCGGTCTCCGACGAGCCGATGGAGTCGGTGATCATGGTGTTCGGCAGCAGCTCCAGGTACTTGTCCTTGAGGCTGGGCGAGAACAGCGCCGCCGAGCTGGCCAGCGCGTAGAGCGCGGAGTGCTCGTACGGCTTCCCGGTCTCCGGGTTGCCCTCGATCAGCGCGTCCAGCATGGGCCGCGCCATGGCGTCGCCGGTGATGAAGACGACGTTGATGGTGTGCCGGTCGATCTGCTGCCAGACCCCGTGCCCGCTGAACTCCGGGATCATCACCAGCTTGCCGCCGCTGAACAGGCTCTGGAACGAGGCCCACTGCGAGCCGCCGTGGATCATCGGCGGGATCGGGAACCGGGTCATCCCCGGGTTCGCGGCGCCCTGCTCGGCCAGCTCGGTCTCGGTCTTGACGTACTCGCCGGTCAGGAAGTTGATGCCGCCGCCGAGCACCCGCCACACGTCCTCCTGGCGCCACATGACGCCCTTCGGCAGGCCGGTGGTGCCTCCGGTGTAGAGCATGTAGATGTCGTCCGGCGAGCGCTCGCCGAAGTCCCGCTCGCCGCTCGCCGCGGCCAGCGCGGCCTCGTACTCGACCGCGCCATCCGGGTACGGGGTGTCGGTGCCGTCCTCCACCACGACGAGCGAGCGCAGCGCGGGCACCCGGGCCCGGACGGCCGCGACCTTGTCGCCGTAGCGCCGCTCGTGCACGAGCGCGACCATGTCCGAGTTCTCGAAGATGTGCTGCAACTCGTTCTCGACGTAGCGGTAGTTGACGTTGATCATCACCGCCCGCGCCTTGAAAACCGCGACCATGGCCTCGATGGCCTCGATCGTGTTCCGCGAGTAGATGCCGACTTTGTCACCCGGACGCACGCCCTGTTCGAGCAGGTGGTGAGCGAGTTTGTTGGCCCGCTCCTCCAACTGGGCGTAGCTGATCTCCCGGGCGCCGTCGACCAGGGCGATCCGGTCCGGCATGAGATCGATGGCGTGTTCGACGAGATCCGCTATGTTGTAGCTCACAGAGCTAAAAATAGAACGTGTTACTGTTTCTGACAAGCCTCAGAAGTCAGGAGAACCCGATATGGCGCAGTGCCTCGTCGAGCAGCGGGACCATGTCCTCATCGTCACCTTGAATCGGCCCGAGGCGCGGAACGCGCTCACCACCGAGATGATGGGCATCATGCTCGATGCTTGGGACCGGGTGGACGAGGATCCGGAGATCCGGGTGGCGATCCTGACCGGCGCGGGCGGCGCCTTCTGCGCGGGCGCCGATCTCAAGGGCATGACCAAGCAGCACCCCGGCGAGACCTTCACCGGCGGCTTCGACGCCACCACGCTGCCCGCGCTGCTCAAGGGGCGCCGGCTGCGCAAGCCGCTGATCGCGGCGGTGGAGGGGGCGGCCATCGCGGGCGGCACCGAGATCCTGCAGGCCACCGATATCCGGATCGCGGGTGAGAGCGCCAAGTTCGGGGTCTCCGAGGCGCGCTGGGGGCTGTACCCGCTGGGCGGGTCGGCGGTGCGGCTGGTGCGCCAGCTGCCGTACACCGTCGCGGCCGACATCCTGCTCACCGGGCGGCACCTGAAGGCCGCGGAGGCGAAGGAGATCGGGCTGATCGGTTACGTCGTGCCGGACGGTAGTGCCCTGGACAAGGCGCTGGAGATCGCCGACGTGATCGCCGGGAACGGCCCGCTGGCGGTGCAGGCCATCCTGCGCACCATCCGGGAGACCGAGGGCATGCCGGAGGACGAGGCGTTCAAGATCGACGGCGAGGTCGGGATGGCGGTCTTCAAGACCAAGGACGCCAAGGAGGGGCCGCGCGCCTTCGCGGAGAAGCGGAAGGCAGTCTTCACGGGCGAATAGGCGTCCCGCGCCCGGCACGCCGGGGGGCTGGCGGGGCACCCCCGGGGCCGGGCGCGCAGCCACCGCGGCGCGGAGTGCGCCGGGTCGGGTGGCCGCTCGGCGGGCTACTCCGCGCCCGGGTGCTCCATCCAGAACGGCTCCCAGGTGTGGCCGTCGAGGTCGATGAAGTTGCGGCCGTACATGCCGACCTCCGCCTCCTCCGCCTTCTTGGTCTCGTCGACCTCCTCGGTGGCCCCCGCCGCGAGCGCGGCGTCGACGAGCGCGTCCACCTCCTGCGCGCTGCCGAGCGCGAGCGCGTACGAGGCGGCGCGGGCGGCCACCGTGTCCGCGGTCGGCCGCTTGCCGAAGGTCTGGAAGTACTCCCTGGTCAGCAGCATGAGGCAGATATTGTCGTCGATCACGATGCAGGACGCGTTGGCGTCGGTGAAGTCCTCGTTCACCTTCCAGCCGAGCGCCTCGTAGAAGCGCTTGGCGCGCGGCAGATCGGCGACGGGCAGGTTCACGAAGATCATCTTGCTGGCCACGGTGGCCTCCTGACGTGGTGCGTTCGGGGGTCACCAGGAAAGACGCCACGGCGCGGCGGAAATCATCGCGCGGAATTTCGGGGCTCAACACTGTCGGAGGGCTGTGGCAGGGTGAGCCCATGGAGACCCCCACCGCTGCTCACAGCGCCGGTGTCACCCCGGAGGTGCTCACCGCCTTCGAAGGGCACCGGCGCGAACTCTGCGCCTACGCGTACCGCATGCTCGGCTCCTCCTTCGAGGCCGAGGACGCGGTGCAGGAGACCTTCACCCGCGCCTGGAAGTCCTACGGCTCCTTCGAGGGGCGGGCCAGCCTGCGCTCCTGGCTGTACCGGATCGCGACCAATGTCTGCCTGGACATGCTGGACGGCCCGCAGCGCCGGGCCAGGCCGATGGATATGAACGGGCCCTCCCGCCCGGATTCCACGCTGCCCGCCCCGCAGCCGGATTACGTCTGGATCGAGCCCATCCCGAACGCGCTGGCCTTCGGCGCCGACCCGGCCGAGCACGCCAGCACCAAGGACACGCTGCGGCTCGCCTTCGTCGCGGCCTGTCAGCATCTTCCGGCCACCCAGCGCGCCATCCTGATCATGCGCGAGGTGCTCCGCTTCTCCGCCAACGAGACGGCGCAGGCGCTCACCATGTCGCCCGCCTCGGTGAACAGCGCGCTGCAGCGGGCCCGCGCCACCATGTCCAAGGTGACCCCGGCCGAGACCGACGAGTACGACGAAGCGAACGAGCAGCAGCGCAAGCTGGTCGACGATTTCGTCGCCGCCTTCGAGGCCTACGACATGGACACGCTCACCACGCTGCTCAAGACCGACGTGGCGCTCTCCATGCCGCCGCTGGAGCTGTGGGTCTCCGGGCCGGAGGATGTCGCCGCCTTCATGCTCGGGCACGGCGCCGCCTGCCGCGATTCCCGCATGGTGCGGCTGGCCGGCGCCAACGGCCTGCCCGCCTTCGGCCACTACAAGCCGAGCGGCGAGCCGGGGCTCTGGAAGCCGTGGTCGATCACCGTGCTGGAGCTGGATGGCGGCGCGGTCGCCGGGCTCAACTTCTTCCTCGACACCGACCGGCTCTTCCCGCTCTTCGGGCTCCCGCCGGAGCTGCGGGAGCCCGCCTGATTTCTAGAACGAGTTCTACCCCTGCACGAGGGGGGCGATCCGGCGCATGGACTCCAGGTCCGGCACCGAGATCAGGAGCATGGTGACGCCGGCCTTCTCCCAGACCGGGAGCTGCGCGCGCACGTGGTCCTCGTCGCCGATAATGGCGGTGTCGAGGATCATCTCGTCCGGCACCGCGGCGGCGGCCTCGGCCTTCTTCCCGGCCCGGAAGAGCTCGGTGATCTCGTCGACCTCGCGGTCGTAGCCCATGCGCCGGTACACCTGGGCGTGGAAGTTGAGCTCCGGCGCGCCCATGCCGCCGATGTAGAGCGACATCACCCAGCGCATGCGCTCGATCTCGGCCGCGGCGTCGTCGGTGACCACCACCTGGCAGCTGGCGGCGATCTCGAAGTCGGCCCGCGAACGCCGGGCGCCCGCGCGGGCGAACCCCTCGTCCAGCCACTCGTTGTACATCCCGGCGAGCCGGGGCGCGTAGTAGATAGCTAGCCAGCCGTCCGCGATCTCGGCGGTGAGCGCGACGTTCTTCGGCCCCTCCGCGCCCAGCCAGATGGGCAGATCCGCGCGCAGCGGGTGCGTGATCGGCTTGAGCGGCTTGCCGAGCCCGGAGGCGCCGGGGCCGTCGTAGGGCAGCGGGTAGTGCGGGCCCGCGCTGGTCACCGGCGCCTCGCGGGCCAGCACCTGGCGCACGATATCGACGTACTCCCTGGTGCGCTGCAACGGCTTGGCGAACGGCTGGCCGTACCACCCCTCCACCACCTGCGGGCCGGAGACGCCGAGCCCGAGCACCGCCCGGCCGCCGCTCAGGTGGTCCAGGGTGAGCGCGTGCATGGCGGTGGAGGTGGGGGTGCGCGCGGAGAGCTGCACCACCGAGGTGCCGAGCCGCACCCGGCTGGTCCGCGAGCCCCACCAGGCGAGCGGGCCGAAGGCATCCGAGCCCCAGGACTCGGCGGCGAACACCGCGTCGAACCCGGCCTCCTCGGCCGCCGTCACCATCTCCCCGGCATTGGCGGGCGGGGCGGCCATCCAGTACCCGAGCTGCAGTCCGAACTTCATGATCGACTCCCTTTCCGGCCAACTGCTTGCCAGCAGAATAAGAACCTGTTCTACTCGATATCGTGACTCAGGGGAATACTGCTTCCGCCGTCGTCGCGGCCGCACCCGGCAATGATCCGGACAACGCGCCCGACGTACTCAGCGCGCCCCTGCGGGTGCGATTCGACTACACCAGATCGGCGGGCCCGATCATCGGCGCCTTCCTCGGCGGGCTGCGCGCCGGCCGGATCACCGGTATCCGCGGCTCGGACGGCCGGGTGCTGGTGCCACCGGCCGAGTTCGACCCGGTCACCAGCGAGCCGCTGACCGAGTTCGTCGACGTGGCCGAGGTCGGCACCGTCACGTCGTGGAGCTGGGTGAGCGACCCGCTGCCCGGCCAGCCGTTCGACCGGCCCTTCGCCTGGGCGCTGATCAAGCTGGACGGCGCCGACACCGCCCTGCTGCACGCGGTCGACGTGCCGAGCGCGGACGACATCAGCACCGGCCTGCGGGTCCGGGCGCGGTGGGCGGCCGAGCGCACCGGCTCGATCCAGGACATCGCGCACTTCGTGCCCGGCGAGGACGCCGAGCCCGCCGCCGGCACCGCGGACGCCGAGCCGGTGACCATCCTGACCACGCCGGTGGAGCTGCACTACAACCACACCGCCTCTCCTCAGGAAACGGTTTACCTGCGCGGGCTGGCCGAGGGCAAGCTCATCGGCGGCCGCACCGACGCCAATGGCAAGGTGTACTTCCCGCCGCGCGGCGCCAGCCCGACCGACGGCATCCCCACCGACGACATGGTGGAGCTCAGCGACAGGGGCACCGTCACCACCTTCTGCATCGTCAACGTGCCCTTCCTCGGGCAGCGGATCAAGCCGCCGTACGTCGCGGCCTACGTGCTGCTGGACGGCGCCGACATCCCCGTGCTGCACCTGGTGCTCGGCTGCGACGCGAGCGAGGTGCGGATGGGCATGCGGGTGGAGGCGGTCTGGAAGCCGCGCGAGGAGTGGGGCCACGGGCTGGAGAACGTGGACCACTTCCGGCCCAGCGGCGAACCGGACGCCGACTACGAGACCTACAAACACCACCTGTGAGGCCAACCGTGACCGACCACGCCACCGACATCGCAGTCGTCGGCTTCGCCCACGCCCCGCACGTGCCCGAGACCTTCGGCACCACGAACGGCGTGGAGATGCTGGTGCCGATCTTCCAGAAGCTCTACGACCGGCTCGGAATCGACAAGTCGCACATCGACTTCTGGTGCTCCGGCTCCTCCGACTGGCTGGCCGGGCGTGCCTTCTCCTTCATCTCCGCGGTGGACTCGATCGGCGCGGTGCCGCCGATCAACGAGTCGCACGTGGAGATGGACGCCGCCTGGGCGCTCTACGAGGCCTGGGTGAAGCTCCGCTCCGGTCAGGCGCAGACCGCCCTGGTCTACGGCTTCGGCAAGTCCTCCGCGGGCACGCTGCGCCGGACCCTCACCATGCAGCTGGACCCGTACCTGGTCGGGCCGCTCTGGCCGGACGCCGTCTCGGTGGCCGGGCTGCAGGCGCGCGCCGGGCTGGACGCCGGGCGCTGGTCCGAGCGCGACATGGCCGCCGTCGCCGCGGGCGCCGACGGCGATGTCGATGCCCTGCTGGCGAATCCGTACACCGCCAACCCGTTCCGCGCGCACGATGTCGCGCCGGTGACCGACGGCGCCGCCGCCGTCGTGCTCGCCGTCGGCGACCGGGCCCGCGAGCTCTGCGAGCGCCCGGCCTGGATCACCGGCATGGCGCACCGCATCGACCCGCAGGCCTTCGGCGTCCGCGACCTCACCGTCTCGCCGTCCACCACCGCGGCCGCGCAAGCCGTCACCGGCGGCGACACCGCCGGCTTCGACGTCGCCGAGCTGCACGCGCAGTTCAGCCACCAGCAGCTGATCCTGGCCGACGCCATCGGGCTGAAGCCGGAGACCAGGATCAACCCCTCCGGCGGCGCGCTGGCGGGCAACCCCATGTTCGCCGCCGGGCTGGAGCGCATCGGCTACGCGGCCGAGGCGATCATCTCGGGCTCCGCGAACCGGGCGCTGGCGCATGCCACCAGCGGCCCCGCCCTGCAGCAGAACCTGGTCACCGTCATCGAATCGGAGAACCGATGAGCTTCCCGGCCGCGGTGCTCGGCACCGGTCAAACCAATCACGTGACGAAACGCACCGACGTGTCCATGGCGGGCATGTGCCGGGAGGCGATCGATCGCGCCCTCGCCGATTCCGGCCTCACCATCGCCGACATCGACGCCGTCGTGGTCGGCAAGGCGCCCGACTTCTTCGAGGGCGTCATGATGCCGGAGCTGTACATGGCCGACGCGCTCGGCGCGGTCGGCAAGCCGATGATCCGGGTGCACACCGCGGGCTCGGTGGGCGGCTCGACCGGCGTCGTCGCGGCGAATCTCGTGCAGGCGGGCGTGCACCGGAAGGTGCTCGCGGTCTCCTGGGAGAAGCAGTCCGAGTCGAATGCCATGTGGGCGCTGTCGATTCCGGTGCCCTTCACCATGCCGGTCGGCGCCGGCGCGGGCGGGTACTTCGCCCCGCACGTGCGCTCCTACATCCGCCGCTCCAACGCGCCGCTGCACATCGGCGCCATGGTCGCGGCGAAGGACCGGCGCAATGGCGCCAAGAATCCGCTCGCGCACCTGCGTCAGCCGGACATCACCGTGGAGTCGGTGCTGGCCTCGCAGATGCTCTGGGACCCGATCCGCTTCGACGAGACCTGCCCCTCCTCGGACGGCGCCTGCGCGCTGGTCATCGGCGACGCCGAGGCCGCCGAGGCGGTGGAGGCCACCGGCCGCAAGGTCGCCTGGGTGCACGGCACCGCCATGCGCACCGAGCCCACCACTTTCGCGGGCCGCGACCAGGTGAACCCGCAGGCCGGGCGGGACGCCGCCGCCGCGCTCTGGGAGGCCGCCGGGATCAAGGACCCGCTGGCCGAGATCGACGCGGCCGAGATCTACGTGCCGTTCTCCTGGTTCGAGCCCATGTGGCTGGAGAACCTGGGCTTCGCCGCGCCGGGCGAGGGCTGGAAGCTCACCGAGAAGGGCGAGACCGAGATCGGCGGCCAGCTGCCGGTGAACCCCTCCGGCGGCGTGCTCTCCTCCAACCCCATCGGCGCCTCCGGCATGATCCGCTTCGCCGAGGCGGCCAAGCAGGTCATGGACCGGGCGGGCGACTACCAGGTGCCGGGCGCGCGCAAGGCGCTCGGCCACGCCTACGGCGGCGGTTCGCAGTACTTCTCCATGTGGGTCGTCGGCTCGGAGCGTCCGGCGTGAGCGCCCCGCTGAAGTTCACCGCCGGGATCGCGCTGAGCCCGCTGGAGCAGCTGCCCGCGCTGGCCAAGACCGCCGAGGAGGTCGGCTTCGCCTCGATCGCGCTGCCGGACTCGCTCTTCTACATGGAGTCGGCGGCGGCGAAGTACCCGTACACCGCGGACGGCAGCCGGTTCTGGGGCCCGGACACCCCGTGGGTGGATCCGCTCATCGCCACCGCCGCGATGGCGGCGGTCACCTCCACGCTGCGCTTCTACACCAATGTGCTCAAGCTGGGGTCGCGGAATCCGCTGCTGCTGGCCAGGCAGGTCGGCTCGGTGGCGAACCTCTCCGGGAACCGGTTCGGCTTCGGCGTCGGGATCGGCTGGGCGCCGGAGGAGTTCGAGTGGTGCGGGGTGCCGTACGAGCGCCGCGGCGCGCGGGTGGACGAGATGATCGAGGTCATCAAGCTGGTGCTGGCGGGCGGGATGGTCGAGTACCACGGCGAGTTCTTCGACTTCGACCGGCTGCAGATCAGCCCCGCGCCGAGCGAGCCGGTGCCGTTCTACATCGGCGGGCACACCAAGGTGGCGCTGCGCCGGGCCGCGAAGGTCGGCGACGGGTGGGCCTCGGCCATGATGACCTACGACGAGCTGGTCTCGACCATCGGCACGCTGCGCGAGCTGCGCGCCGAGTACGGCCGGGCCGATGATCCGTTCGAGATCCAGGCGGTCTGCGTGGACAAGTTCGGGCGCGCCGGGTACCAGGATCTGGCCGATGCCGGGGTCACCGACGCCATCACCATGCCCTGGCTGGCCGATGGGATCGGCTTCGACGGCCCCATCGAGGCCAAGCAGGAATCGATGCGGAAGTTCGCCGCCGAGTACATCGCCGACCCGATCGTGGCCGCCTCGTGAGCGGCACCGCGCGCGAGGCCGGGCTGGCCTCGCAGGCGGCGGTGCGGGCCCGCGACAAGGACGCCTGGCTCGCGCTCTTCGCCCCGGACGGGGTGGTCGAGGACCCGGTCGGCCCCTCCGGTTTCGATCCCGAGGGCAAGGGGCACCACGGGCCGGAGGCCATCGCCGCGTTCTGGGACAAGGCGATCGCCCCCACCGACGCCATCGAGTTCCACTTCGGCGACTCCTTCGCCTGCGGGAGCGAGATCGCCTTCACCGGGCTCATCCGCTCCACCCTCGGCGGCCACGTCATCGACGCCGAGGGCGTCTTCACCTACCGCGTCGACGCCGAGGGGCGCATCGCCGCCCTGCGCGCCTTCTGGGAAGTGGACCGGGCCATGAAGACCGCGCGTCCCGCGGGCTGACCGCGGACTTGCAAAGCCGGTCGGCGTACGCGCCGACCGGCTTTGCGCTGTCGTACGAAGCAGGCGACATACGGCAGAGGCCCCGCGGGGGCAACCCGCGGGGCCTCTCAGCAGCAAAACTACGGCGTGTAGTTCACCGGCAGGTGCTTGATCCCGTTCAACCACCCGGACCGCAACCGCTTCTCCCCGCCGACCCGGCTGATGTCAGGCAGGTGATCCGCGATCGCATTGAAGATCAGATCGACCTCGAGCCGGGCCAGGTTGGCGCCGATGCAGAAGTGCGCCCCGGTCCCGCCGAACGACAGGTGCGGGTTCGGGTCGCGGGTGATGTCGAAGGTGTCGGCGTTCTCGAACACCTCTTCGTCGAAGTTGGCCGAGCGGTACAGCATGACCACCCGCTGCCCCTTCTTGATCTCCACCCCGCCCAGCTCGACATCCTCCAGCGCGGTGCGCTGGAACGAGGTCACCGGCGTGGCCCAGCGGATGATCTCGTCGGCCGCCGTGGCGGGGCGGTTCTTCTTGAACAGCTCCCACTGCTCGGGGTGCTCGAGGAACGCCATCATGCCGTGCGTGATGGCATTGCGCGTGGTCTCGTTGCCCGCCACCGCCAGCATGATGACGAAGAAGCCGAACTCCTCCTCGCTGAGCTTGTGGCCGTCCAGATCCGCCTCGATGAGCTGGGTGACGATGTCGTTGGCCGGGTTGGCCTTGCGATCCGCCGCCATCTGGTACGCGTACATGAGGATCTCCGCCGAGGAGGCGGCCGGGTCGACGTCGATGTCCGGGTCGTCGTACCCGGTCATCTCGTTGGACCAGGTGAAGAGCTTCATCCGGTCCTCCTGCGGCACGCCGATCAGCTCGGCGATGGCCTGCAGCGGCAGCTCCGAGGCGATCTGCTCGACGAAGTCGCCGGTGCCGCGCTCGGCGGCGGTCTTGACGATCTGCTCGGCCCGGTTGGAGAGCTCCTCGCGCAGCCCGTTGATCACCCGCGGGGTGAAGCCGCGGCTGATGATCTTGCGCAGCTTGGTGTGCTCCGGCGCGTCCTTGTTGATCAGGACGAAGCGCTGCAGCTCGATCTGCTCGCGGGTGATGTCGTCGTTGAACCGCGGGATCGCGGTGTTCTCGTGCGTCGAGAAGACGTCGCTGCGGCGCGAGATCTCCTTGACGTCGGCGTGCTTACTGGCGACCCAGAACCCTCCGTCGCGGAACCCACCGACCTCGCGCGACTGCTCGTTCCACCAGATCGGCGCAGCCCGCCGCAGCTCGGCGAATTCCGCGGCCGGAACCCGCTCGGCGTAGATGGCCGGGTCGGTCACATCGAAGCCCTCCGGCAGGTTCGGCCGGTTCCGTGTGTCTACCACCAGATGTCTCCTTCGACACTGTCCTCGAACGACAAACTGAAACACGTTCTACACTCATTACAGCACATAGTGCGTGAACACGTTTCATTTTTATCCCGAAGGAAAGGGTGGAGATGGGCACTCCCGTCATCGTCGAAGCGGCCCGTACCCCGATCGGCAAGCGCCGCGGCCAGCTCTCCGGCTTACACGCCGCGGAGCTTCTGGGCGCCGCGCAGCGCGGCATTCTGCAGCGGGCCGGGGTCGATCCGAGCCAGGTGGAGCAGGTCATCGGCGGCTGCGTCACCCAGGCAGGCGAGCAATCCAACAACATCACCAGGGTGGCGTGGCTTAACGAGGGGCTGCCCTGGCAGACCGCCGCCACCACCATCGACACCCAGTGCGGCTCGGCCCAGCAGGCCGCGCACCTGGTGGCCGGGCTGATCGCGGCGGACGCCATCGAGATCGGCCTCGCCTGCGGGGTGGAGGCCATGAGCCGGGTTCCGCTCGGCGCCAACGTGGGCGAGAACGCGGGCCCGCGCCGTCCCGACTCCTGGACCATCGACCTCCCCAACCAGTTCGAGGCGGCGGAGCGGATCGCCAAGCGGCGCGGCATCACCCGAGCCGACGTCGACGAGTTCGGCGCGCGCTCGCAGCGGCTGGCCGCGCAGGCGTGGGCCGAGGGCCGGTTCGACCGCGAGGTCCTCACGGTGACCGCGCCGGAAGTGGACAAGGAGGGCAACCGCACCGGGCAGACCCTCACGGTAAACCGGGACGGGGGGCTGCGCGAGACCACCGCCGAGGGGCTGGCCGCGCTGAAGCCGGTCCTGGAGGGCGGCATCCACACCGCGGGCAGCTCGTCGCAGATCTCGGACGGCGCCGCCGCCGTGCTGCTCATGGAGCAGGCCGCCGCCGAGCGGGCCGGGCTGCGGCCGCGGGCCCGGATCGTCACCCAGGTGGTGGTCGGCGCCGAGCCCGAGTTCCACCTGGACGGCCCGGTGCAGGCCTGCACCCGGTTGCTGGAGAAGTCGGGGATGAAGATCGGCGATCTCGACCTGTTCGAGATCAACGAGGCGTTCGCCTCGGTGGCGCTCTCCTGGGCGCGAGTGCACGAGCCCGACTTCGACCGGGTCAATGTGAACGGCGGCGCGATCGCCATCGGGCACCCGGTCGGCTCGACCGGATCCCGTTTGCTCACAACGGCTTTGCACGAGCTCGAGCGCACCGGCGGGAGCACCGCGATGGTGCTGATGTGCGCGGGCGGGGCGCTCGCCACCGGCACCATCATCGAGCGGCTCTAGCCCGGAAGTGTCGATTCCGGTCGGTTTCGTTGAACGTTCATCTCCCAGTGGCGAGAACGTGTTGTACACCACACGTGACGGAACCGGCCGGAATAGATGAGACATCAGCTACTTTCGAGCGAACTTCGGTCCGTAGTCGACCGTTCGCCCGACAGGCGAGAACCGTTGCCATGTGCCGGTCGCCCAGAGACCCTCGCGTCAACCCGCAAACGTCGATTCGAAGCCACTTCAGCCGACGGAGTGGCGTGAGGCGTCAGGAAATACGCAATCAGGCGTAGGTTTTCAGTTACTGAGCCGCTAATATCAATGATAGGTATCCGAGATAACCTCTCTTAGTACAGCGAAGGGAATTGGGCGGCTCACAATGGCTGATTTCGCGGCGCGGCTGAACAAGCTGTTCGAAACCGTGCATCCCCCGGGGCGCAAGCCGCACACCAACGCGGAGGTTGCGGCAGCGCTGACAGCCTCCGGGCATCCGATCTCGAAACCGTACCTGTCGCAGTTGCGCTCGGGGCAGCGGACGAACCCGTCGGACGAGACGGTGGCGGCACTGGCCAAGTTCTTCAAGGTCAAGCCGGACTACTTCTTCAACGACATCTACGCGGCCAAGATCGACCACGACCTGGAGCTGCTGTCGCAGCTCCAGGGCTACGGGCTGCGCAGGCTGTCGAGCCGGGCGTTCGACCTCTCCGAAGAATCGCAGAACCTTCTCACCTCCATGGCGGAGAAGTTGCGAGCCAGTGAGGGCCTACCGGAAATTCCTCCGGACGGGACGGAATAGGGTTCCACGACAACGCGGCGCGGTGCGGTCCAGGGGGCCGCACCGCGCCGCGTTGTGAGCTATCACAACGCGGCGGCCCCGCGCCGGGACACTTCCCGGACATCCGGGTGTCCACTGTGTGCGCTTAACGTTCATCTGCACGTGCATTCGCAAAAATGCACGAGCGAAGCGAAACAGATTCTCGTCAGATGGATAGCGCGGTTCCGCCGACTTTCCGGACGGCAGTGATTCCGACCCATCGGTCCGATCGGCGAATCTCCAGCGGACCCCCGAGTGCCCCCGAAATTACGGGCACCCGGATTCATCCGATCATTCGCGAACGTGCGCGCCGCCCCCCGGTTCGAACGCGCGGGCAATCGCCCGCACCCATCCGCGCGGGCTGATTCCGGCGGGCGGGGCGATCCAGCGCGCGTCCACCCCGTCGCTGCCGCGCGGGTCCCGCGCCCAGCGGGCGACCGCGGCCGCCCGTTCGGGCACCGAGGCGGGCGGCCCGCCCGCGGCGAACCGCGCCCCGCCCCCGGCCTGCAGGTAGAGCGCATCCATGATCTGGGTGATCTGGTCGGAGGCGCGCAGCTGGGTCGACCACGCCGACTGCTCGTGCGCCACGACCTGCGGAAAGCGGCGGACCAGCAGGCTGTGCAGTGCGTGCGTGCGGCGCATGAGCAGCCGGGCACGCAGCCACAGCTCCACCACGATCCAGACCGCGCCGAGCCCGATCAGCAGCCCCGCGAGCTCCCACAGCCGGGCGAACGGGAGCGCCGCACCGGCCGCGCGCGCCGGCTCCCCAGCCCAGGCCCGGCGCAGCTCCGCGGCGGCCAGCAGCCCGATCAGGGCGGTGCCGGCGGTGTAGAGCGCGATGCCGCGGCCGAGCGCGGTCCAGTCCAGGTTGCGCAGCCCGGTGACCACGATCAACAGGCAGCCGAGCGCGACGACGGCCCAGCCGAAGGTGGTCGACCAGGCGAGCGTGACCACCGCGGCCCCGGTGCCGACGCCGTAGATGCCCGCGGCGATGCGGCGCAGGTTGCCGCGCGAGACCACCGGCCAGGCCGCCGAGGCCACCACCGAGGTGGCGGTGGCGAAGCCGATCCAGGCGGCGGTGTGCAGCGCGCCGGAGAGCAGCCCGGAGGGCACCCCGCCGGGGAGCGCGTTGTCCAGCGCGAGCCCGATCTCCGGGACCGCGACGGTCGCCGCGGCGGCGACGGCGGCGACCGCGAGCACGATCGCCACCCGCGCGGTGGTGGCCGGCTTGACCAGCACCCGCCCGACCCGGGCGCCCGCGGCGATCCAGACCAGCAGGGCGGTGATCCACGGCGTCATCCGAGTGCCTCGTCGAATCGCAGGACCGAGACGCCCGCGCCCCGGTTGGCGAAGACGCGCAGCCGCGTCATGAGCATGGCGGCGAAGGTCTCGGCCTCCCACTCGGCGTGCTCGTCCGCGCCGTCCTCGACGATCTCCTGGTGCGAGCGCTGGCTGAGCATGTAGGCGATGAGGTCGTCGCCGGCGGCCAGCGTGACCTCCTCGGCCGGGGCGCCCTCGTGCGCGAAGACGATGTGACCGAGTTCGTGGGCCAGCGTGTGGTCGCGGCCGGGCAGCGCCTCGGCGAGCACGATGACGTCGCGCTCCGGGTAGCGGCGGCGCTGGCCGCAGACGCCCGGCCCGAGCCGGGCGCTGGTGATCTCGATCTCCCGGCCGCGCTCCCGGCCGATGGCGTGCACCACCTCGTCCAGGGTGGTGGCGTCGGAGTCGGCGGCGACGGCGCAGACGGCGTCGACCGCCGCCGCGACGCGACGGTACGAGCGGGTGAGGGTCCTGGTCATCGGCGGGCTCCGGGTCCGAAGAATTCGGCTCTGGCGGCGTCGGTGCGCGCCTGGGCCGCGGCGGCGCTGCGGAAGCTCACGGTGCCGGCGGCGGCGGCCGCCATGGCCATGGCGGCGAGGCCGCCGAGTACCGGGAGGAGCGGGGCCGACGGGAGGGGGTCGGCGTCAGCGGAGGTGCGGACGTCGGGTGGGGCGTTTTCCGGGGCGCCGATGGGGATCGGGGTGCCGGGTGGGGCGGCGTTCGGCGAGGCGCCGGGGTTCGGCAAAGCGCCGGGGCTCGGCGGGGCGCCAAGGTTCGGCGAAGTACCGGGGTTCGGCGAAGCGCCAGGGTTCGGCGAAGCGCCAGGGTTCGGCGAAGCGCCGGGGTCCGGCGAGGCGGCCGGGTCCGGCGAGGCGCCGGGTGGGGCGGAGTCCGGGGCGGCCGGGGCGCCCGGTGCCGCTGGGCGGTCGACGGAATCCGTATCGCCGCCCGGCGCTGTGAAGGGGCCCGGCTCGCCCGACGCGTCCGCACCGTCGTCGGAATCCGAGCTGTCACCACCCGGCGCGCCCGGACTCTCCGGGGCATCCGCGCGTTCCGGCGCTCCGAGCGTGCCGGGGCTCTCCGATTCGCCGGGAGCGGGCTCTTGCGGATCGACCGGCTCGACGCCGGGCTGGGACAGCACCGGGAGGGCGGGAATCGGAATGAGCAGGAGCAGCGGGACAGCGGAGGTGAGGGAGAGGGCCGTCGCGGCGGAGATGATCGCGGCCGGAGCCAGCGCGATGGGGCCCGCGGAGCCGGAGGGCACGGACGTGTCACCCCCGGCAACGCCGCCGACCGAGACAACCCCGCCAAGCTCGAGCCCCGCCGAAACGGAGAGCCCCACACCGGCGGAACCCCCTGCCCCGAAACCGATCCCGGCCGACCCACCGAACATCAACCCGAGCCCGGCCGACCCCGCCCCCAGCAGCACCGGCGGCACGACCGCAGCCGGAACGGCGGTCGTGGTCCCCGCCACCTCGGCCTCGGTGGTGCGCACCGGCTCGGCCGTGCTCTGCACGACCGGAGGCACCTCGGCAACCGTCTCCTCGACGGTCCGGCTAACCGACACGCCGGTGGACGACGGCCCCTCCTCGGTGACCGTCGACGGCCGCACCTCTTCGGTAGTGTCTGGCACAGACGCCGTGGTGGTCGGCGCGACCGACGTCGTCACGCTCGGCGTCGCGGTCGCGGAGGGCGTAGCGGTAACCGTCTCGGACGGCTCGGCAAGAGCGACGACCTGCACTGACAGCGCAATCACAGCAACAGCCGCAGCAACTGCTATCGGACGTCCCGAACGACCACCGGCCATGCGCCAGCCTTCCCCTCCTGAAACGAGCTCGACCCAGCGGCCTGCTGCTGTTTCAGTCAGGGGTTTCGGGCGAACGCGAGCCCATCATAGCCGGGCTCTACCGACTGGGAAGGTGCTCGCCCAAATCGGCTCAGGCGCCGTAGACCGGCTCCTGCGGCACCGATTCGGCAATCAGTTTGGCAACCACCGGGCCGAGCTCCGCCGGATCCCAGCGCTGCCCCTTGTCGATCGGGGTGCCGTGCCGCCAGCCGTCGGCCAGCGCGACCTTGCCGCCCTCGACCTCGAAGATCTTCCCGGTGACATCGCCGGATTCCGGGCTGCCGAGCCAGACCACCAGCGGCGAGATGTTCTCCGGCGCCATGGCGTCGAAGTCGGAGCCCTGGGTGGACATCATCTCCGCGAAGACCGTCTCGGTCATCCGGGTGCGGGCGGAGGGCGCGATGGCGTTCACGGTGACCCCGTAGCGGCCGAATTCCGCCGCGGCGGTGAGCGTCAGCGCGGCGATCCCGGCCTTGGCGGCGCCGTAGTTGCCCTGCCCGACCGAGCCCTGCAGCCCGGCCCCCGAGCTGGTGTTGATCACGCGGGCGGCGACCGCGCGCCCCGCCTTCGACTCCCCGCGCCAGTACTCGGCGGCGTGCCGCAGCGGCGCGAAATGGCCCTTGAGGTGCACCCGGACCACCGCGTCCCACTCGTCCTCGGCCAGGTTCACCAGCATCCGGTCGCGCACGAAGCCGGCATTGTTGACCAGCACGTCGAGCCCGCCGAAGGTGTCGATGGCCTGGTGCACCAGGTTGCGCGAACCGGCCCAGTCGGCGACGTCGTCACCGTTCGCCACGGCCTCGCCGCCGGCCGCGCGGATCTCGGAGACCACCTGCTCGGCCGGGGTCTCGCCGGTGGCGGCGCCGTCCAGCGCCGAGCCGAGGTCGTTCACCACGACCCTGGCGCCCGCGGCGGCGAAGGCCAGCGCGTGCGCCCGGCCGATGCCGCGGCCGGCCCCGGTGACGATGACGGTGCGCCCGGCGCAGATCTGCTCGCTCATGCTCGTCCTTCTCCTGGTCAGCTCAGCTGCTCGTGGTGTTCGGTGGTCGCGGCGCCGAGGAAGGCGGGCAGCTCGCCGCCGCCGTGCACCAGCAGCGCCGCGCCGGTGACGAAGGACGCCAGCGGCGAGGCGAGGAAGACGGCACAGCGGCCGATGTCCTCCGGGCTGGCCAGCCTGCCCATGGGTATGGTCCGGCCCACCGCGGCGACGCCGTCGGCATCGCCGTAGTGCAGTTCGCTCAGCTCGGTCTCGACCGGGCCCGCGACGATCGTGTTCACCCGCACCTTCGGCGCCCACTCCACGGCGAGCGAGGTGGTCATGCTGTCCACCCCGGCCTTGGCGGCGCCGTAGGCGGCGGTGCCCGGCGACGGCCGGACCCCGCTCACGCTGGTGATGCTGGTGATGGTGCCGCCGCTCGGCTGGTCCCGCATGACCGCCTGCGCGGCCTGCGCGAGCTGCAGCGGGGCGAGCAGGTTCAGCGCCACGATCTTGCTGTGGAAGCTCGCGCTGGCGTCGGCGGCGAGCGCGAAGGGCGCGCCGCCCGCGTTGTTGACCAGGTGGTCCAGCCTGCCGAACCGCGCCACGATCGCCTCGATCAGCGCCGCAACGGATTCCGGATCCCGGACGTCGGCGGGCAGGTACTCGACCGCGCGCTCCCCGACCGCGATCGGCGCGTCCGGCGGACGCCGCGCGCAGGCCACGACGGTGGCGCCCGCGGCCAGGAAGACCCGGCTGATTCCGGCGCCGACGCCGCGGACACCGCCGGTCACCAGCACGACGTGGTCGGTCAGGTCGATATCGATGGCCACCGTGCTAACCTACCAAGCAACTGCTTGCTTTGCCAACGCTTCGATGGGACATGCGATGGGAATCAACCGTCACTCCGCCGCCCCGGGCGTCGCCGTCGTCACGGTCGACTACCCGCCGGTCAATGCCATTCCGTCGGCCGGGTGGTTCACCCTGGCCGATGAGATCCGCGCGGCGGGCCGCGATCAGGAGACCAGGGTGGTGGTGCTGCGCGCGGAGAACCGGGGGTTCAACGCGGGCGTGGACATCAAGGAGATGCAGAGCAAGCCGGGGCACCAGGCGCTGATCGACGCCAACCACGGCTGCTTCGAGGCGTTCGCCGCGGTGTACGACTGCCCGGTGCCGGTGATCGCGGTGGTGCAGGGGTTCTGCCTGGGTGGCGGGATCGGGCTGGTCGGCAATGCCGACATCATCATCGCCAGCGACGACGCCACCTTCGGGCTGCCCGAGGTGGACCGCGGCGCGCTCGGCGCGGCCACGCACCTCTCCCGGCTGGTCCCGCAGCACCTCATGCGCGCGCTCTTCTACACCGCGGGCACGGTGACGGCGCAGCAGCTGCAGCACTTCGGCTCGGTCTTCCAGGTGGTGCCGCGGGAGGAGCTGGATGCCGCCGCGCTGAAGGTCGCGGAGAACGTCGCCGCCAAGGACGGCCGGGTGATCCGGGCCGCCAAGCGCGCGCTGAACGGCATCGACGTGCAGGACGTGCACCGCAGCTACCGCTTCGAGCAGGGCTTCACCTTCGAGCTCAACCTGGCCGGGGTCTCGGACGAGATCCGGGCGCGATTCGACGAGGATCTGGCGGCGCGCCGGTCCGGGAACTGAGGGAAAGACGATGCGCGACAAGCGGATGTCGCTCGACGACGTGGTCGGCGAGCTGCGCAGCGGGATGACGATCGGGATCGGCGGCTGGGGCTCGCGGCGCAAGCCGCTGGCGCTGGTCCGGGCGATCCTGCGCTCGGACATCACCGATCTCACCGTGGTCAGCTACGGCGGCCCCGACCTGGGGCTGCTCTGTTCGGCGGGGAAGGTGCGCAAGGCGTACTACGGCTTCGTCTCGCTGGATTCGGCGCCCTTCTACGATCCGTGGTTCGCCAAGGCGCGCACCGCGGGCGAGATCGTGGTGCGCGAGATGGACGAGGGCATGGTCAAGTGCGGCTTGGAGGCGGCCGCCGCGCGGCTCCCCTTCCTGCCCATCCGCGCCGGGCTCGGCTCGGACGTGCCGAACTTCTGGGAGGGCGAGCTGAAGACCGTCGCCTCCCCCTACGGCGACGAGACCCTGATCGCCATGCCCGCGCTGAACCTGGACGCCGCCCTGGTGCACCTGAACCTCGGCGACAAGCACGGCAATGCCGCCTACACCGGCATCGACCCCTACTTCGACGACCTCTACTGCCTGGCCGCCGAGCGCCGCTACCTCTCGGTCGAGCACGTGGTGGAGACCGAGGAGCTGGTGAAATCCGTTCCGCCGCAGGCCCTGCTGCTGAACCGGATGCTGGTGGACGGCGTGGTCGAGGCGCCCGGCGGCGCGCACTTCACGCTGGCCGCCGACGATTACGGGCGGGACGAGAAGTTCCAGAAGCACTACGTGGAGTCGGCCAAGACGCCGGAGGCGTGGCAGCGGTTCGTGGACACGTATCTGGCGGTGTCCGAGGACGAGTACCAGGCCGCCGTGCGGCGTTTCGCGGAGGAGGAGCAGTGACCATTACTCGTGCCGAGGTCTGCGCGGTGGCGTGCGCCGAGATCTTCGCCGGGGCCGGGGAGATCATGGCGAGCCCGATGTCGCCGCTGACCACGCTGGGCGCGCGGCTGGCCAAGCTCACCACCGAGCCCGACCTGCTGCTCTCCGACGGTGAGGCCCGGTTCTTCGCCGAGACCCCCGCGCTCGGGCGCTCGGCGCCGATCGAGGGGTGGATCCCGTTCCGCAAGGTCTTCGACGTGGTCGCCTCCGGGCGCAGGCACGTCGTCATGGGCGCGAACCAGATCGACCGCTACGGCAACCAGAACCTCTCCGCCTTCGGGTCTTTGCAGCAGCCGACCCGGCAGATGTTCGGCGTGCGCGGGGCGCCCGGCAACACCATCAACCACGCGACCAGCTACTTCGTGCCCAAGCACGGTAAGCGGGTGTTCGTGGACAAGGTGGATATCGTCTCCGGCGTCGGCTACGACAAGGTCGATCCCGCGAACCCCGCCTACCGCTTCCACCACCTGCACCGGGTGGTGAGCAACCTGGGCGTCTTCGACTTCGAGGGCCCGGACCACACGCTGCGCGCGCGCAGCCTGCACCCCGGGGTCACCGCCGACGAGGTCGCGGCGAACACCTCCTTCGAGATCGCCGGGCTGGCCGAGGCGCCGGAGTCGCGGCTGCCCACCGCCGAGGAGCTGCGGCTCATCCGCGAGGTGCTGGACCCCAAGTCGGTGCGCGACCGCGAGGTGCCGCAGTGACCGCGCGGCTGCGCACCCCGCTCACCGAGCTGGTCGGGATCGAGCACCCCGTGGTGCAGACCGGCATGGGCTGGGTGGCCGGGCCCGGCTTGGTCTCCGCCACCTCCAATGCCGGTGGGCTCGGCATTCTCGCCTCCGCGACCATGACGTACGCGGAGCTGGAGGAGGCTGTCGCCAAGACCAAGGCGCGCACCTCCAAGCCGTTCGGGGTGAATATCCGGGCGGATGCCTCGGACGCTCCCGAGCGGATCGATCTGCTCATCCGCGAGGGTGTGCGGGTGGCCTCGTTCGCCCTCGCGCCCAAGAAGGAGCTGATCGCCAAGCTCAAGGACGCGGGCGTGGTGGTGATTCCGTCCATCGGCGCGGCCAAGCACGCCGTGAAGGTCGCCTCCTGGGGTGCCGACGCCGTGATCGTGCAGGGTGGTGAGGGTGGCGGGCACACCGGCCCGGTCGCCACCACCCTGCTGCTGCCCTCGGTGCTCGACGCGGTCGATATCCCGGTCGTCGCCGCCGGCGGCTTCTTCGACGGCCGCGGGCTGGCGGCCGCACTGGCCTACGGTGCGGCCGGGGTCGCGATGGGCACGCGGTTCCTGCTCACGCAGGAGAGTTCGGTGCCGGATTCGGTCAAGCAGGAGTACCTCGTCCGGCAGCTCCAGGACACGGTGGTCTCGCTCAAGGTGGACGGTATGCCGCACCGGGTGCTGAACACCGAGCTCGTTTCCCGGCTGGAGAAGTCGGGGCGGGTGCGTGGGTTGAGTGCCGCCGTCGCGAACGCCGCGAAGTTCAAGGGGATGACCGGGATGAAGTGGTCGACCCTGGTTCGGGATGGATTGGCCATGCGCAAGGCCAAGGATCTGACCTGGTCGCAGGTGGTCATGGCGGCCAATACGCCGATGCTGCTGCGGGCCGGGTTGGTCGAGGGGAATACCGAGGCGGGGGTGCTTGCCGCCGGGCAGGTCACCGGGATCATCGAGGATCTGCCCACCTGTGCGGAGCTCATCGAGCGGATCGTCAGCGACGCTGTCGCGCGGATCGGATCGCTCTCCGCGCTGGCGGGGAGTCCGGCCGAGCACTGATTGCCGGTGTTCGTGCCGAGCGGTACCGTCTGACCCGTCCGGGGCGGGGAGACGGTACCGGCCCCGCATCGGCAGGGAGGGTGCGGAGATGCGCAGGGCAGGGGTTATTGCTGGGGCGCTCGCCGTTGCGTGCCTGAGTGCGGGGTGTGGGCCGACGGTGGAGGAGGTTGCGCCGGAGTCATCGGTGGTCGCGACGGTTGCACCGAGCACGAAGGCTGATCCCGATGCCGGGCTGTGGGATCCGTGTGGACTGCCCGATTCGGCCATATCCGCGACCGGGCTGGATCCGAGAACGAAGGTCTCGGACGTCGCCGGCGTTGCGTTCGACGGCTGGAAGGTGTGCAACTGGCGCGCCGGGGCCGACTGGTACGACCTGACCCTCTTCTCCGGCCGGCCGACACTCGACGAAGTTCGCCAGCGGACAGACTTCACCGCATTCACCGATCGCACGGTAGGCGGGCGGCCCGCAGTGCAGTTTCTCGACGCCAGCGACTCCCGGGGCTTCATCTGCACTGTCGCCACTGAAGTCCCCGATGGCACCGTCGCCTTTCGTCTCATCGTCCGGCCGACCAAGGGACGGCAGGGCGACCCCTGCTCCGCTGCGGCGGGTCATGCGGATGACTTGGCCGCGCAGCTACCGGCGGGATAGAGCACCGATGGAACCGGAGATTTCAAACGTCGAGTGGCAGCGTGTGCTGACCGATGCGGAAGCCGGCGAGCTGTCGCTGGATCCGAATGTCGGGCAGGGCCTCGACAAGGTGTGCGACGACTACCTGCTTCGGCTCGAGGAGATCTACATGCAGGTCGTCCGTCTCCAGTACCTGGATGGCTTCGGCGGATTTCCCTCATCGCAAGTGCTGCAGGACAAGTTCTCCCGGAAGGCGAAGGGCGGCGAGCGATCCCTCGAAGTCGTGCTGTTGCAGCACATGGACGCCGTGAACGTCGCCAAACAGGCCGTGGCGAAGGCCGTCCAGAACTTCGCCGAACAGGACACCATCTCCGGCGACCACATCTCGGGAACCACACAATGACCTACGACGACTACCGCGCCCGCATCATCGACGCCCAGGAGCAGTGGAACCGCGAACGCGACACCATCTACGACTTCACCGCCCGCGCGAACACCGGCTTCACCGGTGAGTACGACCCACCGAACATCCCCGCCCCGGACAACTACGACAGCATGACGCTGACCCAGATGGTGGACGCGGTGAACGACATGCGCCCCTCGGTGGCCCAGCAGGCGGCGGAGGCGTGGACGGGAATCGGCATGAACCTCACCGGCGCGGTGAGCGTATTCAACGAGGAGTTCGCGCGCACCGTGCAGGGCGGCTGGCAGGGTGCAGCAGCGCAGTCGGCGGTCACAGCTGTGCAGAACTACACCCAGCGGTCGGAGGATCTGGCGACGGCGGCCGCGATGGTCGGGCTCAAGCTCGCCGAGCTGCACACCGGGCTGCACCAGACGCAGGCGCTCATGCCGTACGTGACGGAACGCCCGGACGTCACGGGCAAGACGCTTCCGCAGGACGGGGTGATGAAGGCGGGCGACTACGCGGAGGAAGAGGCGACGCAGGAGGCACGGCGGGTGCTGCGAACCGTGTACGGGCAGGTGGCGCAGCAGACCGATCACGGCGTCCCCGTACTGCCCGACGCCCCGGTGATCGTGAACGGGCCGGGATCGGACGGGCCGCCCGCGAACACCCCGGGAACCACGGCCCGCACCGAAAGCACCGATCCGGCCGGAACCGGTGCCCCCACCGCCGAGGAGGAACCGGCGGCCGACACTCCGGCCACCGATTCTCCGGCCACCGACGCCGGAACGCCGACCGAGGATCAGCCCGGCAGCGAGCCACAGACCGAGGCCGCGGGTACCGATCCCACCACCCGGTCCGCAACCCCCACGTCGACAACATCGAGCACCACACCCGCGAGCACCACACCGAGCCCCACCAGCACAGTGCCCGGCACGCCGTCGACCCCGACCACACCCGGCACCCCATCGAGCCCGAGGCCGGGAACCCCCCCGGAACCCCCTCCGGCACACCGGTCACCACCCCCGCACCCGGCCGCAGCATCGCCGGAACGCCGCTGTCGACCACCGTCGCCCCCGCAACCACCACCGCAACCACCACCGGCACCCGCTCCAGCACCGGCACGCCCGGCATGATGGGCGCGGGAGCGGGAGCAGGCCGCCGAGACGACGAGAACACCACCGGCACCAAGGACTACCTGGTGAACCAGCGCAACGGCGAGGAACTCACCGGCCTGGACGCACTGCCGAGGACGGTGCCGCCGGTGATCGGCGGCGGCGATGGCTGAGTGGCGGTTCAGCGGCCTCGAGTTCGAGCTGCTGTGGAGCGCCTACGGCCGCGACCGCCTCCCCTACCCCCTGCGGTACCGGCCGGAGCCTATGGACTTCCGTGATCTGCGGCGGCTCAGGGAGGCGGCGGTCGAAACCCTCACCGGCATGTACGCGGTGGAGCTGGAGCGCGCGCTCGACGTCCTGCTTGAGCCGGATGTCCGGATCGAGGTCACAGGTCTGGGTCACCTCGACCCGGTGCGCTTCCACGGCGCGATCCGCGCCAATGCGGGCACCGCGCTCACCCAGCAGCCCGGCCCGGCCCCGGACACCGGCGCCGACATCGTGCTCCGCTACGGCAGGGCCGGGCAGGTACCAGCGGCCGCCGTCGCCGCGCTACCCGCACACCCGCCGGGCTCACAACCGCCGATCCGCCTGCCACGAGCGGATATTCGCGCCGATCGGGACCGTCCGCTGCGCGCGACGAACGGCGCCATCGCCCAGCTCGACCGCGTCTTCGCCCGGCGACGCCGCGCACTCGGCGAGGTCGCCGTCTTCCCCGGCCCCGCCATCGACGCCCGCCCGGCCCCCGGCGACGGCTTCTGGTGGATGGACTACGACGACGGCCGCTACCTGGTCCGCACCGGCGACCCGATCGAGGCCGCTCCGCTGAGCGCGGCCGCCATGGTCACCGAGATCGAGCGCCGCGCGGTGCGCGCCCAGCGGTGGCACCGCGAGAACGAGCGTGCCTCGGGCTGATCCCCGCTACTGTCTGGCGCATGGACGCCGTGCAGGTGCAGAGGAACCTCGAATTGTCGCCCGACGAGGACTTCGTCCTCACCGCCTGGCAGTACCGAATGATGCAGCGCGACATCGCGGCATCGAAGGGCAAATACCTCCCGGCCAAGCGCGAAGTCCGGAATGCCTTCCGCACCGCGACCGCTGCCGCCATCGCGGGCCGACACTGGGACTGGTCCCCCGCGGTGGCCGAGATAGTGCACCTGATCAGCGCGAACGACGCCGCACCGAACTTCGAGGCGCTCGAATCCGCCGGCCCGGAGATCTCCTCGATCGTGACGCGGCGATCCAGGGGCCTGCTTCTGCTCATCGACCTCTACGGCTTCGAGCCGTGGGCGGAGGGCAAGTGGGAGAAGGCCGCGCGCGCCGAAACCCTGAGCGCCGCGCACGCTTCGATGAGCCCGCTTCATCCTGAGGATCTCGAGGCAGTGCAGAATGCCTACCGGCACGCGATCAAGAAACTCTCCACATCGGGTAACTGGACCAAGTACGCGCTCCTCGCGGGGGCGGGCCTCGGACTCGGCGTGCTGACCGGCGGGCTCGCCGCACCGGCGATCGCGGGGGCGTACGGCGCGCTGGTGCTCGGCTATTCGGGCGCGGTCGCCACCTCGGCGGGGCTGGCCGCGCTGGGCGGCGGCTCCATTGCGGCCGGCGGGCTCGGCATGGCCGGTGGCGCCGCGCTGATCACCGGGTTCAGCGGCGCGGCGGGGGCGGGGGTGGTCACGCTCGCGGGGAAGGCCGCCGGGCTCACCGCGGCGCGGATCGCCGCCGATGCCGTCCGGCTGCACGTGGTCACCCAGCTCGTGCTCCGCGATGTGGACGGCAACGAAGAGGCGGCGAAGGCCGTGATCGTCAGCCTGCGCGAGCGGGTCACGAACCTCGGCAAGACCGTCGCGGCGCTCGCCGAGCACATCGAGAAGCTGCGGGCGCAGGTCGAGAGCAAGCAGGCCGAGCTGGATGCGGAGCGGGTCGCGGGCGAGGATCGCGTCGCCCGGTTCCGTATGGTCGCCGATCGACTCAAGGAGCGGGTTACCGGCCCCGAGGACGACGAACTCAAGACGCTGATCGCCGAATTGGACGAGCTCACAGACGAGAAGAAGACCGTCGAGACCCTCGCCGAGGGGGTCGCCGGCCTCGCCGACGACCTCGAGGAAGCGAAGTGAGCGTCGCCGACGCCGACTACATCGGCAACCTGGACGTCCTCACCCGCGACCTCGACGCCATCGAGCAGCTCGCCGCGGCGGCACTCGCCGACGAGCCGATCGATCACGCGGTCGGGCAACGTCTCGCGAGTACCCCGGCCGGACTCGGCTACGCCGAACTCACCGACCATCATCGGGAGCAGCGCGAAGGTGACGTCGAGTTCGCCGACCTCCTCGACCCGGTCGCGCTCGCGCAACTCGACGAATGGCGGGCCACCCAGCGGCTGCCATGGGGGCGCGGTGATCTGCTGGTCGTCGGGATCTCCGGCCTGCTCGGCGCACTCGCCAACCTCTACGACCACCGGGTGGACGCCGCCGCGCTCGGCGGCCTGACCCAGTTGAAGAAGAGCGGCCTGCTGCGCCGCTGGGAGCGGGAAACCGCCCGGCTCCCCATCGACTACACCGGCCCGAAGTTCGGTGGCGCGACCCATCGGGTCAAGTCCCCCGGCCACGACATCGCCCGATTCTGCACCGCCCTGAACCAGATCCGCACCGGCACCTTCGAGGGGACCTGGTGGGAGGAGGGCAGGCGCATGACCGGCCTGGCGACGACGACCCGCTCCGGGCTGCTGTTCGCGCAGGCGCCCGAGCGGCACCTCGCGATCGCGCTGCTGCTGAAACACTGGGCCGCCGACTTCGTCACCCCGATGAGCCTCCCGCTCCCCGGCTGGACATGGCTGTGCGAGATGCCGGACCCCACCCTGCGCAAGTTCGCCCATGACGCGTACGCGAGCGGCCTGAACCTCCGCTCCGGACTCCTCACGCCCGGGCTCGGCGTCCTCGCGACCGAGGTCGTCATCCGAACCCATACCCATCTCGCGGCCCATCGGTCGACGGGCACCGCACGCCTCTCGCCCGGCGCGGCAGCCAAACGCACCGAGATGCTGCTTGCCGCACACGCAGCCGCCGGGGCCATCAGTGTGTCGAAGACGGCCGCAGCTGCGGTCGCCGGTGAGACAGCGGTCGCGGCCCGGCACCTGAATGTGCCGGTCCTCCTCCGGATCGGCACGCTCGCGCTACGGGTCCGCTCCGATGCCGCGGCCCGCACGGGTGCCCCCGCATGGGAGGAGCTGCTCGCCGAGGAGGCCGCGACATGGACCATGCCCGAGGCGCTCACCATCGCGGACCTGCTGGCGGACCACCCGTTAGAGTTCCCACAGTGATGCGCAGGGGATCTCGGGGAGTTCATCGGTGACGTGATCGTCGACGACCACCCGGACGTCCGGCGCCCATCGCGAAAGCTCGCTCCGGAGTTTGCCTGCCGCAGTGTCGGTGATCCGGTAATCGAACGTCGCGCCTATCGGGTAGATGATCTGTCTGTGCATCTCCACGATCACTCCCACTCGTCGCCCGAGGCGGGCTCGGACAAGTAGGCGAGAGCTGCTATCTGAAGGACGCAGGTATCCCCGCCGGTGCCAGCCCACGTTGAATCCGGCAGCGGCGGTGTTCCACTCGGCTGTTCCCCGCATCGAGGCGGCTCATGGCGCAGGGTCTGGTCGACGATGGCGTTCCGCCCCCGCCGCTCCCCGACCTGGTGCGCGGTGCACGTCGGACGCTGGAACTCCGCGCCGAGTGTGACGACACGCAGCTCGCCGGCGTACTGCCCGGCCTCATCTCGGGGCTGTACACCTACACCCGGAGCGCCAGTGACGAAGAGCGGCGCCAGGCTTGGGAAGCGCTCGGAGTGGGTCGGGCATACGGCATGGAGAAGAATTACGAGCGGGCGCTGTACGTGCTGCTCCGAGCCGAGTACATCGCACCGGAGAAGGTTCGGTCCATGACCTCGGTTCGGGAGCAGGTCGGCTCCATGATGCGCCGGGCTAGGCGCGAGCTCACCACGGGCGATCTCGGCCAGCTCGCGCAGCGTGTGGGGGCGATTCCAGCCTGATTCCGCCAGCGGGACTACCGAGGCGGGTTGCGATTCAGCAGTCCGATGAGGGTCGCTCGAACACGGACATAGTCGCGCACATCCAATTTCGCTCGATCTTCCAGGATGTCCCCTCGAAAACGAACGGGACCTCCGCCGTATCGGGAATCGGCGTGCCGTCGATGGTGGTGCGCACCGTGGCCAGAACCCTCGAAGTGCTCTCGGGCCGGACAGCAATCACGGGATAGGCGAAAACCGGCGCTTCGGGGTGCCAGTCGATCAGCTGGAAATCAGTGCCGTCGCCCTCGACTGTGCCGCGGCGCAAATCCGCCGAAGGGCTCACCGCGCGCGCCAGCACGGCGTCGAGCTCGGCGACAGAGGGAACGCTCGGCGCGGCGGAGGGAGTGGACGCGGCCGGTGACGATGGCGTGCGCGAGCCGGGTTCGGCGCAGCCGGTGACGATCGCCCCGAGCACTGCGCACGTGCTTACCAGCACGGCTCCGGCAATGATGGCAGGTCGGCGACCGATCATCGCTTCATTCTCGGCCCGCTCGCATCCCGACTCCTGAACGACACGGATTGCGACGTGTCCGCAGCCGGTGACGCCGCAGCCGTGAACAGCTGCCCGAATCGGGTGAACTGGCACAGTGGGGTTGTGGCTACCGAAAACTGCGATGGACTTCCGGACGATGCTCGTCCTGGCGCCGGGGGCGAGCTTTGCACCCTGGTCGTCGACGGAGAGACGTTCTCGGTGACAGTGCACCCCGACGGCCGGTGCGACTACGACTGGGAGTCGGGCCCCAACCCCGGTTACGGGTTCTCCTCGGGCCCACCCCGGATCGCGTGGCTGTGGGACGGAGACGGGCCGCGGCCCAGCTCACTGCTGCCGTACAGCGTCCCCGGTGATACTTCACCACCGACGATCGGCGCCCACCGCCACGCGATCCGCATCTTTCTGGCCCAGATCAACCCCGATATCGGCTACATCGGCGACTGAAGCGACGCCTCCCGAAGCGCCCGAACTCAGGACGTACTGCCCGACCTCACAACCGCTCGATGATGGTGGCGTTGGCGGTGCCACCACCCTCACAGATGGTGAGCAGCCCGTACCGCCCGTTCCGCCGCTCCAACTCGTTCAGCAGCGTCGCGAACAGCTTCGCCCCGGTGGCACCGAGCGGGTGCCCGAGCGCGATCGCACCACCATTGGCATTCACCTTGTCCGGGTCGGCCCCGGTCTCCTTCAACCAGGCAAGGACGACCGGCGCGAACGCCTCGTTGATCTCGACCACGTCGATGTCATCGATGGTCAGCCCGGTCTTCTCCAATGCCCACTTGGTAGCCGGAATCGGCGCGGTGAGCATGAAGATCGGGTCGGCGCCGCGGGCGGAGACGTGGTGGATGCGGGCGCGCGGCTTCAGCCCGTACTCCTGCACCGCCCATTCCGAGGCGAGCAGGGTGGCGCTGGCACCGTCCGAGATCTGGCTGGCGACAGCCGCGGTCAAAGGGCTGCCCTCGGCCAGAGCGGGCAGCGAGGCCATCTTCTCGAGGGTGGTCTCGCGCGGGCCTTGGTCGACGCGGAAGTCGCCGACGGGGACGATCTCGTTGTCGAATCGGCCGTTCTTGATGGCATCGCGAGCGCGCTCATGGGAACGCAGCGCCCACTGCTCCATGTCCTCCCGGCTGATCCCCCACTTCTCGGCAATCAGCTGCGCGCCGCGGAACTGCGAGACCTCGTCGGTGCCGTAGCGGGCGTCCCACCCCTTGGCCCCGACGAACGGCGAGTCGAACCCGTACTCCTTCCCCGCGAGCATCGCCGCGGAGATCGGAATGGCGCTCATGTTCTGCACGCCACCGGCGACGATCAGCTCGGCGGTGCCGCTCATGATGGCCTGGGCGCCGAAGTTGATGGCCTGCTGGCTGGAGCCACACTGCCGGTCGACGGTGACCCCGGGCACCTCTTCCGGGTACCCGGCGGTCAACCACATGGTGCGGCCGATATTGCCCGCCTGCGGCCCGACATTGTCGACGCAGCCGACGATCACGTCATCGACCAGCGCGGGGTCGACCGGGTTGCGGTCGAGGAGGCCGCGCAGCGCGGTGGCGCCGAGGTCGGCGGGGTGCACCTGGGCGAGCGCGCCATTGCGCTTGCCGACGGGGGTGCGGACGGCGTCCACGACATAGGCATCGAGGGCGCGGCGGGGTGCGGACATCGGAACTCCTAGCTGTGCCCGGGGGCGGTGAGCCCGTCGAGCACGATGGTCAGGTACTGCTTGGCGAGGTTCTCGACCGTGACCGGGCCGCCGGGGCGATACCACCGGACGGCGACCCACACGGTGTCGCGCAGGAAGCGGTAGGCGAGTTCGACGTCGAGCTCGGCGCGGAAGGTGCCGTCGGCGACGCCCGCCGTCAGCACCTGGTGCCAGAGCTCGCGGAACTCGCGGTTGTACTCCTCGATGTAGGCGAAGCGCTCCGAACCGCGGAGCCGCTTGGCCTCGGTCTGGTAGATGGCGACCGCGGCGTGGAAGCGGTCGAACGACTCGTAGGAGCTGAGGACCAGCGCCTCGAGGGTGTCCCGCGAGCCGAGCCCGGCGCCGACGATCTCCCGGTAGCGGCCGAAGAGGTCGTCCAGGAAGCCGCGCAGGATCTCGTCCACCATGGATTCCTTGGAATCGAAGTGGTGGTAGAGGCTTCCGGAGAGGATTCCGGCGGAGTCGGCGATATCGCGGACGGTGGTGGCCCGCAGCCCGCGCTCGGCGAAGAGTCCGGCGGCGAGCGCGAGCAGTTCGGCGCGCCGGTTGGGCTTCGCGGCATCGGGAGCGGTCACCCGGTTCATCATGCCCGCTGGCTACTGACGGAGACCACCTCGCCGGTCAGGTAGCTGGTGTAGTCGCTGGCCAGCATGGCGATGGTGGCGGCGACCTCCCACGGCTCGGCGGCCCGGCCGAAGGCCTCGCGCTCGGAGAGGCGGTCCAGCAGCTCCGAGGAGCTGGTCTTGTCCAGGAAGGCGTGCCTGGCGATGCTCGGCGAGACGGCATTGATCCGCACCCCGAGCTCGGCCGCCTCCACCGCGCTGCACCTGGTGAGCGCCATGACGCCCGCCTTGGCGGCGGCGTAGTGGGCCTGGCCGTACTGCGCGCGCCAGCCGAGCACGCTGGCATTGTTCACGATCACGCCGCCGTGCCCGGCCTCGCGGAAGTAGCGCAGCGCGGCGCGGGTGCAGCGGAAGGTGCCGTTCAGGGTGATGTCGAGGACGCGGTCCCACTGGGCGTCGTCCATGTCGACCACCGGGGTCTCGCCGCCGAGCCCGGCATTGTTGACCAGGATGTCGACCCGGCCGAGCTCGGCGACGGCCCCGGTGATCAGGGCGTCGACCTGCTCGGTGCTCTGCACGTCGCACACCACGGCGCCGATGGTGCGCTCCGGGAACTCCTCGGCCAGCGCGCTCCTGGTCTCGCCGAGCCTGCGCTCGTGCCAGTCGGAGACCACCACGTCGGCGCCCTCGGAGAGCAGCCTGCGCGCGGTCGCCGAGCCGATCCCGGTGCCCGCGGCGGCGGTGACGACGGCTTTGCGCCCGGTCAGCAGCCCGTGTCCGGCAACGGGTTCCGGCGCGACGGAGAGCGGCCCGGCGGTCACGGGCGGGCCTCGCGGGGAAGTCCGAGCACCCGCTCGGCGATGATGTTGCGCTGCACTTCGTTCGAACCTCCGTAGATCGTGTCGGCGCGGGTGAAGAGGTACAGCCGCTGCCATTCGTCCAGGTCGTCGGCGGCGAGCAGCCCGGCGGGGCCGCGCACCGCCATGGCGAGCTCGCCGAGGGAGCGGTGCCAGTTGGCCCACAGCAGCTTGCCCACCGAGGCCTGGCCGCCGTCGTCGGTGCTGTCGCCCATGGTGCGCAGCGCGTGCGCGCGCAGGACCCGCAGCCCCACCCAGGCATCGTCGATCCGGGCCGCGATGGCCGGATCGCCGTCCACCCCGGACGCCTGCGCCAGCTCCTCGATCGAGGCCAGCTCCCGCTCGAAGCGGATCTGCTGCCCCAGCGTGGAGATGCCGCGCTCGACGGCGAGCGTGCCCATGGCCACCCGCCAGCCCTGGCCGGGCTCGCCGACCACCAGGTCGGCGGCGGTGCGGGCATTGTCGAAGAACACCTCGTTGAACTCCGAGGTGCCGGTGAGCTGGATGATCGGGCGCACCTCGATCCCCGGCTGGTCCATGGGAACGAGCAGGTAGGAGAGGCCCTTGTGCCTGCTGGAGCCCTTCTCGGTGCGGGCGATCACGAAGCACCAGTCGGCGACGTGCGCCAGCGAGGTCCAGATCTTCTGGCCGGTGATCGACCACTCGGCGCCGTCCAGCTGCGCGGCGGTGCTCACCGCGGCGAGGTCGGAGCCGGCGCCGGGCTCGGAGTAGCCCTGGCACCACAGCTCGGTGACATTCCGGACGCCGGGCAGGAAGCGCTGCTTCTGCTCCTCGGTGCCGAAGGCGAGCAGCGTCGGGCCGAGCAGCTCCTCCCCCACGTGCGAGACCCGCGCCGGCGCGTTCGCCTTCGCGTACTCCTCGTGGAAGATCACCTGCCTGCGCACGCTCGCGTCCCGGCCGCCGTACTTCTCCGGCCAGCCGAGGCAGGTCCAGCCCGCGGCGGCGAGGTGCCGGTCCCAGGCCAGCCGCTCGTCGAAGGCCTCGTGCTCGCGGCCGGGGCCGCCGAGCCCGCGTAACCCGCTGAACTCGCCGGACAGATTGTCGGCCAGCCACTCGCGCACCTCGCGGGCGAAGGCGGCATCGCCGGAATCGGCCCCGCCGGGACCCGCCGTGCCGGATTCTGAGGTCTGGATCGCACCCACGACGCTAGGGTAACCTACCAAGCACTTGCTTTGTAGCTTCGACGGTGAGGACATTCGTGAGCACCTCGGCGAGGACCATTCCGGCCGCGCTCAGGGCGGCCGCGGCCGAGTTCGGCGCCGCCCCCGCCATCGCCGACGGCTCGGCGCGGCTCGACTGGGCGGACCTGCTCGAGGAGGTGCGCCGGGTGGCGGGCGCGCTGATCGCCCGCGGGGTCCGGCCCGGCGACCGGGTCGCCATGTGGGCGCCGAACACCCACCACTGGGTCGCGGCCGCGCTGGGCGCGCAGTACGCGGGAGCCGCCCTCGTCCCGCTGAACACCAGGTACGTCGCGGCCGAGGCCGCGGACGTGCTGGAGCGGGTCGACGCCGCCGCGCTCTTCATCGCCGGGCCGTTCCTGGGCCGGGACCGGCTGGCAGAGCTCCGCGCCGAGGCGCCACAGCTGGACATCCCGTCGATCGTCGTCATCCCGGTCGACCCCGATGCCCCGCGCTCGGCTGCCGCAGCGCTGCACTGGGACGACCTCGCCGACCTCGCCGAGCAGACCCCGCGCACCGAGGTCGAAACCCGCGCCGACGCCGTCACCCCCGACGACATCGCCGACATCCTCTTCACCTCCGGCACCACCGGCCGCAGCAAGGGCACGCTGGTGGCGCACCGGCAGGCGCTCGACGTGGTGCGCGGCTGGGTCGAGTGCGCGACCCTCCGGCAGGCCGACAACTACCTGATCATCAGCCCGTTCTTCCACAACTTCGGCTACAAGGCGGGCATTCTCGCCTGCGTCCTGACCGGCGCGACCATGGTCCCGCAGGCGGTATTCGACGTGCCGGAGGCCATGCGGCTGATCAGCGCCGAGCGGATCTCGGTGCTGCCCGGCCCGCCCACCATCTACCAGACCATCCTCGACTTCCCGGACCGCGCGCAGTTCGACCTCGGCACGCTGCGGGTCGCGGTGACCGGCGCGGCCACCGTCCCGGTGGTGCTGGTCGAGCGGATGCGCGACGAGCTGGCCTTCGAGGTGGTGCTCACCGCGTACGGCCTCTCCGAGGCGTCCGGTTTCGGCACCATGTGCCGCCCGGACGACGACCCGGCCACCATCTCCGGCACCTGCGGCCGCCCGATCGCCGATTTCGAGCTGCGGCTGGCCGATTCCGGCGAGGTGCTGCTGCGCGGGCCGAATGTCATGCTCGGGTACCTGGACGATCCGGAGGCCACCGCGGAGACCATCGACGCCGAGGGCTGGCTGCACACCGGCGATATCGGGGTGGTCGACGAGCGCGGCTACCTGAAGATCACCGACCGGCTCAAGGACATGTACATCTGCGGCGGCTTCAATGTCTACCCGGCCGAGATCGAGCAGGTGCTGGCCCGGCTGGACGGGGTCGCGGAGTCCGCGGTGATCGGCGTGCCGGACCCGCGGATGGGCGAGGTCGGCAAGGCGTACGTGGTGCGCAAGGCAGGCGCGCGGCTCACCGCGGAGCAGGTGCTCTCGCACGCCACGGGCACGCTGGCCAACTTCAAGGTGCCGCGCTTCGTCGAGTTCCGCGACCAGCTGCCCTACAGCGCCGCAGGCAAGGTGCTGAAACGTCGTCTACGTGAGGAGATTTCGTGATGTCCGCTGACGGTGTGCCCGACGAGGGCGAGGTGGTCACCTACGAGCGGCGCGGCCCGGTCGCGGTCGTCACGATGAACCGGCCGGACTACCGCAATGCGCAGAACTCGGTGATGACCTACGCGCTCGACGCCGCCTTCCAGCGCGCGGTCGAGGACGCCGAGGTCACCGTGATCGTGCTGGCGGGCAATGGCAAGCACTTCAGCGCCGGGCACGACATCGGGACGCCGGGCAAGGACCACCACGTGCACTACGACAACAAGGCCGTGCTCTGGTGGGACCACCTCGACCGCAAGGGCGGTGACCAGCGCTTCGCCCGCGAGTCCGAGGTGTACCTGGGGATGTGCCGGCGCTGGCGGGAGATCCCCAAGCCGATGATCGCGCAGGTGCAGGGCGCCTGCATCGCGGGCGGGCTCATGCTGGCCTGGGTCTGCGACCTCATCGTCGCCTCGGACGACGCCTTCTTCTCCGATCCGGTGGTGCGCATGGGCATTCCGGGCGTCGAGTACTTCGCGCACCCGTGGATGATCGGCCCGCGCGCCGCCAAGGAGTTCCTCTTCACCGGCGACCGCTTCGGCGCGGCGCAGGCCAAGGAGTGGGGCATGGTGAACCGGGTGGTGCCGCGCGCCGAGCTGGAGGCCGAGGTGACCGCGCTGGCCGAGAAGATCGCGCAGATGCCGCAGTTCGGGCTGGCGCTCACCAAGAAGGCGGTGAACCAGGCCGAGGATCTGATGGGCATGCGCACCGGCATGGACTCGGTCTTCGGGCTGCACCACTTCGCGCACGCGCACAATGCCGAGGTCGGGGCGGATGCGCTCGGCGGCATGAACGCCCGCTCCATGCGCGACACCGCCACCGAGAACGGGAAGTCCTGATGGATCTGGATCTCGACGAATCCGCGCGCGCCTTCCAGCAGGAGGTCAGGGACTTCCTGGTGGACTCGGCGCCGCGCACCCCGCTGCCATCGATGGACACCGCCGAGGGCTTCGAGGCGCACCGGGAGTGGGAGCACACCCTGGCCGACGCCAGGTTCTCCGTGGTCTCCTGGCCGCACGAGCACGGCGGCCGCGACGCCTCGCTCCTGGAGTGGGTCCTCTTCGAGCAGGAGTACTACGCCGCGGGCGCACCGGGCCGGGTCGCGCAGAACGGCATCTTCCTGCTGGCCCCGACGCTCTTCGAGCACGGCACCCCGGAGCAGCTGGCCCGCATCCTGCCGCGGATGGCACGCGGCGACGACATCTGGGCGCAGGCCTGGTCCGAGCCGGAGGCGGGCAGCGACCTGGCCGGCATCCGCTCGACCGCCAAGCGCACCGAGGGCGGCTGGCTGCTCAGCGGCCAGAAGACCTGGAGCTCCCGCGCCTCCTTCGCCGACCGCGCCTTCGGCCTGTTCCGCAGCGACCCGGCGGCCGAGCGGCACCGCGGGCTGACCTACGTCATGTTCCCGCTGGACGCCGAGGGCGTCTCGGTGCGGCCGATCCCGCAGCTGGACGGCGAGGCCGGGTTCGCGGAGATCTTCCTGGACGAGGTCTTCGTGCCGGACGCCGATGTGATCGGCCCGCCGAACGAGGGCTGGCGGGTCGCCATGAGCACCTCGAGCAATGAGCGCGGGCTCTCGCTGCGCAGCCCGGGCCGGTTCACCGCCACCGCCGAGCGGCTGCTCGAGCTGTGGCGCACCGCGGGCGACCGGGCGAACACCGCCCAGCGCGATGCCGTGGTCGACGCCTGGATCGGCGCCGAGGCGTACCGGCTGCACACCTTCGGCACCGTGACCAGGCTGGCCGAGGGCGGCAAGCTGGGCGCGGAGTCCTCGATCACCAAGGTGTTCTGGTCCGAGCTGGACGTGGCCATGCACGAGACCGCGCTGGACGTCCTCGGCGGCGCCGCCGAGCAGGCGGGGCCGTGGACCGACGGCTACCTCTTCTCGATCTCGGGCCCGATCTACGCGGGCACCAACGAGATCCAGCGCAACATCATCGCCGAGCGGCTGCTCGGACTACCGAGAGGGAGCCGATGAGATTCGCGCTCAGCCCGGAGCAGACCGATTTCGGGGCCAGCGTGCGCAAACTCCTGGAGGCGGGCCGCACCCCGGCCGCCGTCCGGAGCTGGGCGGGCGGCGAACCCGGGCCCGGGCTCGCGCTGGTCCGCGGCCTGGCCGAGGCCGGTGTGCTCGGTCTCGCCATTGCCGAGGAGCACGGCGGGCTCGGCGCCGAGCCGGTGGACCTGCTCGTCGCCTTCCAGGAGATCGGCCGCGCCGCCGCGCCGGGACCGCTGGTCGAGTCGGCCGCGGCCATTCCCGCCCTGCTCCAGGCGCTGCCGGAGCCGGCAGCCGAGATCCTGCCCGGATTGGCGGAGGGCGCGCTCGGCACCATCGCCTTCGGCGAGCCGCTCGCGCTCGACGCCGATATCGCGGAGACCGTGCTCGTCGCCGACGGCCCGCGGCTGAGCCGTGGCACCGTCGGCGAGCCGGTGCGCTCGGTCGACCCGGCGCGCAGGCTCTTCCGGGTCGAACCCGGCGAGCTGCTCGCCGAGGGCGAGGAGGTGCGCGCCGCCATCGCCACCGGCTTCGACCACGGCGCGCTCGCCGCCGCCGCGCAGCTGCTCGGCGCGGGCAAGGCGCTGCTCTATGCCACCACCGAGTACGCCAAGCAGCGCAAGCAGTTCGGCGCGCCGATCGGCAGCTTCCAGGCGGTGAAGCAGCAGCTCGCCGATGTGCTCATCGCGCTCGACCTGGCCGAGCCGCTGCTGCTGCGCGCCGCGCTCACCACCGCCGAGCCGACTCGCGGCCGCGATGTTTCCGCGGCGCTGCTGACCTGCGCGGATGCCGCGTACCTTGCCTCGCGGGTGGCGCTGCAGGTGCACGGGGCCATCGGCTACACCGCCGAGTACGACCTCTCGCTCTGGATCACCCGGGTCCGTGCGCTGCAGAGCGCGTGGGGCACCGCCGATTTCCACCGCGCCCGGATCGCGGAGGCGCTGCGGTGAGCGACGAACTCGCGGAGTTCCGCACCTCGGTGCGGGCCCTGCTCACCAAACACGCCGGTTCCGCCGCGGTGCGCGCCGCCCTCGACACCGACCTCGGCTACGACGAGAAGCTCTGGCGCCTGCTCTGCGAGCAGATCGGCGTCGCCGCGCTCGCCATCCCGGAGGAGTACGGCGGGATCGGCGCCGGGCTCACCGAATCGCTGCTGGTCGTCGGCGAGCTCGGCCGCACCCTGGCCGGGGTGCCGATGCTCGGCTCCGCCGTGCTCGGCGTCCAGGCGCTGCTGCTCGCCGGTGACGCCGAGACCTGCGCCCGGCTGCTCCCCGAGGTCGCCGAAGGCACCCGCACGCTCGCCGTCAGCTGGGCCGATGCCCGCGGCTGGGACGCACCCGGCGTGCGCGCCGACGGCGACGTCCTGCACGGCACCGCGCACTACGTCCTCGACGCCGCGGGGGCAGGTACCCACCTGGTGCTCACCGACGCCGGGCTCTACGAGGCCGAGCCGACCGCGGTCCGCACCATCGCCACCATGGACCCCACCCGCCGGGTGAGCGAGGTCGAGTTCGACGGGGTCACCGGGAGCCGCATCGGCGACGTGGACCCGGTCGCCCTGCGCGAGATCGCCTGGACCGCGCTCGCCGCCGAACAGGTGGGAGCCGCAACGCGCTGCCTGGCGGACACCGTCGAGTACACGAAATCGCGGGTGCAGTTCGGCCGCCCGATCGGCAGCTTCCAGGCGCTCAAGCACCGAATGGCCGATCTGTACGTGCTGGTCGAGTCGGCCGAGTCCACCGTGCTCGCCGCCACCTCCGCCCTGGTCAGCGGGGCGGAGAGCACCGCCGAGGACGTCTGGGTGGCGCGCACGCACAGCACCGCCGCCTTCTCCGCGGTGGCGGCGGACTCCATCCAGCTGCACGGCGGCATCGCCATCACCTGGGAGCACGACGCGCACCTGTTCTTCAAACGCGCGCACGCCGACGCCCAGCTCTTCGGCAGCGCCAGACGCCCGGCCCGCGCCGGGTGAGCGACCTCACCGCACACAGATAATTAGCTTATGTAACAATTATCTGTGTGCGGCATGCCGCGTGTTTCCCCGGCGCCGCGATCAGCCGTCGACACACGCGATGAGGTCTCCCGAATGAGCACAACTCTCGAACGCACGAAGCAACCCCGGGCGGTCTACGCCGTCGCCTTCGCCAGCGTGATCGCCTTCATGGGCATCGGCCTGGTGGATCCGATTCTCAAGCCGATCGGCGAGCAACTGCACGCCTCGCCGTCCCAGGTCTCGCTGCTGTTCACCAGCTACATGCTGGTCACCGGGGTCGCCATGCTGGTCACCGGCGTGGTCTCCAGCCGGTTCGGCGCCAAGCGGACGCTGCTCGCCGGGCTCGCGGTGATCGTGGTGTTCGCGGCACTGGCCGGAATGTCGACCACGGTGGCGCAGATCGTCGGCTTCCGGGCGGGCTGGGGGCTGGGTAACGCGCTCTTCATCGCCACCGCGCTCGCCACCATCGTCGGGGCGGCCAGCGGCGGGGTCGCGCGGGCCATCATCCTGTACGAGGCCGCGCTCGGCATCGGCATCGCGACCGGGCCGCTGGTCGGCGGGGTGCTCGGCGGCATCAGCTGGCGCGGGCCGTTCTTCGGCGTCTCGGTGCTCATGGCGATCGCCTTCGTCGCCATCCTGGTGCTGCTGCCGGAGAGCCCGAAACCCGCGCACCGCACCTCCATCACCGCACCTTTCCGCGCGCTGCGCCACCGCGGCCTGCTGGTGGTGAGCCTGACCGCGCTGCTCTACAACTTCGGCTTCTTCACGCTGCTCGCCTACACCCCGTTCCCCCTGGACATGGGGACCTACGCCATCGGCTTCATCTTCTGCGGCTGGGGCATCCTGCTCGCCGTCTCCTCGGTCTTCCTCGCCCCCCGGTTGCAGCGCCGCTACGGCACCATGCCCATGATGTGCGCCGCCATCGGCCTCTTCGCCGCCGACCTCGCCGTCATGGCGCTCTACGCCGACTCCAAGCCCGTGCTCATCGCGGGCACCGTGCTCGCCGGGCTCTTCCTCGGCGTGAACAACACCCTGATCACCGAGGCCGTCATGATCTCCGCCCCGGTCGAGCGCTCGACGGCCTCGGCCGCCTACAGCTTCGTCCGCTTCGCCGGCGGCGCCGCCGCCCCCTACCTCGCGGGCAAGCTCGGCGAGCACAGCACCGCGCTCCCCTTCTGGCTCGGCGCCGCCCTCACCGCCGCCGCCGTCGGGGTCCTCTACGCGGGCCGCACCGCGCTCGCCCACATCGACGAGCACGAGCCGGCGCCGCACAGCGTGGACGAGGCACAGGCCATCACCGTCGGCGACTGAGCGCGGTCACGCCGTCGCACGCGGCACCCGCAGGTCGTGCAGGGCGGTGAACTGCAGGAGGCGGGTGGCGGCGGAGCGCGGGACCTCGGCGAGCAGCCCGTGCGACACCTCGGGGAAGACCTCCGTCTCCACATTCGGGATGACCGCGCGGGCGCGGGCGACGGCGGCGGCGGGGTCGTAGAGGACGGTGCCGCCGCCGCAGAGCACGAGGGTGGGGGTGGCGATGGCGGCGAGGTCGGCGTCGGCGAGGACCCGGGCGTACGGCAGCGACATGCGGAAGGGGGTGGCGGCGGTGGCGAGCTCGGCGTCCTCGCGGGTGATCGGGGTACCGGGCTGCAGGTGGGCGAGGAGCCGGCGGGTGCGGCCGAAGGTCGGCCGGATTCCGGCAAGCACCATGCGGGCGAGCAGCACGGTGCGCACCGGGACCAGGACCGAGCCGGGCTCGATCAGCGTGAGGCTGGCCGGGATATCGCTCTGCCCGGCGAGCATGCCCGCCAGCCTGCCGCCGTGCGCGAAGGCGACGAGGTGCGCGCGCGACAGCTCCAGCCCGGTGAGCACCTCGCCGAGCCAGCGCGCCATCTCGGCGCCGCGCACGATCGGCTCGGTCTGCACGCTGCGGCCCGGCGTGCCGATGATGTCCGGCACATAGACGGTGCGGCGGCGCGCCAGCCGCTCGATCACCGGGCTCCACATGAGGCTGTTGCCCTGGAAGCCGTGGATCAGCACCAGCGGTGTGCCGGTGCCGTTTCCGGAGCTGCGGACGTAGGTGGGGCCGTAGGAGGTGGACACCTCGAGATCCCGCCACGGGATCGGATACAGTGCTTCGGCGGCCCGGTAGGCGGCGACGAACTTCTCCCGCGCCTTCGCGCTGCCGAAGTGTCCCGCTCTGATCGCCATCACCGCTCCTCATACATGGTGGTACCGTCGTATCATATCGGCTGCCCCGCCGAACCGTATGCCTTCCGGAAAAGGTGGACGAATGCCTCGGCTCGCGGACCACGAACAGCGGCGGAAGCAGATCACCGACGCCACCCGGCGGGTGATCGCGCGAGACGGGCTGAGCGCGGCCACCTTCCAGTCCGTCGCGGCCGAGGCGGGCATCTCGGTGCGGCTGGTGCAGTACTACTTCGGCACCAAGCGCGAGTTCCTGATCGCCACCCACCAGGCGGTGCTGGCCGACGCCGGGGCCAGGCTCGCCGCCGGGCTCACCGCGCTCGGCGCCGAGGCGGCCCCGCGGGAGATCCTGCGCACCACCTTCGCCGAGCTGCTCCCGCTGGACGACACCCGCCGCGACGAGGTGCTCATCCTCGGCGCCTTCCAGGCCGCCCGGCTCGGCCGCGCCGAGGTGGAGAACACCATCGGCAACGGCCCGGCGAGGTACATGGTGAACGCCGCCGCCCAGCAGCTGGCGCGGCTGCGCAGGGGGACCGATGCCCGGATGGAGACGATCACGCTGGACGCCGAGCTCCTGGTCGCCGCGGTCGGCGGGCTCGCCCAGGGCATGCTGGGCGGCTTCGCCACCCCGGAGCACGCCGAGCTCCTGCTCGACCGGCTGCTGGACCGGCTGCTCCCGCCCTGACCCGGGAGTACCGTCGGGCCCATGAGCCTCCGCTCCGAGCCGAGCCCCAAACGCGTGCGCGCCTACCTGGCCGGTCGCCCGGTCGCGGACACCGCCACCCCGCTGCTGGTCTGGGAGATCCCGTACTACCCCGCCTACTACCTGCCGCTCGCCGACGTGAAGGCCGAGCTGGTCCGCACCGGTGACACCGAGACGCACGAGCTGCTCGGCACCGGGACCAGGTACGACGTCCTGCTCGACGGCGTGCGCGCACCCGGCGCCGCGCTGCGCTGGAGCGCGGTCCCCGACCACGTGCGGCTGGAGTGGTCCGCGATGGACGAGTGGCTGGAGGAGGACGAGCCGGTCTACGTGCACCCGCGCGACCCGTACAAGCGGGTCGACGTGCTGGCCAGCTCCAAGCACGTGCGGATCGAGCTGAACGGCACCGTGCTCGCCGAATCCCGCTCCCCGCGCATCCTTTTCGAGACCTCGCTGCCGCCCCGGTACTACCTGCCGTTCGCCGACGTCCGGCTGGAGCTGCTCACCCCGAGCGCCACCCACTCCAGCTGCCCGTACAAGGGCACCGCCGACTACTGGACCGTCACGGTGGACGGCACCGAGCACCGCGACATCGTCTGGGGCTACCGGACCCCGCTGCCGGAGAGCCAGAAGATCGCGGGGCTGCTCTGCTTCTACAACGAGAAAGTCGACATCGTCATCGACGGCGTGCGGCAGGATCGCCCGCAGAGCCCGTTCTCCTGAGAGGAATCCATGCGCCCGCCCCTGGCCGAGACGCTCGATCTGGACCCGCACCCCGAGGGCGGCTGGTTCCGCGAGACCTACCGCAGCTCCGTGCGTTTCACCCCCGACGGCTACGGCGGCGACCGCGCCGCCGCGACCGCGATCCTGTTCCTGCTCATGCCGGGTGAGCGCTCGGCGCCGCACACCGTGCGCTCGGACGAGCTGTGGTTCTGGCAGGGCGGTGGCGCGCTGATCCTGAATATCGGCGGCACCGAGGTGCTGCTCGGCCCCGACCACGCGGCCGGGCAGCAGCTGCAGATCGTGGTGCCCGGCGGGGTGAGCCAGGCCGCGAAGCCCGCAGGCGACCAGCACGTGCTGGTCGCCTGCGTGGTCTCCCCCGGCTTCGACTTCGAGGATTTCCGGCTCGACTGAGCTACTGCACCTCGAGCACGCCCTCCTCGACCGCCCACCGGATCGTCTTGGCGAGGCTCTCGCACCCCTCCGGCCGACCGGGCCCGTACCCGCCTTCGCTCAGCTTGGCGAACACCGGGCACCGCTGCTGCGGCGGCTCGGTCCACTCGATCGAGGTCTGCCGCTCACTCGCCTTGCGCACCCGGACCTCGGTGCCACAGGACTGACACCGCAGCGGTGTCATCCCGTCCTCGAGATAGCGCTGCTTGTCCGCCACCGTCTGGGCCCGCACCTCGGCCCGCCGCTCCGGCCGGTCCGCGAAATCGGGAGCCTTGGCCCAGGTGGCGGCCATCAGACGCTCGCCTCCTGCGGCCCGGCCTCCTGCTGGCGGCGCAGGTTCTCCGCCACCTCGGCCTCCCAGTACTCGTTCGCCTTGGCGGTATCCACCTCGAACTCGTAGCGCTGGGTCATCTTCTCGGTGACCTCGGCGAGATCCACGTAGAACTGGTCGTACCAGCGGCGCAGCTGGTAGACCGGCCCGTCCTCCTCGCAGAGCAGCGGGTTCTCCACCTTGGACTTGTGCTTCCAGATCTCCACGTCCTGCAGGAAGCCGACGCTGATGCCCTCGGTCATCTTGGCCGCCAGCTTGTCGGCGGTCGCGCCCTCGACCCCGTCCGGCTTCTGCAGGGTGATCCCCCACTGCAGCATGAAGGAATCCTGCGACACCGGGTAGTGGCAGTTGATCAGGACGCTCTTGACCTCGTACCCGCTGTAGATATTGACCAGCGGATTGATCATGTACGAGGGGCCGAAGTACGACGCCTCGGACTTGAGCAGGGTGTCGCCGCCGTACTTGGACGCCATCCCGATGTCCGGCCTGCCCTTGGTCTCCAGGAACTGGGTGGCGATATGCCCCTCGAAGACGTTCTTGAAGTAGGTCGGGAAGGCGTAGTGGATGTAGTAGAAGTGCGCCATGTCCACGACGTTGTCGATGATCTCGCGGCAGTTGGCGCCCTCGATCAGCATCGAGTTCCAGGTCCAGTCGGTCCAGCCGCTGTCCAGCTGCTCGGTGGCGTTGCCGTCGGCGTCGGTGTAGGGGCCGACGATGTGCGGGATCGTGACCTCGTCCGGCGGCGTGCTGCCCTCGTGGTCGTGCCAGACGAAGAGCTGGCCGTTGCGCTCGAGGGTGAGCCACTTCCTGGTCCGCGCCAGCGGCGGCACCCGCCGCGCGTACGGGATCTCGGTGCACTTGCCGGTCGTCCCGGACCAGCGCCAATCGTGGAACGGGCAGGCGATGTCGTCGCCCTTGACCTCGCCCATGCTCAGGTCGCCGCCCATGTGCCTGCAGTAGGCGTCCAGCACGCGGAGCTCGCCGCTGCCGTCCGCCCAGATCACGAGCTTGGTACCGAAGACCTGGACCGCGTGCGGCTTGCCGTCGCGGAAGGTCTTCGCCAGCCCGAGGCAGTGCCAGCCCCGTGCGTAGCGGGTCGGAACCGTGCCGACGTCGAGCTCCCGCACCTTACCGCCGCGGGTTGAGGTGTCTGCCATTCGCGAATCCTCCTCCTTCACTACTAGAACACGTTACAAAACTGTGGGCCGCAGCGCCAGCGTCGGCCCAGGTCTCCTGCATTCGCCCAGCGGCGACCAGCACCTGCGTTCTGTTCTCGACATAAATAAGAACCTGTTCTAGTCTCAGGGGTGATGAGTACCGGTTACCGATCGACCAGGCAGGAGCAGGTCCGGACATGACGCAGGAAGTGACCGAACGGGTCGAAGCACTGTTGCCGACGCTGCGCGAGCGCGCGCAGGAGGCCGAGGATCTGCGCCGCATTCCGGACGAGTCCGTGAAGGCGCTGCAGGAGACCGGCTTCTTCCGGCTGCTACAGCCGAAGCAGTGGGGTGGCCACGCGGCCGACCCGGTCGTCTTCTACGACACTGTGCGCAAGATCGCCAGCGCGTGCGGCTCCACCGGCTGGGTGTCGGGCATCATCGGTGTGCACAACTGGCACCTGGCGCTCTTCGACCAGCGCGCCCAGGAGGACGTCTGGGGCGAGGACACCGAGGTCAGGATCTCCTCCTCGTACGCCCCGATGGGCATCGGCACCGTCACCGACGGCGGCTACATCGTGAAGGGCAGCTGGGCCTGGTCGTCCGGCTCCGACCACGCGAGCTGGGCGGTGCTCGGCGGCCCGGTGATCAAGGACGGCAAGCCGGTGGACTTCGGCTCCTTCCTGATCCCGCGCGACGACTACCGCATCGACGACGTCTGGAACGTGGTCGGGCTGCGCGGCACCGGCTCCAACACCGTCGTGGTGGAGGACGTCTTCGTGCCGAGGCACCGCTTCCTCAGCTTCAAGGCGATGAGCGAGCTGACCGCGCCCGGCCTGGAGCAGAACACCGACCCCGTGTACCGGATGCCGTGGGGCACCGTGCACCCCACCACCATCTCGACGCCGATCGTCGGCATGGCCTACGGCGCCTACGACGCGCACGTCGAGCACCAGGGCAAGCGGGTGCGCGCCGCCTACGCGGGCGAGAAGGCCAAGGAGGATCCCTTCGCCAAGGTGCGGATCGCCGAGGCGGCCAGCGATATCGACGCCGCCTGGCGCCAGCTCTCCGGCAATGTCGCCGACGAGTACGCGATCCTGAAGGCCGGCGGGGAGATCCCGTTCGACCTGCGCGTCCGGGCCCGCCGCGACCAGGTGCGCGCCACCGGCCGCGCCATCGCCTCGATCGACCGGCTCTTCGAGAGCGCCGGGGCGACCGCGCTCGCCAACGGCACGCCGCTGCAGCGCTTCTGGCGCGACGCGCACGCCGGCCGGGTGCACGCGGCGAACGATCCGGAGCGCGCGTACCAGATGTTCGGCACGCACGAGTTCGGGCTGCCGATCAACGACGCCATGGTCTAGGGGGAAACACGTGACCTCGACGACGGAACTCACCTACGAGTCCACCTCCCGGTACGCGCAGGTGCGGCCGGACCTGAAACTGCACTACCACGAGGCGGGCGTCGGCAACGGGCCGACGATCGTGCTGCTGCACGGCGGCGGCCCCGGCGCCTCCTCGTGGTCCAACTTCGCGCGCAACATCCCGGTGCTGGCGCGCGAGTTCCACGTGCTCGCCGTGGACCAGCCCGGCTTCGGCAAGTCGGACAAGCCGACCGAGCACCCGCAGTACTTCGTGCACAGCTCGTCCGCGCTGAAGGACCTGCTCGACCACCTCGGCATCACCGGCCGCGTGCACCTGCTCGGCAATTCGCTCGGCGGCGGCACCTCGGTGCGGTTCGCGTTGGACTACCCGGAGCGCGCGGGCAAGCTCATCCTCATGGGCCCCGGCGGGCTGGGCACCAACCTCTTCGCCGCCGACCCCACCGAGGGCGTCAAGCTGCTCGGCAAGTTCAACTACGAGCCGACCAGGGAGAACCTGGAGGCGTTCCTCCGGATCATGGTCTTCGACCAGAAGCTCATCACCCCCGAGCTGGTCCAGGAGCGGTTCGCCTCGGCGAGCGAGCCGGAGTCGCTGGCCGCCACCCGCGCCATGGGCAAGTCCTTCGCGGGCGCCGACTTCGAGAAGGGCATGCTCTGGCGCGACGCCTACACGCTGCGCCAGCCGGTGCTGCTCATCTGGGGCCGCGAGGATCGGGTGAACCCGCTGGACGGCGCGCTGGTCGCGCTGAAGTCCATTCCGCGGGTGCAGCTGCACGTCTTCGGCGGTTGCGGGCACTGGGCGCAGCTGGAGAAGTTCCACGAGTTCAACCGGCTGGCGATCGACTTCCTGGCCGGCGTTAAGGAGAAGTGATGGGCATCCGCTCCCTCGGCTACCTGCGCATCGAGGCCACCGACGTGGCCGCCTGGCGCGAGTACGGGCTCAAGGTGCTCGGCATGGTGGAGGGCAAGGGCTCCGACCCGAACTCGCTCTACCTGCGCATGGACGAGTTCCCCGCTCGGCTGGTGATCGTGCCCGGCGAGCAGGACCGGCTGCAGGTCTCCGGCTGGGAGACCGCGAACGCCGAAGAGCTGCAGGACATCCGCGCCCGGCTGGACGCCGCGGGCGTCCCTTACAAGGAGGGCACCGCCGCCGAGCTGGCCGACCGCAAGGTCTACGAACTGATCCGGTTCGAGGATCCGAGCGGCAGCGTGCTGGAGGCGTTCCACGGGGTCGCGCTCGAGCACCGCCGGGTGGTCAGCCCGTACGGGCACCGCTTCGTCACCGAGGAGCAGGGGCTCGGGCACGTGGTGCTCAGCACCTCCGACGACAAGGCGGCGCTGGAGTTCTACCGCGACGTCCTCGGCTTCCGGCTGCGCGACTCCATGCGGCTGCCCCCGCAGATGGTCGGCCGCCCCGCGGATGGCGAGCCCGCGTGGCTGCGCTTCCTCGGCTGCAACCCGCGGCACCACTCGCTGGCCTTCCTGCCGCAGCCGACGCCGAGCGGCATCGTGCACCTCATGCTCGAGGTGGAGAACGCCGACGACGTCGGGCTCGCGCTGGACCGCGCGCTGCGCAAGAAGGTCAAGATGTCGGCCACGCTCGGGCGGCACGTCAACGACAAGATGCTCTCCTTCTACATGAAGACCCCGGGCGGCTTCGACATCGAATTCGGTTGCGAGGGGCTGGAAGTCGAGGACACCGACTGGATCGCGCGGGAGTCGACCGCCGTCAGCCTGTGGGGGCACGACTTCACCGTGGGGTTCCGCGAGCAATGAGCGAGTACCCGGAGATCGACGGCAGGGCGTTCCGGAACGTCCTCGGGCAGTTCTGCACCGGGATCACCGTGATCACCACCTTCGGTGCCGACGCCGCCCCCGTCGGCTTCGCCTGCCAGTCCTTCGCCGCGCTCTCCCTCGACCCGCCTTTGGTGCTTTTCTGCCCGGGCAAGTCTTCCCGCTCGTGGGCGGCGATCGAGGAGCGCGGGCGGTTCGCGGTGAACGTGCTCGCCGAGGAGCAGCGCGAGCTCTGTGCCCGCTTCGGCTCGCGCGAACAGGACAAGTTCGCGGGGGCCGCCTGGCACAGCTCCGCCCTGGAGCTGCCCGTGCTCGACGACGCGCTCGCCACCATCGAGTGCTCGGTGGATCGGGTGGTCGACGGGGGGGATCACTGGATCGTGGTCGGGCGGGTGCTCTCGCTCGCCGAGGTGGGCGAGTCGGGGCGGCCGTTGCTGTTCTATCGGGGGCAGTACAGCGCTATCGAGCCGGACAAGACGGTGCCCGCGCCCTGGCGGGCGGATCTCGAGCACTTTCTCACCACCACGACGTTGGATACCTGGCTCTAGATCAGCTCGGCGAAGGCGGATAGTTCGTCGAGTTGCTGATTCAGCGGGCTCAGGGAGGCGTTGACCACTACGCGGTCGACGCCTTCCGCTGTTAGGGCGGCTATGTCATCGAGGGTCAGTCCGGTGGAGCCCCAGCGGGTGTACTCGAGTTCGTCCGGGTTGCGCCCCGCGGTGGCGGCTTCGGCGCGGGCGAGGGTGAGCTGGTGGGCGCGTTCATCCGGGGTGAGCATGCCGCCGGCGAAGTAGCCGGCGCCGCGGCGGCCCGCGCGGCGGGCGGCGGCGGGGCTGGAGCCGCCGATGTGGATGGGGAAGTCGGCTGTGGACGGCTTGGGATAGACGCACACCTCGGTGAAATCGAAGAACTCGCCGTGGAACTCGACACCATCGGGGCCCCCGGACCAGAGCAGGCGCAGCACGTCGAGCGCTTCGTCGGCGCGGCGGCCGCGGGTGGCGTAGTCGATGCCGAGCGCCTTCGCCTCGCCCGGCAGCCCGCCGACGCCCACCGTGAGCAGCCGCAGCCTGCCCTTCGACAGCCGGTCCAAGGTGGCGAGGCGCTTGGCCAGCAGAATCGGGTGGCGGTACGGGAGGAGCAGGACGCCGGTGCCGAGGAGCAGACGGTCGGTGTGGGCGGCGACGAAGGTGAGGCAGTCGAGGGGGTCCGGGAAGGGGAGGGTGGTCGGGACCTCGTTGGCGCCGATGCGGGCGCCCGGGTAGAGCGCGACGTGGTCCGGGACGTAGAGGCCCTCGAATCCGCAGGTCTCGACGTGGCGGGCGAAGGTGACGAGGGTGTCCGGGTCGGCGCCGTGCATCGGCGTCGGGTAACTCACCGAGAACTTCACTCTCGCCATCCTAGAAAGTGCTCAGACGGTGAGCGCTTATCCCCGGAGTATGGGGTGTATGGAGATCATCGACTGTGCCGATGCCGCCGAGTGGGAGCGCTGGCTGGCGGCGAATCACGAGCGGGCCGCCGAGGTGTGGGTTCGGATCGCGAAGAAGGGTGCCGGTCGGGCGAGCGTGACGATCACCGAGGCGCTCGATGGGGCATTGTGCGTCGGGTGGATCGATAGCCATCGGCGGGGTGTCGATGCCGAGCACTACCTGCAGCGGTACTCGCCGCGGCGGGCGCGGAGTCCGTGGTCGGCGGTGAATGTGGCCAAGGCGGAGGCGTTGATCGCGGCCGGGCGGATGCGAGCCGCGGGGTTCGCGGCGATCGAGGCGGCGCGGGCGGACGGGCGGTGGGCGGCGGCCTACGCGCCGCAGCGGGATGCGGAGCCGCACCCGGAGCTGGTTGCCGCCTTGGACGGGGATCCGGCTGCCCGGGTGCGGTTCGAGGGGCTGGGGCGGAGTGCGCGGTACGGGTTGTCGCTGCGGGTGACCAAGGCTCGGACCGCCGCCGGGCGGGCGAATCAGGTGCGGAGGGTGCTCGCCGAGCTGAAGGCCTGACCTCCCGCAGGTCACTCTCTGCCGTACAACTCGTCGAGGCCGATCAACTCGACTTCACCACGGCTCTGCTCCTGCCGCAATTCGTCGGTGAATCCAGCGCCGGAGAAGCAGAGCAGGCGGGTCGCGCCGGTGTCGTAGCGCCCCTGCCTACCGACGAGTTCCCGGATGCGCCGGAGCCGATCCAGGTGGCCGAGGCCCATGATGTCGTTCCATTTCGCCTCACCCAGCGCGAGCAGCGGCGGCCTGCTCCCGTCGGCATAGCCCACCGCGACCACGTCGACCTCGTGCGTCGTGCGATCAGCGGGATCGTTGACGGTACCCGCGCACACCCGGACGGGCAGATCCGCCAGCCGCTTCTCGTGCCCGTACTGCGCCGTCCACTCCCGGCACACCTGCTCGAAGTGCGGTCCGACGACATTGCTGGCCCAGCGGTGGGCGGACCGCTCCCAGATCCGCTCGGTGGCGGTCGCTGCGCTGAGCTGCGGCCAGTAGGGCCGCATGATGGCGTGGTAGAAGGTGAGCAGGGGTTCGGCAATTCGGAAGTCGGTGCGGTTGCCACGGAAGGCGTCGATTTCGCGGGTGATCAGGCCAGAATCCTCGAGCACGGTCAATGGGTGTGCGAGCTCGTTCGTCTTGCGGCCGACGTAGCCGGCAATACCGCCGCGCCCGCTGTTCCCATTGGCGATCGCGTTGAGCACCGAGTTGTAGATGGCACCGTCACGGAGGTCGGGCTCCTCGGCGAGCAGGTAGCGGGCTTCGAGGAACATCGGGCTGCCCGGGGAGAGGACCGCGCGGACGACCCAGTCGTCGAAATCATCGAGCCCGCGCGGAGCGTCGTACCGGATCATCTCGGTGCGATAGGCGGGTGTACCGCCGACCACCGCGTGCACGCGCAGAGCGAGCCGCGGGTCGTCGATACCCCAGAATCGCGCGGCTTCCCGATACCCGAGGGTTCGAATAGGCAGTTCGAGCGAGGCGCGGCCGCGCAGCGGGGCATTGCCGGACAGCAGTTTTCCCATGAACGACAGCGCGGAGCCGCACAGCAGCAACCGGGTGCGGGAGGTGGTCCGCTCGCTACGCCGCGGGGCGTACGCGCCCTGGAGAATGGAGGGCAGTGCCGGATTCACCCGCACCAGGTAGGGAAACTCGTCGATCACCACCGGGACGGGTCGCTCCGCCCCCATTCGGAGCAGCACATCGATGACCTGCCCCCAATCGGCGGGCGCGAACGGCACAACCGGTTGCAGGTGCCTGGTCAGCGCCTGCCCGATGGATGCCAGCGACTCGGTGTCGGTAGCCTCCTGGGCAGAGAAATAGAATCCGCCCGCGCTCTCGCAGACCGCCTCCAGCAGGAAGCTCTTGCCCTGCCTGCGCCGTCCCGATACGACGCCGAGCGAGGCTCCGGCACTCTCGTCCGCAACGAAACGGCTCAGCGCGGTCCACTCGCGGTCACGGTCGAAGACGTCGGCTGGTTTTTCCACAGGGTCTCCCAAGAGAAGTACAGTTATGAGAAGTGTACTTCTCTTAGAATTAGGCCCTCAACTCGGCGAGCCACTGCCCGAACGTCTGCGTGCCGTGATCGGCATCGACCCCGGCGACCAGTGCGCCCTGCCGGAACGCGCGCCCCGCCCGGCCCGGCAGCGGGAACCGCAGCACCCGATCACCACGCCCGGTGGCCGCGGCGTACCGGCGGATCATGTCGTCCAGCGCCAGCATCCGGCCCGCGGGCGCCCCGGCCGCCAGGTCGACCAGCCGCTCGGCCACCTCGCGGGCGGCGACCGGGCTCACCCGCATGGCGGGCACCAGCGTCAGCGGGCCGACCCGCACCCCGCCCTGCGGCTGCCCCGCGAACTCGTGGAACTGGGTGGCGCGCAGCAGCGTCCACGGCACCGGGCCCTGCTCGACGGCGCGTTCCTGCGCCATCTTCCCGGTGTAGTAGCCGTACGGCACCGCATCGCTCCCGACGATGCCGAGCAGCACATGGTGCCGCACGCCCGCCGCCTGCTCGGCGCGGTGCAGGTTCGCCGTCACCTGCTCGAAGAACTCGGTCGCCTCCTTCGCCGAGCGGGTGACCAGCGAGGTCACGTCGATCACCGCATCCACCCCGGTCAGGTCCAGCCCGGCGCCGGTGCGCAAGTCGACCCCGGTCGAGCGGGCCAGCACCACCGCCTCGTGCCCGCGTTCGCGCAGCACCTCCACCACCGGCTTCCCCACCGTCCCGGTTCCGCCTGCCACCGCGATCCTCATAGCCCTCTCCTTCACTCCTCGTCACCGGTTAGACCGGGTAGGTCCAGAAAAGCTGACAGGTAGCCCGTGAGGCGTGCGCCACAACAGTGGTCCCGGCGCCGCCCATCAAATCTATATACAGTTACCGTCGCGCGTATATACTGGCGGATATGTCGAAGCTACTGATCGAGGTCGATGACGCTGCACTCGCGGAGGCACAGCGGCTGCTCGGAACCTCGACCAAGAAGGACACAGTGAATGCGGCTCTCATCGAGGTCGCCCGACGCTTGAAGCGGGTGCAGGCACTCAACGGCCTCGCCGAGATGGCCGAACAGGGCGACTTCGACGCGCTGCTCGACAAGCGCGAGTACCGGCGTTGATCAGCTATCTGATCGATACCTCCGCCGCGGTCCGCCTGCTCGCCGATCCGGCTGTACGACGAACCTGGCACGAAACGGTCACCGCCGGCGTGGTCGCGCTGTGCGACACGGTCGAACTGGAACTGCTGTTCAGCACCAGGTCGCTCGCCGATCGACTGCACAAGAAGGCCATGTTCGAGGAGCTGTTCGGCTGGGCCGTCACCCCGGAGAGTGCGTGGACCCGGGCCCACGAGGTACAGCAGCGGCTGACCGAGGAGGGGCAGCATCGCAGCGCGGGCGTAGCCGACCTGCTCATCGCAGTGACGGCCGAGGCGAACGACATCACCCTGCTGCACTACGACCGGGACTTCGAGGCCGTTGCCAAGGTCACGGGGCAGCCCACGCAGTGGATCGCTCCACCGGGAACGGTCAGCTGAGCCGCCGGACCGTCGCGAAGATCTGCTCCGCCCGCGCGGGCGACAACTCCCCCGCGACCTCACCATCGGCACCGATGGTCAGCACCAGCAACTCGCGGTCGAAGGCGGAAGGCGAAGGTGCGGGTGGCGGTGCCGCAGTAGTCGTCGCCGTCGCTGGACGGGCCGCGGCCGGCGATCGGCTCTCGTAACCACGGACCATGCCCTCGGGGCCGACGATCCCACCTCGCCCCGGAGTCGCTGCTGCCGATCCGCGCAGCGCCAGGCCCGGGCAGCTCCTATCCGAACCGCAGGCGAACCGAACCGAGCCCGGCGAACTCCGCCAGGAAGTCATCCCCCGGCCGCGCATCGATCGCCCGCGTGCAGGACCCGGGCAGCACGATATCCCCCGCCTTCAACCGCACCCCGAACCCCGCCACCTTGCGCGCCAGCCACGCCACCGCGATCACCGGATCCCCGAGCACCGCGTCACTGCGCCCCTCCGCCACCACCTCGCCATTGCGGGTGAGCACGGCGTCGATCCCCTTGATGTCGACGGAACCGGGCGCCACCCGCTCCGGCCCGAGCACGAACCCGGCGGACGACGCATTGTCCGAGATGGTGTCGCAGAGCCCGATTCTCCAGTCCTTGATCCGCGAGTCGATCAGCTCGATCGCGGGAGCGAGGGCGGTGGTCGCGGCGAGGACGTCGGCCTCGGTGCACTCCTCGCCGGGCAGGTCGGCGCCGAGCACGAAGCCCACCTCGACCTCGACCCGCGGGAAGAGGTAGTTCGCGGCGGGCACCGGCCGGTCCTCGTAGACCTCCATCTCGGCGAGCAGGTGCCCGTAGTCCGGCTCGTCGACGCCCATCATCTGCTGCATGGCCTTCGACGAGAGCCCGACCTTGTGCCCGACCACTCGCGCGCCGTTGGCCAGCCGGTGCCGGATATTCAGCAGCTGGATCTCGTAGGCGTCCACCACGTCGATCCCGGGGTGCCTGGCGACCAGCGGGTCGATCGCGACCTTGTCGCGCTCGGCGGCCGCGAGTTCGGCGGCCAGTTCGATGCGTACCGCTTCGGAGAGCACCTATCGGATTCCTTCCACGACGGCCGCCCCCGCCACCGCCCGCCCGGCGCGGCGTCCGGAGAACACGCAGTCGGCGAGCGAGAGGCCGCTCACGTAGGAGCGCGAGCAGATCCCGACGGCGGTGCGGCCCGCGGCGTAGAGGCCGGGGATGTCGGCGCCGTCGCGGTCGCGGACGGCTCCGGTCTCCTCGTTCACCACGACACCGCCGAGGGTGAGCATGGGGCAGGGGTTGGTCAGGCTCGGTTTGATACCCACATCGAACAGCCAGAACGGGCCGGTGTGGCAGGGTTCGCGGAAATCGGCGGGCTTGCCGACAGGGTCGGGGGTGCCGTCCGCGATGGCGGCGTTGTGCGCCTCGACGGTGGCGCGCAGGCCGGCCGGGTCGATGCCCGCCCTGCGGGCCGCCTCCTCGAGGGTGCCCGCCTTGACGGCCCGGCGCCGCACCGGTTCGAACTGGGCGCGCTGGAACCAGGCGCCCTCCCGGTGGATCTGCCCGAACGCGCGCCGCGCGACCACATCGTCGGCGAGCAGCCAGCCGAGGCCGCCGTGCTCGCGGACCAGTTTGCCGCCGACGGCCGCGCCGTAGCGGGTCTCGTCGATCACGCGGGTGCCCGCCGCGTCGACCAGCAATGCTCCCGCGAACGCGCTGGGCGGCAGGAGGAAGCGCCAGGCGGAGATATTGTCCATGTGCGCGGTGACGGCACCCACGCCCTGCGCCATGCGGATGCCGCTGCCGTCGTCGCCGGTGGTGCCGAGCGCGAGGCCGTGCCGGAACTCCGGGCCGTGCTCGAGCACCATCTCCCGGTTCGCGATGAAGCCGCCCGCGCTGACGATCACGCCGCGCCGGGCGAGCACCCTGGTGGTGACGCCGTATCGCTGCTCGAGACGGGCCATCCGCTGTTCCATCGCCTTGCGCAGCGGCGGGTAGTAGATGCCGGGCTTGGCCGCGAGCGCCGCCATCCGCGCGAACTGGTCGCGCACGCGGCGGGGCGCGCGGTTCATGGTCACGCACTCGACGCCGATCACCGCGCCGGTGTCGTCGGTGAGCAGGGTGGTGGCGCGGGTGCAGGTCTCCAGCTGGATTCCGGCCTTCCGCATCGAGGCGAGCAGCCCGGTGGCGAACTTCTTCCCGGAGACCCCGCGCCCCTTCACCCGGTGCCCGCGCTGCGCGGGCGGGATGTCGGCGAAGGCGCCGGAGAGCTCGCTGCCGGAGTGGTAGAGGTACCAGTCGTCGTTCGGGTAGGAGGTCTTGTACGGGCAGAGCGAGGGGTCGAAGGGGACGCCGTGCTCGATCAGCCACTCGATGAGCGCCGGGCTCTCGTCCACGAAACGCCGCAGCGTCTCGGGCGCGACCACCTCGCCCACCTCGCGCCGCAGGTAGGCGAGCATCCACGCCGGGTCGTCCTCGACCCCCGCCGCGCGCTGGATGCTGGTGCCGCCGCCCGCGTAGACGATGCCGCCGGAGAGCGCCGCCGCCCCGCCGCCGGCGAACCGGTCCAGCGCGAGTACCTGCGCCCCCGCTGCCGCCGCCTCCAGCGCGGCGGCGGCGCCGGCGGCCCCGGCGCCGATCACCACGACGTCGGCACTGCTATCCCACTCCATCCACCCTCCGAACTGAAACGAGTTACCCGGCTCTTATCGAGTCATCTGCCACTAGACATAGACCAAAGCCGCGTCCATTCTATAACGTGTTCTACATGAGCGATCGGGAATACGACGTGGTGGTGGTCGGCAGCGGCGCCGCCGGGATGACCGCGGCCCTCACCGCGGCACACCACGGACTCAGCGTCGTGGTCATCGAGAAGGCCGCGCACTACGGCGGGTCGACCGCGCGCTCCGGGGGCGGGGTGTGGATTCCGGGGAACAAGGCGCTGAAGGCGTCCGGGCGCCCGGACGACCGCGAGGAGGCCAGGACCTACCTGCACAGCATCATCGGCGAGGTGGTGCCGAAGGACCGGATCGACACCTACATCGACCGCGGCGCCGAGGCCTTCGACTTCGTGCTCGACCACACGCCGCTGCAGATGCGCTGGGTGCCCGGGTACTCCGACTACTACCCCGAGGCGCCGGGCGGGACGGCCGCGGGCCGCTCCTGCGAGCCCAAGCCCTTCAATGCCAAGGTGCTCGGTGCCGAGCGCTTCAAGCTGGAGCCCGCGTACAGCAAGGCTCCGCTGAACGTCGTGGTGACGCAGGCCGACTTCAAGCAGCTGAACCTGATCCGCAGGCATCCGCGCGGGATGCTGCGTGCGGCCAAGGTCGGGGCGCGCACCACCTGGGCGCGGCTGACCGGGAAGCACCTGCTCGGGATGGGCCAGGCGCTGGCGGCGGCGATCCGCAAGGGGCTGCTCGACGCCGGGGTGCCGGTGCTGCTGGAGACGCCGCTGACCGGGCTCGTCGTCGAGGACGGCCGGGTGGTCGGGGTGGATGCCGAGCAGAACGGCGAGGCGGTGCGGTTCACCGCCAAGCGCGGGGTGGTGCTGGCGACCGGCGGGTTCGACCACAATGCGGAGATGCGCGCGAAGTACCAGCGCGCCCCGATCACCACCGACTGGACCACCGGCGCCCCCGCCAATACCGGCGACGGGCACCGCGCCGCGCTCGACCTCGGCGCCGATACCGACATCATGGCGGATGCCTGGTGGGGGCCGACCATCTTCAAGGGCGGCAAGCCGTGGTTCTGCCTTTCCGAGCGGAATCTGCCCGGATGCATCATCGTGAACGACCGCGGCGAGCGGTTCGGCAATGAATCCGCGCCGTATGTCGAGGCGGTGCACACCATGTACGGCGGGGAGCACGGCGCGGGCGAGGGGCCGGGCGAGAATATTCCGGCGTGGCTGGTGTTCGACCAGCGGTACCGCAATCGGTACATCTTCGCCGGGTTGCAGCCGGGGCAGCGGATTCCCAAGCGGTGGCTGGAGAACGACTACATCGTCTCGGCGCCGACGCTGGCCGAGCTGGCCGCGAAGATCGGGGTGCCCGCCGATAAGCTGGGCGCCACCGTCGAGCGGTTCAATGGATTCGCGCGGTCCGGCGTTGACGAGGATTTCCACCGCGGGGACAGCGCATACGACAAGTACTACGGCGATCCGACCGTGAAGCCGAATCCGTGCCTCGGCGCGCTGGAGGAGGGGCCGTTCTACGCGGTAGTTCTCGTGCCCGGCGACCTCGGGACGAAGGGCGGCGTCGTCACCGATACCGCGGCCCGGGTGCTGCGCGAGGATCAGAGCGTGATCGAGGGGCTGTACGCCTCCGGGAATGTGAGCGCGCCGGTCATGGGGCACACGTACGCGGGCCCCGGCGCCACCATCGGCCCGGCATTGACCTTCGGGTACCTGGCCGTTATGGATATTGTCGAGCGGAAGGCCAAGGAGGTTCGCTGATGCCCATCGATCTCGAACGCGCGCTCGGCGCCGAACTGCCGGGACGGTCGTTCTCCTGGACGCCGTCGGACGTACAGATCTACCACCTCGGGCTCGGAGCCGGAACGCGCTGGACCGACCCGGCCGAGCTGCGCTACCTCGACGATGCCGCCCCGCAGGTGCTGCCCACCTTCGCGGCCGTCGCGCCGACCGTGCACGAGACCGAGCCGCCGCGCGTGAGCTACCCGGGCGTCGATATCGACCTGGCGAAGGTGGTGCACGCGCACCAGGAAATCGTGGTGCACCGGCCTATTCCGGCCTCCGGGAAGGCGACGCTCTCCGGCCGGGTCACCGAGGTGTGGGACAAGGGTTCCGCCGCGGTTGTCGTTCGCGAGCTGACCATTGCGGGGTCCGACGGGGAGCCGCTGTGGACGGACCGGTCGTCCATCTTCGCCAAGGGCGAGGGTGGGTTCGGCGGGGAGCGCGGCCCCTCGACCAAGGTCGAGATTCCCTCGTCCGCTCCGGATTTCGAGGAGCTGGTGCCGATTCTGCCGCAGCAGGCGCTGCTGTATCGAATGAGCGGGGATCGCAATCCGCTGCATTCGGATCCTGCGTTCGCGAAGGGGGCGGGTTTTCCCGCGCCGATTCTGCACGGGTTGTGCACGTACGGGATCACCTGCAAGACGGCTACGGATGTGCTTCTCGGTAGCGATGTTTCAAAAGTCGCCGGATTCCGGGCGCGGTTCGCCGGGGTGGTTTTCCCCGGGGAGACATTGCGTATTCGCGGGTGGAAGTCCGGGGATGTGGTGACGCTCGGAGTGACCGTTGTGGAGCGGGACGATTCGCCGGTGCTGGCGGATGTGGAGTTGCGGATCGCCTAGGCGCGGGAGCGCTCGAACCCGGCGCCGGGCTGCCATGATGGCTCGGTGCGGGTACTCGTGACCGGAGCGAACGGCTATCTCGGCCGGGCCGTCGTCGCCGCGCTGCGCCGGCGGGGGCATGAACCTGTTCCGATGGTTCGCGCACCGGGCCGGGTCGGGGAATCCGGCTCGGTCCGGGTCGCCGACCTGCACGATCCGCCCTCGCTGCGGGATGCCGTTCGGGGCGTGGATGCGGTGTGTCACCTCGCCGGTCGCACGCGGGCGCGCGAATCGCTCACCGATCCGCTCGGTTATTTCCGCACCAATGCCACCGGAACCCTGGCGCTGCTCGACGCCATGGAACGGGCCGGGCTCCGCCGCATCGTCTTCGCCTCGACCGGCTCGGTCTACGGCACCCCCGGCCACCGGTCCCCGGCCCCGCCGCACCCCTACGCCGCCAGCAAGCTCGCCGCCGAGCTGGCGCTGGAATCGTTCACCGCCATCACCCTGCGGATGCTGAACATCGCCGGTGGTGCCGACCCCGACCCCACCCGCCTCCTCCCCCGCGCACTCACCGCCGCCGGGTGCGGGACGCCGCTCACGGTGCACGGCGACGGCTCCGCCGTCCGCGACTACCTGCACATCACGGATGCCGCCGATGCCTTCGCCGCCACGGTCGACCACCTGCCCGCGGTTTCGCGGGCGGTGACGTACGACGTCGGGAGCGGAGTGGGAAGCAGTGTGAAGGATGTCGTCGCCGCGGTGGAGCGCGTGACCGGGCGGGCGGTCCTGCTCGAGCACCTTCCGGCGGCAGCGGAGCCGGCGGTGTCGATCTGCGATCCGGCGCGGGTGATGGCGGAGCTGGGCTGGTCGCCTCGGCGTTCCGAACTCGAGGAGATCGTTCGGGATGCGTGGTCGGCGCAGGACAGGACGCTTCGCTGAGCTACGAGCTCACGCCGGTAGGTGGCCGGGCGCTTCCGGAATCGGGATATCGAATCGCCAGGACGGGCCGGGGCGGGCGGCGGCTCGGGTGTGGAGGGACAGGAAGTCCGCGCGGGGGATGTCGATGGCGCCGAGGGAGCTGAGGTGGCCGGAGGTGACCTGGCAGTCGATGAGCGGGAATTCCCAGGCGGTGAGTTGGGCGCAGAGCCAGTAGAGCGCGATTTTCGAGGCATCGCGGGCTCGGGAGAACATGGATTCGCCGGCGAAGGAGCGGCCGCGGGCGACGCCGTAGAGGCCGCCGATCAGGTCGCCCTCGCGCCAGACCTCGACCGAGTGGGCGTGGCCGAGGTGGTGTAGTCGCAGGTAGGCGGCCAGCATGTCGGAGCCGATCCAGGTTCCGTCTTCGTGCGCCCTCGGTTCGGCGCAATTCGCCATGACCTCGGCGAAGGCGCGGTTCATGGTGACCGCGTAGTCGGCCTTCTCGACGGCTCGGCGGTAGGACTTGGTGACCCGCAGGTCGGTGGGCACGAGAATGCTGCGCGGGTCCGGGCAGTACCACTGGATTATCTCGCCGGGGTCGTACCAGGGGAAGATTCCCGAGGAGTAGGCGTTCAGCAATCGCCGGGGGGACAGGTCACCGCCGAAGGCGATCAGCCCGGAGGGGTCCGCGAGTTCGACGGGCGGGAAGGGCTGGCCGGGATCGGCCAGGTACAACCGCATCAGGTCGGTAGCGTCCACCGGTGAGACGCTACCGACCTTCGCGCGGAGCTTCCTGCCGTCAGTTGGCCGAGGTGGCCAGCCGATCGGCGTAGGGGGCGACGAACTTTCCGACGAGAGGCAGCTCCGCCCGGGCGCCGCCGGTGTTGTTCGCCTGGATCATGGCCATCACCCAGACGACGGCGGCGAAGACCGCGAGGGCGAATCCGGCGAGGCTGAAGACGATGCCAAGTGCTCCGAGGAGCGAGCCGAGGATGCTCAGGGCGATATTGAGCACCGAGACGGCTCCGAAGAAGACGATCGACTGCGCGGCGTGGAATCGGACGTCGGGGTCGTTCTTGCCGACGAAGAGGAAGAAGATGCCGGTGAGCCAGCCGAGGGCGTAGGAGAGGATGGCGCTGGTCTTCGTGTCCAAGCCGGTGGACTGCGGGTGGTTCTGCGGAGATGTCATGCGGTAAGTAGATGCCGGGGGCGGCACCTACCGATCCCAGGTTTCAGAACTCTCCGCTGGTCAGGCCGCGGGTGAAGGCTGTCCCTTCGGCGGCGGGGAAGAAGCATCGGCTCACCCCGGCATCCGGATAGCGGCGAGCGCCACTTCCCAGGGAAACCCTCCTCCACCGGGCGGGTGGGGTTCGTAGAAGACGCGAATTCCGGATGCCCGGAGTTCGGCGAGGCTGCGGTGGAAGACGCGGTTCGCGGCGAGGACGGAATTCACGTAGGGGACGACGACCATCGGGATTCCGAGGCCGGTCAATTCGGCGAGTTTGATGAGGACGTAGGTGTCGCCGATTCCGGCGGCCCATTTGTTGATGGTGTTGTAGGTGGCGGGCGCGACGATAACGGCGTCGGCGGGTGGGAGGGGTGGGTCACCGGGGTTGCGGTGGGCGGTGCGCACCTCGTGGCCGGTGGCGGCTTCCAGGGCGGGGAGGTCGAGGAAGTGGTCGACGGCGGCGGGGGTGGCTATGCAGTGGACAGACCAGCCCTCGGCTCGGGCGGAGCGGACCATGTCCTCGGCGTGCTCGGCGGCGCCCGCGGCGCAGATGATCAGGTAGAGGGTGGGCACGGTTCGATCATGGCTTACCGGGAGTGCAGGGTGAATACGAGCGAGTAGTCCACTCGGCCGGGGGCCGTGGTGTGGCCGTTTGTCGCGGTGAATGCGCAATTCGCGACCAGACGGTACTGCGTATCCAGTTGCAGGTTCGGCACGACGGAGTACCATTGGTAATCCGCTGGAATGGACGGGTGATGGTCGCCGTATCCGCGCTTTCCCTCGACGTGGGCACCGCAGGACATCGGTCCCTGCACGATCGCGCGCACGGAATCAGACAGCCGGAGGGACCAGAACAAGCGCGGGTTCGCGGGGTCGTAGACGGCGTCGGCGGTGAAGATGCCGTGGTCGCCGTTGTAGCGGTGCGCCGTGTTCGACGGAGTGAAGTCGGCTTGTCCCGGCTTCGCGGACGCCGGGCCTGCGGTCAGGATTGCCAGGATGCAGGCGATGACAGCCGAATATGTGTAGCGCGACACGAGAACTCCCCCTGAGACGTGTGGTCGACGTCGACGTCGACCGGCAGACCTTCGGCGACATCGGTCACCGAGGCGTTGTCGAAGGCGGAGAAGTGGAACCACACGAGCGTTTCACCGATTCGGATGACGCCCGTTCCCTTCGCTGGGTTCCAGCGGTGGATTGTGCCCCTGTCCATTTCCCCTCCCGGGTTCATTGTGTCTCGGTAGCGGTCGGCGCGCCAGCAGTTTCCGGCTCGGGTTCGACCGGTCGGGAACCGTTGCGGCGCACCGCTACTCCGAGCAGCACCAGCGCAGAGAGGATCAGGATGAGGACCGGGGCGGCGAGCGGGGCGTAGGGGAGGTCGATGGGGACGCTGGCTACGGCGACCGCGCACCCGGAGAAGAAGAGGGCGCCGACCACCGAGGGGATGGTGGTGGGGACGACACCCGCGGGGGCGGTGACGGTCGCGCTGTTCAGCAGGTAGGTGGTGGCGACCAAACCGGCTGCGGCACAGACGACCAGATCGACATCGGCGAAGGCGATGAGCCCGACTGCGACGAGGACCGCGCAGACCGCGGCAATGCGGAACCACAGTCCGATGGCGGCCAGGACCAGGACGATCAGGGCGAACCAGGGCTCGACCACCCCGACGGAGACGGCGAGCAGAACGCCGGAGAGCGCGGCGAGGAAGCGTTTCATCGGCGGGCTCGAATCATGCGGCGGTGCTCGGGGATCAGCTTCATGACCTGGTCGAGCCGGGCATCCTCCGGCCAGCCGACGATATCGACGCCGACCGTCCCCATATCCCGGTACATGGCGGTGCGTTCGAGCTGCCACATCTTCCCGAGCGTGGGATCGAGCCCGGCGCGGAAGGGGGTGCCGCGCAGGACGTCGACCACGATCACCACGTGCCCGCGCTTGCGCAGGTCGATCAGGGCCAGGGCGAACTGGGTGTCGAGCAGCGTGGAGAACGCGACGATGATCGCGCCGAGCGGCACCGCGGCGTGCGGGGCGAGGGTGCCGGTCGTCGGAATGTGCTCGTCGCCGACGTCCAACACCGTGTCGACGATCCGGTAGAACTGGCGGCGCCCGATATCGGGGCGCAACCAGCGCGGGGTCTCGCCGAGGCAGACGACGGCGGTGCGGTCCCCGGCCTGCAGCGTGGACTGCACCACCTGGGCGGCGCCGCGCACGGACAGCTCCAGGGAATCGGTGGCGGGGCCGGGGGCCTGCTGGGAGGTGTCGACCAGGACGACCACATCGGCGGAGCGGTTCGTGAATCGCTCGGTGACGTAGAGCTTCCCGCGCCGGGCACTCACCGGCCAGTTGACCAGCCGCAATTGATCACCCGGCGCGTAAGCGCGGATATCCGCGTACTCGACACCCGGCCCGTGCTTCCGGGTCAGATGCACCCCGAGCCGCTCCGGCATATCGATACGCGGCAATGTCAGCCGCTGCGGGTCGGTGATCGGATACACGTACAACTGCCCGGCGGGCAGGACAGCGGTGGCAACGGCGAGCCCCGCCGGACTCAGGGCGGAAACGCGAACGGCGGCCGGATAGCGACCCCACCGCTGCGCGGAGAGCGCGAGCTTCAACCCGGCGGGCGCGAGCCCGGAATCCGAGCTCTCCTCCACATGAACAGCCAGCCCGGACAGCGGCTCCGGCGTCATTCGAAGCAGCGCGTGCCCGTCATCGACGAAGGCGGCGACCTCGAACGTCACCTCCTCGGTCTCGAAACACCGCAGCGTCCCGGCCCCGTCCACCTGGATACGGGTCCGCGACTGCTGCCACGGCGCGGTCACCAGCACCCCGATCATCGGCGCCGCGAAAACCACCAGCTGCCACCGCTGCAGCACCAGCGCGAGCAGCAAACACACCCCCGCGACCGCGAGCAGCATGAAGACCAGCGGCGCCGGCCGCCAGCGCAGCTCCGCCTCGACGCTGGCCCCTACGTCCCGATGCCTCATGAGTTCGTGGCGCGCGGCACCGGAAGGCGGCGAAGGAGTTCGGAGATCACATCCTCACCGCGTATCCGCCGCACCCACATCTCCGGCCGCAGCGTGATCCGGTGCGCCATGGCGGGCACGGCCAGCGCCTTGACGTCCTCGGGGATGACGTAGTCGCGGCCGAGCAGCAGCGCCCGCGCCCGCGACATCTGCACCAGGTCGAGCTCGGCGCGGGGGCTGGCGCCCACCTCGACCTGCGGGTGCGCGCGGGTGGCGGCGGCCAGCGCCACCACGTAGCTGACCACGTCGGGGTGCACGGTCACGTACTCCACCGACTGCCGCATCTCCAGCAGCCCCTGGGCATCCACCACCTGCCCGACCTGCGGCGGCACCGACCCGCGCTCCAGGCGGCGCCGGATCATCTGGGTCTCGTCGTGCTCGGAGAGGTAACCCAGCCGCAGCTGGATGGCGAACCGGTCCAGCTGGGCCTCGGGCAGGGGGTACGTGCCCTCGTACTCGATGGGGTTGTCGGTGGCGAGCACGATGAACGGGTCGGGCAGCGGGAAGGTCTCGCCGTCGATGCTCACCTGTCCCTCGGCCATGGCCTCGAGCAGCGCGGCCTGGGTCTTGGGCGGGGTGCGGTTGATCTCGTCGGCGAGCAGCATATTGGTGAAGATCGGGCCGCGGCGGAAGTTGAAGCGGCCGGTGTTCATGTCGTAGATGGTCGAGCCGAGCAGGTCGGCGGGGAGCAGGTCGGGGGTGAACTGCACCCGGGTGAAGTTCAGCCCGAGCGCGGCGGCGAACGATCTGGCGATGAGCGTCTTGCCGAGGCCGGGCAGATCCTCGATCAGCACGTGCCCGCCGGCCAGCACGGCCACCAGGATGAGCTGCAATTCGTCGCGTTTACCCACCACCACCCGCGACAGTTCGCGGAGGACGGCCTCGCTGCGGTGGACGGTAGCGTCCATCGGCATGGTCATGTGAACACCCGCATTTCCCTCGACCCCATTTTCACAGTCGCTGCAATCGGCGCAGGATCTCGTCCAGCGCCGCCCGGCCTGGCGCGCGACCGGTGTGGTCGCGAGTCGCCGAATCGGTCGGGTCCACCCAACGCCACAGCTCCGGCCCGAACTGCAGCAACCCCGCAGCCTCGGTGGCTCTCCGGTTCTTGGCGATCCGCAGCCCGGTGGAGAGTTCGAACTCCTTCGCCAGCATGGGACGCAGGTGCTTGTCCCAATCGGCCCTGGTCCCGTCGGCGCGGTCGGCGAGCACGGTGGCCCGCGCCTGCCAGCGCTCCAGCATCTCGGCCGGGCCGTTCTCCATGTCGGAGGGCGGCAGCTCCGGCTCGCTGAACGGCTGCCGCTCGCTCAGCCACCACCTGGCCAGCATCCACAGCACCAGCGCGAGCGGCACCGCGGCGACGAGCAGCGCCAGCTCGCGCGCCACCCGGAAGGCGATCAGCTCGACGACGAGCACGACCACCGCCCCCGCCGCCACCGCACCGGCCCGGTTCATGCCATCTCCCCCTGCAGATCGGCGAGCACGATCCGGAGCAGCTGCTCGGCGCGCATGCGCTGCCACTCCAGCATGGAGTGCGGGCTGAACCGCGCCTCCTCGAACATGGCGACGAGTTCGCGGGCCGAGGCGTCGCGCAGCGCGCCGTGCTCGAAGGCCCTTGCCAGCACCTCCATCGGGGTGTCGGAGGCGTGCGGGGCGGCGGCGCGGTCGGCGGAGAGCCCGCGCTCCATGGCGACGTAGCAGGCGATGATGGCGGTGCGGGCGTCCTGGCCGGGGGCGTTCATGGCGGCCAGCCCCATCTCGGCGGCGCGGGCCAGCGAGTCGATCTGGCTCGGGGTCTCCGGCTCCGGCGGCGCCACGACCACCCGCCTGCGGGTGTTCGGGCCGGAGAAGAGCACCACGAGCAGCCCGATCAGCGCGGCGCCGAGCAGCACGGCGGCGGTGACCGCGGTGAGCAGCAGCCCGGTGCCGTCCAGCCCGAGCGGCGCGGCGCCGGGGTCGGGGGGCGGGGCGTCGGTGGTGAGCGGTGCGGTGCCGGTCGGCGAGGGCGGCAGCACGACGGGCCCCGGCTCCTCCTCGGGCGCGGTCGCGCGCAGCAGGTACGCCACCGACCCCACCGCGAGCGCCATGGCGAGCAGCCCCAGCCCGGCGACCACGAGCACTCCGATCGGGCCCAGCTTGCCGAGTTCGCGCTCCTCCGCGCGCTCCGGCTCGGGCACCGCGAGCGGCAGCCGGTGCCTGGAGGCGATCACCCCGGCGGTCAGGATCACCAACGAGACGGTGAGCAGCACCGGCATCAGCGCGAGGGTGAGCGCCGACGGCGCGGCGGGCTCCGGCGGGCGGGGCGCGGCGGCGCCGGGCAGGTGGCCGCGGAGCGCGACGAGGGCACAGCAGAGCAGCGCGATCGATACGACCACGCGTGCGATCGGCGCTCGCGCCCTTGCCACGTTCAGTTCACCAACCCCGCTCACACCGAATTCGCCCACATAGTTACATGCCGAGTGGTCCGCTCGAGTCCGAATCGGTGACATCCGGAGGGCTCACAAACCGCTCTCACCAGCGATCTTGCCGACTGGTCGGGTTGCGCCACAAACCGCGCCGACGTCTCCTGTGGAATCTCACTCCGCTGTCTCAGGAGGTTGGAACAGGTATCAGTTCGGCGAGCCTGCTGAGCATGCGGGCCAGCCCGGGGATCGGGGCGGTGCCCGCGGCGAGTTCGGCGAGCGGGACGGTCGCCTCGACGGTGAGGTGCGCGCCCGCGTCGTGCAGCACGTCGACGAAGGTCACCAGCCGGGCGGTCCACGGCGGCGGCACCAGGCGCAGCGGGGGCACGCCGGTGAGCGTGATCCGCGGGTGGGCCGCGACCAGGGCGAGGTAGTCGGCGGCGGCAGCGGCGTCGCCGCAGACGGCGGTGAAGGTCAGGGCGATGCCGTCGCCGCCGGCGACCGGGCGGAGGGCGCGGCGCACCGGACGGCCCGGCGGTGGCAGCGCGGGTAGCTCGCCGGTGACCCGGTAGGCGCCGCCCGCGAAGCCGCCCGCGGCGCGCTCGCCGCCCGCGCGGTAGTCGCGCGGGCCGTCCACCGGGAGGACGGTGAAGCGCTCGGTGATGAGCGCGATGGTCGGCTCGAACTGCTCGTGGAAGATCGGGTTCGGCAGCAGCTCGGCCGGGGGCTGGTTGGCTGTGACGATTACCAGGGTGCGGCGGGCGAGGAGGACGTCGAGCAGGCGGGTGATGAGCATGCCGTCGCCGACGTCGTCCACCTGGAACTCGTCGAAGCAGAGCAGGTCGACATCGCCGACGACCATGTCCACCGCGGTGCGCATGGAGCCGGTGATCCGGACGGCGGCGCTCAGGTCGGCGAAGAAGCGGTGGAAGTGCAGCCTGGCCTTGTGCTTCGAGCTGGTGGCGGCGAAGAAGCGGTCCATGAGCATGGTCTTGCCGCGGCCGGGGCGGCCGTGCAGGTAGATGCCTGCCGGGCGGGTGCCGCCGGGTTTGCGGACCCGGCCGCGGCGGTCGAGCAGGGCGTCGAGGGCGGCCGCCGCCGCCTGCTGCGCGGGGTCCAGCATCGGTTCGGGCATCGGCGCACCTCCGCACCCGGTTCTAGTGCATCGGCGTCGGTGTGGGGGGCGGTCGTGAGCAGGTGCACACCGGGTCGGCGTGGGCGCGTGGGTGGCGCGCGGCTACTCCGGCCAGCCGAAATCGCTGTAGGAGACGCCCGTGCGCCAGCCGCGGATGCCGAGCGCGGGGTAGCGGATGAGGTCGTCGGGGAGGGCGTCGAGCGGGAACCAGCGGAGTTCGTAGCTCTTGTCCGGCTCGCGGTTCTCCGGGGTGCCGCGCCACCGCTCGGTGTGGAAGAAGAGGCCGAGGCGGGCATCCCGGCTCGGGCTCACCACGTGCGCGGTGTGCACCAGGCGCAGGTCGGCCGGGGCGATCTCGACCCCGACCTCCTCGCGCGCCTCCCGCACCGCGCCGAGCGCGGCCGGTTCGCCCGCCTCCAGCTTGCCCGCGGGCAGGTGCCAGCGGGCGTCGAACTCGTCGCCGCTGCGGCGCAGGCTCAGCAGGATCTCGTCCCGCCTCGTGAGCAGGACGTGCACGTCGACCAGGTGCCGGGTGATCACGGCGGCGCTCCTTCCCGGCGCGCTCGGTGTCAGCGCCACCGCTCAGCACAGCATGCCCGCCCGGAGGGGGTGGTGCCGGGCGTCAGGCGGCGGTGAGGATCAACCCCGAGGTCGGGACGCCGGTACCAGCCGTCACCAGCACGTTCCGAACGTCGTCCACCTGGTTCACCGAGGTACCGCGCAACTGCCGCACCCCCTCGGCGATCCCGTTCATCCCGTGGATGTACGCCTCCCCCAGCTGCCCGCCGTGCGTGTTCAACGGCAACCGCCCGCCGAGCTCGATAGCCCCGTCGGCGATGAAGTCGCGCGCCTCGCCCCGCCCGCAGAACCCCAGCTCCTCGAGCTGCATGAGCACGAAGGGGGTGAAGTGGTCGTAGAGCACGGCGGTCTGGATGTCGTCCGGGCGGAGCCCGCTCTGCGCCCAGAGCTGGTCGCCGACCAGCCCCATCTCCGGCAGCCCGGTGAGCGCGTCGCGGTAGTAGCTGGTCATGACGTACTGGTCGGCGCCGCTCCCCTGGGCGGCGGCGGTGATCACCGCGGCCGGGTTGGGCAGCTCCTTCGCCCGCTCGGCGCTGACGATCACCAGCGCGACCCCGCCGTCCGATTCCTGGCAGCAGTCGAGCAGGTGCAGCGGCTCGGCGATCCAGCGCGAGTTCTGGTGGTCGTCCAGGGTGATCGGCTTGCCGTGGAAGAAGGCGTTCGGGTTCACCGCGGCGTGTTTGCGGTCGGCGACCGCGACCCGCCCGAAGTCCGCGCTGGTCGCTCCGTAGACGTGCATGTACCGGCGGGCCACCATCGCCACCTGCGCGGCCGGGGTGCCGAGCCCGTGCGGGTACGACCACCCGGCGTCGATCCCGGACGAGGTCGGGGCGGCCGCCAGCGAGCTGGAGAACTGCCCGAACCGCGAGACCGAGCGCTCGTTGAAGGCCCGGTACGCCACCACCACGTCGGCCACCCCGGTCGCCACCGCCATGGCGGCCTGCTGCACGGTGGCGCAGGCCGCGCCGCCGCCGTAGCCGATGTGGCTGAAGAAGGTGAGCCGCGGGATACCGACCGCCCGCGCCACCGCCACCTGCAGGTTGGTGTCCATGGTGAAGGTGGTGAGGCCGTCCACGTCGGCGGGGGTGAGCCCGGCGTCGGCGAGCGCGGCGGTCACCGCCTCGGCGGCCAGCCGGAGCTCGCTGCGGCCGGACTCCTTGGAGAAGTCGGTGGCGCCGATCCCCGCGATCGCGGCCTTCCCGGACAACCCGCTCATGCCGAATCCCGTTTCGTGATGACGACTTTCGCCGTGATGTGATCACCGAGGCTGTCACTGCCGGTCACCGCGAGGTGCACCTCGTCACCGTCGACGGCGGTGACCTCGCCGCGCAGGGTCAGGGTGTCGCCCGCGTACAGCGGGACGCCGAGGCGCAGCTTGATGGAGCGCACGATGGCGTCCGGCCCGGCCCAGTCGGTGACGAAGCGCTGCACCAGCCCGGTGTCGGTGAGGATATTGACGAAGATGTCCTTCGAGCCGCGCGCCACCGCCTTGTCCCGGTCGTGGTGCACGTCCTGGAAGTCGCGCGTGGCCAGCGCGGTGCTGATCACGAAGGTGGGGTCGGCGTGGATCGCCAGCTCCGGCAGCACGGTACCGACCTCGACGCTCATGCGCGCACCTGCCAGTACGGGAGAACGGTGTCATCGTCGAGCTGCTCGAAGCCCGCCTCGACCTTCAGATCCACGGTCACCTGATCCGGTTCGATACCGCGCAGTTCGCCGAGCATCCGCACCCCTTCCTCCAGCTCGACCAGCGCCACCACGAAGGGCAGCGTGCGGCCGGGCACCTTGGGTGCGTGGTGCACGACGTAGCTGAACACCGTGCCGCGGCCACTCGCCACCACGTAGTCGACCGGTTCGGCCTTGTCCTGCCAGATGGCCGGGATCGGCGGGTGCTGGAGCGTGCCGTCCGGCTTGCGCTGGATGCGCAGCTCCCCCGCTTTGGTTCCCGCCCAGAAGAACTCGGTGTCGTGCGAGACCAGCGGCTTCACCCGCTGCCCCTTGTCGACGGCCGGTTTCGCCGTGCCAGGGGCGAACTTCAGCAGCCGCCAGAGCATTTCGGTGACGACCTCCTCCCCCACCCGCCAGGTGATGGTGTAGGTGAGGAACCAGCCCTCGCCGAGCCCGGTGCGCTTCGGGCCGACCACCTCGTCCAGCCTGCTGGTGACGGTCACCTGCTCGCCGGGGACCAGGTAGCGGTGGTAGGTCTGCTCGCAGTTGGTGGCGACGACGGAGGTGAAGCCGGCGGCGTCGAGCAGTTCGTTGGTCGCCGTCATCGGGTCGTCCGCGGGGCGGTCGCCGTTCAGCCCGAGCATGGTCCACACCTGGGCCATGGCGGGCGGGGCGACGATGCCGGGGTGCCCGGCGGCGCGGGCGGCCGCGTCGTCGGTGTAGATCGGGTTGCGGTCGCCGAGCGCCTCGACCCAGTTGTTGATCATGGGCCGGTTCACCGGGTCGCGCCCGGCCCGCGGCGACGATTCGCCCCGCGCCCTGATCTCCTCGGCGGCGTCCCGGATCGCTTCCGGTGTACTCACGGGATATCCCTTCCGTTACCGGGGCACCCGGGGCAGCTTCAGCCCCGAGGAGGCGACGAGTTCGCGCATGACCTCGTTGACGCCGCCGCCGAAGGTCACCACCAGGTTCTGCTTGGTCCGCCGGTCCAGCCAGGTGAGCAGCTCGGCGGTCTCCGGCTCGGCCGGGTCGCCGTAGCCGCCGACGATCTCCTCGGCCAGCCTGCCCGCCTCCTGCAGCGCCTCGGTGGAGTACACCTTGGTGGCCGAGGCATCGGCGATCACGTCGTTCGGGTCCGCGTCCTCGCGGTCGGCGGCCGCCGCGACCTGCCAGTTCAGCAGTTCATTGAGCCGCACCATGGCGTGCATCCGGCCCAGCGCGCGCTGCACGTCGGGCTTGCCGAGCACGCCGCGCGGCCGCGCCCAGTCGCGCACCCGGTCGTAGAGCTGCTCGATCTTGCCGGACGGGCCGAGCCCGACCCGCTCGTGGTTGAGCTGGGTGGTGATCAGCCGCCAGCCCCGGTCCACCTCGCCGACCAGCATCCCGGCCGGGACCCGGACATTGTCGAAGTAGGTGGCGTTGGTGTGGTGCGCGCCGTCGCTGGTGATGATCGGCGTCCACGAGTAGCCGGGGTCGGTGGTGTCCACGATGAGGATCGTGATGCCGCGGTGCCGCGATTCGGCGCTGCCGGTGCGGGCGGCCAGCCAGATGAAGTCGGCCTCGTGCGCGCCGGTGGTGAAGACCTTCTGGCCGTTCACCACCCAGTCGCCGGTGGCCTCGTCGCGGACCGCGCCGGTGCGCAGCGCGGCCAGGTCGGTGCCGGCGTCCGGCTCGGAGTAGCCGATGGCGAAGTGGATGTCGCCGGAGAGGATGCCGGGCAGGAACTTCCGCTTCTGCTCCTCGGTGCCGTAGCTCTGCAGCGTCGGGCCGACGGTGAGCAGCGTGACCAGCGGCAGCGGCACATCGGCGCGCACCGCCTCGTTGTAGAAGATCTGCTGCTCGACGGCGCCGAAGCCGCCGCCGCCGTACTCCTTGGGCCAGCCGACGCCGAGCCGGCCGTCCCGGCCCATCCGGCGCACGACCGCGCGGTAGGCGTCGCCGTGCCGGTTCACCGCCATCTCGGCGTGCTCCTCCGGCGTCACCAGCTCGGCGAAGTACGCGCGCAGCTCGGCGCGCAGCCTGCGTTGCTCGATGGTCAGGTCGATGTACATCTGGCCCCCAATCGATCGAGTCGGAAGGACGCGCCGCCGAGCCAGCGGGCGAGGTCCTTGGCCTGTGAGTAGTAGCGGTGCATGGGATGGGTGATGTCGACGCCGAGCCCCCCGTGCAGGTGGTGACACTTCTGCATGGCCGCGGGGAGCTCGGACGCGACCGTGTACGCGAGCACCTCGAGGTCGTCGTCGATCCGCTCCAGGTGCTCCGGGCTCGCATCGTCCTGCGCCAGTGCCCAGTTCGCGGACTGCGCGGCGGCGCCGACGGTGCGCGAGACCACGTACAGATCGGCGATCTGCTGGGCCACCGCCTGGAACTGGGCCAGCGGCCGCCCGAACTGGTGCCGCACCCGCACGTGCTCCGCGGTGAGCGCCAGCGCGCCGCGCAGCAACCCGTCCGCCACCGACCCGATGGCGGCCACCGCGGCCCGGTGCAGCACCGGCAGCGGCAGCGCGAGCAGCTGCGCCTCGGGGATTGTGACGCCGGTCAGCCGGACCGTCGCCTCCGGGTTGCCGCCGGAGGCCGGGCTCGGGGTCAGCTCGAGGCCGGGGGCATCGCCCTCGACCAGCGCGACCCCGGCGTCGGTCGGGATCAGCAGCCAGCGCGCCTCCGCCGCGTACGGCACCGCCACCTTGTGCCCGGTGAGCAGCACCGAACCACCCTCGCGCACGGCGGTGGTCTCCGGCTTGACGGTGAACGGCGCCGCCTGCTCGCTGAGCGCGGCGGTGAGCACCGCGCCCTCCGCGACCGCGCCGAAGACCCGCTCCGCCAGCTCGTCCGGCAGCGCGTCGAGCAGCGGCACGACGCCGAAGCCGAGCGTCGGCAGCGCCGGCACCGCGACCGCGTCGGTGGCGAGCTCGGTGAGCAGCACCGACACCTCGGCCGGCCCCATGCCCGCGCCGCCGAGCTTCTCCGGCAGCGGCACCGCGAGCAGGCCGGAATCGACCAACCGCGGCCACAGCTCGAAGTCCCGCGCCGCGTTGCGCTCCAGCAGGCTCACGACCACCTCGGCGATCGCATCCTGACTCTCGTCCCTGGTGAAATCCACGTTCGTCCCCGTCCCTACGTCTGCTCTCTCGGCAGCCCGAGGATCCGCTCACCGGCCACGGTCAGCAGGATCTGCTCGGTGCCGCCCGCGATGGAGAGGCACCGGGTGAGCAGGAACTCCTTGACCTCAGCGGTCTCCTGCGCGCCCACCGTGCCCGCCACCTCGACCGCGAACTCCGCGACCGCCTGGCGATGCCGTACACCCACCAGTTTGCGCACACTGCTCTGCGCCGACGGGTCGGAACCGGTGAGCACGCGCACGGCGGCGTGCTGTTCCAGCAGCAATCCGGCGATCGCGTCCGAGATCAGCGCGCCCAGTTTGTCGTTGCGCAGCTCCGCGCCGGGGCCGGTGGCGGGAAGCTTGGCGACCAGCTCCTCCAGCGCGGCGCCGATTCCGCTGCCGCTCATGGCGACCCGCTCGGCGGCGAGCGTGGCGCGGGTGATCTTCCAGCCATTGTTCAGCTCGCCGACCAGCCCCTCGTCCGGGACGAAGACGTCGTCCAGGAAGACCTCGCTGAACCTGGCCTCGCCGGTGATCTGCACCAGCGGGCGGATCTCCAGGCCGGGCGAGTCCATCTTCAGCACGAAGTACGAGATGCCCCTGTGCTTGGGCGCCTCGGGGTCGGTGCGGGCCAGGCAGATGGCCCAGTTCGCCTTGTCGGCGAGCGAGGTCCAGACCTTCTGGCCGCGCAGGATCCAGCCGCCCTCGGTGCGCTTGGCGGTGGTGCGCAGGGCCGCGAGATCCGAGCCCGCCTCGGGCTCGCTGAAGAGCTGGCACCAGAGGATCTCGCCGCGCAGGGTGGGCCAGGCGAACTGCTCGACCTGCTCCGGGGAGCCGTGCTGCAGCAGGGTGGGGACGGCCCAGCCGCCGATGGTGAGGTCGGGGACGGTGACGCCGGCGCGGCGCAGCTCCTCCGAGATCATCAGGCCGGTCATGGGGTTCGCGGCGCGGCCGTAGGGGCGGGGCCAGTGCGGCATGATCATGCCCGCCTCGGCCAGTGCGGTGCGCTGCTCCTCCGCCGGGAGTGCGGCGATGGCGGCGACTTCGGCCGCGAGTTCGCTACCGGGTGCGGCGGTTTCGCCGGTCGCGCCCGCGCCTGATTCGGCGGCGATCTCGCCGGTCGCGGCGCTGGACGCGGGCGCCGGGCCGTTGCCCGCGTCCGCCAGGACGCCGTCCGACGCCAGAATCCGCTCGGCGCCGGTGGTGCGGCGGTGCCCGGCGCGGGTCAGCTCGGTGACCCGAGCGCGCCAGCGCTCGCCACCACCGAGCAACTGCTTGAGCAGCAGGGCGCGGCGCAGGTAGAAGTGCGCGTCGTGTTCCCAGGTGAAGCCGATCCCGCCGAGCACCTGGATGCAGTCCTTGGCGGTCTGCACCGCGGCGTCCAGCGAGATGGCGCCCGCGATGGCGGCGGCGATCGGCAGCTCGGCCCCGCCCTCGTCCACCGCGGCGGCGGCGTCGGCGGCGACCGCGCGGATCAGCTCGGTGCGGCAGAGCATCCACGCGCAGATGTGCTTGACCGCCTGGAACGACCCGATCTGCCTGCCGAACTGGGTGCGCGTCCGCGCGTAGTCGGCGGCGGTCTCCAGGCACCAGCCGGTGATCCCGGCCAGCTCGGCCGCGGCCAGCGCGAGCACCAGGTCGCCGACGGCGTAGGGCGCGCGGAAGACCCGCTCGGCGGGGACCGGAACCTCGGTGAGGTGCACCCGCGCCAGCGGCGAGCCGGGGTCGGCGGAGTCCAGCGGCTCGACGCGCAGCCCGTCGGTGTCCGGCGGGATCAGCACCCAGCGCGTGCCGTCCTCGGCGGCGACCGGCAGCAACACCGCGGCATCCGGGGTGGCGCCGAGCACCGTCTCCCAGACCCCGGTGAGCGGCGCCGCCCCGGTCACGGCGGGTAGGCTCTGGTCCGCGCCGCCGATGCCGTCGAGCGCCAGTCCGCAGGGCAGCTCCTCGTCGAGCGCGCCGGCGGTGACCAGCTGGGCCACCGCCGTCGTCAGCACGGGGCCGCCGACGAGATCGTGCGCGGCCTGCTCGACCAGCACCGCGAGATCGGTCACCGATCCACCGGCGCCCCCGGCCTCCTCCGCGACCGCGACCCGGAAGATGCCGAGATCGGTCAGCGCGGGCCAGTAGCCACGCCAGAAACCGGCCTCGCCGGAGCGCATTGTTGCAATCGGCCGGACCGATCCGGACCACCCGCGCATCGACTCCTGGACGGCTTTGTGCTCGTCAGTGGTGGCGATGGTCACACTCCTGACCGCCTTTCCGGCGTGACTGCCACACCTAGAACATGTTCTAATATCTGTGCCGGGCGGAAGTCAAGAGCAGGCCCGGAGCGCAGCACCGTGCCCGGAAAGGACGTTCATCGATGGCCAGTCCCTCGCGATCGCAGCAGGCCGACCCGGGCGCGCCGCGTACCGGACCGGTCACGACCCTCAGCGAGGACGAGCTCAGCTCCGCCGCGCAGCGGGAGCGGCGCAAGCGGATCCTGGACGCCACCCTGGCGCTGGCCTCCAAGGGCGGCTACGACGCGGTGCAGATGCGGGCCGTCGCCGAGCGCGCCGACGTCGCGGTGGGCACGCTCTACCGGTACTTCCCGTCCAAGGTGCACCTGCTGGTCTCCGCGCTGGCCCGCGAGTTCGAGCAGTTCGAGGGGAAGCGCAAGCCGCTCTCCGGCGGCTCGCCGCAGGAGCGCATGCACACCCTGCTCACCAACATCACCCGCATGATGCAGCGCGACCCGCTGCTCACCGAGGCCATGACCCGCGCCTTCATGTTCGCCGACGCCTCCGCGGCGGCCGAGGTGGACCGGGTCGGCAAGGTCATGGACCGGGTCTTCGCCCGCGCCATGAACGACGGTGAGCCCACCGAGCGCCAGCTCGCCGTCGCCCGCGTCATCAGCGACGTCTGGCTCTCCAACCTGGTCGCCTGGCTCACCCGCCGCGCCTCCGCCACCGACGTCAGCGAGCGCCTCGAGCTCACCGTCGACCTGCTCCTCGGCGAGCGCAGCATCTGACCCTCCGTCCCCCGGTTGCGCGGAGTGTGCCGGGGCGAGGAGCATGGGGTGGGGACGGGAACCGAGACGGCGAAGTCTGCGAGCGAACCCACAGGGCCTCCCCGTGCGAAGACCCCGCTGACGGGGTACAACCACTGGTAGCGCGAGTGCGAATCCGCCGCGTTCGCGCGCACGTACACCGGCGTTCGTGAGGCGCGGGCGGAAACACCGCACGCGCGTGGGCGTGGCGCAGACGATTCAGTATTGTTTCCCGCGCCCGGAATCATCCCCCTCCGATCACAAGGTTGGATGCGTGAGCGCACAGGATCTGCCACTGGAACTTCGCCGTGCTCTGTCGACGGTCGCGCGTGTGCCGCGACTGTTGGTGGCCTCGGACTACGACGGGACCATCGCGCCCATCGTCTCCGACCCGGCGGAGGCGTTTCCCCACCGCGAATCGGTGAACGCGCTACGCGCGCTCGCGGGGCTCACCGGCACCACCGCCGCGGTGATCTCCGGCCGGGCCCTGCGCGATCTGGCGGCGCTCTCCCGGCTCCCGGTCGAGGTGCAGCTGATCGGTAGCCACGGCTCGGAGTTCGACGTGGGCTTCGTGCACGCCATCGACAACGACGCCAAGCAGTTGCTGCGCGAGGTGCAGGGCGAGCTGGCCAAGATCGCGGAGGAGAACCCGGGCACCACGGTCGAGAACAAGCCGGCCAGCTCCGCGCTGCACGTGCGCAATGCCAGCCCCGAGGTGGGCAGGCGCGCGCTCGGCAAGGTGCGCCAGGGCGCGGCCTGCTGGGTCGGGGTGCAGGTGACCGAGGGCAAGGAGGTGATCGAGCTCGCGGTGGTGCCCACCGACAAGGGCTCGGCGCTGGACACCATCCGGCACCAGGAGGGGGCGTCGGCCGCGGTCTTCTTCGGCGACGACGTCACCGACGAGAAGGCGTTCCGCGTGCTCTCCGGCCCGGACGTCGGCATCAAGGTCGGCGCGGGCGAGAGCTTGGCCGGGTACCGGGTGCAGAGCACCGAGGACGTCTCCCGCGCGCTCGCCTTCCTGCTGGAGGAGCGCCGCACCTGGCTGGCGGGCGCCAGCGCACCGCGGATCGAGCGGCTGACCATGCTGGCCAGCCCGCGCTCGGTGGCGCTGCTCACCCCGGACGCCACCGTCACCTGGTTCTGCCACCCCGAGCCGGACTCCGCCGCGGTCTTCGCGCACCTGCTCGGCGGCCCGCAGGCCGGCCACTTCACCATCGCCCCCGAGCGCCCCGGGCTGCCGCTCTCGCAGCGCTACGTGGACGGCACCATGACCGTCGAGACCCGCTGGGCCAGCCTCGGCGTCGTGGACTACCTGCCGCACGACGTCGCGCCGGACCGCACCGACCTGACCCGCGTCGTCACCGGCACCGCCAAGGCCGTGATCACCTTCGCCCCGCGCCCGGAGTTCGGGCAGGTGCCGGTGAGCATGGAGGCCGAGCCGGCCGGGCTGCGGGTGCTCGGCACCAACGACCCGATGGTGCTGCGCTCGCCCGGCGTGCAGTGGGAGATCCGCAGCGACGGCTCGCACGACTACGCCTACGCCGTCGTCGACCCGGCGGTCGCCCCGGTCGTGCTCGAACTGCGCTGCGGCACCGAGGATCTGACCCCGGCCATGACGCCGGAGCCGGAGCGCAGGGCGCTGGCCGAGCAGTACTGGTCCGGCTGGGCCGCCGGGCTGGAGCTGCCGCCGCTCAAGCCGGACCTGATGAAGCGCTCCGCGCTCACCCTGCGCGGGCTGGTGCACGCGCCCTCGGGCTCGATCCTGGCCGCCGCCACCACCTCGCTGCCGGAGGACATCGGCGGCGTGCGCAACTGGGACTACCGCTACTGCTGGCTGCGCGATGCCGCGCTCACCGCGCAGGCGCTCGTGTCGCTGGGCTCGGTCGGCGAGGCCGACGCCTACCTGGCCTGGGTGCACCGGGTGCTGGAGACGCTGCCCGGCCCGGAGCGGCTGCACCCGCTGTACACGATCTACGGCGAGACGCTGCCCCCCGAGGCGGTGATCGACCAGCTCCCCGGCTACGCGGGCTCGCGCCCGGTGCGCGTCGGCAACGCCGCCAACATGCAGGTCCAGCTCGACGTCTTCGGCCCGATCGTCGACCTGATCGCCAACCTGGCCGCCGCCCGCGGCAGGCACGGCATCACCGACCCGGCCAGCGCCCTGCCGGACGCCGACTGGGAGCTGGTGCAGGACATGGTCGCCGCGGTGCAGCGGCGCTGGCAGGAGCCGGACCACGGCATCTGGGAGATCCGCGGCAACCCGCGGCACCACGTGTACTCCAAGGTCATGGGGTGGCTCACGGTGGACCGCGCGCTCACCCTGGCGCAGAAGTTCGACCGGCCGATCGACCCCGAGTGGACGGTGCTCCGCGACACCATCGCCGCGGAGGTCAAGACCAAGGGCTGGAACGACGAGGTGCAGTCCTACACCGCCGCCTACGACGGCACCGACCTGGACGCCGCCACCCTGCACATCGGCCTCTCCGGGCTGATCGACCCCTCCGACCCGCGCTTTCACGCCACCGTGGTCGCCACCGAGGCGGAGCTGCGCAGCGGCGCGACGGTGTACCGGTACCACCACGACGACGGGCTGCCCGGCGGCGAGGGCGGCTTCCACCTCTGCGCCGCCTGGCTCATCGAGGCGTACCTGCTGATCGGCAAGCGCTCGGACGCCGAGGCGCTCTTCGCGCAGCTGGTGGCGGCGGCCGGGCCCACCGGGCTGCTCAGCGAGGAGTACGACCCGGTTGCCGAGCGATCGCTCGGCAATCACCCGCAGGCGTACAGCCACCTCGGGCTGCTCCGCTGCGCCCAGCTGCTGAGCCAGCAGGCGGAGGTGCTGGTCTGAACCGTGCGCGAGGCCCGTGCGATCGGTGATCGCACGGGCCTCGCGCATTTCCGGCACCCGGGGCGCGGCGGGTCGTTCCCCCTGCTAAAGTGAAACGGAAACGGTTTCCATTACCCGCAGGAGCAGCTCCGTGGCCACTCGATTCTTCCTCCGCACCGCCGGTCTCGCCGTCGGCGCGGCGACGGTGTTCGCCCTGACCGCGTGCGGCAGCTCGGAGGATTCCGGCAAGCCGTCGGTGGTGGCCTCCACCGACGTCTGGGGCAGCGTGGCCGCGGCGGTCGCCGGGCCGGACGCCGAGGTCGAGTCGCTGATCACCGACCCCTCGGCCGACCCGCACTCGCACGAGTCGTCGGCGGGCGAGACCGCGCACATCGCCGACGCCGACCTGGTGGTCTTCAACGGCGGCGGCTACGACGAGTTCGTGGAGCAGGCGCTGGACGGCCGCGACACCCCGTCGGTCGAGGCCTACGCGGTGCGCACGGACAAGTCCGAGGAGAACGAGCACGTCTGGTACGACGTGACCACGGTCGCCACCGTCGCGGACCGGATCGCCGCCGAGCTCGGCACCCTCGACGCCGAGCACGCGCAGGGCTACACCGACCGCGCCGCCGAGTTCAAGGGCAGGCTCGCGGGCATCACCGCGGTGACCGACCGGATCGCCGCCCAGCGCCCGGACACCCCGGTGCTGCAGACCGAGCCGCTCGCCTACTATCTGCTGCGCGCCGCGAAGGTGCGCGACCTGACTCCGGCGGAGTTCCAGGAGGCGATCGAGCAGGAGACCGACCCGGCTCCGGCCGCCGTCGCCGCCACCAGGGACCTGCTCACCGGCAAGCAGGTGCGCGTGCTGGTGTACAACGTGCAGACCGAGGGCCGGATCACCCAGGACCTGCGCGGCCTCGCGCAGCAGAACGGCATTCCGGTGCTCGAGGTAGCCGAAACCCTGCCCGACGGTGTGGATTACATCGCCTGGCAGACCGCAAACGCCGAGGCGCTCGCCACGGCGGTGAGCTCCGCGTGAGGACCGCATGACCACCGAATCCGGCGTACCGGTCGACCGGGCGATCACGCCCGCCGTCCGGCTCACCGATGCCAGGCTCGCCTTCGGCTCGCGCACCCTGTGGGAGGGGCTCGATCTGGAGGTGGCGCCGGGCGAATTCGTCGTGGTACTCGGGCCGAACGGGTCGGGGAAGACCTCGCTGCTCAAGGTGCTGCTCGGGCAGCTGGCGCTGAGCCGGGGCAGCGCGACCATCGCGGGTGCGCCCGCGCGCACCGGCAACCCGCACATCGGCTACGTGCCGCAGCAGAAGACCATCGACGCCGGGGTGCAGCTGCGCGGCGTCGACCTGGTCGGGCTCGGGGTGGACGGGCACCGCTGGGGGCTCGGGCTGCGGCACCGCGCCGAGCGCGCGCGCCGGGTGCGCGCCGCCATCGCCGACGTCGGCGCGCAGGGGTACGCCGACGCCCCGCTGGAATCCATGTCCGGCGGCGAGCAGCAGCGGCTGCGGGTGGCGCAGGCGCTGGTCGGCGATCCGCGGGTGCTGCTCTGCGACGAGCCGCTGCTCAGCCTGGACCTGGCCAACCAGCGGCTGGTGGCCGAGCTGATCGACCGCCGCAGGCGGAGCAGCGGCACCGCCGTGCTCTTCGTGACGCACGAGATCAACCCGGTGCTGCCGCTGGTGGACCGGGTGATCTACCTGGTGAACGGCCGCTTCCGGATCGGCACCCCGGACGAGGTGATGACCTCGGCGGTGCTCTCCGAGCTGTACGGCACCGACGTCGAGGTGCTCCGGGTGCGCGGCCGGCTCGTCGTGGTCGGCACCGGCGACACCATGGACGCGCTCGGCACCGCGGGCGCGCACTGCCACGGCGCCGAGGAGTTCGGGCCGGGCGTGGCCAGGAACGGGGCCTCCCGGTGATCGACAAGCTCGGCGCCGTGCTCGGCAAGACCTTCGACTTCGCCACCACGGCCAACCTCATCGGCTACGACTTCGTGCAGCAGGCGCTGCTCGCGGCGGCGCTGCTCGGGCTGCTCGCCGGGGTGATCGGGCCGCTGGTGGTGAGCAGGCAGATGTCCTTCGCGGTGCACGGCACCAGCGAGCTCTCGCTCACCGGCGCGGCCGCCGCGCTGCTCGCCGGGATCGGCGTCGGGCTCGGCGCCATCGTCGGCTCGGTGATCGCGGCGGTGCTCTTCGGCCTGCTCGGCAGCAAGGCGCGGGAGCGCGATTCGGTGATCGCGGTGGTGCTCTCCTTCGGGCTCGGGCTCTCGGTGCTCTTCCTCTGGCTCGGCCCGGAGCGCGCGGGCTCCAAGTTCTCGCTGCTCACCGGGCAGGTGGTGAGCGTCGGGTACAGCGGGCTGACGCTGCTCATCGCCTGCACCGCCGGGGTGCTCGCGGTGCTGGCGCTGATCTACCGGCCGCTGCTCTTCGCCAGCACCGACCCGGAGGTGGCGCAGGCGCGCGGGGTGCCGGTGCGGGCGCTCTCGGTGGTCTTCGCGGTCATGCTCGGCATCACCGCGGCGTTCGGCGTGCAGATCGTCGGCGCGCTGCTGGTGCTGGCGCTGCTGATCACCCCGGCCGCGGCGGCCGCGCAGGTGACCGCGAGCCCGGTGCGGGCCACGGTGCTCGCGGTGCTCTTCGCCGAGGTGGCCGCGGTGGGCGGAATCCTGCTCTCGCTGGCGCCGGGGGTGCCGGTCTCCACCTTCGTCACCACCATCTCGTTCGTCATCTACCTGGTGTGCCGGGTGGTCGGGCGGCGCGGCGCGCGCAGGCGTCCGGTAGCCGCCACGGTTTGATGGCAACCGCCTTCAGTCAGGTGTGCCGGATTTCGTATGCTTCGATGCACCGGCCCCCCGACCGAATGGTGCGCAATGATCGACTTCGAGATTCCCGCCGAGCTCGCCGCGGAGCGTGACCGCGTCCGGCAGTTCGTGATCGACAAGATCGTGCCGTTCGAGCGCGATCCGCGGCTCACCCAGCACGGCCCCACCGACGAGCTGCGCCAGGAGCTGGTCGAGCTGGCCAGGGCGGAGCGGCTGCTCACCGTGCAGGCCCCCGTGGAGCTCGGCGGGCGCGGGCTGACCCATGCCGAGCAGGCGGTGCTCTACGAGGCGGCGGGGTGGTCGACGCTCGGCCCGGTCGCGATGAACTGCGCCGCGCCCGACGAGGGCAATATGTACCTGCTGAGCAAGATCGCGAACCCGGAGCAGGTGCGGCGGTTCCTGGCCCCGGTGATCGCCGGGCACCAGCGCTCGGTCTTCGCCATGACCGAGCCGGACGGCGCCGGCTCGGACCCGGCGCAGCTCGCCACCGAGGCCACCTTCGACGGCGAGAACTTCACCGTCAACGGCCGCAAGTGGCTGATCACCGGCGCGAACGGCGCCAAGACCTGGATCATCATGGCCCGGCTGGCGCCGAACCCGCACCTGCCGGAGGGGCCGACGCTCTTCCTCACCGAGGGCTCCACGCCCGGCATCGTGATCGAGCGGACCATGAACACCATGGACCGCAATTATGTGGCGGGCCACGGCGTCGTCCGCTTCGAGAACCTGACGCTGCCGAAGGAGGCGCTGCTCGGCGAGGCGGGCCAGGCGCTGCGCTATGCCCAGCTGCGGCTGGCCCCGGCCCGGCTCACGCACTGCATGCGCTGGCTGGGCGCGGCCGAGCGGGCGCAGAGCATCGCCATCGCGCACGCCAAGACCAGGACCGCGTTCGGCAAGACCATCGGCGAGCACCAGGGCGTGTCGTTCCTGCTCGCGGACAACGAGATCGCGCTGCACCAGTGCCGCCTGACGATCTGGCACGCCTGCTGGCTGATGGACCGCGGCGAGAAGGCGCGGCACGAGAGCTCGATCGCGAAGGCGTACGTCTCCGAGGAGCTGTTCAAGGTGGCGGACCGCTGCGTCCAGGTGCTCGGCGGGATCGGGATCAGCGACGAGACCGTGGTCGAGATGATCTTCCGCGACATGCGCGCGTTCCGGCTCTACGACGGCCCGACCGAGGTGCACAAGTACGCCATCGGCCGCAAGATCCTGCGCTGAGGCGATCTCCGGGCAACCCCGTCGACCCCCGGTTTCCCGCGGCCGGAGTCGGCTAACATCGCAAGGCATGAGTTCGGAACTGCTCGTCGATGTCTCCGCGGGCATCGCCGTGCTGACCCTGAATCGTCCGGCCCAGCAGAATGCCTTCACTCCCGCGATGGCCGCCGAGCTCGGCGTCGCACTCCAGCGGTGCGACGCCGAGGACGCCATCCGCGCGGTGGTGATCACCGGCACGCCGCCCGCGTTCTGCGCGGGGGCGGACCTCTCCAGCCGGGTCGGCGAGGTCAGCGGCACCCTGGACCCCCCGCCCTGGAAGGTCCGCAAGCCCGTCATAGCGGCGGTGAACGGCCACGCGGTAGGGATCGGCCTGGCCCTGGCCCTGCAATGCGACCTCCGCTACATGGCCAGGGACGCCATCTACGGCCTGAACCAGGTGCGCAGGGGCGTCCTGGCCGACGGCTCCGCCCACTGGACCCTGCCGCGGCTCGTCGGCATGGCGAATGCCGCGGACATCATGCTCACCGGCCGCACCTTCGACGGTGAGGAAGCCAAGGCCATGGGGCTGGCCAATGCCTGCCTCCCCGGCGGCGAGGTGCTCCCGACCGCGCTGGCCGTAGCCCACGACATCGCGGGCGGCTCCGCCCCCCTCCCCGTCGCCCTCTCCAAACGCCTCCTCTGGGAGGGCCTCGGCATGACCCCCGACATGGTCGGCCGCCTGGAAACAGACCTCAACCAGCAGGTTGCCCACAGCATCGACGGCACCGAGGCCATGTCGGCGTTCAAGGAACAGCGCCGCCCCACCTGGACCGGCAAGCTCAGCGAGGAGTGGCCCACCTGGGGCGACAACGTCCAGACCAGGCCCAGCCTCGACTGACCACCCGACTCAAGCGTTGCCGCCCAGGGTGATCAGCACGAACAGAATCGCGATGATCACCATCAGGATCGTGCCGACGATCCCGAGCACGTACCCCACCAGAACCTGGGCCCGCCCGCCATAGGCACCCCCCGACTCCTCGATCTGATCCAGCGCCCGCCGCCCCATGGCCCACGCCACGGGCCCGGCGAGCCCGCAGCACAAGATACTCACAGCCCCGAGAAACAGGATCGCCGTGGCGTTGGGATGCTCGACCGGCTGCCCGATCGGCTGGTTCGGTATCACCATTGCTCGAATTCTACGGGGCCGGAGCGGCTTTACCGCTGTCTCAGCGCCGCCGCTGCCGCGCGATCTCGGACAGCACCACGCCGGCCGCTACGGAGGCGTTGAGCGACTCGACATCCCCCGCCATGGGAATGCTCAGAATCTCGTCGCAGTTCTCCCGGACCAGCCGGGAGAGCCCCTTGCCCTCGGAGCCGACCACGACGACGGTCGGATCGGTCCCGTCGAAGTCGTCGAGCGTCGTGGTCCCCTCGGCATCCAGCCCGACGACCCGAATCCCCCGGGAAGCCCAATCCTTGAGCGTCCGAGTGAGATTCGTAGCGCGGGCGACCGGAAGCCGGGCGGCGGCCCCGGCGCTGGTCCGCCAGGCGACCGCGGTGACGCCCGCGCTGCGCCGCTGCGGAATCAGCACCCCCTGCCCGCCGAACGCGGCCACCGAGCGGACGACGGCCCCGAGGTTGCGCGGGTCGGAGATATTGTCCAGCGCGACGAGCAGCGCGGGCCCACCGGACTCCCGCGCCCGCAGCAGCAGATCATCCGGGTGCGCGTACCGATACGCGGGCACCTGCAGGGCCACACCCTGGTGCAGCCCATTGGCGCTGAGCCGATCGAGATCCGTCCGCGGCACCTCGAGGATCGAGATCCCGGTATCCGCCGCGATCTTCACGCTCTCGGTGAGCCGCTCGTCGTTCTCGGTCCCGACGGCCACGTACAGCGCCGAGGCCGGAACCCCGGCCCGCAGGCACTCGACCACCGGGTTCCGCCCGAGCACCATCTCCGGCCCGTCGTCACCCCGGCGCCCGGCGGTGGCCCGCCCGCCCTTACCGGCGGGCCGCCCCTGAGCGGCCGCCTTCGCCTTGGCCGCCGCCCGCTTGGCGGCGGGATGCTTCGTCCTGGCCTCGGCGGGCGGCGTGGCGCCGCGTCCCTCCAGCCCGCGCCTGCGCTGCCCGCCGGAGCCGACGGTGGCGCCCTTCTTGGTGCTGCCCTTGCGAATAGCGCCGCGGCGCTGTGAGTTGCCTGCCATCAGTCGGCCTTTCCTGCCACGTCGGCGAGGCTCCACTCGGGGCCCGCTGGGGTGTCGGTGACCTCGATACCGGCCGCATGCAGGCGATCCCGCACGGCGTCGGCGGTGGCCCAGTCGCGGTCGGTGCGCGCCTGCTGCCTGCGGTCGAGTTCGGCGCGCACCAGGACGTCGAGCGCGCCGGTGGCGGCGCCGGAGTCACGGGGTGCGAACCAGTGCGGGTCGAAGGGGTCGACCCCGAAGACGGTGAGCATGGCGCGGACCTGTCCGGCCAGCTCGCGCGCTGCCTCGACCTGCCCGCCCTCCAGCGCCTTGTTGCCGGTGTGCACCACGTGGTGGATCTCGGCGAGCGCGCGCGGCACCGCGAGGTCCTCATCGAGGGCGTCGGCGAAGGCGTCGGTCCAGGTGCCCGCGGCGACCGGGCCGCCGCGCTCGGCGACCCGGAGCAGGAAGGACTCGATGCGCTGGTAGGAGGCGGCGGCATCGTGCAGCGCCTTGTCCGAGTACTCCAGCTTGGAGCGGTAGTGCGCGCTGCCGAGGTAGAAGCGCAGCTCGACGGCGCGCACCTGCTTCAGCACATTCGGCACGCTGAGCACATTGCCCAGCGACTTGGACATCTTCTCCCCGCCCATGGTGACCCAGCCGTTGTGCAGCCAGTAGCGGGCGAACCCGTCGCCGGCCGCCTTGGACTGGGCGATCTCGTTCTCGTGGTGCGGGAAGATGAGATCCATTCCACCGCAGTGGATGTCGAATTCGGGGCCGAGGTAGTACTCGGCCATGGCGGAGCACTCCAGGTGCCAGCCGGGCCGGCCCGCGCCCCACGGCGACGGCCAGCTCGGCTCACCCGGCTTGGCGGCCTTCCAGAGCGTGAAGTCGCGCGGGTCGCGCTTGCCGGAGCCGGCGCTCTCGCCCTGGTGCACGTCGTCCAGCCGGTGCCCGGAGAGCTCGCCGTACCGCGGGTAGCTGAGCACGTCGAAGTAGACATTGCCGTCGGAGGCGTAGGCGTGGCCGCGGTCGATCAGCCGGTGCATGAGCTCGACCATCTGGCCGATGTGCCCGGTGGCCCTCGGCTCGGCCGAGGGCGGCAGCACGCCGAGGGTGCGGTACGCCTCGTCGAAGGCGCGCTCGTGCGTGGCGGCCCACTCCCACCACGGGCGGCCCGCCTCGGCGGCCTTGTTCAGGATCTTGTCGTCGATATCGGTGACATTGCGGATGAAGAGCACGTCATTGCCCTGCGCCTGCAACCACCGGCGCAGGATGTCGAAGGCGACGCCGCTGCGGAGGTGACCGATATGGGGCTGACCCTGCACGGTGGCGCCACAGAGGTACACCGACGCACGGCCGGGGACCAGTGGCGCGAAATCGCGCATGGTCCGCGTGTCGGTGTCGAAGAGGCGCAGAGTCACGGGCGCTCATCTTAGCTGGTATAAAATCCCCGCCGTCGCGGCGGCTCCGCTCGACACGCCGTTCAGCGGCGGCGGTGGCGCGGTCTCGGTAGGCGCCATCGGTCCGGCGGTCTCAGCCGGCGGCGGCTCGGCGCGGTCCGAGCAGCGCGGTGGCCACCGCGGCGATTCCCTCGCCGCGGCCGGTGAGCCCGAGCCCGTCGGTGGTGGTTCCGGAGACCGAGACCGGCGCGTCGAGCAGTTCACCCAGTACCTTCTGCGCCTCGGCGCGGCGCGGCCCGATCTTGGGCCGATTCCCGATCACCTGCACGGCGGCGTTCACCACCGCGAATCCCGCCTCGTCCAGAATTCGGCGCACCTCGGTGAGCATGGCCGCTCCGGAGACATTCGCCCATTCCGGGCGGCCGGTGCCGAATACCGCGCCGACATCGCCGAGCCCGGCGGCGGAGAGTAATGCGTCACAGAGCGCGTGCGCGGCGACATCGCCGTCCGAGTGACCGGAACAACCGTCGTCGTCCGGAAACAACAATCCCGCCATCCAGCACGGGCGGCCCGGCTCGATCGGGTGCACGTCGCTGCCGATTCCGACCCGCATCGTCATACCGCCTGCCATTCACCCGCGCGCACCGCACCGGCCAGAATCAGATCGAGCGGAGTAGTGATCTTGAATGCCAATGGATCGCCCGCCACGGTGTGCACCGGAATTCCGAGCCGCTCGACGAGCCCGGCGTCGTCGGTGGCGCTGAGCGCCGGATCGGCGTACGCCCGGCGCAGCGGCTCGGCGGCGAAGCCCTGCGGGGTCTGGATGGCGCGGAGCCCGCCGCGATCGGGGGTGCCGGTGACGACGCCGTCGCGGTCGACGCTCTTCACGGTGTCCACCACCGGCAGCGCGGGAATGACGGCATCGTGCCCGGCGCGCAGCGCGGCGACCACGCGGCGCACCAGATCGGGCGGGGTGAGGGCGCGGGCCGCGTCATGGACGAGGACGTGCGTGGCATCGGCCGCGGCGGCCAGCCCGGCGCGCACCGAATCGGTGCGCTCGGCGCCGCCGACGACGACCCGCACCGAGCCGGGGAGCAGGGCAACGGCGCTCTCTACCAGCTCGGGCGGGACCATCACGACAATCCCGTCGACCGCCCCGGAGGCGATCAACCCATCGACGGACAACTTGATCATGGGCGTGCCGCCGACCGGGACGAACGCCTTGGGCAGAGTTTCACCCAGGCGCACACCCCGGCCGGCGGCAGGCACCAACGCGACGACGCGGTCGGCGTTGTTCACAGAATGTGTGCTCGCGGTCAGGAAGCCGCGGCGAGTACCTCGTCGAGAATGGTGTCGGCTTTGTCGCCGTCGGTACCCTCGGCCAGTGCCAGCTCGCCCACGAGAATCTGGCGAGCCTTCGCCAGCATCCTCTTTTCGCCGGCGGAAAGACCGCGGTCCTGCTCGCGACGCCAGAGATCCCGAACCACCTCGGCCACCTTGTTCACATCGCCGGAGGCGAGCTTCTCCAGGTTGGCCTTGTAGCGGCGGGACCAGTTGGTCGGCTCCTCGGTGTGCGGCGCACGCAGGACCTGGAAGACTCGATCGAGGCCTTCCTGCCCGACGACATCCCGGACGCCGACATATTCGGCATTCGCCGCGGGGACTCGAACGGTGAGATCGCCCTGTGCGACCTTGAGGACCAGATACTCCTTCTGCTCGCCTTTGATGGTGCGAGTCTCGATTGCTTCGATCAGCGCCGCTCCGTGGTGGGGGTAAACGACGGTGTCTCCGACCTTAAAAATCATGTGTCCCGTGCCCCTTTCGATGTTCACAGTTTAACATGCGGCTCGATAACGGTGCGATCAACTGTGCAGGTCAGGGCCACAACGGGCAGACCACAGGGGTTGACAGGCGTGAAAGGGTGTGCATTCTGTTGTGCGCGTAGGCTATATCGCCAGCACCTGAGCGTGCGCCGCGCCGGCCGCCGCCCGGTGCCCGTAACACCGCCCGCGGAACCGTTACCGAACGGATGCCGGGTGCCCCGTGTCCGGCCCGGACCGCCGCCCGCCGCACCGGGCCCGGATCTCGACTACTACGCTCCCTAGTTAGTACTCTCCCCCCGAGGGACGAGCCCGGTCGACATGGAGGACAACCCGTGATTGCCATGAAAGCTGTGACTGCCTGTGCCGCGCTGGCAGCGGGCGCCGCTCTGGCGCTCACCGGGTGCAGCGCCGGACAGGTCGCGCAGACCGCCGATCAGAAGGCCGCGATCAACGGCACCCACGCCGAGGTCGGACAGCTCTCCCTGCTCAACGTGCACATCGTCTACCCGAAGGAGACGCAGACCCTGCAGGTCGGCGGCTCGGCGGTGATCGCGCTCTCCATCGTCAACAACAGCAGCACCGTCACCGACGAGCTGACCAGCATCACCACCGACCTCGGCCCGGTGCGGATCACCCCGCCCGCCGGGCAGAGCCGGGTCGTGGTCGGGCCGAGCCAGGTCGTCGTCGCCGCGGGCGAGGTCGCGGCGGCCGAGGCGGCGCACAGCCCCGGCGGGCACGGCGGCGCCGCGAGCAGCACCACCCAGGCCCCGACCACCACCCCGGCGCCGAGCGGCACGGCGGTGCCCGGCCTGGACACCGAGGGCGCGCCTACCCAGGGCACCGACCCGGAGGCAAAGCCGGCCAAGATCGAGATCACCGGGCTCACCAAGCCGATCGCGCCCGGCCTCACCTACACCGTGTCCTTCAACTTCAAGGAGAACGGCACCGTGCAGGTCTCGGTGCCGGTGGATGCCGGGCTCGCCGTCGACCGGCACCTCTCCGACCTGTCCGGCCCCGCCAAGGAGGGCTCGGGCGGGCACTGACCCGTTCTCCAGGCGGCCGTCGCACCTCCCGGTGCGGCGGCCGCCTGCGTTCCGCCGCCTGTCGGCACCCGGCCGTAAGGTGCCGGTGTGGCCAAACTCAAGCCGACCTTCCGATGCTCCGCGTGCGCGCACGACGTGGCGAAATGGGTGGGCAAGTGCCCCGGCTGCGGGGCCTGGGGCACCGTCGAGGAGACGGTGCCGGTCATCGCGGCCGCGGGCCCGGCCGCGCGCAAGGCCATGCTGCCGAGCACCGCGGCGGCGCCGATCTCCAGCATCGACTCCACGGTCACCAGAGCGCGCTCGACCGGGGTCGGCGAGCTGGACCGGGTGCTCGGCGGCGGCGTCGTGCCCGGCTCGGTGGTGCTGCTCTCCGGCGAGCCGGGGGTGGGCAAGTCGACGCTGCTGCTCGAGGTCGCGCACCGCTGGGCCGCGGCGCGCGACGAGCGCTCGCTGTACGTGACCGCGGAGGAGTCGGCCGGGCAGGTGCGGCTGCGCGCCGACCGCACCGGGGCGGTGCACGAGCGGGTGTACCTGGCGGCCGAGTCCGATCTGGCGGTGGTGCTCGGCCACGTCGAGCAGGTGCGGCCGACGCTGCTGGTGGTCGACTCGGTGCAGACCATGATCGCCCCGGCCGAGGACGGCGTGATCGGCGGCGTCAGCCAGGTGCGCGCGGTGACCGCGGCGCTCACCTCGCTGGCAAAGGCGAGCGGGATCGCGGTGCTGCTGGTCGGCCACGTCACCAAGGACGGCAGCGTGGCGGGCCCGCGCACGCTGGAGCACCTGGTCGACGTGGTGCTGCAGTTCGAGGGCGACAAGAACACCACGCTGCGCATGGTGCGCGGGCTGAAGAACCGCTTCGGCAGCGCCGACGAGGTGGGCTGCTTCGAGCTGCACGACTACGGCATCGTCGGGGTGGCCGACCCGTCCGGGCTGTTCCTGCACCACCGCACCGACACCGTGCCAGGCACCGCGGTGACCGTCGCCATGGACGGCAAGCGGCCGCTGGTGAGCGAGGTGCAGGGGCTCACCGTCGACACCCAGGCGCCCGCGCCGCGGCGCGCGGTGAGCGGGCTGGACTACAACCGGGTCTCCATGATCCTGGCGGTGCTGCAGAGCCGCTGCGGGGTGTACGTGGGCAAGCAGGACGTCTACGCCGCCACCGTCGGCGGCATGCGGCTGGTCGAGCCGGTGGCCGACCTGGCCGTCGCGCTGGCGCTGGCGAGCGCGGCGCGGGATGTCGCGCTGCCGCCGGGGTGGGTGATCCTCGGCGAGGTCGGGCTGGCGGGTGAGGTGCGCCGGGTGACGAATGCGGCGCGCAGGCTGGCCGAGGCGGAGCGGCTCGGGTTCGGCACCGCGCTGGTGCCGCCCGGGTTCGATGCTCGCAAGACCGGGATGAAGGTGCACGAGGTCTCCGACGTGCGCTCGGCGCTGCGGTTGGCCGGGCTCCGGCGCGCGCGCTCCGCCGAGCCGGGGCGGTCCGCCGAGCCCGCGGAGGTCGGCTGAGCCCGGCCCGCGCTGCCCGGCCCCGCCGCGGCGTTCGGCTGGGCCGCCCGCTCAGGCGATGTTGAAGGGCTCGGCGGTGCTCTTCACCCCGCCGAGCTGGGCGAGCACCGCGTAGGCGCCGGACGGGACCGGCACCCGCTCGCCGGCGCAGTTCGGCTGCGAGGTCGAGCCGGACCAGGTGACCGTGAACGCCGCCTGCTGCCCGCGCTCCAGCGTCCTGATGTCGGGCTGCCCGTCGGGGTAGCAGTCCACGCTGTTCCACAGCCTGCGGGTGCCGTCCAGCGTCTGCACCGAGATCTGCTGCATGCCCGAGCCCATGTCCCGGCTGCACGGCGCCGCGGAGATATTCGTGATGACGATGCCGAACACCGGCTGCTCACCCTTGCGGTAGGTCGGCTGCCCGACGCTCACCTTCACCGCGAGCGACTGGTCCGAGCAGGGCGCGACATCCGAGGCGGCCGTGCCGCTCGCCGCGCTCGAACCCGAGCCGCCCGCCGGCGGCGCCACCTCCGTCGTGGTGCTGGTCGCGGCGGCGCCGCCGGGTGAGGTGCCGCCCCTGGCGACCATCACCACCAGCCAGATCACCAGCGCGAGCGCGAGGACCAGAATGCCGATGGCGAAAACACGACGTCGCCAGTAGATCTCGGGAGGCAGCGGCCCAGTGGGTTCCAGCACGCCTCAACGGTAAGCGCAGCGCCTGGATCGCGGGCCGAGGGCCTCGGCGTGTCGGCCGGGCCCGGCCGCCTCGGACCAGCTCTACCTGGGCGGATGCCCGGACAAGTGGTCAGACGGCTTCGCCGACGTCCCCGATCACGTGGTGCAGCCATGCCTTGCCCTCGGCGAGCTTGTAGTTCACGCAGGCGATGGCGAGCGTGCCCGCCTTGACCCGCTCGGCCACGATCGCCGAACGCTCGGTGATCAGGTTGCCGGTCTCCACCACGTGCCGCGCCTCCAGCTCGTCCACCGTGGAGAGCCCCTCGCGCCTGCCCGCCAGAATCGAGGGCGCGACCCGCTCGACCACGTCGCGGATGAAGCCGCCGGGGACGGCGCCGCCGTCCAGCGTGTCGATGGTTGCCTTCACGGCGCCGCAGCTGTCGTGGCCGAGCACCACGATGAGCGGGACGTTCAGCACGGCGACGCCGTACTCGATGGAGCCGAGCACCGAGCCGTCCACCACGTGACCCGCGGTGCGCACCACGAACATGTCGCCGAGGCCCCGATCGAAGATCAGCTCGGCGGCGACGCGAGAATCGCCGCAGCCGAACAGGATTGCGGTCGGGTGCTGCCCCTCCACCAGCTTCGCGCGGTCCGCCGCCCCCTGACCGGGGTGCTCGAGCGTGCCGTTGACGAAGCGGTCGTTACCCTCGCGCAGGGACTTCCACGAACTGATCGGGTTGGATCCAGGCATAGCGACCATTGTGCAGGACGAGGTGGGAAACCGTGAGGAGAGGCGCCGCCGCGCGCACACTGCCGGCCTACGGCGCGATCGACACCGATGTGCTGATCGACTGGTACGCCGCCACCGCGCGGGACCTGCCCTGGCGCAGGCCGGGGGTGACGGCGTGGCAGATCCTGATGAGCGAGATCATGCTGCAGCAGACGCCGGTGGTGCGGGTGGAGCCGATCTGGCGGGAGTGGGTGGCCCGCTGGCCGGTGCCGTCGGCCATGGCCGCCGCCTCGCAGGCCGAGGTGCTGCGGGCCTGGGGCAAGCTCGGGTACCCGCGCCGGGCGCTGCGGCTGCACGAGTGCGCGACGGTGCTGGCCGAGCGGTACGGCGACGCGGTGCCCGACGATGTCGAGGCGCTGCTCGCGCTGCCCGGGATCGGCGCCTACACGGCGCGCGCGGTGGCCTGCTTCGCCTACGGGCAGCGGGTGCCGGTGGTCGACACCAATGTGCGCCGGGTGGTGGCGCGCGCGGTGCACGGGCTCGGGGATGCCGGGAATCCGTCGCCGCGCGATCTGCCGGAGACCGAGGCGCTGCTGCCCGCCCCGGTGCGGCGGGCGGCGGTCTTCTCGGCCGCGCTCATGGAGCTGGGCGCCACCGTCTGCACGGCCCGCGCGCCCGCCTGCGATGCCTGCCCGCTGCCGCGCTGCGCGTGGGTCGCCGCGGGGCGGCCCGCGGCCGAGGTGGTGCGGAAGACCCAGAAGTACGAGGGCACCGACCGCCAGGCGCGCGGGCGGCTGCTCGACGTGCTGCGCGCCGCCGAGGGGCCGGTCGAGCGGCTGCGGCTGGACCTCGCCTGGCCGCGGGATCCGGGGCAGCGTGGCAGGGCGCTCGACTCGCTGCTCGTGGACGGGCTGGTCGAGCAGACCTCGGACGGGCGCTTCGCCCTGGCCGGCGAAGGGGAGCGGTAGCGCAACGGGCCTACCGCGGCTACCCCGCCGAGCTCAGCGTGCGAGGACGTCGTGCAGGAACGACTGCACCTCTTCGCGGTAGCGCTGAGGTTGCTCGTCGTGCACGAGGTGACCGGCGCCCTCGACCCACACGTAGCGGGTGTCCGCCCGTTCCGCCATGCGCCGCATCTGCCCCGGCGGCGTGATGGTGAATTCCCCCTCCAGCAGCAGCGCCGGAATCCGCAGCGCCGCCCACTGCGCCCAGAAATCGCGGCCGCCCCACTCCTCGGAGATATCCCGGAATGTCGCGACCGCCCCGTGCAGCCGATATCCGTCGGCATCGCGGCGGAATGCGCGCAGGAAATAGCGCCCCGCGACCTCGCCGAAATAGCCGAGCACCGCGTCCTCGTCCGGAAAGGGCTGGGGCCAGCCCTCGATCATGGCCGCCCACCCGGCCGCGGTGCGCCCGCGGAAATCCGGCGCGATGTCCTCCACCACCAGAGCCCGCACCCGCTCCGGGTGCGCGGCCGCGAAGACCCACCCGTGCAGCGCCCCCATGGAGTGCCCGATCAGCACCATGGGCTCGGCGAGCGCCGCGGTGGCCGCGGCCAGATCGGCGACGAACGCCTCGGTGCTCGGCTCGGCGGGCGCCGGACGGCCGTGCCCGGCCGCGTCGAAGGTGTACACGTGGCCGAACTCGCGCAGCCACCCCAGCTGGTCGCTCCAGGTTCGCGCGCTCCCCATGAGCCCGTGCAGCAACAGGATGGGCACCCCCGTGCCGCCTTCGTCGTAGAGCATGGGGACCGAGCGTAGGCGGCGCGAGCCGCTACGTTGGAGCCATGGCTGTTGTGAAGATCAATGCGATCGAGATTCCCGAGGGCGCCGGCGCCGAGCTGGAGAAGCGCTTCGCGCACCGGGCGCACGCGGTGGAGAACTCCCCCGGCTTCCTCGGTTTCCAGCTGCTCCGCCCCACCGCCGGCGAGAACCGGTACTTCGTGGTGACGCAGTGGGAGTCCGAGGAGTCCTTCGCGGCCTGGCGGGACGGCCCGGCGCGGGAGGCGCACGCGGGCGAGGCGCGCAAGCCGGTGGCGACCGGGGCCTCGCTGCTGGAGTTCGAGGTCGTGCTCGACGTGGCGGGCAAGCCGCAGGGCTGACCCGGGTCGCGGCCACCCCCCTCGTCACCGTTGTTGACGAGGGGGGTTTGCGATGTCACAGTTTCCGTGGAAGAAGCGAGGGTGCTGCGGTAATCCGGTGAGACTCCGGAGCGGTCGCGCCACTGTTCACAGCCAGACACCGGCATCGTCGCGCCACCACGACGGGGACGCGTACGCCCCAGGAGGAACTACATGGCCATCGCGCACTCCCCCGCATCCCGGGTCTCGGAATCACTCGCCACCGTTCTGGTCACGGTCGGCGTCGTCCTGCTCGCACTGCTCACGCTCTACCTGGTCGGCTTCGACCAGGGCGCGGTCTCCCGCTCCGGGATGTACCTGCACGAGCTGATGCACGACGGACGACACCTGCTCGGCCTGCCGTGCCACTGACCGAATCCCGGAGGACCCTGCTGCTGCGCGGGCTGCTCGCCGGGGTGCTCGCGGGGCTGCTCGCCGCCACCGTCGGCTACTTCGTCGGCGAACCCAAGGTCGAGGCCGCCATCGCCATCGAGGAGGCGGCCGCCGCGGCCCATCCGCACACCGGCGAACCGGCCGGGCACTCGCACGACGAGGACGAGGCGCTGGTCAGCCGGAGCGGGCAGAAGGCCGGGCAGTTCCTCGCGCTCGGCCTGGCCGGCGCGGCGTTCGGCGTGCTCGTCGGCGCGGCGGTGCACCTGCTGCGGCGCTTCGGCACCGGGCCGCTCTCCGGCCTCGCGGTGGCGCTGGCCGGCTGGCTCGCCATCGTGGCGGTGCCGTTCTTCAAGTACCCGGCGAATCCGCCCGCGGTCGGCGATCCGGAGACGATCGACGAACGCACCTGGCTCTGGGTGGCCGCCGTGCTGCTCGGGCTGGTCGCGGTCGCCGCGGCGGCCTACGGCTACCGGTTGCTGGCCGGGCAGCTGCGCTCGGTGCGGCTGATCGGCGGGGTCGCGGCCTTCGTGGTCGTGGTGATCCTCGGGTACGTGCTGCTCCCCGGCGTGAACGAGGTCGGGGCGGATTTCCCGGCCAGCCTGCTATGGGAGTTCCGGGTGTCGTCGCTGGCGGTCTCCAGCACGCTGTGGGTCGCGCTCGGGTTGCTGTTCGCGGCGCTCACCGAGTTCGCGGCCGCACCCCGTACCCCGGTAGGGGAAGGGGTCGCTACCGCGGCGTGATCCGCGGTTCGCTACGCGACGGGCAGTGTCGGCGGTATGGCCGACACTGCCCGTTCGCTCATCCTTCCCGCCACCGGTCCGGCGGCGCCACGCCCGGTCCGGGTGGCCTGCGCCGGATTCCTCACCGCGCTCGGCGCGGGCGTGCTGGAGGGGCTGGCCCGGGTCGGCGACACCGGCGCCGCCCCGCTGCTCTGGCGCGGCGCGCTCTACCTGCTCGTCCTCGCGGTGGTGCTGCGCATGGTGCACGGTGACCGCTGGGCGCGGGCGCTGCTCACCGTTGGTATCGGCGTCGCCGGGGTGGCCTCGCTGGTCGTCGAGCCGGCGGCCAGGCTGCTCTCGGCGGACTCGCTCGCCGACCCGTTCGCCGAACTCGGGCCCAGCGGCCTGCTGCTCGCCGGGGTGCGCGCGGTGCACGTGCTCGCGGTGCTGGTGGCGGTGCCCGCCATGTACACCCCGGCCGCCCGGCGCTGGTTCGCCTGATCCGGCGGCGCCCCCGGTGCGGGAGCGCCGCCGGGCCGGTCAGGACTCGAAGGTCGCGTCCAGCGCGATATCGGAGACACCGGCGAGCGCCTTGCTGACCGGGCAGCCCGCCTTGGCCTCGGCGGCCGCGGTGGCGAACTGGTCGGCGTCGATCCCGGCCGCCCTGCCGCGCACGGTCAGCGCGATCCGGCTGATCCGGAAGCCGCCGGCCGGGTCGGGGCCGAGCGTGACGTCGGCGGTGACGTCCAGGCTCTCCGGGGTGCCGCCCGCGGCGGCGATCTGCGCGGAGAGCGCCATGGCGTAGCAGGAGGAGTGCGCGGCGGCGATGAGCTCCTCCGGGCTGGTGGCGCCGTTCGCGTCGTCGGCGGAGCGCTTCGGGAACGACACGTCGTACTTGCCGACGCCCGAGCTGGCCAGTTCGACCTGGCCGGAGCCGTCCTGCAGGCCGCCGGTCCACGCGGTGCGCGCGCTACGAGTTGGCATCACGATCCTTTCGGGAGGGAGTGCGGGGAGTTCGCGAATAGCGCTCCGAACCTACTCGCCCCGGCGCCGCGCCACTACCCGACGGCAGCGGTCAGCCGCTTGTCCAGCTGCTCCAGCACCGCGGGCCACGCCTCCCGGTGCGCGTCCCGCGCCGCCATGTCGGCGAAGCCGGAGTGCCGTAGCCGCAGCCGGATGCCGCGCGGCTGCCGGACGAACTGCACCGAAACCACGGTCTCCGCGCCACGGGTGTCCGCGCTCACCCAGGTCAGCTCCACCAGCCGCTCGTTCTCCAAGCGCAGGAAGCGGCCGTAGTGCGGGTGCCTGACCCCGCCGTTCTCGGTCTCGAAGAAGAACGGGGTATTCACCTCGCCGGTGAGCAGCAGCGAATCAGGTTGCGCCAGCCACAGATCGAAGCCCCTGGTCCACGCCGCGAAGAGCAGTCCGGCGGAGGCGGACATGACCCGCTCCACCGAGAGCTCGTGCGGCCGGGCGGACAGATCCGGAAGACGAATCGACTGATCGACCATCCCGAGACCATACCCGTGGTCACCGGCGGTGTGCCCGGAGTACGCGGTGTGCGCCACGGGGGTGTGGACTCCTGCCGCGCCGGGCGGCCGCGGCGCATAGTCTGGCGGGGTGAGAGCGCCTGGTGAGACGAATCGCGGTTCGGTGGTGTGGGATTGGGGGCTCGCGGGCGGGGTCGCGGTGCTGCAGCTCGCGCTCGGCTTCGCGCTCGACCTGCGCGAAGTCGCCACCGACCCGCTCGACGCGCTCGGAACCGCGCTGCTCATCGCCGGTCCGGTGGCGCTGGTGCTGCGCCGGTACCACCCGCTGCCGGTGCTGTACGTGGTGTTCGCGGTGGCGATCGCCTATCCGTTGCTCGGACACCACTACCTGCCCGCGCTCGCCGCGCCCGCCGCCGCCTTCCTGACCGCGGCCGCCGTCGCGCCGCCGCGGTACACCTACCCGGCCATCCCGGTGGCCTACCTGTGCATGATCTGGCCGCTGCCCGCGCTGCTCGGCCGGGAGCCCGACGGGTGGCAGGCGCTCGGCGCGCTCGGCTGGGCCGTCGCGCTGGCAGGCACCGCCGAGCTGCTGCGGCAGCGCACCGAGCTGGCCCGCTACGCGCAGCGGCTGGAGGAGGCCGAGCCGTGGGAGGGGATCGCGCAGCGCGAGCGGGAGAGCGCGGCGGAGCGGCTCGCGCTCGCCGAGGAGTTGCACGGGGTGGTCGTGCACAGCCTCTCCGCCATCAACAAGCAGTCCGGGCTGGCGCTGGAGCTGGCCGAGCGCAAGCCGCAGCAGGTGGTGGTCGCGCTGGCGGCGGTGAAGACGGCGAGCCGGGCCGCGCTGGAGGACGCGCAGGAGCTGTTGAGCAGTCTGCGCCGGACCGGAGTGCGGGTCGAGGAGCCGGAAGCGGGGGACGACCGGCCGCCGCGGGACGAGGGGCTGCTCGGGCGGACGGCCGGGTTCCTGGCCCGGCCGCCGAGGGAACCGCGGCGGGAGGCCGCCGAGGTGGTCGCGCCGAAGCCCGCGCCCAAGCCGGATGCGCCGAGCCTCGATGATCTCGACGGGATCATGCAGCGGGCTCGGAGCTCCGGGGTCGCGGTGACGTATCGGGTGATCGGGAGCGCTGCTCCGCTGCCCGCGGCGATCGATGCCGTCGGGGCGGGGATCGTTGTCGAGTCGCTGCGGAACGTGCAGCGGCATGCGCCGGGGGCCGAGGCGACGGTGACGTTGCGGTATGCCGTTGATTCGGTCGATATCACCGTCGACAACAGCCGGCCCGCGGCTCCTCCCCCGCGCACCCCGGGGCCGCGCGGTGGGGACGGGATCATCGGTATGCGCGAGCGGGCGCACGAACTGGGCGGTGCGCTCACCGCCGGGCCGCGCCCGAGCGGGGGATTCCGCGTAGCGGCGCGGCTCCCCGCCCAGACCCGGCTGGCCGCCGTCCCCGGCCCCAAAAAAGAAGAAGGTTGATCCCTCGGGGGCTCCGCCCCCGAACCCCGACGCCTCCGGCGAGGAAAGAGGATCACGACTCGGTGGCTTCGCCCCGAACCCCCACGCCTGCCAGCGAGGAAAGGGGATTACTACTCGGCGGCTTCGCCCCCGAACCCCTACGCCTGCCGGCGAGGCCCAGCGGGGGCGGCGGAGCCGCCGTGGGGGTTCGGGGGCGAAGCCCCCGGATATAGATTTTCCCTTGTCAACGGGAATGGCCCGCTCCCCCGGAGGGGAGCGGGCCATTCCCGAGCTAGGGACTACTCGCCCGACGCTTCGGCGGAAGAACTCTCGCCGGCCCCGGCGAGAACAGCCTCCGGCGTCTCGTCGACCGACTTGGTCAACTTCGCCTTCCCGGCGAAGGTGAACTTGGCATCCTCACCGGACCCCTCACCGTCCCACCCCTCGACGTCGACGACGATCGTCTGCCCGGCCCCGATCTCCCCGAAGAGGATCTTCTCGGACAGCTGGTCCTCGATCTCGCGCTGGATGGTGCGGCGCAGCGGCCGAGCCCCGAGCACGGGGTCGAACCCGCGCTTGGCCAGCAGGCTCTTGGCCTGCGGGGTGAGCTCGATCGCCATGTCCTTGTTCCGCAGCTGGGTGGCGACCCGGTTGATCATCAGGTCCACCATCTCGACGATCTGCTCGCTGGTGAGCTGGTGGAAGACGATCACGTCGTCGATGCGGTTCAGGAACTCCGGCCGGAAGTGCTTCTTCAGCTCGTCGTTGACCTTGAGCTTCATCCGCTCGTAGTTCGACCCCGCGTTGTTGGACTGCGCGAAGCCGAGCCCGACCGCCTTGGAGATGTCCGAGGTGCCGAGGTTCGAGGTGAAGATGAGCACGGTGTTCTTGAAGTCGACCGTGCGGCCCTGGCCGTCGGTCAGCCTGCCGTCTTCCAGGACCTGCAGGAGGGTGTTGTAGATCTCCTGGTGCGCCTTCTCGATCTCGTCGAACAGCACCACCGAGAACGGCTTGCGCCGCACCTTCTCGGTGAGCTGGCCGCCCTCCTCGTACCCCACGTACCCGGGAGGGGCACCGAAGAGCCGGGAGGCGGTGAAGCGGTCGTGGAACTCGCCCATGTCGATCTGGATGAGCGCGTCGTCGTCGCCGAAGAGGAAGTTCGCCAGCGCCTTGGAGAGCTCGGTCTTCCCGACGCCGGACGGGCCGGCGAAGATGAACGAGCCGGAGGGCCGCTTGGGATCCTTCAGCCCGGCACGGGTGCGGCGGATGGCCTTGGAGACGGCCTTGACCGCGTCCTCCTGGCCGATGATCCGCTTGTGCAGCTCGTCCTCCATGCGGAGCAGCCGGGTGGTCTCCTCCTCGGTGAGCTTGAAGACCGGGATGCCGGTCCAGTTCGCCAGCACCTCGGCGATCTGCTCGTCGTCGACCTCGGCCACGACGTCCAGGTCACCCGAGCGCCACTGCTTCTCCCGCTCGGCGCGCTTGGCGACGAGCTGCTTCTCCTTGTCGCGCAGCCGCGCGGCCTTCTCGAAGTCCTGCGCGTCGATCGCGGACTCCTTCTCCCGGCGGGCGTCGGCGATCTTGTCGTCGAACTCGCGGAGATCCGGCGGCGCGGTCATCCGGCGGATGCGCATCCGCGCGCCCGCCTCGTCGATCAGGTCGATCGCCTTGTCCGGGAGGAACCGGTCGTTGATGTACCGGTCGGCCAGGGTGGCGGCGGCGACCAGGGCGCCGTCGGTGATGGAGACGCGGTGGTGCGCCTCGTACCGGTCGCGCAGCCCCTTGAGGATGTTGATGGTGTGCTCGACGGTCGGCTCGCCGACCTGGACCGGCTGGAACCGGCGCTCCAGGGCGGCGTCCTTCTCGATGTACTTGCGGTACTCGTCGAGGGTGGTGGCGCCGATGGTCTGCAGCTCGCCGCGGGCCAGCTTCGGCTTGAGGATCGAGGCCGCGTCGATGGCGCCCTCGGCCGCGCCCGCCCCGACCAGGGTGTGCAGCTCGTCGATGAACAGGATGATGTCGCCGCGGGTGTTGATCTCCTTGAGCACCTTCTTCAGGCGCTCCTCGAAATCACCGCGGTAGCGGCTGCCCGCGACCAGGGAGCCCAGGTCGAGGGTGTAGAGCTGCTTGTCCTTGAGCGTCTCCGGCACCTCGCCGTTGACGATGGCCTGGGCCAGCCCCTCGACGACGGCGGTCTTGCCGACGCCGGGCTCGCCGATCAGCACCGGGTTGTTCTTGGTGCGGCGGCTCAGCACCTGCATGACCCGCTCGATCTCCTTGGCCCGGCCGATCACCGGATCCAGCTTGCCCTCGAGGGCGGCCTGGGTCAGGTTGCGGCCGAACTGGTCGAGCACCAGCGAGGTGGACGGGGTGCCGGTCTCGCCGCGGGTGCCGGACTCGACGGCCTCCTTGCCACCCTGGTAGCCGGAGAGCAGCTGGATGACCTGCTGACGCACCCGGTTGAGGTCGGCGCCCAGCTTGACCAGCACCTGGGCGGCGACGCCCTCGCCCTCGCGGATGAGCCCGAGCAGGATGTGCTCGGTGCCGATGTAGTTGTGGCCGAGCTGCAGCGCCTCGCGCAGGCTCAGCTCCAGCACCTTCTTGGCCCGCGGGGTGAACGGAATGTGCCCGGACGGGGCCTGCTGGCCCTGGCCGATGATCTCCTCCACCTGGCTGCGCACACCCTCGAGCGAGATGCCGAGCGACTCCAGGGACTTGGCGGCGACGCCCTCGCCCTCGTGGATCAACCCAAGCAGGATGTGCTCGGTGCCGATGTAGTTGTGGTTGAGCATCCTGGCCTCTTCCTGGGCCAGGACCACGACGCGCCTCGCGCGGTCGGTGAACCTCTCGAACATCGCTCCCTCACTCTCCTGCTCCGACAATCCGGCGATCGACGCTTCCAGCTGGACTGGTGTCACGTCAGCCTGCCATGAAGCCCGGGGCTCGCAGCCTCCGACTCCACTCTAGTTGGCAGGGGGTCGTGTCGCTTCCGGTCCACCTTATTGCGGCCGGCTGACACGATCGTCACCCTTGCCAACGCCGCGGGTGGGGGATTCGTTTCCGGCCCCGTTCCGCTCTGAGCGAACGGGGCCGTGGACCGGGCTCGGGCCGGGCCACACGCCGCGAAGCCTGCCGCTGTCGTCCGGTGTAACGCCGGGGCGGGCCGGATCGTTCCCGGCGGCCCGAGCGGCGTGCGTGCGGGCGGTCCGGCGGAATTTCCGGCGCACCGGCGGCGGGGCGGGGCACCGCGCGGAAATTGCCGCGCCCGCCGCCGCCCGCCCCGGGAAAATACACCCGCGCACGAAACGGCGCGGGCGAGAAAAACGCCCGCGCCACCGCTTCCGTACACGCTTCCAGTCGAAAACGTCTCTGCCGCAATCGGTATACCGCGCTCAACCGTGCTCGGCGTGCCGAATTCCGGCGACGAACAGTGCGCCGCAGAGCACCGTGAACGCGGCGGTGTGCAGAACCGCGCGCAGCACATTCCAACGCACCCACGGGGATTCGTAATCGTTACGGAGCCCGGCCGCGTCGGCGATCGAGTTCACGTCGCCCGCGGCGTCGAGCATGTTGTTCAGCGGAACGTTCAGCGCGATCGTGACGATGAATGCGAACACGTTGAGCGCCAATCCGATTGCGATCCAGAGCAGCACCGCGCGGTACTCCTGGCCGAGGTGCAGCACCGCGGCCAGCCCGGTGAATCCGATGGTCCCGAGGAACGCGATCAGGAACCAGGGATTGATGATGACGACGTTGATCCGCTGCATGACGTCGAGCACGACGCGGTCGTCGGTCTGCCGCAGCGCGGGCATCACCGCGATGGCGAACGCGTAGAACAGGCCGGCGACCAAGCCGGTGCCGACTACCGCCGCGACCAGGGTGGCGATCCGAATGCCGTTCATCTGACTTCTCCTGCCGGTCGGTAGAGCTTCCGGCTTCGAGTCAACCGCCGCGCGGGTTCGCACTCCATACGTCAGGCGCTCGGGCACCTGTCGGATCGTCTACAGGTCCCGATCGGAGATGAGCCCGCTCTGCATGGCGAGCCCGGCCAGCCGCACCCGCTTCTGGTTCTGCGGCAGATCCTCCACCCCGAACTTGGCGAAGAGCGCCCGCAGGTGGGTCTTGATCGCGTCCACGCTGAGGAAGAGCTCCTCGGCGATCTGCTGGTTGGAGGCCGGGGTGGCGAACCCGGTGCCGTTCTTGTAGGGCCGGCACAGCGCGACCAGCACGGACCGCTGGGTATCGGTCAGCGAGCGCAGCGTGGGGATGGCGGCGGTGGAGGTGCGGGTCGCGTCGTCCACCGCGCCGGTGAAGTCGTGGAAGGAGAGCAGCGAGGTGCCCATCCGGATCCGGTCGCCCGCCATCAGCCTGCGCCTGCCGACCAGCCGCTCGCCGTTGACGAAGGTGCCGTTGCGGGAGAGCCCGTCGTCGACGATGGTCCACTGCGAGCCCAGGTATTCGATCGCCGCGTGCAGCCGCGACACCTCGGCGTCCCAGTTCAGCACCACGTCGGCCTGCGGGGCCCGCCCGATGGTGATCCGCTGGTTCTGCGCCGCGAGCTCCAGCTCGTGCTGGCGCCCGGTGTCGTCGGTGAAACGCAGGAAGGAGCCGCCCGTTCCGGTCACCGCGCCCGATACCTCATCTCTCCCCGTACCGCCGATGACGGTCACCCAACGGCTCTCATGGTGCCGTCTCCGAGGTGCCCTGAGCAAGACGAAGGGCCCGGCACGCCGACGAGCCGCTGCCGGAGTGTCGCACGATTCACCCTGGCAGCGGCTCGTCGCCGAAGTGCTCAGGCCTTGGCGGCCTTGTTGTAGGCGTCCGTGATGTCGGCCGAGATGCGGCCGCGGGCGGAAACCTTGTGGCCGTTCCGGCGCGCCCACTCGCGAATTGCGGCACTTTGTTCCCGGTCGATCGGAACGCGGTTCTTCGGCGCGGCGGTGGCGCCCGTGGCGGCCGCCTTCACCCGGCGCCGCCCGCTCACCCGGCGCGCGCTCGAAACCCACTCCTCGAGCCCGTCGCGCAGCTTCGCCGCATTCACGGTCGACAGATCGATCTCGTACGACACCCCATCGATTGCGAACTCGATGGTCTCGTCCGCGATGGACTCACCGTCGACATCATCGATCAGGCTTACAGTGACCTTCTTTGCCATGAGATGAACGTCCCTTCGAAATCGTGCGACCCTGCTACCAGGCCGAATACCCGAGGCAAGAATACCTCGAATTCACAGAATTCCAAGACGGCAACCTACATGCAAACGAACGGGTCAGCGGGTGACCGGTCGCACAATTGGGAAGAGTATCGTTTCCCGGATTCCGAGGCCGGTGAGCGCCATCAACAACCGGTCGATTCCCATGCCCGTTCCGGTCGTCGGCGGCATGCCGTGTTCCATCGCGGCGAGGAAGTCCTCGTCCAGAACCATGGCTTCGTCGTCGCCCTGAGCGGCCAGCCGGGCCTGATCCACGAAGCGTTCCCGCTGGATCACCGGATCGACCAACTCCGAATATCCGGTAGCCAGCTCGAAGCCGCGGACATACAGATCCCACTTCTCGGTGACGCCGGCGCGGGTCCGGTGCTGCCGGGTGAGCGGTGATGTCTCGACCGGGAAGTCGCGCACGAAAGTCGGGGCGTAGAGCTTGTCGCCGTAGGTGTGTTCCCACAGTTCCTCGACGAGTTTGCCGTGGCCATAGCCCTTGCCCTGCGGAATTTCCAGCCCGACCCGCTCGGCGTGGCCGATCAATTCCGCCACCGTGGTTTCCGGCGTGATCTCGGTGCCGAGCGCCTCGGAGAGCGAGGGATACATCTCGACCGTGGTCCACTCCCCGGACAGGTCGTATTCGGTGCCGTCGGCCAGGATCACCCGCTGGGTGCCGAGCGCCTCCTGCGCCACTTCCTGCACCAATTCCCGGATCATCCGGGCCGACTCGTCGTAGGTGGCGTATGCCTCGTAGGTTTCCAGCATCGCGAACTCCGGCGAATGCGTGGAGTCGGCGCCCTCGTTGCGGAAGTTGCGGTTGATCTCGAAGACCTTCTCCAGCCCGCCCACCACGCAGCGCTTGAGGAACAATTCCGGCGCGATGCGCAGGTAGAGGTCCATATCGAGGGCATTCGAGCGGGTCACGAAGGGGCGCGCGGCGGCGCCGCCGTGCAGCGTCTGCAGCATCGGCGTCTCGACCTCCAGGAAGCCGCGGCGCTCCAGCGCGGAGCGCAGCGCGCGCACCACCGCGATCCGCGTGCGGGCATTGTGCCGCGCCTCCGGGCGCACCACGAGATCCACGTAGCGCTGCCGCACCCTGGATTCCTCGCCGAGCTCCTTGTGCGCCACCGGGAGGGGGCGCAGCGCCTTCGCCGACATCGACCAGGAATCGGCCATGATGCTCAATTCGCCGGTGCGCGAGGAGATCACCTCGCCGTGCACGAAGACGAAATCGCCGAGATCCACATCGGCCTTCCAGGCGGCGAGCGAATCCGCGCCGACCCCGTTCAGGCTGATCATCGCCTGCAGTTTGGTGCCGTCGCCCTCCTGCAGCTGCGCGAAGCAGAGTTTGCCGGTATTGCGCAGGAAAATGACGCGCCCGGCGACCCCGGCCCGCAGCCCGGTGGCGGTATCGGCTTCCAGCTCCGGATAGGCGGCCCTGATCTCGGCCAGCGTATGGGTGCGCGGCACGATCACCGGATAGGCTTCTCGCCCCTCCGCGAGCAGCCGCTCCCGCTTCTCGCGGCGAATGCGCATCTGCTCGGGTACGTCGGGATCGAGGGATCCCGCTGCCGATGACCTGTTCGCGGTGCTCACCAGCCCAACCCTAGCGGGGGGTGCGGAGCTCCGATAAATCAGAGCGTCGCCAGCGAGGCGACCTCCCTGGCGAAGTGCGGCACCCGTATTCCGGCGTGCAGCAGCCCCGCCGCCTCCAGCCCGCGGTAGCCGCCCTCCAGGTCGGTGGCATTGCGCAGCCCGAGCTCCTGCAGCGCCGCCGCGGCCAGGCTGGAGGTGTACCCCTCGGAGCAGACGACGACCCACTCCACCTCGTGGTCGGTGGCGAGCGCGATCCGGGCCGAGCTGCTCGGGTCGAGCCGCCACTCCAGCACATTGCGCTCGATCACCAGCGCGCCGGGCAGCGCGCCCTCCCTGGCCCGCTGGGCCTGCGGGCGGATGTCGACCGGGACGGCGCCGCGCTCCAGCGCGGCCGGGTACTCGTGCGCTTGCAGCCTGCGCAGCCGGGCGCGGGCGTTCTGCAGCATCTGGTCGATGGTCAGCGTGGCCATCACATATCACCTTCGGGCTGATCGGTGAGGACGGTACGGGTGCGGCGCAGCGTGCCGTGGCCGGTCACCTCGTAGTAGGACATGGCGGTGAGCGGCGGCGAGTACGCGTGCACGCTCAGCGTCGGTTCGGTGGCGGGGTCGGCGACCGGGGCCTCCGGGGCCCGCATGACGTCGTGCACCCAGCCGATCGGGAACGACCCCTGGTCGCCCGCCTCCAGCGTGCGGTGCCTGAGTTCGCTTCCGTTCCAGCGGTATTCGGCGAGCGCGCCGCTGAGCACGGTGAGCGCGCCGAGCGAGCCGGCGTGGTCGTGCAGCTCGGTGGACTTGCCCGGCGTCCAGCTGATCAGCCAGACGTCGACCTCGTCGTCGGAGCTGAGCCGGCTGGCCCAGCGCTCCTCGACCGGCCACTCCCCGCCGCTCGGCAGCAGGTGGTCGTACCGGCCGGCCAGCACGTCCTCGGCGCCCTCGTCGGTGAGGCGGAGCAGGTCGGCGGGGCGCAGCCGGGTGGGAAGGGCGGGGGCCGTCGGGCGGTCGACCGGCGGCAGCGCTGACCTGGCGTCACGGGCCGCGGTGTACGAGCGAGGCAGGGAGAGAACGGAAGAACGCACGAGCGGATCTCCAGAAGTCGTCAACGGTCGAGGGCGCGATGCCTCGAACGGTCGAGGCGGTCAGCCTCGACAACACTCCTGGGGACGCGTGCCGTTGATCACGGCGGTCAGCTTAGCAGCGGCGCGGGGGCCGCACCAGCGGCTGTGCGCTCGGCCACGTCAGCCCCGCTTCCGCTGCTGATTGCGCTCGTAGACCAGGCGCAGCCCGGTCAGCGTGAGGTGCGGCTCGTAGTGGTCGATGGTCTCCGACTCGGGCACGATGAGCGGCGCGACGGCGCCGGTGGCGACCACCGTGACGTCGTTGCCCGCGAAGGCGGCGACCTCGTCCCGCACCCGGTCGATCAACCCGTCCACCAGCCCGGCGAAGCCGAAGACGGCGCCGGACTGGATGGCCTCCACGGTGTTCTTGCCGACCACGCCGCGCGGCCGGGTCAGCTCGACCCGGCGCAGCGCAGCCCGCTCGATCAGCGCCTCGCTCGCGATCTCGACACCGGGCGCGAGCACGCCGCCGAGGAACTCGCCCTTGGCCGAGACCAGGTCGACGGTGGTGGCGGTGCCGAAGTCGACCACGATGGCCGCGCCCTCGTAGCGGTGGTAGGCGGCGAGCGCGTTCACGATCCGGTCCGCGCCGATCTCCTTGGGGTTGTCCACCAGCAGCGGGATGCCGGTGCGCACCCCCGGCTCGACCACCACGTGCGCGACGTGGTCGTAGTACCGCTCCAGCATGGTCCGCAGCTCGCGCAGCACCGGGGGCACGGTGGCCAGCGCGACCACCCCGACCACCTCGTCCAGCCGCGCCCCGACCAGCCCGCGCAGGTACATGGCGAACTCGTCGGCGGTCATCAGCGGGTCGGTGCGCATCCGCCACTGCCTGGCCAGGCTCGCGTGCCCGCCGCTGCCGGAGAACAGCCCGATCTCGGTGCTCGTGGTGCGGACGTCGACGGCGAGCAGCATGTCAGGCGGTCGTCAGCGTGCGCGGGGTGAGCAGCCCCGACCCCTCCGGCGCGTGCGCCGGGTCGGAGCCGAGTTCGATGGCCCGGTTCCGGTCGTCCACGAAGACCACCCGCGGGGTGTACGCCCGCACCTCGGCCTCGTCCATCATCCCGTAGGCGATGAGGATCACCAGGTCGCCGGGGTGCACGAGGTGCGCGGCGGCGCCGTTGATGCCGATCACCCCCGACCCGCGCTCACCCGCGATCACGTAGGTCTCCAGCCGGGCGCCGTTGTCGATGTCGACGATGCAGACCTGCTCGCCCTCCAGCAGGTCGGCGGCGTCGAGCAGGTCCTGGTCGACGGTGACCGAGCCGACGTAGTGCAGGTCGGCGTGGGTCACGGTGGCCCGGTGGATCTTGGACTTCATCATGGTGCGCAACATCGCGTCGTCGCCTCTCTCTACTGCGCGGACGCCGTGGCCGCGGGGGTGGTGGGGTGGCCGTCGATCGGGGCGCCGAGCGTGACGGCGACATTGTCGATCAGGCGGGTGGCGCCGACCTGCGCGGCGACCAGCAGCCTGGCCCGCCCGGTCTCCGGGGCCGGGCCGAGCGCGGCGGAGCGCAGCTCCAGGTAGTGCGGCTCGACACCGGGGGCGGCGTCGAGCACCTGCCGCGCGGCGGCGAGCACCGCGGCGGCGCCGAGCCCGCCCGCGTGGCTGCCGGCGGCCAGCGCGGCGGAGAGCGCGAGCGCGGCGGCGCGCTGGTCCGGGTCGAGGTAGCGATTGCGGGAGGAGAGCGCCAGGCCGTCCGGCTCGCGCACGGTCGGCACCGCGACGATGGTGGTGTCGAAGTTCAGGTCGCGCACCATCTCCCGGATCAGGGTGAGCTGCTGGTAGTCCTTCTCGCCGAAGAAGGCCTCGGTGGGCCCGGCGATCTGCAGCAGCTTCGCGACCACGGTGAGCATGCCCGCGAAGTGCGTGGGGCGGCTGGCGCCCTCCAGCTCGGCGCCGACCGGCCCCGGCTGCACGGTGGTGCGCGGGCCGTCCGGGTACATCTGCGCGACCGACGGCGCGAAGACCAGCTCGACGCCCTCGCCGCGGAGCAACTCCACGTCGGCGTCGAGGGTGCGCGGGTAGCGGTCCAGATCCTCGTTCGCGCCGAACTGCAGCGGGTTGACGAAGATCGAGACGATCACCACCTGGTTGGTGCGCTTGGCCCGGCGCACCAGCTCGAGGTGCCCCTCGTGCAGCGCGCCCATGGTCGGGACCAGCGCGACGGTGCGGCCGACGGCGCGCAGCGCCCGCGCCACCTGCCCCAGCACGGCGGGGTCGTGGTGCACGGTGAGCTGTCCGGGCTTGTAGGTTCCCCGCAGCTTGGGGTCCATCAGCGACGTCCTTCCAGGAGGTCGAGCAGGGCGGGGGCGGAGCGGGCGCGCTGCGCGGTGCGCAGCGAGAGCGCCCGGTAGCCGTCGGCGATCAGGGGGTCGGCCGCTTCCAGCGCGGCCAGGTGCGCGGCGACGGCGCCGGTGTCGCCGCGGGCGACCGGGCCGGTGAGCGCCGACTGGCCGCGGCGCAGCGCGTTGTCGAGCGCGGCCGAGGCGAGCGGGGCGAGCAGCCGCTCTGCCAGCCCGCCCGGCTGTTCGTCGACGGCCTGCTGGCCGAGCAGCCCCGGCCCGGCGAGCGCGGCGCGCAGCGCGTCGACGGCGTCCAGGATCACGGTCACCAGGTGATTGCTGCCGTGCGCCAGCGCGGCGTGGTAGAGCGCGCGGTGCTCCTCCGGCACCCGCACCGGCTCGCCGCCCATCTCGATCACCAGCGACTGCGCGATGGCGTAGCCGACCTCGTCGGCGGCGGTGATTCCGAAGCAGGCATTGCCGAGCCGGGCCAGATCCTCGTCGTGGCCGGTGAAGGTCATGGCGGGGTGGATGGCGAGCGGCAGCGCGCCGTGCGCGGTGAGCGGGGCGAGCACGGCGATGCCGTTCGCCCCCGAGGTGTGCGCCACGATGGTGCCCGGCCGCACCACGCCCGCCGTCGCCAGCCCGGCCACCAGGCCCGGCAGCTCGGCGTCGGGCACCGCGAGCAGCAGCAGCTCGCTGCGCGCCGCGACCTGCTCGGCGGGCAGGATCTCGGAGTCGGGCAACCGGGTGGTGGCGCGCTGGATCGAGGCGCCGGAGATGGCGGCGACGCCGAACACCACGTGCCCGGCGCGCTCGAGCGCCGCACCCAGGGCCGAACCGACGCGTCCCGCCGAGACGATTCCCACCGTCAGGCGTGCGGGCGCGGGGTCGAAGCCGGGCGTGGCAGCAGAATCCACGCTTCTCGAGGTCAACACTGTCCTCTCGATGTCGTTCCAGTCCCGCTTGGCGGGTACCGGACGGTACGACACGAGGATATAGAGCGACGCCGAGCCGACGCCACGGGGCGCGGGGGTGATCTACGCCGCAGCGGCCTCAGCCGCCGCGCTTCTGCTCAGACTGCAGGTTGGCCATGATCTCGGCGACCGAGAGCCGCCGGGTCGACGGGTCCTCCTCGGTATCGGCCCTGCGGCGGCGGCGGGCGCTCGGGGTGCCGATCGCGCCGCCCGCGCCCTTGCCGGGGGTCCCGGCCGGATCGGCCGGATCGGCGGGCGGGGTGCTCGGCAGGCCGTAGGTGGAGGTGACGGCGGCGTCGGGGGCCACCGGCGAGCCGGAGACCGACGAGGTCGGGGTGCCGACCGAGGCGCGGGCCGGGTTCACCACCGGGCCGGTGGTGGCGCCCGCGGCCGGGTCGGGTGGCGCGGTGAGCCGCGACCCCGGCGGCCGGTCCGCGGTCGGCCACGCGCCCGCGGCCTTGCCGGTGGAGGCCTGGCCCGGCTTGGTCGCGGCGGGGCGCGAACCCGCGGCCGCGGTGGCGCCGGCCGGCTTACTCAGCCGCGGCGGCACCGCACGCTGCGGGCCGGTGCCTGCGTCGTCGTCCGGGCCGGGGGCCTGGCGGCCGGGGGTCTCGTCGGCGCCCTCCTCGGGCTTGACCTCCCACGGCCACTTGGGCTGCTCGGCGCCCTGCCCGGGCGGGGACCAGACGGTGGAGCCGTGCGGCGGGTCGGCGGGGGCCTCGGTGAAGGCGCCCGACCAGCCGGGAGCACGGTCCGGGTCCTCCTCCGGGACGGTCGCCGTCTCGGCGGTGACCGGCTCGTCGTAGGGGGTCGCGAAGCTCGGCGGGGTCGGGTGCCCCGGCTCGAAGACCGGGGTCGGCCACTCGGCATTCGACGAGCTACCGTTCGCCGCTCCGGCGGAGCGGCCCGGGAGTTCGTGCACCCGGGTGGCGTCGGCGTGCAGCGCGGGGCGTTGCCCCGGCAGATCGCCGTCGAAGAGCCGCTGCAGATTGGCGCGCAGCACGGCCAGCTCGCCGCGCAGCGCGGCCAGCTCGGCGGCGTCCGCCCCGACCTCGTGGCGGACCCGCGATTCGACGCCGAGCTCGTACTCGCGCCGGGCCGACACCTCGCGCTCCAGCTGCAGTTCGTACACGGTCTGCAGGTCACGGACCTTGGCCCGGTCGACCGACGATTCCTTGCGATATCGCGTGGCAGCGAGCGCGCCGATGGCCGCCGCCCAGAGCGCGGCGACCAGCCCGACCCGGACGTACTGCAGGCTGTTGCTGAAGACCAGAAAAATACTGGCAACCAGCCCGAGCAGGATCAGGATGCCGACGAAGAACTTTCCCGCATCATCCCGTCGTCGACGGGAAGCGCTGCTACGGGAGGGTAGAACCATGCCCGCAAGGGTAGCCGGGTTGCTCCGCACCGAACACCGCCGCGGTGATTATTTCCATTCGAAACGTTTGCTAAGTAGTTGCGGCATCATCGGTCGGGTCGTCGGGGGCGCGGCAGCAATACTCGAGCCACAGCGCCGCCGCGAGCAGGCAGAGCCCGGCGATCAGCCCGACCACCGCGCTCGGCGCGTCGGCCGCGGCGGCGTCGAGGGTGCCGCTGCGCGGGAAGACCCAGAGCAGGAAACCCAGCCAGATCCCGGACACCAGCGCACCGACCTGGATCGACGCCTTGGCCAGCGCCACCGCCCGCGCCGCGGTGATCGGGTGCAGCCGGCGCGGCCCCGCCCCGATCCGGTCGTCCTGCACCCGCTGCCGGATCACGAAGGCCAGCGCGACCTCGATCGCGGCGACCGGGTACAGCGACGCACCCGCGAACACCGAGATCGGCGGAAATCGCCCGTAGGCCACCCTGGTGATGATCCAGGTGGCGACGGCGGCGGTCAGCACGGTGACCACCAGATCGAAGACTCTGGCCGGTTTCAGCTTCACCGCGACCCCGCCGTCCCGAGGTCGTCGGCGGTGCGGTGCACGCCCTCGCGCTCGGCGTGGTCGAGTTCGGCCAGCCAGTCGCGCACCGGCCGGGTCGCCCCCTCCGCGGTGAGCACCGCGCCCGGCTCGACATCGAGCCAGGGCGCCAGCACGAAGGCGCGGCGGTGCGCCCGCGGGTGCGGCAGCGTGAGCCAGGGGTCGGCGCTGTGCACCGGCCCCGCCTCGGTGCCGCACCACACCACGTCGACGTCGAGCGTGCGCGGTCCCCAGTGCACCGCGCGCACCCGGCCCGCGGCGTCCTCCAGCGCGGCGCCGTGGCGCAGCCAGTCGGCGGGTTCGTAGGCCGGGTCGTCGGCGAGCAGCACGGCGTTCAGGAAGTCGTCCTGCTCGACCCCGCCCCACGGCGCGGTCCGGTACACCGGGGAGACCGCGGTGACCCGCCGCCCGAAACCGGCCACCACCGCGCGCAGCCGGGCGAGCCGGTCGCCGAGGTTGGAGCCGATGGAGAGCACCGCGCGGCTCATCCGCGCTCCCGGCGGGTGACCACCCTGACGTCGGCGAAGGTGTGCGGGATCGGCGCTGACGGCTTGTGCAGCACCACCTCGACGGCCTGCACCCTGGGGTCGGTCATGACGTCGTCGGCGATCTCGGTGACCACCGTCTCGATGAGGTTGCGCGGCGGGCCCTGCACGATCTCCACCGCGCGCCCGGCCAGCGCGCCGTAGTCGACGGTGGCGGCGAGGTCGTCGCTGGCGGCGGCCGCGGCGAAGTCGAGCCAGAGCGTCAGGTCGACGACGAACTCTTGGCCGTCCCTGCGCTCGTGCTCGAAGACGCCGTGCCTGCCGAAGGCGGTGAGGCCGCGCAGTTCGATGCGGGAGAGATCGGCTCGGGACATTCAGCGGACTCCAGGGGTGAGGGGCCGGGCGGCGCGCTGCCAGGCGTCGACCACGGCGATGGCATCGGCCGAGCCGCGCACGTCGTGCACCCGGACACCCCAGGCGCCGTGCTGCGCGGCCAGCGCGGAGATGGTGGCGGTGGCGGCCTCCCTGCCATCCGGCGGCCGCGGCCCGGCCGCGTCGCCGAGCAGGGTGCCGAGGAAGCGCTTGCGCGAGGCGCCGACCAGCACCGGGAGCCCCTGCGCGACCAGCTGCGGGAGCGCGGCGAGCAGCGCCCAGTTGTGCTCGGCGTTCTTGGCGAAGCCGAGCCCGGGGTCGAGCGCGATCCGGTCCGGACGCACCCCGGCCGCCAGCGCGAGCTCGACCTGGGCGGTGAGCTCGGCCAGCACCTCCGCGACCACGTCGTCGTAGTGGTCGGCCGGGCCGGTGTGCCGGAAGCCGGTGCTGCCCCGCCAGTGCATGAGGATCCACGGCACCCCGGCCGCCGCGACCACCCGGACCATGTCCGGATCGGCGCGGCCGCCGGAGACGTCGTTGACCACGGTGACCCCGGCCGCCAGCGCCGCCTCGGCGACGCCGGCCCGCATGGTGTCCACGCTGACCGGGACCCCGGCCGCGACCAGCCCCCTGATCACCGGGACCACCCGCGCCGCCTCGGTCTCCGGATCGACCCGGACCGCGCCCGGCCGGGTGGACTCGCCGCCCACGTCGACCAGGTCGGCGCCGGCCTCGAAGAGCGCGATGCCGTGCGCGACGGCGTGCTCCGGGTCCAGGTAGCGGCCGCCGTCGGAGAACGAGTCGCTGGTGACATTGACGACGCCCATCACCAGGCAGGAGCGGCCCCAGCGGGAGCCGATACCGGCGAGCCCGGTCACCGTGTGCTCACTTTCGCAGGATCAGGTCCAGGGCCTCGGAACGGGAGGCGGGGTTGGACTGCAGCATGCCGCGCAGCGCCGAGGTGGTGGTGCTCGCGCCCGGCTTGCGGATGCCGCGCATGGCCATGCACAGGTGCTCGGCCTCGATCACCACGATGGCGCCGCGCGGGTCCAGCTTGCGCATGAGGGCGTCGGCGATCTGGCTGGTCAGCCGCTCCTGCACCTGCGGGCGCTTGGCGTAGAGGTCGACCAGCCGGGCCAGCTTGGAGAGCCCGGTGACCCGGCCGTGCGGGCCGGGGATGTAGCCGACGTGCGCGACGCCGTGGAAAGCCACCAGGTGGTGCTCGCAGGTCGAGTACAGCGGGATGTCCCTGACCAGCACCATCTCCTGGTGCCCCTCGTCGAACGTCGTGTTCAGCACGGCGTCCGGATCCTGGTAGAGCCCGGCGAAGACCTCGCGGTAGGCCCGAGCCACCCGGGACGGCGTGTCCAGCAGCCCGGGGCGGTCGGGGTCCTCGCCGACGGCGATGAGCAGCTCGCGCACCGCGGCCTCGGCGCGTGGCTGGTCGAACGTGTTCCCGGTCGTCAGCGCGACCGCGTCGTCGGCGGGCACGTCGATGCGCACGCCGTCCTCGTTGATCAGGTCGACGGCGCTGCCGCTCGAACCATCACCGGCGCCGCCGTTCTGGCTGGCCGACTTCTCGTTGGCCGACATCACGGACACCTCCCAATCTCGGTGCGGGCAAAAGGCCCGAACACCCCCGTGGAGAGCCTAATGGGCCGCGGATCAGCGGCGACCGTTCGGTCCGTCCCAGTCCGAACTCTCCTGGTGACCCTCGTCACCGGGGTAGCGGCCCTGTTCACCGGGGTAGCCCTGGTCGTACCCGGGCTCCGAGCCGTAGCCGGGCTCGCCCTGGTACCCGCGGCCCTGCCCCTCCCGGCTCCACGGCCTGGCGCCGGGGCGCTGCTCGCCGGGGCCGTACGGGTTGCCCTGGCGCGGGTCGTCTTCGCGCGGCGGCCAACCGGGGGCCGACCAGCCGGCGGGTGCGCCGTAATCCGGGCGCGAACCGTGCGTTCCGGTGGCGCCGGCGCCGGGCCTGCCGTACCCCTGGCCCTGCGGCTGCCCGGGCGGGCGTCCGCCCTGGTACCCCTGCGGCCTGCCCTGATACCCGGCGGGGGCGGCGCCGTTCGGCACTGCCGGGCCACCGTTGGCACCGGCGTGCGCGCCGCTCGGCTGCCGCGCGGGCAGCGAGGCGATGGGCTCGGGCGGCCACTTCTCGCCGCGCTCGGCAGCCAGCTCGCCCGGGGTCTTGACCGGCGGCTTGTCCGAGGGGACGCGCTCGCCGAAGTCGTTGAAGGCGGTGATCCGCGGCCGCTTCTCCACCTGCGTGAAGATCTCGGCCAGGTCCTTCCGGTGCAGCGTCTCCCGCTCCAGCAGCGCGGTGGCGAGGACGTCGAGCACGTCGCGGTACTCGTTCAGGATCGACCACGCCTCGGTGTGCGCGGCCTCGATCAGGTTGCGCACCTCCTCGTCGATGGCGCCTGCGACCTCGTGCGAGTAGTCCGACTGGGTGCCCATCGAGCGGCCGAGGAAGGGATCGCCCTGCTCCTGGCCGTACCGAACGGCACCGAGCCGAGCGCTCATGCCGTACTCGGTGACCATCGCCCTGGCGATCTTGGTGGCCTGGTCGATATCGGAGGAGGCGCCGGTGGTCGGCTCGTGGAACACCAGCTCCTCGGCGGCACGCCCGCCCATCGCCATGACCAGCCTGGCGATCATCTCGGAGCGGGTCATCAGCCCCTTGTCGTCCTCGGGCACGGTCATGGCGTGGCCGCCGGTGCGGCCGCGGGCCAGGATGGTGACCTTGTAGACCGGCTCGATATCCGGCATCGCCCAGGCGGCGAGGGTGTGCCCGCCCTCGTGGTACGCGGTGATCTTCTTCTCGTGCTCGCTGATGATCCGGCTCTTCCGGCGCGGGCCGCCGATGACCCGGTCCACCGACTCCTCCAGCGCCTCGCCGGTGATCACCGAGCCGTTCTCGCGCGCGGTGAGCAGCGCGGCCTCGTTGATCACATTGGCGAGGTCGGCGCCGGACATGCCGACGGTGCGCTTGGCCAGCCCGTCCAGATCGGCCTCCGGCGCGATCGGCTTGCCCTGCGAGTGCACCCGCAGGATGGCGCGGCGCCCGGCCAGATCCGGGTTGCCCACCGGGATCTGCCGGTCGAAGCGGCCGGGGCGGAGCAGCGCGGGATCCAGGATGTCCGGCCGGTTGGTGGCCGCGATCAGGATGATGCCGGTGCGATCGCCGAAGCCGTCCATCTCGACGAGCAGCTGGTTCAGCGTCTGCTCGCGCTCGTCGTGGCCGCCGCCGAGCCCGGCGCCGCGCTGGCGCCCGACCGCGTCGATCTCGTCCACGAAGATGATGCAGGGGCTGTTCTGCTTGGCCTGCTCGAACAGGTCGCGCACCCGGGAGGCGCCGACGCCGACGAACATCTCGACGAAGTCCGATCCGGAGATGGTGAAGAACGGCACCCCGGCCTCGCCCGCGACCGCCCGCGCCAGCAGCGTCTTACCGGTGCCGGGCGGGCCGTAGAGCAGCACGCCCTTCGGGATCTTGGCGCCGAGCGCCTGGTAGCGCACCGGGTTCTGCAGGAAGTCCTTGATCTCGTAGAGCTCCTCGACCGCCTCGTCCGCGCCCGCGACATCGGCGAAGGTGGTCTTCGGCATGTCCTTGCTGAGCTGCTTGGCCTTGGACTTGCCGAAGCCCATCATCCCGCCGCGGCCGCCGCCCTGCATGCGCGCCATGACGAAGATGAAGAGGCCGAGCAGGATCACCATCGGCAGCACGAACAGCAGGATCTGGGTGAACCAGCTCTCCTGCTTGACCACCGTGTTGTACGGGGCGCCGGACTGCCGCACCGCGTCGAAGATCTGCGCGGAGGTCTCGCTGCCGCCGGGGTACTTGGTGAGGATCCTGGACTCGCCGCCGGTCGCGTCGTTGCCGTTGTTCAGCTCGATCCGGAGCTGCTGCTCCCGGTCGTCGATCTGCACGTTCTTGACGTTCGGCTTGTCCGCCAGCTGGCTGAGGGCCACCGAGGTGTCGACGCTCTTCCAGCCGCGGGTGTCGTTGCCGAACCAGCTGAACGCGTAGATGACCAGCAGAATGCCCGAGACGATGGCCAGGGTGCGGAACACTGTCTTGCGGTTCATAGAGCGTAGGCCGGGCGGCCAGTCCTTTCCGGTGTCTCCGGTTCGTGCCTAGCGATGCGGGCTCCCGCGCGCGCCACCCCGCTCCGCCCGCCGTTCCGGCCGGGGTTCGGATGCGGATATGCCACGTTACCGCGTACGGTCTACTCGCATACATCGCACAGTTCGGCTGCCAGGTGCAGTCGACGTGGTAAACGGCCGGGGAGCCGCATTGGTTCCCGAGGAGCCCCGTCCGGCTTATTGCAAGTGGCAACAATCATGGCACGCCCGGCCTATGGTGAGCGACGACACAGCCGCGCCGACCACCGGCCGGAGCGGCGAATCGCGTGGCCAGCGCAGTACCCCGGGCGCGCGAGCGGACCGAACGAGCGCAGGGGGTATGGACATAGTCGAGTTACGGACGCCCACCGCGATCCTGCGGCACGGACGCGGCCGGCTGGTGGTGTTGCGACCGGGGACCGAGGGCGAGCGAGTCCTCGACGTCCCCATCTCCGACCTGCTCAAGGCACGGTTGAACCGGCGCGCCGACGATGCCGTCGTGATCGAGATCTACCTGCGCGACCCGGCGCCGCTGCTGGTCGGCGTGCCCGCCGACCGCACCCCGCTGCCGGTGCTGATCGCCGAGCACGACGTGCCCGCCGCCACCGAGATCGTCGCCCAGCTGAACACCCAGATCCTGGCCGCGCGCCGGGTCGAGATCGAGCAGCCGGACCTGGAGCCGCCCGCCCCCACCTGGGGCCGCACCGGCCCCGCGCGCGCGGATGTCGACGCGGCCACCCAGCGGATGACGCCGCGGCGCGGCGCCGGGCAGGCGGTCGCGGCGCTGCAGCGCTACGTGACCCCGGACGAGTACCTGCTGGAGACCGCGGTGGTCGCGGCGCGGGTGCCGGACGCCGGTCAGGGGCTGATCGCGGCGACCACCACCAGGCTGCTCTTCATCGCGCTCGACCTGAAGGTCGCGCACGAGCTGCCGATCCCGGCGGTGCTCTGGGCGCGCACCGGCGCCGATCGGGAGAGCGACGTGCGCACCCTGCTCTCGGTGCACGACGGCTTCCTCACGCTGGAGTTCGTCGCGGGCGAGCGGGCCGACCTGGAGCGGATGGCGCGCGCGGTGAACTTCGCGGTCCGGCTGGAGGCGGCGCACGGCGCCATCGCCCCGCCGGATCCCGGCGTCTCCACGCTCTACGCGGAGTGGGAGCTGCTGGTGGAGCGGCACTCGCTCGGCATGGTGGACGAGAGCCAGTTCCAGCGCTTCGGCCGCGGCATCCTGCGCTCGCTGCCGGACCGCTGCTGAGCTACTCGCCGACGGCGGCGTCCTGCGGCTCCGGGCGGGGGTGCAGGGCGACCCGCCGCCACGGGCTGGTCGGGCGGGTCCAGAGCCGGAGCAGCTCCATCCTGCGGTCGACGCCGCCGTCCTTGAGCACGGCGAGGTCCTCGCAGGCCTGCCAGTAGGTCCAGCCGGCCAGGTAGGCGTCGCCGAACTGGCGCCAGTTGCGGTACTTGCGCTGGGCCAGCGGCAGCGCGCGGGCCATGTAGCTCCAGGCGACGTCGGCCTCCAGGTAGCCGGCGGTGAAGGCCATTCTGGCCACCGCCGTCACCCTGGCCAGGTCCCAGGCGTGGATGCAGGTGGCGACCGGCCGGGCCAGGTGCGAGGTGAAGCCGATCTTGATCGCCTGACACCAGATGTCGTAGTCGCGGACCAGCGCCTCCGGGTTCTCCATGCCGCGGAAGGCCGCCACCTGCCGGAGGAAGGCGCGGTGCCGGTCGGCGCGCTCGCCGAAGCGGTCCCGCTCCCCGGCGGTCAGCGCCGCGGTGACCAGCGGGTGCACCAGCGCGTAGAGCGGGGCGTGCATCCCCTTGAGCAGCTGCTCCATCGAGGCCTGCGCCTCGGTGCCGTCGGTGATGCCCCAGGCCCCGGTGAGGGTGTCGATGGCGAGCTCGCGGCGGTCGCCGAGCGGGTGCTCGCGCTCCGGGCCGAGCAGCAGCCCGTCGTGGAAGGCGTCCCAGCGGGCGGAGTAGAAGGCGCCGAGCGCGAGCGCCCGCAGCCGGTCGTCGTCCAATTGCGCCCCGGACCAGTGGTCCTCCTCGCGATTGTCCAGCTCCTCGTACGGAAAGGGTGTCAGAGTCGCTTTACCGCGGGAAGACATACGCCGAGTCTAGGGGCTCCCCTACAGGTCGCTGGTTCAGTTGCGCTTCTTGGCCTGACCTCGGGCGTGCCAGGGGGCTAATGTGCATCCATGTGTAGAAACATCACCGTCCTGCGTGGCCTGGAACCCGCCGCCACCGAGCAGGAGATCTATGCTGCCGCACTGCAGTACGTGCGCAAGGTCGGTGGTGTCTCCGGCCTGAGCAGCACCACCAAGCCGGCGGTCGACCGGGCGGTCGCGGCCATCGCGGCGGCGACCACCCAGCTGCTCGCCGAGCTGCCGGACCGCAGGGTGCCGCCGAGCACCGACCCGCCGCTGCGCCGGATCGCCGCGCGCGAGGCCGCGGAGAACGGCGCCGAGTAGCACTCAGTCCAGCGCGCCGGGGCCGTAGGCCGCGACGCAGGTGAGCGCGACCTCCAGCGCCAGCCCGCGCTCCTCCACCGGATGCCCCAGCAGCTCCTCGACCCGCTGGATCCGGTAGCGCACGGTGTTCTTGTGCACCCCGAGCTGCCGCGCGGTCGCCTCCGGGCTGCGCTGGTGGCGCAGGTAGGCGTGCAGCGTCTCGCGCAGCCGGATGGTGGCGGCGTCCCGTCCGGCGAGTGCCCGCAGCTCGCGCCGCACCAGCCCGCGCATGGCCGCTCGGTCCACCCCGGCCAGGTACGCGATCTCCACCGCCCGGTACCCCGTGACCGGAGCCCCCGAGCGCTCGGCCACCTGCCGCGCCGAGACCGCCTCCCGATGCCCGCGCCGGAACCCGGCGGCGGCCGGGGCGGGCACCCCGAACGCCACCCGCACCGGCGGCTCCAGCTCCGCCGCTGCCAGCAGCAGCGGCTCCTCCGGTCCGGCCAGCCTCGCGGCCTGGGCGTCGTCCAGCCCGGCCCACGCCCACATGCCGCTGGCCCCGGAGGCCACGGTGAGCAGCCGGTTGCTGCCGAGCGCGGCGGCGATCCGGTGCGCCACCCGGTCCAGCCCGCCGATCACATCGCCCTCGCCGCCGAAGGGCTCGTCGCTCCAGAGCACGAAGGCCAGGTGCTGCTGGTTCAGCCGGTAGCCGAGCCGCACCGCGGCCTGCTCCGGGTCGACGTCGTCGCCGGCCAGCAGCGCGCGCACCGTCTCGGCCCTGCGGTTCAGCACGGCGCGCAGCACCTGCTCGCGCTCGGCCAGGTAGGTCTCGGTGAGCAGCTCGACCGAGGTGTTCACCCAGCGGGTGGCGCGCTCGAAGGTGCGGACCAGCACGGTGCGCTCGATCTCCGGCGGCGCCTGCCGCTCCTCGAAGGATTCGCGCAGGTAATCCAGGACCGCCTCCAGCCCGACGTGGTAGGTCCGGAGCAGCAGCCGCAGGTCGTAGCCGCGCTGCGCGATGGTGCGGGCCAGCGCGTGCACCTCCTCCGGCAGCGGGACGTCGAAGCTGTCGCTGGTCAGCCCGCCGAGCATGAGCCGGGCGTGCGCCCTCGTGCTCGCGGTGAGGTCGCGCCGGATGTCGTGGTCGCGCAGCTCGGGCACCCGGTCCACGATCACCGCGTCCAGCCGCTCGACCACCTGGTCGAGGGTCTGCGTGCGCATGGTCTCGAAGGCGTACTCGGCCAGCCAGTCCCTGATGATCTCGTCGCGCGTGCCGGAAGACATCCGCCGCTCCCTCTTTTGTGCCGCTGACACAAACCGGCGCCGTCCCGTTGACGGATCGGGCCAAGAATGTCGCCCTCGATTGTGTCACCCTCATAGGTCAGTGAGCTGATTCACAGCGGATTCCGCAGTACACGACGAGGTGGGAGTACAGCCGTGACCAATACCGAGGCCGAGACACCGGCGATCGAGGTCCGCAATCCGGGCACCGGCGACCTGGTCGGCACCGTGCCGGACCAGACCGCCGACGAGGTGGCCGCGGCCGTCAGGGAGTTGCGGCTGTTCCAGCCCGAGTGGGAGGCCATCGGCGCCGACGGGCGCAAGGAATGGCTGATGAAGCTGCAGGACTGGATCATCGACAACACCGAGCAGCTGGCCGACGTGCTGCAGTCGGAGACCAGCAAGCCGCGCGCCGACGCGCTCATCGACCCGGCCTTCGCCACCGACCTGATCGGCTTCTACGCGCGCCGGGCGGGCAAGTTCCTGGCCGACGACCACCCCTCCCCGCACAGCCCGCTGGCCCGGGTCAAGCGGCTCACCACGGTGTACTCGCCGTACCCGGTGGTCGGCGTGATCACCCCGTGGAACTTCCCGCTGGCGATGCCCGCGCTGGACGTCATCCCGGCGCTGGCCGCGGGCGCCGCCGTCGTGCTCAAGCCGTCCGAGGTCACCCCGCTCTCCGCGCTGGAGCTGGCCCGCGGCTGGGCCGAGATCGGCGCCCCGCCGGTCTTCGCGGTGGTCACCGGTGGCGGCGCGACCGGCGCCGCGGTGGTGGAGAACGCGGACTACATCCAGTTCACCGGCTCCACCGCGACCGGCAAGAAGATCGCCGCGGCCTGCGTCGAGCGGCTGGTGCCGTACAGCCTGGAGCTGGGCGGCAAGGACCCGGCGATCGTGCTGGCCGACGCCGACCTGGACCGCGCCGCGCACGGCGTCGCCTTCGGCGGCATGTTCAACTCCGGGCAGGTCTGCATCTCGGTGGAGCGGGTCTACGTCGAGGCGCCGGTGTACGACGAGTTCGTCGCCAAGCTCACCGACGCGGTCGCGAACCTGCGGCAGGGGCTGGACGGCAGGGAGTCGAAGCACGACGTCGGCGGGCTGGCCAACGAGGCGCAGGTGGCCATCGTGCAGCGGCACATCGAGGAGGCCGTCGCGGCCGGGGCGCGGGTGGCCACCGGCGGGCAGCGCACCGGCCAGGGCACGCTCTTCCAGCCGACGGTGCTGCTCGACGTGGACCACTCCATGTCCTGCATCCGCGAGGAGACCTTCGGCCCGACGCTGCCGGTGGTCAGGGTGGCCGACGAGGCCGAGGCGATCCGGCTGGCCAACGACTCCCAGTACGGCCTCTCCGCCTCGGTCTGGACCGCCGACAAGGCCCGCGGCGAGCGGGTCGCCCGGCAGCTGAACGCGGGCGCGGTGAACATCAACGACGTCTTCGCCAACCTCTTCAACTTCGCGCTGCCCATGGGCGGCTGGAAGCAGTCCGGGATCGGCGCGCGCTGGGGCGGCGCGGCCGGCGTCCGGAAGTACTGCAGGCAGAAGGCGATCACCACCCCGCTGCTGCCGACCACGCAGAAGGAACTGACCTGGTTCCCGTACCAGATGCCGAAGCTCATGGTCGCGCTCGGCGCCATGCGCGCGGCGGGGGCCCGCGGCAGGCGCCGCTTCGACCTGGCCACCGTCCGCAAGATCCAAGGAGGAGACAAGTGAGCACTGCCGTCCGCGGCAAGGTCGTCGTGATCACCGGCGGGGCGCGCGGCATCGGCCTCGCGACCGCCCGCACACTGCGCGAGCAGGGGGCGAAGATCGCGATCGGCGATATCGACGAGACCACGGTCAAGCAGTCCGGCACCGACCACGACTTCGAGGTCTACGGCAAGCTCGACGTCACCGACGCGGAGTCGTTCACCCGCTTCCTCGACGAGGTGGAGCGCGAGCTCGGCCCGATCGACGTGCTGATCAACAATGCCGGGATCATGCCGACCGGGCGGCTGGTGGACGAGCCGGACGCGCTCACCCGCCGCATCCTGGACATCAATGTCTACGGCGTGATCCTCGGCTCGAAGCTGGCGGCGGCCCGGATGCTGCCGCGCGGCAGCGGCCACGTCATCAATATCGCCTCGCTGGCCGGCGAATCGCACATCCCCGGGCTCGCCACCTACAACGCCAGCAAGCACGCGGTGCTCGGCTTCACCGACACGCTGCGCGAGGAGTACCGCGGCACCGGGCTGCACTTCTCCTCGGTGCTGCCGACGCTCACCAAGACCGAGCTCGGCTCCGGGGTCAGCACGCCGAAGGTGATGCCGCCCGCCGAGCCGGAGGAGATCGCCGCGGCCATCGCCGCGCTGATCGTCAAGCCGAAGTCCAAGGTGCGGGTGACGAAGGTGGCGGGGGCGATCTCCCGGATCGTCAACTTCCTGCCGGAGGCGGCGGGCGACGCCATCGCCCGCTCGCTCGGCGCCTCGCACACCTTCCTGGAGGACGTGGACAGCGAGCAGCGCAAGGCGTACGAGGACCGGGCCCGCACCGTCTGACCGGCTTGACACGGACCACGCAGCCCTCTGTGATATATATCACAGAGGGCTGCGCCACTTCCGTCGAGGCGTCACATCATCGGACGTCACTGCCCGGTCGCCGGGTTCGCGCGCCGGTCGCGGCCTTGCAAGCGCAACCCCGCCGACCCTTCCATCGCGCCTGGTCAATCCGGTGCGGTCGACCACCGAGTTGGACGGACGTCCGAATGCCCGACGTTCGCTCGACTCGGCGTGCGGGAGACCGATTCGCCCCATATGCTCTTGCTAACAAACCTGACGACTGTTTTTCTGCGCCAGTTCGGACTTCACGGCTCGATTAGGCTGGAAATCAGACACGGATTCTGATAGCAAAGAGCTATGGACCCGCACTTGCGCGATCTGCGGTATTTCGTCGCCGTCGCTGAGGAATTGCATTTCACGAACGCCGCTCAGCGGCTGCACATCGCACAGCCGACCCTGTCGCGGCAGATCCGCCAGCTGGAACGTCAGCTGGATGTGGTGCTCTTCGATCGCAATCAGCGCAGCGTCGCGCTGACCGTCGCGGGCAAGGAGCTGCTCGACGGCGCCCGCAAGATCCTCGAACTCTGGGAGAACACCAACGCCTCGCTGCAGGAGGCGGGCGAGGTGCTGCGGGTCGGGATCCAATCGGCGCTCGGCCGCGGGCTGCTCAACGAGCTGGAATCGGCCAGCGGGCACCGGCTCGCGCTGCACGCCGCCTCCTGGACCGACGGCTCCAGCGGGCTCGCGGGCAGGCAGGCCGATCTCGCGCTGGTCTGGCTCCCGCTCCCGGACCCGAACCGCTACCGCTGGCAGGTGCTGCGCAGCGAGCCGCGCTGGGTGCTGCTGCCGGAGACGCACCCGCTCGCCGATCAGGACCGGATCGAGTTCGCCGAGATCGCCGACGAGATCTTCGTCGCGCTGCCCGCCGAGGCGGGCGCGGTGCGCGACTTCTGGGTCGGCAACGACGCCAGGCACGGCCGCCAGGCCAGGATCGGCGCCGAGGCGACCACCCCGGAGGACCGGCTGGAGGCGGTGAGCCTCGGCCTCGGGGTCTGCCTGCTCGCCGAGAACAACGTGCCGATGTACCGCTGGCCCGGGCTGGCGGCGCGGCCGGTGGCCGGGCTGCCCCCGTGCGAGCTCGCGGTGGCCTGGCGGGCCGACGATTCCCGCCCGACCATCCTGGAGTTCGCCGCGCGGGCCACCGAGGGTGGCTTCGCCGGACGTCCGGCGGCACTGGCGGGTTGATCGATCGGGCCGGCGGGGCGCGAGCGCGATAAGCTTTTCCCGGGCTCGATTCCTGCCCGGTGCCCCGCCCGTGGGCGCGCGGGTACCCCGGGCAGGGGCATCGGAGCAGGGCCGTCCCAGCCGTGGCAGCCCACCGGGCAGCGCCACCGGAACAGAAGGCCGTCGAGAGCATGAGCGCCGATTCGCAACCGAACCCCGGGCTGGGGGCGGGTCCACCGAGCGGTACCAACACCGACACCAGGGTCGCCGCCTTCGCCGCGGCCTGGGAATCGGCGGTGCTCGCCGCCGCGGGCCCGCCGGTGCTCGCCGACTACCTGCCGGACGCCGCCACCCTGCGCCGCGAAGCGCTGGTCGAGCTGATCCGCGTCGACCTGTGGGAGCGCTGGGTCGGGCGCAGCGCCGCCGAGCACACCCGCAAGCACCTGCGCGACTACTGCGGCGAGTTCGACGAGCTCGATCCGGCCGCGCTACCCGCCGAACTCATCTACGAGGAGTTCGTGATCCGCAGGCACAGCGGCGAGCGGCTCGACCCCGGCCAGTGCCTGAGCGAGCACCCGGCGCAGGCGGGCGCGCTGCGCGCGCTGCTCAACGCCGACGAGCCGGACCAGAGCACCCGCAGGGCCACCCCGCCCGAGCCGGACGCCACCCAGGCGGTGAACCAGGAGACGGTGCTGCACCGTGGTACCGCGGTGCCCCGAGCAGACCTGACCGGAACCGCGACCGCACTGCCGAGCACGCCATCGTCGGGCATCGCCGACGCGGGCCGCCTCGACATCCTCGACCGCATCGAGGTCGGGCGGAGCATCGACGACTTCGACCTGCTCACCGGGCTCGGCAGCGGCGCCTTCGCGCGGGTCTTCCTGGCCCGCCAGCGGTCGCTGCAGCGGCTGGTCGCGGTGAAGATCTCGGCCGACCACGGCACCGAGCCGCAGACCCTGGCCCAGCTGGACCACGACTACATCGTCCGGGTCTTCGACCAGCGGCTGCTCGACACCGAGCCCGGCGATCGGGCGGCCCGCCGGCTGCGCCTGCTCTACATGCAGTTCCTGCCCGGCGGCACGCTGCTCGGGGTGCTGCGCTGGGTGCGCGCCACCCCGGAGGCCGACCGCTCCGGCCGGCTGCTGCTGGACGCGGTGGACGCGGCCATGGAGGAGAAGGGCGAGATCCGGCCGACCGATTCCAGCGTCCGGGCCGAGATCGCCGCGCTGAGCTGGCCGGAGACGGTGGCCTGGCTGGGCAGGCGGCTGGCCGAGGCGCTGGACTACGCGGCCGAGCACGGCGTGCTGCACCGCGACGTCAAACCGGCCAATGTGCTGCTCACCGCCGAGGCGGTGCCGAAGCTGGCCGACTTCAACATCAGCTTCAGCCGCAATGTGGAGGGCACCAGCCCGGTGGCCTACTTCGGCGGCTCGCTGGCCTACATGTCGCCGGAGCAGCTGGAGGCCTGCCACCCCGGCATGGACCGCACCGCCGCCGACCTGGACACCCGCAGCGACATCTACTCGCTCGGCGTCGTCCTGTGGGAGCTGCTCACCGGTGCCAAGCCGTTCGACGACAGCACCGCGGAGGCGGACGGCCACGGCGACGACACCACCTTCGAGGCCATGCTGGAGCGCCGCGTCCGCGGCCTGGAGACCACCGCGCTGAACCGGGTGCCGCCCGGCACCCCGACGGCGCTGCTCCGCATCCTGCGCACCTGCCTCGACCCGGACCGGGACCGGCGCTGGTCCAGCGGGGCCAACCTGGCCAAGCAGTTCGAGCTGTGCCTCGACCCGAGGGCGCGGGAGCTGGTCGACCCGGCGCCGGAGAGCTGGCGGGTCCGGCTGCGGGCCTGGCTGATCCCGGTGCTGACCATCGCGGTCGGCGTGCCGAACGTGCTGGCCTCGCTGTACAACATCCACCACAACCAGAACCTGATCGTGGCGCGGATGACCGAGGAGTCGCAGCGCACCTTCACCGCCGCCACCGGCACGGTCAACGCGGTCTTCTTCCCGCTCGGCTTCCTGCTGCTGGTGTACCTCTCGCGCACCCTGGTCGCGGTGTCGTCCGGGCTGCGGCACGGCCGCAGGTACGACGTGGCGACGCTGCGCCGGGCCAGGGACCAGACGCTCGCCTTCGGCGACCGCGCGGTGGTGATCCCCTTCGCCATGTGGGTGATCGCGGGGATCACCTTCCCGTTCACGCTCTGGCTCGCCACCGGCGATATCGACGGCGGGGCGGTGGTGCACTTCCTGGCGTCGCTGGTGGTGTGCGGCGCGATCGCCGTCTCGTACCCGTTCTTCCTCGCCAACTTCTACCTGGTGCGCTGCATCTACCCGATCTTCCTCCGGCACGGCGCGGTGGACGAGAGCGACGCGGTGCGGCTGCGCGGGCTGGGCCGGCGCAGCACCCGCTACCTGGCGGCGGCCGCCTCGGTGCCGCTGCTCGCGGTGGCCGGGGTGACCTTCCTGCCGCCGCAGGACATCCCGTCGGTGATCGTGGCGGTGCGGGTGCTCTGCGTCGGCGGCATCGTCGCCTTCATCGGCTCCTACGTGCTGTTCCGCGCGCTGGAGGCGGATCTGAAGGCGCTGGAGCGGGTCGTGGCGCCCACCGAGCCGGATTAGGCCCTGTCTCGGAGTCCGGCCGGATGCATCCGTGGCTCGGATCGCCGCCTGGCAAGGCGGAGGAGGAGCCGATACCGGGGTTGTATCGGTGCCGACGACAACGCGGCCAGGCGGTGATCCGGGCCGCGGAGGCGCCGGATGGGACTCCGAGACAGGGCCTCAGTTGCCGCCGTACACCTTCGGGTCGAGCAGGCCGATGTAGGGCAGGTCGCGGTAGCGCTCGGCGTAGTCGAGGCCGTAGCCGACGACGAAGTCGTTGGGGATGTCGAAGCCGACCATGGCGACGTCGACCTTGGTGCGCAGCGCGTCCGGCTTGCGCAGCAGCGTGACCACCTCGAGCGCGGCGGGGTTGCGGGTGGAGAGGTTGCGCTTGAGCCAGGAGAGCGTGAGGCCGGAGTCGATGATGTCCTCGACGATCAGCACGTTCCGGCCCGCGATGTCCTTGTCCAGGTCCTTGAGGATGCGCACGACGCCGGAGGACGAGGTGGAGGAGCCGTAGGAGGAGACGGCCATGAACTCCATCTGGGTGGGGATCGGCAGCGCCTTCGCCAGGTCGGTCATGAAGAAGATCGCGCCCTTGAGCACGCCGACCAGCAGCAGATCGCCCTCGGGGGCGCCGGCTGGGAACCGCTCGGCGATCCGCTCGGCCAGTTCCTTCGTCTTCGTGGCGATTTCTTCCTCGGTGATGAGCACCGAGGCGATGTCGTCCCCGTACACGTCCGTTGGTGTCCTTCCGTGGTCGATCACGCACCATCCGCCCGGCCGCGGAGCCGCAGGGTCAGCCTGCCATGTTCACGGGCGACGACCAACCGGCGGGCCGGGGTTCCGCCGCCGACCGCCACCGCGCCCTGGCCGCGCCAGCGCACGACCAGCGTCTCCACCGCGCGCAGGGTGGCGTCGCCGGGGGCGCGGGCGCCCGCCGCCAGCAACCAGGAGCGGATCGCCCTGCGCCGGAGCGCGGCGGGGGCCGCTGTGAGCGGGTGCACATCCAGGTCGGGGTGCGGGCCGGTGCCCGGGGTGCGGGCGGTGGTCAGCAACTCCGCGGCGAGGTCGTCGAGGACGGCGGTGTCCTCGTGCAGCTGCGCGGCGGTGCGGGCCAGCGCCTCCGCCACGCCGCCGCCGAGGACGTCCTCCAGCAGCGGGAGCACCTCGTGGCGCAGCCGGACCCGGGTGAACTCCGGAGCGGAGTTGTGCGGGTCGACGTGCGGTTGCAGGTTCAGCTCGGCGCAGAGGCGGACGGTGTCGGTGCGGCGCACCGACAGCAGGGGGCGGCCCCACGGCGGGGTGTGGGGGGCCATGCCGCGCAGCGAGCGCGGGCCGGAGCCGCGGGCCAGGCCGAGGAGGACGGTCTCGGCCTGGTCGTCCAGGGTGTGGCCCAGTAGTACCTCGCGCCCGGCGCGAGCGCCGTCCAGCGCGGCGTAGCGCGCGGCCCGCGCCGCGGCTTCCATGCCGCCGGGGCCGGTCACCTCGACCGGGAGCACGGTGGACGATGCGCACCCGAGTTCCAGCGCCGCCGCGGCCGCGGCCTCCGCGATTCGCCCCGACCCCGGCTGCAGCTGGTGATCCACCACCAGCGCGTGGACCGCCCCCGCCTCGGCGACGGTCGCCGCGGTCAGCGCCAGCGAGTCGGCGCCCCCCGAAAGCGCTACGGCCACGTCGGCATCCGGCGCCGCATACTCGGCCAGCCAGTTGCGGACCGCCCGTCGCACGACCAGAGCAGCGCCGGTCTCCGGCAGCAGCGGCGGAGCGTTGCGCGGCCCGCGCGAGGTCCGGATCCCTACAGGGAGCAGGGGCGCAGTTGCACCGCGGCGCCGGTCCGGCACACCGCTACCGACCGGGGGTCCGGGAGAACCGCCCCTATCCGAGCACACGGGCGATCCAGCGCCCCGGCTCATCGATCTCGTCGGGCAGCGGCAGCGTGCTCTCGTCGGTCCAGACGGCGTTGAAGCGCGCGGTGCCGACCGTCGCCACCACCTCGTCCACGAACTTCTTCCCGCGCACGTACTGCGCGAGCTTGGCGTCGACGCCGAGCAGCGCGCGCAGCACCCGCTGCACCGGGTTCACCGCGCGCTTGCGGCGCTTGTCGAAGGCGGCGCGGATCTGCTCCACGCTCGGCACCACGGCGGGGCCGACCGCGTCCATGACGTGGTCCGCGTGCCCCTCGAGCAGCGTGCCGAGGACGAGCAGCCGGTCCAGCGCCGCCCGCTGCTCGGGCGCCTGACTGGCGCGCAGCAGCCCGATCACGCCCTTGTTGTTGGGGTCGTCGGCACCGGTGCCACCGCGCCTGCGCCGCACCTCGGTGAGCAGCCTGCCGATGAGCTCGCTCGGCGGCTCGTCGGCGGCCGAGCCGAGCACCTCGACATTGTTCCGCATGTACCCGGCCAGCCACGGCGCCGAGGAGAACTGCACCCGGTGCGTCACCTCGTGCAGGCAGACCCAGAGCCGGAAGTCGCTCGGCGAGACCCGGAGCGCGCGCTCCACCGCCATGATGTTCGGCGCGACCAGCAGCAGCGTGCCGTCCTCACCGGTGAACGGGTCGTACTGGCCGAGGATCGCGGTGGAGAGCAGCGCGAGCATGGCACCGGCCTGCACCCCGGCGGGTTTGCCCGCGAACCGGCCGGCGGCCGTACCACCGTCGGGCCCGTCGGTGAGCTGCGCCATGGATGCGGCGGCGGCCTCGATCCAGCCCGGCCGGTCCACGATCCGGGCGGACGGCACCGGCCGGTCGTCGAGCAGCATGCTGACCTCGCGCACCGGCCCCTCGGCCCGCCGCGAGGCCTCGGCCAGCTCGCTCACCACCTGCCGCGCCGAGTAGCGGGAGGTGCGCGGCCCGGCGGGCACCAGCGCGCCGCCGGTGCGGGCGGCGAGCCGCCAGTCCACGGCCCCGGTCAGCGGGGAACGCCGCGGCTCCGCCTCGACCAGGCCGACGTCGGCCCCGTTGGATCCTTCGCTCATCTCACCCACCCGTCAGGAGCAGCCACAGTTGCGCAGTGTGCCTGCGATGGCGTCGAGTGCGGGCCGGCTCACCTCCGGTGGCCGGTCGTTCGACATCAGCGCGAACGTCAGCACGCGCCCATCGCGATCGAGCACATACCCGACCAACGCGCTCGCCACCGAGAGAGTTCCGGTCTTGGCCCGGATCCAGCCCGCGCCCACCGGGTCGCCCCCGGTGTACCGGCTCGCCAGCGACCCGGTGGCCCCCGCCACCGGCAGCGTGTCCAGCAGCGGGGCCAGCTTCGCGGCGAGCGCGCCGCGCTCCGGCTGCGCACTGGTCCCCGCCGGTCGCACCGCGGCATCGCCGGTGGGCTCGGCGGCGGCGGTGAGCACGGCGGCGAGCGCGCGGGCGGGCACCCGGTCGTCCACCGAGAGCCCGCTGGTGTCGTGCAGGCTCACCCCGGTGAGGTCGAACCCGGCCTCGGTGAGCACGGTGCGCACCGCGGTGGCCGCGCCCTCGAAGCTCGCGGGCAGCCCGCGCGCGGCGGCCACCTCCCGGCCCACCGTCTCGGCCAGCACATTGTCCGACCACACCATGAGCTGCCTGAGCCGGTCGCGCAGCGGCGCCGAGCGCACGCTGGCCAGCTCGGCGGCGCCCGGCGGGGCGGTGCCGAGCTCGACCTTCGCCGGGTCGATGCCGAGCTGGGTGGCCAGCTGGCGCCCCGCGTCCAGCGCCGGGGTGGTGCTGCGCGGCGCGTACTCGACCAGCGGGTCGAGCCGCCCGCCGTCGATCATCACCGGCTCCAGCGGCGCGATCGAGCCGCCCGGGATATCGGCCGGGTCCCAGCCCTTGGCCATGGCCGGGCCGGTGTAGGCGGAGGTGTCGACCACGATGGTGTCGATGCCGCGGCCGCGCAGCCCGGCCGCCAGGTCGGCGAGGTTGGCGGCGCCCGGGTAGTAGCCCTTGCCGTCCGGCCGCGCGGTGATGGTCGGGTCGCCCGCGGCGACGAGCACCGCCTCGTTCGGCGCGGCCCCGGCGACCACCCGCGTGGTGACCCGGCTGTCGGCGGGCAGCGCGAGCAGCGCGGCGGCGGTGGTCAGCACCTTGAGCGTGGAGGACGGGATCATCGGGGTGTCGGCGCCGCCGCTCCACAGCACCGAGCCGCTGTCGGCGTCGGTCACCTGCCCGGCGAAGGCGCCGAGATCCGGGTTGGCGATCGCCCCGGCGAGCGCCGCCCTGATGCCGGCCGCGCTGGGGGCGGTGGCATCCGAGGGGGCGGGATCGATCTCGGGGTCCACGGTGACCGGGGCGGGCGGCGCCGCGACGGTCAGCCCGCCGTGCCTGGACTCCGGCGTCCACGGCTGCACGATGAGCGCCACCGACGCCACCATCGAGACCAGCACGACCAGCGCCAACCCCACCCAGAGCCGGGTGCGGCGGCGGCGCCGCGCGGCCAGCTCGCCGGTGTTCCTGTCGTTCCCGCCCGTCACGTGTCCGCCGCTCCTCCTCCGGCCGCCCGCGCGGCCGCCTCCCGCACCCGAGTGCTCGACGCCCACACTATCCTCGTTGCGCAATCGTTCCTCAGTACAACCTGGCGCAGTCGGCAGACTCCGCACGACCGATGAAGGAGATGGCGTGGAGTTCGACGTCACCATCGAGATTCCCAAGGGTTCCCGGAACAAGTACGAGGTGGACCACGAGTCCGGGCGGGTCAAGCTGGACCGCTACCTCTACACCTCCATGGCCTACCCGGCCGACTACGGCTTCATCGAGAACACCCTCGGTGAGGACGGCGACCCGCTGGACGCGCTGGTGCTGCTGCCCGAGTCGGTCTTCCCGGGCGTGATCGTCGAGGCGCGGCCGGTCGCCATGTACCGGATGACCGACGAGGCCGGCGGCGACGACAAGATCCTCGCGGTACCCGCGGGCGACCCGCGCTGGGACCACATCCAGGATCTCCAGGACGTGCCGGAGTTCGAGCTGGCCGCGATCAAGCACTTCTTCGAGCGGTACAAGGATCTGGAGCCGGGCAAGTTCGTCAAGGGCTCGGAGTGGGTCGGCCGCGCCGAGGCCGAGGCCGAGGTGCAGGCCTCGCTGAAGCGGTTGCAGGACAGCGGCGGGCACTGACCGCACGCGCCGAAGGGCGGGAAGTCCGATGGATTCGGACTTCCCGCCCTTCGCATGCGGTGCCTGGCCGGTGGAGGGGAGGCCGGCCGGGTCACCAGGTGGAGTAGTACAGATCCCACTCGCCGTCGTAGTTGAGGACGCACTCGTAGTACTTCCAGTCCGGGTGCGCCGGGCCGTACTCGCCATCGGCCGAGCAGGCGGCGTAGGTGGAGTAGGTGCCGACCCAGATGGTCTCGACGGTGCGGTACTCGGGCGCGGCGGAGGCGGTCGCCGCCGTCGACACCCCGGCGACGGCGGCGGCAGCCAGCAGGCCGGCCATGGCGAAGGACTTGATTCGCATTTCGTTGCTCCTGTCGATGTTGCTTCTTGCTGTCGACAGGAACATTACGAGCGGAAAACCCCTGGTACAGCCACCCCTAGGGGTGGTGACACCCACCCCTGGGGCGACCCTCTACCGACCCTGGAAGCGAGGCTCGCGCTTCTCGAAGACGGCCTGGATGGCCTCGGTGAGATCGTCCGACGGCAGGAACGCGGCGTTCCACGCGGAGACGTAGCGCAGCCCGGCCGCCACCTCGGCGGTGAGCCGCTCGTTGAGCACGTCCTTGACGCCCTGCACCACCAGCGGCGGGTTGGCCGCGATCTCGCGGGCCACCGCGTGCGCCGCCTCCAGCACCGCCGCCTGGTCCGGGAAGACCTCGTTGACCAGGCCGATCCGCTCCGCGCGGGCGGCGTCGATGTCCTTGCCGGTGAAGGCGAGCTCGCGCAGGTGCCCCTCGGAGATCACCGCGGGCAGCCGCTGCAGCGAGCCGACATCGGCCACGATCGCCACCTTGGCCTCGCGCAGGCTGAACTTGGCCTCGGCGCTGGCGTAGCGGATGTCGGCGGCGGCGATCAGGTCGAGCCCACCGCCGATGCACCAGCCGGAGACCGCGGCGATCACCGGCTTGCCGCAGTTCGCGACCGCGGTGATCGACGCCTGCATGGTGCGGATCTCGTGCAGGAAGGTGGTGCGCGGCGCGGCCAGCGCGCGATCGCCCATGAGCGGGCCGAAGGATCCGGCCATCGCGGGCAGGTCGAGCCCGTAGGAGAAGTGCTTGCCGGAGCCGGTCAGCACGATGGCGCGGACCTCGGGGTCGGCGGCGAGGCCGTCGAAGATCTCCGGGAGCTCCCGCCAGAAATCCGGGCCCATGGCGTTGCCCTTGCCCGGCCCGGTGAGCGTCACCTGGGCGACCTGGTCCTTCGTCTCGACCGTGAAGGCCTGCCAATCAGTCATTTGTACAGCGTATCGAGGCGGTGCCGCCGCTTGTAAAGCTTGTGCAAATTCCGGGCTCCGGTGCTGGTCTCCGCGGTGCGGCGGAGCCGATGATGGTCCTCTCGCCCCTCGGAGGTCGCCATGCTCATGCATCAGGGAATCGGGCTCGACCGCTTCAACGCCATGCCGAACGGCCGCGCGGTGCACGCCCTCTTCGAGTGCTGCTGCTGCGTCACCTGGGCGGCCAGGATCAGCGCGGGGCGGCCCTACCGCGACCACGACGACCTGCACAATGCCGTCGAGCTGGAGCTGCTCGCGCTCTCGCCGGGCGATCTGGAGCGCGCCTTCGACACCGTGGTGCACGAGGCCTGCGGCGATCACACCGTCGAGACGCTGGCCAAGATCGTTTCGGCGCGGATCGAGCGGATGCTCGGCCCCGAGGGGGGCTACCCCGAGTACTGAGCGCGGAACCTCAACTGCCGCATCGAGACTGCCCGGCGGCCGAACCGCGACCCCGGACCGGGGTTACGGCCCTACCCTGGTCGCATGCGCAAGTCGAGCCTGCCGCCGGGCGCGATCCGGGTCTCCGACACCCTGATCTCGCGGGGGCACCACGGCGTGATCCTCACCCGGCCCGAACCCATCGATACCGCCGAGGACGCCGCGCGCGCACTCGGCGTCGACCCGGGCGCCATCGTCGAGGCCCAGGTCTTCCTCCTGGACGACGAACCGGTGCTGCTGCTGGTCGGCGGTGGGCACCGGGTACAGCTGGAGAGCACCTCGGCGCGGCTGGAGGGGCTGCTCACCCCCGCCCCCGAGGCGCTGACCAGGGAGGTCACCGGGCAGCCCGCGGGCGGGGTGGCGCCGCTCGGGCACCCGGCCAACCTCTCCACCTGGGTGGACACCGCGCTCGCCGCGCACCCGCAGCTGTGGGCGGCGGGCGGGCATCCGGGCACGCTCTTCCGCACCTCGTTCACCGAACTGGTGCGGATCACCGCCGGACAACCGGTCGACATGAGCTGAGCACGCGTACGTTCGTTGCTGTGAGTGCACCAAGTTCCGACGGCATCACCGCCGAGCAGTACCGCGCCTCCATGCGGCACTACCCGGCCGGCGTCACCATCGTGACGCTGCGGGCCGCGCACGGCCCGGTCGGCTTCACCGCCACCTCGTTCGCCTCGCTCTCCCTCGACCCGCCGCTGGTGTCGTTCAACATCGCGCACACCTCGTCCAGCCTGGAGGCGCTGCTCGCCGCCGAATCGGTAGTGATCCACTTCCTCGGGGCGCATCAGCGGGAGCTGGCGCAGCGCTTCTCGCGCAGCGCCGCCGAGCGGTTCGCCGATCCGGCGCTCTGGGCCGAGCTGGAGTCGGGGGAGCCGGTGCTGCACGGGTCCCCGCTCTGGTTGCGGGCGGTGGTGCACCAGCGCTTCGCCATCGGCGACCACACCTTCGTGGCCGGGCTCGTCACCCGGGTGCACGACGAGACGCAAGGGGCGTCGCCCGCGGCGCCGCTGCTCTACTACGACGGGCGGTACCACCAGCCGACCGAGCTGGGCTGAACGCACGCCGGTCCCCCATCTCGGGGCAGAGCTGGGCCGAGCGCCCGCCTCCGCTCCCCCATCTCGGGGCCGCGAGCGGCCACCTCGGCTTGTTTGCCACGACACAAGTGGGCGCTTCGGCGCAGGCGGCCTGGGGCCCGGCAGCCGGCCGACAGGCCGACAGGCCGAGGAGACATGGTCGGCCGGGCCGGACCTCGGCGATGGTCCGACCCGGCCGACCCGGCCCTCCGTCCGACTCGAAGCGCACATGAGTCGAGGCGGCCGCTTGCGGCCCCGATATGGGGGTCAGAATCCGGCGCAGGGGGCGGCGCCGAAGGCATCGGCGCCGAGGGGGCGGGTTTCGGGGACCGGGCTCCAGGCCCCGCCCTCGGCGGCGTAGGACCACGCCGACTCCCCGCGCACCAGAGTGTGCAGGGCGGCGATGAGCCGATCCACGTGCTCCACGGTCGTCCCGACGCCCACACTGGCCCGCAGCGCGGCGGGCAACCCCAGCCGCTCGAGCAGCGGATGCGCACAGAACCGCCCGTCCCGTACCCCGATCCCGTGCTCCGCGGAGAGATACGCGGCAACGTGCCCGGGCGCGAACCCGTCCACCGTGAACGCCACGATCCCCACCCCCTCCCCGCTGTCGGCGAAGATCCGCGGCTGCGAAACCCCCGGCACCCCGGCCAGCCCGTCCCGCAACCGCTCGGTCAGCGCCCGCTCGTGCGCCACGAACCGCTCCTCCGGGATAGCGGCGAGCGCCTCGCACGCCGCGGCAACCGCCGCCGCCCCGAGCACATTCGGCGACCCGCCCTCGTGCCGCTGCGGCGCCGCGGCCCACTCGGTCTCCGCCACCGAGACGGAGCGAACCGCCCCGCCGCCGGCGAGATACGGCGGAGCCGCGTCCAGCCAGTCCCGCCGCCCGACCAGCACCCCGGCCCCGAACGGCGCGTACAGCTTGTGCCCCGAGCACACCAGGTAGTCGATCCCGGTGTCGCGCAGCGAGATCCGCCGGTGTGGCGCCAGTTGCGCCGCGTCCACCAGCAGCCGCGCCCCGCAGCGGTGCGCGATCTCGGCCAGCTCGCGCAGCGGAAGCAGCTCCCCGGTGACATTGGAGGCGCCGGTGACGGCGAGCAGCGCGGCCGGCTTGCAGCACAGCTCGGCGACCAGCCTGCGCAGCGTCTCGGCGACGGTGCCGGCCGCGGTCACCACCCGGCGCCCGTTGGCGAGCCAGGGCAGAAAGTTGGCGTGGTGCTCGATATCGAGCACCACGGTGTCGCCGGGCACGCAGCGGGCCAGCAGGTTCAGCGCGTCGGTCGTCCCGCGGGTGAAGACGGTGACCTGGTCGTCCGCGGCGTCGAAGAACGTGCCGACGGTGCCGCGCGCACTCTCGTAGCACTCGGTGGAGACCCGCGAGGCGTACCCGGCGCCGCGGTGCACGCTGGCGTAGTACGGCAGCAGCGCCGAGACCCGCTCGGTCACCGCGGCCAGGGCCGGGGCGCTCGCGGCGTAGTCGAAGTTCGCGTAGCCGACGGTGCCGCCCTGCACCAGCGGGACGGCGAGGGTGTCGCCGGAGGTCGCCGCGAGCGGGGCACAGGTCGGTTCGAGAACAGCGGTCATCACGTCATCCCAACGTTCGGGGACTCGCGAAAGGGGGAGCCGTCGAGTCCGCGCTTGCCGCGTCCGGTCGGACGACGGCCCGGTCGTCACCCGGAGCACCCCACCGCGGAGGAGGGTTGCCGACCAGCAAGCCGGGGCTGAACGCTGGTACTCATGACCTGGCGAAAAGACTGACAAAGCCGCACCGGGGTTGTCAAGCGCGGCTCCGGCGAAGATCACAGCCCGCTCCGGCGCGGGCCCCACCAGGCACGACTGCCGGGGTGAACGCCGGATGAACAGCGACGCACCCCTTCGACCAGCGCAAATACCCGTGCGGCCGAGTAGCGTGGACAACCGGTCGCCGCCGGGTTCGCCCGCTGGTAACCCGAACATGGCAGAACGAGCGGGAAGCGTGGGCACATCGATGAAAGGTGGTGGGGACGTCATGGTCCGACCACAGCTCCATCCGCCGGAACTCGATTCCGCAGCCCCCGGCTCGGCGCCACCCGGCACCGCCACGCTCCCCGACCCGCTGCGCCGCGGCGCGCTCGCCGCACCCCCGCGCACGCTCGTCGACATCATCACCGCTACCGCACAGGAATTCCCGGACGCGACCGCCATCGACGACGGCGAGACGGTGCTCAGCTACCTGGAGCTCGTGGTCGAGATCGAGACCGCGATGAACCGGCTCGCCGAAGCCGGGGTGCGGCGCGGCGATCGCGTCGGCATTCGGCTACCTTCTGGCAATCGTGAGCTGTACGTCACCATCCTGGCGGTGCTCTACTGCGGCGCGGCCTACGTCCCGGTGGACGCGGACGACCCCGAGGAGCGCGCGCAGCTGGTCTTCGGCGAGGCGAAGGTGGCGGCGATCGTCACCGCCGACGGCATCCTGCCCGGCACCCGCGAGGCCGGGGCGGCCGACGACAGCGACTGGGCCGATCTCCCCACCCCCGACGACGACGCCTGGATCATCTTCACCTCCGGCTCCACCGGCACCCCCAAGGGCGTCGCGGTGACGCACCGCAATGCCGCCGCCTTCGTCGACGCCGAGGCCCGCCTCTTCCTGCCGGATGCCCCGATCGCCCCCGGCGACCGGGTGCTCGCCGGGCTCTCGGTCGCCTTCGACGCCTCCTGCGAGGAGATGTGGCTGGCCTGGCGCAATGGCGCCTGCCTGGTCCCGGCCCCGCGCGACCTGGTGCGCACCGGCGCCGACCTGGGCCCGTGGCTCATGCGGCGCGGCATCACCGTGGTCTCCACCGTCCCGACGCTGGCCGCCACCTGGCCCGCGGAGGCGCTGGATGGCGTGCGGATGCTCATCTTCGGCGGCGAGGCGGTGCCGCCGGAGCTGGCCGAGCGGCTGGCCCGGGACACCGAGCGCGAGGTCTGGAACACCTACGGCCCCACCGAGGCCACCGTCGTCGCCTGCGCCGCCCGGCTGACCGGCGAGCCGCCGGTGCGCATCGGGCTCCCGCTGGACGGCTGGGACCTGGTGGTGGTGAACGCCGATGGCCGGCCGGTGCCGGAGGGCGAGACCGGCGAGCTGGTGATCGGCGGCGTCGGGCTGGCCCGCTACCTGGACCCGGCCAAGGACGCGGAGAAGTACGCCCCGCTGCCCGCGCTCGGCTGGGAGCGCGCCTACCGCAGCGGCGATCTCGTGCGCAACGACCGCGCGGGGCTGGTCTTCCTCGGCCGCGCCGACGACCAGATCAAGCTGGGCGGCAGGCGGATCGAGCTCGGCGAGATCGACAACGCGCTGCAGCACCTGCCCGGCGTCACCGGCGCGGCCGCCGCCATCCGCACCACCAAAGCGGGCAACAAGATCCTGATCGGCTACCTCACCGGCCCGGACACCGACTACGACCTGCGCGCCGCGCGCGCCGCGCTGGCCGGGCAGCTGCCCGCGCCGCTGGTCCCCCGCCTCGCCATCGTCGACGACATGCCGACCAGGACCTCCGGCAAGGTCGACCGCGACGCCCTGCCCTGGCCGCTGCCGAACGCCGCCGAGGACGACCCGGAGAACGAGCTCACCGGCACCGCGCTCTGGATCGCCGGAATCTGGGACTCCATCCTCGGCGCCGAGATCACCGGCCCCGACGCCGACTTCTTCGACCTCGGCGGCGGCTCGCTGGCCGCCGCCCAGCTGGTCACCGCGCTCCGCGACCGCTACCCGACGGTCACCGTCGCCGATATCTACGACCACCCGCGGCTCGGCGCCATGGCCGAGCTGCTGGACGGGAGCACCCCCGCGGTCGCCGTCGTCGACCGCACGGTCCGCCCGACCCCGCGCGCGGCGCAGCTCACCCAGGTGCTCGCGACCGTGCCGCTCACCACGCTGACCGGGCTGCAGTGGCTCACCTGGCTCGCCATCGTCGGCAATGTGGCGGCGTGGTCCGGCTCGCTGCCGTGGCTGCCCGCGCTCTCCTGGTGGTGGACGCTCGTCGCCTTCGTGCTCTTCATCTCGCCGCCCGGCCGGATGGCGCTCTGCGTGCTCGGCGCGCGGACGCTGCTGGCCGGGCTGCGGCCGGGCAGCTACCCGCGCGGCGGCTCGGTGCACCTGCGGCTCTGGGCCGCGGTCCGGCTCTCCGAGGCCTCCGGCGCGGAGAACCTCTCCGGTGCGCCGTGGATGGTCCCCTTCGCCCGCGCGCTCGGCGCGAAGATCGGCCCCGGCGTCGACCTGCACAGCCTGCCGCCGGTCACCGGCATGCTGGAGCTCGGCGAGGGCTGCAGCGTCGAGCCCGAGGTGGATCTGGCCGGGTACTGGATCGACGGCGACGTGGTGCACATCGGCCCGATCGTGGTCGGCGCGGGCGCGGTGGTCGGCTCCCGCTCGGTATTGCTGCCCGGTAGCAAGATCGGGCGCGGCGCCGAGGTGGCGCCCGGCTCGGCGGTGGCCGGGAAGGTCAAGGCGGGCCAGGAGTGGGCGGGCTCGCCCGCGAGCAAGGTCGGCAAGGCGCGGCACCGCTGGCCCGCCGAGCGCCCGGACCGGGCCGCGCACTGGGTGGCGATCTTCGGCATCTCCTCGATGGGGCTGGCCTCGGTGCCGATCATCGGGCTCGCGGCGGGAGGACTCTTCCTGGCCTGGATGATCCGCGACACCACCACGCTCGGCGAGGGCGCGCTCCGCGCCTTCCTGCTGCTCCCGCCCGCCGTGCTGCTCAGCCTCGGGGTCTACGCGGCGATCACCATCGTCGCAGTGCGGCTGCTCAGCATCGGACTGACCGAGGGGTATCACCCGGTGCGCAGCCGGGTCGGCTGGCAGGCCTGGTCCACCGAGCGGCTGCTCGACTCCGCGCGCACCTTCCTCTTCCCGCTCTATGCCAGCCTGCTCACCCCGATCTGGCTTCGGCTGCTCGGCGCGAAGATCGGCAAGAGCGTCGAGGCGTCGACGGTGCTGCTGCTGCCCAAGTTCACCACCGTCGCCGACGGCGCCTTCCTGGCCGACGACACCATGATCGCCAGCTACGAGCTGGGGGGCGGCTGGCTGCACATCGGCGAGGCGAAGGTGGGCAAGCGCGCCTTCCTCGGCAACTCCGGGATGACCGCGCCGGGCCGCCGGGTGCCGAAGAACAGCCTGGTCGCGGTGCTCTCCGCGGCGCCGTCGAAGGCCAAGGCCGGGTCGTCCTGGCTGGGCAGCCCGCCGGTGCGGCTGCGCCGGGCCGCGGAGAGCGCCGACACCACCCGCACCTTCGACCCGCCGCCCCGGCTGCGGCTGGCCAGGGCCGCGGTGGAGACCTGCCGGCTGATCCCGGTGCTGGTCACCTTCGGCATCGGGCTCGGCGTGCTCTTCGCCCTGGCCGCGCTGGCCCGCGGCATCGGGCACCTGGCGACGGCGCTGCTCAGCGGCATCGTGCTGATGATCGCCGGTGCGGTCGCCGGTGGTATCGCGGTGCTGGCCAAGTGGTTGCTGGTCGGCCGGATCGGGCAGGACGAGCACCCGCTGTGGAGCTCGTTCGTCTGGCGCAACGAGGTCTCCGACACCTTCGTGGAGACCGTGGCGGCTCCGTGGTTCGCCCGGGCCGCGACGGGTACCCCCGTGATGATCCTGTGGCTGCGCGGTCTCGGCGCGAAGATCGGCCGCGGGGTATGGTGCGAGTCCTATTGGCTGCCGGAGGCCGACCTGGTGACGCTCGGTGACGGCGCGACGGTGGAGCGGGGGTGCGTGGTGCAGACCCACCTCTTCCACGACCGGATCATGGCGATGGACACCGTCGTGCTCGAGGAGGGCGCCACCCTCGGCCCGCACTGCGTCGCGCTGCCCGCGGCCACGCTCGGCGCGGGCGCCACCGTCGGCCCGGCCTCGCTGGTGATGCGCGGCGACACCGTCCCCGCCTCCACCCGCTGGTGGGGCAACCCGATCGCCCCGTGGTACCTGAACGACCCCGGGACGGTGTGATGGGCGGCAAGTTCTACGACGCCCCCATCGACGAGTACCTCCCGCAGAACGGCAACCGGGGCTACCGCGTCTCCCGGTACGAACTGGAGCTCGGCTACCGGGTGGCGGGCAACCGGCTCACCGGGCGGGCCGTGATCACCGCCGTCACCACCGAGGTGCGCGACCGCTTCGCGCTCGACCTCTCGCAGGCCATGCGGGTGACGAAGGTCTTCGTGAACGGCGTGAAGGCCGGGCGCTACGTGCACCAGCACCACAAGCTCGTGATCACGCCGCAGCAGACGATCCCGGCCGGCGGCGTGCTCACCGTCACCGTGCAGTACGGCGGCACGCCGCGGCCGATGCGCGGGCCGTGGGGCGAGGTCGGCTGGGAGGAGCTCACCGAGGGCGCGCTCGTGGCCAGCCAGCCGAACGGCGCCGCCTCCTGGTTCCCCTGCGACGACCACCCGAGCTCGAAGGCCAGCTACCGCATCGCGATCACCACCGACTCGCCGTACTACGCGCTCGCCAACGGCACCCTGGTGCGCAAGCAGACCAAGGCCAGCCAGACCACCTGGGTCTACGAGCAGCCCGAGCCGATGGCCGGGTACCTGGCCACCATCCAGATCGGGCCCTACCGCAGGCACCGGATCGGCCCCGCGCACGCCCCCGTCCCCATGGACGCCGTCGTGCCGACCCGGCTGCGCGCCGCCTTCGAGCACGACTTCGCCAGGCAGCCGCGGATGATGGAGCTCTTCACCGAGCGCTTCGGCCCCTACCCCTTCGCCGGCTACACCGTCGTCGTCACCGACGACGAGCTGGAGATCCCGATCGAGGCGCAGGGCATCTCCATCTTCGGCGCCAACCACTGCGACGGCAGGCGCAGCGCCGAGCGGCTGGTGGCGCACGAACTCGCGCACCAGTGGTTCGGCAACAGCGTGACCATCCGGCAGTGGCGCGACATCTGGCTGCACGAGGGGTTCGCCTGCTATGCGGAGTGGCTCTGGTCCGAGGAGTGCGGCGGCCCCGGCGCCGACCGGATGGCCCGCGCCGCGCGGCACAACCTGGCCAGGCAGCCGCAGGACATCGTGGTCGGCGACCCGGGCCCGGCCCGGATGTTCGACGACCGGGTCTACAAGCGCGGCGCGCTGACCCTGCACGCGCTCCGGCTCGAGCTCGGCGACCGCGCCTTCTTCGCGCTGCTGCGCGAGTGGACCAGCCGCTACCGGCACTCCTCGGTGATCACCGAGGAGTTCACCGACCTGGCCGGGCACTACACCACGCTCCCGCTGCGCCCGCTCTGGGATGCCTGGCTGCACAACCCGGCACTGCCGCAGCTGCCGCCGCTCGACCGGGTTCAGGGCGCCAGGTAGCGGGCGGCGAGCTCCTCGATCAGCGGGTCGTCGTCGGCGACGGCCTCGAGATCGATGAGGTCGCTCCGGACCGCGTTCTGCCTGGTGTCGTCGTGCTCCGGATCGGGCGCGCCGTCCTCGGCCAGCTGGCGCTCCAGCTTCTCCCGGATCCGGCTTTTCAGCGTGTCACTCATACCCGCTGGCTTCCCGCCACGGGCTCCGCGAATCTAGACCGGGGTGAGCCAGCCACCCCACGGCGAGTTGCGCAGCACCGTATAGACCGCGAGCAGCCCGAGGAAGGCCCAGAGCATCCACTTCTCCAGCCCCGGCAGCCGCACCGCCTCGCCGCGCCAGCCCCGGCGCGTCCAGTCGGCGACCCAGAGCACGAAGGCGAGCACCAGCGGCAGCACCAGGATATTGCTGTGCAGCGAGCCGAGCAGGTCGCCCTCGGTGAGCAGGTTCGTGCCGCGCAGCCCGCCGCAGCCGGGGCAGTACCACCCGGTGAGCGCGTAGACCGGGCACACCCCGTAGGAGCCGTCGACGTGCGGATCGCGCAGGTGCAGCAGCACGGCCACGCCGATTCCGGCGCCCGCGACGGCCAGCGGCGCGACCACGCCGCGGCGGCTCCGGGTTGCGGTAGTCACAGCGTCCAACGGTAGCGCACCGGGTACCCGCTGACCGCTTACCGTAACGGGCCGACGGTTTTGGACGGATCTCACAAAAGACCGGCTTGCATCGTGCGCAATATATCCCCCGTCCAAAACACGGATGAGGCGCTGAATTCCGGGTATAAACGCTGGACGAGCAAGGATTTCCACAGTGGGGCGCTTGCTCTGGCAAGCACCTTGCTTGCAGCGTATGGTGTGGCGGTAGACACAAAGGAGTGTGCTCGCATGCTGGTCAAGTCGATGCGGACGGTCGCCGGGCTCCGCGGTTCCGAACCTCTCACCGCCGCCTACCGCGCCGGGCTGCGCTCGCGCACCTACGGCTCCGCCTCGCTGAACCGCCCCGCGGCCGAGCCCGACGTCTTCCCGGTCACCACCGTGGACGGCGCGAAGCTCCGGGTGCACGCCTACGGCCCCGCCGAAGCCGACGCCATCGTGCTGATCCACGGCTGGAGCTGCTGCATCGAGTACTGGAATCCGCAGATCAACGCCTTCGCCGAGAACTTCCGGGTGATCTCCTACGATCAGCGCGGCCACGGCGACAGCGGCCTCGGCCGGATCGCCCCCAGCGGCGAGACCCTCGCCGACGACCTCGCCACCGTGCTCGACGCCACGCTGCGGCCGGGCCAGAAGGCGCTCCTGGTCGGGCACAGCATGGGCGGCATCACCATCCAGGCCTGGGCCCAGCGCTACCCCGAGCAGGTCGCGCGGCGCGCGGCCGGCGTCATCCTGGCCAATACCGCATCCAAGGACATCAAGAACGAGACCGACCTGCTGCCGCTGCTGAACAAGCAGCTCTCGGTGGGCGGCAACCCGCTCACCCTGCTCGGCGCCGCCGTCCGGATGCCCATGTTCTTCGCCGAGGCGCTGCTCTTCGCCCCGGTACCGGTGCCGGACGTCTGGCCGGTCGGGCTCGCGCTCAAGCACCGCGTAATGACTGCCCGCGCCACCGACGAGCAGGTCTCCTTCGCGCTCGGCGTCGTCCGCTCCTGCCGTCCGCTCTCCCGCGGCCTGCACGCCGCCGCGCTCGCCGAACTCGACCTCGGCGAAGCCGCCGCGCACCTCGCCGCGGTGCCCACCACCGTGATCGCCGGTGAGCACGACAAGCTGCTGCCCGAGCGGCTCTCCCGGCCGATCGTGCAGCACATCGTCAAGGCGGGCGGGACAGTCGACTATCAGGTGTGGCCGACCGGGCACCTCGGGAATGTCGAGGAGGCCGAGCGGTTCAACGCCGAGATCGCCCGCATGGCGGGAGTTTCCCGCGGGGTCACCGCGGTGGCGGGCTGACTTTCGTTCCAGCCCCCGGCCGCCGCCTCCGCACGGTCGTCCAGATCGGCCACCGGTATGCGCCGGTGCGCGTCGTACCCATGCCCGCTCGAGCCGACAGAACCGATGGCATACTTCCCCGAAGCTGAGATCGCGGCCCGCTGGGCGCGCACCGGCGAGTACCGCTTCCCGGTGGCCGCCGAGGTGGACGGCTCCTGGTGGGTCGTGCGCCGGAACCCGTTCCCGGACCACGAGCTGTACACGCTCTTCGTGGACGGGCAAGTCCGCTTCGATTTCACCGAGGTCCCCGCCGCCTGGGCCGGGCTCAGCACCGGATTGCGCAGGCTGGGGCGCCGATCGGTCCGGCGCGCGCTCGCCCCGCTGCGCGATTTCACCGTCTACGGCAGCGAGGCCGGCCAGCCCTGCGACGACCCGTTCTGCTGCGGCTGACGGTGCGCGACCTCGTCGCCCGGGCAGCCATACCCTCACCCCCCGCTTCACCGAGCAACTCGGCACCACCCCCAGCGCCTGTCCCGAGAATGTAATTCTCATGACAACCAGCCCGTAACCTCGCCTACACCAGCGCAAACGCAACAGCATGTTGACTGCACAGCCCCTCCATGGAAATCTGTAGTTCCAAAATGAGAATATAATTCTCACAAGGAGGACTACGCATGGCCAAAGCGCTTGCGGCAGAGGTCTCGACCTGGCCCGAGGACAACCCGCAGCTGATCGGCAGCCGGTGCGGCACCTGCGCCGCCACCACCTGGCCGCGGCAGTCGCGCTGCCCGCGGTGCAGCGGCCCGGAGATGGCCGACCTGCTGCTGCCCCGCACCGGCACCCTGATCGCCTGGACCACCCAGGGCTTCGTGCCGAAGCTGCCCTACGCGGGCAAGGAGAACGCCGACAACTTCCAGCCCTTCGGCGTCGGGCTGGTCCAGCTCGGCGACGACGTGCGGGTCGAGACGCGGCTCACCGAGTCCGACCCCGAGGTGCTGCGCTTCGGCATGGACGTCGAGCTGACCTTCGTGCCGCTGTACGTCGACGACGCCGGCGAAGAAGTCATGACCTGCGCCTTCCAGCCGGTTCAGTGAGGAGATCCAGATGAACGACGTCGCCATCATCGGCGTGGGGCTGCACCCGTTCGGCCGCTTCCCGAAGACCGCCATCGAACTCGGCGCCGAGGCCATCCAGCTCGCGCTCGCCGACGCCGGGGTGCAGTGGAAGGACATTCAGTTCGGCTTCGGCGGCAGCTACGAGGTGAGCAACCCCGATGCCGTCACCCGCCTGGTCGGCCTCACCGGCATCCCCTTCACCAATGTGTTCAACGCCTGCGCCACCGCCGCCAGCTCGATCGAGCAGACCGCCGAGGCCATCCGCTCCGGCCGCTACGACATCGGCATCGCCGTCGGCATGGACAAGCACCCCCGCGGCGCCTTCACCGACGACCCCGCCAAACTCGGCCTCCCCTCCTGGTACGCCGAGAACGGCCAGTTCGTGACCACCCAGTTCTTCGGCATCAAGGCCAACCGCTACATCCACGAGCACGGCATCTCGCAGCGCACCCTCGCCAAGGTCGCCGCCAAGAACTTCCGCAACGGCGCGCTCAACCCCAATGCCTTCCGGCGCAAGTCGATCTCCGAGGACGACATCCTCAACTCGACCATGCTCAATTACCCCCTCACCCAGTACATGTTCTGCTCCCCCGACGAGGGCGCGGCGGCGGTCATCATGTGCCGCGGCGACCTCGCCGCCCGCTACACCACCAAGCCGATCTACCTGCGCTCCAGCGCGATCCGCACCCGCCGCTACGGCGCCTACGAGGTGCACAGCACCTGGGCCGCGATCGACGAGGACGTCTCGCCCACCGTCTACGCCTCCCAGGCCGCCTTCGAGACGGCGGGCATCGGCCCGGAGGACGTCGACGTCATCCAGTTGCAGGACACCGACGCCGGCGCCGAGGTCATCCACATGGCGGAGAACGGGTTCTGCAAGGACGGGGAGCAGGAGAAGCTGCTCGCCGAGGGGGCGACCGAGATCGGCGGCCGGCTGCCGGTCAACACCGACGGGGGGTTGATCGCCAACGGTGAGCCGATCGGGGCGTCCGGAATCCGGCAGGTGTACGAGATCGTGCAGCAGTTGCGCGGGACGGCCGGGGATCGGCAGGTGCCCGGTAATCCCAAGGTGGGGTTCGCGCAGGTCTACGGTGCTCCGGGCACCGCGGCCGCATCGGTGCTGAGCACCTGAGTTCCATTCCCGCAGTGCAGAAAGGCCCTTTCCGAATTCCTCGGAAAGGGCCTTTGAACTGTGGAGCCGCCTAGGAGAATCGAACTCCTGACCTTTTCAGTGCGAAATCTCACGACTACTCAGACACGTCTAAGGGATACTGTCGGATCCACTGCGGCAACATCTGACCAGCTCAGACGACCATTTTCGACTACTTGAGACGATCGAAGACATGTTCGAGTGTCGGGCACGCGCAGGGAATTTGTTGGGACTTAGTTGGAGGATTCTGGGGGCTCCCCCGGCGTGTCGATCGCACGACACACCGGGGTCTTGAGCGCGTCAGCTATCGATCAGCACGGAGCCGGGTGGCAAGCCCCGGAGGGGTGCGGCAGCTCGTATGTCATCTCCGACGACTGCCTGCCTCTTCGATGGGCTGGGGTCAGCTCGGGTGTGGTGGTTCGGAGTCCCTGACCCTGTGGTCCGCGCCCAGGGTGCCCGCCCGGAGCGGAGCGAGGACGGAGCACCCTGGGCGGCGCGGCTTTGCCGCGCCTTGATCCTGTAGAGAATAATTCGGCAATTCTTTCTTACTCATCTGCCTTATCCGGTTTCTATCCTTCTTCTTCCTCCTCTTCCTCTTCTTCTGATACTCCGGTCCTTCCTCATTCACTCTCTGCCTACAGCTCATCAACCCTGCGCACCCTCGCGAACTCTTCCGCGAATGATCAGGGTGCGACGGACGAGCACCGCTCCCGGCAGGCACACCTAGGCACGGGAGCCGCAGGGTTCAGAGGTTCCCGAATCCGGCTACAGATCGAGCATTCGGGCTGTGGACAGGTGATCGAACGCGCGTAGCCTAGAAGATATGACGGCTGAGCTGGGGCAGCGTTTGAAGTCCGTGCGGAAGCGCCGGGCTCTGACGCAACAGGAACTCGCGGACCTCTCCGGGCTGAGTGTTTCCCGCATTCGGCAGCTGGAGCAGATGGAGCACCAGGGCGTTCGCTTGGCGACCCTGCGGCAGCTCGCAATCGCTCTGCGGTGCCGTACCTCGGACCTGCAACCGAACGGGGCGACTGACACCGAACACGCGAGCGTGGAGACATCGGAGCTGTGGGAGCCGGTGAGACGGGCACTCGTCGCTCCCCCGGAACGTCCCGAAGATGACGACGTGCCGACCAATGAGGCTGTGGACGCTGCCTATCGGGCGCTGATGGCGCTGGTGGATGCTCACCGATACCGGGACATCGCGGCGGTACTGCCGGGTCTTCTCGCCGACGCCGAGACGCTGGAAGGTCATGAAGGCCGGGCCATCCGTGCGCGATTGCTCAATCTCACTGCGTGGATGCTGGTGCAGAATCGGCAGTTCGACATCGCGGCCATGACGGTCGCTCAGGCGATCGATGTTGCCCCGGAGCGTGGCATCGCGGTTGGAGCAGTGAACGCCGGGGTGTGGTCGTTCTTGCGGCAAGGTGATCTTGCTGCCGCGCAAAGCTTGGCTGTGAAGTGGGCGGATGACATCGAACCGCGCTTCTCTACGGCGACGCCGAGCCAACTGGCCTTGTGGGGTCGATTGTGGTTGTACGTGGCGAATGTGGGAGTGCGGGACAACACTCCCGGCGCTACCGATGAGGCGTTGTCGCTCGCGCGTGCTGCGGCTGCGCGGATCGGACGTGAAGTCCTCTACGACCCGAACCCCAACCGCCCGTTCGGGCCGGTGACGGTCGCGCAGATCACTGCTGAGTGCGCTGTGATTTCGGAGCAGCCGTCACAAGCCCTGGCGATCGCAGAGGGACTGCCGACGGCCATCCTCGCGCCTACTTCGGCACCTCGGCTTCGGCACCGTTTGGACATCGCGCACGCACATGCCCAGCTTCGCCAGTTCGGTGACGCTGTCGGCGTGCTGCGTGACGTTCGCTCCATCGCGCCGGAATGGCTGGCTCAGCAGCGGTACGCGCGTGACATCCTCGGAACGATCGTGACCGAACGGCGGACCCTCACCGAAGACATGCGCGAACTGGCAGACTTCGTGAACCTCGAATACTGATTCAGCACAACGGATTCAGTCGTTTCTGTTAGTTCTGTCGGGTCGGGTTTGGTTGTGCCATACCCGACCCGTTCCCCTCCTGAAAATCTGTGGTCGGTTCCCGCTTCCGGAATGACGTGAGGTCTCCGGCGGCGGGGACCGCCATCGGAACAGGAGGGGAACCTATGTCTGCGCTACCCAAAAGAACGGCGAAACCGGCACCGCGTGTATCGGTGCCAGGTAGGCCGCTGGAGGTGCTGGCGCGGCTGCATCTGATGTATCGGGTGTTGGGCGCGCTACGACAGATGGATCGGCCGGAGGCCGGCTCATGAACGCGATCCGGTCTCAAGTGCCGTTCACCACTCAGTTCGAGGGCGGGCAGGCGGTTCGGTGGTTCGATGATTTCGGCGTGCTGCGGCTGGTCTCGGTTGTGGCAGCGAATGGGGCGGTGCGGGAGTTTCCCGGCTGGCCGAGTCTGGCGGGCGGCTTGGCGCTGGGGATGCCCGCGGAGCTGATTCAGGGCGTGATGTCGCATTGGGCGAGTGCGCGTGAGTTGTCGCGGGGGCCGTGGATCTATGCGTCTCAGGCCACGGTGCTCACGTTCGAGCCTTCGGGCGGTTCGTTGCGGAGTGTGGATTGCCCTGGGACGGCGTGTCTGGTCAGGGCGCGGATTGTGGATGGCCGGTTGGTCGCGCACGTGAATCCGACCACGTTCGCCGAGTGCGGTTGGAGCGGGGTTCGGATCGTCGATGATGTGGCGACACCGGTCCGGCGGGGTGCGTGATGACGGCTCTGTCGAGGGATGAGCGGGCGGCAGTCGCGCGGGAGAAAGCATCGGGGTACGGGTGGCAGGTCCGTGCTCGTAAGAGTCCGCCGTGGGGGTGGGAGCTGGTCGACGCGACCGGCAAGGTGCTCGAGTCGGGGGCGCTGATCGATGTCGAGTTGGCGATCACGCGAGCGGGGTCGGCGTGAGCGGGTTGGCGGGGTGGAGCCTGGCGATAGGTCTTCCCCTGGCGGTGTTGCTCTGGGCTGCGCTGGTCCCGAGCAAGTACCCGTAGCCGGGCCTGGTTGTTCTGTTTTCTTTCCTGAGATTTGGCCCTATGTGGGGTGCGGGGAGGTCGGCTTGCGCCGGGGGCAGGCCGACCTTCCAGGGCCTTCGGTAGCCGATTGTGTTGTGTTGCTTCCTTTTTCGATGATTCGTAGATAGGGGTGGTTGTGGTGGGCGGTTGGGACAGCTTCGAGGCTGCCGGTTTCGATGTCAATCGTGCGCAGAGTGCGCGGGTGTATAACCGGCTGCTCGGCGGCAAGGACAACTACCACATGGACCAGGCCGCCGCCGCGAGAGTGGAGCAGGCGTTTCCGTCGGCGGCGCAGGCTGCGCGGGCGAATCGGAATTTCATGGTCTGCTCGACTCGCTACCTGGCCGAGGCTGGCGTTTCCCAGTTCCTCGATATCGGTGTGGGCATCCCGGAGAAGCCGGACCTGCACGAGGTCGCCCAGGAGGTGAATCCGGCGGCGCGGGTGGTCCATGTCGATAACGATGTGGTGGTGCTCGCCCATGCTCGTGCGCTGCTGTGCGGGACCGAGCAGGGGCGGGTGGAAGTCCTCGAGGCCGATGCCCGCGATCCCGTCGCCATGATGCGGACCGTGCGGGGGTCCGGGGTACTGGACTTCTCGCAGCCGGTGGCGGTGTCGCTGATCGGGATTCTTCCCCTACTCGGTAGCGGTGACGAGCCATACGCGATCGTGGACGCGGTTACGGATGCGTTGGCACCGGGGTCGTATCTGAGCACTACTCACCTGACGGCCGATTTCGACGCGAAGGCGATCGGCGCGGTTGTGGAGGTCTACGAAGAGCACGGGATCGGGGTCCGGGCGCGCACGCGGGAGGAGTTCGCTCGCTTCTTCGAGGGCCGGGAGCTGATCGCACCGGGCATCACTACCCCGGACCGCTGGCGTCCTCGAGCTGGTCCGGTGCAGTCGTCGGTGACCGATGCGTCCGCAGCGCCGCGCACGGGGCCGCTTCTGGTCACGTTGGAGCGACGCCGTGACGCGCGGAACTCGATGTACGCGGGAGTGGCCCGCGTTCTCTGACGCCCCCCTGGTTTCGCCCCTCTGAACCTCCCGCAGAGTGGGCGGCACGCAGCCCCCGGACCGATTCCGATTTCGGCTCCGGGGGTTTCGTGTATCCGACGGTATGCCTACTACCTACTGTAGTTGGCGTGCTAAAGCGGCTGTGATCTTCGACATACACACCCAGTGTGGGAGTGTTTCGCGATGACGGGTAAGGTACTTGCCTTTTCCTGCTATCAAGGGCCGGTTTTAGCTTCAACAATCGCTATCGCCGCAGTTCAGCGAAGGACGCTCACGACGCACGCGAGAACAATTTTGCACCCCCCTTCGTGCGATGCGGATTGCCTATGACTCGCGCGGGGAGTGTGACGGTGTCAACGACAAGAGGGGCGGCGCTTGCTTTGTCGGATTCAGCGGGCACGATGGATGGCGGATTCTGATCATCACCGCCACGGCGGACACTCCGGTTCGAGGAGTGACGGGGATGGACTGGACCTGCCGGACCAGGGGGGTCGGTTCTGGCGCGGGTAGCCTGAAAGGTTGACCTGCTGCCGGGATCGGGAAACCGGTCTCGCGCCCGGTGATTCGGGTTCCGCACAGCGAGTGTGGAACCGGGCACCACAGGAGCCGCGAAGCCGGAACGGTAGCAGCTCGACACCGAACACCGATCACACCCCGAGAAACGGAGGTACCGATGAACATCGAAAGCGGCTGAGCGACGCCACGTTCGATCGGCTGCCCCCTCGCGCCAACGAGGGGACAGCCTGCGAACGAAATAGAAAACGCCAGGCATATGGGCTGTCACCCTGCCGAGCGTCTGAATCCCCTACCTCATTCGTGAGCAGAAACCGAGGTCTCTGCGTTGTCCAGAGTAGTTCATCCGCACATTTTGTGTGGTCACGCGCTCACCTTGATGCCGAATCTCACAAATCGACGTCGGTGTGTCGGCTGGTGTCCGGGGCCTGAATGTGCAGGTTGCGGTGGAGGTCGGGGGCCTCCCGCAGGGCTGATCCGCCCTCATCCGCGCGCACGGAGCGCGTTCCCGCATCGTGCGGGCTTTCCACCTATCGATCCATCTTCTGAAGTGAGGTACATCGTGGAGCCTTTGACTCCCGAAGAAAAGAAGAGGCTGTTCGACAAGCGGCGTCGGCACCGGTTCCCGGTCGAGTTCGCGGAGTACTTCCCGCGCGGGCTCTACCAGTCCGGGCCGGTCGAGATCAAGCGGCCTTGGACCGATGCCCGTGACCGCGTGTTGCCGCAGGAGCACGACGAGCAGACGGGGCTGCTGGTGTGGCAGATCACCGTGATCGATCCACTGCTCGAGCGTGACAAGGCGAGTTTCCCGGTGCTGATCCTGTCTGACACCGAACCGGTGCCGCTGATGGCTGCTGATGCCGACCCGGATATGTACAGGATCGCGCTGACCGGGATGACCGTGCAGCCCCGACTGAAGATCTCGGGTCAGTTCAGGACTCTCGGCTGGTCGTACTGGGCGACCGGTTACGCCCCGGCTCCGGGCTCGTCGGGCAAGCCTTCGGGCTCGGCGTCCGCCTCGGGCTCGGGCTCGGCGAGCAAGACGGCCTGAGCGGCCGGGACATGCCTTCCACCGGCCGAGACCGTCACAGAGCGCTGCGGCGTTCACGCGGTCTCGGCCGGTGGGGGCACCCGGAAGACCTTCAACACAGAAGGGATCAAATGAGTTGCATGACAACACATTTCGCAATCGAACAACGACAAGGAAGGAAGGTGGCCGCTGATGGCACGTACAGCGGACTATGAGAAGCCCCCGGCGGGCAACAACACCTTGTTCGACGGTGTTGCCGATCTGCTCATGGAGTTGCTGATGCTGCTGCTCCGCCTGGCGCTGATCGCGCTGTGGTGGGCGGTGCTGTTCCCGATGCTGACGTTTCCACTGGTCGCGGCTGGTGCCGCGTGGCGGTTCCTGGGCTGGCCGGCCGGAACCGCGGTCTCGATCGGGGCGGTAGCCGCGTGGGTGATGTGGTGGGCCTGGTGGCCCGGCAGCTGGCGGCGCTGGGTGTGGGGCCGGGCGCGGTCGCGGTGGCTGGCGTGGAAGCGCTACCGGGCACGTTGGGATTCGCTGACCGCGCTGGCGGGGCTGAACACGATCCTGAACACCAAGGTGCTCACCCCGGCATTGTCCAAGGTGACGATCGGGGATGTGGCCGATGAGCTGCTGATCAAGATGGTCGGCGGGCAGACCGTTGCTCACTGGGCCAAGCAGACCGACGCGCTACGCAACGCCTTCGGCGCGATCGGGGTCCGGGTTCGCACCGCGACGAAATCCGGGTTCGTGCGGCTCGAGATCATCCACACCGACATCCTCACCGAGCCGATTCCGCTGCCGCGCGTGGAGCCTGCGAGCTGCGACCTGACAGCGCTGGAGGTCGGGGTGACCGAGCTGGGCAAGCCGTGGCGGATCAAGCTGCTCGGCAATCAGATCCTCGTGGCCGGGATGATGGGCTCGGGTAAGGGGTCGGTGATCTGGTCGCTGATCGCCGCGCTCGGACCCGCGATCCGGGACGGCTCGGTGGTGTTGTGGGTGGTCGATCCCAAGGGCGGGGCCGAGTTCGGGGCCGCCCGGCACTGGTTCGCCCGCTTCGCCTACGACAACGGTGAACAGGCGTTGTCGATCTTCAAGGACGCCGCCGAGCTGGTCCAGGCGCGCGGGCAGCTCTACATGGACCGGTTCGCCCGCAAGCTCACCCCGACCCCGGCCGAGCCGCTGGTGTTGGTGATCGTGGACGAGGCGGCGAGCCTGACCGCCTACTACTCCGATCGCAAGATCAAGGACGCGATCCTGCGCTACATGGGGATCGTGCTCACCCAGTCCCGCGCGATGGCGGTCCCCCTGCTGGGCAGCCTGCAAGACCCCAGCAAGGACGTGCTCGAACAGCGCCAGCTCTACCCGTACCGGATCGGGCTGCGCATGGCCGAGCCGACACAGCCCAACATGGTGTTCGGCCAGACCGGGCGTGACCGGGGCGCACTGTGCGACGAGATTCCCGAGGACACCCCCGGCGTCGGCTACGTCGAACAGGAGTCCTCGACCGACATCGTGCGCGTGCGGGCCTACTGGGTGGACGACGAGGATATCCGGTGGATCATGCGCACCTACCAGCCCGCCGACCGGGGCGACGGTCTCGACACCTCGGGCAAACCACTGCTCGGCTGATACTCGCTACCCTGAGAAACAGATACCTCGGCAATGCCTGCGGCGCACACTGAGCGCCCCACGAAACCTAATATGCGACAGCGCATTTGAGCACTTATCTCCGATGACTTCTCCGGCGCGATCTGAGCGCCCACACTTCTCTCTCCTGACTTCCCGGCGCGACGCGAGCGCCTCCCGGACGCTGAACCGGCAGCAGTCCACATCTCTCTAATCCTGTTCCGGCACAACGGCTATCAGCCGTTCCCCAGCTCGACCCTCGGCGCGGCATCGGCTTTCCTCTGGGCCGGTGCCGCGCCTCCCCCGCGACGGAACAGGAGAGTCCCCTATGGTCGGCCATGATGCCCGGCTGGTCCTACCACCCACGGTCAGCGCGAGCGAGGAGGAGTTGCGGCGCAACCTGCCCGCCTTCGACGACATCGCGCTGTCGCTGGCCGAGAAGAACGGCGTTTGTGTGCGTCCGATGGTGCTTAAGCGCATCGACACCACCACCGGACGCCACGAGTTCATCCCCGTGCCCTGCGGGGCCACCCTGGAATCGGTGTGCCGCCCGTGTGCGCGCAAGTCACAACGACTGCGGATGATGCAGTGCCGGGAAGGCTGGCACCTCGACACCGAACCCGACACCGCCCCGCGTGCTCCGCACCCGGATCAGGAACACCTGATCGCCTACCGTGCCGACTTGCTCGCGGAATACACCAAAGCTGTTGCAGAACAACAGGACTCGACTACCTCCGAGCTGTCCGCTGAAATCGCATGGGTCGATACCGAACTCTCAACGCTGGGGATGCACGGCAAGACACCGCCGCTCCCGTCCGCCGACACCAGCGACGGAGACGACGGAGACGACGACTCGGACGACGCACCGGCGCGGCGGCATCGCTCTACCCGACGGCGTGCCGATGCGACCGACCTGCCGCGTCAGCCGGTGGACAAGTCGCGCAGCATCGGGCGTGAGTACGCGGGCCGGTTCCGGCCCTCGATGTTCATCACCCTCACTCTCGACTCCTACGGGCCGGTCCACCGCGACGACGGGACACCGCTGGACCGCGACCGCTACGACTACCGGCGGGCGGCGTGGGACGCGGTCAGCTTCGCCGCCCTGGTCGACCGCTGGGTTCAGAACCTGCGGCGGGTCATCGGCTGGGACATCCAGTACTTCGCCGCCGTCGAACCACAACGCCGCGGTGCCCCCCATATCCACCTCGCACTGCGCGGCACCGTGCCCCGTGAAGTGATCCGGGAAGTCACCCGCGCCACCTACCGCAATATCTGGTGGCCGACACCGGACCGGGTCGTCTACGGCCGGAACGACGCGCGCCCGGTGTGGGACCACGACACCACCACGTTCCTCGACCCGGACACCCGCGAGCCGCTGCTGTCCTGGGATGAGGCCGTGGACGCCATCGGTGAGGACGACGCCCCGGCCCATGTCGCCCGGTTCGGGGTGCAGGTGCATTACAAGGGGATCTTGGCCGGCACTCGGGAAGCGGACCGACACATCGGGTATCTGTGCAAGTACCTGACGAAATCGGTCGGTGAAACCCTCGAGGGCGCGTCACCGCGTCAGCACGCCCACTACGACCGGTTGCACCAGGAGTTGTGCGCGACGCCGTGTAGTCCGCGCTGCGCTGTGTGGCTGGCCTACGGCATCGTCCCCAAGGGCGCCACCCGCCGCATGGAACCGGGCCGGTGCAAGGGCCGTGCGCATCGCCGCTCGACGCTCGGGCTGCCGGGGCGGCGGGTGCTGTGCTCCAAACGCTGGACCGGCAAGACCCTCGGGGACCACAAAGCCGACCGGGCCGCGTTCGTGCGCGGAGTCCTGGCCGCGATCGGCATCGACAAACCCGCACCCGACCCTCACCGCTACACCTGGTCCACCATCGCACCAGGAACCCGCATCCCGTCACGGTCGTATCTGCTCATGGCCGCCATCGCCGAACGCACCGCCTGGCGGCTCGAGTACGACCGAGCACTGTCCGCCGTCGCGGACCCTCCCCCACCACAGCCTATTTGTTCGGCAACCGACCCACAGCAAACAAACAGCGATCGAAACGCTGTTGACTCGACGGGAGACGTCAATGTCTGCTGAGCAGCAATCCGGCGCACCGATCCGACGGTGGGCGACCACGAAACAGGCTGCCGCGCACATCTGCGTGAACGCCGAGGTGTTGCGGCGCTGGAACCGAGACCGGGACAAGTACCCGTGGCTACCGCGACCCAAGCGGGTCGGAAAGGATTTCCGGTGGGACCTCAACGCCTTGGACGCGGCCCTGGACGCACGCGAGGACCAGTAACGCGGCGCGGATGGGGGCGGGAGTGAAGCGCGGCAGACCCGCCCGCCCTATCGGCGTGCCCGGTGCTCCGATGCTCACCGAGTTGTCTGCCGGGCGCTGGGAAGCTCGGATACTGGTCCGCGACGCCTCGGGCAAGCGACGGGACCTGAAACGAGTCTCACCGGTCAAGCTCGACGCTCGGGGCCGAAAGATCCCAGACCGCAACGGCACTCGCGCACTCGATGCAGTGATGGCGGCGGCGACCGCAATCCGGGTAGACCTGGGCGGGGAGCTGTCGGAGTCGACCACGGTCCGGCAGCTCTGGGTGCTCTACCGGAATCACCTGGTCGAACAGCAGCGCGCGGGCAGCACCCTGGAGCGATACGACCTCGTGGCCGAGCAGTTCAACACCGCGTTCGGCGAGCGGCGGCTACTGGAAGTCACTACATCCGCTGTTGAGGCGTTTCTCAGGCAGGTCGGCGAGGCCAGAGGACCCGGCTCTATGCGGACCGCACGCACCGTGCTGTCCGGGATGTTCCGCTACGCCGTGCGCAAGGATGCGCTGTCGGTCAATCCGGTCCGCGAATCCCAGATGGCGCAGAACGTCGAGGCCAAGGCTCGGACGGGCGGCGCAAGTGACCTGACCGTCGATCAATTGCGCTTCATCCTCACCTCCGTCCGCACCTCGGAGGTGCCGTGTCCGCGCAAGCTCTCTCGCGCTGAGCGCAACCGGGGGACGCCGGTGAAGGCGTACACCCCGCCCACGGTTGCGGACTACTGCGAGAGCGCCGACCTGGCCGACCTGGTGACGCTGCTGGCGGGCTCGGGGCTGCGCCGTAGTCAGATTCTTGGGCTGCTGTGGTCGGACATCGACACCGGGGCGGGCACGCTGCGATGCACGGGCAAGGTGGTGAGGGTCAAGGGCGTGGGCCTGGTGCGCGTCGACAAGGACGAGGACCCGAAGAACCGGCGGGGCACTATCGCCCTACCTGACTTCGCGGTGGAGATGTTGAAGCGGCGTAGGGCGGTCCTGGCGGCCCGCAAGCTGGCGTCCCCGCCGGACCCGGACGCGGCGGTTCTCGACCTGGTGTTCCCCTCGGCGGTGTGGACGCTGCGGGATCCGCAGAACGTCGGCCACGAGTGGCAGCGGGTACGCGATGCGTTGGGCTTGGGCGAGGATGTCACCCCGCACAGCTTCCGGCACGCGGTCGCCACGATCCTCGATGATGCCGGGCTCTCGGCTCGCGTGACCGCTGATGTCCTCGGCCACGCCGATCCGGCGATGACCCAACGGCACTACATGGCACGCGGGCGAACCCACCACGCGGCGGCGGAAGCACTCGAACGCGCCGTCAACGGCAACCCGAATTAGTTGGGAATTAGTTGGAGGATCGCCAGGAAGAGGTACGTCCCAGGTAGACCCGAAACCACGGTCTACCTGGGACGATGGAGCCGCCTAGGAGAATCGAACTCCTGACCTTTTCATTACGAGTCGAGTACCTGACGTTCTAGTTGGCACTGTGGCTGTCCGTACTCCTACGGGAGGTGCGACAACACCTCCGTGGGAGTTTCGTCATGTCCGGCGTCGTCGGGAGGAGTTGTGACAACGCGGTGACACCGGGTGACTTCCTTTCCCCTGCTTCCTCGTCCTGGCCATCCCTGGCTGAGGGAGGTCGTGTCAAGGGCGCTCTTTCCCTTGACTCGGCCGAGTGAAGTCAGACAATCGGGCCATGAGGAGGCAGGGACCCTGCCCCCGCCACGCGGCCGGAGGACGCGCAGTAGTCCACCCTGGAGAGCAGCCGGGAGAGGGGGCCGGAGCCCCCTGGCTACTCAGTGGCCGTCGTCCCAGCTGTCCACGGCCTCCAGGTTGGTGCGGGCCCGGAGGTAGCAGGGGTGGCAGTACGCCTTCTCGACGGTGCGGCCCTGCCAGCGGAAGTGGAAGAGGTCGGTGGCGGGGGTGGTGCAGGTGCGGATGGAGCAGATCGTACCTGCACCATCCCCGCCACCGACTGCAATTGACCCAGCCAGACCACCGAGGGTGCTGGCCTGCCCCTGTTACCTCGGCCATGCGGCCGGAAGGTGCGCAATCACCAGCAGTCCCGAATAACATTCCGACCAGAAGGTCCGTTGTGCGTCAGCCCCTTTGATGGCGGGAAGCTGAAAGTATGCGGGACAATCGATTGATGAACCAGACTCCACGACATGGTCGTGGTCGACGCTTCACGGCGGACGACCTGGGACGAGGAGCCGCAGGACGGGCGAGTTGACAGTCTTTCCACACGGCGATCGCGTCCTCAGAGGTAGCTGCCACTGGCAGCACACGCCGGATGTCGAGGCAAGTTTGGACGTTCTACGGCGAACAGATTCGTTTGCCCTCGGCAACCTCCAGGGGCAAATTCGTGAGTCGGAAGGCGCAGGACTTGGCCGCAGCAGCCGCTACGGCTTTCCGGGTGACTACAGGTGCCCGCTCGACTTCCCGCCGTCCAATGAGCCCGACCCTCCGTGGTTAGGGGAACTCAAGTCGTCGGGGATGAAGGGAGTGGAGTGGCGCCTGTACTTCGGCGAACCGACCAACCTTCAAGATCACGTAGTTGGAGTGCATCTGCGTGATAGCAAGTTGAGGCGGTTGACGAAGGCTCAGAACAAGAGGCGGCAGCGTTCGCACATCGTCAAGGCGATGCGCTACCTGAAGAAGTTCTTCAACGAGCACGGCTACCGGTGGGCACCGTTCCCTGAGTAGACAGATGCGTCACGATCCGGTCCCCGGTGAGCGATGTTGCGTTACAGTGCAACGCATGAGGCCCTGGCGTAACCGTGAACGAGACCTCGACCTGACCAGTGATAGCCATGTCGCGAACGCTATGCGAATGACGCAAGCGCGTCGTCGGATGTTAAACGATCTTATCGGCGTCCGGCGCAGGCGGAAATTCAGTCAGTCGCAGGTAGCAAATGCGATCGGGATTAATCGTTCCGGAATTAGCCGTTTCGAGTCGGATATTGAGGGCAGTAACCCAACTCTCGACACTATTCTACGATATGCACAAGCAGTAGGCGCTTCCGTTCATCTGCATGTGGAGCCCGTCGAGCGCGTAGAGCAAATAGAGGCTCGTAACCGCAGAGCGCATTGGCGGGCATCGACGGCCGCCGCTCCCAGCGTCCGCACGGACCCTGAGAAGAAGAGTTACAGAGTTCTGGAATCGCAAGGTGCCGCGTGGGTTACCGCTGAAGGGTCAGCTGGGTGAGCGAGCAAGAAAGTAACGAACAAGGTGCTGGTAGCGGCGCCAAACCTGCCCTACAGCTCGAAGGCGTAGAAACGTGGAAAGCCTACGCGGAGCGATGGTTTGCCGAAGACGAGATGCCTTCCGAAGCATTATTCGAAGCACAGTGGATAAAGGGCGACGAAAAAGTACGCCTGGACGTCGGAATAAACACCTATTCCGATAGCCGAATAGCGATAGCAATGACAGTAGATATTCGAGACCACTTACCGCGAATAATCTCTGCCCAGGTTGTTGCGACTTACATACTGGCTGACGTTCGAGGCTTAGAGGGCCCGCCAGAGGTGGGCAATATCGATGACGTTGACGCTTACTTCGCATCCTTAGAGCAAGGCCCGCGCCTCTTCATTATCAACACCGGAATTGCGGATATCGTTCCATATCTGCGGGAACTAGTTCAGAGCCTTTCAGTGAGACTATTTCCGAACGATCCCGTCGTGCTCTCCAACTCCATCGTTATCGAAGCGAGCAAGGTGGAGCGCCTGTCGTCGTAACTAGCGCGATCGGTGGGGGCTCGTGGTCGGGTTCTCGGAACGAAACCACAGCCGGTCGACTGTGCTGTGACTGTAGGTCTGCAACCGCAGGCGGGAGGCAAGCCGGGTACGGCTCACATCGCGCCCAGCACTGCCTCAGTTGTTGCAGGGCGCGGCAGGGGTGTCCTGGTCGTACCTTGCGGGCGCTGGGTGCCGTCGACGCGCCGACGCGCCGCGGCGACCGCGGTTCAGGGAGCCGCGCTGCGCGTCGTAGCGCGGCGGCGGCGCGTAGCGCCGCCGGTGCGCCTTGACTCTATATAGCGAATTTCGGCAACAACTCGAACCGGGGCCGTTGCTACTCGTCTTGCAATCTGGCGGACGGCGGCCTGGCCAAGATCTGGCTGACCCGGCTCTTGGTCACGCCGATTCGTTCGGCAATCTCGGTGTAGCTCAGCCCGGCCCGGTGAGCCTCTTCGATCGCGTGCTTCCGGAGTTCGGCCAGCTCCACTGCGAGTCGCTGGCACCGCGTAAGCAGTTCGGTCGCCCGTAGACCGCGGCGAACCGGGTCCGGGTCGGAGCGAACCTGCTCGAACTCGTCTGCGATCGACACAAGTCAAGGGTAGGTCGCATCGGCGGCAGCCTGCGGGTTACGCCGAGTGCCGCTGTGTTGGTGCAGTTGCGATGACCTCGCGCACGGCGGGTGACTGAACGAGTTGACGAGACCCGATCAGTCGGGACAGCAGGGTCAGCGCGGATTGGTGAACCTCCGCGGCGGGATGGCGGGTGGCGTTGGATGCGCAGGCATCTTCGATGATCCAGGGCGTGTAGCCGCTGTCGAAGGCGTCGAGCGCAGTCTTGAGTACGCAACCGTCGGTGGCGATGCCGCAGATGTAGAGGTCGGTGTAGCCGGTGAGCATCCGACGCCCATCGTCGGTGAGGGCGGTGTAGGTGACCTTGTCGAGTACCTGAGCGCCAGGCGCATCAGCGAGAGGACGGAGGTCGGGCACGAGGTCGGTCTGTGGCGCTTCGCGGAGGCCATTCCAGCCGATGAGGCGTTGGTAGGGCGATCCCTCGTAGTTGTGGTATCGGGTGAAGAGGGTGGCGCCCCCCGCATTCGTCCACTGCTCGGCGAGATCGCGGATGATCGGCACGACGTGGCGCGAGTGCTCGTTGACGAAGCCGTTCTGCACATCGATCACGAGCAGGATGGGGTGAGTGCTCATTTCGCTCCGATGTCCTTGAGGGTGTCGGCTGCGTTCGCCAGGTGCAGGGGCAGACCGCTGGATTGGACGATGGCGTCGCGCATCGATCGATGCGCGTCGGACTCCTGCGGTCTGGGTGTGAGCAGGCGTGAACGGCACGCTCGGATGAAGGTAGTGCCGTAGCCGGGTTCGATGCGCGGTTCCCGGCCGTGCTCGATCGCGTCAGCGATGTAGGCGCAGTAGCTCCAGATCGACTGGACGTCGAGTTCAATCGCGATGATCTGATCTTCGGTCAGGGCTCGGTCTTCGTCGAAGGCGTGGTAGACGACGCCGGACCAGGACGCATATCCCGACGACACGCCCTGCACTCCGAAGGGCCTCATGTCGGCGTGATCGAATCCTTCGGCAAGTAGATCGCGTTCCGCGTGGCCGGACTCGTCGCCGGATTCGAGGAGCACCCGCGGTGAGCAGATGATCTTGAGGGCCGATTCGAGGATGCGGCCGGACCAGATCGGCGAATGGACCCAGTAGAAGCTCAGGACGTACGAGGGTGTCGCCGGGGCGCCGAGCAGCCGACCGACCTCGCGGGCTGCCCACTCAAGGTTCTCCGGGTAAGTCTCGTAGCGCCAGTACGCCATGCTCGCGATGTCGGGGAAGTCGACATCTTCGACCAGATGCAGGATGACGGCGCCGAACGGCCAAGCGTGCAAAGTGCAGTGGTCGCCCAGTGCCACTGTGGCCGGCGCTTTAGCGTCGCGGGGAACGAGCTGCTGCAAGCTCTCGTGGTCGACGCTGACCGAGATGAACTTGTGAGACCGGAGGCCGAGCCTTTCGGCCGAGTTCGGCGAGATGGAAGAGACGGCTACGACGACGTCGCCGGGCGGCGTGACCGATGCTTCCCACGAGGAGACCAGTCCTGCGGTGACCTCCCGTCCGATGAGGGAGGTGAGCACCTTGGCGAACTCCCGCTCGTCCAGTCCCATCGCCACGCGGGCTCCAGCGACTCGATGCCGAGCGAGGGTGCCGAAGTCGGGTCGATACCGGGAACGGGTGCGTAAGTCGGTCACGTTCGGGTCCACGGCTACCCCACCCGCCTGTTCGACGACGGCTGGTCGGTCGACGGGTTAAGACCGAGGTTGGCGTACACGTCCATCATCTGGGCTTCGAGGCGCGCGACCCGAGCGGCCAGTCCCTCGTTCGCTAGGTCTGCTTCCGACTTGGGTGAACGCACGAAGGTGCCGACCCCGTGAATCGTCTCGATCACGCCCTCGCTCCTGAGTACGTCGAGAGCTCGATCGATGGTCCCGAGTGAGCGGGAGTACAACGCGGCCAGCTCCTCCTTGGTCGGCAATCGCTTGTCGACGGCATACGTGCCATCAGCAATCTTCGCGCGGAGATCATCCGCGACGACCTGGTACTTCGTGCGCGAACGCTCGTCCTGAGTCATACGTCAATCATATGCCTCGCGGGTCACTCACATAGATGTCCCCTAGGTCACCCCTTGTATCATCTAGATGTCTATGGTCATATAGATGACGTAAGACTTCGACAGACGAACCGAGGAGATGCGAAATGGCTTTGAAGGATGTGTGGTTCACCCCGGCGTTCGAGCAGGCGTTCCCGAAGGGGCTGTTCCTGCTGGGTGACATCGAGGCGGTGACCGAGTTCAACTCCGATCGCAGCGCGCCGAAGCGCCAGCGGGTGGACCTGGACAACGACGGCAACGGCTCGGGCAAGCGGCTGTGGCGGGGCACGGTAACCGACCCGACGGCGGCGAACGCGAAGACGGCCTCGTTCGACGTGACGTTCGTGGCCGATGTGATGCCGGTTCCCGCGGCGCCGGAGATCGTGCCGGGGATGCGCCCGATCACGCTGGTCGGCTTGCAGATCAAGCCGAAGATCGAGGGCAACGGGGAGTTCAAGCGGATCGGCTGGAACATCCGCGCGGCGGGGATCGAGGGCGACACCAACGCCCCGCGCTCGACCGGCAACGGCTCGGCCGCGAAGGCGGTGGCGTGATGAGTTCCATGACCACCGTCCGCTACAGCGACGACGGCATCACGGCCCGGTACATCCCGGGCGAGGTCTACCACTACAAGACCTCGCCGGGCAGCATCGTGATCCCGGCGCGGATCGCGGTGGAGCTGGCCGGGGTCGTCGGCGGTGACGCCTCGCTGTCGCTGTCGATCGAGGACGCGCGCAGCCTGCTGGCCGCGTTGCCGGGGGTGCTGGCCGAGCACGACGCCGCCGAGTCCGCCCGGATCGACACCACCATCACTGTGGACGCCGGGAAGGCGGCGTAGTCGTGTCCGAGCGTTCCACGGCGATGCGGGCGGCCCGGTGGGTCGCGGTCCTGGTGATCGTGACCATCGGCGTCGCCGCCTTCGCTCTCTCGTTCGCCGCGCTCAAGGAGCTGGCGATCATGGCCCGCACCCCGGCCGAGCTGGCGTGGCTGTGGCCGGTGATCGTCGACGGCACGATCATCCAGGCCACCATCTCCATGCTGGTACTCGCCAGCGGGCCGGAGCGGCGTTGGTTCCTCGGGGTGCTGGTTTGCGGCGCCCTGGTCTCGGTGGTCGGCAACTCGGTGCACGCGGCGATGGCCGGGGAGCACCTGCCCTGGTGGGCCGCCGCCCTCGTCGCCGCGGTGGCGCCAGTGTCGCTGCTGGTCGATACACACGGCCTGGCGATGCTGTTCCGAGCCTCCAACCGCGAGCCCATCCCGCAAGCCGCGGCCGAGCCCGAGCCGTCGCCGGTCACGGTCTCCGAGCCGACGCCGGCCGATTCTCCTCGCCCGGCCCCGGCCCCGGCGCCGGTCCGTCGTCGCAAGCCTGCTGCTCGGCGTGATCCGGCCAAGGTCGCTCGCGCGATCGAGATGCACGCCGATGGCGTGAAGTTCCCGGAAATCGCTGCCGCACTGGGGGTCTCGCCCTCGACCGCCCGCAACTACGTCGGCAAGGCCAAGACCCCCGACACCCCGGCACCGGCCCCAGCTCCCGCGCCGAGCCCGGTCCCCGAGTCCGCCCCGGCGCCCGCGCCGCTCACGGCTCCTGTTCGTCCCGTTATCCCTGTTCGCCCGCGTCCGGTGGTGCAGCCGATGCTGCCGCTCGCGGTGGGAGGTGCCTGACCCATGAACCTCGAAACTCTCCTCGTCGCTACCGGGGCGGTGACCGGTACCGGTGTGCTGGCCTGGTGGCGCTACCTCGACGCCACGGTCACCCGCTCGGCCACCACCGCCGAGCAGATCACCGCAGCTGCCCCGCCCGCGCTGCGTCCGGCCGTGTTCATCCTCGCCGACCCCGCCCAGACCGCCCTGATGTTCGAGGCCCTCGACCTCGGGCACCGCGACCGCGGCTTCCCCCACATCGCCCGATGGGACTACACCCCGCACGGCATCGATGTGGAGGTGCAGATGCTCGGCGGGCAGAAGCTGAGTGACTGGACCAACGAGGACACCTGCGACCAGCTCGCCACCTACTTCGCCGTCCCGGAAGTGACCGCGGCCGGGACCGAACCGAGCCATGTCCGGCTGTCACTGCGGGTCTTCGACACCCTCTCCGACAGCATCCCGACCGACGTGGTCTCCGGCGCCGAGCAGCAGGCGGCACCGGAACCCATCACCCCGGCCTCGGTCGGCGTCGACCTGGAAGCGGTCCCGGTCGGCGTCGCTGAGGACGGCTCGCCGTGGCTGCTGCGAGTGCTGGGCTCGCAGATCCTCGTAGCCGGGGCTACCGGGTCGGGTAAGGGCTCGGTGCTGCATTCGATCATCGGCGGTCTCGGCCCCGCGATCCGCGCCGGGCTGGTGGATGTGTGGATGTGTGACCCCAAGGGCGGCGCGGAGTTCGGCAGCGGCGCGGATCGGCTGTTCGTCCGCTTCGGGGTCGACGCCGCCACGATCCTCGGAATGCTCTCCGAGGCAGTCGAACTCATGGATGAGCGGCTGGTCCGGATGCGCCGCTCCGGTACCCGCAAGCTCTACCCGAGCACCGATGAGCCGCTGATGCTGATCGTCATCGATGAGGCCGCCGCGCTGTCGTCGTATGCGAGCCGGGAGGAGCAGAACGAGTTCCGGCACCTGTCGGGGCTGCTGCTGTCCAAGGGCCGCGCCGCCGCGGTGGTCGTGGTCGCGGCGTTGCAGGACCCGTCCAAGGAGACCATGCCCAACCGGCAGCTGTTCTCCGTCCGGATCGGTCTGCGCCTGGACGAGCCGACGCAGACCGCGATGGTCCACGGACAGGGCGCCCGCGACCGCGGTGCACGCTGCGACCAGATCAGCGAACTCACCCCCGGTGTCGGCTACGTCGGCGAGGACGGCACGACCGGGTTCAAGCGGGTCCGCGCGTTCTGGGTCTCCGATGAGGCGGTCGACGCCATCGTGGACACCTTCTCCCCCGCCCAGCCCGACACCGCTCCCGCGGGCGATTACTCCGGCTTCGACCCCGACGACCTCGGTGACGGGGAGGTGGCGGCGTGAGGCGGGGGTTCATGACCGAGACCCACGTCGTCGTCTACTGCGACAACTGCGGCGAGCTCTACACCGACCCCGATGGCGAGTCGATCTGCTTCGACACCCGCTACCAGGCCATCGCCTTCCTCACCGCGCAGACCGTGGGCGTCCGGTGGGTCTACGACGGCGACACCATCATCTGCCCCGGCTGCCACGGCGCCATCCGTCGCGCCGAGCACGCCCACTCCCTCCCCGAAACCGAGGCCATCTGATGTCCAACGTCCGAAACCTGTTCTCCGACAACCCGAACCACGACCGCGACCGCTCCGGCGATCTGGTGGCCGATACCCGCGCTGAGCGTCGCTGCCGCTGGGAGCGCTCCGGGGCCGATCCGCTCGCGGTGGTGGTTCACCTGCTGGCCGAGACCGGCGACGCTCCCGGCTGGCACCTCGACCTCGCCGCGGCCGACGGCGGCGACGATGATTGGCCGGAGGCCGCGTGATGCTGACCGTGACCGATCTGTTCTGCGGTGCTGGCGGTTCGAGCACCGGAGCCGCCGAGGTCCCCGGAGTCGTCGTGCGCATGGCGGCCAATCATTGGCGGCTGGCGGTGGAGACCCACAACACCAACCACCCCGGCACCGAGCACGCCTGCGCGGACCTGTCGCAGGTGGATCCGCGACTGTTCCCCCGCACCGATGTGTTGTGGGCCTCCCCGTCGTGCACCAACCACTCCGTGGCCCGGGGGCGTGCCCGCAACGTCGACTCGACCCCGGACCTGTTCGGCGAGATCCTGCCCGACGAGGCCGCCGAGCGGTCGCGGGCGACGATGTGGGACGTGGTGCGGTTCGCCGAGTACCACCGGTATCGGGCGATCATCGTGGAGAACGTCGTGGACGCCGCGAAGTGGGTGATGTGGCCGGCGTGGCTGCAAGCGCTGGACCTGCTCGGCTACCGCCACGAGGTCGTCTACCTCAACAGCATGCACGCCCACGCCGCCGGAGCTCCCGCCCCGCAGTCCCGCGACCGGCTCTATGTCGTGTGCTGGCGGCAGGGTGACCGGGCCCCGGACCTGAACCGGTGGACTCGCCCGCGCGCCTGGTGCCCGGCGTGTGACCGGGAAGTCACCGCAGTGCAGGGCTGGAAGAACCCCCGCCGCCGCTGGGGCCGCTACCGCGCTCAGTACACCTGGCGCTGCCCCTCGGTCATTTGCCGGAACTCGATCGTGGAACCGGCCTGGCTGCCCGCCTCCACCGTCATCGACTGGAGCTTGCGCGGGGAACGCATCGGGGACCGCCGCCGCCCGCTCTCGCCCAAGACCATGGCCCGCATCCAGGCAGGGCTGGACCGGTATGCGGGGCCGTTCGTCACCGAACACCGCCACGAATACCGCGTGCGGGACCTCGCCCGCCCGATGCAGACCATCGCCTCCTCGGGCAACCACTTCGGCCTCGTCGTCCCGGTCGAAGGCCGCCACGGCAAGCAAGCCACCCCGGTCACCGACCCGGTGCGCACGATGACCACCCGCAGCGAGACCGCCCTGCTGGTCCCGTATTACGGCAACGGCACCGCCCGCCCGGCCACCGCACCGCACGGCACCGCCACCACCCGCGACCGCTACGCCCTGGTCGTCCCGCTGCGCAACCACAACACCCCCAAACCCGTCACCGCCCCGCTCGACACCATCGCCGCCGCGGGAACCCACCACGGGCTCACCATCCCGGCGCTCGCGGTGGAGGACTGCGAGTTCCGAATGCTCGAACCCCGCGAGATCGCCCGCGCGATGGCCTTCACTCCGGAGTACGTGATCCTGGGCAACCGCCGCGAGCAGGTCCGCCAAGCCGGGAACGCCGTCACCCCGCCCGCCGCCCGCGACCTGGTCTCCGCCGTCGCCGAAGCCCTCGGCCACCACATCGAGGCCGCCGCATGACTACCAACAAGCCGAAACCCGAACCGGCACCGGTCAATCCGATCGTCGCCAAGGCTGCGGCCGGGATCCGGAAGCGCCGGACCCGCACGCCGGCCCCGATGCCCTTCGCCCCGACACCGGGACAGCTCGAACTGTTCGACCCCGCCACCCTGGAGGACCAGCCGTGAAGACCACCACCACGACCACCGAGACGGACACCGACCCGTTCGACGTCATCCTCACCGGAGCCGGATACGGCCTGCTCTACACCGGCTACGCCGCCGCGCTGGCGATCAAATGGGCGGTCCTGTTCCCGGTCATCTCGGCCCCGCTCGGGTTCTCGGTGCTGGCCGGGGTCCTGCTGGGCTGGCCGGTCGGCCTCGGGCTCGGCCTGGTGGCCCTCGCGGGGATCATGCTCTGGCGACACCGTCGTCCGGAGATGTTCGAGCGGTGGGTCACCGCCCGCGCCCGCACCCGGTTCCTGACCTGGTGGCGCTACACCCGCCGCTGGCGCCGCCTGCTCACCGCCTGCAACCTCACCATCCACGAGGGAGAGCAGACGTTCTGCCCGCGACTGCTCTCGGTCGCGGTCGGCGCCACCACCGACGTCGTGCGGCTGCGGATGCTGGCCGGCCAATCCCCGGCCGATTTCGAGAACCGTGTCGAGCACCTGGCCCATGCCTTCGGCGCCGACGCCGCCCGCGCCACGATCACCGGCCCCGCGGTCGTCGAACTCGCCTTCCGCTACGGCGATTCCCTCGCCAGCGTGATCGCCCTGCCCGAGCACCGTCCTCTGCCCGGCGAGCTGGGCTCGACCGACAAGGACGCCGCATGACCCACACCGCCCCGGTGGTGAACGATGCTCCGCCGACGCCACCCACGCGGGTGACTGCGGCGGATCGTCGTGCGCTCCCGAACCTCGACGCCATCGCCGAATCCGCCGCCGACAAGGAAGGCATCTGCGCCCGCGTCCTGCCCATGCGCGCAGTGGAGGTCGGCACCGGCCGGGTCTCCTACATCGGCGCCCCCTGCAAGTCCACCCTCGAATCCGTCTGCCCGGCCTGCGCCAAAGCCGCCCGGTACACGCGGATGATGCAGTGCAAGGAAGGGTGGTGCCTCGACGCCGAACCCGAAGTGCCGACACCGGAAACCACTGCCGCGCAGCATGATCTGCTCGCCGCCCGCGCGCACCTGTTCGGCGAGTACCAGAACGCTCGCACCGCCGGAGACGACGACCTCTGCGACTCGGTGACCGCGCTGGTGGCCGAGCTGGATGAGGAGCTGCGCGAGCTCGGGGTGCGTGGCCCGTTCCCGCCGCTGGAAGCCCGCCCGAAGCGCAAGGCCAAGTCCACCCGCCGCCGCGACGACGTGCCGGACCTGCCGCGGCTCAAGGTCGCCAAGACCACCGTCGGGCGGGAGTACGGCGGCAAGTACCGCCCCTCGACCTTCTTCACCCTGACCCTGCCCTCCTACGGGCACATCAACCGGGTTCCCGGACCGGGCGGGGAGCAGGTCACCGACGGTTCCCCGCGTGATCCGGAGTCCTACGACTACACCCGGGCTGCCCGCGACATCGTGCACTTCAAGGCGCTGTGGGATCGGTGGGTGCAGAACCTCCGGCGCGCGGTCGGCTGGAACGTGCAGTACTTCGCCACCGTGGAACCGCAGAAGCGCGGCGCCCCGCACATCCACGTAGCCCTGCGCGGCAGCGTGCCGAACGCGGTGCTCAGGCAGGTCACCGCGGCGACCTACCGCAATATCTGGTGGCCGCACCACGACCGCGAGGTCTACCGCGACGGGCACATGCCGGTCTGGGACTACCAGGCCGACACCTTCACCGACCCCGACACCGGCGCCCCGCTCACCTCCTGGGAGGACGCGCTGGCGGTCATGGACACCGTCGATGAGCTGGAGCCCTCGCACACGATCAGGTTCGGGGAGCAGTCCAAGCCCGTGCAAATCCTCGCCGGGTCCGATGAGCAGGAGCGCAAGGTCCGGTACCTGACCAAGTACCTCACCAAATCGGTATCCGAAATTCTCACCGCCGACAGCACGCGCGTGGCCGTGCACTACGACCGCCTGGAGGAGGAGTTGAAGCACACCCCGTGCTCGCCCACCTGCGGGGTCTGGCTGCGCTACGGCATCGTCCCCAAGAACGCCAAAGCCAAGATGGTCCCCGGCCGCTGCAAGGGCAAAGCCCACCGCCGCGACACCCTCGGCCTTCCCGGACAGCGAGTCCTCGCCTCGGGGTTATGGACCGGCAAGACCGTCGCCGACCATAAGGCCGACCGCGCCGAGTTCGTCCGCCAGACCCTCGCTGCCGTGGGCATCACCCGCCCCGAACGCCCCGAGTTGCGCATCAGCCTGGTCCAGCCCGGTGACAAGGACGCTCCCCCGCGCTCGCACCTGATCATCGCCACGGTGTCTGAGCGGATTCGCCAGCGCGCCGAGTACGACTCCGCCCGCCTCGCACTCGCAGAAGGGCCACCCGGCCCACCCGACCCCGATTTCGTTCAGCAGTCCGCCGCATAGGAAGAGGTACCCGCCATGTCCAAGCTCCTGACCGAGCAGGAAGTCCGCAAACTGATCCCGATCGGGCACAGCAAGTACTACGAACTCATCGGCACCGGCGCCCTGCGCTCGGTGAAGATCGGGCGCCGCCGCTTCGTCACCGAACAGGCCGTCACCGACTACATCGCGGGCCTGGACCAGGCGGCATGAGCAGACGGCAGCTGCCACCGCAGATCAAGAAGATCGTCCTCAAGAGCGGTGCGGTTCGCTATCAGGTCACGACCGAGGCAGGGAGGGCCCCCGAGACGGGCAAGCGGCGGCAGACGAAGAAGCGCTACCGCACGGAGGCAGAGGCTCGGGACGCGCTGGCGGCGACCACGATGGCAGTCCGTCAGGGCACCTTCGTCCCGAACTCGGCACTGACCGTCGACCAAGCGTGCGAGGACTGGTTGGCGGGCAAGCGGGTGCGCGGTACGACAGCCACGAACTACCTGAACGCGCTGCAACCGGTCCGCGATCGGTACGGCGCCGAGGTGGTGCAGAAGTTGTCGAAGCGGCACCTCGATGACCTGGTAACCGATCTGCTCGCCGGGACAGCGAAGAAGGCCAACGGGCGGACCCGGCGACCGTGGAAGCCGGAGACGGTCAACGCAACCTTGGACCGGTTCGAGACAGTGCTCGAATCGCTGATCGCGGAGGGCAAGCTGGTCCGCAATGTCGCTGCGCTCGTCGATCGGGTGCCGGCCGGACCGAAGAAGCGGCGCTCCACCTACACCGAGGCGGAGGTGCGCCGGGTCCTGGAGGTCGCCGCCGCTGACCGCAACGGGCACGCCTGGCACTTGGCGCTGTCCGGGCTGCGCCGCGGTGAGATCGGTGGATTGCGCTGGTCAGATGTCGACCTGGACGCCGGGCTGCTGACGGTGGCGAACAACCGGGTCTCGGTGAACGGCAAGCCGGTCGAATCCGACCCGAAGTCGGAGGACTCCGGGCGGACGCTGCCGCTGACTCCGACGCTGAAGGTGGAGCTGCGGGCAGCACGCAAGCGGCAGGCGGCGGAGAGGCTGGCGCTCGGTGAGGCGTACGGGCCAGGGACGCATGTCGTGGTGAACGAGGCGGGCCAGTCCTACCACCCGGACACCCTCACCGACTACTGGGACCGGATCACCAGGGCGGCCGAGGTTCGACGGATTCGGCTGCACGATGCGCGCCACACCTGCGGCACCCTGATGCATCTCCAGGGTGTGCCGATCGCGGTGATCGCGGAGTGGCTGGGGCACGCTGACAGCGCATTTACGATGCGCACCTACGTGCATTCGCAGAACGATGCGCTGGTCTCGGCGGCGGGCACGCTGGAGGCCCTTGTGGCAAAGCGTGACAAGAACGCGAATCCCCCGAGCCGCCGGAAACGACGTAAGCGCCGGAAAGCGGCTGGTTAGAGCCAGATTCCGGATGGAGCCGCCTGCGAGAATCGAACTCGCGACCTTTTCATTACGAGTGAAGCGCTCTACCGACTGAGCTAAGGCGGCGTGCCTCTCGGCCAGGGCAGTCTATCGTCCCGGCCCGGGATCACGAAAACAGGTGGTCACTTCGTCTGTGCCTCGATGAGCGCGGCGACCATGGCGGCGAGCGCGAAGCGGGGTTTGACGTTCAGGTCGAGGGCTTCGCGGCAGGCGAGGACGGCTTCGACGGAGCGGAGCAGCCCCTCCGGGGAGACGCGGTTCGCGAGGTCGTGGATGGGGTCGCTGAGGTCGGGGTGGGTGAGGGCGACGCCGGTGCGGACGGCGCCGAAGCGGACGGCGAGGGCGTCGCGGTAGACGCCGGCGATATCGATGAGGGTGCGGTCGAGGGCGTCGCGGCCGGTGCGGGTGGCGCGGGATTTCTGGCGGCGCTCGAGGTCTTTGAGCACGCCGGCGGAGCCGCGGGTGGCGCCGGCGGCGCCCTTGCCGGTGCCGCCGGCGCCGAGGGCGGTGGCGAGTTCCTCGCGTTCCTGTTCGTCGCGGTCGGCGCTCATCTCCTTGGCCTCGTCGTCGGCGGCCTTCACGAGTTCGTCGGCGGCGCTGTAGCCGTTGCCGCGGCCGACGGCGCCGACGAGGGCGAGCGACTTCTTGCGCCGGGCGCGGGCCTCGGGGTCGGTGGCGAGGCGGCGGGCGCGGCCGACGTGGCCGCCGCTCACCGCGGCGGCCCAGTCGGCGGCGTCGGCGGGGAGGCCGTCGCGCTCCTTCAGCACCTGCGCGATGGCGGGGACCGAGGGGGTGACCAGGTGGACGTGTCTGCACCGGGAGCGCAGCGTGATGGCGATGTCCTCGGGGTCGACGGTGGGGGCGCAGAGCAGGAAGACGGTGCGCTCCGGGGGCTCCTCGACCGCTTTGAGCAGGGCATTGCCCGCGCCCTCGGTGAGCCGGTCGGCGTCCTCGACGACCACCACCTGCCAGCGGCCGGTGCTCGGCCTGCGGGCGGCGATCTGCACGATGTCGCGCATCTCCTTGACGCTGATGCTGAGCCCCTCGGGCACGATCCGGCGCACGTCGCCGTGCGTGCCCGCGAGCACGGTGCCGCACGCCTGGCAGTGGCCGCAGCCGACCACCCCCGGCGTGGTGCACTGCAGTGCGGCCGCGAAGCACACCGCGGCCACCGAGCGCCCGGAGCCGGGCGGGCCGGTGAACAGCCAGGAGTGCGTCATGGCGCCGGACATCCTGCCCGCGCGGGCGGCGGTCGCGGCGGCGATCAGCTCGGCCTCGACCGTTTCCTGACCGACCAATCGATCGAAGACTCCCGGCACGGCGGTAACCCTAGCCGGGCCGGCCGACAGCTACTCGCCCGCGCTGCGGGCCGCCGTCTTCGCGGGGGCCTTCTTGGCGGGGGCCTTCTTGGCCGGGGCCTTCTTCGCGGCGGTCGCCTTGGTGGCGGTCGCCTTCGTCGCGCTGGTCTTGGCCGCCGTCTTCTTCGCCGGAGCCTTCTTGGCCGCCGCCTTCTTGGTGGTCTTCTTGGCCACCTTCTTCACCGGCCCGCGGGCCCGCCGCTCGGCGAGCAGCTCGGCGGCGCGGGCGTCGGTGATGCTCTCGACCTCGTCGCCCTTGCGCAGGCTGGCATTGGTCTCGCCGTCGGTGACGTACGGCCCGAAGCGGCCGTCCTTGATCACCATGGGCTTCTCGGTCACCGGGTCGGCGCCGAGTTCGCGCAGCGGCGGCGTGGCCGCGGCCTGCCTGCCGCGGCGCTTGGGTTCGGCGTAGATCTTGAGCGCCTCGTCCAGCGAGACGGTGAAGATCTGGCTCTCGTCGCCGAGCGAGCGGGAGTCGGTGCCCTTCTTCAGGTACGGCCCGTAGCGCCCGTTCTGCGCGGTGATCTCGTCACCGGAGGCGGGATCCTTGCCGACCACCCGCGGCAGCGAGAGCAGTTTGAGCGCGTCGTCCAGGGTGACGGTGGCGAGATCCATGGACTTGAAGAGCGAGCCGGTGCGCGGCTTGGCTGCCACGGCCTTCTTCGCCGTCTTCGCGGCCTCGGTCTTCTCCGGGGCGGGCAGCACCTCGGTGACGTACGGGCCGAACCGGCCCTCCTTCGCCACGATCTCGTGCCCGGACTCCGGGTCGATGCCGAGCGAGCGGCCCTCCTGCGGCGTCGCGAAGAGCTTCTCGGCGACCTCGGGGGTGAGCTCGTCCGGCGGCAGGTCGTCGGGCAGGTTGGCGCGCTGCGAGACGGGGTCGCCCTCGGGGTCGTCCGGGTCGGTGACCAGCCGCTCCAGGTACGGGCCGAAGCGGCCGACGCGGACCACGACGTCCCGGTCCTCGGCGTCGGTGAAGAGGACGATCGAGTTGACCTCGCGGGCGTCGATGTCGTCCAGCCGCTCGCCGACCATGCGCTTGAGCCCGCCGGAGCGCGCCACCGAGCCCTCGGCGCCGGTCTCGCCGCCGAAGTAGAAGCCGGAGAGCCAGTCGCCGCGGCGCTCCCGGCCGCCGGCGATGGCGTCCAGGTCGTCCTCCATGGCGGCGGTGAAATCGAAGTCGACCAGCCTGCCGAAGTGCGCCTCCAGCAGCCCGACCACCGCGAACGCCACCCACGACGGCACCAGCGCGCTGCCGCGCTTGTAGACGTAGCCGCGGTCGAGGATGGTCTTGATGATCGAGGAGTAGGTCGACGGCCTGCCGATCCCGAGCTCCTCCAGCGTCTTGATCAGCGAGGCCTCGGTGTAGCGGGCGGGCGGGTTCGTGCTGTGGCCGTCCGGGTTCAGCTCGACCGCGGTGACGGCCTGGCCCTCGCTCAGCGCGGGCAGCCTGGACTCGGCGTCGTCGGACTGGCCGCCCGCCTCCTCGTCCACGCTCTCCACGTACGCCTTGAGGAAGCCGGCGAAGGTGATGGTGCGGCCGGAGGTGGAGAAGACGCACTCCTCGCCGGTGCCCGCGTGCCCGGTGACCCGGACCGTCAGCGTGGTGCCCTTGGCGTCGGCCATCTGCGAGGCGACGGTGCGCTGCCAGATCAGCTCGTAGAGCCGGAACTCGTCGGTGTCCAGCCGCGCGTGCAGCTGGCCCGGGGTGGCGAAGGTGTCGCCGGAGGGGCGGATCGCCTCGTGTGCCTCCTGCGCGTTCTTCACCTTGCGGGTGAACTGCCGCGGCGTCGGGTGCACGTACTCGCTGCCGTAGAGCTGGGCGGCCTGCGAGCGGGCGGCGGCGATGGCCGACTCCGACAGCGTCGTGGAGTCGGTGCGCATGTAGGTGATGTAGCCGTTCTCGTACAGCCGCTGCGCCACCCGCATGGTGCGCTCGGAGGTGAAGCGCAGCTTGCGCCCGGCCTCCTGCTGCAGCGTGGAGGTCATGAACGGCGGGTACGGCTTGCGCGTGTACGGCTTGGACTCGACCGAGCTGACGGCCAGGTCGGCGCCGTCCAGCGCCTCGGCGAGCCGGCGCGCGTGCGCCTCGTCCAGCACGACGACGCCGGAGGCCGACTTGAGCGCGCCGTTGGAGTCGAAATCGCGGCCGGCGGCCACCCGCGCGCCGTCCACGCTGACCAGCCGGGCGCCGAAGATCCGCGGATTGCTCGCGGCCTCCTGCTCGCCCGCGTCCAGCTTGGCGGCGATATCCCAGTACTCGGCCGAGCGGAAGGCCATCCGCTCGCGCTCGCGGCGCACGATGACCCGGGTGGCCACCGACTGCACCCGGCCCGCCGAGAGCCGCGGCATGACCTTCTTCCACAGCACCGGGCTGACCTCGTAGCCGTACAGCCGGTCCAGGATGCGCCTGGTCTCCTGGGCGTCCACCAGGTCGCTGTCCAGGTCGCGGGTGTCGGCGGCGGCGGCCCGGATGGCGGGTTCGGTGATCTCGTGGAAGACCATCCGGCGGACCGGGATCTTCGGCTTGAGCGTCTCCAGCAGGTGCCAGGCGATGGCCTCGCCCTCGCGGTCCGGGTCGGTGGCGAGGTAGAGCTCGTCGGCATCCTTGAGCAGGCTCTTGAGCTCGGTGACCTTGGACTTCTTGTCCGGGCTCACCACGTAGATGGGCTCGAAGTCGTTGTCGACGTCGACGCCGAGCCGCGCCCACGGCTGCCCCTTGTACTTGGCCGGCACGTCGGCGGCGCCGCGCGGCAGATCCCTGATGTGGCCGACCGAGGCCTCCACCGTGTAGTTGCGGCCCAGGTAGGGGGCGATCTTCCTGGCCTTGGTCGGGGACTCCACGATCACGAGACGACGCAGGGGCCGGCCCTGGTCGGCTGTACCGCGGTCTCGTGTTGCCACCGGCGACTCCACAACCTTTCGTTCTCTACCCGCACGGCGCGTATGCGCCCGGCGCGGCTGGCGGTGGGCGGCGCGGAACGACCGTCGCCACCAGAGACGTTTATACCCCCGGCCTCGCGTACCGCGACCGCGGCGGAAATACCGAGCGTACGACCTCTCAGCGGTTCAGTATGCACCGAACCACGAGCGCGATGCTTCCGCGCCGGACACGCCGGCGGTACGAGCACCCCCCTGAGCCGGGTCCGCGACGGACCCGAACCTCCCCCGAAAACAGCTTCGTCCCTCACCTCCGTCGCCGGTGGTGAGGGACGAACGCTGATGCGTGGCTCAGCTGAGCGCGCGCACTCCGGTGGCCTGCGGGCCCTTCGTGCCCTGACCGACCTCGAATTCGACCTTCTGGTTCTCCTCGAGGGTGCGGAAGCCCGCACCCTGGATCTCGGAGTAGTGGACGAAGACGTCAGCGGAGCCGTCTTCGGGCGCGATGAAGCCGAACCCCTTCTCCGCGTTGAACCACTTCACAGTTCCCTGTGCCATTCTGTTCCTTCTCTTTCTTACCCGGAACGGCGGACAACTGGGTTCGTCCACCGGGCCCGTTGAGACCGCTGTACTGTTGGTTTCCCCCTGCAGGAAAGCCCGAGCACACCGTTCGCAACTCGATCCTGCTGACGGTTTGGACTTGGAATCCGTCCCTCGAACACAGAAGCTTGCGACCAGGAACCAGTGAACCATGTCTCCCGGCAATTCAACAGTCGAGTTACCGACAATTTGCAAAATTCTTGATCTTGCGAATGCGCAGGTGAGGAACCCATTGGTGGAATCCATACTTCAGGTTGGTTTGCCGTTCGATAACCAAGTCCGAGTACAGCAAACCGGCTGTGATGCAGGTCGCTCTTTGGTATCGAATACACCCGCGGTGGGCCGCCGATACACACCGTTCACAGCGGCGGTGGCCGGAACGAGGGGTTACGCGTGAGTAGGGAGCAGGCTGCGGCGTCCGAGGCGCCGGAATTGCTGCTGTCCTATGGGCGATCGTTGCTCAACCGTGTTCTGGTCGATGGTCCAGAATTCGACGGGCAGTTGACCCACGTGGTGGAGCTGCCCGCGCGGGCCGCGCTGCCGGATTCCTGGCCGGAATGGGCTCCGGACGAGGTCATCGCGGCTTTTCGGGAGAGCGGCGTGCCGGCGCCGTGGGAGCATCAGCGGCGGGCGGCGGAGTTGGCGTTCGGCGGCACCGATGTCGTCCTGGCGACCGGCACCGCCTCCGGCAAATCACTGGCCTACCAATTGCCGGTACTCAGCACCCTGCACGGCGACCCGCAGGCCACCGCGCTGTACCTGGCCCCGACCAAGGCACTCGGCGCCGACCAGTTGCGCGCGGCGGGCGCGCTCACGCACGCGGGGACGCTGCGCGAGGTGCATCCGGCCACCTACGACGGGGATACGACGCCCGAGGTCAGGCAGTGGGTGCGGGCCAATGCCCGCTTGGTCTTCACCAACCCGGACATGCTGCACCTCAGCGTGCTGCGCTCGCACCAGCGCTGGGCCCGGCTGCTGCGCAGGCTGCGCTACGTGGTCGTCGACGAATGCCACGCCTACCGGGGCGTCTTCGGCTCGCACGTGGCGCTGGTGCTGCGCCGGCTGCGGCGGCTGGCCGCGCGCTACGGCGCCGATCCGACCTTCGTGCTGTGCTCGGCGACCGCCGCCGACCCGGCCGCCGCGGCGTCCCGGCTGATCGGGCGGGAGTGCGCGGCGGTCACGGACGACGGCTCGCCGAGCGGACCGCGCACCATCGCGCTCTGGGAGCCGCCGCTGCTCACCGGCGTGACCGGGGAGAACGGCGCGCCGGTGCGCCGCTCGGCGACCGGCGAGGCGGGCCGGTTCCTCGCCGACCTGGTGCTGGAGGGCGCCCGCACGCTGGCCTTCGTGCGCTCCCGGCGGGGCGCCGAGGCGACGGCGCTGGAGGCGCGCAGGCTGCTCGCGGCGGTCGATCCGGAGCTGGCCGGGCGGGTGGCGGCGTACCGGGCCGGTTATCTCCCGGAGGATCGCCGGGCGCTGGAGTCAGCGCTCTCCGACGGTGAGCTGCTTGGTGTCGCGACCACGAACGCGCTGGAGCTGGGGGTGGATATCGCCGGGCTGGACGCCGTGGTGCTGTCCGGCTTCCCCGGCACGGTGGCCTCCTTCCGGCAGCAGGCCGGGCGCGCCGGGCGGCGCACCCAGGGCGCCCTGGTCCTGCTCGTGGCCAGGGACGATCCGCTCGACACCTACCTGGTGCACCACCCGGAGGCGCTGCTCGGCAAGCCGGTGGAGGCGACGATCACCGACCCGCGCAATCCCTACGTGCTCGGCCCGCACCTGCTCTGCGCGGCCTGCGAGCTGCCGCTCACCGAGAACGAGATCGATGCGCTCGGCGCCCGCGCCGTCGTCGCCGGCCTGGCCGCCGACGGGCTGATCCGGCGGCGTCCGGGGCGCGGCGCCGACGAGCCCGCGCGCTGGCACGCCACCGCGGGCAGCCAGCCGCACGACGAGGTGGATGTGCGCGGCGGCATCGGCGATCCGGTGGTGATCGTGGACAGCGAGACCGGCAGGCTGCTCGGCACCGCCGACGCCGGGCGGGCGCTCGCCACCCTGCATCCCGGCGCCGTCCACCTGCACCAGGGCGAGACCTTCCAGGTGGAGGAGCTCGACCTGGAGGAGGGTGTCGCCTTCGTCCGCGCGGAGGATCCCGGGTACACCACCCATGCCAGGCAGACGACCTCGATCGAGGTCGTGCACACCCTGGAGCAGCGGGTTTCCGGCCGGGTGGTGGCCGAGCTGGCCGAGGTGCGGGTGACCGGGCAGGTCGTCGGCTACCTGCGCACGCTGGCCGACGGCACCGTGCTCGACCTGGTCGAACTCGATATGCCGGAGCAGATCCTCCCCTCAGTCGCGGTCCTCTATACGGTGACCTCCGCGCTCCTGGACGCGGCCGGGATCGTCGACATTCCCGGCGCGCTGCACGCCGCCGAGCACGCCGCCATCGGGCTGCTGCCGCTCATCGCGACCTGCGACCGGTGGGACATCGGCGGCGTCTCCACGGCCGAGCACCCGGACACCGGGCTGCCGACGGTCTTCGTCTACGACGGGCAGCCGGGTGGCGCGGGCTTCGCCGAGCGCGGGTACGCGGCGCTGGAGCGCTGGCTGGCGGCGACCAGGGATCTGATCATCGCCTGTGAGTGCCAGGCCGGGTGCCCGTCCTGCGTGCAGTCGCCCAAGTGCGGGAGCGGGAACCACCCGCTGGACAAGGACGGGGCCGCGCGCGTGCTCGGTGCGGTGCTGGGGGAGATCACCGGCGCAACGCCGATCCGTGATGGCCGCGACGCCACCCCGTGACCGCTCCGCCGCTCGCGCTGGGTCGAAGCTCGGCCCATCCGCCGCCACCGGGCTCCAGGTCACCCTCCAGGCGGCCGCGGCGAATAAAAAGGATTGATTTCAGGTTAACTGGGCTATTGCCACGTCATCCAATCGCGCCCGCTGGGTTTATTTCGTTCTGTTTCGATTGGTTCTCCGCGCATTAGTGCGGCCCTTCGCATTTCCCGCAGAATGGCGATTAATTCACGATGATCGCGACGATACCGAGGCTTGCGCAATAGCGCATCGTGATCACTCGATCTCGTCCATCGGACCGGCTCGAGCGGCTGCGCTGGCGAATCGTGCACCGAACAGACCTAGCGGTATTCGCAGTTCCGCGACGACGGTCACATCCCATTGATCGACGGTGCACTCGCGCAGGCGGGTTCCGGCTCGGGTCGAGAGGTCGTCGGCGGTCGCGCAACCGGCCACCGGCCCGTCGAGGAGCGCGCCAGCCGCCGCCAGTGCCGCGAGGTCGGCGGTGGACTGCACGCGGTGCCTGGCGGTGACGGTGGCGCCGAGCTGAATGATCATCGCCGTGACCGCGAGCAGGGCCAGGACGGCGAAGCAGGCGGTCACCGTCGCGCTGCCGCGCTCGCCGTGCGCACACGCGCCGCTGCGCCCGGCTCGCGTTCCCGTGGCTCGCTCGCGACGCGCGTGCTCGACGGGCGGGTTCGGGCTGTCGGATGTGCTCATGGAGTTCCTCCCGGTTCGATGGCTGCCACTGCCTCGGCCCGGAGCCGCAGCCCGGGTAGGAGCGGGACCGAGGCCGTGACCTGCGCGATGACGAGGGTGCTGTCTTGGCGCAGCGTGATGTCGGCGCCGCGGGGCGCGACCTGGCGGCCCGCGGCCTCGGCGTGCGAGCGATCGCCGCGGGCGGCGAGGCGGGCGGCCTCGCGGGCGGCGTCGACACAGCGGACCTGTGCCGACGCCGCGAGCAGGGCTCCGAGGCAGAGGGTGACCACCGCGATCAGGGTGGCGATCGCGATGGCGGACTCGACGGTGACGGCGCCGCGATCGCCTCGGAGCGCGGTGGTCAGACCGTGGTCTTCAGTGCCCGGTCGATGATGCCGGTGAGCGCGTCGACGATATTGTCCCCGGTCACCACGGTGTAGAGCACCGCGCCGAAGGCCGCCGCCGCGATCGTTCCGATCGCGTACTCGACGGTCGACATGCCGTCGTCGGCCTCCAGTACGTGCCGGAGCCGCTCGCGCAGCCCGGTCTTCTCCGGTGTTGTCATCCCTCTCCCCTTCCTGTCCGGCGGGCGCCACGCGCGCCCGCCCGTTCCTGTGCCGCCTCACAGCAGCCCGTTTCCGAGGACCCGGCCTGCCAGCCCGATCACCACCGGCACGATGCCGAGGCAGAGGAAGGCGGGCAGGAAGCAGAGGCCGAGTGGGCCCGCGATCAGGACGCCCGCGCGTTCGGCGCGGGCGGCGGCCGTGTCCTCGACCGCCGCCCTGCGGTGGTCGGCGAGTTCGGTGACGGCGGTGGCGAGCGCTGCTCCCGAGCGCGCGGAGCGGCGTGCCAGCCTGGCGAGCGCCTCGATCTCCTCGGCGCCGGGGCGGCCCGCGCACTCGGCGGCGGCGCGCTGCCACGCGGTGCTCGCCTCCGCGCCGAGGCCGAGTAGCTCCGCGGCGCGCCGCAGCGCCGCAGCCGGCACGGGTGGTGCCGTAGGGGCCACCGCGCGGGCCGCGCTCGCCATCGGGAGTCCGGCGCGGAGGCACGCGGCCAGCAGGTCGAAGACGGAGGCGCCCGCAAGCGGGTCCGCGGCGCCTTCGGCTTCCGGCTCCGGGCCGGGGGCCGGTGTGCGCAGGCGGCGGAGGGCAGGCGGGCGCGGTGGTGTGGCCAGCAGGGCGAGGGCGAGCAGGAGGAAGGGGGCGGGGAGCAGGGTGTGGTTCATGGGAGTACCGATCGGGTGATGGCGTCGGTCCAGAGGAGGCCCGCGCAGGCGAAGGCGGCGCCGAGTGGGAGGAGGAGCGTGCCGGTGCCGGTGCCGAGGAGGACGTGCAGGGGTGCGGCGCCCATGAGGTGGCCGAGGGCGATGCCGAGGAGGGGGAGGGCGGCGAGGACCGTGGCGGTGGCCCTGGCGCCTGCCAGCGCCGCCGTGGTGCGGCTGCGGAAGCGCCGGCGGGCGTGCAGGTCGGTGCGGGCGGCGGTGAGGAGTTCGGCGAGGGCGAGGCCGTGCTCCTCGGCGATGCGCCAAGCGGTGGCGATGCGGGAGAGTTCGGGGGCGATCGGGGAGGTGGGGCGTTCGAGGCCGGCGGCGGCGGAGCCGCCGAGCTTGCCGCGGGCCGCGGCTACGGCGAAGGCGGTGGCGGCTTCGCCGCGGGCCTCGGTGGCGGCGGACTCGGCGGCGGCGCCGGGGTGGGCGCCGACTCGGAGTTCGGCGATGACGAGTTCGAGTGCGTCGAGGAGGTCGGCGGAGCCGGATTCGCGTGCTCGGCCGGTGCGGGAGCGGCGGACTCGGATCAGGACGGTGCACGCCAGGATGCCCGTGGCGATCGCGGCGCTCGCGCCGAGCAGGGCGGCTGCCGCGGTGGCCAGTAGGCAGGTGGCCTCCGCGCGGTGGATCGAGAGGGCGAGCCCGCGCCGCAGCGCGGTCCTGTCGCGGGTGATCCAAGGCGAACCACCGGTGAGCTGGGACGAACCACCGGTGATCCAGGACGAAACCCCGATGATCTGGGGCGAACCACCGGCGGGCCGGCGCGAACCACCGTGCGGCTGCGGCGCCGCGCCGAAGCCGAATGACGAGCCACCGAGGCCGAGCGACGCCAGGCGTCTCCGTGCGGCCGGGGGCGGAATCAGCAGCAGGGCCAGTGCGAGGCAGGCGAACGCGGCACTCATGTCCACCACCCCGTGACTCCGCGCTCGGCGAGGAGGGAGCTCAGCGCGGAAGCGCCGGGAGTGGGAGCGTGCTCGGCACTCCACGCTGCCTCGATGCGGACCTCGGCATCCCCGGCTCGCCGCAGCACCCCGATCTCACGTAGCCCGCGCGAACCGTCCGCCCGCCGGTGCACGTGCAGCACCACCTGAACGGCGGCGGCGAGCTGGCTGTGCAGCGCCGCACGCCCCATGCCGCCGAGCGCGGCCAGCGCTTCGAGCCGGGCGGGCACCTCGCGGGGCGAGTTGGCGTGCACGGTGCCCGCTCCCCCGTCGTGCCCGGTGTTCAGCGCGGTGAGCAGGTCGACGACCTCGGCGCCGCGCACCTCGCCCACGACGATCCGATCGGGGCGCATACGCAGCGCTTGGCGCACCAGATCACGCACCGTCACCGACCCGGCCCCCTCCACATTGGCGGGGCGGGCGACGAGCCGGACCACGTGCGGGTGCGGTGGAGCCAGCTCGGCCGCGTCCTCGACGCAGATGATGCGTTCGCTCGGCGACACCGTGGCGAGCAGCCCGGAGAGCAAGGTCGTCTTCCCGGCGCCGGTTCCGCCGACGACCAGGAAGGCGAGCCGCGCCCGGATTATGCCGATGAGCAGCTCTCGTGCCTCCGGCGGGACGGCACCCGCGCGGGTGAGCTCGTCCAGCCCCTGGGTGGCGGGGCGCAGCACGCGCAGCGACAGGCAGGTGCCGCCGTGCGCGACGGGAGCGAGCACCGCGTGCAGCCGGACCCCGAAGGTGGCACCGAGGCCCGCCTCGTGGCCGGGCAGCTTTCCATCCACCCACGGCTGCGCATCGTCGAGGCGCCGACCGGCGGCCAGCGCCAGCCGCTGCGCGAGCCGGCGCACGGCCGCTTCGTCCGGGAAGGTGACGCTGGTGCGCTCCAGCCCGCCACCGCGGTCGATCCAGACCGCGTCCGGCCCGGTGACCAGGACATCGGCCACGGCGGGGTCGTGGAGCAACGGTTCGAGGGCGCCGGCGCCGGTCATCTCGGTCTGCAGGAGGCGGAGTGCGCGCAGCAGGTCGGTGTCACCGAGGACGCCGCCCGCCTCGGCGCGGATGGCGTCGGCGAGCTGTTCGGGTTCGGGTGGCCCGGTGCCGACGGCGAGCCGTTCCCGCACCCGGTCCAGCAGCTCGGCGGTGACCAGGGCGCTCATCGCCCGCTCCGTTCGCCGAGTACGGCGAGGATGGCGTCGGCGGCCCTGGTCAGCGGGGTGCGGCGGCCGATGCCGAGGCCGCCGCGTTCCAGCCGCCTGGCCAGCCCGGGTTCGGCCCGGACGGCGGCGAGCAGCGGGAGGTCGAGCGCGGCGGCGATCTCGGTGCCGCGCAGGTTGCCCGGGGCCGGACCGCGGATGACCAACCCCTGGTTCGGGTTTCGGCGGCGGATGGTGGTGGCGACGGCGCCGGCCGCGGCGAGTGCCCGCAACCGGGCGGGAACCACGAGGACGACCAGATCGGCGGCGTCCAGCATCTGCTCGGCATGCGGCCCGCGCTCGCCGGATATGTCACAGATCACGAGATCGCCTGCGGCGCGGCCTGCTTCGACGACGGCGTGGCTGGCGGCGGGGCCGATCGGGGCGGGCAACTTCCCGGCAGCGGGCCGGTCGCAGGAGAGCACGGCGAGCCCGGGGGCGGCGCTGGGCAGGGCGCTGTGCAGTGCGGCCGCGGCGACCCTTCCGTCCTCGATGGCGAGGTCGGACCAGCGCGGGCCCGCCGCGGTTTCGATGCCGAGCAGCAGGTCGAGGCCGCCGCCGTGCGGGGCGCCGTCGACCAGGACGGTGTGCCCGCGGAACTCGAGCGCGGCCGCGCGCAGTGCGGTGGCGGCGGCGAGGGTGGAGGCGCCCGCCCCGCCGACGGCGCCCGCGAGTGCGACGACGACGCCGTCGCCCTCGCCCGGCTCGGCATGCTCAGCAAACTTCTGCACCAGCTCGACGGCGGCACCGGGCAGCGCCACTACCCGCTCGGCTCCGACGGCCGCGGCGGCCCGCCAGTCCGGCAGCTCCGGTTCCCCGGCGGTGACCAGGACGACGCCGACCCGCCGCGGGTGCCCGGCCCCGGCACAACTGGTGGCCGCGGCGGTGTCGAGCACGACGAGCGGGGCGGCGCTCCAGGCATGCCTGCCGACCGGCGGCGACTGCTCGGTGAGCGGGCGCTGGGCGGCCGCCGCGACCCGCCGCACCTCGGCCCGCAGGGCGCTCTCGGCCACCAGGGCCAGGGCGGGGGACGCACCCCCGTTCTCGGTATCCATGCAGTTCAGCGTGGTGGAGCCGGGACAACCGCGACAGCCCCCGCGCAGCGAATGTGGATAACTCCGAGCCTGTGGACAACTCACCGAGCGGCACACCGGGAGACCCGCCCGAGCCGACACGAACCGGCTGGAAATAGAGGACGGCCCCAGCCGGGGGGGGAGGAGGCTGGGGCCGTCGGGGTTCAGCCCCGGGGGGTCGGGCTGAACACGCCTGGAACGAATCCCAGGTACTGGCCATACTACACCCACGATCGGGATCGGACGCAAGTCCGACGTGCCACATTCTCCGCCGCCGTGTCGCCCCGTGAGCGGGCCGGGAGCCGGCTGCGCGCGCCCGCCCGGCGGCGTGGCAAACCCGCAGTGACAATCGGTGCGCGCGGACCGGCACACTCGCGGACCGCATGCCTATCCTGGACCGATGACGGCCGACGACCACGCAGCGCGGAACGAGCCCCCGGATCGGGCCGGGCCCGTTGCCGCGTTCTTCGACCTCGACAAGACGGTGATCGCCAAGTCCAGCACCTTCGTCTTCAGCAAGCCGTTCTACGCTCAGGGGCTGCTGAACCGGCGCTCGGTGCTGGAGAGCAGCTACGCGCACTTCCTCTTCCAGCTCTCCGGCGCGGACCACGACCAGATGGAGCGCATGCGCGCGCACCTCACAAGCATGTGCGCCGGCTGGGACGTGGAGCAGGTGAAATCCATTGTGGCGGAGACGCTGCACGAGCTGGTGGAGCCGCTGATCTACGCCGAGGCGATGGATCTGATCGCCGATCACCGGATCCGCGGGCACGACGTGGTGATCGTCTCGGCCTCCGGCGAGGAGATCGTGGCGCCGATCGCGGCGGCGCTCGGCGCCGACCACGTGGCGGCGACCCGGATGGTGGTCGCGGACGGCCACTACACCGGCGAGCTGGACTTCTACTGCTACGGCGCGGGCAAGGTGGCCGCGATCGAAAAGCTCGCGGCGGACCGGGGTTACGAGCTGGCGCGCTGCTACGCCTACTCGGATTCGGTGACCGACCTGCCCATGCTGAGCGCGGTCGGGCATCCGACGGCGGTGAACCCGGACCGGGCGCTGCGCCGGGAGGCGACGGCGCGCGGCTGGCCGGTGCTGACCTTCTCGAACCCGGTCTCGCTGTGGTCGCGGTTCCCGAAGTCGTCCCCGACGGTGACGGCCACCGCGGTGGTCGGGCTCGCCGCGCTGGTGGCGGGGGCGGTCAGCTACCGGTTGCTCCGGAAGCGGTAGAAACAGCCAGCAAATCCGCTGGTCGAAGCCCTTGATGTGAGGGCGGTCACAATGTAAGAATGGGTGCCACGGGAGGACGGAAGGCCAGGGCGGAGCCGGAAGAGAAGGCTCAGTCTCCCGACCTTCCTCCCCAGCACGGACGCCAGGTACCCACGCGGAGCGCGCCGCGAAAGGGCAGAAGCGTTGTGGGCCTGCGGGTTCCGGATTGGTGGCGGCGATGGCCTCGCACAGGTTGCGGGGATGAACCGCCGGAGTCCGGTCCATCCGCCGAGGCCGGAGAACACAACCCACCGAGCACGCTTGGTAGCCCGGTGATCCGTGCTCGCGGGCGGTGAGTCGATGACGACACACCGCCCGCTGTGGTGTCCGGCTACTGTCCGGCAGCCGCGTCCGCGATCGAGGTCGCCTCGCGCGCACCGTCTTCCAGTCCGCCGCAGCAGAAGATGACCCAGCCGCCGACGGCCTCCGGCTCGCCCGAGCCGAAGCCGGCGGCGGCCTCTATATAGGCCTGCCTGCGGCGCAGCCAGAAGACCTCGGGCACGCCGAGCGCGTGCGGGTCGAGCCCGCTGGACACCGTGACCAGCCGGGCGGCGGCCCTGGCGACCACGCCGTCGGCGGTGCCGAAGGGACGCAGCGCGAGCAGCTCGCCGTGCACCACCGCCGCGATGACCGGGGCGGGGGCGCTGGAGGTGAGCGCGATCTGGGCCAGCAGGTCGAGCCGCTCGGCCACCCCGGCGTCGGCCCGCGGGCGGCCGAGCGCCGCCTCCCCGCTGAGGTCGGCGGCGGCGAGCAGGTGCAGCCGGGCCAGCGCCTGCAGCGGCGCGCGCTGCCAGGTGCCCGCCAGATTCCGCAGCGCGTCGCCGTCCAGCGCCTGCCCGACCCGCAGCGACCCGGCCAGCACGGGATCGTCGACCCGGCCGTCCACGCTGGGCAGCTCGGTGCTGCCGCCGTCGATGGCGGCGGAGGAGCGGGCGGCGCGCACCGCGGCCTCGGCGGCGGTGGTCGGCCAGCCGCGGCGGTTGGTCTTGTGCCGGTGCACCGCGGCGAGGGCGTCGCGGGCGCGGTCGGCGGCCGCGCGGACGCCGGGCAGGTCGACGAGGGGTTGCAGCGGGTCGGTCACGGGATACGAGGCTACCGGCGGCGCTCAGCCCACCCGCAGCTCCCGCCCGGGGATGGCGTCGAGCAGCGCGCGGGTGTACTCCGCGCGCGGATTCTCGAAGAGCTCGGCGGCGCTCGCCTCCTCCACCACCCGGCCGTCCCGCATGACCAGCACCTGGTCGGCGATCCGCCGGACCACGGCGAGGTCGTGCGAGATGAACAGGTAGCTGAGCCCGAGCTCGGCCTGCAACTCGTCCAGCAGCTCCAGGATCTGCGCCTGGACCAGCACGTCCAGCGCGGAGACGGCCTCGTCGCAGATCACCAGCTCCGGGGCGAGCGCGAGCGCGCGGGCGATGGCGACCCGCTGGCGCTGCCCGCCGGAGAGCTCGTGCGGGTACCGGCGCAGCACGTCGGCGGGGAGCGCGACCCGCTCGACCAGCTCGCGCACCCGCTCGGCGCGCTCGGCGGGGGTGCCGACCCGGTGCGTGCGCAGCGGCTCCTCGATGGCCCGCGCGATGGTGAAGAGCGGGTCGAGCGAGCCGTGCGGGTTCTGGAACACCGGCTGCACCCGGCGCCGGAAGTCCAGCTCGGCGCGGCGGTCGAGCCCGGTGACCGGACGGCCGTCGAAGGTCACGCTGCCCGAGGTCGGCGCGAGCAGGCCGAGCACCAGCCGCGCGAGCGTGGACTTGCCGGAGCCGGATTCGCCGACCACCGCGGTGGTGGTGCCGCGCTCGACCCGGAAGGAGACGTCGTTCACCGCGTGCAGCGGCTCGGTGCGCCACGGCACCCGGCCGCGCAGCGGGAAGGTCTTGACCAGGTGCTCGGCCACCACGACGTGGTCGGGGAGTTCCTTCTCGACAGCCCTGGCCGCCCTGGCCCGCACCGCCGCGCGCTCCCGCTCGACCTCCCCGCGCCTGCTCGCCAGCGAGGGCGCCGCGGCCACCAGCCGACGGGTGTACGGGTGCTGCGGCTCGCGCAGGATGCGTTGCGCCGGACCGGATTCCACCACCCGGCCGCGGTACATGACCACGACGTGCTCGGCGCGCTCGGCGGCCAGCCCGAGATCGTGCGTGATGAGCAGCACCGCGGTGCCGAGCTCGCCGGTGAGCCGGTCCAGGTGGTCCAGGATCTGCCGCTGCACCGTGACGTCGAGCGCCGAGGTCGGCTCGTCGGCGATGAGCAGCTTGGGGCGGCAGGCCAGCGCCATGGCGATCAGCGCGCGCTGCCGCATGCCGCCGGAGAACTCGTGCGGGTACTGCCCGGCCCGGCGCGCGGCGTCCGGCAGCCCGGCCTCGGCGAGCAGCTCGACCGCGCGCTCGCGGGCCGCCCTTCCCTTCGCGATGCCGTTGGCGGTCAGCGTCTCCCGGATCTGGAAGCCGACCTTCCACACCGGGTTCAGGTTGGTCATGGGGTCCTGCGGCACCAGCCCGATGCCGGTGCCGCGGATCCCGACGATGGCGCGCTTCGAGGCGGTGGTGAGCTCGGTGCCGTCGAACTCGATCGAGCCGCCGGTCACCCGGCCGGTGCCGGGCAGCAGGTCGATGACGGCGTGCGCGGTGGTCGACTTGCCCGACCCGGACTCCCCCACCAGCGCGACCGTCTGCCCCGGGTAGACCGCGAGGTTCACCCCGCGCACCGCCGAGGTCGCGCCGAAGGCGACATCCAGCTCGGAGATCCGCAGCAGCGGTTTGTCGCCGGTCATCGCACCCGCGCCCGCGGATCGAGCGCGTCGCGCACCGCGTCGCCGAGCATGATGAAGCTCAGCACCGTGACGGCCAGCGCGGTGGCCGGGTAGAAGAGGATCGGCGCGGTGCGGATCTCGCGCTGCCCGGTGGCGATATCGCCGCCCCAGGAGACGATGGTGCGCGGCAGCCCGACCCCCAGGTACGAGAGCGTCGCCTCGGTGACCACGAAGACGCCGAGCCAGAGCGTGCTGACCACGATGAGCGGCCCGGCGGCGTTCGGCAGGACGTGCCGCCGCAGCACCCGCAGCCGGGTGACGCCGAGCGCCTCGGCCGCCGTGACGTACTCGCTGCCCTTCGCCTCCAGCACCGCCCCGCGGGCGATCCGCGCCGCCTGCGGCCAGGTGAAACAGGCCAGGATGAGGATCACCGTCCACACCGTGCGCTGGGTGAGCAGCTGCATGAGCACGATGGCGGCGAGCATGAGCGGCAACGCGTAGAAGATCTCCGAGATCCGGGAGATCACCGAGTCGAGCCGGCCGCCGAAGAACCCGGCCAGCGCGCCGAGCGTGCCGCCGATGGCGACGAAGAGCAGCGTCGCGCCGAGCCCGGTGAGCACCGACGCCCGCGCGCCGTAGACGGTGCGGGCGAAGATGTCGCAGCCCTGCCGGTCGAAGCCGAAGGGGTGGCCGGGCCCGCGCGGGTCCATGCTGAAATCGCCGTTGCAGTACCGCGGGTCCTGATCGGTGAAGAGCTGCGGGAAGGCCGCGACCAGTACGACGAGCACGATCAGCACCGCCGCGACCAGGAAGACGGGGTTGCGGCGCAGCCGGCGCCAGGCATCCAGCCAGACGCTGGTGGGCCCGCCGGTGAGCCGGACCCTGTCGGTGACCACCGGTTCGTCGTCCACCGGTGCGACGAAGTACTCCTGGCCGGGCCGTTCAGGCATAGCGGATCCTCGGGTCGAGCGCGGCGTAGAGCAGGTCGACCAGCAGGTTGGTGAGCAGGAAGATCACGATCAGCACGGTCACGAAGGAGACCACCGTCGGCGGCTCGACCCGGGTGATCGCCTGGTAGAGCGTGCCGCCGACGCCGGGGATATTGAAGATGCCCTCGGTGACGATGGCGCCGCCCATGAGCGCGCCCAGGTCGGCGCCGAGGAAGGTGACCACCGGGATCATGGAGTTGCGCAGGATGTGCACGGTGACCACGCGCCGCCGGGGCAGCCCCTTGGCGGTGGCGGTGCGCACGTGGTCGGCGACCATGTTCTCCGCCACCGCGTTCCGGGTGAGCCGGAGCACGTAGGCGAAAGACAGCGAGCCGAGCACGAGCGCCGGAACCAGGAGCTCGGCGAGGCTCGCCCGGCCGGAGACGGTGACCGGCGCGATCCCCCACTTCACCCCGAGCAGGAACTGGGCGAGGAAGCCGAGCACGAAGACCGGCACCGCGATCACCACCAGGCTCGCCACCAGCAGCGTCGAGTCGAAGAGCCTGCCCTTGCGCAACCCGGCGAAGAGCCCGAACAGCACCCCGAAGACGCCCTCGATCAGCACCGCGAGGAAGGCGAGGCGGAGCGTGATCGGGAAGGCGCGGGCCAGCTCCTCGCGCACCGGCCGCCCGGAGAACGAGGTGCCGAGGTCGAAGGTGACGATCCCCTTCAGGTAGAGCAGGTACTGCACCAGGAAGGGCCGGTCCAGGTGGTAGCGGGCGCGCAGCTGCGCCTCCACCGCGGGGGTGAGCGGCTTCTCCCCGGCCAGCGCCTGGATCGGGTTGCCCGGGATCAGGAAGACCAGGGCGTAGACCAGCAGGGTGGCGCCGAGGAAAACCGGGATCATCTGCAGCAGCCGCCGCCCGACGTACCAGCCCATGCGCTTCCTACTTCTCGATGTTCTCGAAGTCGAAGAGCCCGTTCCAGGCCAGCTCGGCGCGGGTCACCCGATCCGACCGCCCGGCGGCGGCCACGTAGTCGAAGACCGGGATGTCGGCCATGTCCCGGATCAGCAGGGTCTGCGCCTGCGCGATGATCCGGTGCGATTCGTCCTGGGTGGGCGCGGCCAGCGCGGCGTCCAGCAGCCGGTCGAACTCGGGGCTGTTGTAGTCGACGTTGTTGGTCTCCGAGTAGCTGTAGTACTGCGAGGTCAGGAACTGCAGCATGGAGGGGTAGTCGCCCTGCCAGCCGTAGCGGAAGGCGGTGCCGATGGTGCCCGCGTTCACCTCGTCGCGCACGTTCTTGAAGGTGGGCAGTGCGCGCCCGACCGCCTCGATGCCGAGCGTGTTCTTGACGCTGTTGGCCACCGCGTCGATCCAGGCCTGGTGCCCGCCGTCGCTGTTGTAGGTGATCTCGTACCGGCCGGACCACGGCGCGATGGCATCGGCCTGGGCCCAGACCCGGCGCGCCTCCTCCGGGTTGTAGCGGAAGACCTCGGAGCCGGGCAGGTTGCCGTCGAAGCCGGGCAGCGTGCTCGCGGTGAAGTCGCGGGCCGGAATCCTGGTGCCGTTGAAGATGTTCCGCGCGATCTGCTCGCGGTTGATCGCCATCGAGATGGCCCTGCGGCGCAGCAGCCCCTCCGCGCCGCCGAAGTGCGGCACCGAGGTCTGCACGCCGATGTGCTGGTTCTGCGCGGTGGGCTTGGTGATCGCGCGGTCGCCGAGATCCTGCTGGTAGGTGCCGAGCGCGCTGTCCGGCACGGTGTCGAGCGCGTCCAGGTTGCCGGCCTGCAGGTCGGCGTAGGCGGTGTCGAAGGACTGGTACATGACGAAGCGCAGCCCCTTGTTCTTCGCCGGTCGCCCGCCGGGGTAGTCCGGGTTCGGCTTCAGCTCGATCTGCACATTGTGCTGCCAGGCGCCGGGGCCGCTGAACATGTACGGGCCGTTGCCGATCGGGTTCTCGCCGAACGCCTTCATGTCCCGGAAGGCCGCCTCGGGCAGGGGGTAGAAGGGCGCGTAGCCGAGCTGGGATTCGAAGTCGATGGATGGCTGCTTCAGCTCGACGGTGAAGGTGCGGTCGTCCACCACCTTGAGCCCGGCCATGGTGGTCTGGGCCGGGTTCGCCGCGGCCACCTCGTCGAAGCCGACGATCGGGGTGAAGACGTAGTTCTGCAGCTGGGCATTGGTGCTCAGCGCGCCGTAGTTCCAGGCGTCGACGAAAGACTTCGCCGTCACCGGGGAGCCGTCGGTGAAGGTCCAGCCCGGCTTCAGGGTGATCCGGTAGCTGCGCCGGTCGGTGGTCTCGATGGACTGCGCCATCTCGTCGTGCGCCCCGCCGTCGGCGTCGTAGTACTTGAGCCCGGCGAAGAGCCGGTCGACCACGCGGCCGCCCTGGTTCTCGTTGGTATTCGTCGGCACCAGCGGGTTCTGCGGCTCACCGCCGTTCACGGTGACGACCTCGGTGTCGGCCGGGCCGGTGGAGCAGGCGGCCGCGCCGAGGCCGAGCGCGAGCACCCCGGCGGCCAGCAGGGCGGTGATTCGTGTCGATCGCAACGCATCTCCCCAATTCGCGAAGATCGAGAACTTGATCAGGGACAGTATCGACACGGGCCGCACTTGTCAGGGCAACTACTGTCGACGCCGAGCGAATTACGGAAGGGCGAGACGAGATGACCGAGAACCCCGAGCACCAGGCTTCCTACGCACCGTCCGCGGAGTTCGCGGCCTCGGCCAATGCCGGCGCCGAACTCGCCGAGCGAGCCGAGGCCGACCGGCTCGCCTTCTGGGCCGAGCAGGCCGAGCGGCTGCACTGGGAGCAGAAGTGGACCGACGTGCTGGACTGGTCCGGCGCGCCGGTGGCCAAGTGGTTTGTCGGCGGCAAGCTCAATGTCGCCTACAACTGCGTCGACCGGCACGTCGTCGACGGCCACGGCGACCAGGTCGCCATCCACTGGGAGGGCGAGCCGGGCGATTCCCGCGACATCACCTACGCCGAGCTGCGCGACGAGGTGAGCCGGGCCGCCAACTACCTCACCGAACTCGGGCTGGAGGCGGGCGACCGGGTCGCCATCTACATGCCCATGGTCCCCGAGGCGATCGTGGCCATTCTGGCCAGTGCCCGGCTCGGGCTCACGCACTCGGTGGTCTTCGCCGGCTTCTCGCCCTCGGCGCTGCGCCAGCGCGTCGACGACGCCAGCGCGCGGCTGGTGATCACCACCGACGGCCAGTGGCGGCGCGGCAAGGCGGCCCCGCTCAAGGAGGCGGTGGACGAGGCGCTGTACGCCAACGGCGATGTGCCGCACAGCGTCGAGCACGTGCTGGTGGTGCGGCGCACCGGGATCGAGGTGCCGTGGACCGAGGGCCGCGACCTGTGGTGGCACGAGACGGTCGCGAACGCCGACCCGCACCACGAGCCGCGGGCCTTCGACGCCGAGCACCCGCTCTTCATCCTCTACACCTCCGGCACCACCGGGAAGCCCAAGGGCATCCTGCACACCAGCGGCGGCTACCTCACCCAGGCCGCCTACACCCACCACTACGTCTTCGACCACAAGGCCGGGCAGGACGTGTACTGGTGCACCGCCGACATCGGCTGGGTCACCGGGCACAGCTACATCGTCTACGGGCCGCTCGCGAACCGCGCCACCCAGGTGGTCTACGAGGGCACCCCGAACTTCCCGGACGAGCACCGGCACTGGCAGATCGTGGAGAAGTACGGCGTCAGCATCTACTACACCGCCCCGACGCTCATCCGCACCTTCATGAAGTGGGGCAGGCAGATCCCGGACGCGCACGACCTGAGCTCGCTGCGGGTGCTCGGCAGCGTCGGCGAGCCGATCAACCCGGAGGCCTGGCGCTGGTACCGCACGGTCATCGGCAGCGGGAAGACGCCGATCGTCGACACCTGGTGGCAGACCGAGACCGGCGCCATCATGATCTCCCCGCTGCCCGGCGTCACCGCCGCCAAGCCGGGCGCCGCCATGACCCCGCTCCCCGGCATCTCCGCGCAGGTCGTGGACGAGGAGGGCAACGCCGTCGTGCGCGGCGAGACCGAGGCCAACGGCTACCTGGTGCTCGACCAGCCGTGGCCATCCATGCTGCGCGGCATCTGGGGTGACATGGAGCGCTACCAGGCCACCTACTGGGACCGCTACGCCGAGCGGGGCTGGTACTTCGCCGGCGACGGCGCCCGCCTCGACCCGGACGGCGACCTCTGGGTGCTCGGCCGGGTGGACGACGTCATGAACGTCTCCGGCCACCGCATCTCCACCGCCGAGGTGGAATCCGCGCTGGTCGGGCACTCCGGGGTGGCCGAGGCGGCCGTGGTCGGCGCCACCGACGAGACCACCGGGCAGGGCATCGTCGCCTTCGTCATCCTCACCGCGACCACCGAGAACACCGGGGACGCGCTCGTGAACGAACTCAAGGCGGAGGTCTCCAGGGAGATCAGCCCGATCGCCCGGCCGCGCGAGATCCACGTGGTGCCCGAGCTGCCCAAGACCCGCAGCGGCAAGATCATGCGCAGGCTGCTGCGCGATGTCGCCGAAGGCAGGGAGCTGGGCGACACCAGCACCCTGGTGGACCCGTCGGTCTTCGAACAGATCCGGGCGGACAAGGCCTGAACTCCGCGACCCGGGGGCGACGTCGCCGACGGCGCTCCCGGGTTCGGCGCTAGTGTTGCCGCGTGAGCGTGTCCATTCGCGCGGCGGGGAACCGGTGCGCTGGAATGAGACGACGCGGGTATGAGTACAGCGAGAGCCGGGACAGGGAGAAGGGTCGACCAAGTGAGCTTCACACAGGGCGGTAACGGAAACGACGCGCAGCGCGGCCGGTCGGTCACCGCCATCCCGCTCTCCGACGCCGACCCGGTCGGCTCGGCCAGCTTCGGCAGCCTGGTGCGCGATGCCACCGAGCAGATGTCGACGCTGGTGCGCGCCGAGGTCGAGCTGGCCAAGGCCGAGGTGACGGCGGAGGTCAAGAAGGGGCTGCAGGGCAGCGTCTTCTTCATCCTCGCGCTCACCGTGCTGCTCTTCAGCACCTTCTTCTTTTTCTTCTTCGTCGGCGAGCTGCTCGACGTCTGGCTGGCGCGCTGGGCCGCCTTCCTCATCGTCTTCCTGCTGATGGTGCTGGCGACGGCGGTGCTCGCGCTGCTCGGCTACCTGCGGGTGAAGAAGCTGCGCGCGCCGGAGAAGACCATCGACTCGCTGAAGCAGGCCAAGACCGTGCTCCCCGGCGGGCTGGGCGCGAGCCACGACGAGCCGAAGGCACTCCGCTCCTGACCGACTAGGCTTTCGGCGTGTCGGCGACCTTTCCCCCTGACCCGTCCAGCGTCCGCTACGCGGGCCCGTGGACGCACCGGGACGTCCGCGCCAACGGCATCCGGCTGCACATCGTGGAGGCGGCGCCGGAGCGGGTCGATGCCCCGCTGGTGCTGCTGCTGCACGGCTTCGCCGATTTCTGGTGGTCCTGGCGGCACCAGCTGACCGCGCTCGCCGATCTCGGGTACCGCCCGGTCGCGGTGGACCTGCGCGGCTACGGCGATTCCGACAAGCCGCCGCGCGGCTACGACGGCTGGACCACCGCCGGTGACATCGCCGGGCTGATCCGCGCGCTCGGGCACTCCGAGGCGGTGCTGGCCGGGCACGCCGACGGCGGGCTCGGCTGCTGGACGACGGCGGTGCTGCACCCCCGGCTGGTGCGCTCGATCGCGCTGGTCGGCTCGCCGCACCCGGCCGCGCTCAAGCGCTCGATCCTGCGCGACCGCAGGCAGCGGCGGGTCTGGCTGCCCGCCTTCCTGCGCTACCAGCTCCCGCGCTACCCCGAGCACCTGCTCACCAGGGACGACGGCGCGGCCGCCGAGCGGCTGCTGCGGGCGAGGGCGGGCGCGGGGTTCACCGCGGGCCCCGAGTTCGCCGACACCGCCGAGCGGCTGCGCAATGCCATCCGGATCCCCGGCACCGCGCACTGCGCGCTGGAGTACCAGCGCTGGGCCTTCCGCAGCCAGTGGCGGCCGGACGGGCGGCGCTTCATGGCGACCATGCGCGAGCCGGTGCGGATCCCCGTCCTCGCGCTGCGCGGCGAGCACGACCCGTACATCATGCCCGCCACCTTCCACCGCGGCCGCGCGCTCGCGCCGCAGCGGCGGCTGGTCTCGGTGCCGGGGGCGGGGCACTACGCGCACCAGGAGAACCCGGAGTTCGTCACCGCCGAGCTGGCCAAGCTGCTCGGTTAGCTCAGGACGCAGGCACCGGTGTCGACCGGGCTCGCCACCGTCGGCGCGGCGGCCAGCTCGGGCGAGACCTCGTCCAGGGTGAGGACGTAGCCGGTGTCGTCGTCGGTCACCGCGGCACCGAAGACGATGCCGAGCACCTGGCCCCTGGTGTCGACCAGCGGCCCGCCGGAGTTGCCCGCGCGCACCTGGCCGCGCACCGTGTAGACCTCGCGCTCCACCGTGCCGTTGCGGTAGATGGTCGGGCCGGTGAGATCCAGCGTCTCGCGCACCCTGGCCGCGCTGGCCGTGTACGGCCCCCCGCCGGGGTAGCCGAGCACGATCGCGCTGTCGCCCGGCCGCGCGGCGCTCGGCGCCTGCGGCACCACCGGCGCGTTCAGCCCCGGCACCCGGAGCACCGCGACGTCCTTGGACGGGTCGAAGAGCACCACTTCGGCGTCGATCGGCCCGCGCGGCGTATCCACCGCCACGCTGGTGGTCCCCGCGACCACGTGCGCGTTGGTCATCACCCGCTCCGGCGCGATCACGAAGCCGGAGCCCTCCAGGGCGCGCTGGCAGCTCGGCGCCACCCCGCGAATGCGCAGCACGCTCGATTGCAGCGAGGCCGCGACCGGGCTGGAGAGCACGCTCGCGTCCGGCGGCTCGGCGGCCGCGATCGGGGTGCGGCCGAACGGGCCGATCACGTCCGGCAGCCCGGAGGTGTTGAGCAGCTGGGAGAACTCGTTGGGCAGCTTGCGCAGCCAGTTCGGCGCGATCTGGTTCACGTCGGCCAGCACCCGCGAGCCGTTGATCGCGGTCGCCACCGCCGGCTGCGACGAGGTGGCCAGCGGCAGCGCCAGCAGCCACGCCGTCACCAGCACGGCGACCGCCTGCAGCACTGCGCCGACGGCGCTGTCGACGCCGCGCGCGACCGGGTTGTGCATGCCGCTGCGCGCGGCCCGCCCGAGCACCATGCCCGCGACCTCGCCGACGATCACCAGCACCACGATGAGCAGCACGCCCGCCAGTACCCGTGCCCTGCCCTCGTCCACGTGCACCAGCAGGTGCGGCGCGATCAGGATGCCGGCGACCGCACCGAGCACGACGCCGAGGAAGGCGAGCGCGGAGGAGACCGCGCCCTGCCGCCAGCCGGACGACGCCGCGAGCAGCGCGAGCAGCAGCACGGCCAGATCGAGCCAGCCGGACGGGCTCACAGCTCCATCCCCACGCTGGCGAGCGCGGCCTCCAGGTCGCGCACGTCGGAGCGGTCCCAGTCCAGCTCCCAGCCCGCGCTCGTGATGAGCCCGGCCAGGATGCCGCCGGTCAACCCCCAGACCAGCATGTTGTCCACCAGAAAGGCGGGGCTCTTGTAGCCGAGCCCGCTGCGCACCAGGAACCGGTTCGCCGGGTCGAGCAGCTCGGCCATCGGCACCCGGACCACCCGCTCGGTCTCGCTGCGGTCGACCACGCCGACCGGGCTCGGCTCGCGCCAGTACGCCACCACCGGGGTGACGTCGAAGCGCGAGGGCGGCACGAAGAGCGCGGGCAGCAGCGCCAGCGGGGCGACACCGGCGGGGACAAGCCCGGTCTCCTCCTCGGCCTCGCGCAGCGCGGTGTGCACCGGCCCGGAGTCGCCGGGCTCGACGCCGCCGCCGGGGAAGGCGATCTGGCCGCGGTGCTGCCGCATGGTGGCGGCGCGCTGGGTCAGCAGTACGTCGGCGTCGGCGGGCAGGCCGCCTGGCGCGGCCGGGTCGGGCTCGGCCGAGCCCGCGAAGAGCACGAGCACGGCGGCCTGGCGCGGCTTGCCGGTGATGGTCATGGCGCGGCGCAGGGTGCGGGCCAGGCTCAGGGTGTCGCCGGAATCGGGCGCGGGCGGGCGGGTGGTGGCGCGCAGCCACTCCGGGGCCGCGGCGGGATCCGGATCGGGCGCGATGAAACCCTTGTTGTCCGGCGATCCGGACGCGGGCACGCTCATGCGACTACCTGTACCAGCACGTGCCGCGCCACTCCCGCTCTCATACCGAAACTCCCAGTTCACCCGCGACCGTCCGCGCGATGTCGCCGGTGTCGGTGAAACTCCGCACCACGACGTCCGCGACGGTGCCGTCCGCGCGCAGCAGCACCGAGATCGGCAGTACTGCGGGCGCGCCGACCGCGTTCCGCAGCGCGGCACCGGGGTCGAGCACACCGGGCAGCGTGATGCCGAGACCGGTGAGCCGGCTGAGCGCCTTCGCCTCCTCCGGGTCGCTGTGCACGGTCAGCACCGTAATCCTGTCACCCGCCCGCCGGGCGTACTCCTGCAGATGGGGCAGTTCCTGTGCACAGGGCGCGCACCAGTAGGCCCACAGGTTCAGCAGCGCGGGTTTGCCCGCAAGGGCGGTGCGCAGGTCGACGGGGTTGCCGTCGGCGAGACAGGTGAGGGTCAGCCCGGCCAGCGGGCCCGCATCGCCGGGCGCGCTCGGGGGTTCGCCGGGCACCGAAGAGCCGGCGCCGCCCGGCGCGGGCGCGTTGCTGGAGGCGCCGGACGCGGGCAACCCGGCGCTGCCCGGCGCGGACGAAGCCGCGGCGCCCGGGTCGACCCCGCCCACCGGGCAGGGACTCAGCCCGGCGACAGCCCGATCCTCGGGCGACACCGCCGCGGCGGGCGCCGGACGCCCGGCCTCGGGCGCGCCGGAATCACGCGGCCAGAGCGCCACCACCGCCGCCACCGCGACGATCACCGCGACCAGCGCGAGACGGGCGGCGACCGGCCACCGCGTCACCGGCCGGCCAGTTCGAGCAGGTGCGGCGCCTCCGGCCCCTTCACCAGCTTGGCGGCCACCTCGGGATCGGTCGGGCCCGTGCCGTAGGACGGGCAGTCCTTGGCGAGCAGACAGGCCCCGCAGGCGGGCTTGCGGGCATGGCACACGCGCCTGCCGTGGAAGATCACCCGGTGCGAGAGCATGGTCCAGTCCCTGCGCTCGATCAGCTCCCCGATCGCGTGCTCGACCTTGACCGGATCCTCCAGATCGGTCCAGCCCCAGCGCCGCACCAGCCGCCCGAAGTGGGTGTCGACGGTGATGCCGGGGATGTCGAACGCGTTGCCGAGGATGACATTCGCCGTCTTGCGCCCGATTCCGGGCAATTGCACCAATTCGCCCAGGGTGTGCGGGAGTTCGCCGTCGTGTCGCTCCAGCAGCGCCTGCCCGAGCCCGATGAGCGAGCTGGTCTTGTTGCGGAAGAAACCGGTCGGCCGGATGAACTCCTCCAGCTCGGCGCGGTCCGCCTCGGCGTAGGCGCGGGCGTCGGGATACCGGGCGAAGAGCGCGGGAGTGGTGAGATTCACTCTCTGGTCGGTGCACTGGGCGGAAAGAATCGTCGCCACCGCCAATTCCAGCGGCGTCCGGAAATCCAGTTCGCAGTGCGCGTCCGGAAATGCGACGGTCAGCGTGCGATACATCCGCCGCGCCCTCCGCACCAGGCCGAGCCGTGTTTCCGCCTGTCGCGCGCCGGATTTGCGGCGCGGCGCGGCACCGCCGCCGGTTGCCGCCCCCGCCCCGGCCGCGGTACGGGCGGAGCCGTCGGCAGCGGCGGCGGAAGCGGGAGAACGCACGCGTCCACCATACGGAACCGTCCGACACTGTTGCCCAGCCAGTTCTCTCGCCGTGTTCCATCTGAGACCTCGACCGTGTTTACTGCTCGTCATGCAAGGACTCGCTGTGGTGCTCTTCCCAGTGGCGATGATGCTGTTCGCACTCGGCATGGAGCGGTTCGAGAGCCGCCTCCGGAAACTCGTCGAACCCGACGAGGAGGTCCAGCAGTACCTGGACAAGGCAAGCAATGCCGAGGTCAGCGAGCTGACCAAGCTCGGTCTCCCGGCCGCCGTCGCACGGATGCGCAAGCGCCGCTCGCGCACCGAGGACCTCGACGTCGCCCGGGCGAGCTGAGCTCATCCCACCCCGCGTCCGGCCCGAGTGAGCCGGTCGCGCGGCCTTTCCCTCACTCGTTCCATCGACGTCCCGCAATCCGCTCTTTACGTGGTGTCTGTCACTGTCCGAGCCTCCCTCCGCGTAGACTCCGCTGGTGGCCGGGTCGATTCGGTCCCGGTACGGAAGCCATTTCCCAAAGGAGCACATTCGTGGACGAGGCCCTCGCCAGAGCAGGCATCTTCCAGGGCGTCGAGCCCACTGCGGTGGCCGCCCTCGCCAAACAACTCCAGCCCGTCGACTTTCCGCGTGGCCACATCATCTTCAACGAGGGCGAGCCCGGCGATCGGCTGTACATCATCACCACCGGCAAGGTGAAGATCGGGCGCCGTTCGCCTGACGGCCGGGAGAACCTGCTGACGATCATGGGCCCCTCCGACATGTTCGGCGAGCTCTCCATCTTCGACCCGGGCCCGCGCACCTCGACCGCGACCACGGTCACCGAGGTCCGCGCCGTCACCATGGATCGGGACGCGCTGAAGGCCTGGATCGACCAGCGCCCGGAGATCGCCGAGCAGTTGCTGCGGGTGCTCGCCCGCCGCCTCCGGCGCACCAACAACAACCTGGCGGACCTGATCTTCACCGACGTCCCCGGTCGCGTCGCCAAGGCCCTGCTGCAGCTCGCGCAGCGCTTCGGCACCCAGGAGGCGGGCGCCCTCCGGGTCACCCACGACCTCACCCAGGAGGAGATCGCCCAGCTCGTCGGCGCCTCCCGCGAGACCGTGAACAAGGCGCTCGCCGACTTCGCGCACCGCGGCTGGCTGCGGCTGGAGGGCAAGAGCGTGCTCATCTCCGACTCGGAGCGGCTGGCGCGCCGCGCCCGCTGAACTCCGCGCACAGCGAACAGCGCGCCGATGCGGTCACCCGCACGGCGCGCTGTGCTGTTTCTCAGGCGCTGCGCAGGTAGTCCAGCTGGGCCTGCACCGAGCTCCGCGCCGCGGGCCAGAGCTTCTTGTCCACGTCCGCGTACACCTTGCGCACGATCGCCATGGCGCCCGCGTCCGCGCCGAGCTCGGCCAGCGCGGCCCGCACCTGCTCCAGCCGCTGGTGCCGGTGCTCGATGTAGTAGCGCAGCACCGGGCCCAGATCCGGGTGGTCCGGCCCGTGCGCGGGCAGCAGCGGCCGCCCGTCGCCCGCGGCGAGCAGCCGGTCCAGCGAGGCCAGGTAGTCGGCGAGCGCGCCGGGGCGGTTCTCCAGCACCGTCGTGCCGAAGCCGAGCACCGTGTCGCCGGTGAGCACCCCGTCGGCCAGCACGAAGCTCACCGAGTCGGTGGTGTGCCCCGGCGTGCCGAGCACCTCGATCCGCAGCCCCGCCGCCTCGATCACCTCACCGTCGGCCAGCGCGGCCTCGGTGCCGCGCAGGAAGGTCGGGTCCTTGGCGCGCACCACCGTCCCGGTCAGGTCGACCAGCCGGTCGATGCCGCCGGTGTGGTCGTGGTGGTGGTGCGTGATCAGGGTCAGCGCGATGGCGCCGCCGGTGGCCTCGGCGATGGCGTCCACGTGCGCCCGGTCCTTCGGGCCGGGGTCGACCACCACGTACTCGGCGCTCTCCGGCGCCCGCAGGATCCAGGTGTTGGTTCCGTCCAGCGTCATCTGGCCGGGGTTCTCGGCGAGCAGCACCGACGCGTTCGGGGTCACCGGGCGCAGCTGCTCGTAGGCGGGATGGGTCAGGGTCATGGCACTCCCCCTGGGGTTACGGGATTCGATGTGGCCCCGCCTCAGCGGACCTCGGCGATGAGCTCCACCTCGACCGGGGTGTTGCGGGGCAGCTCGGAGACGCCGACGGCGGAGCGGGCGTGCGCCCCGGCATCGCCGAACACCGCGCCGAGGAACTGCGAGGCGCCGTTGATCACCACCGGCTGGTCGCCGAAGCCGGGCGCGGAGGCCACGAAGCCGACGACCTTGACGATCCGCACCACCTCGTCCAGCCCGACCAGGTCGTGCACCGCGGCCAGCGCGTTCAGCGCGCAGAGCCGGGCGGCCTCGGCGGCCGCCTCGACGGTCACCTCGGCGCCGACCTTGCCCGTGACCACGAGCTCACCGTCGACGAACGGCAGCTGCCCCGAGGTGTAGACCAGGCTGCCCGAGCGCAGCGCGGGCACGTACGCCGCCACCGGCGCGCTGACCGGCGGCAGCGTGATGCCGAGCTTGGCGAGGTTCTCCCGCCACGGGGTCACGGCATCGGCGGCCGCGGTCACTTCGCGCGCTTGAGGTAGGCCACGTGCTGTTCGCCGGTCGGGCCGGGCAGCACCGTCACCAGCTCCCAGCCGTCGGTGCCCCACTGGTCGAGGATCTGCTTGGTCGCATGCGTCAGCAGCGGCACGGTCGCGTACTCCCACTGGGTGATTTCGCTCATGCGCAGAGCCTAACGGGGCGCTCCCGACGAGGGCAGCCATGGCTCCGCCGCTGATCGGAACTCCGCGAGCGGGACATCTTGTACCCAATCGACCCGCCGGTGGCGCATCACACGGACGGACCGGTCTTCCGGCCTATAGGCTCGCTGGGGTGGAAGCACCAACAGCAGCGCCGACGACGGGCTGGCCGGAGCGGGCGACCCGCGCCCGGCTGCACTACGTCTCGGGCAAGGGCGGCACCGGCAAGTCGACGGTCGCCGCCGCGCTGGCGCTGGCGCTGGCCAGGGGCGGGCGCCGGGTGCTGCTGGTCGAGGTGGAGAGCAGGCAGTCCATCGCCCAGCTCTTCGACCTGCCGCCGCTGCCCCCGACCGAGACCAGGATCGCCAGCGCGGACGGCGGCGGCGAGGTGTGGGCGCTCGCGCTCGATATCGAGCACGCCTTCCTCGAGTACCTGGACATGTTCTACAACCTCGGCTTCGCCGGCCGGGCCATGCGCCGGATGGGCGCCATCGAGTTCGTCACCACCATCGCGCCCGGGCTGCGCGACGTCATCCTCACCGGCAAGATCAAGGAGTGCGTGATCCGGACGGATCGCGCCACCGGCGAGCGGGTCTACGACGAGATCGTGGTCGACGCCCCGCCCACCGGCCGGATCGCGAGCTTCCTCGACGTCACCACCGCCATGGCCGAGATCGCGCGCGGCGGCCCGATCGCCGGGCAGGCCGAGGGCGTCTCCAAGCTGCTGCACTCGGACGAGACGCTGATCCACCTGGTCACGCTGCTGGAGGCGCTCCCGGTACAGGAGACCGCCGACGCCGTCGCCCAGCTCACCGCGGAAGACCTGCGCATCGGCACCGTCGTGGTGAACCGGGCGGGCCAGGGCTTCCTGCCCGCCGAGCTGCGCGGCCCGGTCGCCGACGGCGAACTGGACCGCGAGGAGCTGCGCTCCGGGCTGGCCGCCGCGGGAATCACCCTGCCGGACGCCGATTTCGACGGCCTGGTCACCGAGACGGTCGAGCACGCGGCCCGGCTGCGCGCCCAGGACAACAGCGCCACCGAGCTGGCCGCGGTGGACGTGCCGCAGCTCTACCTGCCCGCGCTGACCGACGGCATCGATCTCGGCGGGCTGTACGAACTGGCCGAGAAGCTCAGCGAGCAGGGGGTCCGATGACAACGCCGAGCACAGGGACCCGGCTCGACGTCGCGGCGATCCTCGCCGACCCGAGCGCGCGCGTCGTCGTCTGCTGCGGCTCCGGCGGGGTCGGCAAGACCACCACCGCCGCCGCCATCGCGCTGCGCGCCGCCGAGCTGGGGCGCCGGGTGGTGGTGCTGACCATCGATCCGGCGCGCCGGCTGGCGCAGTCGCTCGGCGTCGCGGAGCTGGACAATGCCCCGCAGCGGGTGGAGCTCGGCCCGGAGGTCCCCGGCGAGCTGCACGCCATGATGCTGAACATGCGCCGCACCTTCGACGAGATGGTGCTGGAGCACACCAGCCCGGACAAGGCGCAGCAGATCTTCGCCAACCCGATCTACCAGACCGTCGCCTCCTCCTTCGGCGGAACGCAGGAGTACATGGCGATGGAGAAGCTCGGTCAGCTGACCAGCGGCAAGGACTGGGATCTGATCGTGGTCGACACCCCGCCCTCGCGGAACGCGCTCGACTTCCTGGACGCGCCGAAGCGGCTCGGCACCTTCCTGAACGGCCGGATGATCCGGGTGATCATGGCCCCCGGCCGCGGCGTCGGGCGCTTCGTCACCGGTGCCATGAGCCTGGCGCTCAAGGGCGTCTCCACCGTGGTCGGCGGGCAGCTGCTCAAGGACGCCTCGAACTTCCTGCAGTCGCTGGAGTCCATGTTCGGCGGGTTCCAGGAGCGGGCCAACCGCACCTTCGCCCTGCTGGCCCAGCCCGGCACGCACTTCCTGGTGGTCGCCGCCGCCGAGCCGGACGCGCTGCGCGAGGCCTCGTTCTTCGTCGACCGGCTCTCCACCGAGCGGATGCCGTTGGCCGGGCTGGTGCTCAACCGCACGCACCCGGTGCTCAGCGGGCTCTCCGGCGACCGCGCCCGCTCGGCGGCCGAGCAGCTCGGCGACGACGCCTCGCTCACCACCGCGGTGCTGCGGGTGCACGCGCAGCGCGCGGCCACCGCCAAGCGCGAGCAGCACCTGCTGCAGCGCTTCACCGGCGCGCACCCGCGGGTGCCGATCGTCGCGGTGCGCGCGCTGCCCTTCGAGGTCTCCGACCTGGCCGCGCTGCGCGCGGTGGGTGATCAGCTGGCCGGGCCCCGCCCCACGGCCGACGTCCACCCCTGAAAACGGGGCCGAGCCCGCGGCGGCGGGCTCGGATTCCGGGATCGGGCGATGCTGGGTTACATCGCCGGGTCAGATCGCGATCTGGTGCTGCCGCTGGGCCTGGAAGAAGTCGGCCCAGGAGGTCACCTCCGGGTGCTGCTTGAGCAGCGCGCGGCGCTGCCGCTCGGTCATGCCACCCCACACCCCGAACTCGACCCGGTTGTCGAGCGCGTCGGCGCCGCACTGCATGAGCACCGGGCAGTGCCGGCAGATCGTCGCCGCCTTGCGCTGCGCCGCACCGCGAACGAACAGCTGGTCGGGATCCACTTCCTTGCACCTGGCCTCGGAGACCCAGGCGATCCGCGCCTCGGCCTGCTCCACGTTCAACCGAGCGATGGGGGTTGTCATATGCATTTGGTGTGCCCCTTTGCAGTCCGAACACCGTATGAACCGGCGCTCCGGAATCGCGTTCAGTACGCGGCAACCCAGACCCCGCTGCGCACTGCACCACATTCCACTTTGAGTGTTAGCTCTATCACACTGGGTTCTCAATCTAGGTAAAGGTTGGGGACAACGCAAGACCGCGATCGAACCTTTTTGGTACGTCCGTGCCTGGGAAGCAAGTTCCGAACCGTCCGGTCGGGCCGACTCGCTGGGAAAACCGGGCGACACGCCCATCGGTAGCGGACACCGCCGTCCGGCGGCGTGTCCTTCCCGTGCGCACCTCGCAGGCGGGTCCTGCCCACCCCGTAGTCTGGCGGCGTGCCGATGACACGAACACTCGCGAAACTGGCCGGCAGCTGCGTGCTCGCCGCCGTGCTCGTCGCGGGGCTGTTGTTCCCGCTCGCCGGTGGATTCGGGTTCGTCTCCAATCGCGCCGCCGACGCCGTCGACAATGTGTCCGCCGAGCTGGTCGAGGGCACCGTCCCCGCCGTCTCCACCATGGTCGACACCGCGGGCAACCCGATCGCCTGGCTCTACGAGCAGCGCCGGTTCGAGGTCCCGAGCGACCGGATCGCCAACAACATGAAGCTCGCGATCGTCTCGATCGAGGACCGCCGCTTCGCCGAGCACGAGGGCGTCGACTGGCAGGGCACGCTGCGCGCGTTCCTCACCAACTCGGCCAGCGGCGAGGTGCAGCAGGGCGCCTCCACCCTGGACCAGCAGTACGTGAAGAACTTCCAGCTGCTCGTGGTCGCCAAGACCGACGCCGAGCGGCGCGCGGCGATCGAGACCACCCCGGCGCGCAAGATCCGCGAGATCCGGATGGCGCTGACGCTCGACCGCGAGCTCACCAAGGACGAGATCCTCACCCGCTACCTGAACCTGGTGCCCTTCGGCAACAGCTCCTACGGCATCCAGGACGCCGCGCAGACCTACTTCGGCGTGGACGCCGCGGATCTGAACGTGGCGCAGTCGGCCATGCTCGCCGGCATGGTGCAGAGCTCGTCGAAGCTCAACCCGTACACCAACAAGGACGGCGTGCTGCAGCGGCGCAACACCGTCCTGGACACCATGATCCAGAACATCCCGAGCCGGGCCGACGAGTTCCGCGCCGCCAAGACCGAGCCGCTCGGTGTGCTGCCCGAGCCGAAGGGGTTGCCGCGCGGCTGCATCGCCGCCAACGACCGCGGCTTCTTCTGCGACTACGCGCTGCAGTACCTGGCCAACTCCGGCATCAGCCGGGACCAGGTGGACAAGGGCGGGTACCTGATCCGCACCACGCTCGACCCGGCCGTGCAGAACTCGGTGCGCGATGCGGTCGCCGGCGCCGCCGACCCCAACCTGGCGAATATCGCCGAGGTGATGTCGGTGGTGGCGCCCGGCGAGAACTCGCACGACGTGGTCGCCATGGCCAGCAGCAGGCGGTACGGCCTCGACCCGGACGCCAACGAGACCGTGCAGCCACAGCCGTACTCCATGGTCGGCGACGGCGCAGGCTCGATCTTCAAGCTCTTCACCACCGCCGCTGCGATGGAGAAGGGGCTCGGCATCAATGCCCAGCTGGACGTGCCGGGCCGCTTCGAGGCCAAGGGCATGGGCAACGGCGGCGCCCGCGGCTGCCCGGCGGCCACCTACTGCGTGGAGAACGCGGGCAGGTACAAGTCGCCGTTGTCGGTCACCGAGGCGCTGGCGACCTCGCCGAACACCACCTTCGTCAAGCTGATCCAGGCGGTCGGGGTGGCGCCGACGGTGGACATGGCGGTGCGGCTCGGGCTGCGCTCGTACACCGAGGCCGGTACCTCCGGGTTCAGCAACCAGAGCCTGGCCGACATGGTCAAGGAGCAGAACCTCGGCTCCTTCACCCTCGGCCCGGTCGCGATCAACCCGCTGGAGCTCTCGAACGTCGCCGCCACGCTGGCCTCCGGCGGCCGGTGGTGCCCGCCGTCGCCGATCCGCGAGGTCATCGACCGGCAGGGCAAGCAGGTGCCGCTCACCCAGCAGGCCTGCGAGCAGGTGGTCGAGCCCGGGCTGGCGAACACCCTGGCCAACGCCATGAGCAAGGACGACACCGAGGGCACCGCCGCCGGTTCGGCACGGGCGACCGGGTGGAACGCGCCCGCCTCCGGCAAGACCGGCACCACCGAGAGCCACCGCTCCTCCGGCTTCCTCGGCTTCACCAACTCGCTGGCCGCCGCGGTCTACGTCTACGGCGACAGCCCGACCCCCGGCGAGATCTGCTCCTTCCCGCTGCGCAACTGCGGCAGCGGCGATCTCTTCGGCGGCAACGAGCCGGCGCGCACCTGGTTCAACGCCATCAAGCCGGTGCTCGGGCAGTACCCGCCGCCCGCGCTGCCGCCGCTGGACGACAAGTACGTGCGCGGGTCGAACCAGGCGCAGGTGCCGGACGTCAGCAATATGTCCCAGGGTGATGCCACCTCGGCGCTCACCAGGGCCGGGTTCCAGGTGACCGCGGTGACGCAGGGTGGGGCCGCCCCGAAGGGGACGGTCATGGGCACGGCGCCGAACGGGTCGGCGATTCCCGGGTCGGTGATCACGATCTACGTCAGTGACGGGACGCAGCGCCAGGCGCCGAGCCCCACCCCGGGGCCCGCCCCCGTCCCGGTAGCCCCCGGATTGCCGCCCCTGCGCTTGCCCCCGATTCCAATTCCCATCCCGATCCCCCGCTGACGCGAATTCGCTCCCGGCCTTGCAGGCCGGGGGCGATTTCGTTGGTGGGCAGCGAGCGAGGCTCGGTGCCCCGAGCGCTCAGCCGAAGGCGGCGGCCGGGACCGTGCGGCTCAGAGGCGGGCTTTGACCGCGGCCGAGATGCGGGAGCCGTCGGCCTTGCCCGCGGCGAGCGCGGTCGCGATCTTCATGACCTGACCCATCTGCCGCATGCCCGGCCGCTCCCCGAGATCCTCGGCGACCTGCGCGATGGCGGTATCGGCGAGATCCGCCACCTCCGCCTCGGTGAGCTGCGTCGGCAGGTACTCATCGATGATCCTGGCCTCGGCGTGCTCGTTGGCGGCGAGCTCACCGCGCCCGTTCTGGGCGTACACCTCCGCCGCCTCGCCGCGCTTCTTCGCCTCCTTCTGCAGCACGGAGACCACTTCGGCGTCGGAGAGTTCGCGCGCCTCGGATCCGGCCGTCTCGGCGGTCTGGATCGCGGCGAGCAGCATCCGGACGGTGCCGAGACGCAGGGTGTCCTTGGCTTTCAGCGCGGTGGTGAGATCCGCCCGCAGCTGCGACTTCAGTTCCGACATACCCCCACGCTAGCCCGTCCCGCCCGTACCTCCCAGCGCATTTGCGCTCGTGGCACCCGCTGTGCGAGAACACACGGGGCAGGACCGGCCGGGCTCACCTATGCTGGGCAAATGCCCGTCATCACGACCTCCGCCGTCGGACGCGCCGCAACGGTGGCCGCGGGAGCCGCGGTCGCCGGAATCGGTTACGCCTCCCTCGTCGAGCGCAATGCCTTCGTGCTCAGGGAGACGACCATGCCGGTGCTGCAGCCCGGGTCGTCGTCGCTGCGGGTGCTGCACATCAGCGACCTGCACATGACGCCGAACCAGAAGCTCAAGCAGCAGTGGCTGCGCGACCTGGACCGGCTGGAGCCGGACCTGGTGGTGAACACCGGCGACAACCTGTCGCACCAGAAGGCGGTGCCCGCCGTCGTGCAGTCGCTCGGCAGCCTGCTCTCCCGCCCCGGGCTCTTCGTCTTCGGCAGCAACGACTACTTCGCGCCGGTGCCGAAGAACCCGCTCAAGTACTTCAAGAAGGACCACCGCCGCACCTACGGCGCCCCGCTGCCCTGGCAGGACCTGCGCGCGGCGTTCAATGAGCGCGGCTGGCTGGACCTCACGCACGTGCGCCGCGATCTCGAGGTCGGCGGCATCCGGATCGGCACCGCCGGGGTCGACGACCCGCACCTGCAGCGCGATCGCTACGACACCATCGCCGGCCCGCCGAACCCGCTGGCGGACCTGCGGATCGGGCTCACGCACTCGCCGGAGCCCCGGGTCCTCGACCGCTTCGCCGCCGACGGCTACGACCTGGTGCTGGCCGGGCACACGCACGGCGGCCAGCTCTGCGTGCCGGGTTTCGGTGCGCTGGTGACCAATTGCGGGATCGACCGGGCCAGGGTGAAGGGGCCGTCCAGCTGGGGCGAGCACACCAAGCTGCACGTCTCGGCGGGCATCGGCACCTCGCCGTGGGCGCCGTACCGCTTCTGCTGCCGCCCGGAGGCCACGCTGCTGACCCTGGTCGCCGCGCCGCCCAAGCAGCCGTCGACCGAAACCGGCCGAGGCCGTTCGGCTTCGGAGGCCATCGCCCGCTAAGGTCGCGTCCCGAGGCCGTACGTCAGGCAGGGGGACGGGACAGTGGCAGCAGGCGATGTGCAGGGAGCATCGGGGGCGCAGCCGGAATCCGGTGCGGTGAACCGGCTTTCACCGGGCGGTGGACCGACCTTTTCGGACGGATCCGGTTCCCGGTACGGCGGTACCGCCGTCCGGGAGCGTGATCCGGAGCGGCCCGCGGTGCCGCCGCCACACGATTTCGACGCCTTCCTCGCGACGTACCGGGCCCGGCCGAGCACCCCGAACCGGACCCTGCCCGCCGCGGGCGCCGCGGTGCTCGCCTTCGCGGCCGCCGCCACCGCCGTCGCCGTCGCCCGCGGCTCGGATGACCCGGAGGGCGGGGCTCCCCCGCTGGTCAGCGCGCTCACCAGCGACGCACCGGCCAGTATCGCGGTGCCGTCGCCGGTGCTCCCCGGCTACCGGGTGGTGGCCGCGCCGGACCGGGACGCCGCCTACGACGTCCCCGCGGGCTGGCACGTCGCCCCCGCCGACACCGTGGCCGGATTCGGCCGCGCCCCGGACGCGCTCACCGGCAAGGGCTACGCCACCGACGGCCGCGACTACTGCCCGGGCTCCACCCGCACCGTCGCCTTCCTCACCGCCGCCGACGAGCAGGACCCCGCCGCCGCGGCCACCGCCATCGGCGCCAAGGCGGCCCGCCTCGCCTACGCCGACCCCGGCGCCGCCGCCCCCGCCGAGCCGCTGCGCTCCCTGGACGGCGGCCAGCAGGGCATGTTCGTGGAGACCAGGGGCCGGATCGCGCGGCCCGCCCCCGGCTGCGCCGCCGAGTACTCCGTGTACACCTGGGCCGCGCCGAGCACCAACGGCAGCTTCGTCATGGTGATCGCCGCCGACACCGGCGTCCCGCAGGCGCTCGACGCCGCGGGCGCCAAGCGCGTCTTCAGCAGCATCCGACCCTACGAACCCTGACTGACCTGGCAATTTAACGTCCGGAGGTCCCCTGTTGTAAGCTACTTCAGGTTCTCCTCCCCGGGGTGTGGCGCAGCTTGGTAGCGTGCTTCGTTCGGGACGAAGAGGTCGCAGGTTCAAATCCTGTCACCCCGACTCGTGTGGTTGAGACACGAAGGGCCCTGATCTGTTTAGGCAGATCAGGGCCTTTTTTGCGTCCGGCTTGACCTTCGAGCCACTCGAAGCCCGAGGATGGCGGCATGCCGGACGAACTCATGCCGATCGGGGAATTCGCGCGCCGCAGTGGGCTCACCGCCAGCGCGCTGCGGTTCTACGCCGATACCGGGGTGCTGCTGCCCGCCGAGGTGGATGCGGTGACCGGGTACCGGTACTACGCCGCGGAGCAGGTGGAGCGGGCCGGGGTGCTGCGCAGGCTGCGGGAGATGGGGATGCCGCTGGGGCCGGTGCTGCGGGTGCTCGACGGGGCTCCGGAGCAGGCCGTGCGGCTGGTCCGGGAGCATGCGGCCGCGGTCGCCGCCGAGGCGGTGCTGGCGCAGCGCACCGCCGCCGAGCTCGAGGCGGCGCTCGGGGGTGCGCCGGAGGTGGTCGTCGGGGCGGTCAGGGGGCCCGTGCTGGCGGCCGCGATCGAGCAGGTGCTGGCCGCCACCGGTGTGGACCCGGCGCTGCCGGTGCTGGCCGGGGTGTGCCTGGAGGCGCTGCCGGATGCCGTGATCCTCACCGCCACCGACCGGTACCGGCTCTCCACCCGGACCATCGCCCCGGTCGAGGCGCCCGCCGCGGTGTGGGCGGGGACGATCGCGGGGGCCGAGCTGCGCGCGGCGGTGCCGGAGATCCGGCGCACCCCGGTGGTCGCGCTGCGCGCCACCGCGCACCGCCTGGAGCTGGGTGCGCGGAGCTGCCGCATCCTGCCGGAGGAGTTCCCGGACTACCGCGGCATGCTCGCCACGCTCTCCGCCGTCGTCACCCGGGTGACCGTGGCCAGGGACCCGCTGCTGCGCGCGCTCGAGGAGCACCCGGGCGGCGATATCGAACTGCGCGCGACCGTCGGCGGCGAAGTCCGCGTCGGCAGCGCCACCCTCCGGGCGACCGTCACCGGCACCCCCTCGACCCTGCACTTCGACCCCGCCGTCCTGCACCCGGCCATCGCCACCGCGATCGGCCCGGAGCTCCTGCTCGACCTGCGCGGCCCGGCCCAGCCGATCACCCTGCGCTCGGCCGACCGCGGCGACCTCACCACCCTCGCCATGCCCATCCACCCCCCGAACGGAACCCCATGACCGACCCCACCATGACCGCCATCCTCGACGCCGTCGGCACCGGCCGCGGGGGCGACACCGGCACCGCCCGCACCGCCCTGCTCGAGCTCTGGGCCGCGCTCGGCCCCGCGGGTGACCCGCTGCACCGCTGCACCCTCGCGCACTACCTCGCCGACCTCTACGACGACCCCGCCGAGGCCCTGGCCTGGAACATCCGCGCCCTCGATGCCGCCGACACCGTCACCGACGACCGGGTGCGGGACGTGCATAACAGCCTGACCATCGCCGGCTTCTACCCCTCCCTGCACCTGAACCTCGCCGACGACTACCGCCGCCTCGGCTCCTTCGCCCCCGCCGCCGCACACCTCGCCCTGGCCAGGCAGCACGCCCCCGCGCTCGGCCCGGACCCGTACGGCGACCTCATCCGCGGTGCCATCGACGGCGTCGGCGCGGCCATCGAGCGGCGGGACACCAGCAAGCGCTGACCGCTACGCGAAGGTGCCCCGCATAATCGTCCGGACATTCTGCGCATCGCTCTTCTCTCGATCCTGGGCAGCCGACGTGCGTAAGCGGGCCAGATAGGAATCGCGAGTCGATCGATGCGAACCCGCGCCCACCCGACCGGCCGGGTTCGCGTCGGCGAATTCGATGCGGGGCCCGCCCGCCAGGCGGGTGATCTCGGCTTCCGCGCCGGCTTTGACCGATTCCGAGTATTCGTGAATCGTCTTGGCCGCGATCATGAGATCAGCGATGAACTCGTGCTCGAGACCGTTATCGGATATTTCGTAGCGCCTGGTGACCACGTCGGCGTCGATACCCCGGATCACCGCCAGAATGGCGCCGCGATTCTTCAGCTTTCCGCGAACGGCTTCCAGCATTCCACGATCGTAGGGAGCCTCGTAAACCCTCTGCGATTCCCCGTCGGTGAGGTAGACGAAAAGATGGTAGGAGGATTCCGCATCGGGCTGGTCGAAAACCCAGTTGAGCAAGGCGCCTCGCCTCAACTTCGCCATAGCGGACAGGCCGTTCAGCGGAACCACGGTGAGCTCTTCACCGAACTCTCCGATTTCGATACTCCGCATCCAGGCGAAAGGAGCACGACGCTTCAAGCGAAACATGCTAAACCTCCGGACCGGCTGTCAACTCCGACAGTTTGACACGATCTGACCTATCCCACCAGGCTCTATGCTCGTCGACACAGTCACCGCGCACCGGTGCCGAGACCCGGCCGTGCCGCGGATTACGGCGAGTCGGCCACTCGTAGACCCAGTACCCGCTGTCCTGCAATCTGCCGACCACGAAGTACCGAACGATATCCCCCGGCAGGTACGACCGGCCGAAAGCAGCGTACACCGCTTTCTGGACATCCAGCTTTCCGCCGACCACCGAGAGGGCAAATTCGCCCCGCTGCCATCGTGGCGCGGCCGGGTATCTGTTGGGTTCCTTGCCGCAGTGCGTGACACAAGCCCCCCTTGCGTATTGTCTGGGCTGATCGGCCTCCTGCTCCCACCAACCCTTTCCCCACCTTTTCATCACCCCACAGGGTATGGCGAAATATGCAGTGCGCGAACATGTCTCATGGTGGACTGCGCTCAAATACGAACCGCTCGGTTCTAATCAGCGACGTTACGCCCTCGATTACGGCTCGCCACCGCGAGGTAGCGGCGATATCGGCGGCCGGAGGACTGCGCGGCTATGGCGTAAACCCGGCTATACACCGGTGCACCCGAACTGGGGATTGCCGTCGGAATCTTTCAGCACCGCGGTGATCAGACCGGGATCCGCGCGCTCTCCAGGAACGGGACGACGAAGGCGCGCAGCAGCTCCCGCTCCTCGTCCGGCTCGGCGGGCATGGTGAGCAGCGAGACCACGCTGCGCACCAGCCAGCGGCCGAGGCGGCGGGCGGCGGCGGGATCCAGGTCGGGGCGCAGGCTCGCGACGAAGGTGCGGGCGAGCACCTCGACGGCGTCCGAGGAGTCGGCGAGCTGGGCGACGACCCCCGCGTTCACCGGTTCGAACCAGACGGCCAGGTACTCGGTGCCGCGCACGGCGGTGAGCACCGCGATCAGGGTGTCGAGCAGCGCGGCGGCGGGGTCGGCGACGGGGCCGCGCTCGCGCCAGACCCGGGCCACCACGCGCTGCGCCTCCCGGTCGGCGAAGGCGACGAAGAGCGCCTGCCGGTTCGGGAAGTAGCGGTACAGGGTGGCGCGGGAGCAGCCCGCCGCCGCGGCCACCTCGGCCATCCCGACCCCGGAGACCCCGGTCAGGCCGCGCGCCCGGAAGAGGCTGCGCACCCCGTCCAGGATGCGGTCGGCGGCGAGCTCGGTGCGCGGGCCCGCCAGCCAGTCGCTCACGCGGCGCTCCGGAAGGGGACCCGGGTGGGGCGCCGCACGTACTGGCCGTCGGCGTACTCGACGTCGCCGAGGTCGACGGCGAAGCCGGGGTGCCGGGCGAGCAGCTCCTCCAGCGCGATCCGCGCCTGCATGCGCGCGGCGGCGGCGCCGAGGCAGTGGTGCGGGCCCTGGCTGAAGGTCATCAGCCGCTGCGGGTTGCGGTGGATGTCGAGGTCGGCGGCGTCCGGGCCGTACACCCGTTCGTCGCGATTGGCGGAGCCGTACACCAGCAGCACCTTACGGCCCGCCGGAATGGTCACGCCCGCGATCTCGACGTCCCCGGTGGTGGTGCGGGCCAGCCCCTGCACCGGCGCGGTGAGCCGGAGGAATTCCTCGACGGCGCCGCGGATCAGCTCCGGCTCCGCGACCAGCCGCGCGCGCTGCACCGGGTTGGCGTACAGCAGCTGCACGGCGCCGCCCAGCAGCCCGGTGGTGGTGTCGTTGCCGCCCGCCACCATGGTCCAGGTGTAGGCGAGCAGCTGCACCAGGCCGGTGACGTCGTCGTCGGTGGCGCCGAGCCCGGCCTGCACCAGCAGCGAGACGGTGTCGTCGCCGGGGTCGGTGCGCCTGCGCCGGATGAGTTCGGCGAAGTACCCGACCATCTCCATGGAGGCGGCGCGCGCCTGCTCGCTGCCGGAGATGCCGCCCGCGACCACGGCGTCGGTCCAGCCGTCGAAGCGGTCGCGGTCCTCCTCCGGTACGCCGAGGTAGTACGCGACCACCATGCTCGGCAGCGGCTTGAAGAGCGTGCGCACGATATCGCCGCCGTCGGCGAGCAGCTCCAGCCGCTCCCGGACGAAGGCGCGCACCATCGGCTCCAGCGCCTCCACCCGCCGCGGCGTGAACCCGCGCGCGACCAGGCTGCGGAACTCGGTGTGCTGCGGCGGATCCTGCATGACCAGCGGCGGATTCGCGGTCAGCCCGATCTGCTCCAGCTCGCCGTACTCGATGGTCAGCCCCTGGCCGGAGGAGAAGGTGGCCGTGTCCCGCGCCGCCGCGTAGACGTCGGCGTGCCGGGTGAGCACCCAGTAGTCGTGCTCCGGCCGGTCGGCCGGGACCACGTGGTGCACCGGGTCGTGCTCGCGCAGTGCCTGGTACATCGGCCAGGGCTCGGCCCAGGTGGCGCCGGTGCAGGGCTGAAACACGGCGCGAGACTCATCGAGCAACATGTTCCGACGGTAAGACAGATTCGCCGAAGTGTCTAGAGTGTGTACTCGGTGAACTGCCCGGCGGGCCGGAACCCGAGCCGCCGGTACACCGGCTCCCCGTCGGCCGAAGCCTGCAGCACGGCCGTGCGGTAACCGCTCTCGCGCGCGGCGTGCAGCACCGCCAGCGTCATGGCGCCGCCGAAGCCGCGCCGCCGGTACCCGGCGAGCGTGCCGATGTTGTAGATGCCCGCGACCCCGGCGAACCGGAAGACCTCGCCCGCGCAGACCGCCAGCTCACCCAGGTACCCGACCAGGTAGCGGGCCGGACACCCCGGCGCGAGCGCCGCCGCGGCGGCCCGCTCGTAGAAGAGCGGGACCGTGGCGGCGGGCGGGTCCCAGTTCGCCGCCAGCACCGCGGCGTAGTCGGCCAGCGCACCGCGATCCCGCACCGGCCGGATCGTGAGCCCGCCCGGAATCGGGGGCAGCTCGCCCAGCTCGGCCCACATGGCCGTCTCGGTCTCGGTCGCGGTCCAGCCCGTCGCGGCCAGCGCGGCGCCGAGCTCGGCCGACCCGGACCACCAGGAGAACGGCCGCCCGGTCGCCCGGACCAGCGCCGCCACCTCCCCGATCCGCCGGGCGTCGGTGAACCGCGCGTCCACGATCTGGTTGAAGGTGTCGTCCGCCAGGCCGCTGTCCGCGATGGTGACGTCGCCGGGCTCGAGCACCCGCGCGCCGGGCAGCCCGCGGTGCAGGTGCGCCGCGTGCTCGGCCAGGTTCGCCGCCGTGCGGGCGGGGATATCGTTTTCCGGTACAGGTGTGGGCACACGCTAACAATCGCGGGTGCGGCGCGGGAACGCGAGCGAATTCTCCGGGCCGGTGCGCAACCGCTTACCTCCCCGCCGCAGCGCCGTCACACCGGTGAAACACGGCGTCCATAGCGTATACAGCCATGTCGACACGGTTGAGCACGCTCGCGGACGCCGCCGGGCGCCCGCTGCGGGATGTGGTCTACGAGGCGCTGCGCAGCGAGCTCATGAACGGTGACATCACCTTCGGCGAGCGGCTCACCGAGCCCAAGCTCTCCGCGCGCTTCGGCATCTCCCGGACCCCGATCCGGGAGGCGCTCACGGTGCTCTGCTCGGACGGGCTGCTGCAGCGCGCGGAGTACGGCTTCAGCCCGGTGCGGCCGAGCATCCCGCTCATCCGCGACCTCTACGAGCTGCGCATCACGCTGGAGCTGGGCGGCATCCAGCGGGCCATGACCAACCCCGCGGTGCGCCACGACCGCGAGCTGCTGAGCGCCGAGCGCGAGCGCTGGCTGGAGCTGCGCGCCGACCCGCCGGAGCAGCAGCCGGGGTTCGTGGTCCGGGACGAGGAGTTCCACGTGACGCTGCTGACGGCGTCCGGCAATGCCGAGCTGGTGCGCGCGCTGGTGCAGGTCAACTCCCGGATCCGGCACGTCCGGATGTACGACTTCATGGTCAACAACCGGATCGAGACCACCATCGCCGAGCACCTCGGCATCCTCGACGCGGTGCTCGCGGAGAACCTCGGGCTGGCGTATCGCCTGCTGCACACCCACATCGGCGAATCGCTGGACGTCGTCCTCGACCGCGTGACCAAGGCCGTCGCGGCGATGTCGCTGGCCGCCGACCGCAACCCCTGATCGGAGCCGCCATGACCGCCCTGCTCGACGAGCCCGCCCTGCACCCGTCGCCGGTGGACCGGGTGCGCGCAGCCTACCGCCGGATCGCCGAGGTGGACCGCCCCGAGGTCTGGATCGCCCTGCGCCCCGAGGCCGAGGTGCGCGCCGACGCCGAAGCGGTGCAGGCCAGGCTGGCCGCCGGGGCGGCGCTGCCGCTGGCCGGGCTGCTGGTCGCGGTGAAGGACAATATCGACGTGGCCGGGGTGCCGACCACCGCCGCCTGCCCCGGTTTCGCCAGGCACCCGGCCGAGACCGCCGCCGCGATCGAGCGGCTCACCGCGGCGGGCGCGGTGCTGCTCGGCAAGACCAACCTGGACCAGTTCGCCACCGGGCTGGTCGGCACCCGCAGCCCGTACGGCGCGGTGCGCAATGCCCTGCACCCCGAGCTGATTTCCGGCGGCTCCAGCTCCGGCTCGGCGGTGGCGGTGGCGCTCGGCATCGCCGATATCGGGATCGGCACCGACACCGCGGGCTCCGGCCGGGTGCCCGCCGCGCTGAACGGCATCGTCGGGGTGAAGGCGACGCTCGGCATCGTGCCCGCGCACGGTGTGCTGCCCGCCTGCGCGGATTTCGACGCCGTCACCGTCTTCGCCGCCGGGCTCCCGCTCGCGGTCGCCGCACTCCGGGTCATGGCCGGCTCGGAGCCGCGCGACCCGCGCAGCCGGAGCTGGCCCGCCGACGTCCCGCTCGCCGCCGCCCCGCGGATCGCGGTACCGGTCGAGGCGAACCTGGCCGCGCTCGCCCCCGAGTACCGCGCCGCCTTCGAGCAGACGCTCGACCTGCTGCGCGAGCGCGGCGCCGAGTTCACCGAGGTCGATATCGCCCCGCTGCTGGACGCCGCCCGGCTGCTCTACGACGGCGCCCTGGTGGCCGAGCGGTACGCTGCCGTCGGCGAGTTCCTCGCCACCGACCCGCCCGGCGCCGACCCCATCGTGGCCGCCATCATCGGCGCCGCGGCCACCCCGGGCGCCGCCGCCTTCGCCGCCGACCTGGACACCCTGGCCCGCACGAAGGCCGAGGCGGCCGCGCTGCTCGACGGCTGCGCCGGGCTGCTGCTGCCGACCACCACCGAGCACCCGTCCATCGCCGCGATCCAGGCCGACCCGCTCACCGTGAACCGGCGCATGGGCACCTTCACCAACTTCTGCAACCTGCTCGACATGGCCTCGATCGCGGTGCCGGGCGTGCCGACCGCGGCCGGGCTCCCGTTCGGCGTCATGGCGGTGGTGCCCGCCTTCGCCGACCAGCTCGCCGTCGATATCGCGGCGCTGCTCACCGGCGACGAGCCGCCGCTGCTGATCCCGGACGCGGTGCCGGTCGCGGTCTTCGGCGCGCACCTGCGCGGGCAGCCGCTGCACCACCAGCTCACCGCGCTGCACGCGCGCTTCGCCGGGGAGATCGCCACCACCGACGCCTACCGGCTGGCCGCGCTGGACACGGTGCCGCCGAAGCCGGGGCTGGTGCGGCACGGGCCGGGGCTCGGCGCCCCGATCGCGGGCGAGCTGTTCCTGGTGTCGAAGGCCGGACTCGGCGCCTTCCTCGCGGCCCTGCCCGCGCCCATGGCGCTGACCAGCGTCGATCTCGCGGATGGGCGCAGCGTCGTCGGCTTCGGCTGCGGCTACGACGCCGCGGTGGCGGGCACGGACATCACCGAGCACGGTGGCTGGAAGGCCTACCTGGCCGCACGCTGACCCCCGTGGGCCGGTCCCCCGCGGACCGGCCCGCTGCGATCGGGACGGGCCGGGCAGTGGCGGCAACGGTTACCTTCGGCAGTGGCCGGTCGGCCGCCTCCCGCGGCGCCGGCTCCTTCAGCATCCGGAAGAGCCTGCTGCACATCAGTCCCCGACGCACCGACCGGACCGATCACCCCTCGTGCACCGGTCCGGCCGGACGTCCCCTCATTCCCGTTTCGCAACCCCTCAGAAGCGATCCGGTACGAGAACTACTGTGCGACCCGCTGCTCAAGGCCGGCTTAACAAGACCTTGCGGCCGGAAATGCCGGAATTTGCGCGAGCGGTAACGGTGGGCGCCCCGGAGGGGAATGATGGAGGACAGCGACATCGAGGAGAGTGGAGCAAGCGATGGAAACCGTGGTCGTCTGGGTGCTCGCCTGCGTTCTGTACTGGTGGGGGCTGCTCTAGACGGGCTCCCGCGGAACGCGCGAAGGGCGGGCGGTGCCATCGGCACCGCCCGCCCTTTCCGTCGATCGGGTCAGCTCGCGTCGAGCCCGGCGCGCACGCCGTCCTCCACCCGCTTGCCCAGCTCGGCGTCGACATTCCGCCAGTACTCGTAGACCCGGCTCAGCACCGGCTCCTGTACCCCGTCGAGCACGTGCCCGACGATATTGCCGACCAGCCGGTCGCGCTGCTCCTCGGAGAGCACCTCGCGGACCAGCGTCCCCGGCTGGGTGAAGTCGCCGTCCTCGGCGTGCTGGATGTACCCGGCCCGCACCATGCTCGGGTCGAAGTCCCAGCGGCCGCCGTCCGGCGCCCGCTCCGGCTCGGCGTGCGGGCCGCCGTAGGAGTTCGGCGCGTAAACCGGGGTGCTCGCGTCGTTGTAGTCGAAGCGCATAGCGCCCTCCTTGGAGTAGGAGTTCACCTCGGCCGCGCGCGCCCGGTTCGGCGGCAGCTGCGCGTAGTTGGTGCCGACCCGGTAGCGGTGCGCGTCGGCGTAGGCGAAGACCCGGCCGAGCAGCATCTTGTCCGGCGAGAAGCCGATGCCGGGGACCGTGTTCGACGGCTCGAAGGCGGCCTGCTCGATATCGACGAAGTAGTTGCCCGGGTTGCGGTTCAACGTCCACTTCCCGACCTCGATCAGCGGGTAGTCGCGCTGCGACCAGACCTTGGTCAGGTCGAACGGGTTGAACCGGTAGGTCTCGGCCTCGGCCACCGGCATCACCTGCACGTGCAGCGTCCAGCTCGGGAACTCGCCGCGCTCGATCGAGTCCCAGAGGTCGCGGCGGTGGTAGTCGGCGTCCGTTCCGGCCAGCCGGTCGGCCTCGTCCTGGGTCAGGAAGTCGATGCCCTGGTCGGTCTTGAAGTGGTACTTCACCCAGAAGCGCTCGCCCGCGGCATTGATCCACTGGTAGGTGTGCGAGCCGAAGCCGTCCATGTGCCGGTAGGTCTTCGGGATGCCGCGGTCGCCCATGAGCCAGGTCACCTGGTGCGCCGACTCCGGGCGCAGGGTCCAGAAGTCCCACTGCATGTGGTGGTCGCGCAGCCCGCTGCCCGGCAGCCGCTTCTGCGAGCGGATGAAGTCGGGGAACTTGATCGGGTCCTTGATGAAGAAGACCGGGGTGTTGTTGCCGACCAGGTCGTAGTTGCCGTCCTCGGTGTAGAACTTCACCGCGAAGCCGCGCGGGTCGCGCCAGGTGTCCGGGCTACCCTGCTCGCCGGCGACGGTGGAGAACCGCGCCAGCGACTCGGTGCGCGCACCCGGCTGGAAGAGCTTGGCCTTGGTGAAGCGGCTGACATCGGCGGTGACGACGAGCTCGCCGTAGGCGCCCGCGCCCTTGGCGTGCACCACCCGCTCCGGCACCCGCTCCCGGTTGAACTGGGCGAGCTTCTCGATCAGGTAGTGGTCGTGCAGCAGGATCGGGCCCTGGGTTCCCGCGGTCAGCGATTCGTTGTCGCTCTCGACCGGGATCCCGGAGTTGGTCGTGGTCGGCTTGGTCATAGCGGGAGCCTCCTCGGGCTTTCGGTGGAACGGGCGCATGCGGCGCAGCGACCCCAGAACACGACCTCGGCCTCGTCCAGGACGAAGCCCTGCGCGTCGTCGGGGTGCAGGCAGGGGGCCGCGCCGGCGACGCAGTCCACATCGGCGACCGCGCCGCAGCCGCGGCACACCAGGTGGTGGTGGTTGTCGCCGATCCTGGTCTCGTACAGCGCCGCCGAGCCGGCCGGCTCGATGCGCCGCAGGATGCCGGCCCGCACGCAGGCGTGCAGCACGTCGTAGACGGCCTGGGTGGAGACCGCGCCGAGCGCTTGCCGGACGGCGGCGGCGATCCGGTCGGCATCCGCGTGCGGATGCGCGGCGACCGTCTCCAGCACCGCCAGCCGCGGGGCGGTGACCCGCAGGTTCGCCCGGCGCAGCCAGTCGCGGGGTTCGGTGTCCATGGGATCGAGTATGCCGCTTTTCTGGAATTAGTCAAGAAAACTAGCAACTCCAGACAACCGGGCGGGACTGTGTCGCAGGTCACTTGCAATCGCGGAAGGTTGGCGCCCGGGTCGCGGTTGAATGGGACTGTCGGCGCTCTTGGGCAGCCCCGGGCCGCAATGAAAAATCGTCGCTGCGAGCGACCACTCGCCGAGAGGCGCTTGCCGGGCGTCGACACCCCAACTTTCGTGTTCCCGCGGTTACCCCGTGTTGGTGCTTCGACACCGCCGCCGCCGGACTAGCCTTTCCCCCATGACTCGTCGGGCGGCTTGGCTGGTTGTGCTCGCTACCTTCGCACTGCTGACGGGGCACGTGGCCGTCGGCGGCGCGACGGCGACGGCGTCCTGCGCCGAGCCCTCCGGCCGCGAATTCGTCAGGGCCGCACCGGAAGAGGCAGGCGTCGACGGCGAGCGGCTGGCTGCGGCGCTCGACTTCGCCACCAGCCGCAACCGGCTCAGCGTGCAGGTGTTCCGGCACAACTGCCTGATCGGCGAGGGGGCGGGGAACGCGCAGACCGGGCACGTGCCGTGGAATGTCTGGAGCGCCACCAAGAGTGTGGTCTCGGTGCTCACCGGCATGGCGTGGGATCGCGGGCTCATCGAGCTGGACGCCCCGATCGACCGCTACCTGCCGCCCGGCCTCGGTGATGCCGCGCACCGCGCCATCACCGTGCGCGACCTGCTCACCGAGACCTCCGGCATGCGGGTCGGGGTGATCACCGAGGGGCTGACCGGTGTCGTCCCCCTCGACCCGAACAGCGCCGTGCAGGCGCTCGGCGTTCCGCTCGAGCACGCCCCCGGCACCACCTTCAGCTACAGCCAGCGCACCGTCGACCTGCTGACCTTCACCCTCGAGCGGGCGCTCGGTGAGCCGCTGCAGCAGTTCGCGCAGCGCGAGCTCTTCGACCCGATCGGCATTCCGCGCGGCGACTACTACTGGGCGCGCGACCGCTCCGGCACCACCTACGGCTACGCGCACCTCTTCATCCCGCCGGTCGACTTCGCCCGCATCGGCATGCTGGTGCGCAACGACGGCCGCTGGGCGGGCGAGCAGCTGGTCTCCGCCGCGTACCTGGACGCGGCGCGCACCCCGTCCCCGGCGAACGAGTGCTACGGCTACCTCTTCTGGCTCGGCCCCGGCTGCGCCGAGACCCCCGACTTCCTGCCCGCCGGGGTGTACTCCATGGCCGGGTTCGGCGGGCAGAACGTCTTCGTGCTGCCCGAGCTCGACCTCATGGTGGTGTGGACCGGCGCGTACGGCAATGTCAGCCGATACGGGCCGAGCGGCGTCATCCAGAACACCAGGGAGCTGCCGCACGAGTTCTTCCGCAGGCTGCTGCCCGCGCTCGGCGAGCCCGACCCCGGCCCCTACGTGGAGCCGCCGCTCACCCAGGATCCGGGCGAGTTCATCGACGGCACGCTGCTGCTCGCGGTCTTCGGGATCGGCCCGGCCGCCTACCCGGGCTGCAATGTGCTCAGCTGCCTCGGCGCACCGCTCGCGCCGCCGTTCGCGGACGCGCCGCCCGGCTGCGCGGTGCTGGCCTGCCTCGGCACCGACCCGCGCACGCCGGGTATTCGCTGATCAGTCCAGGCGGGTGCGCCAGCCGTGCGCGTCGTCGGTGCGCAGCGCGGCGTGGTGCCGCTTGCGCAGCGCCTGCGAGATCGGGCCCGGCCTGCCGTCGCCGACGATCCGGCCGTCCACCTCGAGCACCGGCGCCGCCCCGGCCGAGGTGCCGGTGACGAAGACCTCGTCGGCGATGTACAGCTCGGTGAGGTCGACGGTGCGCTCGACCACCGGGATGCCGTCCTCGGCCGCCAGCGTGAGCACCGTGCGCCGGTTGATCCCGTCGAGGATGTCGCAGCTGACATCGGGGGTGATGAGTGTGCCGCCGCGCACGAGGAAGATATTGGCGGCGCTGAGCTCGCAGACGTGGCCGTTGCCGTCCAGGAAGACGCAGTCGTCGTACCCGGAGTCGATGGCATCCTGCTTGGCCAGCACCGAGTTCACGTAGGCGCCGTTGACCTTGGCCCTGGACGGGATGGCATTGTCCGGAATCCGCCGCCACGGGCTGGATTTCAGCCGCATGCCGTCCTGCGGGACGATCGGCACCGCGTCGTAGACGAACATGCTCACGGCGATGGCGGTCCCGCGCACCCGGGTGCCGGGCAGCGACTCCACCACGTGCACCGAGGCCCGGACGAACACCTCGTCGTGCGGCTCGTTCGCCGCGACCAGCTCACGCACCGTTGCCTCGAAGCGCGGGTAGCCCCACTCCTGCGCGAACCGGTCGATCCCGATGATCTTGCAGGACTCCTCCAGCCTGCGGAAGTGATCCGCCAGCCGGAACGCGGTGCGCACCCCGTCGGTCCGGTGCACCGGGAAGACCGTGTAGACGCTCAGGCCGTACAGCACCGCCGACGAGGCGACGCCGACGGTCGCCTCGGCGGCGGGGACGAGCCGGTCACCGAAGAACACCTGGGGATGGGGATTCGCCATCGGCGCAGGCTAGCAGCCGCCGCCCGCGCCGGGCGACCCCGTTTTCAGCGCTCGCTGAGCAGGACCTCCGCGATCTGGATGGTGTTCAGCGCGGCGCCCTTGCGCAGGTTGTCGCCGGAGACGAAGAGCGCGAGGCCGCGCCCGTCCGGCACGCCGGGATCGCGGCGAATCCGGCCGACGAGCGACTCGTCGGCCCCCGCGGCCTGCAGCGGCGTCGGCACGTCGACCAGCCTGACCCCGGCCGCCTTGCCCAGGATCTCCCTGGCGCGCTCCGGCGAGAGCGGCTCGGCGAACTCGGCATTGATCGAGAGCGAGTGCCCGGTGAAGACCGGGACGCGCACGCAGGTGCCGCTGACCAGCAGCTCGGGCAGCCCGAGGATCTTGCGGCTCTCGTTGCGCAGCTTCTGGTCCTCGTCGGTCTCGTCGCTGCCGTCGTCCACCAGCGACCCGGCCAGCGGGATGACGTCGAAGGCGATCGGCGCGACGTACTTGTTCGGTGCCGGGAACGCGACGGCGCTGCCGTCGTGCACCAGCTGCTCGGCATCGTCGATCACCGCGCGCACCTGCCCGGCCAGCTCCTCGACGCCGGCCAGCCCGGAGCCGGAGACGGCCTGGTAGCTGGAGACGATGAGGCGCTGCAGCCCGGCCGCGTCGTGCAGCGGCTTGAGCACCGGCATGGCGGCCATGGTGGTGCAGTTCGGGTTGGCGATGATGCCCTTGACCAGATTGCGGGTCTGCTCCGGGTTCACCTCGGAGACGACCAGCGGCACCTCGGGATCCTTGCGCCAGGCCGAGGAGTTGTCGATCACCGTGACGCCCGCCGCGGCGAACCGCGGCGCCTGCACCCGGGACATGGTGGCCCCGGCCGAGAACAGCGCGATATCCAGCCCGCTGGGATCGGCGACCTCGGTGTCCTCCACCTCGATCTCACCGCCGCGCCACGGCAGCTTCTTCCCCGCCGAGCGCGCGGAGGCGAAGAACCGCACCTCGTCGGCCGGAAAATTCCGCTCTTCCAGCAGTTTTCGCATGACGGCGCCGACCTGCCCGGTCGCGCCCACCACTCCTACGCGAATACCCATGGCTCTATCGCCCCGTTCCCGCGTGCACGACGGCGACCTCGTCGCCGCCGAGATCGAAGGCGCGGTGCAGCACCTGCACCGCGTGGTCCAGCTCGGAATCCTTGACCAGCACCGAGATCCGGATCTCCGAGGTGGAGATGAGGTCGATGTTCACGCCCGCCTCGGCCAGCGCCTCGCAGAAGGTCGCGGTGACGCCGGGGTGGCTCTTCATCCCCGCGCCGACCAGCGACACCTTGCCGATGTGGTCGTCGTAGAGCACCTGGGAGAAGCCGATCTCGCCCTGCCGCTTGGTGAGGAACTCGACCGCCCGCGCGCCGTCGTCCTTGGGCAGCGTGAAGGTGATGTCGGTCTTGCCGGTATCGATCTTGGAGATGTTCTGCAGCACCATGTCGATATTGATCTCGGCGTCGGCGACCGTGCGGAACACCTTCGCGGCGTACCCCGGCTCGTCCGGTAGCCCGACCACGGTCACCTTGGCCTCGCTGCGGTCGTGCGCGACGCCCGTGAGGATTGCTTGCTCCAAGGGGATGTCCTCCATCGATCCGTAGACGTAGGTGCCCTGCTTGTCGGTGTAGGACGAGCGGACGTGCACGGGCACGTTGTAGCGGCGCGCGTACTCCACGCAGCGCAGCATCAGAACCTTCGACCCGCAGGCCGCCATCTCCAGCATCTCCTCGTAGGAGACCTGGTCCAGCTTCTGCGCGTCGGCGACGATGCGCGGATCGGCGGTGAAGACGCCGTCCACGTCGGTGTAGATCTCGCAGACGTCGGCCTCCAGCGCCGCGGCGAGCGCGACGGCGGTGGTGTCGGAGCCGCCGCGGCCGAGCGTGGTGACATCGCGGCTGTCCTGGCTGACGCCCTGGAACCCGGCGACCAGCACGATGGTGCCCTCGTCCAGCGCCTCCTTGAGCCGCCCCGGCGTGACATCGATGATCTTGGCCTTGCCGTGCGCGCCGGTGGTGATCACCCCGGCCTGCGAGCCGGTGAACGACCTGGCCTCGGCGCCGAGCGAGTGGATGGCCATGGCGACCAGCGCGTTGGAGATGCGCTCGCCCGCGGTGAGCAGCATGTCCATTTCGCGCACCGGCGGCGCGGGCGAGACCTCCTGCGCCAGATCCAGCAGTTCGTCGGTGGTGTCGCCCATGGCGGAGCACACCACCACGACGTCGTGACCCTGCTTCTTGGTCTCGACGATCCGTTCAGCGACGCGCCGGATACGCTCGGCGGTGGCCACCGAGGATCCTCCGTACTTCTGAACTACGAGAGCCACAGCGGGTCCTCCAAGGTCGGCAACGTGCAGGTAACAGGCTCCAAGGGTACCGGCCGGGCCCCGCCGTTCCGGCCGCTACCTCCGGGTCCTGTGGAAAACCACACAGCTGTGGAGCATTTCGAATAGCGAATGTCCGGCGGGGTATCGCGCACCCGGAAAGGAGCGTCGCACGCATGGAGAGCACCGTCCTGGACGTGACCACCGGCCACCGGGAGGTGGTCCTCGACCTCACCCCGCGCTGCGCGGAGTTCGCGGCGGAGCACGGCGGCGACGGCCTGCTGCAGGTCTTCGTGCCGCATGCCACGGCCGGGGTCGCGATCATCGAACTCGGCGCGGGCAGCGACGACGACCTGCTCGCCGCGCTGCGCGACCTGCTGCCCGCCGACGACCGCTGGCGGCACGCGCACGGCAGCCGCGGACACGGCCGCTCGCACGTCATGCCCGCGCTCATCCCGCCGTACGCCACCGTCCCGGTCATCGGCGGCCGGTTGCAGCTCGGCACCTGGCAGTCCATCGCCCTCGTCGACCTCAATGTCGACAACCCCGAGCGCCAGGTGCGGCTCTCCCTCCTGCGCGGTTAGCCCGCGCGCCGGAAGGTGCTCACCTGGGTGCCGTTCTCGAAGGCGCGCCGCCGCACCGGCGTCCAGAGCGTCGGCCGGAACTCCCCGGCGAAGAGCGGGATGCCCGCACCGGCCAGCACCGGGTAGCGCTTGATCACCAGGGTGTCGATCTCGTCGGTCAGCGATGCGGCGAGCCGGCCGCCGCCGGCCAGCCAGATATCGCGCTCGGCCTCCGCCTTCAGCTCCCGGACCAGTGCCTCCGGGTCGGTGAGCACCCGGACGTCGGGGGCGGGCGGTGTCGTCAGCGTGGTCGAGACGACGTACTGGGCGAGGTGCGGGTACGGGCTCGGGAAGCCGGCGGCCAGCCCGGGTTCGTAGGTGGCGCGGCCCATGATCACGCTGCCGAAGTGCCGGTTCGGCGTGCCGGGCGCGATACCGAAGTGCGGGTGCGCGTGCGCGGGCAGCGTCTCCGGGTACTCGGTGCCGAGCCACTCGACGAAGTCGGGGCCGAGCGGGAAGAAGTCGGTCTCGCCGGCCGGGCCCGCGATGTAGCCGTCGAGCGAGACGCCGGCGAAGTAGACGAGTTCGGGCATGGGGTGCTCCTTACTGTTGCGGGCTCAGGCCCGGGTGAACCAGCCGACCAGCGCGCCGTTGTCGAATTCGCGGCGCCGCACCGCGCGGAAGAGCCCCGGCCGGAAGCCGCCCGCGATCATCGGCACGCCCGCGCCGGCGACCACCGGATAGGTCTCGAGGATCAGCTCGTCGATCTCGGGCAGCAGCGCCGCGGCCAGCGCGCCGCCGCCGCAGAGCCAGAGGTCGCCGCCCGGCTCGACCTTCCGCTCCCGGACGAAGGCGGCGGGATCGTCGGCGATGACCCGGACCGCGGGGTCCGGATCGGCGCCGAGCGTTGTGGAGACCACGTACTGGGTGAGGTGCGCGTAGGGGTTGATGCCGCCCACCTCGTAGGTGCGGCGGCCCATCAGTACCGTGTCGAAGCGCGCGTTCGGCTCGTCCTCGGCGATACCGGCCCGGCCGCGGTAGGCGGTCGGCACGAACTCCGGGTAGTCGGCGTTGAGCGCGGCACCCTGCTCGGCGCTGACCGGGAAGAAATCGAACTCGCCGCCCGGCCCGGCGATATAGCCGTCCAGCGTGACGGCCACGTAGTACACCAGCTTGCGCACGGGAACCACCATTCGTAGTACTCTGATTGAAGTGGTTTGACCGTAGTACTACAGATGGAGTGGTGTCAATATGCGGACCAATCCGGAGCGCCGTGGCGCCCTGCTCGACGCCGCGCTCGAGGTGCTCGCCGACGACGGCGCCCGCGGGCTCACCTTCCGCGCGGTGGACCGAAGGGCCGCGGTGCCGCCGGGCACCACCTCGAACTACTTCGCCGGCCGCGACGACCTGCTGACCCAGGCGGGCAGCCGCTTCTACGAGCGGCTCACGCCGGGCCCCGAGCTGCTCCGCCCGCTCACCGAGGACCCCAGGGACCGCGCCACCGTCACCCGCCTCATGCTGACCATCGTGGACCGGCTGGAGGCCTTCCGGAGCGGCTACCTGGCCCTGCTCGAACTCCGGCTGGAGGCCACCCGCAGGCCCGAGTTGCGGAGGCTGCTCACCGAGCGGGTGCGCGCCGATATCGACTACAACGTGCGCACCCACCTGGAAGCGGGCATGCCGGGTGACGAGACCACCGTTCTGCTGCTCTATCTCGCGCTGAACTGGTTGATCGTGGACCGCCTGACGCTCCCCGACGTCTTCTCCGAGGAGCAGGGACGCGAACTCGTGGCCGCCGCGGTGGAGCGCCTCCTGGTGATCCCGGACGGAAGCTGAACGCTTGCCAGGCAGCCGTTTTCACGACCTGACACCCCGTCCCGGCGCCAAAAACGGACCCTGAGCTGCTCCGAGGTCGCAATAGTGCGACTTCGCCCCGGTATTGACGCGGGATCACGATTTGGTGACAATCGCCCTCAGAGGTACCCCCAGGGGCGGAGGAATGGCATGCGAACGAAAACTGATGTCCGTATCGTCGTGGACGCCGACCCCGAGCAGGTGATGGCCGCGCTGGCCGCTGTCGAGCTGCTACCCGAGTGGTCGTCCACCTACAGCGATGTCCGAGTGGCGACCAGGGATCAGCGCGATCGGCCCGCCCGGGTCTTCGTCACCGCCGAACTCCCCGGCGGCTCCGATATCCAGGTGCTGGAGTACAGCTGGACGGCCGACCGCTGCTCCTGGGAGGTCGCGGACAGCACCCGCGGCGTCCGCGGCCGCGGCTGGTACGAGGTGGTCCCCGGCCCGGACGGCACCGAGGTCTGGCAGCACGTCGAGCAGCAGCTGCCGGTGCCGCTGCCCGGCTTCCTCGTGCAGCGCCAGAACAAGCGGGCGCAGGAGGAGGTGGTGCTCCGCTTCGCCGAGTTCGCGGAGCGATTTCCGGAGGTAGAGACCGCCGTCTGAGCGCGGTCGGTGCGACGATGTTCGCCATGACAGGTGCCAAGCGGCTGCGGCTGCAGCCGATGAGCGAGGGATCCTCGGTCACCCAGCTCGAACTGTTCTTCGATCTCGTGCTCGTCTTCGCCTTCACGGTGGTGACCGATCTGGCCGCCGACGACCCCAGCGCGAAGAACCTGGTCCGCGCGCTGCTGGTGCTCGCGCTCATGTGGTGGGTGTGGATCGCCTACTCGTGGCTCGGCAATGTGGTCAGGGCCGACGAGGGCATCATGCGGGTCGCCATGTTCGTCGCCATGGGCGGCGGCTTCATCGCGGCGCTCACCATTCCGGAGGCGTTCGAGGACATCGCGGGCGGCTGGTACGGCCCGCTGGTCTTCGCCATCGCCTACCTGGTGGTCCGGCTGGTGCACCTGGTCATGTTCTGGCTGTGCAGCGCCGACGACTCGCAGCTGCGCACCCAGGTGGTGCGCTGGGCGCTCGGCTCCATCACCATCGGCACCACCCTGCTGCTGATCGCGGCGACCACGCAGGGCACCGCGCAGATCGCGCTCTGGATCGCCGCCATCGCGGGCGACTACCTGTGGACGCTGATCGCGGGCAATGGCTGGCGGCTCAACTCACCGGGCCACTTCGCCGAGCGGTACGGCCTGATCATCATCGTGGCGCTGGGCGAATCCATCGTCTCGATCGGGATCGGGGTGCGGACGCTGCCGATCTCCTGGCCGATCACGCTGGCCGCGCTGCTCGGCCTCGCCATCTCCGGGCTGCTCTGGTGGGCCTACTTCGACGTGGCGGCGATCGCGGTGGAGCACGAGCTGAAGCACGCTACCGGCGAGCGGCAGATCCAGATCGCGCGCGGCTCGTACACCTTCTGGCACTTCCCGATGATCGTCGGCGTCATCGCGCTCTCGCTGGGGCTGAAGAAGGTGCTGTACTACGTCGGCGACGCCTCGCACCACACGCTGTACGACGCGCTCTACGGCATTCCGCTCTACTGCCTCTACGGCGGCGTCGTGCTCTTCCTGGCCGGGCTGATCGGCGCCAAGCACTACGCCACCCGGGAGTTCGGCGTGCAGCGGGCGGTCGCGGTGGTGCTGCTGGTGGCGCTCACCCCGGTCGCGACCGCGCTGCCCGCGCTGGTCTCGCTCGGGCTGCTCTGCGCGGTGCTGCTGGTGCTGATCGGGTACGAGACGGTGCGCTTCGCCGACCCGAGGGAGCAGCTCCGGCACGGCACCCCGGCCTGAGCGCTACAGGTGCGCGGTCTTGTGCCGCACCGAGAACTCGGCGGCGGTGGGGCCGTAGGCCGACGGCTCCACCTTCACGCCGTCGGCCAGCGCCCGGCGGATCTGGTCCACGTTCTCCCGGATCATGTCGGCCACCAGCTCGTCGGTGCGCGGGTCGGCCAGCACCTGGAAGGTGAGCCGGAAGGTGGTGTCGGCGATCAGCCGGATGATGTCGTCGTGGAACGGGAGGTACCGCACCCGGCGGGTCTGCGGGTCGTTCTTGATCAGGTCGACGATCATCTCGTCCAGCTCGGAGCGGTTCTCCTCCAGCGCCGCCGCGATATTGCGGGTGTAGTGCCCGGTGCGCAGCGCGCAGGCCACCTCGTCCAGCACCGCCATGGTGATCGGCTTCTTGATCACCTCGACGATGGTGCGCACGAAGCGGTTCAGCACCGCCGCCGTCACCCGGTCGCCGAAGGCGCGGTCGGCCACCCGGGCCAGCCGGACCAGCACCACCACGATCCGCAGCAGCCGGAAGGCGCGGAAGATCGGGCTGGTCACCGGGATCATGCCGAGCACTTCGTACCAGTAGACGAAGGGGAAGGTCCACGGCCAGCCCGCGCGGCGCCAGCGCCACAGGAACTCGACGGCGAAGACGGCGCAGATGCTCACGTCCAGGATCACGATCACCCGGTGCGTCTCCGGGCTCACCGTGAAGAAGGTGATCCACACGACGAGCACCACCGAGACGATCGCCAGCAGCAGCATGGCGAGATCGGTCCAGAGCGCGGGCGGTTTGCGCGGGTAGTCGGCCGACACGTCACTTCCCTTCGACAACGTTGTCGCCGAGGGTAATCCGCGCCTCAGCGTCCGGCGCGGATGATCTCCTCGATATTGCGTTCGGCCAGCGCGGTGATGGTGAGCGACGGGTTCACCGTTCCGGTGCTGCCCGGGATCACCGCGCCGTCCATGACATACAGCCCGGGGTGGCCCTGCACCCGGCCGTAGCCGTCGGTCGCCCTCCCGAGCACCGCGCCGCCGAGCGGGTGCGCGGTGAACAGGGCATTGGCGTCGTAGCCGAGCGCGCTGTACTCGACCATGGCACCGGCCCGCTCGGCGATCCTCCGGTCCACCGCGCGGGCCGCCGCCACCACGTCGTCCCGGTTCCGCTGCGACCAGGTGAGCCCGACCCGGCCGGTCGCGCCGTCGTAGCCGAGCCGGGTGCGCGCCGGGTCGAGCACCATGCCGAGCGAGGCCAGCGCGCCGGTCTCGAACGGGATGCCGGGGATGTACCAGCTCTCCAGGGTGAGCGGGACGGCGCTCTCGTCCAGGATGCGGCTCGCGCTCGGCACACCCTGGCCCAGCCCGGCCAGCGAGCTGGCGCCACGGGCGAGCACGACATCGCCGTTGGTGCCCCAGCCGTCGCCGACGTGCTCGTTCAGGTTCGGCAGCGCGCCGGTGGCCTGGGCGCGCACCAGCAGCTCGGTGCTGCCGATCGAGCCGGCGCCGAGGAAGAGCCGGTCCGCGGTGACGGTGCGGGTGGCGAGCACGACGCCGGTGGGGTCGAGCTTGCTGAGCGCGACGGTGTAGCGGGTGCCGTCCCTGCCGATGGCGTCGACCCGGTGGCCGGGGTAGATGCCGCAGTTGCCGGTGGCCTCGGCGTACATCAGGTAGTTCTGGTTCAGGTCGAACTTGGCGCCGTTGGAGTTGCCCAGGTTGCTCCGCGCCACCGTGGCGGAGGGCTTGGAGCTGCCGTTCAGCTCGGCGCGCAGTACATCCCAGTTGAAGATGGAGTCGTTGGCCTGCGGCTGGTAGCCGGCCTTGCGCACCTGGTCGTCCCAGGCGCGGGAGTGCGTGAACGGGGACGAGCCGTAGATGTCGGCCGGCATCGGGCTGAGCCGCAGCATCTCGCGCACCCGGGGGAAGTAGACCCGGTCCAGCTCGCCGTACTCGACGGCGCCGCGGAAGACCTCGTCGAAGAAGCGGCGCTCCGGCGCGATCATGGCGCCGGTGAAGATCACCGAGCCGCCGCCGACCGCGGCCGCCCGCCAGACATCGATGCCCGGGTACTCGGTGCAGTCGAGCACGCCGCCGAAGGAGGCGAACTGCATGGGCACCTTGGTGACCCCGGTGAAGCTGGTGCGGTGCCAGAAGCCGCGGCCGTCCGGCAGGTCGTCGCCGGTGAAGATCTCGCGCCGCGGATCGTTCGGCCAGCGCGAGCCGCGCTCCAGCACGGTGGTGGCGACGCCCGCCTCGGCCAGCCGCAGCGCGGTGACGGCGGCGCCGAAGCCGGAGCCGATCACCAGCGCCTCGGAGTGCTCGGGGGCGTCCGGGAGCGGGGCGAAGATCTCCGGCACCCACTCCTCGAAGAGGCCGTTCCAGATCGGGTTCGCGTTCACCGGGGCATGCGCGAGGGCACCGCTCGCGGCCGCGCCGAGCGCCACCGCACCCGTCGCCTTGAGAAAGGCGCGTCTGTCCACCCGGCCACCTCCTGCGTCCTCGGGCGCAGCGAACGTTACCGGCCGCGGGCATGGGCGACCAGCCCGCTGTGTCAGCTGGCGAAATGGGGCTGTCGGGGGCGCACGGTACTCAGCCGCCCGGCGGCCGCGATCACCCCAGCAGCAGCCGCGCCACCGCGACCAGCCCGACCACGACGATCACCGCGCGCAGCGCCGCGGGCGGCAGCTTCCGCCCCACCTTGGCCCCGAGCTGCCCGCCGACGATCGAGCCGACCGCGATCAGCCCCACCGCCTCCCACGACACCTCGGCGACCACCAGGAAGAACAGCGCCGCCACCGCGTTCACGATCAGCGCGAGCACGTTCTTCACCGCGTTCAGCCGCTGCAGGTCGTCGTGCACGAAGACCCCGAGCAACCCCATGAGCAGCACGCCCTGCGCCGCCCCGAAGTACCCGCCGTAGATCCCGGTCGCGCAGACCGCGGCGAAGAGCACCGGCCCGCCGTGCTCCGGCGCCGCCCCGTCGTCCGCCGCGCGCCTGCGCGCGACCCACCGGGAGAGCCGCGGCTGCACCACCACCAGGATCAACGCCAGGATGATGAGCACCGGCACGATCGCCGTGAACGCCCGCTCCGGCAGCCGCAGCAGCAGGACCGCGCCGATCAACCCGCCGATCAGCGAGGCGACCCCGAGCCGGGCCAGCCGCGCCCGCTGCCCGGCCAGCTCCCTGCGGTAGCCGATGACCCCGCTGATCGAGCCGGGCACCAGCCCGATGGTGTTCGAGACATTGGCCGTCACCGGCGGCAGCCCGAAGGCGAGCAGCACCGGGAAGGTGATCAGGGTGCCGGAGCCGACCACCGTGTTGATGGTCCCGGCGGCCATCCCCGCTACCAGCACGGCGAGCATCTCCAGCGGTGTCATGCGACGTTCCTTCCCTCCGGCTCGAACGCTAGCCTTGAGCCGGGACGACCCGGAGACGGGACCTCCTTTGGCTGCTCCACCCGGACGCGGTAAACTCGCGGTCATCATGCAGCGGGCTCTTCTTCTCGGCCGCCGCGGCGGGGTCTGAACAGACCGGCTCCCGTCGCGGGGTTCTGCCGCGCCGGTCGCCCCCTTGACTGGGATCCACCACACCCACGGAGAAAATTCCATGTCCCCCGCTGATGCATTCGTATCCGGTACGCGCACCATCACCGCGCCCGCCAAACCGGCCCCCGCCGACCAGCCCGGCTGGAACCGGCAGCAGAACTCCTCGATGCCGTCCTTCCGGTACCGGCCGTACGCCGAGGAGGTCCAGCCGATCACGCTGCCGGACCGCACCTGGCCGGACCGGGTCATCGATGTCGCGCCCGGCTGGTGCGCCGTCGACCTGCGCGACGGCAACCAGGCGCTGATCGACCCGATGAGCCCGGCCCGCAAGCGCCGCATGTTCGACCTGCTGGTGCGGATGGGTTACAAGGAGATCGAGGTCGGCTTCCCGGCCGCCAGCCAGACCGACTTCGACTTCGTGCGCGAGATCATCACCGACGGCGCGATCCCGGACGACGTCACCATCCAGGTGCTGACCCAGTGCCGCCCCGAGCTGATCGAGCGCACCTTCGAGGCCTGCGCGGGCGCGGGCAATGTGATCGTGCACTTCTACAACTCGACCTCGATCCTGCAGCGCCGGGTGGTCTTCCGGGCCGACCGCGAGGCGGTCAAGAAGATCGCCACCGACGCGGCGGCGCTGTGCCTGGAGATCGAGCAGCGCTACCCCGACACCAACTGGCGCTACGAGTACAGCCCGGAGTCCTACACCGGCACCGAGCTGGAGTACGCGCTTGACGTCTGCGACGCGGTCTCCGCGATCATCGCGCCGACGCCGGAGCGGCCGCTGATCATCAACCTGCCCGCCACCGTCGAGATGGCGACGCCGAACGTCTACGCCGACTCCATCGAGTGGATGAGCCGCAACCTGGCCCGCCGCGATGCCATCGTGCTGTCGCTGCACCCGCACAACGACCGCGGCACCGCCGTCGCCGCCGCCGAGCTGGGCTACCAGGCCGGGGCCGACCGGATCGAGGGCTGCCTGTTCGGCAATGGCGAGCGCACCGGCAATGTCTGCCTGGTGACGCTGGGGATGAACATGTTCTCCCGCGGCATCGACCCGCAGATCAACTTCTCCGATATCGACGAGATCCGGCGCACGGTGGAGTACTGCAACCAGCTGCCGGTGCACGAGCGCCACCCGTACGGCGGCGACCTGGTCTACACCGCGTTCTCCGGCAGCCACCAGGACGCCATCAACAAGGGGCTGGACGCCATGAAGGCGGCCGCGGACGCCGCCGACACCGACGTCGACGACCTGACCTGGGAGGTGCCGTACCTGCCGATCGACCCCAAGGACGTCGGCCGCACCTACGAGGCCGTGATCCGGGTGAACTCGCAGTCCGGCAAGGGCGGCGTCGCCTACATCATGAAGACCGACCACGGGCTGAAGCTGCCGCGGCGGCTGCAGATCGAGTTCTCCCAGGCGATCCAGAAGATCACCGACGGCGAGGGCGGCGAGGTCACCCCCAAGGAGATGTGGGACGTCTTCCACGAGGAGTACCTGAGCCCGATCCGGCCGCTGGAGCGGATCCGGCAGAAAGTGACCGCGGCCGAGACCGACGGCGGCACCGACGCCATCTCCGCCGTGGTCAAGGTGAACGGGGTCGAGCAGGAGATCAGCGGCGCCGGCAACGGCCCGCTGGCCGCCTTCGTCGACGCGCTGGCCGGGATCGGCTACGACGTGGAGGTGCTGGACTACTCCGAGCACGCCATGTCCGCCGGTGACGACGCGCAGGCCGCGGCCTACGTCGAGGTCGCGGTCGGCGACAAGGTGCTGTGGGGGGTCGGGATCGCCACCTCGATCACCACCGCCTCGCTGCGGGCCGTCGTCTCCGCGGTGAACCGCGCGCACTGAGGTTGTGGAAACGGGTGTGGCTCCGGTCGCCGGAGCCGCACCCGTTTCGCGTCGTCACCTGCTGTTCATCGGCGTGTCGCCGAGGCCGGGGGTGGCTCGGCACCGGGGCGCGAGGCCAACTCCCCCGTGCTAGCGTGGATTCGCAATCAGGCCGAGCTCTCTGCTCGAGAAACCGAGCAGATGGGGGAACTGTGACCACCAACGACCACAATCCGACTTCGCCGCCCTGGCTGCAGAGTGCGCCCGCGGATTCGGGCGATGCCGATTCGGACGCCGGAGCGCGCCGGGCGCAGGATGATTCGGCCGGTGCCGAGGGGTCGGGCGAAGCGGCGGGTTCCAGCGGGGAGCGGCCGGATGCGTCCGGTGGTTTCGGTGCGGAGCGTTCGGGGTTCGGTCCGGAATCGTCCGGCGGTTTCAGTGCGGAGCGTCCGGGGTCCGGCGCGGAATCGTCCGGCGGTTTCAGTGCGGAGCCGCAGAGTGGGTTCTCGGCGGAGCCGTCCGGATTCGGTGGCGAGCGTCCGGGTGGCTTCTCGCCCACCGGTTTCCCCGAAGGTCCCGGCGGGGCCGACGGTTTCGCGCCGCCGCCGCCCGGTGGTCCGTACAACTCCGGGCAGTTCGCCCAGCCGCAGCACAGCGGTGCGCACCCCATTCAGCCCGAGAACCCCGGCGCCGCACCTGGTCCCGGGCCGGAGTCGTCGAGCGGGCCGATCTACAGCTGGGCTCCGCCGCCGCCCCCGCAGCAGCCCTCCTACCAGCCGCCGCCGCAGCCCGGCCCACCGCCCGGCATGCTCGGCGGCCCGGGCCCGCAGGGGTACGGCGTGCCCCCCGGCCCGCCGCCGCAGGGCCCCGGCCCCGGTTTCGGTACCGGCTGGCAGCAGGGCAACCCGCAGCCGTTCCAGCCGCAGCACGTGAACGCCCCCGGGCAGCCCGGCCACTCGGTGAACGACCTCAACCTGCTCAAGCGGGCCCGCCGGGCGCCGCGCAGCGGGTGGCGCCGGGCGGTGCACAAGGTCTCCGGCGGCATGATCAACCCCGGCGAGTCCTCCGCCGACCTGGTCTACCGCGAACTCTTCGACCGGGTGAACCAGCCGGTCCGCGGCGACTACCGGATCGCGATCCTCTCGCTCAAGGGCGGCGTCGGCAAGACCACCACCACCGTCGGCCTCGGCTCCACCTTCGCCTCCATGCGCGGCGACCGGGTGATCGCCATCGACGCCAACCCCGACCTCGGCACGCTCGCGCACCGGGTGCCGCGGCAGACCCGCTCCACCGTGCGCAACCTGCTCGAAGACCAGCACATCACCCGCTACTCGGATGTCAGGGCGCACACCTCCCAGGCCCCCAGCCGCCTCGAAGTGCTCGCCAGCGAACAGGACCCGGCCGTCTCCGAGGCCTTCAGCGAAGCCGACTACCGCAAGGCCATCGGCATCCTGCAGTCCTTCTACAACATCATCCTCACCGACTGCGGCACCGGCCTCATGCACTCCGCCATGGCGGGCGTCCTGGACATGGCCAGCTCCCTCGTCCTCGTCACCTCCCCCGCCATCGACGGCGCCCGCAGCGCCTCCGCCACCCTCGACTGGCTGGACCACCACGGGCACAGCAAACTCGTCGAGCGCACCGTCGTCGTCGTCAACGCCTCGCGCCGCGGCGCCTCCACCGTCGACCTCGACCAGCTCCGCCGCCTCTTCCTCGACCGCACGCGCGCCGTCCAGGTCGTGCCGTTCGACGACCACCTCGCCGAGGGGGCGGAGATCGATCTGGAGCTGGTGTCCAAGCCGACTCGGCGGGCGTTGCTGGAGTTGGCCGCGATGGTGGCGGATGACTTCGGTTATGTTGCGGCGCAGCAGTATCGGCAGGGGCCGGGGTAGGGTTTTCTACGGAGGGGGATTGATGCGGGGTCGTTTCGCGCTTGCCTGCGTGCTTGCGGTGGTGCCGTTGATGGCGGGGTGTGAGTCGGGGACGGAAGGTTCCGCCACGCCGTCCTCGGTTGCGCCCGAGGCACTGTTCGATTCGTGTTCTCTGCCGGATGAGGCTATTCGGGCGGCAGGGGCGGATCCGGCGCAGAAGAACGACAATCCGTTCGGCGTACCTCGGTCCGGGTGGCGGGGCTGCCGGTGGGGAGCCGATGGATACGCCCTCCGCATCTTCGCTACGACCAAGTCCGTCGACGAGTTCCGCGCCAACAGCCAGTTCCACGATTTCCGATCGGCCGACCTGCCGGGTCGTGAAGCGACGCTGTTCATTCAGGGTGCCCCATCGGAGCCGAAGAACTGCAATGTCTTCTACGGCACCTCGCGAGGCACCATTCAGCTCTATGTCGTCGACGACCAGTTGAAGAGCAACATCCCTGAACCGTGCGGCCTGGTCACCCGCGCGGCACAAGCGGTAGATCAGTGGGTTCCACGATGAGTGATGCGTTCGAGATCCTGGCCGGTGAGGCAACTGAGGGACGACTGCGCATCACCGATGGTGTCGCAGCGGCGTGCGCGGCGGAATGCGACCGCCACGTCCAAGTCCTGGTCGATCTGCAGCGCCGCACCGCGGACCTGGTCAATGTCGAGGCCTTCGGCACCCTGAACTCCGCGACCATTCTGGGCGACAAGTTCCGGAAATTGGCGATGGGCGGCGACGGCTCCGGGTCGTTCAGGGAAGCTCTACAGCGGCACATCGAAACGGTCCAATCCATGGCTGACATGTTCCGCAAAGCAGGCGCGGCTTATGCCGCTACCGAGCAGGACAATACGGCGAATCTCGGGAGGAGCACTTAACTCAGGTGCTCCCGGAAGAAGGCGAAGATTCGGGACCAGGCGTCGGCCGAGGTATCGGGGTCGTGGGTGGTGCCCATGACTTTCATGTAGAGCCCGGGGACACCGGAGTAGTCCTGGAAGAAGGAGTGGCTGGCTCCGGGGTAGATCTTGAAATCCACCGGCACAGCGGCTGAATCGAGCGCGTCCCGGTACCGCTCGGTATCGGCGGTGCGGATGTAGGGATCGCGGTCGCCGTAGCTGGCGACCACCGGGCAGGGCGCGGTGAGCAGGTGGTCGACGGGCCGGCCGGGGTAGAGCATGCCGTAGTTGACGGAGGCGGCGTCGAACATGCCCCCTCCCCCGGTGACGATGGCGAAACGCCCACCCATGCAGAAGCCGATGACGCCGACCCGGCCGGTGCAGTCGGGGCGGGCGGCGAGGGTGTCGCGGGCGCGCTGGATCTGGTCGAAGACGGGGCCGGTATCGCGGAGCAGGCCGCGGAAGACCTGCTGGACGCAGCGGCCGCGGCGGTAGAGGCGGGGGCCGAGGGCGAGGTAGCCGTTGGCGGCCAGGTGGTCGGTGACGCGGCGGAGTTCGCCGGTGAGGCCGAAGGCGTCGTGCAGGACGACGACGCCGGGGAAGGGGCCGTCGCCGGTGGGGGTGGCCAGGTAGCCGTCGTCGGGGTCGGTCATGGGTGCTCCATCGGGTCCGGGCGATCCGCTCCGGACTGTAGTGGGTCCGGGCCGGCGACGTCGCGGGCCGCGGCGGCGAAGGCGGCGCGGACGGCGGCGACCGCGGGGATGTGCTCGGTGTGCGGGCGGAGCGCGAGTTCGTAGCGGCGGGCGGCGCGGACGCCGCTGAGGCGCAGCGCCACCAGGTCGGGGTGCGCTACCGCCCAGCGGGGCATGAGGGCGATGGCGTAGCCGGCGGCGACGAGGCTCTCGATCACGCGGAAGTCGTTCAGGCGCTGCGCGATCCGGGGCTGGACACCGGTGACGGTGGCGATCGAGCGGAGGACGTCGTCGACCGGGAAGCCGCCGCGGACGCTCACCCAGGTCTCGTCGGCGAGCTCGGCGGGGTCGACGGCGGTGCGGTGCGCGAGGCGGTGGCCGGGGGCGACGACCACGTCGGTGGGTTCGCGCATGAGCGGGAGGGCGCGCACCCGGGGGCCGGCCACCGAGGGGGCGCGCTCGTCGCGGTGCGTCAGGACGACGTCGTAGTCGGCGAGCAACCGCGGCACCTCGGTGGGCGGCAGGTCCTCGTCGCTGGCGATCAGCTCGACGGCGCTGTCGGCGAGCCCGGCCAGCACCTTCGGCAGCAGCAGCGCGGCACCGGAGGGGAAGAGCGCCACCCGGACCCGGCCGCGGGCGGTGCCGCGGTAGCGGGCCATCTCGGCGGCGGCGCGGTCGAGCGCGGCGAGCACCTCGTCGGCGCGGAGCACGAGCGCGCGGCCCGCGTCGGTGAGCCGGACGCGGCGGCCCGCCGGCTCCAGCAGCGGTACGCCCGCCTCCCTGGCCAGCACCTTGAGCTGCTGCGAGACCGCCGACGGGGTGGTGTGCAGCGCGGCGGCGACGGCGGCGATGGTGCCGCGATCGGCGAGTTCGCGCAGGACCCGGAGCCGCTCCGGCGCCATCGAAGCACCATCGATCATGAAGTGATCCTACCGACATGCTTCGGAACAATTCGATTGTTCTGATGGTTAGCCGGGCTCAGCATAAGAGGCGTGACCGCTCGTGACCGCCTGCTCGGATTGACCGTCGTCGTGCTCTGGGGGCTGAACTTCCTGGCCATCCGGGTCGGCCTCGACCACTTCCCGCCCTTCTTCTTCGTCGCGCTCCGCTTCGCGGTGATCGCGGTGCCGGTGCTGCTCTTCGTGCCGCGGCCGCGGGTGCGGACGCGGTGGCTGCTGCTCTACGGGGGCGGGTTCGGGATCGCGCAGTTCGCGTTCCTCTTCACCGCCATGCGGATCGGGATGCCGACGGGGCTGGCCGCGCTGGTGCTGCAGTCCTCGGCGCCGTTCACGGTGCTGCTCGGCGCGCTGGTCGCCCGGGAGCGGCTGCGGACGGTGCAGGCGGCGGGGATCGCGGCGGCGCTGGGCGGGATGGCGCTGATCGGCTGGGATCAGCTGCCGAACGCGGGGCTGCTTCCGGTGCTGCTCACGCTGGCGGCGGGGCTCGGCTGGGCCTTCGGCAATATCGGCACCCGGCTGGCGACCACGGACTCGCCGGGGGTGAATCCGCTGCACCTGACCATGTGGATGGCGGTGATCCCGCCGCTGCCGATGCTCGCGCTCTCGATCGTCGCCGAGGGGCCGGGTGCGGGATTGCACGCACTGGCAACCAGTTTCAGCGGCGCCGGGCTGCTCGCGCTGGCCGGGCTCGGGTACATCGTGGTGCTCGGCACGCTGGCCGGGTCGGGGCTGTGGACGTACCTGATGAGCCGCTACCCGGCGAGCGCGGTGGCGCCGTACTCGCTGCTGGTGCCGGTGGTGGGGATGAGCGCGGCGTGGGCGGCCCTCGGTGAGCGGCCGAGCGGGCTCGCGGTGCTCGGCGCGCTGGTGGTGATCGCGGGGGCGGGCGCGGCCACCTTGGCGCCCAGGCCGGTCACCCTGCCCGCCGCCACCCAGCAACCGGCCACCCCACCCACGGCCACACCACACCCGGTCGCCGCGGGTGCGGCCCGACCGACCGTCGGCACGATGCGGCGGAGACCACCCGGACCGCGCAATCACCTCGACCCCGCCCACGCCGGGTGACCACCACCATGCAACCCCCCTTACGCCGAATTCGGCGAATGACCGGCCAACTCCCTGACCACTCCAATCTGAAACACTCCCCAGTCAGGCGAAGTCCCGGCAATCGCCCCCATCGGCACACGGCCCCCTTCCTGCCCCGGTACTGTCGCAGGCGCCCGAGTCCGCCGGGGCGGCGGCCGGGGCACGGCGCGCACGGTGGGCGGCCCGCCGTGCGCAGGTTCGAACACGAGCAGGGCCGCCGATCGTGGCGGGCCCGAAATACGAGGCAGCAGAACACGTATGACAGAACAGCGGTCGACCGTGTCGCGCAGGACCCTCCTCAGGGGCACGGTCACGGCGGGGGTGGCGGGGGCCATCGCGAGTACGGCACGGCCGGTACCGGCCTTCGCGAGCCAGGGCAGACGGGTCGCGGTGCTCGGCGGCGGGGTCGCGGGGCTGACCGCGGCGCACGAGCTCGCGGAGCGCGGCTTCGAGGTCACCGTGTACGAGAAGCGGGCCTGGGGCGGCAAGGCGCGCAGCGTGCCGGTGCCGGGCAGCGCGCGGGACGGCAGGCCGGAGCTCCCCGGTGAGCACGGCTTCCGCTTCTTCCCCGGCTTCTACCGGCACATTCCGGACACCATGCGGCGCATCCCGTTCCCCGGCAATGCCAACGGCGTGCGGGACAACCTGGTCGGCATGACCGAGATGCGGCTGGCCCGCGCGGACGGCGCCGACATCCGGGTGCCGCTCGGCGCGCGGGCGCCGGTGAAGCTCACCCCGGACACCTTCCGTGAGACGGTGAGCGGCGCGATCACCGCGGCCACCAGGATGACCGGCGACGAGGCGCTGTTCTTCGCCAACCGGCTGCTGGTCTTCAACACCAGCTGCGACGCGCGCAGGCTCGGCCAGTGGGAGTACGCCTCCTGGTTCGACTACGTGGACGGGCACGCCCGCTCGCACGAGTTCCGCGCGCTGCTCTCCCGGGCGCTCACCAGCCTGCTCGTCGCGGCGAAGGAGAGCGTGGCCAGCGTGCGCACCATCGGCACCATGGGCGAGCAGTTCCTCGGCAACCCGCTGGAGATCGCCGCGGACGGCCCGCTGGACCGGGCGCTGAACGGGCCGACCAACGCCACCTGGATCGATCCGTGGCTGGCACACCTGCGGTCGCTCGGGGTCCGGCTGGAGCTCGGCAGCGAGGTGCGCGAGCTGGAGGTGCGGGACCGCAGGATCGCCGCGGCCAGGATCAACACCCCGGACGGCCCGCGCACGGTGGAGGCGGACTACGTGGTGGTCGCGCTCCCCGCCGAGCAGGCCCGCACGCTCTGGACCGCCGACATACTCGCGGTCTGGCCGCAGCTCCAGGCGATGGACCGGCTGGTCGTGGACTGGATGAACGGCATCCAGTACTACCTGCGCACCCCGGTCGACATCGTGCGCGGGCACGCCGCCTTCGTGGACGCGCCGTGGGCGCTGACCTCGATCAACCAGAACCAGGTGTGGCGGCGCAAGCTGCCGGAGTACGGCGACGGCACGGTCGGCGACTGCCTCTCGGTGGACATCTCGGACTGGCACACCCCCGGCATCCTCTACGGCAAGCCGGCCGAGCAGTGCAGCCCGGGGGAGATCGCGCGCGAGGTCTGGGCGCAGCTGCGCACCCACCTGAACGACGGCGGCGAGGTGCTGCGCGACGCCGACCTGCACTCCTGGTTCCTCGACCCCGGCATCACCTGGAACGCCGAGCGCGGCCGCAATACCAATGCCGACCCGCTGCTGATCAATACCGCCGGATCGTGGGATGCCAGGCCGGAGCCGCACGGCCCGCTGGAGAACCTCTTCCTCGCCGGTGACTACGTGCGCACCGATATCGACCTGGCGACCATGGAGGGCGCCAACGAATCGGCGCGGAGCGCGGTGAACGCGCTGCTCGACGTGGCCGGGTCGGATGCGCCGCGCTGCCCGCTCTTCACGCTCTGGCGCGCGCCGGAGCTGGAGCCCATGCGGCAGCTGGACGCCGATCGATATGCTTCGGGGCTGCCGAATATGTTCGACGTCCGCCCCTGAGCGGTGCTTCAATCGTCCCATGGGTGAAACCGCGCAGATCACGGACGAGGCGGAGCTGCGGGAGCTGCTCGGCGCGGTGAATCCGCGTGCGGCGAACAAGGATCGGCCCGCGCTGCACCCGCGCGACCGGGAGTGGATCGGGATCAGCCCGTTCGTGGTGATGTGCACCAGCGACGCGGCGGGCAACTGCGACGCCTCGCCCAAGGGCGACCCGCCCGGCTTCGTCAAGGTGCTGGACGCGCACACCGTCGCGGTGCCGGAGCGCCCGGGCAACCGGCGCGCCGACGGGTACCGCAACATCCTGGTCAACCCACACGTCGGGCTGATCTTCCTGATCCCGGGGCGGAACGAGACGCTGCGGATCAACGGTGCGGCCCGGCTGGTGCGGGACGCGCCCTACTTCGACGACATGGTGGTCCGCGGGCACCGGCCCATCCTCGCGGTCGAGGTGGCGATCGAGCAGATCTTCTTCCACTGCGCCAAGGCGTTCCTGCGCAGCGGGCTGTGGCAGCCGGAGCAGTGGCCGGACGACACCCTGCCGAGCGCCGCGCGGCTGGTGAAAGAGGTGCAGAGCGGGGTCACCGAGTCGGTCGAGGAGCTGGAGCGGTACTACTCCCCCGAGGTCTACGGGCAGAAGCTGTACCAGGGCTGAGGGTGGCCGGGCTCACTCGGCGCGAACCACTCCGGCACGGCCCCTAGACTCCACGGGATGGCGGATATTTCGGTGCGCGGGCGGCTCGCCCTGCGGGCGGCGGCGCTGGCGTCGTTCGCCTCGCAGAAGGCGGGGCGCGGCAAGGGGTCCATGATCGGCGGGCTGATCGCCCTGAAGATCGACGGCTCGCTCATGGACCAGCTCGGCCGCGGCAAGCGGACCGTGCTGATCACCGGCACCAATGGCAAGTCCACCACCACCAGGATGACCACCGCGGCGCTGAGCACGCTCGGCACCGTCGCCACCCAGGCCGACGGCGCGAACATGGACGCGGGCATCGTGGCCGCGCTCAGCACCCAGCGCGGCGCGCCGCTGGCCGCCATCGAGGTGGACGAGCTGCACCTGCCGCACGTCGCCGACGCGCTGAACCCGGAGGCGGTGGTGCTGCTCAACCTGAGCCGCGACCAGCTGGACCGGGTCGGCGAGATCAATATGATCGAGCGCAGGCTGCGCGCCGGGCTGGCGCGGCACCCGGACACCGTCGTCATCGCCAACTGTGACGACGTGCTGGTCACCTCGATCGCCTACGACCACCCGAACGTGGTCTGGGTGGCGGCGGGCAGCGGCTGGTCGATGGATGCCACCAGCTGTCCGCGCAGCGGCGAGCCGATCGTCTGGGAGGGCGCGCACTGGCGCAGCACCGGCGCCGACTTCGAGCGCCCCGAGCCGCAGTGGTGGCTGGACGGCACCGAGCTGCGCGGCCCGGACGGCCTGCGGCTGCCGCTCACCCTCGCGCTGCCCGGCCGGGCCAACCGCGGCAACGCGGCGCAGGCCGTCGCGGCGGCGGTGGCGCTCGGCGCCGACCCGGCGCAGGCGGCCGCGGCGTCGGGCACCGTGCGCGAGATCGCCGGGCGCTACCGCACCGTGCAGGTCGGCGAGCACGCCGCCCGGCTGCTGCTGGCCAAGAACCCGGCGGGCTGGCAGGAGGCGCTCTCGATGATCGACCCGGACTCGGCCGGGCTGGTCATCGCGGTGAACGGGCAGGTGCCGGACGGCGAGGATCTCTCCTGGCTCTGGGACGTGCGGTTCGAGCACTTCGAGGGGGTGCAGGTGGTGGCCGCGGGCGAGCGCGCCACCGATCTCGCGGTGCGGCTCACCTACGCCGGCGTCGAGCACACCACCGTCGCCGACCCGGTGCGGGCCATCGCCTCCTGCCCGGCTGGCAAGGTCGAGGTGCTGGCAAACTACACCGCGTTCCGCGATCTCAACCGCGATCTGGAGGACGTCTCGTGACGGTGCGGATCGGGCTGGTGCTGCCCGATGTGATGGGGACCTACGGCGACGGCGGCAATGCGCTCGTGCTGCGGCAGCGGCTGCGGATGCGCGGCCAGGACGCCGAGATCGTGGAGATCACGCTCGCCGATCCGGTGCCGAACTCGCTGGACATCTACACCCTCGGCGGCGCCGAGGACTCCGCGCAGCGGCTCGCCACCCGACACCTGCAGCGCTACCCCGGGCTGCAGGAGGCGGCCGCCAAGGGCACCCCGGTGCTGGCCATCTGCGCCGCCATCCAGGTGCTCGGGCACTGGTACGAGACCTCCACCGGCGAGCGGGTGGACGGCGTCGGGATGATCGACGTCACCACCTCGCCGCAGGAGAAGCGGGCCATCGGCGAGGTCACCACCGCGCCCACCGTGGCCGGGCTCACGGCGCCGCTCACCGGTTTCGAGAACCACAGGGGCGGAACGAAGCTCGGCGGTGACGCGGCCGGGCTGGCCCGGGTGACCCGCGGGGTCGGCAATGGCGTCGGGGACGGGCTGGAGGGGGTGGTGCAGGGCTCGGTGATCGGCACCTACATGCACGGCCCCGCGCTGGCCCGCAATCCGGAGCTGGCCGATCTGCTGCTCTGCCGGGCGCTCGGGGTCACCGAGCTGCCGCCGCTGGCGCTGCCCGAGGTGGAGCAGCTGCGCCGGGAGCGGCTGCGCGCCTGATTCCCCCTGTCGGTGTCCGGTGGTAGACCGGAGCACATGGGAGCGAACGCATGCCCGGCCTGCGCGGCCGGAACGGATCACTGCCACGGGACGCTGATCGCGCACGCCGGGCGGTTCGCCGAGTGCACCGAGGGCGGCTGCGTCGAGTTCGAGGTGGTGCGGCACGCCTTCGTGGTGGAGTGCACCGACCTGGCGGGTGGCTGCGCCTGCGCGGAGCGCGGGCTCGGTAGGCTCGCCGGGTGAGCTACGACCTGGTCCTGCTGCCCTCCGGGGTCGCGTCGACGGTGCCGGAGGCGGAGGAGTTCCTCGACGCGAACGAGGGCGCGCCGGAGTCGGCGGTGATCGCCGAGATCGCCGCCGAACTGAACCGGCGCAACGGCGCACTCCCCGAGGACGACTCGTTCCTCAGCGTCGCGCCCATCGGCGGCCACGCGACCGGCGCCACTCTGCCGGTGCCGATGCCGTACGACGCCATCGGCTTCGGCCGCGCCCTGCTCTTCGAGCTCGCCACCCCCCGCGGCTACGCCCTCTTCGACCCCCAGCTGGCCTGGCTCATCGACCCCGCCGGCCACCTCCCGCTCGCCGTCAGCCACGGCGGCGCCGGCGAGTTCCCCTACCTCACCGAACGCCTGACCAGGGACTGGGTGGCCGGCCTTACCGCGCCCAACCCCTACCTGGTGGTCGACCGCGGCCCGCACGACTACATCCAGACCTACCGCGAAGAGTCCGGCGAGTACACCCTCGAGTACCGCGACGGCGCCCCCGACCGCCACTTCGGCACCACACTCCCCGACCCCGCCACCGTGGCCGCCCTCATCTGGGACTGGGCCCGCGGCGAACGCGACAGCTTCGACCGGGTCCCCTGGACCCCGGTCGAGCTGTAGTCAACCCGGCCCCCAGGGGGCGAGTCTTACGAGCCCCGTTCGCCGCCCGTCCCGTTGTTCAGCGCTCGAAGCGCATGCGCCGAGGGCGCGAGTCTCGAGCGCTGAACAACGGGACCCCGAAGGGCGGCGAACACGCCCGGCGGAGCCGGGCCAAAGTTACAGCGCACGACGCCCTGAAAGCGCCCGGCCCAGCGTCAGCTCGTCCGCGAACTCCAGATCCCCACCCATCGGCAGCCCGGAAGCCAGCCTGGTCACCGACAACCCCGGAAAGTCCCGCAGCATCCGCACGAGGTAGGTGGCCGTAGCCTCCCCCTCGGTATTCGGATCGGTGGCGATGATGACCTCGCTGACGTCCACCCCGTCCTGCTGATTCCCGATCCGGGCGAGCAGCTGCCGGATCCGCAGCTGGTCCGGCCCGACCCCGTTGAGCGGGTCGAGCGCGCCGCCGAGCACGTGGTACCGGCCGCGGAACTCGCGGGTGCGCTCGATCGCCTGGACGTCCTTCGGCTCCTCGACCACGCAGATCATGGTGCGGTCGCGGCGCGGGTCGACGCAGATGCGGCAGAGCTCGCCGTCGGAGACGGTGCCGCATTCGGCGCAGAAGCGCACGCCGTCGCGCACCTTCTGCAGCGCCGCCTGCAACCGGTCGATCTCCGGCGCCTCGACGCCGAGCAGGTGGAAGGCGATGCGCTGCGCGCTCTTCGGACCGACGCCGGGCAGCCGCCCGAGCTCGTCGATCAGGTCCTGGACCGGGCCCTCGTACACCTACGGCCTCTACAGGCCCGGCAGCTGGCCGCCGTCGCCGAAGCCGCCGGAGAGCGGGCCGAGCCGCTCGGCCGCCAGCTGCTGCGCGTTCGCCATGGCGTCGTTGACGGCGCCGATCACCAGGTCCTGCAGCCCCTCGACGTCCTCGGGGTCGACCACCTTGGGGTCGATGGTCAGCGCGACCACCTCGCCCGAGGCCTTGATGGTGACCTGCACGAGGCCGCCGCCTGCCTGCCCCTGCACCTCGGAGGCCGCGATCTCGGCCTGCGCCTCCATCACCGCCTGCTGCATCTGCTGCGCCTGCGCGAGGAGCTGCTGCATGTCGAACTGGCCATCGGGTTGCACGAGAGAATCCTTCCAGCGGGCGGGAATGTCAGCTCCAGACTAGTCCGGGCCGGGGACCGGTACATCGCACGTTTTGCGAGGATTTATCATGGAACTCGGGTCGGGTCCGGGATTTTTGTCGCACCGGCTACAGCGCGGCGATCTTCCCGACAAGGTAATCGATGACCGGTAGCGACCCTGGAGCCGACGATGTCCCCGCTTCTCCGTAAGTCCGTTCTCACCATAGCCGCTTCGACCATGGTGCTGCTGTTCGCCGGGGGCGGTACCGCCCAGGCCGACTCGGGGGTCGCCGACTACGGGGGCGGCTGCGTCCTGGACTCCGGCAATCGGGCGGCGACCATCGACGCGCTCCGCTTCCGCTGCTCGCCGGAGCAGCAGGATCTGCTCTTCCACGAGGCCGCGCCCGGCGCCGCGCCGCAGGGCGTCACCAGCGGCTGGGTGGTGCGCCCCGGCTACATCCAGGGCATCGCCCCCGCCTTCTGGATCGGCAAGACCTTCGCCACCGGCCCGGACGGCGGCACCCTCACCAACCGGGTCACCGGGCTCGACATCGCCGCCTGGCCCGCGAACATCTACCGCGGCAGCGCGCTGCTCGACGGCCGCCAGGCCTGGGTGCTGAACTACGCGCCGTCGCCGACCCCGCAGGTGCACGACGAGATCCGCGAGGTCTCGCCCGGGGTCTGGTTCGGCTACTCGTGGTGGCTCGGCGCGCTGCAGAACACCCTGCTGCTCACCTTCGTGGTCGCCACCCCGTGATCGGTTGACTCTCCCGCCACGGGAGGGTGTTCGCTGGAGCCCATGACAGCGACCGTCCCGATCGGGGAGTTCTCCCGGTTGACCTACCTCAGCGTCAAGGCGCTGCGGTACTACCACGACATCGCGCTGCTCGAGCCCGCGGCGATCGACCCGGGCTCGGGCTACCGCCGCTACTCGGTGGATCAGGTGCCCGCCGCGCACCTGATCCGCCGCCTGCGCGCGCTGGACATGCCGGTGGGCGAGATCCGCGCGGTGCTCGACGCGGGCGATACCGCGGCGCGGGACGGGGCGCTGCGCGCGCACCTGCTCCGGATGGAGCGGGAGCTGAACCGCACCAGGGACGTGGTGGCGTCGCTGCGCGCGCTGCTCGCGCCCGGGTCGCGGGCGCTGCCGGTGGAGTACCGGACCACGGCCGCCTTCCCGGCGCTCACCGTCACCGAGGGGCTGGCCCGCGCCGAGATCGGACCGTGGTGCGGCAGCGCCTTCGCCCTGCTCTACCGCACGCTCGCCGCCGCCGGGGTCACCCCGGCCGGGCCGGGCGGCGCGACGTACTCCGCCGCCTGGTTCGAGGAGGACGCGGGCGCGGTGACGGCCTACGTCCCGGTGCCGCCCGGCACCGGCGGCCCGCTGCCCGCCGCCCCCGACACCCACCCGGCCCCGGTCCTCGCCGAACTGCCCGGCGGCCGCTTCGCCGTCGCCGTGCACGAGGGCGGCTTCGAGGACTTCGACCGCAGCTACGGCGCGCTCGGCAGCCACGTCGCCGCACACGACACCTCGCTGCCGGAGCCCATCCGCGAGATCTACCTGGCCGGGCCGGACCGGATCGACGACCCGGCCGGATACCGCACCGAAATCTGCTGGCCCATCCGCTGACCCAGGAGGAACCCCATGTCACTCGAGCTCGCGCACGTCACCATCGACAGCGAGAACGCCGCCGCGCTGGCCGGCTTCTACGCCGAACTGCTGGACCGCACGGTCGATCCGGAGGCGTCGGAGTACTTCGCCACCGTCGGCGGCGCCCCGACGCTCATGTTCATCAAGGTGCCGGACAAGACGCCGGGCAAGAACTCCGTGCACCTCGACCTGCACACGCCGGAGCGGCGGGCGCAGGTCGAGCGGGCACTTGCCCTCGGCGCGAAGCAGCTCGGCGAGTTCGACGAGTACGGCGCGCGCTGGACCACGCTGAGCGATCCCGAGGGGAACCTCTTCGATATCGGCGAGAGCCGCTAGGCCAGTTCGTTCTTCAGGTTCTCCAGCACCTCGGCCTGGATCTTCTTCAGCCCGAGCGGGGCGAAGATGCCCTCGAAGATGCCCTTGACCCCGCCCGCACCGTTCCAGGTGGTGAGCAGCGTGACCGTGGAGCCGGTGCCGTCGGGGCTCACGGTCCAGGTGTTCACCAGGGTGGAGTTCGAATCCTTCTCGGTGACGGTGGAATCCGCCGCGGTGACCACCGCGCGCACATTGCGCTGCCGCTTCTCGGTGGCCTGCAGGATCCACTCGGCGACGGTGCCGGTGCCCTTGCCGCCCTCGACCACGCGGTAGTCGCGGTAGTGCGCGCTCAGGATGCGCGGGCGGACGGTGTCGTAGTCGGCGACGGCCGCGAGCACCCGCTGCGGATCCGCGGGCACCGTGATCGAACTGCTGGCGCTGACCTGTCCCACTTCGCACTCCTTCTCCGGACGCCGGCCCCCGGCGCCCACGCTGACCGAAACGTCCGGGCTCGAACGCCCGGACGCAAGAGATCCTGCCCGATCCCGGGTTGCCGCACGAATGCGCGCCCGCCGTCGAGCCGAATACAACACCGCCGTGTTACCTGCTTGTTCCCTGTTCGCCCCCCTCCGTGACATTTCTCGGCCGACACGGTGAACGTGGTGGCCGGTGCCGGTTCGACGTACTAGCGTCGAGGGGTGGCAGTGAGTCCGATGAGGAAGGCCGGCCACGTCCCGGCCGCACGCGAATCCGGTTTCGCCGCGCATCAGGAAGGCGTCGAGCGACTACTCGCGAGCTATCGCGCCATTCCCGCCGACGCGAATGTCCGTTTGGCGAAGAAAACGTCGAATTTGTTCCGGGCCAGGGCGAGCAATTCCGCACCGGGGCTCGATGTCTCCGGGCTCGCCTCGGTGATCGCGGTGGACCCGGCGGCCCGCACCGCCGACGTCGCGGGGATGACCACCTACGAGGACCTGGTGGCGGCGACGCTGCCGTACGGGCTCGCGCCGCTGGTGGTGCCGCAGCTCAAGACGATCACGCTCGGCGGCGCGGTGACCGGGCTCGGCATCGAGTCCACCTCCTTCCGCAGCGGGCTGCCGCACGAGTCGGTGCTGGAGATGGATGTCCTCACCGGCTCCGGCGAGATCCGCACCGTGCGCCCCGACGGCGAGTACGCCGACCTGTTCCGCGGCTTCCCGAACTCCTACGGCACGCTCGGCTACACCGTCCGGCTGAAGATCGAGCTGGAGCCGGTGCTGCCCTACGTCGAGCTGCGGCACCTGCGCTTCCACGACCTGCGCGCGCTGGAGGCGGCGCTGGCCAGGATCGTGCTGGAGCGGGCGCACGACGGCGAGCGGGTGGACTACCTGGACGGCGTGGTCTTCACCGCCGACGAGAGCTACCTGATCCTCGGCAGGCAGACCGACGAACCGGGCCCGACCAGTGATTACACCGGGATGTCGATCTTCTACCAGTCGATCAGGCACGACGGCGCCGCCCCGAAGCGGGACCGGCTCACCATCGCCGACTACCTCTGGCGCTGGGACACCGACTGGTTCTGGTGCTCGCGCGCCTTCGGCACGCAGAACCCGCGCATCCGCCGGTTCTGGCCGAAGCGGTACCGGCGCAGCAGCTTCTACTGGAAGCTGGTCGCGCTGGATCGCCGGTACGGGATCGCCGACCGGCTCGGGGCCAGGAAGGGCAACCCGCCGCAGGAGCGGGTGGTGCAGGACATCGAGGTGCCGGTGGAGCGCACCGCCGACTTCGTCGAGTGGTTCCTGCGGGAGATCCCGATCGAGCCGCTCTGGCTCTGCCCGCTGCGCCTGCGCGACAGCGGGGCCGAGACCGACGCCGGTGGCCGCGCCTGGCCGCTCTACCCGCTGGCGCCGGGCCGCACGTACGTGAATGTCGGATTCTGGTCGGCGGTGCCGACCGTTCCCGGGCAGCCGGAGGGCGCGGCCAACCGCGCCATCGAGCGCACCGTCACCGAGTTCGACGGTCACAAATCGCTGTACTCGGATTCCTTCTACGACAAGGATGAATTCGCGGCGCTCTACGGCGGCAGCCATTACACCGAGCTGAAAAAACGCTACGACCCGGACCAGCGGCTGCTGGACCTGTATGCGAAGGCGGTGCAGAGACAATGACCACTTTCCGAGACCGATCCGACGTATTGGCCGAACTCGGAACCAAATTGACGATCGCGGAGATCATCGAAACGCTGGTCGACGGCCCGGTGCCGGTTCGATTCACCGCGTTCGACGGCAGCGCGACCGGCCCGGAGGACTCCGAGTTCGTTCTGGAGATCCGCAATCCGCGCGGCATCAACTACCTGGTGAACGCGCTCGGCGACCTCGGCCTCGCCCGGGCCTACATCGCCGGTGACCTGGTGGTGCACGGCGTGCACCCGGGCGACCCGTACCCGGCGCTGCACGCCATGCAGTCGCTGAAATTCCACCGGCCGTCGGCGCTCACCCTGGTGACCATCGCGCGCTCGCTCGGCTGGGAGCGGCTGCGCCCGGTCCCGCCGCCGCCGCAGGAGACGCTGCCGCGCTGGCGCCGGGTGGCCCTGGAGGGGCTGCGGCACTCCAAGACCAGGGACGCGGAGGCGATCCACCACCACTACGACGTCTCCAATGCCTTCTACGAGCACGTGCTCGGCCCCTCCATGACCTACACCTGCGCCGCCTACGGCGAGCCGGACTGGACGCTGGAGCAGGCGCAGGAGAACAAGTACCGGCTGGTCTTCGACAAGCTGCACCTGAAGGAGGGTGACCGGCTGCTCGACATCGGCTGCGGCTGGGGCGGGATGGTGCGCTACGCCGCCCGGCGGGGAGTCCGGGTGATCGGGGCGACGCTCTCCGCCGAGCAGGCGGCCTGGGCGCAGAAGAAGATCGCGGACGAGGGGCTCTCCGAGCTCGCCGAGGTGCGGCACAGCGACTACCGCGACATCGCGGAGTCCGGGTTCGACGCCGTCTCCTCGATCGGGCTCACCGAGCACATCGGGGTGCACAACTACCCGAGCTACTTCCGCTTCATCCAGGGCAAGCTGCGCGAGGGCGGGCTCTTCCTGAACCACTGCATCACCAGGCACGACAACACCAAGACCACGAAGGCGGGCGATTTCATCGACCGCTACGTGTTCCCGGACGGCGAGCTGATCGGCTCCGGCCGGATCATCAGCGACATCCAGAATGTCGGGCTCGAGGTGCTGCACGAGGAGAACCTGCGCGAGCACTACGCGCTCACGCTCGCGGAGTGGTGCGAGAACCTGGTGCGGAACTGGGATGCCTGCGTCGCCGAGGCCGGGGAGGGGACCGCCAAGGTCTGGGGGTTGTACATGGCCGGGAGCCGGCTCGGTTTCCAGCGCAATGTGGTGCAGCTGCACCAGGTGCTCGGGGTCAAGCTCGGCCCCGACGGGCTCTGGAACGTCCCCCTCCGCCCCTGGTGGAACCCGTAGGTTCCCGTGCCGCTGCCCGCCCGGAACGTCGGGCGGGCAGCGCTGTGGTCCGCTGGTCTCACCTCCGGCGGTAGCCGAAGGGGGCTCCACCCCGTAGGGGTGGAAATAGCTTCCTACTCCTCTGCTCCGAGTACGCGGAGGATCGCGGTGATACCGGGCCCGGTGTCGAGCAGGGGCCGGGCCCATCCGATCTCGGCGCAGGTGGCGGCGACGGGCCGCACGAGATGCGCCGCCTCACCGACCCACCCCGCCGCGGCGAGACACTCGGCCAGCAAGAGCGTGGTGTCGAGCTCGGCCCGCGGCCGCTGCTGCTCCACGGTCCGGCTGCGCAACGCCCGCGCCCGGCGAATCGCCCGATCCGCGAGATCACCGTCCACCCCGGCGGCGTGCCGCGCCAGCAGCGTGCGAACCGCCGCGATCTCCTCCGCCTCGGCGACCAGCGCCGCCGCCCCGCGCCGCCGCCCGGCCCCGTAGGGCGCACCGTCCGGCTCCCCCGGCTCCGGCGATACGAACCCGAGCCGCAGCTGCTCGGCCCGCACGTGCGCGGCGAGCCGCGCCAGATCGTTGCCCGCGGCCAGCCTGGCGCCCTCGTCCAGCCGGGCGAGCGCGGCCTCCGGATCGCCGCGCAGCGCCTTCACCCGCGCCCCGATCACGTAGACCGGGATCAGGAAGTCGACCGGCCCGATCCGGGTGGCGAGCCGGTGACTCTCGTCCAGCAGCTCCGCCGCCGCCTCCAGCTCACCCTGCCGGTACCGCAGCTCGCCGAGCATGGCCGCCGCCAGCCGGGCCGCGTGCGAGCGCGGCCCCGACTTCGTCAGCGCCAGCTCGTAGGCGCGCCGGTACCGGTCGTCGGCGGCGCCGATATCGAGCAGCTCGTACCCGATCGCCCCCTCCCCGCACAGCCCGAAGACCGCGCCGAGCGGGTCCTTCGACCCGGCGTGGTACTCGGCGGCCCACTGCTGCACCCGCGCCGCCTCGCCGAAGTCGAACTCCGCCCAGTGCACGAAGCTCGCCAGGTTGGCGGCGGTGGAGACGGTCCAGGCGGGCAGCTCGGCGGCGCGGGCCAGGCAGTCGGCCACCCCGTCCAGCACGCCGTCGGTGCGGTCCCGCGCGACGTCGTCCGCGGCCGCGAGCACCGCCGCCGCGCAGCGCTGCGTCACCACCTCGGCGTCGTCCGACGACCCGCGCGCCAGCAGGTTCGAGAGCTTGCCGAGCGTGCTGCGCGCCGCCCCGGACTGCTGCAGGTTCACATTGGCCCGCGCCACCGCCATGAGCAGCTTGGAGCGCGACGCCACCTGCTGCATCGGCAGCTTGGAGACGGTGCCGAGCAGCGTGGCCAGCCGCGACCCGTCGATCAGGTCCATGCCGCCGCCCTCCAGCAGGTCCAGCGCCATGGTGAGGTCGGCCGCGGCGAGCGCGTGATCCACCGACTTGCGCAGCTGCTGGTGCTCGGCGAACCAGCGCGACGCCCTGCGGTGCAGCGCGCGCGAGCGGCCGGGGCGCACCCGGTCCAGCCGGGCGCGCAGGTACTCGGCGAAGAGCGGCTGGATGCGGAACCAGCTCGGGTCCCGGTGGCTGCGGGTGACGAAGAGCTCCCTCGACTCCGCCTCGGCCAGCAGCAGCTCGGCCTCCGGGTCGCCGGTGAGCGCGGTGGCCAGCGCGCCGCTGACCCGCTCGGTCACCGCGACATCCATCAGGAACTCCAGCAGCCGCGGCTCCAGCGAGTGCAGCACGTTCTCGGTGAGGTACTCGCCGATGCCGTGCGCGCCCGGGCTCTGCACGAGGAGCTCCGGATCGGCGCCGTTGCGCAGCGAGAGCCCGGCCAGCGCCACCGCGGCGGGCCAGCCGTCGGTGGCCGCGGCGATCGCCGCCACCTGGGCCTCGGTCAGCGTCGGCGGCTCGCCGTGCGCGAGCACCTCGCCGGTCTCCTCCGGGCCGAAGCGCAGCCGCGCGGCGTCGATCTCGACCAGTTCGTCGTCGACCCGGAGCCGGCTCAGCGGCAGCGCGCCGAGTTCCCTGGTGGCGAGGACGAAGCGCAGGTGGTGGCAGCCATTGCCGAGCAGGGTGTCGAGCACGCCGCGGGCGCCCTCGTCGGTGATCCGGTGCCAGTCGTCGATCAGCACCACCACCGGCTCGCCGGAGCTGTGCAGCTCGTCGATGAGGGTGGCGACGACGTAGCCGATGCCGTCCTCCGGCCGCTCCTCCAGCACCTGGCAGAGCCCGAGCCCGATATCCGGGCGCACCTGGCGGACGGCCTCGATCAGGTGCGCGAGGAACCAGCTCGCGGCGTCGTCGTCGGCATCGATCCCGATCCAGGCGGCGGCGATCCCGCGCTCCTGCAGCTCCGCTCGCCACTGCGCGGCCAGCGTGCTCTTGCCGTACCCGGCGGGGGCGTGGATCAGCGCCAGCCTGCGCAGCCCGCCCGCGTGCAGGATGCGCAGCAGCTCGTCGCGGCGCACCGGCGCGCGCAGCGGGGTCGGCGGCCGGAACTTGGTGGCCGGGGTGGGCGGGACGGTACCCGCGGGCGGTGTGCCGCGCCGGGTCGGCTCCGGGCCGGAATCCTCGTCGTCGGCAACGGCCCCGCCGAACCCGGCCTCGGCGACCAGCGGCAGCGCCATCTCGTCCGGCGGCCTGCCGTGCGCCCGCTGCACCTCGCGCAGCAGCTCGCCGAAGGCGTACGCGCTGTCCGGGCGGTCGTCCGGGTCGGGGGCCATGGCCCGCTCGATCACCCCGGCGACATCGTCCGGGATGGCGTGCTCGCGCAGGTCGGGCACCGGCTGCGTGGTGATCCGCAGGAACTGCGCCACCACCTTCTCCCCGGCCTGCCGCTCGAAGGCGGCGTGCCCGGTGAGCACGGCGAAGAGCGTGGCACCGAGGCCGTAGACATCGGAGCGCACGCTCGGCTCCTGGCCGCCGAGCACCTCCGGCGCGGTGTACGCGGGCGAGCCGGTGATGAGATTGCCCGAGGTGCGGAAGCCACCGGGGATGCGGGCAATGCCGAAATCCGTGAGCTGCGGTTCGCCGTAGGCGCTGAGCAGCACATTCGCCGGTTTCACGTCGCGGTGCAGAATGCCGGCCCGGTGCGCGCTCTCGATCGCGCCGGCCAGCCTGACCCCGGCGCGCAGCGTATCGGCCCAGCCGAGCGGCCCCTGCTCGCGCAGCGTGTCGTCCAGCGAGCCGCGCACGCAGAACGGCATGACGATGATCGGCAGCCCGCTCGGCGTGACGTCGACCTGCAGGATGTCCAGGATGTTCGGGTGCCCGGAGAGCCGGCCCATGGCCTGCTCCTCGCGCAGGAAGCGGGCCCGGCTCTCGGCGTCCAGGTCGGAGGAGAGCACCTTCACCGCGACCACCCGGCCGAGCGTGGTCTGCACGCAGCGGAAGACGACGCCGAAGCCGCCGCGGCCGATGGTCGCCGCCTCGGCCAGCCCCATCCCGGCCAGCTCGGCGACGATCTCGGTCAGATCGTCGGCCGGACCGGGGTCGGGCAGGTGCCGTCGAGTCTCGGATCCGGCCGGCCCCCGGTCGGGGGCCGCCCGTTCCGGCGAGGGTCGGTTCACCGGACCACCTCGACCTCACTCGACGGCGCGGTACACACCCTCCAACGTAGCGCGCCGGATGCCGGAGCGGTGCGCTTCCGCCCGGCGCGGCGGCTCGCTACCGATCGAAGGTTCCGATCAGCGCAGTGCCAGCGCGATGACCTGCGTCTTCTGCTTGTCGTCGAAGTTGTTGTCGCTGACGAGGATCAGGGTGCGCTCGCCGGTGGCGAGCCGCGGCCCCCAGGTCATCCCCTCGATATTGTCCACGTGGCCGAGGCCGAGCTGGGTGAGGTCGGCCACCAGCTCCTTCGCGACCGGTTTGGCGCCGCCGATCGGCTTGTCCAGCACATTGGCGGCGGCCGCGATATCGGCGCGGTAGATCCGGATCCGGTTGCCCTGCCCGGGCACGTAGCCGCGCTCCAGCACCAGCAGCTTGGTGGGGTCGAGGGTGTTCTCGGCGAGCAGGCTCGCGACGCCGTTGCTGCCGTCGCCGGGCACGAAGACCGGCTCCACCGGGTAGGCGTACTGCGCGAGCACCGGGCCGGAGCGCGCCTGCACGGTGAGCCGGATCGGCGCGCCCGCGGCGGCGGTCGGCGCCGGGCCGTCCTGCAGCAGCGGCCCCTCCAGCGCGGTCACGAAGAGCATGCCGTCGGCGGCGAAGGTGGCGCCCTCCAGCCCGGCATTGCGGCGCGGCCCCGAACTGGCCCGCATGGCGGTGCTGCCCGCGATCGGCAGCGCGCCCGCGTAGGAGCCGTCCGGGTGCGCGATCCGGGTGGCGGGGTCGATGAGCAGGTCCTCGAACCGCTCGCCCTCCTGGGTCCAGACGAAATCGCCGGTCCGCGGATCCACCCGGATCTCCTCGGGATCCACCGAGAGCGCGCCGTATTCGGCGCCGTCCGGGGCCTGCAGCGGGTGCGTGCCGGTGAGCGTGACCGGGCCGATGCCGCGGTCGTCCACCGCGAACCGGGCGGTATAGAACCGGGCCGGGTCGCGCTCCGAGCGATCGTCGCTGATCAGGACGTATTCACCGGTGCGCGCGGCGAAGTCGATGCCGGAGAGCCCGCCCACCGTGGTGCCGTCGAACTCCAGCCCGAAGGGCAGCACCTGCTCGCCGAGCAGCCGGACCGCGGGCGGCGCCGCCCCCGCCGTCGGCACCACCCCCGGCAGCGCCAGCGCTGCACCTGCCAATACTCCCGCTACGGCCCGACCCGTCCGCCCACTCAGCACGCGATCAAAATAGCCGAACTCACGAGTAGGAGTGAAGAGCACCACAAACCGTACGGTTAACAAGACCGTGCTGTTCGCCACAGCGAAATCCGCTGCGCGGCCCGAAAATCCGTGCAGTGCTCCAGACGCGACGGGCCCGGCACCGCGCTGCGGTGCCGGGCCCGTCGGGCTACTGCCTACTTGCGCAGCGAGGCCGGGACCTCGAAGCGCTTGCCGTACTTCTCGGCCAGGTAGTCGGCACGGGCCACGAAGGCCTCCTGCCCACCCGGGTAGCCGACGATGAACTGGTGCACGCCACCGGTCCAGGCCGGGAAGCCGATGCCGAAGATCGAGCCGATATTGGCGTCGGCGGTCGAGGTGAGCACCCCTTCGTCGAAGCACTTCTGGGTCTCGATGGCCTCGGCGAACAGCATCCGGTCGACCAGGTCCTGGAACGGGACCTGCAGGTCGGTGCTGGTCTTGTAGTGATCGCGGATGCCCTGCCAGATGTGCAGGCGCTTGCCGTCCTCGTCGTACTCGAAGAAGCCGGCCTTCTCCAGCCGGCCCGGGCGGCCCTGCTCGACCATGAAGTCGATGACGTCGAGCGCCGGGTGCCGCTCGGTGCCCATGGTGATGTCGCCGCGCTCGGCCGCCTCGGTGGTCTCCTTGGCGATCTTCTGCATGAGCTTCATGTTCAGCTCATCGGTGAGCTGCAGCGGCGCGGCCGGGTAGCCCGCGTGCAGGCCCGCCTGCTCGATGGTGGCGGGCTCGATGCCCTCCGTGAGCATGGCGATCGCCTCGTTGACGAAGGTGCCGATCACCCGCGAGGTGAAGAAGCCGCGGCTGTCGTTGACCACGATCGGGGTCTTCTTGATGGCGAGGGTGTAGTCGAACACCCTGGCCAGCGCCTCGTCCGAGGTCTTCTCCCCGCGGATGATCTCCACCAGCGGCATCTTGTCGACGGGCGAGAAGAAGTGGATGCCGATGAAGTCCTCCTGGCGCTTCACACCGTTCGCGAGACCGGTGATCGGCAGGGTGGAGGTGTTCGAGCCGAGCAGCGCGTCGGGGGTGACGATGTCCTCGATCTCCTGGAACACCTTGTGCTTCAGCTCGGTGTTCTCGAAGACCGCCTCGACCACGAAGTCGACGCCGGCGAAGTCGGCCGGATCGGCGGTGGGGGTGATCCGGGCCAGCAGCGCCTTGGACTTCTCCTCGGTGGTCTTGCCCCGGGAGAGCGCCTTGGCCTCGATCTTCTCGGAGTAGTTCTTGCCGCGCTCGGCCGCCTCGATGGTGACGTCCTTGAGCACGACCTCGAACCCGGCCTTGGCGGAGACGTACGCGATGCCGGCGCCCATCATGCCCGCGCCGAGCACGCCGACCTTCTTGATCTCGCGCTTCGGCACGTCCTTCGGCCGCGAGCCACCGTTGTTGATGGTCTGCAGGTCGAAGAAGAAGGCCTGGATCATGTTCTTCGCGACCGGCCCGGTGAGCAGGTGCACGAAGTAGCGCGACTCGATCAGCGAGGCGTCGTCGAAGCCGACCTGCGAGCCCTCGACCGCGGCCGAGAGGATGGCGCGCGGGGCGGGCATGTTGGCGCCCTTGAGCTGCTTGCGCAGGTTCGCCGGGAAGGCGGGCAGGTTGGCCGCGAAGGCCGGCGAGGCCGGGGTGCCGCCGGGGATCTTGTAGCCCTTGACGTCCCAGGGCTGCACGCCCTTGTCGGGGTTGGCCTTGATCCACGCCTTGGCGGCCGGGACCAGCTCGTCCACCGAGCCGACCAGCTCGTCGACGAGGCCGATCTCCTTGGCCTTGGCCGGCTTGTTGCGCTGGCCCTGCAGCAACACCTGCATGAGCGCCACCTGCAGGCCGAGCTTGCGCACGGTGCGGATGATGCCGCCGCCGGCGGGCAGCAGGCCGAGGGTCGCCTCGGGCAGCCCGATCTGCGAGCCGGGCACGTCGGCCGCGATCCGGTGGTGGGTGGCGAGCGCGATCTCCAGGCCGCCGCCGAGCGCGGCGCCGTTGATGGCCGCCACGACCGGCTTGCCGAGGGTCTCCAGCTTGCGCAGGGCGCCCTTGATCTCGGCCAGCTCGTCGAAGAGCGCCTGCGCGTCGTCCGGGCCGACGTGCATCATGTTCTTCAGGTCGCCGCCGGCGAAGAACGTCTTCTTGGCCGAGGTCAGCACGACACCGGTGATGTCGTCCTTCTCCGCGACCAGCCGATCGACGGTCGCCGTCATCGACTTCTTGTACAGCTCGTTCATCGTGTTGGCGCCCTGGTTCGGGTCGTCCATCGTCAGTACGACGATGCCGTCCGAATCCTTTTCCCAACCGATCATGTTGGTTTCGCTCACAGCTCTGTGTCTCCTATTTCCGGCTGCCGGTTGGGGTCAGACCCGCTCGATGATGGTCGCGACGCCCATGCCGCCGCCGATGCACAGGGTGACCAGCGCGTAGCGCGCGTTCCGGCGCTCCAGCTCGTCGACCATGGTGCCGGTGATCATGGCGCCGGTGGCGCCGAGCGGGTGGCCCATCGCGATGGCGCCGCCGTTGACGTTCAGCTTCTCGTCCGGGATGTTCAGGTCCTTCTGGAACTTGAGCACCACGGAGGCGAAGGCCTCGTTGATCTCGACCAGGTCGATGTCGTCCAGCGTCAGCCCGGCCTTGGCCAGCACCTTGTGCGCGGCCGGGGTGGGGCCGGTCAGCATGATGGTGCCGTCCGCGCCGGAGGTGGCGGTGGCGACGACGCGGGCGCGCGGGGTCAGCCCGGAGGCCTTGCCCGCCTCCTCGCTGCCGACCAGGACGAGCGCGGAGCCGTCGACGATGCCCGAGCTGTTGCCGCCGTGGTGCACGTGGTTGATCTTCTCCACGTAGTGGTACTTCTGCAGCGCCACCGCGTCGAAGCCGCCCATCTCGCCGACCACCGAGAAGGAGGGGTTCAGCTTGGCCAGGTCCTCGACCGTGGTGCCGGGGCGCATGTGCTCGTCCCGGTCCAGCACGACCAGGCCGTTGATGTCCTTCACCGGCACGATGGACTTGGCGAAGTAACCGCCGGTGGTGGCCTTGGCGGCCAGGTCCTGCGAGCGCACCGCGTAGGCGTCGACATCGTCGCGGCTGAAGCCCTCGATGCTGGCGATCAGGTCGGCGGAGACGCCCTGCGGCACGAAGTAGTTGTCGTAGTTGGTGGCCGGGTCGAGCGCCCAGGCGCCGCCGTCCGAGCCCATCGGCACGCGGGACATGGACTCCACGCCACCGGCGATCACCAGGTCGTCGAAGCCGGAGCGCACCTTCTGCGCCGCCATGTTGACGGCCTCCAGGCCGGAGGCACAGAAGCGGTTGATCTGCACGCCGCCGACGGTGTCGGGCAGCTTGGCGCTGAGCACGACGGTGCGGGCGATATCGCCGCCCTGGTCACCGACCGGGGAGACGACACCGAGGATGACGTCCGAGATCCGGTCCTCGTCGAGGTTGGGGAAGCGGTTGCGCAGCTCCTGGACCAGACCAACGGTCAGATCGACCGGCTTGACCGAGGTCAGCGTGCCCTTCTTGTTACGGCCGCGCGGGGTGCGGATGGCCTCGTAAATGTAGGCCTCAGTGGTCATATCGGAGTGTTCCTTCCTAGGGGTGCGGCGGTGCGGACTCTCGCCCGTCCAACGCTGTCGTGTCCGTACCGCGAGCGGTAGGGACGCGGGGGGTTACCTCGCCGACCGGCCCTGGGACCGACCGTCCTGACGCTGTACAAAACCGGTCATGCAGCGATCGGCGCGTTTCAGCGCCCCGACCTAGCTCGGCCACCCGACCATACTACCGCGTGTGCGAACTCCGGTTAACTTAACGTGTTGAGGGCAAGGGTTGTCAACCATCCAGCCTTGTGGCGCCCAGCTCACTGCGCAGCAGCTCGAGCGCCACCTCGTCCGGGTCGCGCCGATCGCCGGGCGCCACCGGTTCCGCGGCGGCGGCCAGCATCTCCCGCTCCTCCTCCGCCGTGGTGGGCGGGATCGCGGTGCCTGCGCCGTAGGCAGAGCCGTTTCCGCTGGTGGCGGTGGGGTCGGGCGGGTAGGCGCCGTCCGGGCCGGGGTCGTCGGGGAGGTCGGGGTAGTCCGGGGGCGGGACGTCGTCGTACGGGGTGCGGGTGGCGGGCGCGGCCGTGCCGCGGCCCGCGGGGGGTGAGATGGTGCGGCCGGTGGCCGGCGCGGGGCGGGTGGGCGGCTTGGGGTCGGGGCGGGTCGCCGGGCCCCAGGCGGGTTCGCCCTCCTGGTCATCCGGGGCGGGCTCGCGCTGCGCCTCCCGATTCTGGCTCGGGCGGGAGTAGCGGGGGGCGCTCTTCTCCGGTTTCCGCTCGGCGCGGCCCTGCTGCCTGGCCGGGGGCTGCTGGCGCGGCGGCGGGGCGCCGCCCGCCTCCCAGCGCAGGTCGAACTCGCGATTCAGCACCGCGCGGATCGCGGAGCGCACCGCCTCCACATTGCGCGGGTCGGAGAGGCGCTGGGCCAGCGGCGGGCTCTGGTGCGCGAACACCACGGTGCCGCGCTCCACCCGCAGCACCGAGGCGCCGGAGAGCAGGGCCTGCAGGGTTGTGCTGAACTCCTTGACCCGGCCGCGGATCTCCTGCCAGGAGTCGGTGACGATGCGCTGGATCTCGGCGTCCGAGTCCCCCGCGCCCTGCGGTGCCGATCCGGCGTCGTCCGCCTCCGCCACCCCGTTCGATGACGCGGTGGCTGGTCCGGCGGCCGTGGGAGCCGAGCCCGTCGTCGCCGGCAGGCTGGGAGCGGGCCCCTCGGCAGGAACATCCTGCGGCTCGGGCGCGGACGGACTCTCAGTGGATGCCGCACGCGCCTCGTGACCGCCGGCGGCCGGGTCGGCCGCATCCGCGGCGGAAGTCCCGAGCGACTTCGGGCTGCTGTCCACCGCCGAATCCGCCGCGGGCGCGGCAACCGCCTCGGGCGACTCCTGACCACCCTCGGCCGCCGTCGTCGCCGGACTCGCGCCGAGCGACGCTCGGTCATCCGAGTCGTCCGCAGGCGCGACAGCATGTGCGCCGGCCCCGGCCGCGTCACCGCCATCGGCAGCAACCGTTTGCCCTTCGTTCGGAGCACTGGGCGCCTCCACCTGGCTGCCCGCGGGTCCGCTCCCGGACGCATCATCCCGGCCGCTGCCGGAATCCGCGACTTCCTGCGGCGCTCCACCGCTCCCCGCCGCAGCATCGGGCACCGCATCGGCAGCGGGCGAACCGTCCCGTTCACCCCCGCGCTCCCGGCGCAACGCCGCCATCGCCTCCGCCCCGCGCCGCCGCGGCGGCTGATCCGCGCCCGCGACGGGCACCGGATCCGGCACCACGACGGCGGTGGCGCCCGCCCCGCTCGGCGGGGCAGGCGCGAAGACCCCGCCCGCCACGGCCTGCTCCAACCGCTCCAGCCGCTGGAGCGTCGCCGCGTCGGTATCGGAGGCGGCGGGCAGCAGCATGCGCGCGCACACCACCTCGAGCAGCAGCCGGGGCGCGGTGGCGCCGCGCATCTCGCCGAGCCCCTCGTGCAGCAGCTCGGCGTAGCGGGTGAGGGTCGCGGGCCCGATCCGCCCCGCCTGCTCGCGCAGCCGCTCGAGTACGTCGTCGGGGCCTGCGACCAGCCCGCGCTCGGTGGCGTCCGGCACCGCCCGGACCAGGATCAGGTCGCGCAACCGCTCCAGCAGGTCGACCGCGAACCGCCGCGGATCGTGCCCCGCCTCCATGACCTGCTCGACCACCCCGAAGAGCTCGGCGCCGTCGGCGGCGGCGAGCGCGTCGACTGCCCCGTCGATGAGCGCGACGTCGGTGACCCCGAGCAGCGCCACCGCGCGGGGATAGGTGACGCCCTCCGGCCCGGCCCCGGCCAGCAACTGGTCGAGCACGCTCAGACTGTCCCGCGGCGACCCCCCGCCCGCCCGGATGACCAGCGGATACACCGCGTCCTCGACCGCCACCCCCTCCTGCTCGCAGATCTTCCCGAGCAGCCCGCGCATGGTGGCGGGTGGAAGCAGCCGGAACGGGTAGTGGTGGGTGCGCGAGCGGATGGTGGGCAGCACCTTCTCCGGCTCGGTGGTGGCGAAGACGAAGATGAGGTGCGCGGGCGGCTCCTCGACAATCTTGAGCAGGGCATTGAACCCCGCCGTCGTCACCATGTGCGCCTCGTCGACGATGAACACCCGGTACCTGGACTCGGCGGGCGCGTAGAAGGCGCGATCGCGCAGCTCGCGGGTGTCGTCGACGCCGCCGTGGCTCGCGGCGTCGAGTTCGATCACATCCAGGTTGCCCGGCCCGCCGGGGCCGAGCGCGACGCAGGACGGGCAGACCCCGCACGGCGTCGAGGTCGGCCCCTGCACGCAGTTGAGCGAGCGCGCGAGGATGCGCGCGGAGGAGGTCTTGCCGCAGCCGCGCGGGCCGGAGAACAGGTAGGCATGGCTGATGCGGCCGGTGTCCAGCGCGGTGCGCAGCGGGTCGGTGACGTGCTCCTGCCCCACCACCTCAGCGAATGTTGCCGGTCGGTACTTCCGGTACAGAGCCACGGCCAGAGGTTACCGGCGGCCACCGACAGCGAGCCAGCCGCGCTCCGGCTGTCCGGAAAGCGCTCCGACGCACCGGGAAGCGCAATACGTGATGCAAATCACAGCGCTGCGCGCACCCTTTTCCCAGGTCGGACCCACACCGCAGGGGGCTATCGGGAAGCTATCCCCCGCGACCGGTTCACCGAAATCGACCCTTCTCCCGATGAAAACCGCCGGACAGCTCGGTAAGCGGACCTGACGCCGGTTTACCCGCGGATTTCCCGCCCGCGCGCATCAGGTTTCGTCCGGCGCAGCGGTGCAATCTGCTGGTTACCTTGGAATCGTTACCCCGAATACCCAGCGCCACCACGGATTCCCCTGGCGACACGATCGCCACGATTCGTTCGAGGAGTGTGTATCGCCGTGCCGTCGTGTGACACCATCGCCGCAGCCTGGCTCGCGCAGACCGAACTCGCCGCCGACCGCACCGCGGTCGCCCTGCTGAGCCGGGCCATCGATCCACCGGAGCTGGAGCCGGAGCGTGAACCGCTCCCGATCACCGCCGCCGCCGAGCCGGGCACCGCCGCGGCCATCCTGGAGCTGCTCGAGCACGGCGCGGTGCCGACGCTCGCCGCCGTCCGCACGCACATCGCGCGGAAGGAGCTCCGGGTGGAGTCGGAGCGGGTCGGCAGGCTCGGCGAGCTGGCGCAGTGCGGCATCGACGATTTCGGGCGCATCCTGGCCCGGCTCACCCACGACCACTGGATCCGGCACGGCGCGGGCCCGACCAGGCGCGACGTCCTGGACGCCCCCGCCGTGCACACCGCGGTCCGCGAGTACGTCGGCGATGTCGCGCCGACCGCGGTGCGGCACCTGTGGCTGCTGGAGCGGGCGCAGCGGGCGGGGTGGATCGCCTACAACACCAGCCCGCGCTCGCTCTGCGCGGGCCGCCGCTTCCACGCCGCCAAGTACGGCCAGCGGGTCTCGCTGCAACCGGTGGAGACCATCGGCACCCTGGTCGCCCGCTTCGTGGACGACTACCGCACCAGGTACGAGCGCTCGCCGCGGTGGAACACGCTCGCGCACGACCTGCGGGACAACCGCGGCCGCCGGGTCTTCTTCGACACCGCCGACGCGCACGTGCAGCGGCTCTGGCTGGTCACCGCGGGCTGGCTGAGCACCCCGAACGACCTGCCCGCGCCGGGCCCGCTGGCGCAGAAACTGCTCGCACCGCGCTGACCGCGCTCAGTTCACCTGCCCCGCCGCGGCGGTGAAGGTGTTGCAGCGGGCGGTGCGGTTCTGCTCGACCCCGGTCTCGAACCACTGGCCGCCGTTCTCGGCGGTGCCGTGGTCGCGCATGTCCCCGCTCTGGTCGCCGCGGCCGTAGGCATCGCGCCTGGCCACATTGAGCTGGGTGGAGCTCAGCGACCCCGCCTCCGAGGAGGCGCCGATGAACATGCCGTCGAAGCAGTTGGCCTGCAGCTCGACCCGGCGGGAGAGCTCGAGCCCCTCGGTGCTGCGCACCCCGGCGTCCACCCGGTCGCTGTTGGCCTTGCGCAGGATGCCGCTCAGCGCCTGCACGTGGTGGCCGTACTCGTGCGCGAAGACCGACAGGTAGACCACCCAGTTGTCCTTGAAGAGGTCGGTCTGCAGCTGGCTGATCGGCATGTAGATGGTGCGGTTGGCCGGGCAGTAGAACGCGGCGAACTCGCTGGTCGTTCCGGTGCACGGGGTGGTGACGCCCGCGGTGGAGGCGGTGACCGAGAGCGCCGGGTCGGAGAACGGCAGCCCGGCCTCGCCGAGGACGGGGCGCCAGGCGTCGGCCAGGCAGCCCGCCGCGGTCTCGAAGAAGGTGCGCGCCACCTCGACCCCGGTGCCCCACGGCGCGTAGTCGCAGTCCGCGGGCAGCAGGGTGGCGGAGGTATCGGTGAGCAGCGGGTTGGCGGCGGTCTCGGCCGGGCCCGCGTCGGTCTCGCCGGGCGGCTGGTAGCCGAAGCTCGGGTCGGGGCCGGTGGCCTGGTCGGCGGTGTGCGCGGCGGCGCCGAGCCGCACCAGCCCCGCGACCACCGCGATCACCACGGCGAGCACGATGAAGACGACCTTGCCGCCGCCCGATTTCCGCGGCTGGTTCGGCCGCCCCGGGGGGCCGTAGGGCGCGGGCGGCCTGCCGTACGGCGGGGGCGCTCCGTAGGGCTGCGGCGCCCCATACGGCTGCGGCGCCCCGTACGGCTGCGGCGCGCCGTAGGGCTGCGGCCGCTGCTGCGAATACGCCTGCGGCGGCACGTAGCTCGGGGGTCGCCCCTGCGGCGGTGCGGCATAACCGGGCTGCGGCGAGTGCCCGGGGGGCGCGCCATAGCCGGGCGGCCTCGCGGAGTGCCCGGGGGGCGGGCTGGCGTGCCCGGGGGGCGGGCCGGAGTAGCCCGGCGGCGGCGCCGATGGCCCCGGCGGCGGGGCGGAGCCGGGCGCCCTGCGCTGCCCCGGCTGCTGCGGATACCCCGACGGCGGCCGCTGCCCCGGCGGCGGCCCGTAGGGCCCGGGCGGCCCCTGACCTCCGGAGCCCGGACCCTGGCCGTGCGGAGGTCGAGTCACTCCACCGTCCCCCTCCGCTTCACAGGTTCAACAGCCGCCGACGAAGGATAGCAACCCGTCTAGAGTATCCAGCCATGCTGAGTTTTCGGGGGGGCGCCCGAGCCGCACTCCTGCTCCTGGCCGCGGCGGGCACGCTGGCCACCGCGCCGGTCGCCGCCGCCCAGCCCGCGCCCGGCGCCGCGATCATCGCCGATCTGAAGCTGAACCGGGACGGCGTGCTCGAGGTGGTCGAGACGATCTCGGTGCCTGCGGGCGGGCAGTTCCGGATGTCGCTGCCGCTGCGGCTCGACCTCGGCGACGGCAGGGAGCGGCGCTTCGAGGTCACCGACGTGGCGACCGCGGGCTCCGGGACGACGACCTTCGCCGACGATCAATTCAGCATCGAGGCGAACCCCGGCGAGTCGACCTTCCGCTACCACGTGCGCAATACCGTCGGCGTGGCGCCGGAGAGCCAGGTCTTCAACTGGGTCGGGCTGCTGAACGCCGACGTCTCCTCGATCAGCGCCACCGTGATCGCGCCGAGCTACCAAATGGCGCTGGTCGACTGCAAACTCGGCCCGATCGGCGCCACCCGGCCCTGCGCGGACGTGCACATCGAGCCGGACGGCGTGCTCTACCTGGAGCAGACCGGGCTGCAGCGCGGCGACGCCATCGACCTGCGGCTCCAGCTGCCGCCGAACACGGTGCCCGCCAATGCCGACGTCACCGAGCCGGGCCGTTCGCCCTTCGCGCTCTCCGCGCCCGCCCTCATCGCCTTCGGCGTGCTGCTCGCCGCGCTGGCCGTCCTGGCGGCGCTGGTGTTCCGGGCACGGCGCGGTGCGGCCGACGACGGCACCCGGGTGATCGACCCGCTGCTCCGGGACGGCGGCACCGTGCAGTTCACCTCGCCGGAGGGCGTGCTGCCCGGCGAGGCGGGGCTGCTGCTCGACGAGCACGCCGACCCGGTCGACCTCGCCGCCACCGTCGTGGATCTCGCTGTCCGCCGCTACCTGCGGATCACCCGGATCGCGGAGGCGGACTGGCGGATCGAGCGGGTGAACCCGGCCGACGACCAGCTGCGCGACTACGAGCGCATCGTCTACGAGACGCTGCTCCCCGCCGGGGCCGACACCGTCCGGTTCTCCGAGCTCAGCGCACCGGGGCGGATGTCGCTGGAGGCCCTGCGCGCCGGGCTGATCGCCGACGCCGTCGCGCGCGGCACCTTCACCGACCCGCGCAGCCGCGCGCTGCCGCGCTACCTCGGCGCCGCGCTGATCGCGGTCGGCGCCGCGGTGACCGTGATCCTCGCGCTCACCGCCGGGCACGCGCTGGTCGGCGTCGCCATCGCGCTCGGCGGGGTCGCCGCGCTGCTGCTTCCGAGCAGGCTGCCGCTGCGCACCGACCGCGGCCGCGAACTGGCCGCCCAGCTCCGCGCCATGCAGCGCGGGCTGGAGCACGTCCGGCGCGCGGACGTCCCGGTCGATCAGCAGGAGCTGCTGTTCTCCCGGGCACTGCCCTTCACGGTGGTCGGCGGCCGCGGTGACCACTGGATCCGGGTATTCGGCGATCTCGATCCGACCGCCGACGGCGACCCCGGGCTCTACTGGTTCGGCGGCTTCGACCGGGATCGCGACCTGCGGCGCTTCGCCGGCCACTTCCCGTACTTCATCACCGCGCTGGAGCGGCTCTTCGGCGGCGGGGGCCCCCCGGCGGGGGGGGGCCCGCCCGCCCGCCCGGGCCACCCCGAGGAAGCCCCCACCCCCGCCGCGGGGGGGGGGCGGGGGCCGCTGCAGAGATAGGGAG
>NZ_JBFAHY010000004.1:0-633556 GCF_040654395.1 Nocardia sp. NPDC050697
CGCCCGGTCCCATTCCGAACCCGGAAGCTAAGCCTGCCAGCGCCGATGGTACTGCACTCGACAGGGTGTGGGAGAGTAGGACACCGCCGGAACAATTGTTCACTGAAGGCCCCGACCATTATGGTCGGGGCCTTCAGTCGTTTCCGGGGCCATAATCTACACTCGTCCCGGTGCGCCTTGTGATTGCCCGTTGCCAGGTCGACTACGTGGGGCGGCTGACCGCCCACCTCCCGATGGCCCGCCGGCTCCTCATGATGAAAGCCGACGGCTCGGTGCTGGTCCACTCCGACGGTGGCTCGTACAAGCCGCTGAATTGGATGAGCCCGCCCTGCTGGGTGGAGGAGCGTGGTCCGGACTCCGCCGAGTTCCCCGAGGGCGCAGCGGCGCTCTGGGTGGTCACCAACAAGGCGGGGGAGCAGCTCCGCATCACCGTGGAGGCGATCGAGCACGACTCCTCGCACGAGCTCGGGGTCGACCCGGGGCTGGTGAAGGACGGCGTCGAGGCGCACCTGCAGGAGCTGCTCGCCGAGCACGTGCAGACGCTCGGCACCGGCTACACGCTGGTGCGGCGCGAGTACATGACCGCCATCGGGCCGGTCGACCTGCTCTGCCGGGATGCCGCGGGCGCGACGGTGGCGGTGGAGATCAAGCGCCGCGGCGAGATCGACGGGGTCGAGCAACTCACCCGCTACCTCGAACTGCTGAATCGCGACCCGCTGCTCGCGCCGGTCGCGGGGGTCTTCGCGGCGCAGCAGATCAAGCCGCAGGCGCGGACGCTCGCGGAGGACCGTGGAATTCGCTGCCTCACCCTCGATTACAACGCCCTGCGTGGCACGGAGAGCAACGAGTTCCGGCTCTTCTGAACCGGCGGCTACCCTGGGCGGCATGTCCCGCAGGAAAGCGCGTGCAGCCCGCCCGGCGGATTCGCCGCGGCCGCTCGGCGACGTGTTCGGGCGCAGCGAGCCGGGGCCGGACGGGGACGAGGTCTACACCGTGCGAACCATCCCGGGCAGCAGGGCGCGCAAGCCGTACCGCTGCCCGGGGTGTGACCACGAAATAGCCCCGGGCGTGGCGCACGTGGTCGCCTGGCCCGCCTACGGCGGGGAGGACGACCGGCGGCACTGGCACCGGGGCTGCTGGGAGGGGCGGGGGACGCGGCGCATCACCCGCCGGTGGTCGTGAAACTCGTGCCGGCGATACCAGCGCGAAGGCCGCCCCTGCTGGGACGGCCTTCGCGGGTATTACGTCGTCGCCGTCACGTCGAAGCCGACGTCAGTTGCTGACGTTGGCGTTCTCCCGCTCCTCGACGACATCGTCGTCTTCGTCGGTGGCTTCCTGGATGGCCTTGGGGCGGGTGCCCGCGACCGGCTTGGCGCCGTTGCCGATGGACTTGCGCTGCTGCTCAGGGGCGCCGTCGAGCAGCTCGCTCTCCCGGTTGACCGCGGCGAGCATGGCGGGCACCGAGTCGAGCTGGCCGCGGATGCCGAGCAGCTGGGCGAGCACCCGCCCGCGCAGCACGCGCATCTCCTCGGCCAGTTCCTTGGCGTGCGCGATCTTGCGATCGGAGGTCTGGGTGGCCGACGAGATGAGGCGGTTGGCCTCGTCCGTGGCGTCCTTGATCCGCTGCGCGGCCTCGGCGCGGGAGGTGGCCTCCAGCTCCTCCATGGCGCGGGTCAGCTTGGTGCGCCGCTCCGCCATGGTGACCTCGAAGTCCTGCTGCGCGGCCTTGCGCTTGGCCTCCGCCTCCTTGGCGATGCGATCGGACTCGGCCTGCGCGGCCTCGATGATCTTGCCGGACTCGGAGCGCGCGTTGGCGAGGGTCTGCTCGTACTCGATCTCGAGCGCCTCGCGCTTCTCCTTGGTCTCGGAGAGCAGCGACTCGTACTTGCCCCGCATCTCGGTGGCCTGCTGCTCGGCGATGGAGACCATCTCGGCCGCCTCGGCCTGCGCCAGGGCGCGGACCTCGGAGGCCTCGTCGGAGGCGAGCCGCAGCATCCGGGAGATGCGGTCGGACATGCCCTCGGCGGTGGTCGGCGGCACCGAGAGGCGGTCGACCTCCTTGCGGAGCTCATCGATCTCGTCCCTGGCATCCTCCAGCTGGGCCGCGAGGTTGCGGGCCTGAGCGGCGGCCGCGTCGCGGTCGGTGGCGGTGACGCGCAGCTCGGCATCGAAACGGTCGAAGTAGTTACGCACCTCGTCTTGCGCATAACCCTTGCGCACAACGGTGAAGGGGAGCGCAACGAAGCGATTGCGATCGGACTCGGGTGACGACATGGCACACAAACTACAGCGTGTTGGGGATTGATGGTGACTCGACCGGGAAGGAGATTTCGCCGATTTTCCCGGTCAGCCCTCCGATACTAATTCGTGACATTTGCGTTCGGCTGCACCAACTCGATCAGCACACCCCCGGCATCCTTCGGATGGACGAAGTTGATGCGGGAACCCGCCGTTCCGCCGCGCGGCTCGGTGTACAGCAAACGCACGCCGCGATCGCGAAGATGTGTTGACACGGCCTCGATGTCGGTGACCCGATAGGCGAGCTGTTGCAAGCCGGGACCGTTGCGATCGATGAACTTCGCGATGGTCGAATTCTCGTTCAGCGGAGCCAGCAGCTGGATGGCGGTGGCGCCCGCGGGGGCGTTCGGCAGCGAGAGCATCGCCTCGTGCACGCCCTGGGCCTCGTTCACCTCCCGGTGGGTCTCGATCATGCCGAGGTGCTCGGCGTACCAGGCGACGGCGGTGTCCAGATCGGGCACCGCGATGCCGGTGTGGTCCACCGCGACGACGTAGTCGCCGGGGACGAACGCTGCGGGGGAGGTGACGGGTTCGGTTACGTTGCTCACGTACTCGACGGTAGCGCGGCACCTTCCGGCGGGTGGTGCGGTCGTACCGGTTACCGTGGAGTACGAAACTCGACAACGAATGTGAGGCTCGTCGTGACCACTTCCGTGATCGTCTCCGGTGCGCGCACCCCGGTCGGGCGGCTGCTCGGCGGCCTCAAGGACTTCAGCGGCTCGGATCTCGGCGGTTTCGCCATCCGGGCGGCGCTGGAGCGCGGCGGGGTCGCGCCGGAGCTGGTCGAGTACGTGATCATGGGCCAGGTGCTCACCGCGGGCGCGGGGCAGATCCCGGCCAGGCAGGCCGCGGTGGCCGGCGGCATCCCGATGAGCGTGCCCGCGCTCACCCTGAACAAGGTGTGTCTCTCCGGCATCAATGCCATCGCGCAGGCCGACCAGCTGATCAGGGCGGGCGAGTTCGAGATCGTGGTCGCCGGTGGCCAGGAGTCCATGAGCCGGGCACCGCACATGCTGGAGAAGAGCCGCGAGGGCTTCAAGTACGGCGACGTCACGCTGCGCGACCACATGGCCTACGACGGCCTCTACGACATCTTCACCGACCAGGCCATGGGCGCGCTCACCGAGCAGCGCAACGCCGGTGACCAGCCCGACTTCGTGAGCCGCGAGGAGCAGGACGCCTTCGCGGCGGCCTCGCACCAGCGCGCCGCCGCGGCCTGGAAGAACGGCCTCTTCGACGACGAGGTGGTGCCGGTGGCGGTGCCGCAGCGCAAGGGCGACCCGATTCTGATCGGTCAGGACGAGGGCATTCGCGCCGACACCACGGTGGAGTCGCTGGGCAAGCTGCGCCCGGCGTTCAGCAAGACCGGCACCATCACCGCGGGCAGCGCCTCGCAGATCTCCGACGGCGCGGCCGCGGTGGTCGTGATGAGCAAGGCCAAGGCGGAGGCGCTCGGGCTGGAGTGGCTGGCCGAGATCGGCGCCGCCGGCGTGGTCGCCGGGCCGGACTCGACGCTGCAGGACCAGCCGGCCGACGCCATCGTCAAGGCGTGCGCGCGCGAGGGGATCGCCCCCGGTGACCTGGATCTGATCGAGATCAACGAGGCGTTCGCCGCGGTCGGCATCGCCTCGACCCGGAAGCTGGGGATCGATCCGGCGAAGGTGAACGTCAACGGTGGCGCCATCGCGATCGGGCACCCGCTCGGCATGTCGGGGGCGCGCATCCTGCTGCACCTGGTGCTGGAGCTGAAGCGGCGCGGTGGTGGCGTCGGCGCTGCCGCGCTGTGCGGTGGCGGCGGCCAGGGGGATGCGCTCATCGTGCGGGTCTGATTGTCCGTTGTGACCGGATCGACTACGACTCGGTGTAGTTGATCCGGCACAATGTCGGCATGAATTTCTTCGACCTGCGCAGCGTCGCCGGTAGGTTCCGCTTCTTCGCCGTGCTGGAGGCGCTGTCCTGGCTCGGCCTGCTCGTCGGCATGGCTTTCAAGTACATCCCGGATCCGGGCAACGAGATCGGGGTGAAGATCTTCGGCCCGATCCACGGCGCGATCTTCGTGCTGTTCGTGCTCTCCGCGCTGCTGGCCGCGCGTGAGCTGGGCTGGAATCTGAAAACGACGGCGCTGGCGCTGATCTCCAGCATCCCGCCGTTCTGCACCGTGCTGTTCGAGATCTGGGCGGTGCGCACCGGCAGGCTCGGCGAGCTCAGCGCGCCCGGCACCCGCAAGGACGAGCAGCCCGCCGGGGTCAGCTCGTAGATCGGATGGTGACGACCCGCGGGGTCGTGCCAAACTGAATCCGTGACCAGACCAGCCAGTCGTCGTCCCTCGCCCGCCGTTGCCGCTGCCATGTCCGGGGCGGTGGACCTGTCCAGCCTCAAGCAGCCCCCGGCCGGTGCGTCGGGTGGCGGCGGTGCGGGCGACTACGCCGTCGGGGAGGCGGAGTTCGAGACCAAGGTGCTGCGCCGCTCCACGCAGGTGCCGGTCGTGGTGGTGCTGTACTCGCAGCGCAGCCCCGGCAGCGTGGAGCTGGTGCGGCTCTTCGAGCAGCTCGTCGCCGAGAGCGGCGGCAGCTGGGATCTCGCCGCCGTCGAGGCCGAGGCCAATATGCGGATCGCGCAGGCGCTGCGAGTGCAGGGGATTCCCACCGTGGTCGCGATCGCGGCCGGGCAGCCGCTCGCCGATTTCGAGGGGGTGCAGCCGGAGCCGCAGGTGCGGCAGTGGCTGACCGCGGTCGTCGACGCCGTCGCGGGGAAGCTCGAGGGCAGTGGCGAGCCGGGGGAGCCGGAGCCGGTCGAGGATCCGCGGTTCGTCGCGGCCGAGGAGGCGCTGGAGCGGGGGGATCTCGCCGGGGCCGAGGCGGTGTACGAGGCGATCATCGCGGCCGAGCCGGAGAACGACGAGGCCAAGGGGGCGCTGCGGCAGTTGCGGTTCCTCGGGCGGGCGCAGGGGCTCTCGCCGGAGGTGCTCGCTACCGCCGACGCCGATCCCACCGATGTCGGCGCGGCCATTCAGGCGGCGGATTTCGAGCTGTTCAATCAGCAGCCGGAGGCGGCGTTCGCGCGGTTGATCGGGACGGTTAAGGTCACCGCTGGTGATGATCGCACTGCCGCGCGTACTCGGCTGCTCGAGCTCTTCGAGTTGTTCGATCAGGCGGAGCCGTTCGTCGTCGCTGCCCGACGCAAGCTCGCTGCCGCGTTGTACTGACGCTCGCGTCACCGTGACGGGGGATCCCGGGCCCTGCGGACCCGCCCCCGCTCCGCGGGTGCGCTCATGGCCGGCGGCGAGAAGCGCCGGCCCTTGGAGCGGGGTTCGGGGCCGCTAGGCCCCGAGAAAAAACCTCACTCTTTCTCGGGAGCCAGCCAGATGGCGGTGTTGGGGGCCAGAGCCAGGGTGGCGGAGGCGGGACGCCCGTGCCAGGCGTAAGGCTCGGCGGTCACCCCGCCGAGGTTGCCCTGGCCCGAACCTCCGTAGTCGGCGGCATCGGTGTTGAGAATCTCGGTCCAGCGACCGGTGTGGGGAAGCCCGACCCGGTACTCACGGTGCGCGGAACCGGAGAAGTTGAAGACGCAGGCGACGACGGACCCGTCGGATCCGTAGCGGAGGAACGCCAGGACGTTCGAGGCACTGTCGTCCGCCTCGATCCAGGAGTACCCGCCGGGCGCGGTGTCCTGACTCCACAGCGCGGGGCGCGAACGGTAGGTGGCGTTCAGGTCGCGGAGCACGCCGAGGATCCCGGCGTGCAACGGGTTCTCCAGCTCACCCCAGTCCAGCCCGCGCTCGTGCGACCACTCCCGGAACTGCCCGAAATCCTGCCCCATGAAGAGCAGCTGCTTGCCGGGGTGCGCCCACATGTAGGCGAGCAGGGCTCGCACCCCCGCCGCCTTGGCGAAATCGTCGCCCGGCATGCGGGTCCAGAGCGTGCCCTTGCCGTGCACCACCTCGTCGTGGCTGATCGGCAGCACGTAGTTCTCGCTCCACGCGTACACCAGCGAGAAGGTGACCTCGTTGTGGTGCCAGGAGCGGTGGATCGGGTCGCGCCCCAGGTAGCCGAGGGTGTCGTGCATCCACCCCATGTTCCACTTCATGGTGAAACCGAGTCCGCCGACATCGGTGCCGCGGGTGACCCCCGGCCACGCCGTCGACTCCTCCGCCACCGTGACCACCCCGGGATGCGCCCGGTGCAGCGTGGCATTGAGTTCCTGCAGGAAGTCGACGGCCTCGAGGTTCTCCCGGCCGCCGTGGATGTTCGGCTCCCACTGCCCGGCGCCGCGCGAGTAGTCCAGGTAGAGCATGGAGGCCACGGCGTCGACCCGCAGTCCGTCGATGTGGAACTCCTCGACCCAGTACAGCGCATTGGCGACCAGGAAGTTCCGCACCTCGTTGCGGCCGTAGTCGAAGACGTAGGTGCCCCAGTCGAGCTGTTCGCCGCGGCGCGGGTCCGGGTGCTCGTAGAGCGGGGCGCCGTCGAAGCGGGCCAGCGCCCACTCGTCGCGCGGGAAGTGCGCGGGCACCCAGTCCAGCAGGACGCCGATGCCAGCCGCGTGCAGCCGGTCGACGAAGGCGCGGAAATCGTCCGGGCTGCCGAAGCGCGCGGTCGGCGCGTAGTAGGAGGTGACCTGGTATCCCCAGGAGCCGCCGAACGGGTGCTCCGCCACCGGCAGCAGCTCCACGTGCGTGAACCCGGCGTCGGCGACGTACTCGGCGAGCTGGTCGGCGAGCTCGCGGTAGCCGAGCCCCGGCCGCCAGGAGCCGAGGTGCACCTCGTAGACGCTCATCGGCGCCGCGGTCGGCTCGGCGGTGGCGCGGGTGGCGATCCAGGCGGCGTCGTCCCAGGTGTAGCTGCTTTCGGTGACGACGGAGGCGGTGGCCGGCGGCAGCTCGGTGGCGAAGGCGAGCGGGTCGGCGTGGTCGACGGTGCGGCCGTCGGCGCCGTGCACCCGGTACTTGTACCTGGTCCCCGGCCCGACGCCGGGGACGAAGAGCTCCCAGACCCCGGACGAGCCGAGCGCCCGCATGGGCGCGCTGTGCCCGCTCCAGCTGTCGAAGTCGCCGATCACGGTGACGCCGCGCGCGTTCGGCGCCCACACCGCGAACGAGGTGCCGGTGACCTCGCCGTCCAGCGTGGTGTAGCGGCGCGGGTGCGCGCCGAGCACGTCCCAGAGCCGCTCGTGCCTGCCCTCGTTGATCAGGTGCAGGTCGAGCTCGCCGAGCGTGGGGAGGAAGTGGTAGCCGTCGGCGCTCAGGACGGTCTGCCCGCCCTGATAGGTGGCGAGCACGCGGTAGTCGTCGAGCTGCGGGAAGGGGAGCACCGCGGCGAAGACGCCGTGGCCGAGCGATTCCAGCGGGTGGTCGGTGCCGCCGACCCGGACCGCGACCCGCTCGGCGTGCGGGCGCAGCACCCGGACCACGGTGCCCTCGGCGTGCGGGTGCGCGCCGAGCACGGTGTGCGGGTCGTGGTGCGTGCCCGCGGCCAGCAGCATCAGGTCGCGGCGCTTCATCGCAGCGTCCGGCGCTGGGCGAGCTGCGGGCGCAGCCGCTGCGGGACCGAGGGCAGCGCGAAGATGTGCGCGACCGCCTGCGGCGGGTCCAGCCGCACGTAGTTGGTCTGGCCCCAGTGGTACTCCGCGCCGGTGACCTCGTCGACCACCACCGGGCGGTCGTGCCACTCCCGGCCGATGGCGGGCAGGTCCAGCGAGACCAGCCCCTGCTCGGCGCCGAACGGGTTCAGGTTCACCACCACCAGCACCGCGTCGCCGGTGGCCGGGTCGAACTTGGAGTAGGCGATCAGCGCGTCGTTGTCCACGTGATGGAAGTGCACGTAGCGCAGCTGTTGAAACGCCGGGTGCCCGCGGCGGATCTCGTTCAGCCTGGTCAGCCAGGGTTGCAGCGATTCGCCGCGGGCCAGCGCGCCGGCGAAGTCGCGCGGGCGCAGCTGGTACTTCTCCGAGTCCAGGTACTCCTCGCTGCCCGGCCGCACCGCCTCGTGCTCGAAGAGCTCGAAGCCGGAGTAGACGCCCCAGCTGGGGGCGAGCGTGGCGGCGAGCACCGCGCGGATGGCGAACATGCCGGGCCCGCCGTGCTGCAGCGATTCGTGCAGGATGTCGGGGGTGTTGACGAAGAGGTTGGGCCTGGCCTCGTCGGCCTTGGCGGCCAGCTCCTCGCCGAACTGGGTGAGCTCCCACTTGGCGACCCGCCAGGTGAAGTAGGTGTAGGACTGGCTGAAGCCGCGCCGGGCCAGGCCGTAGAGCCGGGCCGGGCGGGTGAAGGCCTCGGAGAGGAAGATCACGTCCGGGTCGTCCGCGCGCACCGTGGCGATCAGCCACTCCCAGAAGTCGGCGGGCTTGGTGTGCGGGTTGTCGACCCGGAAGATCCGCACGCCGAGCGCGATCCAGTGCCGGACCACGCGCAGGATCTCGGCGTAGAGGCCGTCCGGGTCGTTGTCGAAGTCGATGGGGTAGATGTCCTGGTACTTCTTCGGCGGGTTCTCGGCGAAGGCGATGGTGCCGTCGGGGAGCGTGGTGAACCACTCCGGGTGCGTGGCGACCCACGGGTGGTCGGGGGCGCACTGCAGGGCGAGGTCGAGCGCGACCTCCAGGCCGAGCTTGGTGGCCGCGGCGACGAAGGCCTTGAAATCGCGGACGGTACCCAGCTCGGGGTGCAGCGCGTCGTGGCCGCCCGCCGCCGAGCCGATGGCCCACGGCGAGCCGACATCGCCCGGCTCGGCGATCAGCGAATTGTTCGGGCCCTTGCGGTTGACCTCGCCGATCGGGTGCACCGGCGGCAGGTAGACCACGTCGAAGCCCATGGCGGCGACCCGCTCCAGCTCCTTGGCGGCGGTCTTGAAGGTGCCGTGCACCGGCTTGCCGTCGGCGTCCCACCCGCCGGTGGAGCGCGGGAAGAACTCGTACCAGGAGCCGTAGAGCGCGCGCCTGCGCTCCACGTGCACGGTGTGCTGCGGGCCGCGGGTGACCAGCTCGCGCAGCGGGGTCGCGCGCAGGATCTCCGCGATATCGGTCGCGAAGGCGGGGGCGACCCTGGCCGGTAGCTGCTCGGTCGAGCGCAGCGCGGCGGCCACCGCGCGCAGCTTCTCGAACTGCTTCTTCGGGACGGCCTGCGCGGCCCGGTCGAAGAGCCGGGCGCCGATCTCCAGGTCGTTGGCGAGGTCGGCGGCGGTCTGGCCGACGGCCAGCTTCTTCTCGACTGCCGAGCGCCAGGTGGCGATGGGGTCGCTCCAGCCCTCGATGCGGAAGGTCCAGATGCCGGGGGTGCTCGGGATGAAGGCGCCGTTGAAGACGTCGGGTTCCTGGTCGGGGGTCATCCGGCTGCGGACCGCGCGGGACGAGCCCGGCGCGCGGACCGTGAGCGTGGCGGCGACGGCGTCGTGTCCCTCGCGCCAGACCACCGCGCGGACCGGGAAGACCTCGCCGACGGCGGCTTTTGCGGGGCGGTTGCCGGGGATTGATGGGGCGGTGTCGTCGATGGCGATGCGGCCGGTCACGCGGACCAACCTACCGGGTGGGGGGCGTCGTCACCGGGTACGCGCGGAGTGGGGTGGTGTTCGTGAATTTCCGCACCGGGTGCGGAGATTTTCGATCACCTGCCGTTGTGGGGGAGGGGGAGGACCAGGACGTCGAAGGTCGGGGCGTCGGGCCAGCTGGGACGCAGGGTGCCGACGCGGTGCCATCCCCACCGCCGGTACCGGTCGTAGGCCCGGTCGTTCCCGGGATCGACCAGCAACGTCGCCCGCTGCTCACCGCGGCCCCGCAGCAGTTCGTCGTGGAGCGCCCGCGCCAGTCCGCGGCCGGTGTGCTCACGGGCCACCATGATCTCCGACAGTGCGAAGGTGCGGTGCCCGTCCTCCACGGTGAATTCCTCGTGGTCACCGCTGTCGAGCCGCAGCCCGCCCCACCATCCCGACCGCACTCCCAACGGCCACCCCCACGACTGCCCGACCGGCTCGGCGTCCTCGGCGGCGACCACCAGTTCGAAGCCCGACGGCCGGGCCGGGTCGGTGTAGGCGTCGAACCGCTCCATGAAGGCGCCCGGCTGCTCGAAGGGGTCGCCCGATGCGATGGCATCGACGTAGGCACGTTCGTAGACGCTGCGTACGGTGTCGCGGATCCGGCGGGCACCGGCGGCGTCGAACCGGTCGAACGTGGTGGTCACGCAGTACTCCTGATCGTCGTGGTGACAGCATCGAACCGGGCGGCGAACTCGGCACCGGCGGGAAGTTCGCGGGCAGCGGCGCGCACCGGGGCGAGCGCCTTGACCGTCCGGGCGGAAGTGACTCCGCCCTCCAGTGCGGCGAGCACCGGCCCGGCTTCCTCCAGCGCGCCGTGCTCGTCGCCGACCGCCACCCTGGCTGCGGCCAGCAATGCCCGCACGTTCACAGCGTTCCGTGGCTGGGCGAACTCGGCGCACGCGACTTCGTACAGGGCGAGCGCCAGGGCGGGATTGCCAATGTCGGTGTGGGCGCGGGCTTCGTGGGCGCGCACCTCCGAGGGCGTCACGAACCGCAGCCACTGCGGGCACTCCTCGAGCGGCTCGAGGTTCAGCGCGGCGTCCAGCTCGCGCCATGCGGTCGCGGTGGCGCGGCCGAACCCGCCGGTGTCACCGAGCAGCGCGTACACACCGGCCTCCCGGGCGGCGATGAGGGCGTGGATGCGGCCGGGCGGCCGTCCACGCATGAGGTCGCGGGCCCGGCCGATCAGGGCCAGGGCGTAGGACGGTGAGCCCTGCCCGGCGCGGGCGAGCGTGATCGCCTGCAACGCAGCGCACAGACAGGCGCGGGCGGTCAGGTCAGGGTCAGCGGAGGCAGAGGCCAGCGACAGCGCGTCGGAGTAGTAGCGGCGGGCGAGCATGTGGCGGTCGGCATCGAACGCAAGCCACCCGGTCTGAACTGCGAGTTTGCCGGTGGCGGTCATGAACGCCCGGCCGGTCGCGTCGTCATAGCTGCTGGTGTTGAGCAGGTCGAAGGCTCGCTCGAGGGTCGTCACCGCGGCGTCGACCAGCGGGACGCCGCCGACTTGCTGGTCCGCTGCTTGGAGCGCGTCGGCAGCCGCGGCGAGCTGACGCACCTCCTCGGCGCCGATGCGGACCGGCGGTTGCGTCCAGGCGGGCAAGCTCACCGCTGTCATCGCGGCGAGCTTGCCGAAGTCACGGCGTCTCACGTCGGCATCCTCCTCGGGCGCGACCGCGTGCCATTCGGTCGCCATTCCAGGATGCACCGGCGAGGCAGGGGCGGACAGAGCGAGGGCGGTGGTGAAGCGGCGGAGCTGGTCGGGCGTCAGGCCATGCAGGACGGTATCGAGCGTCTCGGCGCGGTCGCCGCGGACGGATCGGCCATCGGTGAGGCGCTCCCACTTTCGTACGGTGGGCACCTTCCAGCCGATGCGCCGAGCGAACTGCTCCTGCGTGTCGCGCAGCGCCGATACCCGCAGGGCCCGCACCTCGGCCGCGGTCCACCTCTCGACGATCAACCGCTTCCCCTCGTCGCGCTGATATCGCCCGTGGCAGAAGCATATCGGTCTTGTGGAGGTCCGGGGTCTGGGTTCGGGCGCGCCGGTTGGTGAGGCTGGAAACGCACCCGGCGCCGGGATACCGCGGCCGACGCCCGCTTTCGGCCCGCTGCCCTTCCGCCCGGGCCACCCGCGCCGGGTGCTCGACATGCGGCAGGGGAGAGCCATGGAGAGCAGGCCGGACGATAAACCGCACACCTACCGGTGCGACGAGCACCCCGGCAGCTTGGCGCGCTGGGACGCAGCGAGCGTGCTCACCCGGCACGCCGGACACGACCCGATGCGCTGCTTGCCGTACGTGGCTGCGCTGGCCCGGCTCTCCACCCCCTTGGCGTGACCACCGTGCGCCCCGAGTTGCCGCACTGGCGTGCGCTCACCGCGGCATTTCGGACCTCGGTCGGTTCGCACGACAACGGGCTGGTGAAGCGGGCCCGAATGCTGGCCTCGATGCACCGGGTGCGTGCGCTCCATCCCGGCTGCGAGGCGGTTTTCGAGGCCGGCCGTGCCGCACTACGGCAGCGGATCGCCGAATGGATCGTCGGCCATACCGGATCCCGGCCTGTTCTTGCCGTGGCCTGCGCGCAGGCCATCGACGACATGGCGGCGGCGCACGTCGAGGCGGAGCGACTGCTGCGCATCAATCCGCCGCCGAGCGCCGAGGAGTTGCACGCGGCGTGGTTCGCGGTCGGGTACCTCGCGACCCACTGGGCGGACCTGGTGGCCGAGGTGGTCGACGGGCAGCGCCCGGTGCCGTGGCCGCTCGAGCGGCGGTGAGCGGGCCGCCGGAGGAAAGCGCGGGGATGTGGCGCACGCCATGCGAGTGCCTTCGCTCGGTGAATCGGCACGTCAGCGGCGTCCTGAACGCTCCGCGCACGCCCTGTCGATTCCCCTTGATCCGTGTAGGGTTCCGGCCGTGAAGGCATTGCGTCGATTCACCGTCCGTGCCCATCTGCCCGAGCGTCTGGCGGCATTGGGCGAGCTCTCGACCAACCTGCGGTGGTCGTGGCACTGGCCAACGCAGGACCTCTTCGCCGAGCTGGATCGGGAGCGCTGGGCCGAGCTCGGGCACGATCCGGTGCGGATGCTCGGGGAGGTCTCGCCGGCGCGGCTGGACGAGCTGGCGGGGGATGCGGAGTACGTCCGCCGGGTCGACGAGGCCGCGCAGGACCTGCAGGAGTATCTGGAGCGGCCCGCCTGGTTCCAGCGCAATACCGACGGGGACGGGGTGCGCGGGATCGCGTACTTCTCGATGGAGTTCGGCGTCACCGAGGTGCTGCCGAACTACTCGGGCGGGCTCGGGATTCTGGCGGGTGACCATCTCAAGGCCGCCTCCGACCTGGGGTTGCCGCTGATCGGGGTGGGGCTGCTGTATCGCAGCGGGTACTTCCGGCAGTCGCTCTCGGCGGACGGCTGGCAGCTGGAGCACTACCCGGCGCTGGACCCGCAGGGGTTGCCGCTGCGGTTGCTGACCAGCGACGGGTCACCGGTGCTGATCCACGTGGCGGTGCCGGACCAGCGGGTGCTGCGGGCCCGGGTCTGGGTGGCGCAGGTCGGCCGGGTGCCGCTGCTGCTGCTCGACTCCGATATCGCGGAGAACGATCCGGAGCTGCGCGCGGTGACCGACCGGCTGTACGGCGGTGACCAGGACCATCGAATCAAGCAGGAGATCCTCGCGGGGATCGGCGGGGTGCGCGCGGTGCGGGCCTACACCCGCGCCACGGGGCTGCCCGACCCGGACGTCTTCCACATGAACGAGGGGCACGCGGGATTCCTCGGGGTCGAGCGGATTCGCGAATACGTCTCCGGCGGCATGGATTTCGACAGCGCGCTGGCGGCGGTGCGGGCGGGGACGGTGTTCACCACGCACACCCCGGTGCCCGCGGGCATCGACCGCTTCCCGGCCGAGCTGGTGCGGCGCTACTTCGGCGGCGCGCACGGCGAGGCGGAGTCGGCGCTGCTCCCGGGGCTGGCGGTGGATCGGATCCTGGCGCTGGGCCGGGAGAACGACCCGGCGGTCTTCAACATGGCGCACATGGGGTTGCGGCTGGCGCAGCGCGCGAACGGCGTCTCCCAGCTGCACGGCGAGGTGAGCCGGGACATGTTCTCCGGCCTCTGGCCCGGCTTCGACCCGGCCGAGGTGCCGATCGGCTCGATCACCAATGGCGTGCACGCGCCCACCTGGGCGGCGCGCGAGTGGCTGGAGAAGGCGCGCGAGCTGATCGGCGCGGAGTTCGTGCAGGAGGCGCGGGGCTGGGAGCGGCTGCGCGACGTCGACCCGGGCGAACTCTGGGAAACCAGGAACACGCTGCGCGCGGGGCTGGTCGCCGAGGTGCGGCGCCGGGTGCGCGCCTCCTGGCTGGAGCGCGGTGCCGCACCGGCCGAGCTGGGCTGGGTGGACGAGGTCTTCGATCCGGGGGTGCTGACCGTCGGGTTCGCCCGCCGGGTGCCGACCTACAAGCGGCTCACCCTCATGCTGCGCGACCCGGAGCGGCTGCGGGCGCTGCTGCTCGACCCGGAGCGGCCGGTGCAGCTGGTGGTCGCGGGCAAGAGCCACCCGGCCGACGACGGCGGCAAGGCGCTGATCCAGCAGGTGGTGCGGTTCGCCGACGATCCCGAGGTGCGGCACCGGATCGTCTTCCTGCCGGACTACGACATGTCCATGGCGCGGCACCTGTACTGGGGCTGCGACGTGTGGCTGAACAATCCGCTGCGGCCGCTCGAGGCCTGCGGGACCTCGGGGATGAAATCCGCGCTGAACGGCGGGCTCAACCTCTCCATCCGGGACGGGTGGTGGGACGAGATGTACGACGGCGAGAACGGCTGGGCCATTCCCAGCGCGGACGGGGTCGCCGACGAGCACCGGCGCGACGACTTGGAGGCGGCGGCGCTCTACGACCTCTTCGAGCGGACGGTCGCGCCGCGCTTCTACCACCGGGACGCCGCCGGGGTGCCCGCGCGCTGGGTCGAGATGGTGCGGCACACGCTGCAGACGCTCGGGCCCAAGGTGCTGGCCTCGCGCATGGTGCGGGACTACGCGGTGACCTACTACGGGCCTGCCTCGGATTCCTTCGGGCGGGTTTCGGCCGACGGTTTCGCCGGGGCGCGGGCGGTCGCCGAGTACCGGCGGCGGGTCGAGCAGGCGTGGCCGGGGGTGAAGGTGGTGCAGGTGGACAGCGCGGGGCTGCCGGATACGCCGGTGATCGGGGCGCCGCTCTCGCTCACCGCGCGGGTCGACCTGGCCGGGCTCGGGGTGGGGGACGTGGCGGTGCAGGCGGTGTTCGGGCGGGTCTCGGCCGCCGACGAGCTCACCGACGTCACCGCGGTGCCCATGACGCACGCCGGGTCCGAGGGCGGGGTCGAGCTGTTCTCGGTGGAGACGCCGGTGCCGCTCTCCGGTGCGGTCGGGTACACAGTGCGGGTGCTGCCGCACCACGAGCTGCTCGCCTCGGACGGCGAACTCGGGTTGGTCACCGCGCCGAACGCGTGATCTCGGGGTACAAACGCTGGAGCGGATGGTTCACGAGGACGGAGAGTCCCATGGGTAGCGATTCCGAGAATCGGCACGATCCGGAGCCGGGGAGCCCGGATCCCGCCGGGGCGGAAGCCCCCGCCGAGGGCAGTGCGGCCCGGGGTGACGCGACCGCGACGGACCGGGCCGCTCGCACGCTCGACGCGGGCGAGCAGGGGCTGGGGTGGACCGGCGACGAGCCCGCACCCCCGGCTCCCGCGGCGCCCGCCGCGCCCAAGGGCAAACTGGACGCCTACTTCCAGGTGACCGAACTCGGCTCCACCTACCGCCGCGAACTCATGGCGGGCACCGTCACCTTCCTCGCCATGTCCTACATCCTGGCGGTGAACCCGTCGATCCTCGGCGACGAGGGCCCGCTGGGCCCGCTCGGCATCCCGACCCAGGCGGTCTTCACCGCGACGGCGGTCGCCGCCGTCTTCGGCACCCTGGTGATGGGGGTGTGGGCGCGCTACCCGATCGCGCTCGCCCCCGGCATGGGGTTGAACGCGTTCTTCGCGTTCACGGTGGTGCAGAGCATGGGCATCCCGTGGCAGACGGCGCTCTCCGGCACGCTGCTCTCCGGCGTCATCTTCTTCGTGCTCGCGGTGACCAAGGTCCGCGAGCGCATCCTGGACTCCATTCCCATGCAGCTGAAGCTCGCGGTCGGCGCGGGGATCGGGCTCTTCATCGCCTTCATCGGGCTGAAGAACGCGGGCTTCGTGGTCGCCAGCGAGTCCACCTTCGTCAAGCTCGGCGACCTGACCGCGGGCCGGACCCTGCTCGCCTTCTTCGGGCTGGTCGTGACGGTGATCTTCCTGGTGCTCGGGCGGCACGGCGCGGTGCTGATCGGCATCGTCTCGACCACGGTGCTCGGCATGCTCACCGGCCTGGTGGAGCTGCCGGACGGCGTCGCCGCGCTGCCCCGCGGCTTGGACCAGACCTTCGGCCAGGCCATCATCAACCTGCCGGACGCCTTTACCGGGCAGATGGCGGTCGTGGTGCTGACCATGCTCTTCGTCGACTTCTTCGACGCCTCCGGCACCCTCATCGGCGTCGCCAAGCAGGCCGGGCTGCTGGACGAGAAGGGCAAGCTGCCGCGCGCCGCGAGCGCGCTGGCCGCCGACTCGGTCGGCACCACCGCGGGCGCCATCATCGGCACCTCCACCACCACCGCCTACGTGGAATCCACGGCGGGCGTCTCGGCGGGCGGCCGGACCGGGCTCACCGCGGTGACCACGGCGGGCTGGTTCCTGATCGCCATGTTCTGCTACCCGATCTTCGCGGTGGTGGCCTCCGCCGGGGAGGTGACGGCGCCCGCGCTCATCGTGGTCGGGGTGCTCATGGCCCGCTCGCTCGGCGAGATCGAGTGGGGGAATCTGGAGTACGCCATCCCGGCCTTCCTGACGATCGCGCTCATGCCGCTGAGCTACTCCATCGCCAACGGCCTCGCCATGGGCATGCTCTTCTACCCGATCGTCATGGTGGCGCGCGGCCGCGTCCGCGACGTGCACCCGGTCATGTGGGTGCTCATGCTGGTCTTCCTCGGCTACTTCTTCTTCCTGGCCGAGTAGTCAGGAGGCGGTGAGCCTGCCCAGCGCCTTGGCCACCACCTCCGGGTCGGCCGTCTCCCAGTAGGGCGGGAGCGAGGCGCGGAGGTAGCCGCCGTAGCGGGCGGTGGCGATCCGCGAGTCGAGGATGGCGATGACGCCGCGGTCGTCGACGCTGCGCAGCAGCCGCCCGGTGCCCTGGGCGAGCAGCAGCGCGGCGTGGTTCGCGGCGACGGTCATGAAGCCGTTGCCGCCGCGCGACTCCACCGCCCGCTGCCGCGCGGTGAGCAGCGGGTCGTCGGGGCGGGGGAAGGGGATGCGGTCCAGCAGGACCAGGCTCAGCGAGGGGCCGGGCACATCGACGCCCTGCCAGAGCGAGAGCGTGCCGAAGAGCGAGGTCGCCGCGTCCTCGGCGAAGGCCTTGACCAGCGCGCCGGTGGCGTCGTCGCCCTGGCAGAGCACGGGGGTGTCGAGCCGCTCGCGCATGGCCTCGGTGGCGGCGCGGGCCGCGCGCATGGAGGAGAAGAGGCCGAGGGTGCGGCCGCCCGCGGCGCGGACGAGCCGCTCGATCTCGTCCAGCACGGCGGGGGACATGCCCTCCCGGCCGGGCGGCGGCAGGTGCTTGGCGACGTAGAGGATGCCGGAGCGGGCGTGGTCGAAGGGCGAGCCGACATCCAGCGACGACCAGCGCACGCTCTCGGTGTCGGACGGCGCCTGCGCGCCGTTGGCGGTGCCGGTGTCCGGGCGGTTACCGGACTGGGCGGGCAGCCCCCAGGTGATCGCGAGGCCGTCGAAGGAGCCGCCGATCTGCAGCGTCGCCGAGGTGAGCACCACGGTGGAGGCGCCGAAGAGCCGGCTGCGCAGCAGCCCGCCCACGGAGAGCGGCGCCATCCGCAGCGTGCGCCGCGCGGTGCCGCGGATCTCGTCGGCGGCGAGCCAGATGACGTCGCGGCGGGCGGCCGGATCCGGCTCGTCGAAGGCGGAGAGCGCGCGCACCGCGCTGTCGTGCACCTCCTCCACCGCGACCAGCGCCTGGTTGCGGGCGGCCGCGGCCTCCGGGTCGCTGCCCTGCGCGGTGGTGCCGCCGGGCGGGGAGAGCGCGGTGCGGACGTTCCAGGCGGCGTCCCGGATCAGCGCGAGGACCGGGGCGGCGCTCTCCGGCAGCCGCTCCCAGCGGGCGGCGGGCAGCTCGTCCAGCACCTCGTGCCAGGCCTCGCCCGCCTCCTCCAGCCGGTCCAGCTCGCGCTCGTCCACCAGCTTGACGCAGCGCTTGGCGGCGGCGGTGACGGTGGCGGGGGCCAGCTCGGCGGTGGCGACGCCGGTGACCCGGTCGACCAGCTCGTGCGCCTCGTCGATGATCACCACGTCGTGCTCGGGCAGGATCTGGATGCCGCTGATGGCGTCGATGGCGAGCAGCGCGTGGTTGGTGACCACCACGTCGGACTGCGCGGAGTCGGCGCGCGCCTTCTCGGCGAAGCAGTCCTGGCCGAAGGGGCAGCGGGACTTGCCGAGGCACTCCCGGGAGGAGACGCTGACCTGCCGCCAGGCGCGGTCGCTCACGCCGGGGGCGAGCTCGTCGCGGTCGCCGGTCTCGGTGTCGGAGGCCCAGGCGGTGAGGCGCTGCACCTCGCGGCCGAGCCGGGAGACGGCGAAGGCGTCGAAGAGCTCGGCCTCGCCCGGATCCTCCGGGACGGCGCTGTTCATCTTGTTCAGGCACAGGTAGTTGTTGCGACCCTTGAGGATCGCGAAGCGGGCGGTGCGGCCGAGCGGCTTCGTCAGCGCCTCGGCGAGCCGCGGCAGGTCGCGGTCGACCAGCTGGCGCTGCAGCGCGATGGTGGCGGTGGAGACCACGACGGTGCGCCCGGTGCGGACCGCGTGCCGCAGCCCGGGCACCAGGTAGGCCAGCGATTTCCCGGTGCCGGTGCCCGCCTGCACGGCGAGGTGCTCGCCGGTGTCGATGGCGTGCGCGACCGCCGAGGCCATGGTGACCTGCCCGGTCCGCTCGGTGCCGCCGAGCGCGCGGACGGCGGTGGAGAGGAGTTCCGGGACCGGCGGCAGTTCGGGCACGCGCAGCAGCCTACTGCGGCCCGCCGACACGCTCGGCGGAGGCGCGGTGCCGCTGCGCGCGGGGGCGCCGGTCAGCCGCGGCGACGTCGCGCGCAAGCCGTCACCCGGTTCGGTGCCGCGCCGAGCCGCCTGCGATGCCTGGGCCGCCAACGGCCGGGCGAGCTGCTCCGAGCGACTCAGTGCCCGAGTTCCCCGTCGAACTCGACGCCCGCGGCGCGCATGCGCTCCATGGCGACGGTCGTGCTCTCCGGCGCGACCCCGGCGGTGAGCGCGAGCAGCACCCTCGTCTGGAACCCCGCCTCGCGCGCGTCCAGCGCGGTGGCCCGGACGCAGTGGTCGGTGGCGATGCCAACCACGTCGACGGCGTCGATCTCGCGCGCCCGCAACCACTCCGAGAGCGACGTCCCGTCCTCCGCCGCGCCCTCGAACCCGGAGTAGGCGGCGGCGTACTCGCCCTTGCTGAATACCTCGTCCACATCGGCGCTGAAGTTCGGGTGGAAGTCGGCGCCCGGCGTCCCGACCCGGCAGTGCGGCGGCCAGCTGTCCACGTAGTCGGGGGTGTCGGAGAAGTGATCACCCGGGTCGATGTGGTGATCCCGCGTCGCCACCACCGCCGCGTAGTCCGCGGTCAGCAGGTAGTCGCTGATCCGGCTCGCCACCGCGGCCCCGCCGCTCACCGCGAGCGACCCGCCCTCGCAGAAGTCGTTCTGCACATCCACCACGATCAACGCACGCGTCATGGTTCTATTCTGCCGCGAAGGTGGTCGGCACGGCCGGTTCGCCCGCGGAGAGCTTGAGCCCCTCCCACGGCAGGCTCACGAGCCCGCGCGCCACCAGGTCGCGGCTCTCGGCCAGGCTCGGCTGCTCCGGGGTGAGCTCGCCGCCGCGCACCAGCGGCACGAGCAGCTCGCGCGCGGTGAACTCGCCGGTCGCGGGCGCCGATCCGGCCGGGAAGACGACCTCCTCCACGATGGTCCCGCTGGCCCTGGCCAGCCGGAGGGCGCCCTTGGTGCCGCCGCGCGACTCCTTGTGGCTGCTCCGCTTGGCCACCGGCACCCCGTCCACCTCGACCAGCTTGTAGACCATGCCCGCGGTGGGCGCGCCGGAGCCGACCACCAGCGAGGTGCCGACGCCGTAGACGTCCACCGGCTCGGCGCGCAGCGCGGCGATGGCGTACTCGTCCAGGTCGCCGGAGACCACGATCCGGGTGCGGGTGGCGCCGAGGCCGTCCAGCTGGTCGCGCACCTGCCCGGCCAGCACCCCGAGATCGCCGGAGTCGATCCGGACCCCGCCCAGCTCCGGCCCGGCCACCTCGATGGCGGTGGCGACGCCCTGCGTGATGTCGAAGGTGTCGACCAGCAGCGTTGTCCCGACGCCGAGCGCGCGCACCTGGCTGCGGAACGCCTCCGCCTCGTGCGCGCCGTCGCTGCCGCTGTGCAGCAGGGTGAAGGCGTGCGCGCTGGTGCCCGCGCCGGGGACGCCGTAGCGCCGCACCGCCTCCAGGTTCGAGGTGGCGTCGAAGCCGGCCAGGTAGGCGGCGCGCGAGCTGGCGGGGGCGGCGAGCTCGTGGGTGCGGCGCGAGCCCATCTCGATCATCCGGCGCCCGGCCGCGGCGCTCACCATGCGGGCGGCGGCCGAGGCGATGGCGCAGTCGTGGTTGTAGACGGAGAGGATGAGCGTCTCCAGGATCACGCACTCGGCGAAGCTGCCGCGCACCGAGAGCACCGGGGAATTCGGGAAGTACAGCTCGCCCTCGGCGTAGCCGTCGATATCGCCGCCGAAGCGGTACTCGCGCAACCACTCCAGCGTCCGGTCGTCCAGGAAGCGCGCCGCGACCTCGAGTTCGGCCGGGCCGAAGCGGAAGCGGGTGAGCGCCTCCAGCATCCGGCCGGTACCCGCGACCACGCCGTACCGCCTGCCGTTCGGCAACCGCCTGGCGAACACCTCGAAGGTGCAGCGGCGGTGCGCCGAGCCGTCGGCGAGCGCGGCGGCGAGCATGGTCAGCTCGTACTGGTCGGTCAGCAGCGCGGTGCTCGCCCGCCCGTCGATGGTCTCCACGTGGCCACTCTAGACAGCGCGGGACCGGGGATCGGGGAGCATGATAGGCGCGCAGGCGCCGGATCGGGCCGGAACGGCGGCGGCGGAGCCGGAAAAGCCGCGATCGGGACCGCTCGGATGGTTGTGTTCTCGGCCTGCCGTCGTACCCTGGACGCATGGCGCAGTTCGACCGAGTCGATCCCGGCGATCTCGCGGCGGCCGTTGCCGTCGTCGCGCACGCGACCCCGTCGGCGACCCCCGAAGCCATCGAGCACAGCGAGATCCTGGAGGCCGAGGACCGGCCCTGGGTCACCGTGGTCTGGGACGACCCGGTGAACCTCATGCACTACGTGACCTACATTTTCCAGAAGCTCTTCGGCTACAGCAAAGCCAAGGCGACCGAGCTCATGCTGCAGGTGCACAACGAGGGCAAGGCCGTGGTGACCTCCGGCTCGCGGGATCGGATGGAGCACGACGTCCAGCGGCTGCACGCGGCCGGGCTGTGGGCGACCATGCAGCGCGACGAGTGAGGGCGGCTACCGTAGGCAACGTGCGTAAGTGGAGCCGGAAGAATTCGCTGGGCGGCCTGAAACTGCGTTCCGAGATGGACGGCAGGGAGGCCGCGGTGCTGCGCTCGCTGGTGGGGGCGGTGTGCGGGCTGCTCACCGAGCGCGCGAACTCCGGCCCCGACGACGAGCTGGCCGCGCTCACCGGGATGCGGACCGGTAACTCGACCCCGCCCACCGACCCGCAGCTGCTCCGGCTGCTGCCCGATTTCCACCGCGCCGAGCCCGGCTCGCCGGACGCCGACCGGGCCGGGCTGAACGACGCGCTGCGCAGCCTGCACGAGCCCGACATCATCGAGACCAAGGTGGCGGCCGGCGCGGTGGTGCTGCGCACGGTGCCCGCCGACGGCGGCAAGGTGACGCTCTCGCCGGAGCAGGCCGATGCCTGGCTGACCGCGCTCAACGACGTCCGGCTCGCGCTCGGCACAGTGCTGGAGATCGACGCCGACACCCCCGAGGAGCTGGAGCCGGGCGATCCGCGCGCGCCGCACCTCGACGTCTACCACTGGCTCACCTGGATGCAGGACTCGCTGCTCTCGGCGCTCGCCCCGTGACCGGTCTGACCGACGTGCCCGGTGTGCTCGTCGGGCACCACCACGAACTCGACCCGGACGCCACGCTCGGCTCCGGCGCCGCGACCGGCTGCACGGTGGTGCGGGTGCCCGGCGGCGCGGTGGCCGCGGTCGACGTCCGCGGCGGCGGGCCCGGCACCAGGGAGACCGACCTGCTCGACCCGGCCAACTCGGTGCGCCGGGCCGACGCGATCCTGCTCAGCGGCGGCAGCGCCTACGGGCTGGCCGCCGCCGACGGAGTGATGCGGTTCTGCGAGGAGGCGGGCAACGGCATCCCGCTGGACCCGCTCGACCCCGCCCGGGTGGTGCCGATCGTGCCCGGCGCGGTCATCTTCGACCTGCCGGTGGGCGACTGGCACATCCGCCCGACCGCCGAGTTCGGGTACCGCGCGGCCGCGGCCGCGGGCCGGGAGTTCGAGCGCGGCACCGTCGGCGCCGGGGTCGGCGCGCGCGCGGGCGCGCTCAAGGGCGGGATCGGCACCGCGTCGATCCTGCTCGATATCGGGATCACGGTGGCGGCGCTGGTGGTGGCGAACCCGGTGGGCTCGGTCTTCGACCCGCGCACCGGGCTGCCGTGGGGCGCCGGCACCGACGGCGCCGTCGCGCTCGGGCTGCGCACCCCCTCCCCGGAGCAGCTCGCCGCGGCCAACGCGCTGCCGGTGAAGGGCACCGTGCTCAACACCACCATCGGCGTGGTCGCCACCGACGCCCCGCTCGACCCGGCGGGCTGCCGCCGGATGGCGACCACCGCGCACGACGGCCTGGCCCGCGCGGTGCGCCCGGCGCACTCGCCGCTGGACGGCGACACCTTCTTCGCGCTCGCCACCGGCACCGCCGCGCCGCCGCCCGGCCCGCTGCCCCCGCCCTACTTCCCCGCGAACCTCGGGCTCCTCGACGCGGTCTGCACCGCGGCCGCGGTCTGCGTGGAGCGGGCCGTCGTCGACGCCGTGGTCTCCGCCCGCTCGATCGCCGGAATCCCCTCGTACAGCGAGCTCTTCGGCGGCTGATCGGGGCGGAACGGCCGGGGCGGGAATAGCCGAATAAGCTGGCTCGTTGTCGAGGGCGTTGTCGCGGGAAGGGTGTTGTCGTGCTGGTGATCAGGGCCGACCTCGTCGAGGCGATGGTGGCGCATGCCCGCGCCGACCACCCGGACGAGGCGTGCGGGGTGCTCGCCGGGCCGGAGGGCTCGGACCGCCCGGAGCGCTTCGTCGCCATGGTCAACGCCGAGCGCTCGCCCACCTTCTACCGCTTCGACTCCGGCGAGCAGCTGACGGTCTGGCGGGCCATGGACGCCGCCGACGAGGAGCCGGTGGTGATCTACCACTCGCACACCGCGACCGAGGCGTACCCGAGCCGCACCGACATCGCCTACGCCTCCGAGCCGAACGCGCACTACGTGCTGATCTCCACCCGCGATCCGGAGCAGCACGAGCTGCGCAGCTACCGCATCCGCGAGGGCGAGGTCACCGAGGAGCCGGTGCGGGTCGTCGACGCCTACTGAACCCGTTCAACCCCGAGGAGAAGCCATGCCGGTAACCGTGTCCATCCCGACCATCCTGCGCAACCTGACCGGCGGCGAGAAGCGCGTGCAGGCCGAGGGCGCCACCCTCGCCGCGCTCATCGCCGACCTGGAGGCGAACCACCCCGGGCTGTCCGAGCGGCTGCTCACCGACGGCAAGCTGAACCGCTACGTCAATATCTACGTCGACGACGAGGACGTGCGCTTCGCGGGCGGGCTGGAGGCCGAGGTGCCGGCGGGCGGCAGCGTCACGATCCTCCCGGCCGTGGCCGGCGGCGCGCGCTGATCCGGTGGCACGGTACGAATCGCTGATCGCGACGCTCGGCGACACCCCGCTGGTCGGGCTGCGGAACCTCTCGCCGCGGTGGGAGGGCGAGCAGCCGGTGCGGCTCTGGGCCAAGCTGGAGGACCGCAACCCCACCGGCTCGATCAAGGACCGCCCCGCGCTGCGCATGATCGAGCAGGCCGAGGCCGACGGCAGGCTCACCCCCGGCTGCACCATCCTGGAGCCGACCAGCGGCAATACCGGGATCTCGCTGGCCATGGCGGCCAAGCTCAAGGGGTACCGGCTGGTCTGCGTCATGCCGGAGAACACCTCGGTGGAGCGCAGGCAGCTGCTCACCATGTTCGGCGCCGAGATCATCGGCTCGCCCGCGGCGGGCGGCTCCAACCAGGCGGTCGCCAAGGCCAAGGAGATCGCCGCGGCCAACCCGGACTGGGTCATGCTCTACCAGTACGGCAACCCGGCGAACGCGCTCGCGCACTACGAGACCACCGGCCCGGAGATCCTGGCCGACCTCCCCGAGATCACGCACTTCGTGGCCGGGCTCGGCACCACCGGGACGCTCATGGGCACCGGCCGCTACCTGCGCGAGCACGTGCCCGGCATCGAGATCGTCGCAGCCGAGCCGCGCTACGGCGAGCTGGTCTACGGGCTGCGCAATATCGACGAGGGGTTCATCCCCGAGCTGTACGACGAAGCCGTGCTCACCAGCCGCTTCTCCGTCGGCCCGCTGGACGCGGTGCGCCGGACCAGGGAGCTGGTGCTGGAGGAGGGGATCTTCGCGGGCATCTCCACCGGCGCCATCCTGCACGCGGCGCTCGGGGTCGCGCGGAAGGTGATCAGGGCGGGCAAGCGCGCGGACATCGCCTTCGTGGTCTGCGACGGCGGCTGGAAGTACCTCTCCACCGGCGCCTACGACGGCACGCTGGAGGAGGCGGAGGAACGGCTGGAGGGGCAGCTCTGGGCCTGAACCCCGGTACCCTCGACGGCAGGGCTAGCGCAGGAGGTGCCATGGTCGTCGGTCCTGGTTCGGGGTATCCACCGAACAGCACACCGGTCCGTTCCCGCGCGGTCGCGATGATCGGCAAACTCTGGGCCCAGGCGGCCGCGCTCATGCTGAGCTTCGTCGCGCTGCTCTACGGCATCGAGGGCGTGGACAGCCTGCAGGGCGTCGATCTGGACAGCGAGGGCATCCGGCCGCGCGATCCGGACGGGCTCTGGGGCGTGCTCTGGGCGCCGGTGCTGCACGGCAACTGGGATCACCTGATGGGCAATACGCTGCCCGTGCTGATCCTCGGCTTCCTCACGCTGCTCTCCGGGATCGGCCGCGGATTGGCCGCTACCGCCCTCATCTGGTTGATCGCGGGCGTCGGAACCTGGCTCATCGGCGGCGCGGGCACGGTGCACATCGGCGCCTCCTCGCTCGTCTTCGGCTGGCTCACCTTCCTCATCTCGCGCGGCTGGTTCGCCCGCAACCTCACCCAGATCGTGGTGGGGCTGGTGGTCTTCGCGATCTACGGTTCGCTGCTCTGGGGCGTGCTGCCGGGGCAGCCGATGATCTCCTGGCAGGGCCATCTGTTCGGGGCCGTGGGTGGCCTGGTCGCGGGCTGGGTACTCTCCGGAGACGAACGTCGTCGCCGACGCGCAACGGAACCGCGTCCGATCGCACACCCCCGGTGACCACGTCGCACACCCGTGAGAATTTGGGGGATCCCTTCGTGACCGGTGAAACGTCGTGGCAGCATGGGGGCATGCGCCTTACCGTCCTCGGGTGCTCGGGCAGTGTGTCCGGCCCGGACTCCCCAGCGTCGGGGTATCTGCTGACCGGTCCGGACATGACGCCGACGGTCATCGATTTCGGTCCCGGCGTGCTCGGCGCGCTGCAGAAGTACGCCGATCCCGGTGCGGTCGACATCTTCCTGACGCACCTGCACGCGGACCACTGCCTCGACCTGCCCGGCCTGCTGGTCTGGCGCCGCTACCACCCGGCACCGCCGGTCGGCCGCGCCATCGTGCGCGGGCCCTCGGATTCGGCGCTGCGGATCGGCAATGCCTCGGCCGAGGTCGGCGGCGAGACCGACGACTGGTCCGACGTCATCGACCTGCGCGCCTGGCAGGAGGGCGAGGTCGTCGAGTTCGGCCCCGGCCATACGATTTCGGCGCGCCGGATGTACCACCCGCCGGAGTCCTACGGGCTGCGCATCACCACCGCCGAGGGCAGGGTCTTCGTCTACACCGGCGACACCGCCGTCTGCGACGCGGTCTTCGAATTGGCCGAAGGCGCCGACGTGCTGATGTCCGAGGCGTCCTGGACGCACGACCCGGCGAATCGGCCGCCCGGCATCCACCTTTCGGGGCACGAGGCCGGGCTGATCGCGGCCCGCGCCGGGGTCAAGGAGCTGCTGCTCACCCACATCCCGCCGTGGACCTCGCGGGAGGACGTGATCGCGGAGGCGAAGGCGCAGTTCAGCGGGCCGGTGCACGCCGTGGCGCCGGGGGAGACCTTCGCTCTGTAGCACCGCCGCCCGGCGCCGCGCCGGGTGCGGTTAGGCTGACCCCCGTGTCGAGACGAGTGGACGGCAGGGCGGACGACGAGCTCCGCGAGGTCAGGATCACCCGCGGATTCACCACGCATCCAGCGGGATCGGTGCTGGTCGAGTTCGGCCAGACCCGGGTGCTGTGCACCGCGAGCGTCACCGAGGGGGTCCCCGGCTGGCGCCGGGACAGCGGCCTCGGCTGGCTCACCGCGGAGTACGCCATGCTGCCCGCGGCCACCCACACCCGCAGCGGCCGGGAGTCGGTGAAGGGCCGCGTCGGCGGCCGCACCCAGGAGATCAGCAGGCTGGTCGGGCGCTCGCTGCGCGCCTGCATCGACCTCGCCGCCATCGGGGAGAACACCATCGCCGTCGACTGCGACGTGCTGCAGGCCGACGGCGGCACCCGCACCGCCGCGATCACCGGCGCCTACGTCGCGCTGGTGGACGCGGTGACCTACCTCGGCGCGGCCGGCGCGCTCGCCGACCCGCAGCCCATCTCCTGCGGCATCGCCGCGGTGAGCGTCGGCGTGGTCGACGGCCGGGTCCGGCTGGACCTGCCGTACGAGGAGGATTCGCGCGCCGAGGTGGATATGAACGTGGTCGCCACCGACACCGGCACCCTGGTCGAGATCCAGGGCACCGGCGAGGGCGCCACCTTCCCCCGCTCCACCCTGGACAAGCTGCTGGATTCCGCGCTGGCCGGCTGCGAGCAGCTCTTCGCCGTGCAGAAGGCGGCGCTGGCCGAGCCCTACCCCGGCACCCTGCCCACCCGCGCCGAGACCGGGAAGCGGAGGTAGCCGTGGCCCGCAGGGTGCTGCTCGCCAGCCGCAATGCCAAGAAGCTGATCGAGCTGCGGCGCATCCTGGACGAGGCCGGGGTCGCCGGCATCGAGATCGTCGGGCTCGCCGACGTGCCCGAGTACCCGGAGGCGCCGGAGACCGGTGCCACCTTCGAGGAGAACGCGCTGGCCAAGGCGCGCGACGGCGCCGCGGCGACCGGGCTGCCCTGCGTCGCCGACGATTCCGGGATCGAGGTGGACGCGCTGAACGGGATGCCGGGGGTGCTCTCCGCGCGCTGGTCCGGCGGGCACGGGGCGGACGCGGCCAACAACGCGCTGCTGCTCGCGCAGCTCGGGGATGTGCCGGACGAGCGCAGGGGCGGGCGCTTCGTCTCCACCTGCGCGCTGGTCACGCCGGACGGCGCCGAGACCGTGGTGCGCGGGGAGTGGCCGGGGCGGATCGCCAGGGAACCGCTGGGCGAGCACGGGTTCGGCTACGACCCGCTCTTCGTGCCGGAGGGCGACGGGCGCTCGGCCGCCCAGCTCACCCCCGCCGAGAAGGACGCCGTCTCACACCGCGGCCGCGCCCTGAAGCAGTTGCTCCCCGCGCTGGCCGCGCTGGCCGAGTAGCGCCGGACACCGCGGCTGTGGCAACCGCTGCGCGCGGCCGCGGCCGCGGCGGTGGGGCCGGGGTCAGACCCCGAAATCCCTCTTCACCTGGACCGCATTGCGGTGCTCGATGAAGAACGAGAGCAGCGGCACCGTGCCCGCGAGCAGCGTGCCGATGGTCCGGCCGAGCGGCCACCGCACCTTGACCGCCAGGTCGGCGGTGAAGAGCAGGTACACGAAGTAGACCCAGCCGTGCACCACGGCGATCCAGCTCGGGGTGTCGGCCCCGAACCCGTACTTGGCGATCATCTCGACGGTGAGCAGCAGCAACCAGAGCCCGGTGGCCCAGGCCAGCACGCGGTAGCGCAGCAGCGCGCCCGCGATCTTCCGCGTATCGGCCGGCCGCTTCGCCGGGCGGGTCTCGGCGGGGTTCTCGCTGGTGGTCAACCGGCGCTCCTGTCGGGGGTGGCCGGGCGGTTCAGCTCGGCGAGGTAGCTGTTGTAGGCGGCGAGCTCGGGATCGTCGTCCCTGGCGGCGGCGGGCCGCTCCGGCAGGATGCCCGCCGGGATCTCGCGGGCGGCGCTCGGCCGCGCGGGCGCGGGCCCGGTGTCGCCGCCCTCCTCGTCGCCGCGCTCCAGCCGCACGAACCGGAAGTAGGCGAAGACCGCGAACCCGGCGAAGAGCGGCCACTGCAGCGCGTAGCCGAGGTTCTGGCCGGTGCCGCTCGCCGACTCGAACCGCTCCCACTGCCACCAGCCGAGCGCCAGGCAGGCCAGCGCGGCCACGACCACCAGGGCGATCAGCGCCGGGCGGTTGTGGGCCGGGCGGTCCGGCGGCGGTGAAGCGGGCACGCTCCCACGGTACCCGCTTCTACTACAGCCGACGTAGGGCAGCTCCCGGGTCAGAGCGCGGCGCTGATCCCGGTCAGCCGCTCGGACTCCTCCCAGAGCCGGCGCTGCAGCTCGGCATCGCGGGAGAGCCGGGTCGACGGGCACGGGCCGACCGGGCCGCGGGACTGGAACAGCCAGGTCGGGCCCCAGTAGGTGTTCGGGTCGGCGTCCGGCTCGGTGGCGGCGAAGAGCGTCGACTCCGCCGCGTGCCGCGGCGAGTGCCCGACCAGCCGGATGAAGGGCTTGCTCACCAGGTCCAGCGGGGTCTCGGTGCGGGTGAAGAGCTCGGTGGCCGAGACACCGGGGTGCACGCCGTACGAGCGCACCCCGGAGCCGTTGCTCGCCAGCCTGCGCTGCAGCTCCCTGGCGAACATCAGGTTCGACAGCTTGGCCTGGGAGTACGCCGCGCCGCGCTGGTAGCGGCGGTGCTCGTAGTTCAGGTCGTCGACCCGCAGCTTGCCCGCCTGCTTGTGCGCGACGCTGGAGACGGTGACCACCCGGTCCCTGATCTTCGGCAGCAGCAGCGCGGTGAGCGCGAAGTGGCCGAGGTGGTTGACGCCGAACTGGGTCTCGAAGCCGTCCGTGGTGCGGGAGAACGGGATGTTCATGAGCCCGGCATTGTTGATCAGCACGTCGATGTCGCCGGTGCGCTCGGCGAAGCCGCGGATCGAGGCGAGGTCGGCCAGGTCCAGCTGCTCCACCCGGACGTCGCCGCCGATCTTCCCGGCGATCGCCTTCGCCTTGTCGGCGCTGCGGCAGGCCATGATCACCGCCGCGCCCTTCGCGGCGAGTGCCTTGGTGGCCTCGGTGCCGATGCCGCCATTGGCTCCGGTGATCACGACGGTGCGACCGGTCTGATCCGGGATCTGTGAGGGTTTCCACGCCATGGGGCCACCTTGGCACACTTTCTGAGACGGTGTGCCCGGACCCCGCCCGCGCCGCTCGGCGCGCTGTTCGCTGCCGTGTCGCTGCGCGGGCTCGAGCGAGGGGAAGTCCCATACTGACTCGATGAACGGTGCTGTTGCTACCGCCGATCCGGTGCAGCCGCTGAGCCGGGCGCGCACCAGGGTCGTCTTCGGCACGGTGGTGCTCGGCATGCTCATGGCCGCGCTGGACCAGACCATCGTCTCGACGGCGCTGCCGACCATCGTGGCCGACCTCGGCGGGGCCGGGCACATGGCCTGGGTGGTCACCGCGTACCTGCTGGCCGAGGCGGTCGCCACGGTGCTGGCGGGCAAGCTCGGCGACCTCTTCGGCCGCAAGCTGGTCTTCCAGCTGAGCGCGCTGATCTTCATCGCGGGCTCCATGGTGGCCGGGCTCTCCAACGGCATGGCGCTGCTGGTCGGCGCGCGGGCGGTGCAGGGCATCGGCGCCGGCGGGCTCATGGTCACCTCGATGGCGCTGATCGCGGACACCATCCCGCTGCGCGAGCGCGGCAAGTACCAGGGCGCGCTCGGCGCGGTCTTCGGCGTGACCACGGTGGTGGGGCCGACGCTCGGCGGGCTCTTCACCGACCACGCGAGCTGGCGCTGGTGCTTCTACGTCAATGTGCCGCTGGCGATCCTGATGATCGCGGTGGCGGCGCGCAGCATTCCGCGGGTGCGCGCGGTGGCCAAGCCGATCATCGACTACGCCGGGATCGCGCTGGTCGCGGTGGGGGTCTCGGCGCTCATCCTCGGGCTGGAGTGGGGCGGGCAGGAGTATCCGTGGGGGTCGTGGCAGATCATCGGGCTCTTCCTGCTCGCGGTGGCGCTGCTGGCCGGGTTCGTGGCGGTGGAGCTGCGGGCGCCGGAGCCGATGCTGCCGATGGCGCTGTTCCGCAGCCGGGTCTTCACCGTCTGCTCGCTGCTCAGCTTCATCGTCGGCTTCGCCATGCTCGGCGCCATGACCTACCTGCCCGCGTACCTGCAGTACGTGGACGGGGTGAGCGCGACCGCCTCCGGGGTGCGCACGCTGCCGCTGGTGGCCGGGCTCTTCCTGACCTCCATCGTCTCCGGGCAGGTGGTGGGGCGCACCGGGCGGTACCGGTACTTCCCGGTCGCCGGGACCGCGCTGATGGCGGTGGGGCTGCTGCTGATGTCGACCATGGGGCGCGGGACCAGCACGCTGCGGGAGTCGTTCTCCATGCTGGTGCTCGGGCTCGGGATCGGGCTGGCCATGCAGGTGCTCACCATCGTGGTGCAGAACACCGTGCCGTACGCGCAGCTCGGGACCGCGACCTCGGGGGTCACCTTCTTCCGGACGCTGGGCAGCGCCTTCGGCACCGCGGTCTTCGGCACGCTCTACAGCAACGAGCTGAGCGCGCGGCTGGCCGAGGCGCTGGCCGCGAGCCCCGGGGTGCCCGCCGATGCGGCGGCGAATCCGGAGCTGCTGCGGCGGTTGCCCGCCGAGCAGGCGGCGCCGATCATCGACGCCTACGCCGCCGCCGTCGACCACGTCTTCCGCTGGGTGGTGCCGGTGGCGCTGGCCGGGTTCGTGATCGCCTGGTTCCTGCCGGAGGTGCCGCTGCGGGACAGCGCCAAGGCGGCGGCAGGCGATGTGGGGGACGGGTTCTCGGTGCCGGGCCCGGACGATCGGGTGGCGCTGCTGGAGCGCGATGTCGGGGTGGCGCTGCGCCGGGCGCGGGCCGCCGGGCCGGTCGTTCCCGAGCTGCTCGCCTCCGCCGGGAGCGGGCTCGGGCGCGGGCAGGCGTGGGCGCTCGGGCAGGTGTACGTGCTGCGGCGGTATCGCGGGGAGGCGACGGTCGGCGCGATCGCGGACGCGCACCACGTGCCGGAGGAGGTGCTCGAGCCGGTCTTCGCCGAGCTGATCGACGCCGGGTACCTGGCGCAGGGCGGTACCCGGCTGCTGCTGACCGAGCGCGGGCAGGGGGAGGTGGATCGGATCCGCGAGGCGTGGCGGCAGTGGCTGGACGCGCGGCTCGACGACTGGTCGGCCGATGATCCGGCGGATCGTGCGCTGCTGGCGCGGGCGATGGACAATATCGCCACGAAGCTGCTGGACGAGGGGGTGCGGGAGCGGGAAGCGGTCGGGGTCTAGTTCTGCTCGTCCGCAGGGGGTTTCGCAGGTTCGCCGGAGGTCACCGAGCCCTTGCCGGACGCACCGGCGAAAGGTGAAGGGCCCTTACCCGTCGCCGGGCCCGCGTCTGTTCCGCCGTCGGCGGGAGTCGCCGGGGGCGCTTCCGTGGGAGCCGCGGCGTTCGCTTCCGGCGCAGGCGCCGTTCCGGTTCCGCCGTCGGCGGGGGGCGCGGCAGTCGTGCTGTCGGCGGGGGGCGCCGTAGCCGCGTCCGGCGCGGACACCGCCGCTGCGGAACCCGCCGAACCCCCGTCCGGGGCGGACTTCCCGCCGACCGGGTCGCCCGGACCGGCAGCGGACGCTTCGAAGGGAATGACGTTCCCGGCGAAATCCCGCTCGCCGAGCCCCGCCCGCACCGCGCTGACCAGCGCGGCGAGATCGACCCAGGTGCAGGGCGGCTCGCCATCGAGGTTCCCGATCCGGTACCACTTCTCGGTCCCGCGGTAGCGGACCAATCCGTGCCCGCTCTCGTCCAGCGAGAGATCGAGCTCGCCCGAGACCGTCCCCTCCTCTTCCGTGAGGACGGCGGCCTTGCTCTCCAGTGCGACGGTCTCGGTTATGCGAACCCTCCTCGGCTGACGCAATCGTCGATCGCGGTGCGCAGCGCGGCCTGCTCCGCACTGTCGACGGTGAGGCCGTACTTTACCTTGATCTGCAGGTAGTGAACCACGTATGTGCAGCGGAACTCGCCGGGCGGCAGGTAACTGGAGACATCCTGATCACCCTTGGAGCGGTTCGCCGTCGGGTCCGAGGCCACGAGATTCGTTGCGTCGTTGGCGATTGCGCGCCTGGTCTCCAGATCCTTGGCGCCCGCCCCCGAGCGCCACGCCTCGGCCAGCGGCACGATGTGCTCGGCATCCACCTTGGCCGGATCGGTGATGAAGGCGTACGGCTTCAGCTTCCCGGTCTTGCGGTCGACCACGCCGTAGTGGTCGTGCCAGCCGCCGTCCTTGCCGATGCTGAGCTTGCAGGACTTGGGGTCGAGGGTGACCGGGCCGCTGGCGTCGCGCAGCATCATGACGTCGCGGGTGGTGCACTTGGCGTACTGCGAGAACTCCGGGCCGAAGCCGTGCTCGAGCGGGGCGGTGTCCCAGTGCGGGAACTTGTCCCGGTCGTAACCGGCCATCTCGGCCTCCGGCGCGACCTTCAGCTGCCCGAGCAGCGCATTGGCGTCGGCGGCCGGGATTCCGGCCGAGGAGACCGGACCGCTGCCCTGCTTGCCGGGCGCGCCGGGTTGCTCGGTCGCGGTGCAGCCGGTCAGCACCCCCGCCACCAGGAGCGGGACGACAACGGCAAACGCCCGGCGCGCACCGCGCCGAGCAGCAGACAAATTCACCACGATACCCACCGAACCGGAGTCGAACCACGAACCGCGCCACCGTACTCGGCGACGCGGTGGACGAATGCGATTGTCGCATATGAGCTACCGCACACCGTGGTTTACGGTGTGGAATCGGGTGGCGCCGGGGTGAATTCGGGGCAACCGCCCTATTCGCCCGGCGTGTCGCCCGGCTCGCCCTGGGCGGTGGGCGGCACTCCGGTCTCCAGGAACCGGATGAGCCGGTCGATCCGGCCGGTGTGGTCGACGCAGCGCTCCAGGTGGTGGCCGAGGAGCGCGAGATCGATGGCGGCGCCGATGGGCCGGTCGGCGGCGGCGTCGGCGAGCTCGGTGCGCAGCCGCCCGTGCAGGTCGCGCATGGCGGTGACGGCGGCGGCGTGGTCGCCGGCCGGGCGGCCGTTGGCGACGCCCTCGACCGCGATGGCGGTGCGTTCGGTGGCGAGCCTGCCCATGGCGCCGATGGTCGCGGCGACCGGGCCGGCCGCGACGTGCTCCGGGTGCGCGCTGTACACCTGGTCGGCGACTCCACTGGTGAGGCTGCCGATCCGGGAGAGTTCACCGGCGATCTGGATGGCGGTCACCACGTGCCTGAGGTCGCGGGCGACCGGTGCCTGTAGTGCGAGCAGCACGACGGTGCGTGCCTCGCAGGCGGCGTACATCTTCTGCAGCTGTTCGTCCAGCGCGAAGACCTCGTAGGTGGCGGCGAGGTCGGCGGCGGCGAGCGCGTGGGTCACGCGCTCGGCGGCGTCGTGGGCGAGCCGGCACATCTGCGTCAGATCCTGGGTCAACGCGACGAGCTCGCGGGTGAACTGGGTTCGCACGGGCTGCATTCTCGCGCACTCGGGGCGGTGCGGGGCGATCGTCGCTGGCGCGCCGCTCCCGCTCCGCGCGTCAGTGGCCGTAGCGCGCGGCGTACCTGGCGCGGTCGGCGTCCTCGCGGCGCGCCTGCGCCGGATTCCGCAGATCCTGCGGGAAGCCGTGCTTCGCCAGCCGATGGGCCCGGTTCATGGGCATGAAGGCGACCGTATAGAAGAGGGCGAGCAGCAGCGCGAGCAACACCATGGCGCCGCGCAGCCAGAGCTCGCCGGGGAAGAGCAGGAAGGCCGCGTATAGCGGGGTGAACGGGACCAGGCCGCGCAGTACGTGCCTGGCGGCGGCGTGCTTGCCGGTGAGATCGCGGCGCACCCACTCGCGCATGGAGTCGGGCAGCCGGCGGCCGAAGGCGTAACCGATCCAGCGGATCGGGCCGGGGCGGCGGGGTTCGCGGGTCACGGGTGCTCCTCACGGGGTGCCGCAGCGCCGAGCGCGGCGGCGTTGACTCGGGTCAGGACGGCGTGCAGCTCCTCGAGGTCGCGCGGGCTCACGCCGAGCCTGCGCACCACCGCGGGCGGGATCTCCTCGGCGCGGGCGCGCAGGGCGCGGCCCTCGTCGGTCAGCTCGACCAGCAGCGCGCGCTCGTCCCTCGGATCCCGGCCCCTGCTGATCAGCCCCGCGGCCGCCAGCCGCTTGAGCAGCGGCGAGAGCGTGGCGGAGTCCAGTTGCAGCGCCTCGGCGATGCTCTTCACCGACATCGGCGCATCGCCCCACAGCGCCAGCATCACCAGGTACTGCGGATGCGTGAGGCCGAGCGGCTCCAGCAGCGGCCGATACACCGCGAGCACCGAGCGGTTGGCCACCGCGAGCGCGAAACACACCTGTCGCTCCAGCCGGAGCGGATCCTCGACCGCCGTCATGCTGCCAGTTTAGCGCACGAATACTTAGTGCACTAACTGTTTGTGGGCGAAGTCGCAAATTCGAAATTAGCGCAGTTTGGTACTCGAAAAGCCGGGAATAGCTGGGCTGTAGGAAAACTCGACACCAGCAGGAAGTGTCATGATCATTCTCATCGGGCTGCTCGTCCTGGTCGCCGCCGTGATCGTCGGCGTGGCCGGAACCGTGGCCAATACGGGCGAGAACCACTACCTCGCCAGCGATTTCACGGTCTTCGACTACCACTTCTCCGGGTCGAGCGGGCTGCTGTTCTTCGACGGCATCGTGCTCGGCGCCCTGGGGATGTTCGGCTTCGTGCTGGTGGTCGGTGGCTCCTGGTTCGCCAGCAGGCGCGCGATGCTGGCTCGCCGCGAGCTACGGCAATCCCGGAAGGAGGTGGCCGCGGCCCGCAAGGATCTCGCCGCCACCCAGCCTTCGGTCCCGGTGACGGCCCCGGCCGCCACCACCGCACCGGTTCAGAAGTCCGCACCGGAGCAGAAACCCTCGTGGAGCTGGAACCGCTTCCTCAACCGATCCGGCGCGGCCACCGCGAGCAAGTAACGGCCGCGAGCGCTGCGACTCGCGTCCATCCAACCCCTCATCCGCAGAACGAAGTAAGGACAGGAAAATGATTGTTCTCGGCCTGATTCTCCTCCTCGTCGGCTGGCTGCTCGGCATCCCGCTGCTCACCACCGCGGGCATCGTGGTGCTGCTCGTCGGCGCCGTCCTGCTGCTCGCCGGCTCGCTGGGCCGCCCGGTCGGTGGCCGCCGCCACTATTTCTAACCGGCGCCATGGCCTTCGAGGATCGAGTCGCCCACCGGGTGGAAGCCGCCCGGGGGAACGCGAAGAAGGTGCTCGGACGCGCGGTCGGCAATCGCCGGCTGGAGGCGTCGGGGCGCAGGGAGCAGGCGACCGGCAACCTGAAGCGCGCGGCCTCGGCCGTGCGGGACGCCTTCCGGCGCTGATCCACCCCGGAGCGGGGCGGGTGCGGATTCCGCACCCGCCCCGCTTTGGTGTGCTCAGGGCCTGCCGCGCCGGACGGCCGTCGGGGTGCTGCCCCACCAGCGGCGGCAGCAGCGGGTGAGCGTGGCCTGCTCGGCGAGGCCGAGCAGCGAGGCGATCTGGCTCATCGGCATGGCGGTCGTGGTCAGGTAGCGGTGCGCCTGCTCGCGCCGCACCTCGTCCAGGATCGCCGCGAAGCTCGTTCCCTCCGCGGCCAGCCTGCGCTGCAGGGTGCGCGGGTGCACGGTGAGCAGCTCGGCGACGACGCCGATCTCCGGCGGGGCGGTGCCGAGCAGCTGCCGGACGGTGGTGCGCACCCGCGGTGCCGCCGCGGCGCCGTCGCCCGCGGTCTGCGCGGCCAGGAAGGCCATGGCCAGCCGGTGCAGCGTCTCGTCGCCGCCGGCGAGCGAGCGCGATTCCAGCCCGCGCGGCACCCGGAGCAGCGCGGCGGGCCGCCCGGCCCGCACCGGGGCGCCGAAGAACCGCTCGTAGGCGGCGAGCGCGGCGGGCGGGCGGTACGGCAGCTCCACCGAGCGCAGCCCGTAGCGCGGGGCCACCAGCCGCTGCAGCGCCCGGTGCACGAAGCCGAGGCCGAGGTCGGTGCCCTGTACCGGGGTGGGCAGGTCGTCGGTGCGCACCTGGTAGCGCAGCGCGACCACGTGCTCGTCGCCGTACGGGTCCGGCTCCAGGCCGAGGCTGAGCGCGGGGGCGTGCACGAAGAGGTAGCGCGCGGTGCACTCCATGACCCCGGCCAGCGTCGGCGAGTTGCGGATGGCGAGCGCCAGCGGGCCGAGCATGTCCAGGTCCTGCCGGTAGGAGATGCGCAGCCCGAGGTCGGGGCAGCCGAGCCGGTGCGCGGCCAGCTCCAGCACCGCGGCGACGGCGGTGTCCGGCACCAGCATGTCGTCGGTGTCCAGCGCGGCGGCGGGCAGCCCCGCCGCGGCGGCCAGCGCCTCGGCATCGCCGCCCAGCTCGGCCACGGTGGCGCGGAAACCGCGCAGACCGGCGGAGCGGATGACGGACATGTCGTCCAGGATCAAAGTTTTGTCGCGTGAAGGCAAGAAGGCGCGGCCTATCGCGGGCAGACTGGAACCATGACCGAACACCTCGACGTCGTGATCGTCGGCGCAGGGCTCTCCGGAATCGGCGCCGCGTACCGGTTGCAGACCGAGTGCCCCGGCAAGAGCTACGCCGTGCTGGAGGCCCGCGGGGCGCTCGGCGGCACCTGGGACCTCTTCCGCTACCCGGGGATCCGCTCGGATTCGGACATGTTCACCCTCGGCTACCCCTTCAAGCCGTGGCGGGACGCCAAGTCCATCGCCGACGGCCCCGCCATCCTGCGCTACATCACCGAGACCGCGCACGAGTACGGCATCGACCGGCACATCCGCTTCGGCACCAAGGTGGTCGGCGCGGACTGGTCGTCGGAGCGGCTGCGCTGGACCCTGACGCTGGAGCGCACCGGCGCCGACGGCCATACCGTCGAGGAGACGGTGACCTGCGGCTTCCTCTACAGCTGCGCGGGCTACTACAACTACGACCGCGGCCACGCGCCGGAGTTCGCCGGGCGCGAGGACTTCACCGGGCAGGTGGTGCACCCGCAGTTCTGGCCCGAGGAGCTGGACTACACCGGCAAGCGGGTGGTGGTGATCGGCAGCGGCGCCACCGCGGTGACGCTGGTGCCCGCCATGGCGCACGACGCCGAGTCGGTCACCATGCTGCAGCGCACCCCCACCTGGATCAGCGCGGTGCCCGGCCGCGACAAGATCGCCGACAAGCTCCGCGCGACGCTGCCCGCCGACCTCGCGCACCGCCTGATCCGCACCAAGAACATCCTGTTCAGCGTGGGTTTCTACCAGTACTGCCGACGCCGCCCGGAGGCCGCGCGCAAGCTGCTCACCGGGCTCACCACCCGGATCCTCGGCGACGAGAAGCTGGTGGCCGAGCACTTCACCCCGGAGTACGACCCCTGGGACCAGCGGCTCTGCGCGGTGCCGAACGCCGACTTCTTCAAGGCCATGAAGAAGGGGAAGGCGGAGGTCGTCACCGACCGCATCGACCGCTTCGTGCCGGAGGGCATCCGGCTGGCGTCCGGCCGGGTGCTGCCCGCCGACATCGTGATCACCGCGACCGGGCTGGAGCTGCTCGCCTTCGGCGGCATCGCGCCCTCGGTGGACGGGGTCGAGGTGGCGCTGCCCGAGCAGTACGTCTGGCAGGGCACCATGCTCACCGGGGTGCCGAACTTCGCCGTCTGCATCGGCTACACCAATGCCTCCTGGACGCTGCGCGCCGACCTCACCTCCCGGCTCATCTGCAAGGTGCTCACCTTCATGGACCGGAAGGGGTACGCGGCGGTGGTGCCGGAGCCCGCGGGCGAGCTCGGCGAGCAGCCGCTGCTGGACCTGGCGTCCGGGTATGTCCAGCGCTCGATCGGCGACTTCCCGCGGCAGGGCGACCGGCACCCGTGGAAGGTGCGGCAGAACTACCTGCTCGACTCGGCCACCACGCTCCGCACCGACCTGGGCAAGACGCTGCGGCCGGTGCGGCCGCGGGTGCCGGTGCGGGTCTGAGCCTCAATCCGGCATCTGCCGCAGCTCCAGCAGGGTGAGGCCGAGCGCGTCGATCCTGGCCAGCAGGCCGCGCAGCGCGGCGGCGTCGGTGACCGGCCCGTACAGCGCCGTCACCGCGCCCGGCGCCCGATTCGAGGCGCTGAGCTCGGGGAAGGCGGCGAGCGCGCGCTCGGAGAGTTCGCCGTCGATGATGAACTGGTAGCGCAGCGCGGTCACCATCCCTCCTTCCCTGTCCCGTGCGCCGAGCCTGCCGTGCTCGCCGTGCCGCCGCGTCACCCGGAGCGGGTGAGATCGTGGGCCGGTAGCCTCGGGTTCGCGCGGACCCGCGCACGGGGCGAATGGAGGGAGCGGCTGTGGCCGAGGATTTCAATGCGAAGATCATCGCCGAGTTCCGGGCCAATCAGGGCAGGGTCGGCGGGCCCTTCGCCGGCGGCGAGCTGCTGCTGCTCACCACCACCGGGGCGAAGAGCGGGGCCCCGCGGGTGAGCCCGCTGGCGCTGGCCAGGGACGGCGAGCGCCTGGTGATCGCCGCCTCCAAGGCGGGCGCCGACACCAACCCGGACTGGTACCACAACGTCAAGGCCAACCCCGAGGTCACGGTGGAGCTGGGCACCGAGACCTTCACCGCGATCGCGACCCCGGTCACCGGCGGCCCGGAGCGCGACCGGCTCTACGGCAAGCTGGTCGAGCGCATGCCCGGCTTCGCCGAGTACGAGACCAAGACGGAGCGCGTGATCCCGGTGGTCGTGCTCGAGCGCGCCTGACCGCTCGACGACGGCGAAGGCCCGCCCGGTATATCCGGGCGGGCCTTCGCGTTTTCGGATCAGCTGTTCTCGCAGCCGATTCCATTGCCGTCGCGGTCCAGGTCGTACTCGTCGGGGCCGATGACCTCGACCCGGCCGGTGTAGGCCGGGCCGTTGCCGCTGCCACCCGCGCAGTCCACGTCCGAGGTGATCGGGACGCAGGGGCGGTAGGAGGCGTGGCAGCCGGATTGCGGCGCGGCCGAGGCCGGGGCCGCGGCGGCGAGGAAGGCGGAGACGGCGGCGCCGGCGACGCCGAGCAGGAGTGCGTTACGCATTGTGTCCCTTCGTGATTCGAGCCAGCGAAATCTAGCAGCACACCTCGGGCGAACGGGACGTTTCGGCGCCGATTAGGGGCAGGAACGGACCGGCGCGCCGCAGCGCGCCGCACGCCCGGTTCCGCCTGTTCAGCAATCCCGCCGCACACCCGCGCGTGCGGTCGATTGGAATCCGATCGCACTGGGTAACTAGGTCGGAGATCGCCGGGCCCGCCGGGACCGGAATACCCGGCAGCCGCTCGGCGACCGTCCGGGAAACGCCGAGGGAAGGAACCGACACCGATGACCGACAGCGACCGGCCCGCCCCCGCGGACCCGCGCCACGACGTGCTCGTGACCGGAAGCCTGCTGGTGGCCGGGGAACCGGTGTCGGTGACGGTGGGCCGACCGGCGCCGATCCCGCCGGTGCGCGGCTCGGGGTACTGGTGCCGGCTCGCGGTCGACCGGGCCAGGGCGGCGCCCGCGCACTCCATCGTGGTCGGCCGGGATTCGGCGGGGGCGCTGGCCTCGGCGCTCACCCTGATCGAGACCCGGTTCGGGGTGAGCCCGGCGGAGTTCCTCGCCGACGCCACCATCGGCACCGCGCGCTGATCCGCCCCAGGATTGGTGGCATGCCCCCGGTCCACCCGCGGTTCTAGAGTGACCGCCATCGGCGAAGACCGCCGGGAGGGCGGGAGGTCGGCATGGGGTCGTGGCCGGTGACGGTGCTGCTTCCGGTCGTGCTCGCGCTGATCATGTTCGGGCTCGGGCTCGCGCTGACGGGCGCCGACTTCACCCGGGTGCTGCGGTATCCGCGCGCGGTCGGGGTCGCGCTCGGCTGCCAGCTGGTGCTGCTCCCCGCCATCGCCTTCGGGCTGGTGCTGGCGACCGGCCCGGCGCCCGCCGCGGCGGTCGGGGTGCTGCTGCTGATGGCGGCGCCGGGCGGGGCGACGGCCAACCTGCTCAGCCACCTCTTCCGCGGCGACGTCGCGCTGAACGTGACGCTCACGGCGATCAACTCACTGCTCGCGATGCTGACCCTGCCGGTCGTCGCCAACCTCGCGCTGACGTACTTCGCGCCCGCGGGGCAGGAGCGGCTCGGGCTGCAATCCGGCAAGCTGCTCCAGGTCTTCGCGCTGGTGCTGCTCCCGGTGCTGGCCGGGATGCTCACCAGGGCGGCCCGGCCGGGGTGGGGCGCGCGGCTGGACCGGCCGGTGCGGGTGCTCGCGCTCGGCTTCCTCGCCGTGGCCACGGTGGCGGCGCTGATCGTCGAGCGCCGCAATATCGGCGGGTACCTGGCCGAGGTCGGGGTGCTGATCCCGGCGCTCTGCGCGATCGCGCTCGGCACCGGGTACCTGGTGCCGCGGCTGGCCGGGGTGCCGCGGCCGCAGGCGCTGGCCTGCGCCATGGAGGTCGGGATCCACAACAGCGCGCTGGCCATGACGATCGCCGTGAGTGTGCTCGGCGATATCCGGATGGCGGTGCCCGCGGGGGTCTACAGCATCGTCTCGGTGCCGCTCGCGCTGCTCGCGGGGTGGCTGATCACGGCGCGTACCGCGCGGCCGGAGCGGGCGGTGGCGCCGCGATTCCGCGCACAATTGATTGCTCGCAACCGATCGGCTCGCTAACTTCGAAGCAGGAGGTGGTGCGGGATGTCGCGAGCGGATGCGCTGGCCCTGGATCAGCAGTTGTGCTTCGCGCTGTATTCGGCGTCCCGTGCGGTCACCCGGCTGTACCGGCCGCTGCTGGAGCCGCTGGGGCTGACCTACCCGCAGTACCTGGTGATGCTGGTGCTCTGGGAGCGCGGCACGGTCACCGTCAAGGAACTCGGCCGGGCGCTCGACCTGGACTCCGGCACGCTCTCGCCGCTGCTCAAGCGGCTGGAGGCGAGCGGAATGGTGGCGCGGGTGCGCTCGGCCGCCGACGAGCGCTCGGTGCTGGTCGCGCCGACCGAGGCGGGCGCCGCGCTGCGCGAGCGGGCGGCCGCGGTGCCGGAGCGGATCGCCTGCGCGAGCGGGATGGACCCGCGCGACCTCATCGGCTTCCGGGATCAGCTCAAGGAGCTGACCCGGATCGTCGCCGAGACCGAGCTGGAGCTGGAGTAGGGCCGCGGCCCGCTAGGAGGCCGCGGACTTCTTGGTGGTCCGCAGCCGCTCGGCCAGGGCGGGGATGCGCGCGAGCATGTCGACGGCGAAATCGGCGAGCAGGTCGATCAGCCCGTCCCGGTCCACCTCGAGCTGTCCGTCCAGCCAGATCAGCACCAGCTCGGCGGCGCCGCCGGTGATCAGCTGCGAGGTGACGGCGACCGCGGCGTCCTGCCCCTCGGGCAGGTCGAGCACCACCCGGGTCTGCTCGATGATCACCTCGGCCACCCGGCGCATGCCGTCGAAGCGGCTGCGCATGAGCGCCTCGCTGCCGTACGCCTGCGCGAACACGATCTTGGCGCGGCGCGGGTCGTCGGTGAGCTCGGTGATCAGCGCGGCGACCCCGGCTCTGATCCTGGCCTCCGGGTCGGCGGAGGTCTCGGCGATGGCGTGGCGGGCCCGGTCCAGCCCGGCCTGCTGGATGCGGAGCAGCAGCTCGGCGGCGAGCGCATCCAGGTCGGGAAAGGCCTCGTAGAAGAAGCGCGGCCCCACCTTGGCCTGCTCGCAGACCCCGCGCACGGTGAGCGCGGCGAGCCCCTTCGTGCCGATGATGCCGAGCGCCGCGTCCAGCAGCCGATTGCGCCGATCCTCGCGGCGCTCCTCCGAGGAGGCGCCGCGGTAGGTGCCGGTTGATGCGCGGGTCATCACGCCAGCTTGGCACAGCACCAATTGGGAAACAATCGTTTACGGAAACGCATGTTTCCTCTATCGTCGTTCCTGTTCGCAATGAAGCGAAGGGATGACCGGCCATGAGTCTTCTGCTAGCCCCGCCGAGCGTCGACGGTCTCACCGAGAGGTACCGCCACGCGCGCGCCAGGGCCGCCTTCACGTTCCAGCGGGCCGCGGTGCGGCTCGCCGACCGGCTGCCGAGCCGGGTGCGGCCGCTGGCCGAGCCGCCGCCGGGCAGCGGGCTGAAACCGGTGCTCGGTGATTTCGGGCCGCCGGTGATCGGCTACACCTTCCACTCCATCGTCGACCCGCTCGGCTTCGGCCAGCAGCGGTACGACCGCTTCGGCGACGTGCAGTGGGTCGGGGTGCTCGGCCGCAAGGTGGTCTTCGTCGGCAGCCCGGCCGCCTTCGAGGCGGTGCTGCTCGACCGGAACAAGGTGATGTCGGCCGAGCGCGGCTGGGAGTACCTGATCGGCCCGTTCTTCCGCGGCGGGCTCATGCTCCGCGACTTCGAGGACCACCTGCACCACCGCCGGATCATGCAGCAGGCCTTCACCCGGCCCCGGCTGGAGGGGTACCTGGCGCTCACCACGCCGCTGCTGGAGCGCGCGGTGGCGGCCTGGGAGCCGGGGCCGCGGTTCCCCGTCTACCCGGCGATCAAGAAGATGCTGCTGCAGCAGGCCACCGCGGTTTTCGCCGGTGCCGAGCTCGGCCCGATCGCGAACCGGCTGGAGCACGCCTTCGAGGACGCGGTGCACGGCGGCATGGCGATCATCAGGGCGAATGTGCCCGGCGGGGTCTGGGCGCGCGGGCTGCGCGGCAGGCGCACGCTCTCCGAGTACTTCCGCAGCGAGCTGCCGGCCAAGCGCGCGGGCGACGGCGCCGACCTGTTCAGCGTGCTCACCAGGGCACGCAGCACCGACGGCCACGCCTTCACCGACGAGGAGGTGGTGGAGCACATGATCTTCGTGATGATGGCGGCGCACGATACAAGCACCATCGCCTCCTCCATGCTCATCTACGAGCTGGGCAGGCACCCGGAGTGGCAGGAGCGGGTGCGCGCGGAATCGCTGGCGCTGGGCAAGGATTCGCTGGACTACGCCGACCTCGAGAAGCTGCCATCGCTCGACCTCGCCTTCCGCGAGGCGCTGCGCATGTGGGCGCCGGTCGGCCAGCAGGCCCGGGAGACCACCGAGGACACCGAGCTCTGCGGCCACTTCGTGCCGAAGGGGACGCTGGTGATGACCGGGCCGTTCGGGCTCATGCGCAATGCCGAGTTCTGGCACGACCCGGACACCTTCGACCCGGAGCGCTTCGTCGACGGCCGCCGCGAGGACAAGTCGCACCGCTTCGCCTGGCCGCCCTTCGGCGGCGGCGCGCACAAGTGCATCGGGCTCTACTTCGGCGGCATGACGGTCAAGGCGGTGCTGCACCGCATGCTGCTGAGCTACCGCTGGTCGGTGCCTGCCGGGTACGTGCCGCCCATGGTGCCGACCACCGGCCCGACCCCGGCGGACGGGTTGCCGATCCGGCTGGAGCGGCTGCCATGACCAAGGTGTTCGCCGATACCGAGCGGTGCGAGGGGCACGGCATGTGCGAGGCGGTGGCGCCGGAGCTCTTCCGGGTGGGCGACGACGACGTGGTGCTCGTGACGCCCGGCGAGCTCGCCGCCGCCGACCTGGAGAATGCCAGGCTGGCGGCGGACAGCTGCCCCATGGCGGCGCTGCGCGTGGAGTGAACCGCGGCGGGCGGCTCCGCTAGGGTCGGGGTGGCCCGCGCCCGATGGCGCGGGCATGCGCACCAGAGGAGTTCGGATGTCCCAGACCGCCGTCATCACCGGAGCGTCGTCCGGAATCGGCCGCGCCACCGCGGCCCTGTTCCTCGCGCACGGCTACACGGTGATCGGCACCAGCCGAGATCCGGAGCGGATCCCGGCGGCGAACCGGGTCGACGGGGTCGAGTACCGCGCGCTGGACTTGGCCGACTCGGAGTCGATCGAGGCGTTCGGCGCCGGCCTCGGCACGGTGGACGTGCTGGTCAACAATGCCGGCGAGAGCCAGTCCGGGCCGCTGGAGGAGCTGCCCGCGGATGCGCTCGACCGGCTCTTCAAGATCAATGTGCTCGGCCCGGTGCGGCTCACCCAGCTGGTGCTGCCCGGTATGCGCGAGCGCGGCTCCGGGCGGGTGCTCATGGTCGGCTCGATGCTGGCGAGTTTCCCGCTGGCCTACCGCTCCTCGTACGTGGCCACCAAGGCGGCGCTCAAGGGCTTCGCGCACGCGGCGCGGCTGGAGGTCTCGCCGTTCGGGGTTTCGATCAGCACGGTGGAGCCGGGCTCGATCGCCACCGGGATCGGCGAGCGCCGCACCGCCTACATCGCCGCCGACTCCGCGCACCTTGCCGATTACCGGACCATGATCACCCAGCTGGACCACAACGAGCAGAACGGCATCCCGGCCGAGCAGGTCGCCGCGCTCATCCTGAAGGCGGCGCGGGCCAGGCGGCCGAAGCCGCTCTACGCCACCGGGAGCCGGGCCCCGCTGGTCTTCGCGCTGCGCCGGCTGCTGCCCGCGGCGGCGATCCACCGGATCACCGCGCGGGCGCACGGCCTGAAGCGCTGAACGTCAGCGCTTGTAGCCAAGCCCAGCCACGATCAGCCGCTCCCAGACGGTGAGCTCGCGCTCGGCGGTGCCGATGGCCTCCGCGCCGCCGGTGGCGTCCGGGCGCCACTGCACGGCGGGCACGATGCCGGGCTCGGCGATGTCGAGGCCCTCGAAGAAGGCCGCGATCTCCTCGTCGGTGCGCCAGCGGCCGCGGCCGAAGGTCTCCTGGAGTTTGCCCTCGGCCTCCCTGGTCTCCGCGTTGTCGCCGGAGCGGAAGTGCGAGATGAAGAGCGCGCTGCCCGGCGCCACCCGGTCGCGCCAGAAGCGCACGATGCCGAGCGGGTTCTCCCGGTCCTCCAGGTGGTGCAGGATGGCGCTGAAGATCACCGCGACCGGCTGGTCGAAATCGATGAGCCGCACCAGATCCGGGTGGTTCCGGATGCCCTCCGGGTCGACCGCGTCGGCCTGGATCACCACGGTGTTCGCGTCGGTGGCGAGGATGGCCCGCCCGTGCGCGAGCACGATCGGGTCGTTGTCCACGTAGACCACCTTCGCGCCCGCCGCGTGCCTGGCCGCGACCTGGTGCACATTGTCCGAGGTGGGGAGGCCGCTGCCGAGGTCGACGAACTGCCGGATGCCATCGGCGGCGAGCTCGCGGACGGCGCGGACCAGCACGTCCCGATTGGTCTTGGCGATGGCGACCGAGCCGGGCAGGTTGTGGATGAAATGATCGCCGATCGCCTGATCGACCGGGTAGTTGTCCTTCCCGCCGAGCACGTAGTCGTAGACGCGGGCGATGCTCGGCTTGCTCTGATCGATCTCGACCGAGGGGGAATTGTCGGACACAGGCGGGGACCTCACGTTCGTTGGAACCGTAATCGCCCCTATCCTAGGGCGCGGCGGGGTGCGATGTCCGCGAGGTAGCTCGAAAGATACCGCGCGGTACAGTAATTCGGCTCCGCGCGGGGTCAGCGCAGCCTGCGGATGTCGCCGCGCACCCGGTAGAAGCCGCCCCGGCCGGACTCCGCGACGGCGTCGACCACATACCGCGCCCCCGCCTCCCGGATATCCCGGGGGAACTGCACATTCCAGCCGTCCCGGTACCCCGGCGAGACCACCCGCACCCGCAGCCCGCCGCCCTGCTCGACGCACTCCACCACGATGCCGTCGCCCGCCTCCGCGATCACCTCGACGGTGGAGCTCGGCGCCACCGCGGAGATCTCCGGCGCCTTGATCGAGACGGTGCGCGGCAGCACCCCCTCCTCGGCGCCGCGGATCGCGCTCTCGGTGACGTCCAGGCAGGCCAGCGCGCCGCTGGTGGTGACGAGGTAGAGCCGGTCCGCGTGGTACTGCATGGAGTACGCCGAGCCGCAGCCGGTGCCGAGCTTCCAGAGCCGCCGGCCGCCGGCGTCGAAGCAGTACACCGAGGAGTGGTTGTCGCCGGCGAAGACGTAGCGGCCGTCCGGCGAGGTGGCGCAGGAGAAGACCGCGGCGTCGCAGCGGTAGGTGATCGCGTCGGTGCCGTCCTTGCCGATCATCCGCACCTCGCTGGTACCGGTGCCCGCGTAGACCGCGCCGGACTCCTGCCAGCCGAAGAGCACCGGGCCGGTGGGCACCTGCCAGAGCTGCTGCCCGCGCTCCAGGCCGTACTTGGTGACGCCGCGCGAATGCCCGTGGTACACCCCGGTGTCGTCGATCCGCACCATCCACGCGGAATCGCCGCGGCTGCGGTGCGACCAGAGCGATTCCTCCTCGTGGTCGATCACGGTGACGCCGCCCTCCCGGTCGGAGACGCCGAGGATGCCGTCGTGGATGTCGAGCCAGTAGATGTCGACGTCGGCGGCGATGTCGTAGGCGGCCCGCGGCACCTTGCCGGAGAGGTCGTAGACGCGGCCGTCGTCACACCCCGCGTAGATCCAGAAATCGTCCGCGACAATGCATTTGACGGCATCCGGGAGGCGGAAGCGGCCGGTGACGGTGCCGTCGGGGGCGAGCGTGAAGACGTCGCCGTGCTCGTTGCCGACCCAGCAGCGCTCGTCGTCGACGAAGATGCCGAAGGCGGAGGCGCCGGAGTCGAAGCTCCACAGCACCGGGGCCGCCTTGGCGGTGGAGCGGGTGCTGGTGATGGTGCGCCGGGTGGTCTGCCGCCGGGCGCGCTGCCCCTGGACCGCCGGCGCGTACCCCTTGCGCACCTTCTCGCCGACCTTCTTGGCCGCCGCGGCGCGCGCCCGGTCCGCGGTCGGGAAGCTGCTGACCTTGACCTGGCCCTGGTCGCCGATCCGGCCGTACCGGATGGTCACCTGGGTACCGGCCACGCCGACCTCGTAGAACTTGTGCGCCGAACCGTCGTCCTCGGACAGTTCCAGGTAGGTGCTGGTGCTGGCGCCGGTCGTCATCGTCTTGCCCCGCTTCGTCGTTCGGTCGATCTCGGGCGAGAAGGTAGCAACGCGAACCGACAAGCGGGTTCCGGCGCCGGGGGGTGCCGATCGGACAGTGCGAACCGTTCGGTTTGCCACGAGTGTGCCGATCGTTGACTCGGTGCCGCTCGACCGCGCATAATCCGAGGAGATCACTGTTTGCGCAACGGTTGCGGAATCCTCAGGGGAGCCCCACATGGTCTTCAGCACGGCGCACGACATGTTCCTGCTCGCTCAGGTGGGCAACCCGACTCCGGAGGCGCCGCCGCTCTCCGGCGAGATCCTGCAGATGGTCAGGTACGTCACCTGGTTCTCCATCCTCTCCGGGGTCGCCGGGATCACGGTGGCCGGCGGCAAGTTCGCCTGGGAGAAGTGGCACGGCTCCAGCTTCACCTCGCCGAAGATGATCGCGGGCGGCATGATCGGCGGGGTGGTGGCCACCAGCGCGGGCACCATCATGAACACGCTCATCTCCTGAGCGCGCAGCCCGCTGCGCTAGCGTGGCGGGATGCGACTCCACGTGGGGTGTGCGATGTGGTCGCACGGGTCCTGGTTCGAGCCTCAGCCGCCCGCCGCGCAGCGGCTGCGCCGCTACGCCGAGCACTGCACCGCCGTCGAGGGCAACACCACCTTCTACGCCACCCCCTCCCGGCGTACCGCGGAATCCTGGGCGGCGCAGGTGGGACCCGACTTCCGCTTCTACGCCAAGCTGCCGCGCCCGGTCACGCACGACCACCGGCTCGGCGGCGGCGCGGCCGAGCTCGCCGCCTTCCTGGACGCCATGGAGCCGCTCGGCCCGAGCCTGCACGCGCTCTGGGTGCAGCTGCCGCCCACCTTCGGCCCGAACGATCTCGGCGCGCTCGCGGCCTTCCTGCCCGCGCTGCCCGCCGGGCCCGGTATCGCGGTCGAGGTGCGGCACCCGGCCTTCTTCGAGGAGGTCGAGCAGGCGCGGCGGCTGGTGCGGGTGCTGAACGCGGCGGGCGCCGAGTGGGTCACCTTCGACACCACCACGCTTTTCGCGGCGCCGCCGCGTACTCCGGCCGAGCGCGAGGCGTGGGGTAAGAAGCCGCGGTTGCCGCGGCGCACGCCCGCGCTCGGGCCGCATCCGGTGGTGCGGTATCACGGGCGTGACGATGCCGAGGCGACGGTTGCGGGCTGGGCGCCCTGGCTGGAGACGGTGGCCGGGTGGCTGGCCGAGGGGCGTTCGCCGACGGTGTTCGTGCACACGCCGGACAATGGGGACGCGCTCGGGTTGGCTCGGCGATTCCATGCCGAGGTGCGGGCGCTGATTCCCGAGCTGGAGCCGTTGCCTGAGCCAAAACCGGCGCAGACGATGACGCTGTTCTGAGCGGTCACGGGCGCGGCACCGGTCGTTGGCCGTCGATCACCTCGGCGACCAGGTCGGCCCAGTGCGTGGCGAGGTAGCCGACGTCGGACCACGCGGCGTGCAGTTGTTCGGCGCTGGGTGGTGGGTTCGTCTGCAGGAGCCGCTCGGCGGTGATGTGCGCGGCTGCCATGTCGTCGATGACGGTCGCGCACTTGGCGGCGGTGCCGGGCCGTGCGTCGGTGTGCTCGATGATCCATTCCGCGATCTGCTGGCGCAGTGCGGTTCGGCTGGCGTCGAAGACCGCGGCCCGGTCCGGGTAGCACCCGCGTACCCGGTGTATCGAGGCCAGGATTCGGGCACGCTTCAACAGCGCGGAGTCATGCTGGCGCAGCGGAGTCCGGAACACCCTCGTCAGCTCGCGCCAGTGCGGCAGGTCAGCGGTCATTCCAGCGGCGTGGACAGGCGGGCGAGTGCGGCGGCGTAGGGCAGGCATCGGGCCGGGTCGTGGCCCGAGTGCCGGGTGAGCACGCTCGCGGCGTCCCAGCGTTGCAGTGCCGGAGGCGGTTCGGTGCACCGGTACGTGCGCGTCTCGTCGTGCTGGCCCTGGCGGCGCGCTCTGTCGCTGGCGTCCGGCTGGCTCACCATTTTCCTCCCCTGCTGCGTCGAGCACCCGGCGCCGGGTGCGTTCTCAGACTCTTCGACCGGTACGGGCGAACCCAGGGTGCGAGGGGATGCGCTGCCGATACGCTTCCGGCACGACCGGTGCTGACAGGGGGAGCGCATGATCGTCGAGAGGTGGGGAGCCGCCGAGGTGAGAGCCCTTCGGACAGCGGCACTCCGCGACACCCAGGAGCAGTTCGCCGCGCGGCTCGGGTGGGGTGTGCCGACCATTCGCAAGTGGGAGCGGGTGGCCGACGGCCGGTGCGTGCGTGCGAACCGGGCCGAGGACCTCGACACCGTGCTCAGCGCCCTCACCGGCGAGCAGCTCCAGCGCTTCGCCGCCGCACTCACCCAGCACCGCCCCGCCCGCCCGATGCATCCTGGAACCACCGCCGGTCACCACCCGGCCGGGACCGAGGAGGATGCCGCCGTGCGACGCCGCGACTTCGGCAAGTTCGCCGCGCTCGCCGCCGCGAGCCTGCCCAGCCGGGACCGCGCGCCGTCCGCCACCAGGCTCGGTGCCGAGGACGTGGACCGGCTCACCGCCGCAGTCGACGAACTCGAAGCGGCCGACCAGCGCGTCGGTGGCGCCGCGCTGGTCGATGCCGCGGTCGCCACCTTGAACCGCACCCTCGATCTGCTCGGCACCAGCAGCTACGACGAGGCCACCGGCCGCGCGTTCATGACCGCCACCGGCAACCTCGCGGTGCAGACCGGGTGGCTGGCCTTCGACGCCGAGCAGCACCGGCAGGCGCGCCGCTGCTACGCCGACGCACTGTCGCTGGCGTCGGCCTGCGACGATCCGGACCTGACCGCGTACGCGTGCCTGTGCGCCGCGCTGCAGGCGGTCTGGCTGTCCCGCGACGGCCGGGGCTCGCTGTCCTACGCGCTGACCCTGATCGGGCGGGCGCGCACGCTCATGCGAGGCCGCCCGCCCGGGCGCATCCACGTGCTCATCGCCGCTCGTGAGGCCGGGGTGCGCGCGCTGCTCGGCGACGCCGACGGATTCGGCCGCGCCACCGCGACCGCGTGGCGGGAAATGGACGCCGCCTGGAACTTCGAGCCGATCGACGAGTGCGCGCAGTGGCTGCGATTCGTCACGCACTCCGAGATCCGCAGCCACGAAGCCCGGGCGCACAACGACATCGGGAACCCGGCGCAGGCGCTCGCGCTCTACGAGGTGGCCTGTTCCGAGCCCGCGCAGCCCCGCAACTCGGTGAACGCGCGGGCCTGGCTGGCCGCCACCCGGGCCGCGATCGGCGACACCGGGGGCGCGCTCGAGGAAGCCGCGCCGGTGCTCGCCGCGCTGGAGGTGTCGGTGGCCTCGACCCGCACGGCGAAGGTGCTCACGCCGGTGCGCGCCGTCGCCCGCGCGCTGCCCTCCGGCGAGGAGTTCGCCGCACGATTCGACGCCCTCACGACGACCGGGAGCACTGCGTGACCATCAGGTTCCACAGGTACGACGCTGCGGGGGCGCGCGAGCAGCGCGCCGTGGTGCGCAGGGTCTACGAACGCGCTTACGCCGATGCCATCGCCAGCAGCAACCCCTTCGAGCAGCCCGGCCCGTTCATGGAGCGGTTCGACGCCTACACCGACCCGGCCCGCTCGACCGCGACGGGGTTCGCGCTGGTGATCGCCACCGACGGGGCCGAGCCGGTCGGGCAGTCCTGGGGCTGGCCGCTGGACGAGCGCGCCGGTGCCGGGTGGTGGCGCGGGTTGCAGCTGGACGACGGTGACCCCGCGGACTTCACGCGGGAGGACGGCCGCCGCACGTTCGCGCTCAGCGAGATCATGGTGGCGAAGGAGCAAGCCGGGCGCGGGATCGGGCGGGCCCTGCACGACGAGCTGCTGGACGGGCGGGCGGAGCAGCGGGCAACGCTGCTGGTCGATCCGGTGAACGACCGCGCCTACGAGCGCTATGCGCGGTGGGGGTGGTCGAAGGCCGGGACGCTGCGCCCGGACTGGCCCGACGCCCCGACCTTTCGACGTATTGATCCTGCCGCTTCCCGTCCGTGCCGATTGAACAGGTGGCCTACCGCGCCCGAGGCATTGAACCCGCGACCGCCTCCGGCTGAGGGTGGAGAAGCTACAGCAGTCAGGGGGGAGGTCGTGGAACTCTCCGAGCCGGCCGACGCCGCGATGGCCATGAACCGCCACCTCGGCCGGTCCTAACCCAACCGCGCCGCGAGCGCGTCGAGCACGGGGGAGCAGCCCGCGTCGACGGTGCGGGTGGCGCACTCGTCCCCCCTGGTGGCCCCGCGGTTCACGATCACCACCGGCTTACCGCCCCTGGCCGCGTGCCGGACGAAGCGCAGCCCGGACATGACGGTCAGCGACGACCCCGCGACCAGCACCGCGTCCGCCGCGTCCACCAGCGCGAAGGCCGCGGCCACCCGGGGCTTGGGGACGTTCTCGCCGAAGTAGACGATGTCCGGCTTGAGCATGCCGCCGCAGTGCGCGCAGTCCACCATGCGAAAGGTGTCGGTGCGTGCGACCACGGCGTCGGCGTCCGGCGCGATCTCGAGGCCGTCGGCCGCGGCGGCGGCCGCGAAGCCGGGGTTGGCCGCCTCCAGCCGGTCGGCCAGCGTCATCCGGGAGATCAGCCGCTCGCAGCCGAGGCAGCGCACCCTGGCGTAGGTGCCGTGCAGGTCGATCACGCCGCGGTGCCCGGCCTTGGTGTGCAGTAGGTCGACGTTCTGCGTGATCAGCCCGGTGACGACGCCCGCCCGCTCCAGCCGGGCCAGCGCGCGGTGGCCGGGGTTCGGGCGGGAGCCGTCCATGGTGCGCCAGCCGACGTGGTTGCGCGCCCAGTAGCGCTGCCGGAACTCCGGGTCGCCGACGAATTGCTGGTAGGTCATGGGGTTGCGGGGCGGGGAGCCGGGGCCGCGGTAGTCCGGGATGCCGCTGTCGGTGGAGATGCCCGCGCCGGTGAGCACCGCCACCCGGCGCCCGGCGAGCAGCTCGGCGACGGCGTCGACGGCGGTCAGCTCCAGGAGGTCGGCCACGAGGTCCAGCGTACGACCTGTTCAGGGGTGCTCGGGCGGGCTCGCCAGGTGCACCACCTTGACCGTGCTGAATTCGTCGAGCAGCTCGGGGCCGTAGCCGAACCCGGTGCCGGAGCAGCCGCGCGGCTGGGCGGCGCCGCCGGGAGCCCCGCCGAACACCGCGTTGATCTTGACCGTGCCCACCGGCAGCGCGCGCCAGGCCCGCTGCGCGTGCGCCATGTTCGCAGTGAGCACGGTGGCGGCCAGGCCGTGCTCGTCGTCGGCGGCCTCGGCCAGCCCGGTTTGGAAGTCCGGCACCACGCGCACCGGCGCGACCGGCCCGAAGGTCTCCTCGCGCAGCACCCGCATGCCGGGCGCGCAGTCCGCGAGCACGGTGGCCGGGTAGTGGGCACCGGAGCCCGGCTCCCCGCCGATCAGCACGCGGGCGCCCGCCGCGACGGCCTCCCGGACCTGCGCGTGCACGTGGTCCCGCTGCACCGCGTCGACCAGCGGCTGCGGGTCGGCGTTCCAGCGCTCGGCCGCCGCGACCAGCGCGGTCAGGAAGGGCTCGGCAATGGCGCGGTGCACGTAGATCCGCTCCACCGAGACGCAGATCTGCCCGGCATTGGCGAAGGCGCCGAGCGCGGCCTGCTCGGCCGCCCACACCGGATCCACGTCGGCGTCGACCAGCAGCGGGTCGTTGCCGCCGTTCTCCAGCAGCACCTTGGCCCCGGTGCGGGCCGCGGCCGCCGCGATCGAGCGTCCGGTGGCGGTGCCGCCGACGTGCGCGACCACGTCCACCCCCGGCGCGGCGGCCAGCGCGGCGCCGACCTCGCCCGCGCCGCCGAGCGTGTGCAGCACGCCGTCCGGGAGGTGCCTGGCGAGCAGCCCGCCGAGCAGCGCGCCGGTGCGCGGGCAGCGCTCGCTCGGCTTGTGCAGCACCGTGTTCCCGGTGACCAGCGCGGCGCCGAGCAGCCCGCAGGCGATCGCCACCGGGTCGTTCCACGGGGTGAGCGCGGCGACAACGCCGCGCGGCTCGGGGACCATGAAGTCGGTGGCCTCCGCGCCGCCGCGCAGGGTCCGGCCGCGGTGCACCGGGCCGAGCTCGGCGTACTGCACCAGGGTGCCCGCGCCCGCCTCGACGCCCTCCGCGCCGGAGGCCGCGGGGCGGCCGGTCTCCCGCTCCAGGGTGGTGGCGAGCTCGTCGGCGTGCGCGCGCAGCGTGGCCGCGGCGGCGTGCAGCGCGGCGCCGCGCTCGGCCGCCGGGGTCGCGGCCCAGCCGGGCTGGGCCGCGCGGGCGGTGCGCAGGGCGTCCGCGATCTCCCGCTCGGTGGCGGCGGTCCCGGTTCCGTTCGTGCGGGTGCGCGGTTCGGTGTCGGTCATGGCGCCGATGTACCCGACCCCGCGCGGGAAAACCTTCAGGTCAGAGCGGTTCCACCGGCTCCGGCTCGCGGAGCGGGATCTCATCGAGGAGGAGCAGCACCAGCGCGGCCAGGAAGGCCACGGCGGCGGCGGTGTAGAACACCGGGTGCATGGCCTCGGTGAAGCCGATGAGCACCGGTGTGCGCACCGCCTCGGGCAGCGCGGCGATGCCGGAGGTGTCGCTGCGCAGTACGTCGAGCAGCGCCGGATCGGTTCCGGCGGGCAGCGCACCGCCCGCCGCCGCGAGGATCCGGGCGGGCAGCAGGCTGAAGAGCACGGTCAGGAAGACCGCGACGCCGAGCGTGCCGCCGATCTGCCGGAAGAAGGTGGCCGCGGCGGTGGAGGCGCCCATGTCGGCGCGCGGCGCGGCGTTCTGGATGGCGATGATGAGCGTCTGCAGGCTGGTGCCGAGCCCGACCCCGACCAGCGCGCCGACGGCGAGCGGGAACCAGAGCGGGCTGTCGTAGGACAGCTGGGCGAAGCACAGCCCGCCGATCCCGACCAGCACGCTGCCGACGACGGGAAACACCTTGTAGCGCCCGGTCACCCGGGTGACCCGCCCGGCAACCTGGGAGCCGAGCGTGATGCCGATGACCATCGGCAGCATCATGAGCCCGGCCTTCGTCGGCGAGAGCCCCTGCACCACCTGGAGGTACTGCGGCAGCATGGCGAGCCCGCCGAACATGGCGATGCCGATCAGCAACCCGCCCGCGATCCCCGCGCTGAAGGTGCGGTTCCGGAAGAGCCGCAGCGGGATCAGCGCGGCATCCCGCATCCGCCGCTCGACCAGGATGAAGAGCGCGGTGCCCGCGACCCCGACGCCGTAGCAGAGCAGCGCCCGCGGCGAGCTCCAGCCCCAGCTCCGGCCCTGCTCGGCGACGAGCAGCAGCGGCACCACCGCGATGGCGAGCGCGACCGCGCCGAACCAGTCGATCCGGTGCCGCTGCGGGCGGTGCGGGGTGCGGAGCACCCGGGACACCACGACCAGCGCCACCAGGCCGATCGGCACGTTCACCAGGAAGACCCAGCGCCAGCCGGTGAGCCCGAGCAGCGTGTCGTTGGCCGCGAAGAAGCCGCCGAGCACCGGGCCGAGCACGGTGGCGATGCCGAAGACCGAGGTGTTGTAGCCCTGGTACCGCACCCGCTCCCTGGCGGGCACGATATCGGCGATGATGGTGAAGGCCAGCGACATCAGCCCGCCCGCGCCGAGCCCCTGGAAGGCGCGGAAGGCGGCGAGCTGGTGCATGGTGGTGGCGCAGGCGCAGGCCGCCGAGCCGAGCACGAAGATCCCGATGGCGAGCAGGTAGAGCGGTCTGCGGCCGTAGATATCGGCGAGCTTGCCGTAGAGCGGGGTGCTGATGGTCGCGGTGATCAGGTAGGCGGTGGTGGCCCAGGCCTGCTGGTCGAAGCCGTTGAGGCTGTTGGCGATGGGCACGATCGCCACGCTGACGATGTTCTGGTCCAGCGCGGCGAGGAAGAGCCCGAGCAGCAGCCCGGAGAGCACGGTGAGGATCTGCCGGTGCCCGAGCCGCGTGGGCGCGGGGGTGACGGTGCCGGTCACCCGCGCTCCGCCGGGCCGGGCTCGGAGTCCTTCGGATCCGCTTCGATGCCGTCGTTCAGCCGGTCCAGCAGCACGGTGAGCTGCCCGACCTCGGCGGCCGACCACCCCGTCACCAGCCCGGCCAGCCACTCGCTGCGCCGCTGCCTGGCCTGCTCGAAGACCCGCACCCCGTCCTCGGTGGCGGCGAGCACGCTGGCTCTGCCGTCGTCCGGGTCGGCGCGGCGCTCGATCAGCCCGAGCTGCACCAGCGCCCTGGTCTGCCTGCTGACCAGCGAGATCTCCGCGTACAGCAGCTCGGCCAGCCGCCCGGTCCGCTGCGGGCCGTGCTCGACCAGCCGGAAGAGCATGGCGTAGGCGAGCTTGTCCAGGTGCCTGGCGTCGTCGGCGGCGGAGCGGTGCCGCACCCGGTTCAGCGCGCGGGCGAACCGCACCAGCTGCACCCCGAGCCGGTCGGCCGCCGCGAGTTCGGCATCGCTCGGCGCGCCGGAGTCGGCAGGAGACATGTACTTGACCACCTCAACTAGTTGCTTCGGCCAACTATAGGGCCGGAGCGCGTCGAGCGGAAACGGGATTCTCGGACATGCCGGTTCGTGAGTGTTGTCCGATAGATCCGTTTTGCACCGTCGCGGAGTGTTCACGTTGACGCGGTGGTGGACGTGACCAACTATGGGTTATGGCCGTTTTCGCTTCCTGTCGCCGCTGAGCGGCCGCCGATGCCCGACGAATCCGATCGCGAGCAGGCGCGGTTGCTGTACGCCCTGCTCCGGCACGAAGCCGACGAGCTCACCCGGGTACTCGACGCGGATCTCACCCGCCGCGGCACGCCCCGCTCGACCACGGAGTCGCGGCGGCTGGCGCGGGACCTGGACGAAATCCGCCGCTGCCTGGCCGCACTCGCGGCGCGGTTCCCCGAGGCGGTCGGGACGGAGCGGCACTAGACCGCGCTGGTCACATCGTCGTAGCCGAGCGTTCACCGGGTGGGCGCTCGGCGATTCACGTGTCGGCAAACCGGACAAAACAAACTTTCCTGGCCCGAACTGTGCGAAGCAATTTCGATGAGGGGAAGTATGACCAACTACCGCACCATCGGCGTGCGCGTCGCCGGCGCCGGCGCCGCGGCCGCCGTGGCCATGGGGCTGCTCTCGACCGGCGCCGCGCATGCCGACACCTTCGTGCCGCTGCCGGACGGCCAGAAGCTCGGCCCCGGCGTCACCGTCACCCGCACCGGCGAACACGCCATCGTCTCGCCCTCGCTCGCCGCCAATGGCGCGGGCCGGGTCGTCTGGGTCTCCGGCAACGCCGTCGCCCACGTCACCGCCACTCCGGAGGGCGAGGTCGGCCCGTTCAACGGCCCGACCGGCGATCCGGGCAGCAACAACTCGTCCACCCACGGCGCCTCGCAGCTGAACACCGGCTACATCGTCGGCTGCCAGGTCTCCATCGCCGACGACGCCATCGGGCTCGGGCTCTCCGGCAGCGTCGATCTCTCGGAGGGCGGGCTCGGCGGCTCCTTCGGCCTCGACCTCGGCCCCGGCGAGGTGAAGTTCGTCGACATCGAGATCAAGGACATCACCAAGCCCGGTACCTACTCGGTGGAGTACCAGGACGTGGAGATCCAGATCCAGGGGTGCGCCGGATTCGCGCAGGCCCGGGCCTACACCGTGGTCGAGATCATCGGCGACGACTACTCGAAGACCACCCTCTACGGCCAGCCGTTCAGCATCGGCTGACCCGGGCCGCGTCGAATCACTCAGTCAACCCGGAGGGGTAGCGAAAACACATGACCATCCGTAGGAATCTCGCGCGGGTCGCCGGGGCAGGCGCCGCCGCGACCATGGCGATCGGCCTCTTCTCGGCCGGCGCCGCGCACGCCGACACCTTCGTCGCGCTGCCCGGCGGCAGCATCACCAAGACGCTCTCCGACGGCACCGTGGTGACGGTGAACCTGGTCGGCGAGTCGGCCACCATCAGCCCGTCGCTCGGCTCCACGCCGGTGCACCGCAATGCGTGGGTCTCCGGCTCCGCGCAGGTCTCGATCGCCGGCGGCGAGGATGTCGGCGGCAAGATCTACCCGGGTTACGTCGTCGGCTGCCAGGTCAATATCGCCGGCGGCGGTGTCGAGGGCGGCGTCTCCGGCGGCGTGGAGTGGGAGAGCGGCGAGGGCACCGTCGGCGCCGAGTCCGGCGGCGAGCTCTCGCTCGGCCCCGGCCAGGCCGAGTCGTTCTACATCCTCGACGTCGAGAAGCCGGACGACTACGGCAACGAGGATCACTCCACCAACAACTCGTTCAAGGGCAATAGCGGCTCGGTGACCTGGGCCGACTCCACCATCGGGCTGAGCGGCTGCGGCGGCTACGCGCAGGCGCGCGCCTTCGTGCGGGTGAAGGTGGAGACCGACACCGTGCACTCGGTGGTCACCCTGTGGGGCCAGCCGTTCAGCATCGGCTGATCCACCGCTCGACAGCGAGGGCCCGGCGCGCAGGCGCCGGGCCCTCGCTGTCCGTACGGATGGGTGCTGGGACGAATAGTCATGGAATCGTCAAGATTGTTCCCGCACTTGTCAAGACCCGTTCACCCTGCGGTTCCTGAGCGTTCACATTCGAACGGGCAATGATTCATCTCGGCGCCACTGTGACCCAACACACTTTGCGGGCCTGATCAGTGCGAAGAATCGATGAGGGGAAATATGACCAACTACCGCACCGCAGGTGTGCGCGTCGCCGGTGCCGGCGCCGTGGCCGCTGTGGCCATCGGTCTGCTCTCGACCGGCGCCGCGAATGCCGACACCTTCGTGCCGCTGCCGGACGGCCAGAAGCTCGGCCCCGGTGTCACCGTCTCCCGGGTCGGGGAGCACGCCATCGTCTCGCCGTCGCTCGCGGCCAATGGGGCGGGCCGGGTGGTGTGGGTCTCCGGCAATGCCGTCGCCGATGTCACCGCCACCCCCGAGGGGGAGATCGGGCCGTTCAACGGCCCCGCGAACGAGCCGGGCAGTAACAATTCGTCCACCCACGGTGCCTCGCAGTTGAATACCGGCTACATCGTCGGTTGCCAGGTCTCGATCGCCGACGACGCCATCGGGCTCGGGCTCGCCGGTGCCATCGACCTGACGGAGGGCACCGTCGGCGGCTCCATCGGACTCGACCTCGGCCCGGGCGAGGTGAAGTTCGTGCAGATCGAGATCAAGGACATCACCGAGCCGGGTGTCTACTCGGTGGAGTACCAGGATGTGGAGATCGAGATCCAGGGCTGCGCCGGCTACGCGCAGGCCCGCGCCTACACCGTGGTCGAGATCATCGGCGACAACTACTCGAAGACCTCCCTCTATGGCATGCCGTTCAGCATCGGCTGATCCGGTTCGGTCGAATCAATCACTCGCTGAGGCGATTTCACACCACGAGGGGTATCGCATGAGGAACAGCAAGAAGCTGGCCGGCATCGGTGCCGCCGCCACGGTCGCGGTCGGCCTGTTCTCGGCCGGCGCGGCCAACGCCGACACCTTCGTCGCGCTGCCGGGCGGCAGCATCAGCAAGACGCTCTCCGACGGCACCGTGGTGACGGTGAACCTGGTCGGCGAGTCGGCCACCATCAGCCCGTCGCTGGGCTCCACCCCGGCGCACCGCAATGCCTGGGTCTCGGGCTCCGCGCAGGTCAGCGTCGACGGCGGGGAGGACATCGGCGGCAAGATCTATCCGGGGTACGTCGTCGGCTGCCAGGTGAACATCTCCGGCGGCGGCGTCGAGGGCGCTGTCGCGGGCGGCTACAACTGGGACGACGACGTGCCGGTGCTCGGCGCCGAGTCCGGTGGCAACCTGTCGCTCGGCCCCGGCCAGGCGACCTCGTTCTACATCCTCGATATCGAAAAGCCGGACGACTACGGCAGCGAGGACCACTCCACCAACAACTCGTTCAAGGGCAACTCCGGCTCGGTGACCTGGGCCGACTCCACCATCGGGCTGAGCGGCTGCGGCGGCTACGCGCAGGCGCGCGCGTTCGTGCGGGTGAAGGTGGAGACCGATCACGTGCAGTCGGTCGTCACCCTGTGGGGCCAGCCCTTCAGCATCGGCTGATTCCGGCGGACGGGGCCGGGCGCGCCCGGCCCCGTCCGGTCAGCGCTGCGGATCGAGGCGGTAGCCGAGGCCGCGCACCGTCACCACGATGCGCGGATCGGAGGGATCGCGCTCGATCTTGGTGCGCAGCCTGCGCAGGTGCACGTCCACGATCCGCTCGTCGCCGAAGAAGCCGCGGTCCCACACCCGCTCCAGCAGCGCGGCCCGGCTCAGCACCCGCCCCGCGGTGGCCAGCTCGCAGAGCAGCCGGAACTCGGTGAGGGTGAGGCGCAGCTCGGCGCCGCAGCGGCGGACGGTGCCGCGCTCCGGCGAGAGCACGAGGCGGTGCCCGGGATCGGCATCGAGCAGGATGTCGTGCGGGGTGTCCCGCGCCGCGGTGAGCCCGGCCCTGCGGCGCAGCGCCCGCATGCGCGCGGTGATCACCCTGACCTCGAACGGCTTGGCCACGAAATCGTCGGCGCCCGCCTCCAGCGCGGCCACCACGTCGTGCGTGTCGTCCCTGGCGCTCACCACGATGATCGGGACGTCGTGGTCGCGGCGGATCTCCCGGATGCAGGTGAAGCCGTCCATCCCGCCGGACATCAGGTCGATGATCATCACGTCTGGCGCCCCCCGTTCGCGCAGCTGGCGCAGCGCGGACTCGGCGGCCGCGGCCTCGGCCACCTCGTACCCTTCCCCCTCCATGGCGAGCCGCAGCGCGGCACGCACCCGATTGTCGTCCTCCACGATCATCAGCTGCGTGCTCATCGCCTCTTCCTCGTGCTGCCGGAGGTTCGCTGGTACCCGCTGGCTATAAGTTAGCGGGTACCGTGCGCCGCGGCCCGCTCAGTGCCCGCGCGCGATCCACTCCTCGAGGTGCGGCGCCTCGGCGCCGACGGTGGTGCCGTCGCCGTGGCCGGTGTGCACCGTCGTCTCCGCCGGGAGCGTGAGGACGCGCTCCCGGATCGACCCGATGATGGTCGGGAAGTCGGAGAAGGAGCGGCCGGTGGCGCCGGGGCCGCCGGCGAAGAGGGTGTCGCCGGAGAAGAGCACCCCGGCCTCCGGCAGGTAGAGGACGACCGAGCCGGGGGAGTGGCCGGGAGTGCTGATCACCCGGAGGTCGGTGCCGGCCACCGGGAGCCGCTGGTCGTCGGCGAGCGGCTGGTAGGCGGCGTCGGGGTGGGTCATCCGCCAGAGCGGCTCGTCGCCGGGGTGCAGCAGGATCGGGGCATCCAGCCGGGCGGCGAGCTCGGGCGCGGCGGTGACGTGGTCGTTGTGGCCGTGCGTGCAGACCACGCCGAGCACCCGGCGGTTACCGACCGCGTCGGCGATCCGGCCCGCGTCGTGCGCGGCGTCGACGATCAGCACCTCGTCGTCGTCGCCGACCAGCCAGACATTGTTGTCCACGTCCCAGCTGCCGCCGTCCAGGGTGAAGACGCCGGAGGTCACCACCCGATCGATCCGCAGCGCGCCGCTCACAGCACCACCACCGAGCGCAGCACCTTGCCGCCGTGCATGGTGTGGAAGGCCTGCTCCACCTGGTCCAGCCCGATCCGCTCGGTGACGAACTTCTCCAGCGGCAGCCTGCCCTGCCGGTACAGCTCCACCAGCATGGGGAAGTCGCGCTCCGGCAGGCAGTCGCCGTACCAGGACGACTTGAGCGCGCCGCCGCGGGAGAAGAAGTCGATGAGCGGCATCTCCAGCCGCATGTCCGGGGTCGGCACCCCGACCAGCACCACGGTGCCCGCCAGGTCGCGGGCGTAGAACGCCTGCTCGTAGGTTTCCGGGCGGCCGACCGCCTCGATCACCACGTCGGCGCCGAAGCCGCCGGTGAGCTCCTGGACGGCCGCGACCACGTCGGTCTCCCGCGCGTTCACGGTGTGCGTGGCGCCGAGCTCCCTCGCCCACTCCAGCTTGGTGTCGTCCATGTCGACGGCGATGATCGGTGTGGCGCCGACCAGCCTGGCGCCCGCGATGGCCGCGTCGCCGACGCCGCCGCAGCCGATCACCGCGACCGAATCGCCCCGGCTCACGCCGCCGGTGTTCACCGCGGCGCCGATCCCGGCCATCACGCCGCAGCCGAGCAGCCCGACCACCGCCGGGTCGGCCTCCGGGTCGACCTTGGTGCACTGGCCCGCGTGCACCAGCGTCTTCTCCACGAAGGCGCCGATGCCGAGCGCCGGGGTGAGCTCGGTGCCGTCGGTCAGCGTCATCTTCTGGGTGGCGTTGAAGGTGTCGAAGCAGTACTGCGGGCGGCCGCGCTTGCAGGCCCGGCAGCGACCGCAGACCGCGCGCCAGTTCAGGATGACGAAGTCGCCGACCTCGACGGTGTCGACCCCGGCGCCGATGCTCTCCACCGTGCCCGCGGCCTCGTGGCCGAGCAGGAACGGGAACTCGTCGTTGATCCCGCCCTCGCGATAGTGCAGGTCGGTGTGGCAGACGCCGCAGGCGGCGATCTTCACCACCACCTCGCCCGGGCCCGGGTCGGGGATCACGATCTCGGTGAGCTCCACCGGCGCCCCCTTGCTCCGTGCGACCACCCCGCGAACCTGCTGTGGCATGGCTGTTCATCCCTTCCGACGACGGTATGGACGCATGCGTGTACCCGCATGGCTACCTCGACCGTATCGGTGCCGGGGCCGGTGGTGTCCTGGCCGGACGGACAGGAAAACCTCGCCTTTCGGCCAGGTCGCCTAGACTCGGCCGCGATGGCCGAACTCGCCGCATCCCCCGCTGACCTGCGCGCCCTGCGCACGGTGATCGACGGCCCGCTGGCCGAGATCGCCGGCCGCTGCTCCCGGTACCTGGCCGAGCGCTGGCCGCACGACGCGCTGGTGATCTTCACCAGGGAGTGCACCGGGCGGCCGCGCAAGGTGGCGGGCGCCGCCGAGGTGGTCGATCGGGTCGGGATCGGGGAGCTGGAGGCGGTGCGGTCGGCGCTCGCGCCGGGTGAGCACGCCGAGCTCACCGCGCGGCTCGGGGAGCAGCCGCGCCGGGTCTGGGCGGTGCTCGACCACTCCGGCATGCTGCTCGTCCTTGTGCCGCGGGAACCGGCGCGGCCCGTTCGCCACGCCGCCGAACTCGCCGCGCGGTTCGGCATCGTCGCCACCTCGATCCGGCAGCAGGTGGCGCAGGCCAGCCCGGAGTACCTGACCGAGGCCCGCGCGGCCTCCGCCGAACGCGCCCGCGCGGTCGCCGAACTCACCGCCGCGCACGAGGCGACGCTGACCGCGGTCCTCGCCACCCTGCGCGCCACCGGCCTGGACGACCGCCAGGCCAGGGCGGCCGCGACCGAGACCGCCTCCGCCGCACTGCTCGCCGCCCGCGCGGGCCGGGCCACCGAGCGCGCGCTGGCCGAGGAGCCACCCGCCGCCGCCTTCGACCGGCTGCGCGCCGAGCTCGCCCCGGTGCTCAGGGACACCGAGGTGCTCTTCGCCGCCCCGGGCGCCGGTGCCCCGCTGCCCGGCGAGATCGCGGTGGGGGCGCGGGCCATGACCACCGCCGTCGTGCTCGCCTTCGCGGCCCAGCCGGGGCTGCGCCGGCTCCGGGTCGGCTGGGAGCACGCCGACGCCGCGCTGCTCATCGATGTGCGCGATCAGGAGTCCGGTGCACTCGACGCCGACGCCCTGCGCCGCACCCTCGAGGGCCGGGTCCGCACGCTGCGCGCCGCGCTGGAGATCGAGGCGCTGCCCGGCTGGGGCAGCAGGGTGGCGCTGCGGCTGCCGCTCGCCGCGCCCGCGGCGCGCCGGGAGCGCGGCGCGCTCGACCGGCTGAACCGGCGCGAGCGCGAGGTGCTCGGGCTGCTCGCCGCGGGCAGGCGCAACCGCGCCATCGCCGCCGAGCTCGGGGTCGCGGAGAGCACCGTCAAGTTCCACGTCACCGGGGTGCTGAAGAAGCTGGCGGTCGCCACCCGGGGTGAGGCCGCCGCGCTCGGCGTCCGCGCCGGGCTGCTTCCCGGCGAGCCCTGAGCACGGGTTTCGCTCTGCCGGAGGCGGTTTCGGCGTTCCGGTGGGCAGACCCGCTGCCGCGCAGCGCCGGTCGGGATTGACATATCCCGCCACCGTCTCCGGCGCCGCCGCGCGGTGGCGATACGCTCGGCGCCGAAGTCGATCGCGCCCGCGCTCCGGGCGGGACCGTACGGCCCCGCGGAGTCCGCGGAATGAGCGATAGCGAAAGGGAATGAAAGCAATTCGGCCACGACGGTGCGATGAGCGGCGAAGCCGGGTACCGTACCCACGCGTGATCACTTGTCTGCCATCGTATCTTCCCGGCAGGGAGTCGCAGTGACCATCGAACAGAACAACGAAGACGATGTCACCGCGCTGGCGAGACGGGTCGAGCGGGCGAGAGGCCGTCTCGCGTATCAGTTCGATCCGGCGCTGACCCAGGCGCTCTCGGAAGACGAACTGCGCTCCGAGCGCGAGCTCGCCGAGCGCATCCGCACCGAGGAGCGCGGGCAACGGTGGAAAGAGGTGCAGGCGGCCGCCTCGGCCTCGGATCGCGCACGGCAGACCACCGAAGCCATCGAGAAGGCCGACATGCGAGATCTCCTGCTCGCCCGCAAGGCGATCGCCGCGCAGCGGCGCGAGTCGAGCCCGCACGCCAAACTCGCCTCGCTCTACCGGCATCGCTCCTGGTCGCTGCGGGCCCTCGCGGGCGTCGTCACGGCGGGCATGCTGTGGTCGGCGGTCAACGTCCAGCAGAACATCGCGCCGGGCGGCCCCACCGACCCGCTCTTCTGGTTCAGCTACCTGCTCGAGGCGATGATCAGCGCGTGCCTGATCATCATCATGATCGGCACCAACAAGGTGGCCGAGTGGGGCGTCATCGACAACCGGCGCCAGGTGCTCGCCGCCGAGGCCGCGCTGCTCGCGCTCACCGTCTCGCTGAACACCTATCCGTATGTCCGGCTCGGCAACTGGTACGACGCCGCGGTGCACGCGGTGGCGCCGGTGATGATCGGCGTCGCGCTGCTCATCCACGACGCGGTGAGCGCCCGCTACGGCCTGGCCATCGCCAGGGCGACGGCCCAGGTGCGCGACCTGCCGGACGCCACCGACCAGATCCGGCTGCGGATGCCGGGCGCCTACCGCGGCAGCGCCATCACCGAGCTCGGCAGGCCGCCCATCGACGAGCCCGTCGCGCTGCCCCCGATGGCCGAGGGCGAGTACGAGGTGGTCGAGGAGGACGAGCTGCCGCCGGAGGATCCGGACAACGACCCGGACGCGGCGGAGCAGCCCGACGAGGACGAGCGCACCGAGCTCACCGGCGGCGCCGAGGAGGGCAGCGCCTTCCGCTCGCCGAACCAGCCCGCGCGGCAGCCGGTGACCGCGAAGGCCGAGGCCGAAGTCGCGGAGACCGAAGAGGTCGTCGCGGCGGAGGTCGTCGAGGAGCCGAAGCCGGCCCCGGCCAAGCGCGCCCGCCCCGCCGCCAAGACCGCCAAGCCCGCGGCCGCCAAGCCGCAGCGCGCCCCCGCCCCGGAGGAGGTGCCCGCGGATGACGCCCCGACCGGCGTGATCCCGGCCGTCGTCGCCGAGGCCGAGGCGCCAGCCGCACCGCAGCCCGCCGCCAGGAAGACCGCGGCGAAGGCGGCGCGGCCCGCCGCGAAGACGGCGGCCAGGACCGCCGCCAAGACCGTCGCCGCGAAGGCGGCCCCGGTCGAGGAGCCCGCCGCCGAGGAGCAGCCCGCGCCGAAGCCGGCCGCGAAGACCGCCAAGCCCGCCGCGGTGCAGCCCGCCGCGGTGCGGACCGAGCCCGTCGCCGTGCCGGAGCCCGCGCCGAAGCCCGCGGCCGTCGAGCCGGTCGTCCGGCCCGCCGCCGCCAGGGTGGCCGAGCCGGTCGCCGCGCCCGCAGCGCAGCCCGCCGCCGCACGGGCGGCCCAGCCCGCCGCCGCGGCCAGGTCGGCGCAGCCCGCCGCGCGGGCCGCGCAGCCCGCTCGCGTCACGCAGCCCGCCGCGCGGGCCGCGGGCCAGGGCAGGGCGGCCGCCGCCGCGCAGCCGGTGTCCAGGCAGGCCACCGCCCGCGCGACCGCGCCGGTGGAGGTGCCGGAGCCGGATCGTCCGGCCGCGCCGGTGATCAGCTTCGCCAGCAAGGCCGCCGCCAGGCCCGCCGCGGATCGCGACCCGATCATGATGCCGATCGAGCCGACCCCGTCCCGCCCGCGCAACTCCGGCCCGCGCACCGGCCCGCTGGCCGCCGTCGGCAGGAAGAAGAAGGCCCCCGAGCCCGAGCCCGCGCCGATCCCGGCGACCTCGGACGTCTACGACACCGGCGCGCTCCGGGTCGCCGACATGCTGGAGCAGGAGCTCGCCGAGCTCCGCGAGAAGCGGCGCCAGGCGCGCGCCGCCGGTCGCAGCAGCCGCTCGAGCCGGGACTACTGACCGGCAGCATTCTCCGAAGCCGACAGGGCCTCGACCCCGCCAGGGGGCCGGGGCCCTGTTTCCGTCTCCGGGCGCCGGGTAGCCGCGCCCCGACACCACGGAGACAGGAGAACGACGTGAAAGCAGTTGTCTGGCACGACGTCGGCGACATCCGCCTCGACGAGGTGAGCGATCCGAAGATCCAGGAGCCCACCGACGCGATCGTGCGGATCACCACCTCCGCCATCTGCGGCACCGACCTGCACCTGGTGCGCGGCACCATGCCCGGGTTGCTGCCCGGCACGGTGCTCGGGCACGAGGCGGTCGGGGTGGTCGAGGAGACCGGCTCCGCGGTCCGCGGTTTCGCGGCGGGCGACCGGGTGGTGGTGTGCTCCACCATCGCCTGCGGCCACTGCGGCTACTGCCGCGCCGGGTACTACGCGCAGTGCGACGTCGCCAACCCGAACGGCCCGCAGGCGGGCACCAGCTTCTTCGGCGGCCCCGAGGGCACCGGCCCGGTGGACGGGCTGCAGGCCGAGTACGCGCGCATCCCGTATGCCGCGACCACCCTGGTCAAGGTGCCGGATTCGGTCACCGACGAGCAGGCCATCATGGTCTCCGATGTACTGCCCACCGGGTGGTTCGGCGCGAAGCTGGCGCAGGTCACGGAGGGTGACACCGTGCTGGTGCTGGGCGCGGGAGTGGTCGGGCAGTGCGCCATCGCCTCGGCGAAGCGGCAGGGGGCGTCCCGGGTGCTGGTGATCGACGGCCTGGCCGATCGGCTCGAGGTCGCGCGCTCGCAGAATGCCGAGCCGATCGACTTCAACGCCGAGGACCCGGTGGCCGCGGTGCGCGAGCTCACCGGCGGAATCGGGGTGGACCGGGTGATCGATGCCGTCGGCGTCGACGCCCAGCGCCCGAAGTCCGGCCCGGCGGCGGAGAACCTGCCGGTGGACACCGGCACCTTCGAGGCCGAGCGCGCGAAGGCGGCGCCGGAGGGCAATACCGGGGACGGCCAGTGGCTGGCGGGCGATGCCCCCAGCCTGGCGCTGCGCTGGGCCGCCGACGCCGTCGCCAAGGCGGGCAGTATCGGCGTCATCGGCGTGTACCCGCCGGATTTCGACGCCTTCCCGGTCGGCGCGACGGTGAACAAGAACCTGACCGTGCAGGGCGGCAACTGCAACCACCGCCGCTACATCCCCGGGCTGCTCGGCCGGGTGGCGCGCGGTGATATCGACCCCACCCGCTTCATCACCCAGCGCATCGAGACGGTCGCCGCCATCGATGCCTACCGTGACTTCGACCTGCGCCACGACGGCTGGTTGAAAACCGTGGTCGCGGTGTAGCAAAGGGCGCTGCGCGCCCGGCCGGGCAGGCGGGCGCGCAGCGCATCGGTACCGGATCAGTCCCCGGTAAGGGACCCGTCCACTCGCCGCGGGATACCGAGCGGGTTCGCCGCGCGGAGCTCGGGGGCGAGCAGGGCATCGGGCACGTTCTGGTAGGCCACCGGGCGCAGGAAGCGCTCGATGGCCAGGCTGCCGACGGAGGTGGTGGCCGGGGCGCTGGTTGCGGGGAAGGGGCCGCCGTGCACCACGGCGTGGCCGACCTCGACCCCGGTGGGCCAGCCGTCGAAGAGCACCCGCCCCGCGATCAGCTCCAGCTCGTCCAGCAGCGCACCGGCCTGCTCGCAGTCGCCCGCGGCGGCGTGCACGGTGGCGGTGAGCTGGCCCTCCAGCTCCGCGGCGAGCGCGGGCAGCCGGTCGGCGCTCGCCCTGACCACGATCGAGGACGGCCCGAAGACCTCCTCGCGCAGCGCCGGATCGGCGGCGAAGCGCGCCTCGTCGGTGACGAAGAGGTGCGGCACCCCGGTGCAGGTATCGCTCGTGCCGGTGCCGGTGGCCGCGGTGCGCACCCCCGCGCTCCCGGTCAGCCTGCGCACGCCGTCCGTGAAGGCGGCGGCGATCCCGACGTTCAGCATGGGGGCGGCGGCCGCCGCGCCGACCGCAGCGCTCGCCGCGGCCACGAACTCGTCCGCGCCCGGCCCCTCGGCCAGGAAGACCAGCCCCGGACTGGTGCAGAGCTGCCCGACCCCCGTGGTCAGCGAGGCGACGAACTCCGCGCCGAGCTCCGCGCCGCGCTCGGCGAGCGCCCCCGGCAGCACGAAGACCGGGTTCACGCTGGACATCTCGGCGAAGACCGGGATCGGCACCGGCCGCGCCGCCGCCGCGGCGACCAGCGCGAGCCCGCCCCGGCGCGAGCCGGTGAAACCGACCGCGGCGATCCGGGGGTGCCGCACCAGCGCGAGCCCCGGCTCGACGCCGCCGTGCACCAGCGAGAAGGTGCCCTCGGGCAGATCGCAGCCGCGCACCGCGCTCCGCACCGCGCGGCCGACCAGCTCCGAGGTGCCCGGATGCGCGGGGTGCGCCTTCACGACCACCGGCGCGCCGGCGGCGAGCGCGGAGGCGGTGTCACCGCCCGCCACCGAGAAGGCCAGGGGGAAGTTGCTCGCGGCGAAGACCGCGACCGGGCCGAGCGGAATCCGCCGCTGCCGCAGGTCCGGCTTGGGCAGCGGGGTGCGTGCGGGGTCGGGGGTGTCCAGCCTGGCTCCGGTCCAGCTGCCCTCGCGCACAACGGCGGCGAAGAGCCGCAGCTGGCCGGTGGTCCGCCCGACCTCGCCGCGCACCCGCGGCTCGGGCAGCCCGGTCTCCGCGATCACCCGCTCGACGAGGGTGTCCCCGAGCGCCTCCAGCTCGGCGGCGATCCGCTCCAGGAAGGTGGCGCGCTGCTCGAAGCCGGTGTGGCGGTAGACCTTGAAGGCCGCGTGCGCCAGCTCGGCGGCCCGCGCGACATCGTCCTCGGCCGTCGGCCGGAAGACCGGCTCCAGCGCGGCGCCGGTCGCCGGGTTCACGGCCTGGAACGGCTCGCCGCTGCCGGGCACATCGGTACCGCCGATGAGCGCGGCGCCGGTCAGCAGTGTTTCGGTGGTGGTCAAATCAGCTCACCCGTTTCACGAGATCGGCCAGCTCGGCCACTTCCACATCATCCAGGTCCGTCAGCGGGGTGCGCACCGGCCCGGCCGGGCGGCCGATGACCTTCATCCCCGCCTTGATGATGCTCACCGCGTACCCGGATTTCCGGTTGCGCAGCTCGCAGTACGGAATCACGAAGTCGTTCAGCGCATTCCGCACGAACTCGGTGTCCTGCTCGCGCACCGCGCGGTAGAAGGCGAGCGCGAACTCCGGCACGAAGTTGTAGATCGCCGAGGAGTAGGTGGTGACGCCGAGCGCCAGGTACGGCAGCGCGAACAGCTCCGCGGTCGGCAGCCCGCCCACGTAGGTGAGGCGCTCGCCGACCCGGGCGTAGATCCTGGTCATCTGCTCGATATCGCCGATGCCGTCCTTGAAGCCGACCAGGTTCGGGCAGCGGTCGGCGAGCTCGGCGACCGCGACATCGGAGAAGGCGGCATTGGCGCGGGAGTAGAGGGTGACGCCGAGCTCGGTGGCCGCGCAGACCCGCACCACGTGCTCGACCAGCCCCCGCTGGCTGGCCTCGGTGAGGTAGGGCGGCAGCAGCAGGAGGCCGTGCGCCCCGGCGCGCTCGGCCGAGCGGGCCATCTCCACCGCGGTGGCGGTGCCGTAGCCGGTCGGCGCGATCACCGGCAGCCCGGCGGGCGCCTCCTGCACCGCGGCGGTGACGACCTGCTCGACCTCGCCGGGGGTCAGCGAGAAGAACTCGCCGGTGCCGCCGGCGGCGAAGAGCCCGGAGGCGTCGAACTGGCCGAGCCAGGCGATGTTCTCCCGGTACGCGGCCTCGTCGAACGAGCCGTCGGCGCGGAAGTGGGTGACGGGGAAGGAGAGCAGCCCCGAGCCGAGCTGCGCGGCGATCTGCTGCGGCGATGCGGTGGTCATGTCCTCACGGTAGGGAGCACTTATGATTCACGTCCAACACTGTTTTTCTCTCTATCAATACAAGGCCGGTATCGAATGTTCACCTTCGTCCAGCTCACCCACTTCGTGGCGGTGGCCGAGGAGCTGCACTTCGGCCGCGCGGCCGAGCGGCTGCGCATGACCCAGCCGCCGCTCAGCAGGCAGATCCAGCTGCTGGAGAAGGAGGTCGGCGCGGAGCTCTTCGACCGCTCCAACCGCACCGTCCGGCTGACCAGGGCCGGGCGCGCCTTCCTGGTGGACGCCCGCAGGCTGCTGCAGCAGGCCGAGCGCGCGGCGCTGGCGGTGCGCCGGGTCTCGGACGGCACCGGCGGGGTGCTGCGGGTCGGCTTCACCGGCGCCAGCGTGCACTCCGGGCTGCCGCCGGTGCTCGACACCGCCCGCGAGCGGCTGCCCGACGTCGACGTGGAGCTGCGCGAACTGGTGACCATGGATCAGGTGGAGGCGCTCTCCGAAGGCTCGCTCGACCTCGGGCTGGTGCGCCCGCCGATCGCCAGGCCGGATCTCGCCACCCGGGCCTTCGTGCGCGAGGGGCTGGTGCTGGCGCTGCCCGCCGGGCACCCACTGGCCGAATCCGGCGAGCCGGTGCCGGTCGCCGCGCTGCACGGGGTCGAGATGGTGATGCACGCGCCGGTCGAGGCCCGCTACTTCCACCAGCTGGTGACCAGCGTGCTGCACGACGCCGCGGTGATTCCGCTGGTCACCCAGTACATGACCCAGGTGCACAGCCTGCTCGCGCTGGTGAACCTGGGCTGGGGCGTGGCGCTGGTGCCGGAGTCGGCGACCGGGATGCGGTTCGACAATGTGGTCTACCGCGAGCTGCCCGGGGTAGCCGCCCGGGTGGAGCTGGATCTGGTCTGGCGGCAGGGCAGTGAGAATCCGGCGCTGGCCCGGCTGCTGGCCGAGCTCAGGCACGATACCTTTACTGGATCGATTCACACCTAATTAGTGTTGGACCGGCATCGTGCCTGGTCCTAGATTCGGAGTCTGTGAGGCGAGTCACTCGCCGGTCAGGACTCGAACGAAAGGAGTGGACGATGTCGTTCACTCGGCCGTCATCGGCGGAGCTGGAAACCGCGGTTGCCAAGTTCTTCCGCCGCGTCGTCCCGCTGTTCATCGTGATGTTGATCTGCAACCAGATCAACCGCTCCAATATCGGCTACGCCAGGGAGTACCTGGAGGCGGATGTCGGCATCGGCGCCGCCGCGTACGGCTTCGGCGCCGGCATCTTCTTCATCGCCTACGCGCTCTTCGAGCTGCCGAGCAACGTCATGATGGAGAAGTTCGGCGCCCGGATCTGGCTCACCAGGATCATGGTGAGCTGGGGGCTGATCTCCGCGGCCATGATGTTCGTGCAGAACGCGACCATGTTCTACGTGCTGCGCTTCCTGCTCGGCGCCGCCGAGGCGGGGTTCTTCCCCGCGGTGATCTTCTACCTGGCCAAGTGGCTGCCGAACTCGCACCGCGGCCGCGCCACCGCGCTCTTCGTGGCCGGCTCCTCGGTGGCCGCCGCCATCTCCGGGCCGCTCTCCGGCCCGCTGCTCTCGCTGCACGGCGCGGGCGGGCTGCACGGCTGGCAGTGGATGTTCGGCATCGAGGGCATGGTCTCGGTGCTCGTCGGCTGCATCGCCTACTTCTTCCTGGATTCCCGGATCTCCGACGCGAAGTGGCTGACCGCGGGCGAGCAGCGCGCTCTCACCGAGACCATCGAGGCCGAGGAGGTGGCGAAGGCCGCCAACTCCGGGGTCGCGCACCGCGGCTCGCGCTGGAAGATGCTGCTCGACCCCAAGCTCATCCTGCTCTGCTGGATCTACTTCGCCATCCAGCTCTCGATCTACGCCAACACCTTCTGGCTGCCGTCCATCGTGCGCCGGATCGGCGGCCTCACCGACGTCACCGTCGGGCTGCTCTCCTCGCTGCCCTGGATCTGCGCGGTGGTCGCCATGTACCTCTCCGCCCGGGTCGGCGACCGGACCGGCAACCGCAGGCCGCTGCTGATCATCGCGCTGCTCACCGCCGCCGCGGGCACCTACCTCGCCGCGATCGCCTCGCCCTGGCTTGCGCTGCTCTTCCTCTGCGTCGCGGCCATGGGGTTCAAGAGCGCGAGCCCGCTGTTCTGGTCGATTCCGCAGTCCGGGCTGCACCCGCTGGTGCTCGCCCCCGCGATCGCCATCATCAACTCGCTCGGCAACCTCGGCGGGTTCGTGGCGCCGTACGGCTTCGGGCTGATCAAGTCGGCGACCGGCGAGGTCACCTGGGGGCTCTACGCCCTGGCCGCCGCCTCCGTGCTCGCCGCGCTCTCGGTGCTGGCGATCCGGAAGCCGGGCGGGCTGACCGCCCTGAACGCCGGCGGCGACGTGCCCGCGGGCGACGGCGGCGGCCCGTCCGCCGAGCCCACCACGCGCGACCTGGCCGCCGCCGCGTCCGCCCGACCCACCCTGGAGGCCAGGTCATGACCAGCACCCCCCGCGTCACCGATGTGCGCGTCGTCCCGATCGCGGGCCACGACAGCATGCTGCTCAACCTCAGCGGCGCGCACGCCCCCTTCTTCACCAGGAACCTGGTGATTCTCACCGATACCGACGGGCGCACCGGGGTCGGCGAGGTGCCGGGCGGCGAGCGCATCCGGGCCACGCTGGAGGAGGCCCGCGCGCTGATCGTCGGGCGGAGCGTCGGCGAGTACAACGCGGTGCTCGGCGATATCCGGCGCACCTTCGCCGGGCGGGACGCCGGTGGCCGCGGCGCCCAGACCTTCGACCTGCGGGTCACCGTGCACGCGGTGACCGCCGTGGAGTCGGCGCTGCTCGACCTGCTGGGGCAGCACCTGGAGGTGCCGGTGGCGGCGCTGCTCGGCGAGGGCGTGCAGCGCACCGCGGTGCCGGTGCTCGGGTACCTCTTCTTCGTCGGCGATCGGGAGCGCACCGACCTGCCCTACCGCTCGCCCGCCGACGAGCCCGCCGACGCCGACGCCTGGACCCGGCTCCGGCACGCCGAGGCGCTCACCCCGGATACCGTGGTGGCGCTGGCCAGGGCCGCCCGGGAGCGGTACGGCTTCCGGGATTTCAAGCTCAAGGGCGGGGTGCTGCCCGCCCGCGCGGAGGCGGCGGCGGTGCGCGCGCTGGCCGGGGAGTTCCCGGACGCGCGGGTCACGCTCGACCCCAACGGCGGGTGGCTGCTCGCCGAGGCCATCGAGATCGGCCGCGAGCTCAGGGACGTGCTCGCCTACGCCGAGGACCCGGTCGGCCCGGAGGGCACCTTCTCCGGGCGCGAGGTGATGGCCGAGTTCAAGCGGGCCACCGGGCTGCCAACCGCCACCAATATGATCGCCACCGACTGGCGCGAACTCGGCCACACCGTCCGCACCGGCGCGGTCGACATCCCGCTGGCCGACCCGCACTTCTGGACCATGGCCGGCTCGGTGCGGGTGGCCCAGCTCTGCGCCGCCTGGGGACTCACCTGGGGTTCGCACTCGAACAACCACTTCGACGTCTCGCTGGCCATGTTCACCCACGTCGCGGCCGCCGCCCCCGGCACCATCACCGCCATCGACACGCACTGGATCTGGCAGGACGGCCAGCGCGTCACCCGCGACCCCTACCGCATCGCCGACGGGCAGCTCACCCTCCCGGACCGCCCCGGCCTCGGCGTCGAGCTCGACGAGGAGCGCGTCGCCGCCGCCAACGAGCTCTACCTGCGGGAGGGGCTCGGTGACCGCAATGACGCGGCCACCATGCAGTACCTGGTGCCCGGCTGGACCTTCGACAGCAAACGCCCCGCCCTGGTCCGCTGAGCGGTCGGCTCAGCGCACGGGATAGGCCAGGGCGAGGAAGGCGTGGACGGTGCGGAGCAGTTCGCGGCCGAGGGCGCGGTCGTCGTCGGCGGCGGGGAGTTCCAGAGTCCAGCGGGTGAGGGTCTGCTCGGCCTCGGTGGCGAGGTGCAGGAGGGGGAGGCGGGTGGCGGTGAGGCCGGGGAGGCCGAGGACGACGAGGCGGGCGCAGCGGTCGACGATGTCGAGGACGGCGAGCAGCTCGGCGGGGACGGCGGTGCCGGAGTGCGTGCCCGCCAGCGCCGCGGCGCCGTGGCAGCGCTGCGCCACCGCGCCGAGCGCCGCGCGCAGCGGGGCCGGCTCCGGCTCGCCGAGGTTGGCGCGAACCGTCGATATCGCCATCTCGATACCGCGCAGCCGGAGCCGGACCAGCCGCGGATCGCGATCCGCCTCGAACTCGGCGCACGCGGCGGCGATCGAGGTCGCGGCCGCTCGGACAGGGATGCTGGTCGCTGCGGTCATCCGTCCCGCCTTCCGTTTCACCCGGCCTTCCTGAACGGCCGCCCAGGAAGGAATCGGACGTAACATACTCTCGGTCCAGCTGAGCCGCCACCTGGGATTATGTGGAACGGAGATTCACATAATCCGGCGGTTCAGACGGCCTTGCGCAGCCCCGCGTCGACCAGTACGTCGGCGCCGGTGGTGCTGGCCGAGCGCGGCGAGCAGAGCAGCGCGACGGCGTCCGCGATCTCCTGGGGATCGATCAGCCGCCCGGTGGTGAGCGCCATCATGGCCGCCGCCCCGCCGCCGAGCACGGCGTCCCGATCCGATCCGGTCGCCGCGGCGATCACCTCGGCGGCGCCGCCCGGCTCGGTCCACCACGGCGTCAGCACCGGCCCCGGCGAGACCGTGTTCACCCGGATGCCCCGCGGCCCGTACTCCTCGGAGAGCGCCTTGGTGAGGTTGCCGATCCCGGCCTTGGCCACCCCGTAGTCGACATTGATCGCGCTCGGCACGTGCGCGTGCGTCGAGGAGACATTGACGATCGCCCCGCCGCCGCGGGCCAGCATGAGCGGCACCGCCGCGCGCACCGCCCGCACCGTCGCCATCACGTTGAAGTCGAACATGGCGAGCCAGTCGGCGTCGTCCAGCGCGGTGAAGGAGAAGCGCGGGAGCACCGCGCCCGGCGGCGGCCCGCCGGCATTGTTGACCAGCACGTCGACCCCGCCGAAGAGCTCGGCCGCGCGCTCGATCGCGTGGCCGGGGCCCTCCGGGGTGGCCAGGTCGGCGGCGACGTGCACGAGGCGAGCACCGGCGAGTTCGGTCAGCTCGGGGGTCGGGCGCCGGGAGACCGCGACCACCAGCGCGCCCTCGGCGCGCAGCGTGCGCGCGATGGCGAGCCCGATGCCCTTCGAAGCGCCGGTGACCACCGCGACCCTGTCCTGCAGCAGAAGATCCATGCGAAAAGCCTCGCCCGCGCGGCGTTCCGGCGCTGGCGGCTTCCGGACCTCGCGCTGCCGGGTGGCGCGGATCGCACCCCCGAGTGAGCCGCGAACGCGTGGGTAGCCTGTCGTGAGGACGAACCGACCGACCACACGACAAGGAGTTCTACGCCTTGGAGGACGTCATCCGGCCGCTCATCGTCTTCGGCGTCACCGTCGCGATCACCGTGCTCGCGGGGCTGGTCATGGACCGCCTGCTGCGGTACAGCGCGCGGAAACGCCCGGACACCCGATTGCCGCTCCTGCTGCGGCGCCTGCAATTACCGGTGCAGGTGCTGCTCGGAACGGTGGCCCTGCACCTCACCTACCCGCTCGCGGAGCTGCACCTGCGGCAGGACGCGATGATCCGCAATATCCTCGCCACCATGGCCGTCATGGCCCTGGCCTGGACCGTCATCCGGTTCGCCGACGCGGTGGCGGAGAACACGCTCGCGGCCTACTCGCACCGCACCCAGGACATCGCCCGGGTGCGTCAGCTGCGCACCCAGCTCGGGCTGGTGCGCCGGATCATCACCTCGATCCTGGTGGTCACCACCGCTGCGGTGGCGATCCTGCTGCTCTTCCCGACCATGCGCACGCTCGGCACCTCGCTGCTCGCCTCGGCCGGCGTGATCGGCATCATCGCCGGTGTCGCGGCGCAGTCCACGCTGAGCAATCTGGTGGCCGGGCTGCAGATCGCCTTCGGCGACTCGGTGAAGATCGGCGACACCGTCGTGGTGGAGGGGGAGTGGGGCACCGTCGAGGAGATCACCCTCGCCTTCCTGACCGTCCGGATCTGGGACGACCGCAGGCTGACCATGCCGGTCTCGTACTTCAACAGCATGCCGTACGAGAACTGGTCGCGCGGTGGGTCGCAGATCACCGGGACGGTGTTCCTGCACCTCGATCACTGCACGCCGATCGACGCGCTCCGCGACCATCTCCGCGACTTCCTGAAGCAGCGGGACGACTGGGACGGGCGCACCTGGAATCTGCTGGTCACCGACAGCACGCCGACCAATATCGTGGTGCGCGCCTCGATGTCGGCGGCCGATGCCGACGATGTGTGGACGCTGCGCTGCGCGGTGCGCGAGGAGCTCATCGGCTGGCTGGGGGAGCATCATCCGAGGGCGCTGCCCAAGGTCGCCACCGCGGTGATCGGGGCGGGGGAGCTGGAGGTGTCGTCGGGGGAGAAGCGGGTGCTCGACGGGGTCGGGGCCGGGCGGTAGTTCCGGGGAAGCCGCGGGTGCGCCGGAGTCCGGCCCACCCGCGAGCCCGGCCCGCCGAGCCCTGTGCTCCTGCGAGCCCGGCTCGGCGCGGCCGCTACCCGATCAGCCCAGCTCGGCGAGCTGGGGGACGACCGGCGCCAGGCTCTCGATCCACGCCGCGGGCTTGCCCGCAGGCGGCATGACGATGGCCTGGTGCACGCCGATCTTCGCGTAGCCGGCGAGCCCGCGGACGAAGCCGTCGTGATCGTCCGGGTTCGGCGACCCGGCCATCACCGTCACCCGGATGTCGGCGAAATCCCGCCCGACGGTGTCGCAGTGCCCGCGCAGCACGTCGAGCTTGTGCTCCACATCGGCGGGCGAGGTGCCGAACAGATTGCAGCGGTCGGCGTACTGCGCCACCAGCCGCAGCGTCTTCTTCTCCCCGCCGCCGCCGATCAGCACCGGCGGCGTGCGCAGCGGCTGCGGCGCGCACAGCGTCTCCGCCAGCTGGTAGTGCTTGCCCTCGAAGGGCCCGTTGTCGGCCGGATCCCACATCTGCTTGGCGATCCGCAGCGCCTCCTCCAGCCGCTCGAAGCGCTCCGCGATCGGCGGGTACGGCACGCCGAGGCCGAGGTGCTCGCGCTCGAACCAGGCCGCGCCGATGCCGAGCACCGCCCGCCCGCCGGAGAGCACGTCCAGCGTGCTGACGATCTTGGCCAGCAGCCCCGGGTGCCGGTAGGTCACCCCGGTGACCAGCAGCCCCAGGTCGATGGCGCTGGTGTGCGCGGCCAGGTAGCCGAGCGTGGTGTAGCCCTCCAGCATGTTCGCCTCGGCGGGCAGCCCGGTCGGCTCGATCTGGAAGAAGTGGTCCATGAAGGAGAGCCAGGTGGCGCCGGACTCCTCCGCGGCGCGGCCGACCGCGGCCAGTTCACCGGCGATGGCCGCGGGCCCGCCGTCGATATCGAAGATGGGAACGTGGATGCCGAGCTGCATGAGGTGGACCCTCCAGTGGTGTCGGTGACGATCTCGGTACCGACGCTATTACCTGGAGTGCACTCCAGGGCAAGTGCCGACCCACCCCGCCACCACCGCGAGCCCGCTCACCCGGTGCACGAGCAGGAAGCCGAAGGGACGGTCGAACCGTACCCGGAGCGCGGTCGTCGTCCGCTTGGGCGGCAGCGCGGGCCGCGCCGACCCGGCGCGCATACCGAACGCGCTCACCGCGGCCGCCGTGAACCCGGTCGCGCCGAACTCGGCGAGCACCCCCTGCGCCCCCCGCTGCACCGCGAGCGGCTGCGGCGAGAGGCCGGGGAAGTGCCCGCGGGTGGGGTCGAGCGCGGTGCGCAGCCCGAACAGCTCCGGGTGCTCGAGCAGGTCGTGCTGCGAGCGGACCAGGAAGTGCGGCAGCTCGACCGTCAGCGAGTCCTGCTGCCGGTGGCCGTACACCTCCTCCCTGGTGAGACCAGGGCCGTCGGCATCGAGCCCGGTGCGCACCGGGACCGTGCCCGCCAGCGCGGCGATGCCCGCCTCGAGCACCGCGCCCGGCTGCTCCGGGCCGAGCAGCAGGTGCACGTCGGCGTCGCCGATCCCCCTGACCACCAGCCGCGTCACCGGCGTCGGCGCGTCGAGGACCGCGATATCGGTGACCCACGGCTCCGTGCGGGTGAGCCCGGCCGTCCGCTGCCCGCGCCACGGCCCGTCCTCGGGGGCGAGCGTGGTCTTCCGGAATTCGGTCTGCCACTCGGTGTCCGCCGCCAGCGCGGTGGCCAGCACCAGCAGCGTGCCCGGGTCGACGGTGAGCGGGAAGCGGTCGATGAGCCCCTTCGTGTAGCGGCGGGCCCAATCGTCCAGCGCCTGCTGCCCGGTGAGCGGCGCGACCGTCCCCGTAGGCACCGAGGCACGCCACTCCGGGCGCAGCGGCACCCCGTCGCGCACCCAGAAGCCGAGCGCGGCGGAGAGGTCGACCGAGCTGCCGAGCAGCTCCAGCAGCCGCAGCCCGCCCTCGTGCGCCGCCGCGGCCGGAATGCCGAGCGCGGCCTCCAGCTCGGCGCGCGCGGGACCGTCGGCGGCGCCGGTGAGCAGCGCGAGCAGCGGCCACACCCCCGCGCCGGAGAGGACGAAATCGCCGGAGCCGGCGGTGGCGGCCCAGCGCGCGGTCAGCGCGTTCGCGGCGGTGACGGACTCCGGTGAGATGGTGCGCACGGCACCACAATACGAAGCGCCGCTATCCTCCCGGCATGCCCGACCCCGCACACGGCGTCCCGCTGGTCGAGCGGGTGCTGCGCCACCCCGCCACCGCCACCCTGCTCGACGGGCCGCCCATGCCCATGCCTCCCGCCGACCTCGCCGCCGCGACCTTCCCCTCCGGCCGCCCGCTCACCCCGAGCCTGCGCGCCTGGCTCGGCTACGACACCGGCCTGCTGGCCAGGCACGGCTGGTTCGCCGCCGACGGCACCTTCGCCCCGCGCCCGCTGGACCGCTTCGTCGCCGACGAGCTGCACCCCGCCTGGGCCGCCGAATTCGCCGCCCTCGCCGAGCGCTTCGACGAGTGCTTCCTGCTCCCCGGCGGCTCGGACTCGCGCCGCCTGCTCGCCGTCGGCGCGGTCGACGAGACCGGCGAATACCCGGTTCTTGCGCTGGATTTCGACGACCTGCCGTACCTGGGGCTCATGTACCCCGGGTTTGACGTGTATCTCGGTGCTGCCGCGGGGGTGCTGGAGTTCGAGTTCCCGGAGTACACCGCGCTGGTCGGGCATCCGATCTACAGCAGGCGGATGCGGGAGCACGGGATGCGGTGGTTCGGCGGGGAGCTGGAGGTGCAGTTTCCGTTCTGAAGGGGGTCAGGGTCGGGTGGTTTTGGCTCGTGCCAGGACTTCGTCCTCGGTGAGGGCGCTGGCGGGGTGGTGGCTCAGGCACATGGGCGCCGCGAGTTTCGCGAAGCCCGCGCCCTCGGTGGTGCCGTAGAAACTGCCAGCGGCGAGCCGGGCGATATCGTCCACCTGGCCGCCCTTGGCCCTGGCCAGCTCGGTCGCGGCCTGGATCTGGACCGGGGCGTTGAGCCTGCCGAAGAACTGGGTGGCGGCATTGCCGGTGACCCGGTTGTCCAGCGCTTTCGGCGCCTGCGTCGCGTAGACCATGCCGAGCCCGTACTTGCGCGCCTGGGCCGCCAGCTGCAGCGTGCTCTGGCTGGAGACCACGGCCCTGCCCTGCGGCACGAAGGTCTGCGCCTCGTCCAGCACCAGCAGCCCGCCGAGCGGGCGATCCCCCGCCGGGTTGCGCTTGATCCAGGCGAAGAGCGCGAGCTGGAGCTGGTTCACGAAGGTCTGCCGCTGCGCGTCCACCGGCAGCCCGATGCAGCTGATCACCGAGACCCGTGCCCGCTTGCCGGGGCGCGGGGTCAGCAACATGCCGGGGTCGAGCCGGGTGCCCGCGCCGCCGAAGACCGGGTCGTTGATGGTGGCCGCGGCGAGTTCCTCGGCGATGCTCGCCGCCAGCTTGGCGGAGTCGCGCAGGGTGCTGACGCCGTCGGGCAGGTCGGCGAGGAAGTCGACGAAATCGGTCAGGTCGCTGCCGCCGTCCCTGGCGAACCTGGTCAGCGCCTGGATCAGGACGGCATTGCCGGTCGCGGTGCGGCGGCCGGTGAGGCCGGTGCGGGGCAGGAGTCCGGCCACCGAGGCGTCGATGGCGATGCGGAACTCGTCCGGATCGTCGAGGACGCCGGAGAAGTCCGGGAGCGGGTCGAGCGCGATCGGGTTGCCGGTCTCGCGGCGCGGGGTCCAGATGACGACGTCGGTGCCGTCCAGGTAGCGCCGGGCGCGCTCGGCGTCGCCGTCGAGCCAGCTCGGGGGCGGGGTGGGCCAGCCGTCGCCGAGGCGGGCGAGGTCGTTGTTGGTGTCGATGAGGATGGAGGAGACGCCGTGCAGGGCGGCCTCTTCCACCAGGCGGCGGAGCAGGACGGTCTTGCCGGAGCCGCTGCCCGCGAAGACCGTGGTGTGTTTGCGGAGTTGCAGGAGCGGGGTGCGGAGGTCTTTGCCCGTCGTGGTCTTGCGGCCGAGGAGCACGGTGGGCTCGTCGGTGGCCGGCTCCCGCTCCGGCTCCGCGGCGACCGAAGGGGCCGTCGGCACGACGGCCGCCGAGGTGTCGTTCGTTCGAACGAACGACGTCGGGACGTGGCCGTTCGCCGGCTCGCCGAAGATCCGGACGAACAGCTCGGAGCGGCTCGCGGGCCGCCGCGCCGCCAACCATCCCGCCAACCCCGGCGCCCGCTCGGCGAGCAGCGTCTCCAGCGCGGTGAAGGTCTTGAGATCGGCCGCCGCGATCGGCACCGCCACCCCGCGCGCCGCCTCGAAATCGGCGAGCGTCGTCGTGGTCACCGGCCCGGTGGAGAAGGTCGAGTTCCGCAGCACCACCAGGTGCCGCTTGGCCGCGTTCGGCTGAATCCCCGCCTCCAGCGAGGCGGAGCGCAGCCGGGCCAGCACCGCCCGGTGGTGGCTGTGCGCGATGGCGCGGAAACTCCAGTGCTCCTCGTCCTCGCTGGCCTCGTCCAGGGTGCGGCGCAGGCGGGCGTGCAGGGCGGGGGCGACGGTGCGGTCCGGGTCGATGGTGAGTTCCTGGCTCCCTCGGTTCTGCTCCAGCACGTAGGCCTGCAGGGCGGCGTTGAGCAGGGCGACCATGCGCTCGTCCTCGTAGCGGGGGTCGAGGGGGCGGATCACGTCGGCGGAGTCGTGCAGTGCCGCGAAGCGCGCGTCGAGGGTGCCGAGGTCGGCCCGGTCCGGCATCGGCGCCGCCGCCGGTTCGTCGACGGTGCCGAAGTCGGTCAGCTCGACGACGGTGTGCTGCGCCAGGCAGTGGGCGACGTGCTTCTCCAACTGCTGGAGCAGTCTGCGCGGGGTGTACTCCACGATGTCCGGGTGCTCGAATGCGGCGGGGAGTACCGGCCAGGTGGGGTGGGGTGGCTCGAAACCGATCTCGCCGTACAACCCGCCGAGGTGCCGCTCCACGATTGCCCTGGCTACGTCGCCGCCGGGCATGGCGGTGGAGAGCTCGAGCACGGTGAAACGGTCGGCGGCGGAGTTCACCGCGCGCTTGGTGATGAGGTCCCACGATTTCGGGATGCAGGCGGCGACGATCACGGTGCGCGTGGTCTCCTCGCGCATGCGCATCAGCCCGTCGGCGAGCCGGTTGGCCAGCCCGTCCTCATCGTTCTGGTCGGACTGCGCGATCACGGTGTCGACCTGATCGATGGCGAGCACCACCGGTCCGGCCAGCGCGAAGATCCGGCACAGGTCGTGGAAGAGCAACTGCGACTGCTTGCCGCGCTGCCGGAACCCCCACTGCCCCTTGGCCGACTCCTCGATACCGTCGTCCAGGGTCAGGTAGCTGAGCCCGATCTCACGCAGCGGCCCGCGCGCCCGGTAGAGCACCAGGGCGCGCAGCGTGTCGGAGCACTCGGTGGCCACCCGGATGTCGAGATCCTCGATCCGCCCGACGAAGTCGTTCAGGTGCGACGGCTGCACCTCCAGGTTGCCGCGCAGCCGCATGGTGAGTTCGGCATCGCAGCCGGTGCGCTCGGCCAGCTCGCCGAGCAGCCAGCCGAGCCTGCCGCCCTCGGCGAGCAGCCGCGCGACTATGCCGTGCACCGCACCGGCCCAGAAGGACGCGCCGTCGATCAGCTTGGGCATGAAGAAGGCGCCGCCCTGCTGCTCCACCAGCTCGCGCAGCCAGCCGAGCATGTGCGTCTTGCCGACGCCGCGCTCACCCTGCAGTACCAGTCCGGTCGGCGACCGCCGCGGTTGCGTCACCGCCCGCTGGACGGCCCGCTCGATCTCCGCGGCCGCTCTCGGATGCAGGCCGTCCACGTGGTGGCTGAGCGGACTCCAGATCTCGTCCGGGGTGAGCGCGCTGCTGAATTGGATCGAAGCCAGGGCGTGGTATTGCTCCTCGTTCACCGGGCAGCCTCGATGGTGAGCAGGTGCCGGGTGGTGCCGCCGAGCACCACCGCGGCGTCGTGGTCCTGATCGGTCAGCGTCTTCTGATCGGCCTCGGAGCGCACGTGCACCCCATCTCGGCGGGCCAGCTGCTTGATGGCTACGTCGAAATCGTCCCGCGAGACATCGGTCAGCCGCTCCCGCAGCACGGCGAGCCGAATCGGGTGCGCGCCACCCCTGGCCACCGCCGCATACGCCGCAACCACCCGGCTCGGCACATCCGGCCGAAAAATCTCCGCCACCACCTGCCCACTCCCATCCAGGTACCGCCGCAACCCCGCGAGCACCGCGTACAGCGCCCCACCCGCGGGCCCGGACCGCGCGGGCCGCGCCCCGCCCATCTCCTCCGCGCACCACACCGCCCCGCGATCGGTGAGCTCGTGCGCGTAGGTCCGCCCGACCTTGGTGCTGGCGATCAACCCCCGCTCGTTCAACTGCTCCCGCTGCGGCTTCTCCAGCCGCAGCCCGCCCAGCCCGTACAGCTCGGCATTGGTCAGCTCCCTCGCCTCGGCCAGCAGGACGAGCAGGACGCAGCGCTGGGTGAGGGTCAACCGGTCGGACATGCGGGTTCCGTTTCTGTGGGGCGTCAGGGCGCGGGGTGGTCGAGCACGGTGAAGCCGCCGGGGGCGGCGGCGATGCCGCGGGTGCGGCCGTCGGTGACGGTGCCCTCGGCGCGCACGGAGCGGCCGTCCCGGTGTGCGGCGAGGGCACGTTCGTAGTCGGTGTCGGCGGGGAGCCGGACCGGGACGGTGCGGCGGCGGCCGACGGGGGTGCCGTCCAGTTCGAGCACGCCGCGCACCCGGATGAGCCTGCGCTCGCCCTCCTCGTCGTCGAAGAGCCCGGTGACCGGACCCGCGACGACCGCGGGTACGGATTCGGCGAGCGTCGCGGCGGCGTGGATGCGGGCGCCCGCGCCCGCGGGGAAGGTCAGCGTTTCGTGCGGTCGCGGGTTCAGCGGTGACCAGCGGAAGGTCAGCGCGAAGGCGCCCGTGCGCTCGGTTCCGGCCAGGTCGGCGACGGCGAGACAGATCGGCTCCGGGACGCCGTCCGGCGCGGTGCCGTTGTCGGCCGCCGTGCGCACCGCCGCGCAGGTGCGCAGCAGCCGGAGGGCGGTGCGGCGGCCGCCGTCGTCCGCGGGGAGCACCAGGTCGACGCCGAAGACCTCGTCGCCGAGCGCGATCCGGGCGCGGTCGAGCACGTCGGCGGCGAGCGCCTCCTGCGCCGAGTGCGCGAGCAGGTCGTGCATGGCCTGGATCGCGCGCAGCCCGGCGGGCACCGATTCGGTGTGCTCGGCGGCGCGGTAGCCGATCACGTCGTAGCGGACCCGGCCGAGGTCGCGCCGGACCGCGGCGGGCGTCCGGCGCTCGGCGTCGGCGACGCAGCGGGTGAGCTCCCGGAGCCGGGCGGCGGTGTCGGGGAGCTCGGCGGGCGGGACCAGGACGTCGAATTCGTCCCGGCTCCAGATCTCGGCGCCGCGCCAGTGCCCGGTACCGGTCCAGCCGGTAGCGCGCAGGTAGCCGGTGATGTCTCCGATCGGCGGGTGCATCGGCTAGCCCGCCGGGATCGCGGGGCCGCCGGTGACCAGGCCGCGCAGGCTCTCCGCGGTGAGCACATTGCCGAGCGGGATCCTGACCCGGATGTGCTCCCTGGAGTCGGTGGCGGCGCGCGGCGGTTCGTCGCTCAGCGGCAGGTAGTAGCCGATATTGCGGAGCAGCAGCCCGGCGCTGAGCATGGCGGCGTACTCGCCGATTCGCTTCGGCACGTGCACGACGAACAGGTATCGGGGCACGATCGACCCGGCTCCGGCCAGCCGGTCGTACTGCGCCGCGTCGAGCCCATCGAAGGCAAGCACTCCGTTTCGGATCAGCGGCTTGCGCACCGTTTTGACCTGCACATCGATCCGCGGCGAGAACCCGCGCGGACTACGCCCCGGCAACTTCAGGCACAGGTCCACCCCGTCCAGATCCACATCGTCCTGCGCCCACAGCAACCCCGCCGCGGAGGCGAGCACCCGCACGTAGTCGGCGCCGAACTTGCCCTGCTGATTGTTCTGATCGATCCCCTGTGCGCGGCTGGTGGCGAGCACCGGCATCCCCTCCCGACGGTCCGTCGAGAGACGGTAGCGATGCCGAGCCCCCCACGGTGTCGGTCGAAAAGGGGACAGCTACGCGACGAAATCCTCCAGCGCGGCGAACAATTCCCGCTCGCGCCGCTCGTCGTAGGACTCCGGGGAAGAGTCGGCCGCGCGGTCGCGGTCGATGTACCCGCCGGTCGGCGCGGTGACGCGGCCGAGCAGCACGGCCGCCAGCCGGGCTCCGGCGGTGGGCAGGTCGGTGGCGAAGGGGGTGCGGGTGAGGGCGGGGAGGACGCGCCGGGCGACGAGGCGTTCGACGGCGCCCGCGTGGCGGGCGAGGCCGGTGCCGGGGACGAAACCCGGGTTGTAGGAGACGATGCCGACTCCCGCGGGCAGGCGGCGCGCCCACTCGTGCACCAGGTACTGCACGGCGAGTTTGCTGGTGGAGTAGGCGGTGCGGCCCGCGGCGGTGCTCGCGGGACGCCGGAAGGCGGCGGGGCGGGCCAGGGTGCGCGGGTCGCGCCAGACCGGGGCGGGGACCAGGCCGAGGTTGTGCGACAGATCGCCGAAGTGGGTGTCGCTGCCGGTGAGCACGATCCGCGCCGGGGCGGCGAAGTGCCGCTCCAGGCCGCGGAGCAGCAGGTGGTTGGCGAGCACGTTGACGGTGAAGGTGGCCTCGAAGCCGTCCGGGCCGGTGGTGGTCGCGTTCGTGTATTGGATCCCGGCATTGCCCGCGAAGCCGCGCAGCGGGGGTAGGTCGCCGCGGTCGAGCAGGGTGGTGATCCGCTCGGCGGCGGCGCGGATGCTCGCCGGCGAGCGGAGGTCGGCGGGGATCGCGGTGGCGCGCGGGTCGACGGTGGCTGGATCGCGGGCGAGGACCACGAGGTGCAGGTCGGGTTCGGTGAGCAGGTGCTCGGCGGCGATGCGGCCGATGCCGCCGGTCGCTCCGGTCATGACGAGGGTGTGCATGGGGACAACACTCGGTGGTCGCCGGGTGCGCAACCAGGGTCCGGCACAGCGTATGGACCGGCGGTACCCAGGCTCATCGTCGGGCACCGGGCCAGAATGGAGCCATGTCCTTCGGCCCGCTGCTGCACGCCTGGCGCGACCGGCTCGACCCGGCCGACGCCGGACTCCCCGCGGGCAGACGCCGCGCACCGGGACTCCGCCGCGAGGAACTTGCCCAGCTCGCCGGCATCTCGGTCGACTACGTACTGCGGCTGGAGCAGGGCCGCGCCACCCGGCCATCGGCGCAGGTCGTCGGCGCCCTGGCGCGCGCACTGCAACTCTCCCGCTCCGAGCGCGACGAACTCTTCCGCGCCGCCGGACTCCTCCCGCCCAGGGACGGCACCGTCGGCACCCACGTCCCGGCGGGCGTGCAGCGCCTGGTTGCCCGCCTCGGCGACGTCCCGATCGGCGTCTTCACCGCGGCGTGGGACCTGGTCTCCTGGAACCCGCTGTGGTGCGCGCTGCACGGCGACCCGGCCCTGCTCCCGCCGCGGGAGCGCAACCTCGCGCGCTTGCTCTTCGGCCCGTACGCGGCGGTGATGCACCCCATGCGCTCCGAGCGCGGCACCGCGGCCTTCGCCGAGTCGATCGTGGCCGACCTGAAGGACGCCGCGGCGCGGTACCCGGCAGATCCGGGCCTCGCGAGCCTGGTCCGCGACCTGAACGCGGAATCCACTGAGTTCGCCCGGCTCTGGGCCGCCCCGACCCCGCCGCAGCCACACGCCAGCGAGCGCAAGACCATCACGCACCCGGAGGTCGGCGAGCTCACGCTCGACTGCGACGTGCTGCTCGTCCCCGGCGCCGAGCTGCGGGTGGTCACCTACACGGCGGCGGCGCACACGCCGGACGCGGGCAGACTCGAGCTGCTCCGCGTCACCGGTGGGCAGACGGCGGCGCCGCGCCGGGGTTAGGTTGGGCGGGTGGTGACCACGGAGCTTCCCCGGCTGGCCTCGGCCCCCGGCCGCTGGATCCTGCTCGCGACCGTGCTCGGCTCCTCGGTCGCCTCGCTGGACGCGACGGTCGTCAATATCGCGCTGCCGCGCATCGCCGAGTCGCTGCACACCGATGTCGCCGGGCTGCAGTGGACGCTGAACGGCTACACGCTGACGCTGGCCTCGTTCATCCTGCTCGGCGGCTCGCTCGGGGACCGGCTCGGCCGTCGCCGGGTATTCCTCTGGGGCGCGGTGGCGTTCGGCATCACCTCGGTGCTCTGCGGCGCCGCGACCAGTATCGAGATGCTGGTGGCGGCGCGGATCCTGCAGGGCGTCGCGGGCGCCATGCTGACGCCGGGCAGCCTCGCGCTCATCGCGTCCTCGCTGGACCGGCGCGATCAGGGCGCGGCGATCGGGCTGTGGTCGGGGTTCGGCGGGGTGGCGGGGGCGCTCGGGCCGTTCCTCGGCGGCTGGCTCATCGACGTGGCGGGCTGGCGCTCGCTCTTCTTCCTGAACGTGCCGCTCACCCTGGTTGTGGTGCTGGTGGCGCGCAGGCACGTGCCGGAGAGCCGCGACCCGGATGCCCCGGCCCGGCTGGACATCCCCGGCGCCTTCGTGATCGCGCTCGCGCTCGGCGCGCTGACCTTCGGGCTGATCGACGGCGCACCGCTGCTGCTGGTCGCGGGGGTGGCGCTGCTCGCGGCGTTCGTCGCGATCGAGCTGCGCAGCGACCATCCGCTGGTGCCGCCGCGGCTCTTCGCCTCCCGGGTCTTCACCGCGGCCAACCTGGTGACGCTCGCGGTCTACGCGGCGCTCGGCGGCGTCTTCTTCCTGCTGGTGCTGCAGCTGCAGCTGGTCGCCGGGTACTCGCCGCTGCGGTCCGGCGCGGCCACGGTGCCGATCACGCTGATCATGCTGGCGCTCTCGGCGCCGGCCGGGCGCTGGGCGCAGCGCAACGGCGCCCGGCTGCCCATGACGGCGGGACCGCTGCTCGCGGCGGCGGGGCTGCTGCTGCTCACCCGGATCGGGCCGGAGAGCCCGTACCTGCACGACGTGCTGCCCGGCGTGCTGATCTTCGGGCTCGGGCTGGCGGCGCTGGTCGCGCCGCTCACCGGGGCGGTGCTCGGCGCGGTGCCCGCGGGCGAGGCAGGCATCGCCTCCGGGGTGAACAACGCGGTGGCCCGCACCGCGCAGCTGCTCGCGGTGGCGGCGCTGCCCGGGCTGGCCGGGCTCACCGGCGCGCTGGACGACCCGGTCGCCTTCGACCAGGGTTTCGGCCGGGCCATGGTGATCTGCGCGGGGCTGCTGGTCACCGGCTCGGTGCTGGCCGCCGTCCTGCTCCGGCCCCGGCACACCGCGAGCCTCGACGGCGTCGACTGCATGCCGCAGTGCGCGGCCGCCACCGGCCCGGCGTTGGCACCGGCCCGGATCGGCGCCGATCGGCCGGACCCGGCGGCGCCGGAAGACCGCGGTGGCGAAGGTCGGCCCGGGTAGCCCCTCCCAGATCAGCCCAGGTAGACCGGGAGCCGCTGGTGGCCGTTGGAGACGAAGCTCCCCATCGGCACCAGCTCCGCGGGGTCGACCGCGAAGCGCAGCCCGGGGAACCGCTCGAACAGCGCGGGCAGCGCGATCGACGCCTCCAGCCGGGCCAGCGGCGCCCCGATGCAGTGGTGCGCGCCGTGCCCGAAGGAGAGGTGCTCCTTGTTCGCCCGGTGCACGTCGAACTGCCCGGCGGTGGCGCCGTGGATCTTCGGATCCCGCCCCGCGCCCGCGTAGGAGGCGAGGATGGCATCGCCCTGCCGGATCACCGCGCCGCCGACCTCGATATCCGCCACCGCGTAGCGCAGCGGCAGGTGCGCGACCGGGGCCTGGTAGCGCAGCGCCTCCTCCACCACCTCCGCCCACGGCACCCGCCCGGCCAGCACATCGGCCAGCTGCTCCGGATGCGTGAGCAGCGCGGTGATCGCCTGGTCGAGCAGGTTCACCGTGGTCTCGTGGCCCGCGTTGATCACCAGCATGAGGGTGTCGACCAGCTCCTTCTCCGAGAGCCGGGAGCCGTCCTCGGCCCTGGTGGTGATGAGGACGCTGGTCACGTCGTCGCCGGGGTGCTCGGTGCGGTACGCCACGAGCTGCGTGACCAGACCGTACATCTCGAGGTAGTTGGCCTGCGCGGCCTCCGGGCCGAGCGAGGTGTCGAAGAAGCCGTCCACGCACCGGTGCAGCGGCCCGCCCAGCTCGGCGGGCACGCCGAGGATCTCGGTGATCACCGTGATCGGCACCGGGTAGGCGAAACCGGTGCGCAGATCGGCGATCTCACCCGGCGGGGTGGCCGCGAGCCGGTCCAGCAGCTCGGTGGTGATCTCGGTGATCCGGTCGCGCATGCCGGTGCTGCGCCGGTGCGTGAACGCGGGCGAGACCAGGGTGCGCAGCCGCCGGTGCTCGCTGCCGTAGGCGGTGAACATGTTCTCCGCGGCCACCCACGGGTGCAGCGGCCAGGACTCGTCGATCTCGCCCGCGCGGAACGCCGTCCAGTGCTGCCGCGGATCCTTGGAGACCCGCGGATCGGCGAGCAGGCTCCTCAGCGCCGCCGCGTCGGTGACCGACCAGGCGGGCACCCCGCCGGGCAGCAGCACCGGCGCGACCGCGCCGCCCGCCCTGATCCGCTCCGACTCACCCTGGATATCCGCGCCGGTCGGGTCCAGCACGATCGCGTTCATGGTCGGGAAGCTCCTTTTATCGGGTTTGCATCGGTGGGGACGGGGGGAAGGTGACCGGGAGCGCCGCCAGCGCCCGGTGGAACGGGCCGGGGCGGCGCTGCAGCTCCGCCTCCGGCACCGCGAGCTCGAGATCGGGCAGCGCGTCCAGCAGCTGGTCGATGGCCTCCTGCACGACCAGGTAGGCGACCGATTTGGCGGGGCAGGCGTGCGGGCCCGCGCCCCAGGCCAGGTGCGAGCGGTTGCCGGTGTGGTCGGCGGCGCGGATCCGCGGGTCGTTGTTGGAGCCGGAGAGGCTGATCAGCACCGGCTGGTGCGCGGGCAGCCAGGTGTTGTCGATGAGGATCGGCTGGCGCGGGTAGGAGGTGCAGAAGTTCGCCATCGGCGGGTCGTCGAAGAGCACCTCGTCCAGGGCGTCCCTGGTGGAGAGCGCACCGCCGAGCATGTTCCCGCCGAAGCGGTCGTCGGTCACCATGAGCAGCAGGGTGTTGGCGATCAGGTTCTGCTGCGGCTCGATGCCCGCGCCGTAGAAGCTGATCAGGTTGCTCAGCATCTCGGTGTCGTCCAGCCCGGCAGGGTGGTGCGCGAGCCGGGAGGTGACGTCGTCGCCCGGCTCCCGGCGGCGCAGCGCGATCAGCTCCAGCAGCGCGGTGCTCAGCATCTCCATGCCGCGCGCCGCCTCGACGGTGTCGAAGAGCATGGCCATGCCGTTGGCGACCCGCGCGCCGAGCTCGGCCGAGCAGCCGACCATCCGGTTCAGCACCTCGAAGACCAGCGGAAAGGCGTACTGCGCGATGAGATCCGCGGCTCCGGTGGTGCAGAACTGGTTGATCAGCGGCACCGCGATCTGCTCCACGGTGGCGTGCAGCGCGTGCAGGTCGATGCCGTCGATGGCGGCGACGTAGGCCTGCCGGTAGCGCAGGTGCGCCTGGCCGCTGTTGCGCAGCGCGTTCGGGTACCACTCCATCATCGGCTTGACCGGGGAGTCCGGCGGGATGCTGTCCTGCCAGGCGCGCGGGTCGGCCGGGAAGTGCTCCGGGTCGTTCAGGATCCGCACCGCGGTCTGGTAGCCGAGCACCAGCGTCGCGGGCACGCCGGGCGCCAGCTCGATCGGCGCCAGCGACCCGTACTTGTCGCGCATGGCGCGGTAGGCGCCGTGCGGGTCGGCCGCGAACTCCGCGGTGTGCAGCGGAACGCGGGGGCCGTCGGTCTCGACGGGCGAACCGTGCGCAACCGGGCAGCCACCGGCGGGCGCGTCGGACAGCGTGGACGGGGCGGATCGGGGGGTATTCACAGACGCGGCTCCAAGCAGGGGTACAGGACGACGCCCGGGGTGGCCGGTGCGGAGTCCGGCCGCGCCCGCGGAGCCGCCGGCGCGCACTCACGACCGATCGACCCCACGCTTCCCCCAGCCTTCTCGCACCACTCACCCGGGAGACCCGGGCGTGAATCCGGTGACGTGGCCGCGAAAAGCGGGCTTCGTCACAATGGACCCGACTACGGTAACAGCGGGCGGTTTTGAGCGCACTGGTCGGTATTCCCGAGCTCGAGGAGGCGCGCCGCCCGTTCCGCGCGGGATGCGCCGCGCGTGCTGCCGGATAGCTGTGGCCCGCACTCCGTACCCTGGGAACGGTGGATACGGAACTGGTCACCTTCATGGCCCGCGAGCGCGACGAGCTCGAGCGGTTCCTGCTGGAGCACCAGTTCGCCGTGGACGAGCTGCTCACCAAGGTGACCATCCTGCGCCGGGAGTTCATGCACCTGCGGCACTACAACCCGATCGAGCACGTCACCTCGCGGGTCAAGTCGCCGGCCAGCATGCTGCAGAAGGCGCTGCGCAAGGGGGTGCCCGCCGACCTGGACAGCATCCGGGCCCAGCTCACCGATATCGCGGGGATCAGGATCACCTGCAGCTTCATCGCCGACACCTACCTGGTGCTGGAGACGCTCACCGCGCAGAGCGACGTCCGGGTGCTGGAGATCAAGGACTACATCGCCCGGCCCAAGCCGAACGGGTACAAGAGCCTGCACGCCATCGTCCAGATTCCGGTCTTCCTCTCCACCGGCCCCAAGGACATGAAGGTCGAGCTGCAGATCCGCACCGTCGCGATGGACTTCTGGGCCACCACCGAGCACAAGATCTTCTACAAGTACGACGGCGACGTCCCGCCCCGGATCGTGGCCGACCTGGCCGAGGCGGCGCGGGTCGCCGACGAGCTGGACCGGCGCATGGAGGAGCTGCACGCGGAGGTGCACGGCACCGAGGAGCCGGCTGCTGCTGTGGAGTAGCGGTGTCGGTGCCGTGGTGTAGGCAGGGAGCCATGACCAGAACGAGCACCCGGCTGCTGGATGTTCGCCGGATTTGGGCCGAGCCCGCGGCGCTGGCCAGCCCGCGCGGGCAGCAGGTGCGGGCGCGCTTCCCGGCGGCCGAGATCATCCCGGTCGATTCGCACTGGAAGATCGACCGGCTGCACGGCAACGAGGGCAATGTCGAGCGCTGGATCCGGGTGAAGACCGAGGATCTGGTGCTCGGCGAGAAGAAATCGCTGACCGCGCGCCCCAACGGCCGCTCCGCGGACTGGATCGCGCCCTCCACCTCGAACGGCTGCGCCATGGCCTGCGCCTACTGCTACGTCCCGCGGCGCAAGGGCTACGCCAACCCGATCACGGTCTTTACCAATATCGATCGGATCGTCGGCTACCTGGAGCGGCACGTGCGCAGGCAGGGGCCGAAGCCGGAGCCGAACCAGTGCGACCCGCACGCCTGGGTCTACGACCTCGGCGAGAACAGCGACTGCTCGGTGGATGCCCTGGTCAGCGACAATGTCGCCGATCTGGTCACCGCCTTCCGCGGCTGGCCGACGGCGAAGGCATCCTTCGCCACCAAGTACGTCAACCGCGAGCTGCTCGCGCTCGACCCGCGCGGCCGCACCCGCATCCGCTTCTCGCTCATGCCCGAGGCCGACGCCAAGCTGCTCGACCTGCGCACCACCCCGATCCGCGAGCGCATCGCCGCCATCGACGACTTCGTGGCCGCCGGGTACGAGGTGCACGTGAACTTCTCGCCGGTGGTGCTGCGCGCGGGCTGGGAGCGGGACTGGGCCGAGCTGCTGGAGCAGCTCGCCGACGGCACCGGCCCCGCCTTCCGGGCGCAGGCCGCCGCCGAGATCATCATGCTCACGCACAACGAGCAGCTGCACGAGGTCAACCTGGGTTGGCACCCGAAGGCCGAGGAGCTGCTCTGGCGGCCGGCGGCGCAGCAGCCCAAGCGCTCGAACGGCGGCATGTGGAATGTGCGCTACCGCAACGACCTCAAGGCCGCGGGGGTGGCGGCGCTGACCGAGCTCATCGCCGCCCGCACGCCCTGGCTCACCGTGCGCTACGCGTTCTGAGTCAGCGCGCGCACCGCGGCGAGGAGGTCGTCGATATCGGCCTCCCGGTGCGCGAACGAGGTGACCAGGCGGACGATCCCCGGCTCCCAGCGGTCGGCGTAGAAGGCGTAGCCGCGCTCGCGCAGCCCGGCGGTGAGCTCGGCCGGGAAGTGGCAGAACAGGATATTGGCGCCGAGCTCGCCGGAGACCCGCACGCCGGGCGCCGCCGCCAGCCCGGCGCGCAGCCGCTCGGCCATGGCATTGGCGTGCGCGGCGAGCCGCAACCAGAGGCCGTCCTCGAGGTAGGCGCCGAGCTGCGCGGTCTGGAACCGCATCTTGGCGGTGAGCTGGCCGCCGCGCTTGTGCCGGAAGGCCAGCTCGGTGGCGAGCGCGGGGTCGAAGCAGGCAATGGCGTCGGCGGTCATGGTGCCGTTCTTGGTGGCGCCGAAGGAGAGCACGTCGACGCCGCTGCGCCAGGTCAGCTCGGCGGGGGTGGCGCCGAGCGCGGCGAGCGCGTTGGCGAAGCGGGCGCCGTCCATGTGCACGCGCAGCCCGGCTTCCCGCGCGATGCCGGTCAGCTCGTTCAGCTCGGCCACGGTGTAGACGCTGCCCGTCTCGGTGGCCTGGGTGAGGCTGAGCACCGAGGGCTGCACGCTGTGTACGTCGCCGCGCTTGCGCCCGGCCGCGGCCCGCAGCGCCGCCGGGTCGATCCTGGAGTTCGCCCCGCCGACCGGCACGATCTTCGCGCCGCCGGTGAAGAACTCCGGCGCGCCCGCCTCGTCGTTGTCGATGTGCGCGTCCGGGTGCGCCAGGATGCTGCCCCACGGCGGGGTGAGCGCGGCCAGCGCGATGCCGTTCGCGGCCGAGCCGGAGCTGACCGGGAACACCGCCACCTCCCGCTCGAACAGCTCCGCGAAGCGCCGGTACACCGCCTGCGAGAGCGGGTCGTTGCCGTACGGGACGGCGGGCCCGGCCGCGGCGGCGGCCACCGCGGCCAGCACCTCCGGCGCCGCACCGGCGGCGTTGTCGCTGAGGTAGCCACGCAGGAGCTCGGTCATCGGGGCCTTTCGCCGACGGTGTGCGGTTGCCGGTTTGATCCTCGTGCATCCGGACACCCGACGCTCATCCGAGGGAGCAGGAGCTGGTCGCATGGACAGGGAACAGCGGGAGCGGCCCGCGGCCGCGGGGCTCGCCGCCCTGCTCACCCGGCGGGCGGGCGTTCCGGTCGAGGTCGGCCCCGGCGAGCCGGCCACGGTGCGCTGGGTCGACGGCCCGACCGTCGGGCAGATGGCGGAACTCGTCGCCGAGCTGCGCGCGGACGAGCTGCTGCGGCCGGGGGCGCTGAGCTACGCGCACCGCCCGAGCAGCCACGGCCGCGCGGTCACCGCGCTGCTCTGGCTGGACGAGGCGCCGGAGCGCTGCGGGCTGCACGAGGCGGTGGTCGCGGACCGCGCGGAGCGCGATATCGGCCGCCCCGAGCTCGCCGAGCACGGGTGGCAGCGGCGCGCCGCCGCGCTGCTCGGCCTCGGCCCCGGCGGGCACCGCTTCACCCTGACCGCGCTGCGGCTGCTGCTCGAGGTGGCCAGGACGCACGGCTGGGAGGCCGGGCTCACCTGGCTCGACACCACCGCGAGCGCCCCGCGCTCCCGATTGCGGGTCGTGCGCTGAGGACACGCCCGGCGACCGGTGGCTCCGGTCCCGCAGCGCGCCGCCCTGGTTGGGTGGCAGCCGACACGCACCAGGGGATCGCGAGGGGGTAGACCATGCACGCCGCCGGAGAACGGGCGCACCGGCTGGAGCTGCGCGCGGATATGCCGGTCCGGGAGTACGGCGCCGACGGGGGAGTGGACGAACAGCTCAGGGCGGAGCTCGCCGCGCACCTCGGGGCGGGGCTCGCCGCTCCGGCACCGGAGGCCGCGCTGGTCTGGCTGCGCGCCGACGACGCGCCGCCGATCGAGCTGCGCGAGGTAGCCGACGCATTGCCGCCCTACGCGCCGATCTGGGTGCTCACCCCGAAACCCGGCCACCGGGGCCATATCCCGGCGGGCGCGCTGGTCGACGCCGCCGACCGGGCCGGCATCGTGATCACCGACCACACGGCGATCACCGGGAGCTGGACCGCCACCTGCATGCGGCGCCCGCACGCGGAGCCGGGATCTTGACGCGCCGGGTGCGACCGGCAACACTACTGACCGGTAATCGGACTGTCGTGTCCGGTTGGGGAGCGGCGTCGCTCGGGCGCGCCTCGATGCAGAGGATGGCAACGTGGGAACCGGTCGGATAACCCTCGCGGTGGCCGCGGCCGCCGCCGCCGTGACCGTGCTGGCCGGCGGCACGGTGGCGCCGGTCGCGAACGCGGCGCCGGACAACAGCTTCTTCGCCTACCGCGGGCAGACGCCGCTCGCGGCCTACGAGCCGGGCACGGTGCTCGCCAGCCGCACGCTCCCCTACCACCTGCTCGGGTTCGCCACGCCGCTCACCGCGGTGCAGCTCCTCTACCGCAGCACCGACGCGCAGGGCAGGCCGAGCGCCAACGTCACCTCGGTGCTGCTCGCCCCCGGCGGCGCCGACCCGGAGCGGGTGGTCGCGTACGGGTCGGCGTACGACTCGCTGAACCCGGAGCACAGCCCCTCCCGCGCGGTCTCCGGCAATGTCAGCTTCGGCGGCGCCATCGCCGACTCCGAGGCCGCGGTCATGGGGCTCTTCCTCGCGCAGGGCTTCACCGTGATCGTCCCCGACACCGAGGGGCAGTCGGCGAACTTCGCCGCCGGGCCCGAGTACGGGATGAACACCCTGGACGCCATCCGGGCCGCGACCGCCACCGCCGCCACCGGGCTGAATCCGGGGGCCAGGGTCGGGCTCTTCGGCTACTCCGGCGGCGCCATCGCCACCAACTGGGCGGCGGCGCTGGCGCCCGAGTACGCGCCGGAGGTGAATGCCGGCCTGGTCGGCGTCTCCGAGGGCGGCGTGCTGGTGAACCCGGCACGCAACCTGCGCTACATCGACGGCAGCATCGGCTGGGCCGGGGTGGCCGCGATGGCCATCATCGGGATCGCCCGCTCCTACGACATCGACTTCACGCCGTACCTCAATGATTTCGGCGCGCGGATCGCGGCGCAGCTGTCGTCGGCGTCGATCGCCAATGTGCTGTTCCAGTACCCGGGGCTGACCTGGGCGCAGCTGACCAAGCCGGAGTACGCGAACCCGAACAGCGTGCCGCCCTTCGTGGAGACGGTCGCCAGGATCGACCTCGGGCTGGCGCCGACCCCGACGGTGCCGATGTTCATCGGCCAGGGCGCCAACGGCATCCTGGAGGGCACCGACGGCGGCAAGCCGGGCGTCGGGCCGGGCGACGGCGTGATGATCGCGGGCGACGTGCGGGCGCTGGCGCGCCAGTACTGCGACACCGGCAACACCACGGTCACCTACCGCCAGTACGACGCGCTCAGCCACATCCCGGCGCTGGCCGCCTGGTCGCCGGAGGCGGTCACCTGGCTGGTCGACCGCTTCGCCGGGAAGCCCGCGCCGAACAACTGCGCGACCATCGCCTCCGGCAACTCGCTGGCGCCGGAGCTCTGAGCGCTACCGGATGACCGCGCGGCCCTCGCCGGGGGTGGCCCTGGCGCGGGCATATGCGGCCGCCTCCGGCGAATCGCTGTGCCGGAGCGCGGCGTCGAGTTCGGCGCCCGACCCGACGGCGGCGAGCAGCACGACGATGGCGGCGGCGGCCTCGGGGCCGGGGAGTGCGCGCAGCTCCTCGCGGTAGCGCTCCGGCTCGGTGAGCTGGATGGCGCGGCGCGCGCAGGCGTGCACCCGGCGCGGGAGCTCGGCGCGGATGAGCGCGAGGTCGCTCTCCAGGGCGTGGCCCGGCTGCTCCGGGTCCGGGCGCAGCGACCAGGGCGAGTGCGGGTCGGGGAGCCGGGGCAGCTCCGCGGCGGTGCCCCGCCACGTGACGTAGTCGCGCCAGGCGTCGGGCACGGCGCTCGCGGCGAGCCCGAAGCTGATGACCTGCTGCCCGTCGGTCCAGGTGCGGACCACCCGGGTGCGCTCCACCACCGCCACGCCCCCCGGCTCCGCCCGCACCCAGCGCGGCTCGGCCCCGGCGAACCCGTACGGCTCCAGCAACTTCCCGGTTGTGCGCCACAGGCGGCGCAGCGCCGAATCGGGTTTGACCATCGGGGAAGGGTAGCGGGCCGGGGTGACACCGGCCGCCGTCAGCGCCCGGACGGCAGCGCGGCCAGGTAGTGCTCGCGTTTGCCCGGCTGGATGTTCGCCCGCGCGGCATCGCCGCCGTAGTGGGCGAGCACCCGGTGGTCCATCACCCGCCGCCAGAGCGGGGGCAGCACGGCGAGCACGATCATGCCCGCGTAGCCGGCCGGGAGCTGCGGCGCGACCTCGGTGCTGCGCAGGGTTTGGTAGCGGCGGCCGGGGTTGGCGTGGTGGTCGCTGTGCCGCTGCAGGTGGAACAGGAAGATATTGGTGACCAGGTGGTCGCTGTTCCAGCTGTCGCGGGGGGAGCAGCGGGCCCAGCGGCCGTCCGGGCGGCGCTCGCGCAGCAGGCCGTAGTGCTCGACGTAGTTCACCGTCTCCAGCAGCCCCGCGCCGATCACCGCCTGGAGCAGCAACCACGGCGCTATCTCCCAGCCGAAGCCCGCGATCAGCGCGCTGAAGAGCACCAGCGTCATGGTCCACGCCTGCAGGATGTGGTTGCGCGGGCTCCACCACCCCGAGCCCGTGCGCGCCAGCCGCTCCCGCTCCAGCCGCAGCGCCGAGCGGAACCCGCCCGCCACCGTGCGCGGCAGGAAGGCGTACAGCGACTCGCCGAGCCTGGCGCTCGCCGGATCCCCCGGGGTGGCGACCCGCACGTGGTGCCCGCGGTTGTGCTCCACGAAGAAGTGCCCGTACCCGGACTGCGCGAGCGCGATCTTGGCCAGCCACCGCTCCAGGTGCTCGGCGCGGTGCCCCAGCTCGTGCGCGGCGTTGATGCCGATACCGGAGACCAGCCCCAGCGTGGTCGCCAGCCCGATCTTGTCCCAGGTCCCCAGCTCGGCCCCGCCCCACATGGCGCAGGCGAGCAGCAGCCCGACCAGCTGGACCGGCAGGAAGAGGTAGGTGCACCAGCGGTAGTACCGGTCCGCGGAGAGCAGCTCGTAGTCCTCGTCGCGGGGGTTGGAGCCGTCCTCGCCGATGAGCACGTCGAGCAGCGGAATGGCGACGAGCACGATCATCGGCCCGATCCACCAGAACACCGGCAGCCCGGTCCGGTACACCAGCTGCGAGGGCAGCAGCGCGGAGGCGGGCGCGATCAGCCCGAGCATCCACAGGTGCCGCTTCGGGTCACGTCCCCGTTCGCTCGCCCACATCGCTCCCGTCCCTCGCGCTCGACCGCGGCTGGCGAGTCCGACCTCGCAACCATCGTGCCAGGTACATCGCCCGCGAGACCAGCAATGTTTCGGCAACGACACGCCGACGGAACGGCGACATTCTTCCCGGCGTCAGCTGCCGCCGCGCGTGGTCGCGATGACGGCGGCGTGCAGGTACCACCAGTCCCTCGGCTCGGTGGGGTTGAGCCCGGTGAGCTCGCCGACCCGGCGCAGCCGGTAGTCGAGGGTGTTGGGGTGCACGTGCAGCCGCTGCGCCGTGAGCTGGCGGTGCCGGTTCGCCTCGATGTAGACGCGCAGGGTGTGCAGCAGCTCGGGGTGCTCGGTCAGCGGGGCGAGCTGGGTGCGCAGCAGGTCGCGGCCGATGCCGGGGCGGGTGAGCTGGTACTCCAGCGCGAGCTCGTCGAAGCGGTGCACCCCCGGCTCCAGCCCGAGCTGCTCGACGGTGTCCAGCAGCTCGTGCGCCTGCCTGGCGGCGGTGGCGACCGTCTCGGGGGTCGCGCTGAAGACGGTGGCGGTCAGCGGCACCCGGGCCGCCGCCGCGAGGTCCCGCACCAGCCCGTCGATCTGGTCCTCGGTGCAGTGGTCCTCCGGGACCAGCACGGTCCCGCCGTCCACCGAGAGCAGCGAGAGCGCGTGCTCGCCGAACCGCCCGGCCAGCGCGGACTGCAGCCTGCGGAGTTTGCGCCGCGCCACCACCGCCCGGTCCAGGTCGGCCCGGTGCTCGTCCGGGTGCGCCGGGACGGCCAGCGCGAGCACGAAGTACCCCGGCGCCAGCGGGATCCCGGACTCCCGCGCCATCGCCGAGCCGCCGTGCCCGCCGAGCAGCGCCGAGGTCAGGGTGTGCACGGAGGTCTGGTGCCCGTCGGCGACGCCGCGCAGCTCCCGGATGTAGGTCTTGCTGACGGTGCAGCTGATCAGGTCGAGCAGCTCGACCACCGCCGTGGTGCCGGTGGTGATGTCGAACCCCGCCGCCGGGCCGGGGAAGAGCGCGTCCAGCCCCGCCCGGACGCCGTGGTGCACGCCGCGCAGCACGGTGTCGATGGGGACGCCCTCCCTGGCCCACTCGGCCGCGGCCGGCTCCAGCCGCTCGATCCGGCCGTCCGGCGCCCGCCCCTGCTCCAGCCGCTGCACGAGCCAGCCGAGGCAGCCGCGCACGACGGCGGTGAGGTCGGCGCCCGCAGGCGCGTTCGGCGCGCCCGCGCAGGCGATGCCGGAGCGCGCCAGGTGCGCGGTCAGATCGCGCGACAGCCGGTGCATCTCCGGTCGCGCGGGCGATATCGGGGAATTGTGGGGTCCGGAATCGGGCCGGACGCTGCTCTCGGCCATCACGGGTGACCTCCTCGCGTGGAAACCGCCGCGCCGCCGTGTTCTCGACGAATACGGCGTTATCGAACGGTAATAGGCGCCTTCGCTCGCTTACCACTCCGCTTCTCCGAACTTCGGTCGACGGCTGTGAACTGGGGGAATACCGGAGCCACCTGGGCGGGATGAGAGGCCGGAACCTGTTCCCGTCGCCCGGTGCTCACTTTTCCCGTGTCCGAAAACATCGCTCTCCGAACCTTTTCGGAGTTTCTGTGGCCGGACACCGCCCTTTCCGGGCGAACTTAGTGAGCATTCCAGTAACCGCCGCTGACCGGGGTATTCAAGCTGGTTTCCGCCGTAGCGTCAGCCCGCAGTCGCGGTCGGCGACGTTGTCGGGAGAACGATGCCGTTCTCGGAGAAAGGCACGGTATGAAACGTCGTAGGTGTGGTCGGGCAGTGGGCTCGGCGGTGCTGATGGTGGTCTCGATGCTGGCGATCGGGTTCACCGGTGTCGCGCAGGCGGAGCCGGTGTCGGCGGATGAGCAGGCGCTGGCCGATTACATCGCGGCGGGTCGCCCGGTGGCGGATTCGGGGAGCTCGTCGGGGTCGGCGTGCGACTCCGGCAGTGGTGCGGGGTCGGGCAACGGCTCGGGTGACTGCTACGGCGGGTCCGGTTCCAGCTCGGGCTCCTCGGGCGGATATGCCAGCGACACCGTGGGTTTCGGTCCGGAGCAGTCGTCGTGGGTGGCGGCGTTCGGGTACGGGCTCGGTAACCCCGATGTGGCCCCGCCGGGAACCAACGACTGGAACTGCAAGCCGACGGCGGAGCACCCGAAGCCGGTGGTGCTGGTGCACGGGACGTGGATGAACGCCTACAACGGGTTCGCCTACATGTCCAAGCCGATCACCGATGCCGGGTTCTGCACGTTCACCTTCAACTACGGCCGGTCCAGCCTGATCGAGGGTGGTGGTCTCGGCGCGGTCCTGCCCGGGGTGATGGGCACCGGGTACATCCAGGACTCGGCCAAGCAGCTCGCGACGTTCGTGGACCGGGTGCTGGCCGCGACCGGCTCCGACGAGGTCGACCTGGTGGCCCACTCCCAGGGCGGCTCGATGGCGAACTGGTACACCAAGTTCGAGGGCGGCGCGGCCAAGGTCGACAAGCTGGTCACCTTCGGCGCCACCCACCACGGCACCAGCCTGGACGGCATCGGCGCGCTCGGCCGGGCGATCAACAACCTCGGGATCGACATCCTCGGCTTCATCGAGATCTTCGTCGGCCACGCCGGTATCCAGCAGACCATCGGCTCGGACTTCGTGAACAACCTGAACGCCAACGGCGACACCGTGGCCGGCGTCGACTACACCGTGGTCGGTACCCGCTACGACGAGATCACCAACCCGTACGACCTGACGTTCCTGAAGGCGGGGCCGGGGGCGACGGTCCGCAACATCACGCTGCAGGACGGCTGCGAGCAGGACGTCTCCGATCACCTGACGGTGATGTACTCCCCGCGGGCCCTGTCGATCACGCTCAACGCGCTCGATCCGCAGGCGCACCCGAGCCTGGTGTGCACCTTCAACCCGTGGCTGATCGGCGGCGGCGGCAAACTCTGATCCACCGGAAACGACGAAGGAGCCCGGGATCCCCGGGCTCCTTCGCGGTGTGTCAGGCCACGGCGGGTTCGGCGAGCGCCTGCTCGCGCAGCGTCGCCAGCACCCGGGTGAGAATCCGCGACACCTGCATCTGCGAGATGCCGAGCCGCTTGGCGATCTCCGACTGGGTGAGGTTGTCGCCGAAGCGCCACGTCAGCACCTGCCGGTCGCGCTCGGGCAGCGCGGCCAGCAGCGGGCCGACGGTGATGGCGTCCTCCAGCAGGTTGTAGCCGGGGTCGGGGGCGGCGAAGGAGTCGAGCGCCGAGGTGGTGCCGGAGTCGTCGTCGCCGCCGCGCGGCTGCTCGATGGGCTCGGCGGCGTAGCCGTTGCGGGCGATCAGCGCCTGGGTGACCTCGACCAGGTCGACGTCGAGGTGCGCGGCGATCTCGCGCGCGGTCGGCATCCGGTGCAGCTTGTGCGAGAGCACCTCGATGGCCGGGGCCAGCCGCTGCTGCAGCTCCTTGGTGGCGCGCGGCACCCGGACCGCCCAGGTGCGGTCGCGGAAGTGCCTGCGCACCTCGCCCATGATGGTCGGCACCGCGAAGCCGACGAACGAGGCGCCCACCGTGACGTCGAAGCGGTCGACGGCCTGCACCAGCCCGACCATGGCGACCTGCACCAGGTCGTCCGCGTTCTCGCCGCGGCCCGCGAACTTCATCGCGATGTGCTCGGCCAGCGGTAGCGCCGCGGTGATGATGTCCTCGCGCAGCCTGGCCCTGGCCGGATCGGCCTGGTCGAGAGCGGCCAATTCGGTGAAACGGGGCTCGAGGTTCTCGTAGCCGCCTTTGCTGGTACGGCGGGCGACATCGCGGTAGGCGGTCATCGTCGTCGAGTTCATCGGGTACCTCTTCCGGCCGGGCAGGGCGAACGCACGTCCTAGCTGGTACCCGGACCCTTTGCGCCCAAACCGCTTCGGGCCGACTTTCCGCCGGGCCCCGTACTACCCGGCCACGCGAGGTCGCCCCGGCGCAGCGATCGGCCCGGGCGGCCCGCAGGAGATCGGGACTATCCGGGCAAAACCACCGCTGAGCAGGCACGCGGCAATCGGACACCGGTCGGGGCGCGCGCGGCACCGGACGGCCCGCCCGGCATACTCGGGAGAAACCGGCCCGATTGGAGCAGGCATGAACACCGCCGCCACCGCCGCACCCACCGACAAGCTCGATCGCGGCGTGATCGTCACGGGGCTGGTCATCGTGTCCGGGATGATCATGGTGGTGCTCGACACCACGATCGTGAACGTGGCACTGGACGCGCTGAGCACCGAGCTCGGCGCCCCGCTCTCCACCACCCAGTGGGTGGTCACCGGCTACCTGCTCGCGGTGGCGCTGGTCATCCCGCTGACCGGCTGGGCCATGGACCGCTTCGGCCCGAAACCGACCTGGCTCACCGCGGTTTCGCTCTTCGTGCTCGGCTCCGCGCTCTGCGCGACCGCCTGGTCGGTGGAGAGCCTGGTCTTCTTCCGGGTGCTGCAGGGGCTCGGCGGCGGCATGCTGCTCCCCGCCGGGCAGGCCATCATCACCAGGGCGGCCGGGCCGAACCGGCTGGGCCGGGCCATGAGCATCATCGGCGTCCCCATGCTGCTCGGCCCGGTGCTCGGCCCCGTGCTCGGCGGGCTGCTCGTGGAGTACACCGGCTGGCACTGGATCTTCCTGGTGAACGTGCCGGTCGGCGCGCTCGCCCTCGCGCTCGCGGTGTGGAAGCTGCCCGCGGGCGACGTGCTCGCCGACCCGGGCAAGCTCGACCTGCGCGGGCTGGTGCTGCTCTCCGGCAGCCTGGTCTGCCTGCTCTACGGCCTCTCCGAGGCGGCGTCGCGGGGCGGCTTCGGGGAGTGGGGCGTGCTCGGCTGGCTGCTCGCCGGCGCCATCGGCCTCGCCCTCTACACCTGGCACAGCCTGAACCGCGGCTCCGCCTCCATCATCGATGTCCGGCTGCTCGGCAACCGGCTCTTCGCCGGCGCGACCGTCGCGGTGTTCCTGGTGGCGATCGCGCTCTTCGGCGGCATGCTGCTGCTCCCGCTCTACTACCAGACCGTGCGCGGCGAGGGCGCGCTCGGCGCCGGGCTGCTGCTCGCCCCGCAGGGCCTCGGCGCCATCGTGGCCATGGTGATCGGCGGCAGGCTGGTGGACCGGATCGGCGCGGGGTACGTGGTGCCGGTCGGCGTGCTGCTCGCGCTCCTCGGCACCTTCCCGTTCACCCAGGTCGGCACCGATACCTCGTACCTCTGGCTGAGCCTGGCGCTGTTCGTGCGCGGCATGGGGCTCGGCTCGGTGATGATGCCGACCATGGCCGCCGCCTACTCCAGCCTGGACCGCGACATCGTCTCCAGGGCCGCGCCGACGCTCTCCGCCATCCAGCAGGTCGGCGCCTCGCTCGGCAGCGCCCTGCTGGTGACCGCGCTGACCCAGCACCTCACCGAGCAGCTGACCGCCAAGGGGCTCAGCACCGCCGGTGGCGGCGCCGACCAGATCAGCACGGTGCCGCCGGAGGCGCTGCCCATCGTCGGGCCGCTGCTCGCCGATGCCTTCGGCTTCGCCTTCTGGGTCGCCTTCGCGCTGACCGCGGTGATCATCCTGCCCGCGCTCTTCCTGCCCCGGCACCGCACGAAGGCGCCGGAGGAGGCCGCGGTGGCGTCGGGGATCTAGCGAACTGCTTTCGATCGGAACCGGTGCGCGGCCCCCGCGCGCCCGGTTACCGTTGACGGCGGCGATATCGCCGCGGCCGCGGCGCTACCGGATGTGCGGGGGGCCGATGGGGGAGCCGCAGCAGTGGATCGTGCCGGTGACGGCCGCCCTGGTCGCGGTCTCGGCGCTGGCCCTGGCCTGCCCGCACCCGTGTGCGGGGCGCGGGCGGGTCGCACACGGCGTGCTGTGCGTCGCGATGGCCGCCATGCTGGTCCCCGCCTACGACCCGCTGGGGCCGCTGCCGTGGGCGCTGGTGCTCGGCGGGGTCGGGCTGTGGCTGGCCGACGCCCCGGTTCCGCTCGCCCTCCGGCTCCCGGTGATCGCGGATGTGCTGGTCATGGCGGTACTGCTGCTGGCCGCGGACGGCGCGGTGGGCGCGGCCGGCGCGGTGGCGATGCCGGGCGCGGCGCACCAGCACGGTGGCTCGGCGGGGCCGGGCTGGCTCTCGCTGCCCCTGGTGGCGCTGCTGGTGTGGGGCTGGGTGCGGGTGCACGTGTGGTGGGCGGGGCGCGGTGTGCGCGAACCCGCCCAATCCGTCACGGGCACCGTCGCCCACCTCGCGATGACCGCGGCCATGCTGCTCATGGCGCTCGGTCACCTGCTGTGAATCAGCCGGCGAAGTCCGGGCAGAGGTTGGTCGTCGCGGCGCTGACGAAGAGCGTGCCCTGGTCGAAGTGGTAGGTCCCCTCGACCGCGGAGATCTCGTCCAGCACCGAGGTGCCGCCGCGCAGGTGGCCGCAGGTGATGTACCCGGCCTCCACCATCTCCGGCGCCGTCCGGCCCGGCAGCGTGGCATTGGTCAGTCCGATCTGCTCGAGGAACGAGGCCTCGGCGCCCGGGTCGGCCACCGCGGTGGCGCCGGCGCCGGCGAGCGCGGTGAAGGCGAGTGCGGTGGCGATGGCGAAGGTGCGGAGGTGGTTGCGGGTGGTTCCCATGATGTCTTCCCTCGATCCGGCGGTGTGGCTGCTGTAGTAACCATGATTCCGCCGCCGTGACCTCGGAAGAACCCACCCCAGGGCTGGAACGGGCCACCCCCGGGTAAACCCGCTGTCCCCGTACAGGATTGATCCCATGTATGCGCGTGGGCGATAGGCTAGGCTAACCTAGCATTCGCTAGGAGGGGGTCGGGTCATGCGTGCGCTGTCGTTCGAGCCCGAGGTCGCGAATCCGGCGGTCCCCTGACCGTCCGGCCGGATCGGAAGCCGCGGGATCCGCGCGCCGCACCCGGAACTCCCCCGTATCCCCGCCCGTCCGGTGCGCCCGCGCATCGAACCGAGACAGTCGAAGGATGAAGATGGCAGACGACATTCTCGAGCGCCGCAAGCAGCTGCTGCAGCGACGATTGCGGGAACACGGTGTCGAGGCGTCGTCGCGGGAAACCGCTGTCCCGGAACGTAATCCGGACAAACCGGCCAGGCTCTCGGCGGCGCAGCGGCGGATGTGGTTCGTGCAGCGGCTCGATCCGGCCGACACCACGCTGAATATCGGGGTGGCGTACCGGCTGGACGGCGAGCTCGATCCGGAGCGGCTGCGCGCCGCCGTCGCCGCGGTGGTGGCGAGGCACGAGGTGCTGCGCACGACCTATGGCGTCGGCGCGGACGGCGAGCCGTACCAGATCGCGCATCCGGAGCCCGGAATCGACTGGCAGCAGCTCGATCTCAACGCCGTCGACGAGCCGGAGCGGCTCGGCCGGGCGCTCGCCATCGCCCGCGAGCGGCTGGCCCTTCCCTTCGACCTCGCAGCGGACCCGCTGCTGCGCGTCACCCTGGCCGCGCTCGGCGGCAATGCCTGGGTCCTGGTGCTCGTCGTGCACCACATCGCCTGGGACGACGATTCCTGGCCGGTCTTCTTCGCCGAGCTCGCCGCCGCCTACCGCGGCGCCGAGCTGCCCGCGCTGCCGATGCAGTACATCGACGTCGAACTCCAGGCCCGCACCGCCGGCGACGAAGCGGCGCTGGCGTACTGGCGCACCGCGCTGACCCCGCTGCCCGAGCCGCTGGAGCTGCCCGGCGGCGGCACCGGCACCGGCGCGGACCGGGTGACGCACCCGCTCCCCGCCGACCTCGTGGAGCGGGTCGCCGCGGCCGCGCGGGAGCGCTCGGCGACGCCGTTCATGGTGCTGCTCGCCGGTTTCCAGGCGGTACTGCAGCGCTACACCGCCGCCACCGACTTCCTGATCACGGTGCCGGTCACCGAGCGCCGCGACCCGCGCGCGGCGCCGCTCATCGGCTACTTCGGCAATGCGCTGCTGATCCGCGCGCAGCCGGACGGCCGCGAGCCGTTCACCGCACTGCTCGACCGCACCCGCGCCACCGTCTCCGCCGCCTTCGCCAACCAGGGCGCCGGCGTCGACCGGGTGATCGCGGCGGTGGCGCCGCAGCGGACCGGCGGCGGCGACGCGCTGCACCAGCTGGTGCGGGTGAGCTTCGCCGTGCGCAGCGCGACCAACGGACCGGAGCTGCCGGGGGTGCGCAGTACCGAGCTGGCGATTCCGCCGGTCGCGGTGCAGGAACCGCTGGGGCTCATGGTCGTTCAGGACGGCGCGGGCACGCGGGTCGAGGCCACCTACCGACCCGGTGCGCTGGCCCGGCCGCTGGTCGAGCGGCTGCTCGGCCACTACGTGCGGCTGCTGGAGAGCGCGCTGCGCGCTCCGGCCGCGCCGCTGCGCGCGCTGGATCTGCTCGGCGCGGCGGAGCGGGAGCGGGTGCTCGCCGGGTCAAGGGGCACCCTGGTCGCGGAGCGGCCGGACACCATGATCGACATGGTGCAGCGGCAGGTGGCCGCGGGCCCGGAGCGCATCGCGGTGCGCTCCGACGAGCTCGAGCTGAGCTACCGCGCGCTGAACGAGCGGGCGAACCGGCTGGCGCACTGGCTGATTCGCGCCGGGGCGGGGCCGGAGCGGCTGGTGGCGCTGCGCATGGCCACCTCGGTGGAGTTCGTGGTCGCCGCGCTGGCGGTGCAGAAGGCGGGCGCCGCCTACCTGCCCATCGACCCGGCCTACCCGGCCGAGCGCACCGCCTACCTGCTCGCCGATGCCCGGCCCGCGCTGGTCCTCGACCCGGAAGCACTGGCCGCGGCCGAGCGGGAGGCCGCCGGGCTGCCCGCCCACGACCCGGTCGACGCCGATCGCCCGGCGGCCCTGCATCCCGCGAACACCGCCTACGTCATCTACACGTCGGGCTCCACCGGGCAGCCCAAGGGCGTCCCGGTGCCGCACGCGGCGATCGCCGAGCACCTGGCGGGGTTCAATGCCGAGTGGAGTCTGACCCCCGAAGACCGGGTGCTGCAATCGACCTCGGTCAGCTTCGACGCCTCGCTGCTCGACATCTTCGTGACGCTCACCGCGGGCGCCTGCGTGGTGATCCCGAAGGCGCACGCCTACCGCGACGTCCCGTACGTGGCGGAGCTGGTGCGGCGGCACGGCGTCACCGTGCTGCACATGGTGCCGTCCATGCTCGCCACCTTCCTGGTGCTTCCCGAGGCGGGGGACTGGAGCACGCTGCGGCATGTCCCGGTCGGTGGCGAGGCGCTGCCCGGCGAGGTCGCCGACCGCTTCGCCGCCCGCTTCGACGCCGAGCTGCGCAACCACTACGGCCCCACCGAGGCGGTGGTCTGCTCCGCGCACACCGTGGTCGCGGGCCCGCAGGGCACCGGGGTGGTGCCGATCGGCGGGCCCAACCGCAATGTGCACCTCTACCTGCTCGACGCGGCGCTGCAGCCGGTGCCGGAGGGCGCCACCGGCGAGATCTACCTGGGCGGCAACCAGCTGGCCCGCGGCTACCTGCACCGCCCCGGGCTCAGCGCCGAGCGCTTCGTGGCCGACCAGTTCACCGCGGGCGGGCGGCTCTATCGCACCGGCGACCTGGCCCGCCGCAACGAGGCCGGGCTGATCGAATTCCTCGGCCGCGCCGACGAGCAGGTCAAGGTGCGCGGGCACCGGATCGAGCTGGGCGAGGTCGAGGCCGCGGTCGCCGCGGCGCCTGAGGTGGCGCACTGCGTGGTGGTGGTCGCCGAGCACGCCGGCCTCGGCCCCGCGCTGGCCGCCTACGTGGTGCCCGCCGCGGGCGCCGAACCGGAGCTGGCCGCGCTGCGCGCGCGGGTCGCGGCGGTGCTGCCGGAGTACATGGTGCCCGCGGCCTTCACCGTCATCGACGAGGTGCCGCTGACGGCGCACGGCAAGCTGGACCGGCGGGCCCTGCCCGCCCCGGCCTTCGCCGAGGCCACCGCCTACCGCGAGCCCGCGACGCCGACCGAGACCAGGGTGGCCGAGCTGTTCGCGGCGCTCTTCGACCGGGAGCCGATCGGCGCCGACGACTCCTTCTTCGAGCTGGGCGGGCACTCGCTGCTGGCGGCGCGGCTGATCACCATGATCCGCGCGGAGTTCGGCATCGAGATCGATATGCGGGTGCCGTTCGACAAGCCGACGGTGACCGCGCTGGCCGGGCACCTGGTCGAGACCTTCCGCGCCGAGTTCGACATCGACCTGGACGAGATCGACCTGCTGGACGACGCCGAGGAGTTCGAGCCGGCCCCGGCGGCGCACGCGCGGCCGGGCAAGCCGGCGCTGGTCCGCCGGGAGCGCCCCGAGCACGTCCCGCTCTCGTACTCGCAGCGGGTGTACTGGCTGCAGCGGCGGCTGGAGGGGGCGATCGACGGCGAGAACGTCAGCTACCCGGTGCGCTTCGACGGCGAGCTCGACATCGCCGCGCTGCGCGCCGCCATCGGCGACGTGGTGGCGCGGCACGAATCGCTGCGCACCACCTTCCCCGAGCACGACGGCACGCCCTACCAGCTGATCGCGCCGCCCGCGCCGGTCCCGGTGCCGGTCGTCGAGATCACCGAGGCGGAGCTCGACGCCGAGCTCGCCGCCGACTGGGACTACGTCTTCGACTTCGCGGCCGAGCCCATGGCCCGGTTCCGGATCCTGCGGCTCGGCCCGGACCGCACGGTGCTCTCGATCCTCATGCACCACATCATCGCCGACATGCGCTCGTGCCAGATCTTCCTGGCCGACCTGACCACCGCCTACCGCGCCCGGGCTACCGGCGCCGCGCCGGGCTGGGCCGAGCTGCCGCTGCAGTTCGCCGATTTCGCGATCTGGCAGCGGGAGATCTTCGACCGCGGCGCGGACCGCGCGGTCAGCCCCTACGGCCAGGCCGAGCTGGACTACTGGCGCGCCACCCTGGCCGGGCTGCCGGACGAGATCGCCGTCGCGCACGACCACCCGCGCCCCGCCGTGCTCGGCCGCAACGGCGTCAGCGCGAACCGGGTGCTGCCCGCCGCCACCTGGACCGCGCTGCGCGGGACCGCCGATGCCGTCGGCGCCACCGAGTTCATGCTGTGCCAGGCGGTCAGCGCCGCCGTGGTGCACGTGCTCAGCGCCATCGAGGACGTGGCGATCGGCGCCGCCGTCGCCAATCGGATCGGGCAGACCACCGACGAGCTGGTCGGGCTCTTCGCGAACGTGGTCGTCATGCGGCACGACGTCTCCCGCGCGCCGACCCCGCGCACCCTGCTGGAGCGGGTGCGCGCCGCCGCGCTGGACGCCATCACGCACCAGGGCGTGCCGTTCGAGCGGCTGGTGGAGGCGATCAACCCGGCGCGCTCGCTCGCCAGGAACCCGCTCTTCCAGGTGATGATGCACTTCCGGCACCGTCCGGCGCCGGAGCCGTTCAGCACCGACGGCGCGACCACCATGACCGGCATCGCGGGCTACTACGACGTCTCGTTCATGGACTTTCACCTGGACTACTCGGTGGACACCACCGGCGAACTGGTCGCACGGGTGGTGGTGAACCCCGACCTCTACGAGCCCGCCACCGCCGAGATCTTCGCCGACGTGCTGACCGGTGTGCTGCGCGCCTTCGCCGAGCAGCCGGACCGCCCGCTCGCCGAGCTCGACCTGCTGCCCGCGGGCTGGGACACCGGCCGCTCGGCGGTGCGGCACGGGCAGGCCGCCGTCGCCACGGTCTACGTGGAACCGGAGACCGAGACCGAGCGGGCGCTGGCCGCGCTGCTGGAGGAGCTGCTCGGGGTGCCGGAGATCGGCCGCGAGCACGGCTTCTTCGGGCTGGGCGGGGACAGCGTGATCGCCGTCAAGTGGGCCGCGCGCGCCGCGGAGGAGGGGCTGCCGCTGAGCCCGCAGATGGTGTTCGAGCACTTCTCCATCGCCGAGCTCGGCGCCGCCGTGGACGCGGCCGCCGCCGATCCGCCCGCGGCCGACGAGCGGGAGCACGCCCCCATGTCGGTCTCGGGGCTGGATGCCGACGCGCTCGCGGCGTTGCAGAGTTCCTGGTCGGCGCAGCGCTGATCCGCCGGTGGAGGAGGAGAACCGCATGAACCAGCCCCCGCCCGAGATCGAGGACGTGCTGGCGCTGAGCCCGCTGCAGGAGGGGCTCTTCTCGCTGGCCCGGCTGGCCGGCGACGGCCCCGACGTCTACACGATCCCGTTCGTCGTCGACCTCGACGGCCCGCTCGACCCCGCGCTGCTGCGGCGCTGCCTCGAGGCGCTGCTGCGGCGGCACCCCAACCTGCGCGCGGTGTTCTGGGATCGTGACCTGCCCCGGCCGGTGCAGATCGTGCCGCGCGCGGTCACGCTGCCCTGGACCGAGCGCGCCGCCACCGACGCGGAGCTGGCGCGGATCGAGGCCGAGGAGGTGGCGCGGCCGTTCGACCTCGGCACCGGACCCGCGCTGCGCGCCACCCTGGTGACGCTGCCGCCCGGCCCGGACGGCGCCGCCCGGGCCCGGCTCATCCTGGCCGTGCACCACATCCTGCTGGACGGCTGGTCGCTCGGCGTGCTCTTCGGCGAGCTGCGCGCGCTGTACGCGGCCGGGGGCGCGGCGGACGCGCTGCCCGCGGCCCGGCCCTACCGCGACTACATCGGCTGGCTGGCCGCCAAGGACATGTCCGGGGCGCAGCGCTGGTGGAGCGCCAAGCTGGAGCAGCTCAGCGGGCCGCTCATGGTCGGTGCCGGGACCGGCGCGGTCGCCGAGGTCACCCGCTTCGCGCTCGGCGCGGGCGCTACCGCACGGCTGCGCGAGTGGTCCCGCGCGCAGGGGCTGACCGTGAACTCGGCGGTGCAGTTCGCCTGGACGCTGCTGCTCTCCCGGCTCACCGACCGCCGCGATGTCGTCTACGGCACCATCGTGACCGGGCGGCCGGAGACCATCGCCGGGGTGGAGCGCATGGTCGGGCTCTTCCTGAACACCATCCCGGTGGTCTTCGACCTCGACCCGGCGGCCCCGGTGGGGGCGGAGTGCCTGCGGTTGCAGCGGGAATCGGCGGCCATGCGGGACGCCGGATTCCTGAGCCTCTCGGCGGTGCAGCGCGCCGCCGGGCACAGCTCGCTCTTCGACACCCTGTTCGTCTTCCAGAACGCGCCGATGACCGAGGTGCTCGGCGGCGGCGCCGCCGGCGCGGTCGGCTTCCGGCCGCAGATGGCCAAGAACCTCACGCACTACCCGCTCACCGTCGTGGCCTACCTGGAGGGCGACGACCTCGCGGTGGTGGTGGAGGCCGACCCGGCGGCCATCCCGTACCTGCCGGAGGACATCGGCGCCGCCCTGCTCGCCCTGCTGCGCGCGCTGCCGGGCGCGGCCGAGCTGCGCTGCGACGACCTGGCCACCGGCCCGGCCGCCGCCGGCGAGGCCACCCCCGCGCTGCCCGAGCTGGAGCCGGAGGCCACCCTCTTCGCGCTGCTCGAGCGGCAGGCCGCCGCCACCCCGGAGGCGATCGCGCTGAGCAGCGCCGACGGCGAACTCAGCTACCGGGAGCTGACCGCGCGGGCCAGGGGCCTCGCCGCCGAGCTGGTGGCGCGCGGCATCGGCCCGGAGGACGCCGTCGCGCTGTACCTGCCGCGCTCCGAGCGCGCCGTCGTGGCACTGCTCGCGGTACTCGCGGCGGGCGCCGCCTACGTACCGGTCGACGTCGCGCTGCCCACCGCCCGGGTGGAATCCCTGCTGCGGCAATCCGATCCGGCGCTCGTCCTGGTAGCCGACGGCCACGACCTCGACCGGGTCCCGCTGCTCGACCTGGACGACTTCGACCTCGCCGCCCGCGCCACCACCGCCCCGGTACCCGCCGCGCCGCGGCCGGACAACCTCGCCTACCTCATCTTCACCTCCGGCTCGACCGGCGAGCCCAAGGGCGTGGCGGGCACGCACGCGGCGGTGGTCTCGTACTTCACCGACCACCGCGCCCGCGTCCACCGCCCCGCCACCGCCCGGCTCGGCCGCCCGCTGCGGATCGGGCACGCCTGGTCGCTGAGCTTCGACGCCTCCTGGCAGCCGCTGGCCGGCCTGCTCGACGGGCACACCGTGCACCTCTTCGACGAGGTCGCCATGCGCGATGCGAACCGCCTGGTCGAGGGGGTTCGCGAGCACCGCATCGACATGCTCGACACCACGCCGTCGCTCTTCCGGCAGCTGGTCGCCGCCGGGCTGCTGGAGCGGCCGCCCGCGGTGCTCGCGCTGGGCGGCGAGGCCGTCGACACCGCGCTGTGGGCGCGGCTGCGCGCGCTCGACGGGGTCGCGGTGCACAACTGTTACGGCCCGACCGAGACCACGGTGGAGGCCGTGGTCGCCGATGTGACCGCCGCCGACGGCCCCGCCTACTCGGCGCCCACTATCGGCGCGCCGACCGCGGGAACCACCGCGTACGTGCTGGATTCGCGGCTGCGGCCGGTGCCGGTCGGCGTGGTGGGGGAGCTGTACCTGGCCGGGGCGCAGCTGGCCCGCGGCTACGCCGGGCAGCCGGGGACCACCGCGGCGCGGTTCGTCGCAGGCCCGGACGGCGCGCGCCGGTACCGCACCGGCGACCTGGTGCGCAGGCTCCCCGGCGGGGCGCTCGGCTACCTGGGGCGCGCCGACGACCAGGTCAAGATCCGCGGCTACCGGATCGAGATCGGCGAGGTGGAGACCGCGCTGCGCAGCGCGCCCGGCATCACCGCCGCGGCGGCGACCGTGGTGCGCCGCGGTGACGCGGTCACCCTGGTCGGGTTCGTGGTCGCCGCCGCCGAGCCGGACACCGTCGCGCTCCGCGCCGAGCTGGCAGAGCGGCTGCCCGCCTACATGATCCCGGCCCGGCTGCTCGCGCTGCCGGAGCTGCCGGTCACGAGCAATGGCAAGCTCGACCTCCGCGCGCTGGCCCGGCACGCCGAGGCCGCGCTGGCCGGGGCCGGCGCGGGCCCCTCGGTGCCGGAGACCGAGACCGAGCGGAGGCTCGCCGCGGTGCTCACCGAGGTCTTCGACGGCCGCACGCCCGGGGTCGAGGAGGATTTCTTCGCCTTCGGCATGGACAGCATCGTCGCCATCTCCCTGGTGAACCGGGCGCGCAGGCACGGCCTGGCGCTGGAGGTGCGCACCGTGCTCGCGGCGCCGTCGATCCGGGATCTGGCCGCCGCCGTCGACCGCGCCGCGACCGGGGCCGCACCGCTCGCGGAGCACGAGTACGGCCCGGTGCCGCCGCTGCCCATCGTGCGGTGGCTGCACGGCCTCCCGGTCTCGCGGCGCCTGGCGCAGAGCCTGCTCACCCGGCTCCCCGACGGAATGACCCGCGCCGATCTGGCGGCGGTGCTGCAAGCCGTCCTCGACGGCCACGACACCCTGCGCGGCTACCTCGGCGACACCGCCGACGGCCCCCGGCTGGTCACCCGCGAGCCCGGCGCCGTCACCGCCACCGACCTCATCACCGAGGCCGACGCCACCGGCGACACCGCCGCCGCGCTGGCCGCACAGAGCGCAGCCGCGCTCGAGGCCATCGACCCGGTGGCCGGTGCGCTGGTCCGCGCGGTGTGGCTGCGCGGCGTGCCCGGCGGCGACCTCCTCCTGCTCACCGTCCACCACCTCGCCATCGACGTGGTGTCGTGGGGCATCGTGCTCGCCGACCTGGCCGCCGCCTGGGAGCAGCTGGAGGCGGGCGCGGTCCCCAAGGCCGTCGCCGAGACGACCAGCTACCGGCAGTGGTCCCGGCTGCTGTGGCAGCGCGCCGAGAGCGCCGAGGTCCACGCTCAGCGCGAGTACTGGGCCGGGCAGCTGCGCGGCCCCGACCCGGAGCTCGGGCGCCGCGCGCTCGCGCCCGGCGACACCTGGGCGACACTGCGGCTCAGCACGACGACGATCCCCGCCGCGACCACCGCCGGGCTGCTCGGCGGCGCCGCCCGCGGCGACGGCGTCCGCGAACTACTGCTCGCGGCGCTGGCGCTGACCGTGGTCTCCCGGCGCCGCGAGCGCGGGCAGCCCGCCGACGGCGGCACCCTGGTCGGGCTGGAGAGCCACGGCCGCGCCGACGCCGTGGTCGGCGCCGACACCTCCGGCACCGTCGGCTGGTTCTCCGCGCCCTACCCGGTGCGGCTCGGCGCCGGCGCCGCCATCGGGGTCGAGGAGGCCGAGCGCGATCCCGAAGCCGCGCGCGCCCTGCTCGATTCGGTCATCGCCCAGCTCGCGGCAGTCCCGGCGCAGGGGCTCGACTTCGGGCTGCTGCACTCGGTGGCCCGGGTGCCCGAGCTCGCCGACGCGCCGTGGCCGCAGCTCGAGTTCAACTACCTGGGCCGCACCGACCTGCTCGGCGGCGGCGAGCGGGCCTGGGGCATGGTCACCGACCCCGCGCTCACCGCCGCGCTGCCGATCGCGCCCGAGCCCGCGCTGCCGCTGCGCTACGCGCTCGGGCTGATCGCCGCGGTCGGGCCGGGCCCGGAGCTCACGCTCACCTGGCGCTGGAGCCGGGAGCTCTTCACCGACACCGAGATCGACGATCTCACGGCACTGCTGCGCCGCGCCGTGACGGCGCTGGCGGCACTCTCCAGGAAGGCAGGTCAGTAGATGCAGCACAACCAGGGCTGGATCAGGAAGTTCCACGAGGCGGGCGCGCCGAGCCGGCTGCCGCTGCTGATCTTCCCGCACGCCGGTGCCGGCGCCTCGGCCTACCGCGAGCTCTCCGCGGCGCTGGCCGAGCACTACGACGTCATCGTCCTCCAGTACCCGGGCCGCCAGGACCGCGCCAAGGAGCCCGCGCTCGGCTCGCTGCCGGACATCGCGGTCGGCGCCTACGGCGAGTTCCGGATGTCGCCGTACAACCGCGACGTGCCGATCGTCGTCTTCGGGCACAGCATGGGCGCCTTCGTCGCCTTCGAGTTCGCCCGGCTGGCCATCGCGACCGGCGTCGACGTCAGGCAGCTCACCGTCTCGGCCGCGGTGGCGCCCTCGCGCGCGCAGTTCCGCGCGAAGACCCCGGAGGGCGACGAGGAGCTCCTCGACCACCTGATCTCGCTGGAGGGCATCGACTCCGACGTGCTCGCCAACCGGGAGATGATGCGGTTCTCACTGCCCGCCATCAAGGCCGACCACCTGGCCTCCGAGGCCTACCGCTGCCCGGAGAACGTCCGGGTCGCGACCAGGGTGCACGCCATCGGCGGCGACCGCGACCCCATCGTCTCCATGGCCGACCTGCACGGCTGGAGCAAGCACAGCGACGATGTCGAGGTCACCATGTTCGAGGGCGGGCACTTCTACCTGAACCAGCACCGCGCCGCCGTCACCGAGCTGCTGGCCGAGCAGGCGTGACCGCGGTGACCGACCCCGACCACATCGTCATCGCCGGGTACGCCGTCGAGGCGCCCGGCGGCATCGACACCCCGCGCGCCTACTGGTCGGCGCTGGAATCCGCCGTCGAGCTGGTCGGCCCGTTCCCGCGGGACCGCGGCTGGCCGATCGACGACCTGCTCTCGGTCTCCGAGCTGGACGGCTGGGGCACCGTGCGGGACGCGGGCGGGTTCCTCACCCGCGCCGCCGAATTCGACCCATCCTTCTTCGGGATCGGCCAGCGCGAGGCCATCGCCACCGACCCGCAGCAGCGGGTCGCGCTGCGGGTCGCGTGGCGCGCACTGGAGAACGCCGGGATCAACCCCGGTGCGCTGGCCGGCGCGGAGGCGGGCTGCTTCATCGGCTGCTCGCCCATGGAGTACGGGCCGCCGGGTGCGGAGGTCAACGAGTACAGCGGGCTGCGGATCATCGGCCACGGGCTGCTCAGCGCCGCGGCGCGGATCTCGCACTGCCTCGGGCTGCTCGGGCCGTCCATGACCGTCGACGCCGCCTGCGCCTCCTCGATCACCGCGCTGCACCTGGCCGCCGCCGCGGTCCGCGACGGCGACTGCGAGTGGGCGCTGGCCGGCGCCGTCTGCGTGATGGGCTCGCCGATCGCGTTCTACGAGTTCGCCAGGCACAACGCGCTCTCCGCGGACGGCCACTGCCGCTCCTACTCCGACGACGCCACCGGCACGCTCTGGGGCGAGGGCGCCGGGGTGGTGATCGTGGAGCGCGAGTCGCGGGCGCGCCGCCTCGGGCACCGGGTGCACGGCAGGCTGCTCGCCTCGCACCACAACCACAACGGCGCGGGCAAGCCGATCCTGGTGCCGCGCACCGACGCCCAGGAGCGGCTGATCCGCACCACCATCGCCAAGGCCGGGATCGACCCCGCCGATATCGGCATGGTCGAGGGCCACGGCACCGCCACCCGCGCCGGCGACCCGGTGGAGCTGCGCGCCCTGCAGAACACCTACGGCGCCACCGGCTCCGGCACGCTGCTCGGCTCGGTGAAGTCGAACGCCGGGCACGCCCAGGCCGCGGCGGGGATGCTCGGCCTGGTCAAGTTGCTGCTCGCCGGGCGGCACGGCCTGATCCCGCCGACGCTCTTCGCCGACAACCCGACCACGCGGGTCGACTGGGAGCGGTCGAGCCTGCGGCTCGCCACCGAGGTCGAGCCGTGGGAGCCGAGGGACGGGCAGCGCTACGGCGCGGTCTCCTCCTTCGGCGCGGGCGGTTCCAATGCGCACGCGATCCTCGCGATGCCCGTTCACGAGGAGAACGACGATGCCTAGCCATCGCCTGCCCGACGGCTCCGTCCCGGTGCTGCTCTCCGCGGACAGCCCGGCGCTGCTGCGCGCCGAGGCCGCCGCGCTGCTCGGCTACCTCGCCGAGCACCCCGCCGTCGCGCCGGGGCGGGTGGCCGAGCAGCTGCTGCGCACCCGGGTCGCGCGCAGGCACCGGGCGCTGCTCGCCGTCACCGAGCGGGCCGAGCTGGCGGCCGCGCTGGCCGCGGTGCGGGACGGGGTCGCGCACCCCGCCGTCGTCACCGCCGCCGAGCCGGCCACCGAGCGCACCGTCGCCTTCGTGCTGCCCGGCCAGGGCACCCAGCGCCGCGGCATGGGCCGCGTCTTCTACGACGGGGCCGAGGCGTACCGCGCCGCGGCCGACCGCTGCGCCGCGCTCTTCCAGGAGCAGTTCGGCGCCTCCCCGCTGCCCTACCTGCTCGGCACCGGTGACCCGGCGGAGGAGTCCGCCGCCGTGGTGCAGCCCGCGCTCTTCACCCAGATGGTGGCGCTGGGCGCGCTGTGGCGGTCGTTCGGTGTGCGCGCCGCCGCCACCGTCGGGCACAGCCAGGGCGAGATCGCCGCCGCGTGCCTGGCCGGGGCGATGAGCCTGGCCGACGCCGTCGTGGTGGTCGGGACCAGGGCGCACGCCGTGGACAAGATCAGCTCCGAGCGCTACGCCATGGCCGTGGTCGCCGCCGACCGCGACGAGTGCGAGGAGGTCATCGCCCGGCTGCCCGGCTGGGCCCAGGTCTCGGTGCAGAACTCGCCGCGCATGGTCGGGGTCTCGGGGGAGCGGCCGACCGTGCGGGCCGTGGTGGCCGCGCTCGCCGAGCGCGGCCGCTTCGCCCGGGTCATCAAGGTCGGCTACCCGGCGCACACCGTGCTGCTCACCGAGTTCCGCGACCTCATCCACGACGCGGTGCACAGCCGCCTGGACAGCACCCGCTTCCTCGACTCCGAGATCCCGTGCATCGGCGCGACGCTCGGCGCCGCCGTCACGCCCGAGCTGCCGGTCGACGAGTACTGGTTCTGGAACCTGCGCAACCCCGTGCGCTTCGACCGCGCGATCACCACGGCCGTCGCCGGTGGCGTCGACACCTTCGTCGAACTCGCCGAGCACCCGACACTCCAGCTTGCCATCGAGGAGAACCTGGCCGCGGCCCCCGCGACCAAGACGCTCGGCACCTCGCTGCGCACCGCCACCGACCTGCGCGAACTCACCGCCAACCTGGCCGAACTCGCCGTCGCCGACCTCGGTTTCGACTGGGACGGCCTGCGCACCGGCGATGCCACCCCGCCCCCGCCGCCGCTGCCGGACTTCCCCAATGTCGCCATGAACGAGCTCACGCTGTGGCTGCCGCTCGACGCCTCGATCGGGCGCGCGCCGACCCCGCGCCCCGCTCCCGTCGCGCCCGCCGGGCCGAAACCGCAGCTGCTGGTGGAGGACTGGGTCCGGCTGAGCAGGCGCTCGGTCACCGCGCCGCGGCGGCTCGGCATCGCCGACCACACCGGCGAGCAGGCGAAACTCGCCGCTGAGCTGGCCGAGTACGCGAGCGGGCAGGGGCTGGGCGGGCGGCTGCTCACCCCGGAGGGCTCGACGGACGACATCGACACCGTCGTGGTGCTGCTGCCCCCGCGCCCGGCGCCGGATGCGGGCGCGGCCGTCGAGGAACTCGCGCGGTTCCTCGGCGAGCGCGGCTGGTGGAGCGCGCCCGGCGCCGCGATCACCGAGTACTGGCTGATCACCGTCGGCGGCGAGGCGGTGCTGCCCGCCGACGCCCCGCCGCACCCGGTGCACGCCGCCGCGAGCGCGGGTTTCCGCGCCGCGGGCGCCGAGTACCCCGGCGTCGCCTTCCGGCACCTCGATCTGGGCGCGGAGTACACCGCGCCCGCGATCGTCACCGCGCTGCACACCGCCGGGGAGCCGGAGCTGGCGCTGCGCGACGGCAACCTCTACGCCAAGCGGCTCACCGAGGCCGACCCGGCCGCGCTGCTCACCGGGCCGGTGGCCGCCGCCGATGTGCTCGTGACCGGTGGCACCGGTAGCCTCGGGCTGGAGTTCTGCGAGCACGCGGTGCGCTCCGGCGCGCGCCGGGTGACGCTGCTGAGCCGGTCCGGCGAGAACGCGGCGGTGAGCGCTCGGCTGCGCGCGATCCGCGCGCTCGGCCGCGCCGAGATCTCGGTGCTGAGCTGCGATATCGCCGACCCCGCCGCGGTCGCCGCGCTGAGCGATCGGCTCGCGGAGGTGGGGTTGCTGGTGCACGCCGCCGCCGACAATGCGGCGATCGGCGGCGGCCTCACCGATATCACCCCCGGCCAGGTCGAGAAGGCCATGCGCGGCCGGGTCGCCGGGCTGGAGCCGGTGCTGGAGCGGCTCGCGCCGGGGTGCGAGATCGTGCTCTGCTCCTCGCTGGCGGCGAGTATCGGCGGCCGCGGCACCGTGCTGTACGCGGCGGCGAACCGCATGGTGGACGCGCTGGCCAAGCGGTACCGCGCCGGCGGGCGGCGGTGCGTGGCCGTGCAGTGGGGGCAGTGGGCGGTGTTCCGGGGGAGCGGGGCAGCGGAGCTGGCCGGGCTCGCGGAGGCCGGGTATCTGCCGATGGAGCCGGGGGATGCGCTGGCGCTCGGGTTGGGCGGGTTGCGCACCGATGCCATTGTCGCCGCGTTCGATTGGGAGCGGGGGCGGACCGTGCTCGGGTACGGGCCGTTGCTCTCGGAGTTGAAGGCGCCGGTCCCGGCGCCCGCGCTCCGTCCCGCCGCCGAGCCCGCACCCGCCGCCGAGCCCACGGGTGACGTGGCCGCCCGGGTCGCCGCGCTGCTGGCCGGGATCATCGGCGCCGAGGACCCCGGCACCATCGACGGCACCCGCCCGCTGGTCGCCATCGGCCTGGACTCACTGCAGGCGCTGGCGCTGCGCAGACAGGTCAAGGGCACGTTCGGTGTGGATGTGCCGGTCTCGGAGCTCATCGGCGGCGCATCGCTGAACGACGTCGTCCGCCTCATCGGCGTCCCGGACCGGGTGGCACAGCCGGTCCTCGCGGACACCACCGAACTCACCCGCGCCGACCGCCTCACCCGCGCGAAAGCCGCCGCCCAACTGGCGGTCCCGGCCGATTTCGACGACCACACCTTCCGCTCCGCCCGCCGCGACATCGACCTCTTCGGCCTCCGCGCCATGCTCACCACCCTCCGCCCGCACCTGTCGGACACCGAACCCCGCACCGTCGACGACCTCGCCGACCGCCTCCGCTTCGCCCCGCGCCACCGCTGGCTCCTCCGCCAGTGGCTCCAAGCCCTCGAAGCCGACGGCAGCCTCCGGGGCGATACACAGACCGGCTACCGCTACACCCGCGAGGTCGCACAACCGCAGCGTGCCGACCTCATCCAGGTCTGCGCCGACCTCGGCTACCCCCGCCCGCTCGCCGAGTTCCTGCAATCCTCCGACGACCACCTGACCGAGCTGGTCCAGGACACCATGCGCCTGCAGGAACTCCTCTTCCCCGACGGCGACATGACCACCGCCGAGGCCGCCTACCGCGACAACCTCAGCAGCAGGTACCTCAACCTCGCCGCCGGCCGCGCGGTAGCCGACCTGGTCACCACCATCGCCCGCCACCACACCCCCGTTCGAGTCCTCGAACTGGGCGCCGGAATCGGCGGCACCACCGACGATGTCGCCGCGGCGCTGGACGGCCTCCCGGTGGAGTACCACTTCACCGACGTCTCGGACTTCTTCCTCACCGCCGCCGAGCACCGCTTCGCCCGCTACCCGTGGATGCGCTACGCCCTGCTCGACATGAACCGCGACCTCGGCACCGCCGCCCCCGCCGACATCGTCATCGCCGCCAATGTGCTGCACAATGCCGACGACATCGGCGTCACCCTCCGGCACCTGCACGACCTGCTGCACCCCGGCGGCGCGCTGGTGGTCATCGAGACCTGCCACGCGCACTGCGAACAGCTCACCTCGGTGCACCTGCTGATGTCCCCGCAGCCCGGCAAGCCGCACGCCGGGCTGAGCGACGTCCGCGCGGGCACCGACCGCATCTTCCTCACCGAGGACGAGTGGCGCAGCGAACTGCGCGCCGCCGGCCTCACCCCCGACCTGGTGCTACCGCAGCCCGACCACCCGGTCGCCGCACTGGACCAGCGGGTCTTCATCGCCATCCGCGACATCGAACCGGGCCGGGAGTGAGCACCGTGGACAGCACCGAGATCACCGCCACCGTCGCCGCCGCACTCGGCATCGAACCGGAGGCCATCGCCGGCGACGCCGACCTCATCGAGCTCGGCCTGGACTCCATCCGCATCATGAAGCTGGCGGGCGGCTGGCGCAAGCGCGGCGCCACCGTCAATTTCGCCCAGCTCGCCGCCGCCCCCACCGTGGCCGCGTGGCAGGAACTGCTCGGCGCGGGCGAGCCGGAACCCCCGGCGCCGGAGCCGCTCCCGGCCGAGCGGGGCGCCGAGCACGAGCCCTTCCCGCTCGCGACCATGCAGCACGCCTACTGGATCGGCCGCGCCGAGGAGCAGGAGCTGGGTGGCGTCGCCGCGCACCTCTACGTCGAATTCGACGGCGGCGCCATCGATCCCGCGCGGCTGGAGCGGGCGGTGGCCGGCCTGGTCGCCGCGCACCCCATGCTGCGCACCCGGGTCCTCCCGGACGGCACCCAGCAGACCCTGCCCGCCCCCGGCCGTCCGGTCTTCACCGTCGCCGACCTGCGCGACCACGACCCGGCGGCCATCGATGCCGAGTTGAACCGGCTGCGCGACAGCAAGACCCACCAGCGCCTCGCCATCGAGGACGGCCAGGTCATCGACGTCACCCTCACGCTGCGCCCCGGCGACCGCTGCCGCCTGCACCTGGATGTCGACATGATCGCCGGCGACGCCATGAGCTACCGCGTCCTGGTCGCCGAACTCGCCGAGCTCTACCACGGCGCCACCATCACCGCCCCCGGCTACACCTACCGCCGCTACCGCACCGAGCGGCGCGTGGACGAGGCCGCCAGGGCCCGCGACCGCGAGTGGTGGCAGCGGCGGCTCCCCGAGCTACCCGGCGCCCCGGAGCTGCCGACGGTCCCGGTGGGCGAGCGCACCGCCCCGCACCGCACCGTGCGCTACGACCACTGGCTCGCCCCCGAGGCCAAGCGGCGCCTGCTCGCCGCCGCGCACGAGCGCGGCATCACCCCCGCCATGGCGCTGGCCGCGGTCTTCGCCGACACCATCGGCGGCTGGTCCGCGCAGAGCCGCTTCCTGCTCAATGTGCCGCTCTTCCACCGCGAGCCGGTGCACCCCGAGATCGACCGCGTGATCGGCGATTTCACCTCCTCGATCATGCTCGACGTCGACGTCACCGACGACCTCACGGTCACCGAGCGGGCGCGGGCGCTCCAGCGCGCGGTGCACGAGAGCGGCGCGCACGCCGGGTGGTCCGGGCTGGAGGTGCTGCGCGACCTGGGCAGGCAGCGCGGCGAGCCGGTACTGGCCCCGATCGTCTACACCAGCGCGCTGAACCTCGGCGAGCTCTTCGCGGAGCGGGTCACCGAGACCTTCGGCGACCCGGTCTGGATCATCTCCCAGGGCCCGCAGGTGCTGCTTGACGCCCAGGTCACCGAGGTGCGCGGGGGGCTGCTGCTGAACTGGGACGTCCGCGACTCCGCCTTCCCGGCCGGGCTGGTCGACGCCATGTTCGCGCACTACACCGCCGCCGTCGCCCGGCTCGGCGCCGGCGCCGACGGCTGGACAGCGGGCGCGGCCCCCGCGCTCCCCGCCGCGCAAGCCGCCGTGCGCGCCGCGGTGAACGCCACCGACGGCCCGGTCAGCGGCCGCCGCCTGCACCAGGGCTTCTTCGAGCACGCCGCCGCGCATCCGGACGCGTCCGCCGTGGTCTGGAGTGATGGCGGGCTCACTGCCGCGCAATCCGCCGCATCCGCGGTGGTCAGGCAGACGGGCGCCTGGAGCTACGGCGAGCTCGCCACCGCCGCGCTGGCCGTGGCGGGCGCGCTCACCGCCGCCGGGGTGCGTCCGGGCGACGCCGTCGCGGTGCAGCTCCCGAAGGGCCCGGACCAGATCCTGGCCGTCCTCGGCGTGCTCGCGACGGGCGCCGCCTACATCCCCATCGGCTTCGACCAGCCCGTGGCGCGCCGCGCCGAGATCCTCCGCACCGGCGCAGTCACGGTCGCGCTCACCGTGGCGGGCGCCGACCTCGGCCCCGGCGTCACGACCGTTCCCCTCGACGAAGCCCGAACCTGGGCGGACCCACTGCCCCAACCGGTGTACCCGGACCCCGAATCCATCGCCTACGTCATCTTCACCTCCGGCTCCACCGGCAGCCCCAAGGGCGTCGACGTGCCGCACCGCGCCGCCATGAACACCATCGACGCGGTGAACGAGCACTTCGGCGTCGGCCCCGCCGACCGCGTGCTCGCGCTCTCGGCGCTGGAGTTCGACGCCTCGGTCTACGACATCTTCGGCATGTTCGCCGCGGGCGGCTCGATCGTGGCGGTCGACGCCGGGCAGCGCGCCGAGGCCACCACCTGGGTCCGGCTGCTGGTGGAGCACCGCGTCACCCTCCTGAACTGCGTGCCGAGCATGCTCGACATGATTCTGGAGATCGGCGGCGAGCATCTCGGCGATTCGCTGCGCGCGGTCACGCTCGGCGGCGACTGGGTCGGCGCCGACCTGGCTCGCAGGCTCGCGAAGCAGGTGCCGGGGTGCCGGTTCTCGGGCCTCGGCGGCGCCACCGAGACCGCCATCCACAACACCATCTGCGAAGTCTCCGGCGAGCCGCCCGCGCACTGGGCGACGGTGCCGTTCGGGGTGCCGCTGCGCAATGTGCGCTGCCGCGTGGTCTCACCCGCCGGTCGGGACTGCCCGGACTGGGTGCCCGGCGAATTCTGGGTCGGCGGCGCGAATGTGGCCGCCGGGTACCGCAACGACCCGGAGCGCACCGCCGAACGCTTCGTCGAGCACGACGGGCTGCGCTGGTACCGCACCGGCGACCTGGCCAGGTACTGGCCCGACGGCACCATCGAGTTCCTCGGCCGCGCCGACCACCAGGTCCAGCTCCGCGGCTACCGGGTCGAGCTGGGCGAGGTGGAGAGTGCACTGCGCACCGTCCCCGGCGTGCGGCACGCCGTCGCCGCGGTGGCCGGGACGACGCTGGTGGCCGCCGTCGCCGGCGCCGGCATCGCCGACCCCACCGGCACCCTGGCCGAGCTGCTGCCCGCCTACATGATCCCGGCCCGCATCGAGTACCTGGACCGCATGCCGCTGACCGCCAACGGCAAACTCGACCGCCGCGCCGTCCTCGCCCTGCTCGAACCCGCCGCCGGGGCCGCCGAGTACGTCGCGCCGCGCGACGATCTGGAGGCCGCGCTCGCCGATATCGCCCGCGGCGTGCTCGGCTCCGGCCCGATCGGCGCGCACGAGGACTTCTTCGGCCTCGGCGGCGATTCCGTGCTCGCGACCACCTTCGTCGCCCGGGTCCGGGAGTGGCTGGAGACCGACCACGCCCTGGTCTCGGATGTCTTCGCCGCCCGCACCGTCGCCGCGCTCGCCGCCCGGCTGACCGCCCGCGAGGCCGAACGCGGCACCCCCGGCCGCTTGCCGGTGGTCGCCCAGCTCTACCTGGAGGTCGCCGCCATGAGCGATGAGGAGGTCATGGCCTCGGGATAGCCGCGCGCTACGCCGCCGGTCCGCGTACCGCGCCGACCGGCGGCGCCGCGCTGCCGCGAGCCAGAGACCAGCCGGCAGCGGGGGCACTGGGACCGGCCGGCAGCGGGGCACCGGGACCGGCCGGCAGGGGGGCACCGGGACCGGCCGGCAGGGGGGCACTGAGACCACCCGACAGCGGTGGCCCAGCACCAGCCGGCACTGGCGGCCCGGGATCACCCCGCCCGCGGCGTCCCGACGATAATGCTCCCCACACTGCACTCCTCGAGCTCGTCCACCCCGGCCGCGCTCACGAACGCGGCGGTATCGCCGAAGCCCTGCGCGCAGGCCCCGAGCCCCATGGCCGTCGCGGCCAGGTACACGGTCTGCATGAGCACCCCGACGTGCTTGAGGATCACCGCGTAGGAGACCTGCTCGTAGGTCCACATGACCCGCCCGGTCCGAGCCCCGAGCACCAGCAGCACCTGCGGCTCGGCCCCGTCGGCGAGCGTCGCCGAGGTCGACTTCACCAGTGTGGCGACCGCCGGACTCCCCGCCTCGGCGATCTTCCGCAGCGTGTGCCCGTGCGCGTCGTAGTGGTACATCCCCGGCTCCAGCCCGGCGACATTCCGCACCACCGGGTACAGCTCCAGCTCGTACACACTGCCCCCGCTCGGGTACGGCTTCGACACCAGCTCCTCACCCGGCGCCTCGGACCGCACCCCCCGGCTCCGCGCCGTGCGGAAGAGCAGCTCGCCGAGCTGCGCGACCGTGATCGGCGCGGCGTCGTCGAAGGCGCGGGTGGAGACCCGATCCTCCAGCACGGCGGTCAGCGTCGGATCCGCCGCCCGCAGGGCAGCCAGATCGGGCCGGGGCAGGGGAATCGGCGCCGCCGGGTAGTCCGGCTTGCGCGTGGGCGGCTGCGGGAACCGCCCCTTCGCCCACTTCGTGGGCCCGAAATGCTCCCAGGTGACGATGCGCTCCCCGAGCGTGCTCCGGCGATGGAACCACAGATCGGGCGCGCTCCAGCTGCGGCTGCGGAACTCCGCCGCCTCGGCCGCCGGATCGGCCAGGAACCCACCGCGGTGCAGATCCGCCAGGAAACCGGCGGGCAGCCCCGAATCCTCAGCGCCGGACTGCTCCAGCAGCGTCAGCAACCGCAGATCGTGAATCCGGATATCGCACCAGGAGAGTGGATGCTCCAGCACGAACCCGTCCGAATCCCGATGCAGCACCGCGAACTTGGAGAGCGTGGCGCCCGGCGGAAGCGGCGCGGGCTCGTCCCGCGGCGGAGTCCCGAACGGCTGCACCGTGTACAGGTCCCGCCCCTCCGCGCGCACCGTCACCGCCAGCCAGCCCGCCCCCGCGAGCCGATCCAGCAGCGCGGTGACATCGTCACCCGCGACCGCCGCCAGCTCGGCAACGGTCGCGGGCGCCCGATTGAGCGCCTTGAGCGCGAGCAACTGCCCCCGCGGCAGCCCGCTGAGCTTCTGCTTCCGCGGCGGGTTCAGCAGCACCGCACCCGCCGGGGTGATCACACAGGTGGCACCGGCCCGGAGCGCGAGCCGCGTCTCCCCGGACGACATGAGAACGGGCACGGCCGAATCCCTACTTGCTCACGGCGACCAGGGCCGGGTTCAGCTTGTCCAGGATGAACGGCACCGAGAGCACCGTCGGCTGGTTCACCGCGGTGATCTCCATGGTGTTGAGGAAGACCGTCGCGTCGTTCCGAACCGCGGGCAGCCCGCTGTACCCCGGCAGCTGCCGGAACTTCTCGTCGAACCCGGGGGAGTACCCCGCCAGCAGCAGATCCGCCGTCAGCTCGTCGATCCGCTCGGTCGACAGCGCCAGCCGCCCGCCGGTCGCGGGCTGGTCACTGAGGTTCTTCGGGATGGTGAGCCCGAGCGCCGTGAACACCTGCCCCGACCCGTCCGAGGGGTCGGTGAGCACCATCAGCTGCGTCGGCGTGCCCAGCCAGGTGCTGGCATAGGTCTTCCCCTTCAGCCCCGGATTCGCCGCCACGATCCCGTCGATCTTGTCCTGCACCCCGCCGATGATCGCCGCCGCGTCGTCCTCCCGGCGCAGCACCTTCCCGAGCGCCGTCACCTGGTCCTGCCACACCGCGGCCGAGTTCTTCGAGAGCCCCGGAATCGTCGGCGCGACCTTGGACAGGCTGTCGTAGGTCGCCTGATCCGCGATGAACGGATCCGCCAGGATCAGATCCGGTTCCAGCGCCGCCACCTGCTCCGCGATCCCCGCCATGCTCGCGATGGACTTCGCCGACCCGAGCTTGTCCGGCTGCCACGGCGGCGTGCTCCGCGACGCGATCGCCACATTGTCCACATACCCGACCGGAACCACGTCGAAGGCCAGCGTGGTGTCGAGCCACTGGTTCCCCAGCGCCACGACCTTCGCCGGCGTCCCCGCCACGGTGGTCTCCCCGAGCGCGTGCGGCACGGTGACCGCCCCGTCCCCGCCGCCGCCCGATCCGGAGTCCGAGCCGCAACCGGTGATACCGAGCGCGAGCACCCCAGCCAGTGCGGCGATCACCGCGCGCCTGGCGACCCGCCGGGTCCGGACAGCGTGCATCGTCGTCTCCTTCATCGAGGACCAGCCCTCGGTCCGGCGCCGAAAGTCGCTCCGGCGCAATTGAGCCAAGGCTAACCTAGGCTGGGCTCCCGAGGTGGGGCTCCGTCTCAACTCGCCGCCGCCAGCACCTTCCATACCCTCCTGGAGCGTGGCCGCGCCTGCGGGGTCGCGTGCCCGAGCCGCCGCCGCGCCTCGTGGACGCTGATCCGCAGCAGATCGGTGAGCAGCTCCGCGGTATCCCGGTAACCGGTGCCCGCCGCGAGCCCGCGCCGCTCGGCCTCGGCGACGGCCGCGCGCATGGACGCATCCAGCTGCCGCCTGCGCCGTTCGGTCTCGACGAGGATGCGAAGCACGTCGACATCGGCCAGTTCCGGCCATCCGCGGGCCGGGACGCGCGGCGCCGGCGCAGTCGATTGTTTGGTCACCCGAGTGAGGCTACCGCACCTTAGAACATATGTTCGATAACTCTTCGGCCGCGGTATCCCGGTGTCGTCAGAGCGCCCGCTTCAACCCGACGTGGCTGTTGTCGTACCCGAGCCGCGCGTAGAAGGTGTGCGCCCTGGCCCGCACCCGGTCCGTGGTGATCTGCGCGAGGGTGGCGCCGCGGTGCCTGCCGTGGTCGTGCGCCCACTCCAGCATGGCCGTGCCGATGCCGCGGGAGCGCTCCGCCGGGGCGACCCGGACCCCTTCGATCTGCAGCCGCGCGGCGCCGCCCCGGGAGAGGCCCGCGATAATGGTGAGCTGCATGGTGCCGACGATCCGGTCGCGCTCGTCCCGCACCACGGCCAGGTAGTGCGCCGGATCCCCGGTGACGGCGTCGTACGCCTCCTCGTACCTGGCGATCTCGGAAGTCTCCCGGTCGCGGGCGATCTCATCGGAGAGCAGCGCGACCAGCGCGGGCACATCGGCGCGGGCCGCGCGCCGCACCCGGTAGGTCCGGTCGCCGACGCGCAGCAGGCTGCCCGCCGCGGCGCGCGAGCGCAGCCGGGCGATCAGGGTGTCCAGCCAGCCGCCGACGTGCCTCCTGGCCTCGGGGGTGTCCGGGTAGCGGCAGCGCAGGTGCAGCCCGGCCTCGTCGAGCACGAACCACAGCATCACGCCGTCGGTCCGGATCGTCGCGCCGACGTACTGCGCCTCCAGCCCGGTGGCGTCGACCCGCACCGGCAACCGGCGCAGGTCGAGCCAGGAGATCGCGAACATGCCCGGCGCCTCCGGCATCCCGCCCCACGGCCGCAGGATGTCCGCCAGCGGCCAGGAGCCGAGGCGCACGGCCTCCTTCACCGCCGCCGCACCGGCCCGCGGGGCCGGGTCGGCCGATTCCAGCAGCGAGTTGGTGATGAACCAGCCCACCGACTCGTGCCAGGTGGTGTCGTAGCGGCTGTGCACCGGGAAGACCACGCGCAGCGCGGTCCCGGCCAGCTCGTGCGTCACCTCGGTCATGGCGGCCACCACGAGCGCGAGGGTGGAGACCTCCGCGTCCCTGGCCTGCGCGGCGAAGGCGGCGCTGTCGTCGACATCGAGCACGTCGCGCACCTCGACCCGCTCCTCCTGCGGCGCGGCCTCGCCGAGCGGGAGCGGGAAGCGCGGCATCACGCCGCCGCTGCGCGCCAGCACCTCGGCCCAGCGGCGGCGCACCTCGGCCGGCGCGGCCGGGCGTTCGCGCAGCGCGCGGGTGTGCTCGGCGAAGGCGGGCGCGGGCGGCAGCGCGGGCGGGCCGTCCCGCCGCACCGCGGCCAGCGCGGTGAGCAGGTCGCGCGCGATCACCAGCATCGACCACATGTCGACGTGCGCGTGGTCGGCGGCGACCACCACGGTCGGCCCGGCCGCGGTCTCCAGCACGCACAGCCGGTGCGACGGCCGGGCGTACGGCGAACAGGCCAGGTCGAGCACGGCGCGCAGCGCGTCGTTCACCGCCTGCCCCGGCGCGATCGTGTGCTCGACCCAGCCGGCCGGGCGGATCTCGACCTCGTGCAGCCGCGGCTCGCCGTCCGCGCCCGGCACGAAGACCGACCGCAGCGTGCCGTGCCGCTCGATCACCGCCAGCCAGGCGGTGGCGAGCTCGTCCAGCGGCACCGGAGCGGAGAGCCTGCAGGACAACGCCATCCACGACCCCGCGCGATCACCCGCGCCCACATGGCGCCGCTGGTCGAAGGAGACCGGAAGCGATGCGCCCAGCTCGCCCGCGGCGACGTCGAAGCCGAGCAGACGGCCGAACGGCAGGCGCAGGTGCGCGACGTTGGTCAGCCGCATGGCGGTATCCTAGGCTCCTTCCGAGCGATCCCGTGTCCCAGCATTCTGGAGCCATCGTGCCGACTTTCCACGTTTCCGGCGCCGACCTCGACGTGGAGGTGAGCGATGAAGGCGGCCACCCCGTCGTCCAGCTGCACGGCCTCACCTCGAGCAGGCACCGCGACCGGCTGATGGATCTCGACCTCGGCCGCGGCCTCAGCGGCACCCGGCTGCTGCGCTACGACGCGCGCGGCCACGGCCTCTCGACCGGCCGCGCCGTCCCCTCGGACTACACCTGGCCCGTGCTCGCCGACGACCTGCTGCGCCTGCTCGACCACTGGTTCCCCGGCGAGCGGGTGCACGGCGTCGGCCCCTCGATGGGCACCGGCACCCTGCTGCACGCCGCCGTCCGCGACCCCGGCCGCTTCGCCGGCCTGACCCTGCTCGTACCGGCGACCGCCTGGCAGACCCGCGCCGCGAAGGCCGAGATCTACCGCAAGAACGCCCGGCTGATCGAGGAGCAGGGCCTCGCCGCCTTCCTCGCCGCCGACCTCGCCGCCCCCCGCCCGCCCGCCACCGCAGGCACCCCGGAGACCGTCCCCGACGTCACCGAGCACCTGCTGCCCGCCCTCTTCCGCGGCGCCGCCCTGAGCGATCTGCCTGCCCCCGAGGCCATTTCGGCGCTCGCCGTGCCCGCCACCGTGCTGGCCTGGGTCGACGACCCCGCGCACCCGGTGACGACCGCCGAAACGCTGGTCGAGCTGCTGCCGAACGCCACCCTCGAAGTCGCCGAGACCCCCGCCGATCTGGCCCGCTGGCCCGGCATCCTCTGCGCCGACGTCGCGCGGCACGGGTAGGGGTTCGGCGCACGGCCGGGGGAAGGGCGAATCGCGCATACCGGTGCCTGTGGGTGCACTCGTCGAAGGGACAGGCAGGTAGCGATGCGGGCTGTGGTGATCGGCGCGGGGGTCGGAGGTGCGTGCGCGGCTCTGGCGCTGACCGAAATCGGTGTGACAGTGCAGATCTACGAGGCGTCTGAGCGATCCGCGGACGTGAGTGGCTGGGTCACCCTGGGGCCGTCGGCGTCGACCGTGTTGGACCAGCTCGGAGTGGGAGCCGAAGTGCGGCGGCGGGGCTTTCCGGTCACCCGGGTGACCACGACCGACACCGTGTCGGGCCGGCAGCACAGCTTCGAGCGATTCGAAGAGACGCATCGGTGGCCGAGTACCCATGTATGGCGGCGGGACCTGCTGTCGGTGCTGCGAACGCGGCTCGCCGAGGTCGGTGTCACGAGTTGTTTCGGTTCGCGGGTCGATCCCGCTGACGTGGCTGCGGATCTGCTGGTCGGTGCCGACGGAGCTCGCTCCATGACGCGGCGCGCGCTCGGCGATCACCGCGATCCGACATTCGCCGGCCAACTGATCTGTTACGGCCACAGTGAGCACGTACTCGGTGAATTGCCGGAAGGGGTCCTGCACTTCTGGAGCCGTCCCGACGGTGTCGCCGGCTACGCGGGGCATCGCGGGCACGGGTCGTTCTGGTTCAGCCGCGGAGATGCGGAGTCGGCTCAGTCCGCGACGGGGCAGCCGGAACTGCTCGCGGCGCTCGCTGACCTGCCGATCGCGAAGCTGGTCGAGTCGTCGCGGGTGAGTCGCCCGGTGGCCTTGTATGAACTGGAGCCGAGCGGCATCTGGCACACCACGACCACGGTCCTCATCGGTGATGCCGCACATGCTGTCTCACCTGCGGCGGGCCGAGGGGCGAGTTCCGCGATCGAAGATGCCGTCTTCTTGGCCAGGGCCATCCGAGACTCGCCCACCGTCGAGGCTGGACTCCAGGCCTACGACCGGATCCGTCGTCCCGTCGCGATGCACACCTACAGGCCCACACCAGGACTGAGGGTGCCCCGCGTGAGCGCCGCGGAACTGCGATGGTGACGGTGGTCGAGCCTGACGGTGATCGGGCGGACGCGGCTCCGAGGTTCAGCCTGCAGGCTGTGGCGGACCCGACGAGAGGAACCATACGCACTCGACGATCCGGCCACGGCCGGCGCCACCCGAGCAGTAGCCGGCCCCACGATTCGAGGTCGTGGCCGCCGCCCTGACCTGAGATCCCATGTGCGAGGAGATCCCCATCTCGGAAGCGACGTAGGCGATCGGCCGGTGCCGGCAGCGGTGCACCAAGCGGCGAAATTCCTGACCCGCAACGCCTAGGCACCCGGAAACGGCTGGGGCATTCGAGCACACGGCACCGCCGGATAGCACGATCGCTACGAGCTTGTGCGCGAGAGGGGACTTGAACCCCTACGTCCGAAGACACCAGAACCTAAATCTGGCGCGTCTGCCAATTCCGCCACTCGCGCGTGCTGGTACGGCCGTCCAAACTCTACCGGCCGGAGCCCGCTGTGCGAAGCACCGCGCGGAGTGTCTCTACTCACGAGTAACCCGACCTGGGATTATAACGATGCGGTAACGGTCAATGTGAGGGGCACTCATGTTTCGAGCGGGTGTACATGGACCTCACCAGCGGGATCGAATGTGAGGGAGGGTCATGTTTCCCCGCATTCTGGTACGGCGGTGCGAGAAAACTCGAGAGTAGCCGCCGCGCCGGAAGAGGAACGTGAGGTTTTCCTCATGATTCTCTGGCATCCTCGCCATTACCAGGCCCTGGACGGGGGAGACCCCTGCGCACCGGAGCGGAGCGTCCCCCCGGGCTACGTCGCGAAGAGTAGGAAGTCGAGCGTCTTGACGATCAACGAGAACACTGAGACCGGGACCGGATCGCGCCGCACGGCGGGACGGTCCCCCGAGGTGGAGGCGTCCCGGTCGCCCTTGCTGGATCGTCTGCTGAACGGCACCGCGTATGCGCTGGCGTTCGGCGGGCAGGGCGCCAAGTGGCTGGGCGAGCTGGAGGAGATCGGACGGGACAGCGCGCTGGAGCCGGAGCTCACCGCCCTGGTGAACGAGGCCGCCGCGCTGCTGGAGCCGGTCGCGAGCCAGCTGCTCGTGGTGCGGCCGGTCGGCTTCGACCCGATCGGCTGGATCCTGGAGAACGAACTCGCCGACGACGATGCCGAGGACGCCGAGAGCTCGGCCGCGCCGTCGGAGCGCGTGCTGCGCTCCGCCGCGGTCTCGATGCCCGGCGTGTTGCTCACCCAGCTGGCCGCGCTGCGCGCGCTCAAGCTGCAGGGGCTCGATGTCGCCGCGCACCCGCCGGTCCGGATGATCGGGCACTCGCAGGGCGTGCTCGCGGCCGCGGCGCTGCGCGACGGCGGCCGCCGGGACGCCGAGCTGCTCGCCTTCGGGCAGATGATCGGCGCCGCGGCGAGCCTGGTCGGGCGGCGGCGCGGGCTGATGCCGGTCGGTGAGCAGTCGCCGATGGTCGCCGTCTCGAATGTCGATCCGGAGCAGCTGCGGGCGGTCGTCGCCGAGGTGTCCGATGGCGTTGATCCCACGGTCGCGGCCGTGGTCTCGATCCGTAACGGGCGCAGGCGCGCGGTGCTCTCCGGCACCCCGGCGCAGATCGCGCGGGTTCGGCAGCGCTGCACCGAGATCCACGACGAGCAGAGCGCCGAGCGGGATGCCAAGGCGCGCGGCGGCTCGGTCTTCGCGCCGGTCTTCGAGGACCTCGCGGTCGACGTCGCCTTCCACCACCCGGCGCTGGCCGACACCGTCGACCTGGTCGCGGGCTGGGCGCGGCAGTGCGGGCTCGACGCCGAGCTGGCCGGCTCGCTGGCGCAGGAGATCCTGGTCGACCCGATCGACTGGGTCGGCACGGTGGACGAGGTGGTCGCGGCGGGCGCCGAGTGGATCCTCGACCTGGGCCCTGGCGACCTGCTCTCCCGGCTCACCGCGGGCTCGCTCAAGGGCACCGGCGTCGGCGTGGTCGCCGCCGCCACCCGCGAGGGGCAGCGCAGCCTGCTCACCCCGGGCGCGGCGCCGCGGGTGCCCGCCCCCTGGTCGGAGTTCGCGCCGAAGCCGGTGCGGCTGCCGAACGGCCGGATCGTGGTCGAGACCTCCTTCACCCGGCTCACCGGGCGCTCCCCGATCCTGCTCGCGGGCATGACCCCGACGACCGTGGACGCCAAGATCGTCGCCGCGGCGGCCAACGCGGGCCACTGGGCCGAGCTGGCCGGCGGCGGCCAGGTGACCGAGCAGATCTTCGCCGATCGCGTGGCGGAGCTGCAGACGCTGCTGCAGCCGGGCCGCGCGGTGCAGTTCAACTCGCTCTTCCTCGACCCCTACCTGTGGAAGCTGCAGCTGGGCGGGAAGCGGCTGGTGCAGAAGGCCCGCGCGGCGGGCGCGCCGATCGACGGCGTCATCGTCACCGCGGGCATCCCCGAGCTGGAGGAAGCCGTCGCGCTGATCGAGGAGCTCACCGAGGCCGGGATCCACCACGTGGCCTTCAAGCCGGGCACCGTGGCGCAGATCCGCGCGGTGCTGCGGATCGCCGACCAGGTCCCGGGCTACCCGGTGATCGTGCACATCGAGGGCGGCCGGGCCGGCGGGCACCACTCCTGGGAAGACCTGGACGACCTGCTGCTCACCACCTACGCCGAGCTGCGCACCCGCGACAACGTCGTGGTCTGCGTCGGCGGCGGCATCGGCACGCCGGAGCGCGCCACCGAGTACCTCACCGGCCGCTGGTCGATCGGGCACGGCTACCCGGCCATGCCGCTGGATGGCGTGCTGGTCGGCACCGCCGCCATGGCGACGCTGGAGGCGACCACCGCGCCCGAGGTCAAGCAGCTGCTCGTCGACACCCCCGGCACCCCGGACTGGGTGGGCGCCGGCACCGCGATCAATGGAATGGCCTCCGGCCGTTCGCAGCTCGGCGTCGACATCCACGAGATCGACAATGCCGCCTCGCGCACCGGCCGCCTGCTGGACGAGGTCGCCGGCGACGCCGACGCCGTCGCCGCGCGCCGGGACGAGATCATCGCCGCGCTGAACGCCACCGCCAAGCCGTACTTCGGCGATGTCGCCACCATGACCTACCTGGACTGGCTGGAGCGCTACGTCGAGCTGGCGGTCGGGCTGGACCGGCGCCGCGACTTCGACTGCGGCTCCGACCTGGGCGACGCCATCCGCGAGGCCACCCGCTCGCAGTGGCTCGACATCACCTGGCGGGACCGCTTCGCCGAGATGATCCGGCGCGCCGAGGCGCGGCTGCACCCGGCCGACCGCGGCGAGATCCCCACGCTCTTCGGCTCGGACCAGGAGCTGGAGGACCCGGTCGGCGCCATCTGCACGCTGAAGCAGCGCTACCCGGCCGCCGCCGAGACGCTGCTGCACCCGGCCGACGTTCCCTTCTTCGTCTCGCTCTGCAAGATCCCCGGCAAGCCGGTGAACTTCGTGCCCGTGGTCGACGGCGATGTGCGGCGCTGGTGGCGCTCGGACTCGCTGTGGCAGGCGCACGACCCGCGCTACTCGGCCGACCAGGTCTGCATCATCCCCGGCACCGTCGCGGTCGCCGGGATCACCCGGGTCGACGAGCCGGTCGGCGAGCTGCTCGACCGCTTCGAGCAGGACACCGCGTACTCGCTGGTCCGCGACGGCGTCGTGCCCGCCGCGGTGGACGCGCGCCGGGTCGCGGGAGTCACCGCGGGCCCGATCGACGCCGTGCTGGCCGCGCCGGACGTGCGCTGGTCCGGCCGCACCACCGTGAACCCGGTGCACCGCCTCGGCGACCTGGACTCCTGGGTGGTCGACGGCAAGGGCGCCGTGCACCCGCCGACCGGGGCCACGCTGGCCGAGACCACCGGCCCGGACACCGAGAACAGCTACGTCGAGCTGACCGTGCCGCTGCTCGGCCGGGACGCCGTCACCATCCGGATCACCGTTCCGGTCACCGTCTACAACGGCGGCGCCCCGGTGATCACCGAGGCCGATGCCGAGACCGCCATGAGCGCGCTGCTCGCGGTGGCCGCCGGGCAGTCGCTGCCCGAGGTCAGGGGCTCGGTCGCGCACGTCAATGTGGCCTGGACGCCTGATCTCGGCGCCGACCACGCCGGGGTCACCGGCGGCGGGCTGCCGGAGTCGCTGAGCACGCTCGGCCGGGTCGTGCCGGACGTGCTGGTCGGCGCCTGCTGGCCCGCGGTCTTCGCGGTGCTCGGCGCCTCCCGCACCACCGCGGGCGGCAGCGTCATCGAGGGCATGCTCGACCTGGTGCACCTGGACCACCAGGTGCACCTGGTCTCCGACCTCCCCGACGCCACCAGCGTGCTCACCGTGCGCGCCGAGGCGGGCGAGACCCTCGACACCGATCTCGGCCGCGTGGTCGAGGTCAAGGTGCGGATCACCGGCATGCTGGACAAGCCGGAGACCGGGCTCTCCATGCCCACCCTGGCCACGCTCACCGAGCGCTTCGCCATCCGCGGCCGCACCGGCGCGGGCGAGCTCACCGACCCGCCGCGCGCCGGTGGCTCGGTCTCCGAGGAGGCCCGCGAGACCGCGCGGCGCAGGCGCAGGGACGTCACCGTGCGCGCGCCGCGGGCCATGCACGCCTTCGCCGCCGTCTCCGGCGACCACAACCCCATCCACACCAGCGATTCCGCGGCCAAGCTGGCCGGGCTGGGCAGCCCGATCGTGCACGGCATGTGGCTCTCCGCCGCGGCCCAGCACGTGGTGGCCGCGCTCGACCCGGCGAGCGGCCTCCCCGCGCGCAGGCTGACCGCCTGGACCACCCGGTTCCTCGGCATGGTCCGCCCCGGCGCGGAGATCGACGTCCGGGTGGAGCGGGTCGCGATCGACGCCGGCGACGAGATCGTCGAGGTCTCCTGCCGCGCCGAGGGCGACCTGGTGATGGCCGCGACCGGCCGCACCGCCGCGCCGAAGACCGCCTACGCCCTTCCGGGCCAGGGCATCCAGCGCAAGGGCATGGGCATGGAGGCGCGCACGCGCTCCAAGGCCGCCAAGGAGATCTGGGACCGCGCCGACAAGCACACCCGCAAGGCGCTCGGCTTCTCCATCCTCGCCGTCGTGCGCGACAACCCGACCTACCTCAAGGCCCGCGGCGTCGAGCACCGGCACCCGGACGGCGTGCTGCACCTGACCCAGTTCACCCAGGTCGCCATGGCCGTCGTGGGCGTGGTGCAGGTGGCCGAGCTGCGCGAGGCCGGCGCCTTCGTGGAGGGCGCGGTGCTGGCCGGGCACTCGGTCGGCGAGTACAACGCGCTCTGCGCGGTCGCCGGGGTGCTGCCGCTGGAGGCCACGCTGGAGGTGGTGTTCCAGCGCGGCTCCGCCATGCACCAGCTGGTGCCCCGCGATTCGCAGGGCCGCAGCGACTACCGGATGGCCGCCATCCGCCCCTCGCAGATCGACCTGCCGGACGAGGAGGTCATCGGCTTCGTCGCCGGGATCGCCGAGCGCACCGGCGAGTTCCTCGAGGTCGTCAACCTCAACCTGCGCGGCTCGCAGTACGCCATCGCGGGCACGCTGGCCGGGTTGGAGGCGCTGGAGACCGAGATCGACCGGCGCCGCGAGATCACCGGCGGCAAGCGCGCCTTCATCCTGGTGCCCGGCATCGACGTCCCCTTCCACTCCACGGTGCTGCGCAAGGGCGTGCCGGAGTTCCGGCAGAAGCTGGAGCAGCTGCTCCCGGCCGACCTGCACCCGGAGATCCTGGTCGGGCGGTACATCCCGAACCTGGTGCCGCGGCCCTTCTCGCTGGAGCGCTCGTTCGTCCAGGAGATCGCCGACCTGGTGCCCTCCGAGCCGCTGGCCGAGGTGCTGAGCGACTTCGACGGCTGGGCCGCGCGCCCGATCGAGCTCTGCCGCGTGGTCCTGGTCGAGCTGCTGGCCTGGCAGTTCGCCAGCCCGGTGCGCTGGATCGAGACCCAGGACGTGCTCTTCACCGACGTCGCGCACGGCGGCCTCGGGGTCGAGCGGTTCGTGGAGATCGGCCTCGCCGCCACCCCGACGGTGGCGAACCTGGCCAGCCAGACGCTCAAGCTCCCCGCCTTCGGCAATACCGCGGTCGAGGTGCTGAACATCGAGCGCGAGGCCGGCGTGGTCTTCGGCACCGACACCGACCCGGCCCCGGCCGACGAGCCGGTGGAGGAGCCCACCGCGGCCGCCGAGACGCCCGCCGCGGCAGCGGCTCCGGCCGCCGCCCCGGTCGCCGCCGGCGGCGGCCCGCGCCCGGACGACATCGCCTTCACCGCCGCCGACGCCACCAAGGTGCTCATCGCGCTCTGGACCAAGCTGCGGCTGGACCAGATCGGCCCGGTCGACACCATCGAGGGGCTCTGCGACGGCGTCTCCTCGCGCCGCAACCAGCTCCTGGTCGACCTCGGCTCCGAGCTCTCGCTCGGCGCCATCGACGGCGCCGCCGACGCCGACATGGGCGCGCTCTCGGCCACCGTCGAGCGGCTGGCGCGCACCTACAAGCCGTTCGGCACGGTGCTCTCCGACGCCATCAACGACCACCTGCGCAAGGTCTTCGGCCCGTCCGGCAAGCGCCCGGCCGCGGTCGCCGACCGGGTGGCCAAGGTCTGGGAGCTGGGCGACGGCTGGGCCAGCCACGTCACCGCCGAGCTCTCGCTCGGCACCCGCGAGGGCGCCAGCGTGCGCGGCGGCGACCTGGGCGGGCTGGTCGCCGGCGCGCTCGGCGACGGCGCCTCGGTGGATGCCGCGATCGACGCCGCCGTGCAGGCGGTCGCCGCCCGGCGCGGCGTCGCGGTCTCGCTGCCCAGCGCGGGCGGCGGGGGCGGCGCGACCGTCGACGCCGCGGCGCTCGGCGAGTTCACCGAGCAGATCACCGGCAGGGACGGCGTGCTCGCCAGTGCCGCCCGCGTGGTGCTGGAGCAGCTCGGCCTGGCCGAGCAGGCCAGTGCGGCCGTCGCGACCCCGGACACCCTGGTCGACCTGGTCGCCGCCGAGCTCGGCTCGGACTGGCCGCGGCTGGTGGCCCCGGCCTTCGACAGCCGCAAGGCCGTGCTGCTCGACGACCGCTGGGCCAGCGCCCGCGAGGACCTGGCCCGGCTCTGGCTCGGCGCCGACGCCGACGCCGCCGAGCTGCCGGTGAACGGCTACCTGGGGGCGGGCGAAGCCGTTGCCACCCAGGCCAACTGGTGGCGGGACAAGGCCAGGCACGAGGCCCGCTCGGTGCTCGCCGGCGCCTACGAGCGGATCGCCACCGCGGCGCTCACCGCCGAGGAGCCGGGCGAGTGGTCGGCCGACGTCGCCGTGATCACCGGGGCGAGCAAGGGCTCGATCGCGGCCGCCGTCACCGGCAGGCTGCTCGCCGGCGGCGCGACCGTCGTGGTCACCACCTCGCGGCTGGACGACACCAGGCTCGGCTTCTACAAGCAGCTCTACCGGGAGCACGCGCGCAGCGGCGCCGCGCTCTGGGTGGTGCCCGCGAACATGGCCTCCTACACCGATATCGACGCGGTGATCGACTGGGTCGGCACCGAGCAGGTCGACTCGGCCGGTGGCGCCAAGGTCAAGATCAAGGACGCCATGACCCCGACCCTGCTGCTGCCGTTCGCGGCGCCGCGGGTCGCCGGTGACCTCGCCGACGCGGGCTCCCGCGCGGAGATGGAGATGCGGGTCCTGCTCTGGTCGGTGGAGCGGCTGATCGGCGGGCTCTCCGCGCTGAACGCCGATCACGACGTGGACGCCAAGCTGCACGTGGTGCTCCCGGGCTCGCCGAACCGCGGCCTCTTCGGCGGCGACGGCGCTTACGGCGAGTCCAAGGCCGCGCTGGATGCGGTCGTGGGCCGCTGGCGGGCGGAGAAGTCCTGGTCGCAGCGGGTCACCCTGGTGCACGCGCTGATCGGCTGGGTGCGCGGCACCGGGCTCATGGGGCAGAACGACCCCATGGTCTCGGCGGTCGAGCAGGCCGGGGTGCAGACCTGGTCCACCACCGAGATGGCCGACGAGCTGCTCAAGTGGTGCACCTCGCAGGCGCGGGCGATCACCGTCACCGCACCGCAGCAGATCGACCTCACCGGCGGTCTGGCAGGCGTCGAGCTGGACCTGCCCGCGCTAGCCAAGCAGGCGGCCGAGGAGGCCGCCGCGGCCGAGGAGCCCGCCGACACCACCCCGACCGTCGCCGCGCTGCCCGCCCCGCCCACGCGCAGCTCCGCGCTGCCGGTGCCGGAGTGGAGCGAGGTCACCACCGGCCTCGCCGACATGGTGGTCATCGTCGGCGCCGGTGAGCTCGGCCCCTACGGCTCGGCGCGCACCCGCTTCGAGATGGAGGTCTCCGACGAGCTCTCCGCCGCGGGCGTGCTGGAGCTGGCCTGGACCACCGGGCTGGTGACCTGGGAGAACGACCCCAAGCCGGGCTGGTACGACGTCGCCTCCGGCGACTTCGTCCCGGAGCACGAGGTGGCCGAGCGCTACCACGATGCCGTGGTGGAGCGCTGCGGCGTCCGCCGCTACGCCGACGACGCCTCGATGGTCGACAACAGCGCGCCACTGATGACCTCGGTCTTCCTGGACAAGGATCTGACCTTCACGGTCGGCTCCGAGGCCGAGGCGCGCGCCTTCGAGTCGGCGGCGCCGGAGCACACCGTGGTGGTCCCGGCCGGCGACGGCGGCGACTGGCAGGTGACCCGCAAGGCGGGCACCGAGATCCGGGTGCCGCGCAAGGCCAAGCTCTCCCGCACCGTCGGCGGCCAGATCCCCACCGGCTGGGATCCGACCGTCTGGGGCATCTCGGCGGACATGGCGTCCTCGATCGACCGGGTCGCGCTGTGGAACATCGCCTGCACGGTCGACGCCTTCGTCAGCTCCGGGTTCGACCCGGCCGAGCTGATGAGCTGGGTGCACCCGAGCCAGGTGGCGAACACGCAGGGCACCGGCATGGGCGGCATGTCGTCGATGCGCTCGCTCTACGTCGACAACCTGCTCGGCGAGCCGCGGCCGAACGACATCCTGCAGGAGGCGCTGCCGAACGTCGCGCTGGCGCACGTGGTGCAGTCCTACGTGGGCAGCTACGGCGCGATGGTGCACCCGGTGGCGGCCTGCGCCACCGCGGCGGTCTCGGTCGAGGAGGGCGTCGACAAGATCAAGCTCGGCAAGGCCGACGTGGTCGTGGCCGGTGGCTTCGACGACCTCGGCATCGAGGGCATCGTCGGCTTCGGCGACATGTCCGCGACCGCCGACTCCGCGGTGATGGCGGGCAAGGGCATCGCCGATCGCTACTTCTCCCGGGCCAACGACCGCCGCCGCGGCGGGTTCGTGGAGTCGCAGGGCGGCGGCACCGTGCTGCTGGCCCGCGGCGACGTGGCGCTGGAGATGGGGCTCCCGGTGCTCGGCGTGGTGGCCTACGCGCAGTCCTTCGCGGACGGCGTGCACACCTCCATCCCGGCGCCCGGGCTCGGCGCGCTGGGCGCGGGCCGCGGCGGGCGCGAGTCCAAGCTCGCGGCGGAGCTGCGCGGGCTCGGCGTCACCCCGGACGAGGTCGCGGTGGTCTCCAAGCACGACACCTCGACCGCGGCCAACGACCCGAACGAGTCCGAGCTGCACGAGCGGCTCGCCACAGCGATCGGCCGGTCGGCGGGAGCCCCGCTCTTCGTGGTCTCGCAGAAGTCGCTGACCGGGCACGCCAAGGGCGGCGCCGCCGCCTTCCAGCTGATCGGGCTCTGCCAGGTGCTCGAGCAGGGCGTCGTGCCGCCGAACCGCAGCCTGGACTGCGTCGACGACAAGATGCAGGAGTACCCGCACCTGGTGTGGGTGCGCGAGGCGCTGCGGTTCGGCGAGCGGTTCCCGCTCAAGGCCGGGCTGGTCACCTCGCTCGGCTTCGGGCACGTCTCCGGGCTGCTCGCGGTGGTGCACCCGCAGGCGTTCGTGGCGGCGCTCCCGGCCGAGCGCAGGGACGACTACCTGCACCGCGCCGAGCAGCGCCGGCTCAACGGCAGGCAGCGCTTCGCCGAGGCGATGTGCGGCGGCTCCGACCTCTACGAGCGCCCGGGCGACCGGCGGCTCGGCGGGGACGGCACCCCGGCGTCGCGAATCCGTCAGCTCGAGGCCGACATGCTGCTCTCCGGGGCCGCCCGTCTCGGTGCCGACGGCACGTACCGTGCCGACGGCAGGGGTTGCGAGACGGGCCGGTTCGCCCCGGCGTCCGAGACCGAGCGGTCGTAGGCTCCCGGCCCATGGCAATCATCGGTATCGGGCTGGACCTGGTGACCATCTCGGAGTTCGGCGAGCAGCTGGAGCGCGTGGGAACCACCATGCTCAGGGAGAGCTTCACCGCCGCCGAGCGGCGCTACTGCCAGAGCAAGGCGACGGATCCCACGCGCAGCTACGCGGCGCGGTGGGCGGCCAAGGAGGCCGTGCTCAAGGCATGGGCCTCCTCCCGGTTCGCCCGCCGCCCGCAGATCGGGGACAACCCGTATCCGCTGATCGAAGTGGTCAACGACGCGTGGGGCAGGCCGAGCATCCGGCTGCACGGCCTGGCCGCGGAGTTCCTGCCGCGGGTGCGGGTGCACCTCTCGCTCACCCACGACGGCGACACCGCGGCGGCCATGGTCGTCCTGGAGGACCCGGGCGAACTCGCCGACCTCATCGAGGGCAGGGAAGCCTCGAGCTGAACGAAAGCGGGGCCCGAGCCGGAAACGGCTCGGGCCCCGCTGCTTTCCGCGCTAGGAGCGCGATTCCTTCTCGGCCACCAGCAGATACGCCACCATGAGCCGCTTCAGCTCGGCCACCGCCTCCTCGTGGCTCTGCTGATCCTGCACCGAGAAGTTGAGCATCGAATACACCACGTGCACCAGCACCTCCGCCATGGTGGTGCGGCGCTCGCGCGGGGTGCGCGGGGTGAGCGGGCGCAGCATCTGCGAGACGACCTCGGCGAATTCCTTCTCGTGCTTGGCGCCGGTGGCCCGGGTGGAGGGGGTGGACTGCATGGCCAGCCAGACCTCGCGGCGGGAGGGGTCGGTCATCCACAGATTCGCCAGGTGGTCGACGAACTGGTTCATGTGCCGCAGCCAGTCCAGCGAGGGGACGCCGCCGTGGAAATCGGCCAGCTCCCGGGAGACCGCGACCAGATCCTGCCGGTTCAGCTCGCAGACGATCACGTACTTGTTCGCGAAGAACTGGTAGAGCGTGCCGATCGGCACCTCGGCGCGGGCCGCGACCTCCTCACAGGTGAACGATTCGAAACCCACCTCGACCAGCAGTTCCCGCGAGGACTGCAGCAGCGCGTCGAACTTCCGCTTGCTGCGCTCCTGGGTCGGGCGGCGCCGCGGCATGAGCTCCTGCGGATCGTCCTGCATCTCCAACGCAGGGTCGGGTCTGCGTCTCGACCTGGCCTCCGCGCGTAGTTCCACCCGTCCAGGCTAACGTGACCCCACCACTGCCCGGAACGGGCGTTTCCCCTCGTCTGTGACAGTTCACGCCCATCCGGCGCACATCCCGTGCCGAACCACCGGTATATCCGCGTGTCGGACGGTACCTGAGCCGGGAACGGCGTTCCGCGCGCGATGATCGTTATCCACCAGGGGCGGGATCGACCGGCGCACGCCGAGGCCGCGGCGCCGGTGCCCCCGCGGGCAGGAGGCGTGGCTGTGGCGGCACGAGCGAGCGGCGCGAGCGCGGCGCCGGTGGTGTTCGGGGTGAGCACCGAGCGCGGCGCGGTGCACGCGGTGGCGCTGGGCGGGGCGGGGGAGCGGCTGGCGGATCGGGTGCTCGCACAGTGCACCGTCGCCTGCGCCGACGACCGGCGCGCCGCACCGGCCGCCGTCATCGCCGCGCTCGACCGGCTCGCCGCCGAGCTGCGCCGGGAACCGGCCGGGGTCGCGGTCGCCTACCACGACCCCGCCGAGCGCCGCGCGCTCGTCACCGGGCTGGCCGCGGGCCGCTGGCACGCCGCCTCGCTGGTCTCCACCAGGGCCGCGCACTTGAATGTCGCGGGCGCCATGACCTGGCTCGCCGAGTTCGACGATCTGCTGCTCTGCGACGTGGTCCCCGGCCACCTCACGCTCACCCTGGTGGACCGGGATCGCGGCCGCGTGCTGGCCGGGGTCGCCCGGACCGGCGGGGTGACCAGCGACGCGCTCGGCGCCGCCGTCACCGCCGCCCGCGACCAGCTGGACGCCGCCGAGACCAGGCCGGACGCCGTGGTCCTGATCGGCTCCGCCGCCGCCGAGCCCGCCGTCGCGGACGCGGTGCGCGCACTCGGCGCCCCGGTACTGCCCTGCACGGTGGCGGTGCTGGCGCCCGCGCTCGGCGCCGCGCTCGCCATCGCGGCCGAGCCGGGCGGCGTGGCCGAGGCGCCGGTACCGCCCTCGCGCTCGGCCCGCACCGCCGCGCTGCTCGGCGCCGCCGCGCTGGCGGCGGGCTTCACCGTCGCCGGTGGGGCTTATCTGGTGAGCGGGGAGCGGCCGGTGCCTGCTCCGCTGGCGGCGGGGATCGCCGCCCCCACGCTGCCGGTGCCCGCTCCGATGCTGCCGCAGCACATCTCGGCGGCCGCGCAGCTGGAGCAGGCCGCCGGGGCTCCGCAGCGGCTGTGGCTGCCGGTGGCGGCGCAGGTCCGAGCGAGCGAGCCGCTTCCACTGGTCGCCGCCGAGAGCGCGGCGGAGCCGGCGCGGGCGCCCGCCGACGCCTGCGCGGCCCTGCCCGCGGGAGCGGCGACTGCGGCGCCGTCCACCGGCAGCGCCGCCACCCCCGGGGCACCCGCCGCCGATCCCGCGCTGTCCACGGCGTGCTCGCCGGACCCGGCCGCGCCCGGCACCGGCGTACCCGCGCGGGATGAGGGGATCGGCGCCCCGGACGCCGCGCTGCTCTTCCCCGGCGAACCGCCCGCCCCCGCCCCGTTCACCCCGGACGCGGCCGCCTGGTGGCAGAACCACGTCCGGCTCGCCGTCGCCTGGGCCATCCAGCAGGTGCTGCCCGGCTGAGCCTCACTCCCTGGTGCGGGCACGGAACGCGGCCAGCGCGCCCGCGTACCCCAGCACCGTGCAGAGCGCGCACCACCCGACCGCGAGCACCGCGCTGGAGCCGATCGGGGTGCCGATGAGCAGCCCTCGCACGGTCTCGATCACCGGCGTCACCGGCTGGTGCTCGGCCACCGGCCGCAGCCACCCCGGCATCGACTCCACCGGGACGAAGGCGCTGCTCACGTAGGGGAGGAAGAGGAAGGCGAAGGTGGAGCCGTTCGCCGCCTCCACGCTGCGGGTGAGCAGCCCGAGCGCGGCCGAGATCCAGGAGAGCGCCAGCACGAAGAGCGCGACCAGCCCGAGCGCGGCGAGCCAGCGCAGCGGGTCGGCGGTGGGCCGGAACCCGATCAGCACCGCGAGCACGGTGACCAACGCGGTGGTGACCAGGTTGCGCAGCAGGCTCTCGGCGACGTGCGCGTTCAGGAACGCCGAGCGCGCCACCGCCATGGTGCGGAAGCGGTCCACGATGCCCTCGGTGACGTCGGCGCAGACCGCCACCGCCGTGGTGGCCGAGCCGAAGCCCGCGCAGAGCAGCAGGATGCCGGGCACTACGTAGTCGACGTAGGTGCCGCCGCCCACCTCGATGGCGCCGCCGAGCACGTAGACGAACATGAGCAGGATCATCACCGGCACCGCGATGGTCATGATCAGCGCGTCCGGGCTGCGCAGCGAGTGCCGCAGGTTGCGGTCGAGCATGGTGCGGGTGTCGAGCAGAACGGTCATGGTGGCTCCTGTCAGCACGGGGCTCACGCGGCCTCGGCCGGGGCGGGGTGCCCGGTCAGCGCGAAGAAGACATCGTCGAGGTCGGGGGTGTGCACGGTCAGCCGCGCCACCTCGATGCCGAGCTCGGCGCAGCGGTTCAGCACCGCCCGCACCTCCTCGGCGCTGCCGCTCGATGGCAGCTGCAGCACCAGCTGCTCGGGGTCGGCGCGCCAGCCCTCCGGCAGCGGGAGGGTGCGGCGGGCCGCGTCGAGTTCTTCGGCGGCGGGGAAGCGCAGCCGCAGGTGCCCGCCGGGGGCGCGCTGCTTGAGCTCGTCCGGGGTGCCGTCGGCGACCACGGTGCCGTTGTCCAGCACCGCGATCCGGTCGGCGAGCTGGTCGGCCTCCTCCAGGTACTGGGTGGTCAGGAAGACGGTGGCGCCCTCGTCGGCCAGCCCCTGGATGACCGCCCAGAGCTCGCGCCTGCTGCGCGGGTCGAGCCCGGTGGTCGGCTCGTCCAGGAAGACCATGCGCGGCCGCCCCATCAGGCTCATGGCCAGGTCGAGGCGGCGCCGCATGCCGCCGGAGAAGCCCGCGGTACGCCGGTCCGCGGCCGCGGTCAGGTCGAAGCGGTCGAGCAGCTCGGCGGTGCGGCGGGCCAGCTCGGCGCCGGGGAGGTGCAGCAGCCTGCCGGTGAGGCGCAGGTTCTCCCTGGCGGTGAGCACGCCGTCGACCGCGGAGTACTGCCCCGTGACGCCGATCAGCGCGCGCACCGCGTCGGGTTCGGCCACCACGTCGTGGCCGAAGACGCTGGCGCTGCCGCGGTCCGGCGCGGCCAGCGTCGCCAGGATCCGGACCAGCGTGGTCTTGCCCGCGCCGTTCGGCCCGAGCAGCGAGAAGACGGTGCCCGCGGCAACCTCGAGGTCGAGGCCGCGCAGCACCGGATGATCGCCGAAACCCTTGTGCAGGGCGGAGATCGAGAGTGCGGAGGTCATGGTGGCTCCAGACTGGAAAACTGTGTATCGAATAAACTCAGTTTATAGAGTAAACAGTTCTTCGGCGCAAGAGCGGCGATCGAGGAGGTGCGGTGGAGAAGCGGGATCCGGGCAGCGCCCTGCGGCTGCTGTGGGGGATGGAGGCCGCGGGCACCCGCGGGCCCAAGCGCGGGCTCTCGCTGGAGGGCATCGTGGACGCGGCCATCGCGGTGGCGGACGCCGAGGGGTACGCGGCGCTCTCGATGAAGCGGGTGGCGGAGGAGCTCGGCCGCACCGCCATGTCGCTGTACCGCTACGTGGACAGCAAGACCACGCTGATCGAGCTGATGTCGGACCGGGTGCTGGGGCAACCGCCCGCCCTCGACCCCGCGCTCGGCTGGCGGGACGGGCTGCGGCGGTGGGCACTGGCCGAGTACGAGCTGGCCGTCCGGCACCCGTGGTGGCTGGAGATCCCCATGACGACCCCGCCGCTCGGGCCGAACAATATGGCGTGGTTGAACGCCGGGCTCACGATCCTGGAGCGCACCGGGCTACCGGCGGCGGTCCGGCTGCGGCTGGTGATGAACCTGACGCTCTACGTGATCGGCCGGATGCGGCTGAGCCTGGAGCTCGGCCAGGCCGACGCCGACGACGACACCTTCGAGAGCCTCTTCGCCACCCTGGATCCGCGGCGCTTCCCCGCGCTGCTCACCGCGGCCGCCGAGGGCGCCTTCGAGGACGACGAGATCGACTGGGCGCGCGCCGATTTCGAGTTCGGGCTGGACCGCACGCTGGACGGCTACGAGCACTTCGTCCGCGGCCTGCGGCCCTGACCCCGGGTCAGATCGACAGATCGCGCCGCAGCTTGGCCACGTGCCCGGTGGCGCGCACGTTGTACTGCGCGACCTCGATCTTCCCCTCCGCGTCCACCAGGAACGTGGAGCGGATGACGCCGGTGACGGTCTTGCCGTACATGGTCTTCTCGCCGAAGGCGCCGTAGGCCCGCAGCACCGCGCGGTCCGGGTCGGAGAGCAGCGGGAAGGTGAGCTGCTCGGCGTCGCGGAACTTGGCCAGCTTGGCCGGCTTGTCCGGCGAGATGCCGAGCACCGCGATCCCGGCCCCGTCCAGTTCGGCCAGGTTGTCGCGGAAGTCGCAGGCCTGCTTGGTGCAGCCCGGGGTGCTCGCGGCCGGGTAGAAGTACACGATCACCTTGCGGCCGCGGTAGTCGGCCAGGGCGACGGTGGTGCCGTCGGCGTCGGGCAGGCTGAAATCGGGGGCCGGGTCGCCGGGGGAGAGTCGAGTGTCGGTCACGTCCAGCACGGTAACCGAACCGCCCGACACCAGGGCTATGGATACACTCGGGCGAGTTCCGCGGCTGCGGGGTTTCCGCGGGCACATCGACCGACAGGAGGCGTGGAACGTGGCAAGGGACACCGAGCGGATCGAGCGTGACATCGAGGCCGCGCGCACGCGGCTGGCCGGCACGCTGGACGAGCTCGCGGTGCGGGCCGATCCGCAGCGGATCGCCGGCGACACCAAGAACCTGGTGCTGGCCAAGCTGAACGAGCCCAAGGTCAAGTACAGCCTGATCGGCGCGGGCGCCGTCGTGGTCGGCCTGGTACTGGTCAAGCTCTTCCGCTGACCCGCTCGAAACGACGACCCCCGGTGCGCTGCGCACCGGGGGTCGTCGGGTTTCGGGTCGCTCAGACCGTCGGGCAGGCGAAGCCGTCGCCGTCCGGGTCCAGGTGCGGGCCGTACCCCGGTTCCCCGCGGAACAGCGGCGCGCGCCCGGCGGCCTTGGCATCCTCGCAGTTGGCGAAGGCGCCGCCCGCGGAACCGGTCTGGGTCAGACCGGCCGAGCCGGTGATCCCGACCCCGGCGTCGATGGCGGAGGACCCGGTTCCGGCGGAACCGGTGGGCACGGCATGGGCGGCCGGAGCCGCGAGGAGCGTAAGCCCCGCGGCGGCAGCGCTGACGGTGAGCCGGCGAACGTTCATGTATTCCTCTGTGGTGTGCTGCGGTGGAGCGGCGTCCGAATGAGACGCCGCCCCCACTGTCGTGAGCCCTCGCCGCGTTGTCAACCGAGCCGCCGGTCAGCGCTCCCTTCCGGGCGCCGCCGAGGAATTCCGTCGAAACAATCCGGTGTGATACTCCTTCGACATGCACGACGATCGACCACCGGCGCAGCGCTATCGGCACGACCTGGACGGGCTGCGCGGGGTGGCGATCGCGTTGGTGGTGATCTTCCACGTGTGGTTCGGCCGGGTCTCCGGTGGTGTCGACGTGTTTCTGGTGCTCTCCGGCTTCTTCTTCACCGCCATGCTGCTGCGCCGCGGCGCGGGCGGCGGGGTCTCGGTGCCCGCGGTCGTGGTGCGCACCCTGCGGCGGCTGCTGCCCGCGCTGCTCGTCGTGCTCACCTCGGTGGCGGCCTGGGCGGTCGCGACGCTGCCGTACACCCAGTGGACCGAGCTCTCCCGCCAGGTGCTGGCCTCGGCGCTCTACTACCAGAACTGGCAGCTGGCCAGCGCCGCCGCCGACTACCTCGCCGCCGACCCGTCGGTGAGCCCGCTGCAGCACCTGTGGTCGATGGCGGTGCAGGGCCAGTTCTACCTGGCGGTGCTGCTGCTGATCGCGGTCGTCGCGCTGGTCTGCCGCCGGGTGCTGCGCCGCCCGCGGCTGCTCCGCCCCGCGGTCGGGGTGCTGGTCGCGGCCGGTGCGGCGGCGTCCTTCTGGTACGCCGCCACCCGCCCCGCCGTCGAGCAGGACTGGACCTATTACGACAGCGCCGCGCGGGCATGGGAGCTGCTGGCGGGCGCGCTGCTCGCGGTGCTGCTCGCCTCGGTCTCGCTGCCGACCGGCCGGGTGGCCCGCTTCCTGCGCGGGCTGCTCGCGCTCGGCGGGCTGGCGGCGGTGCTCGCCTGCGGCGTGCTCTTCGACGGGGCGCAGCAGTTTCCCGGCCCCGCCGCGCTCTTCCCGGTGCTCGCCACCGTCGCGCTGATCGTGGCCGGGGCCGGGGAGCGCCCGCCCGCGATCTCCTGGCTGCTCGCCAGCTGGCCCTTCGTCGAGCTCGGCGCCATCGCCTACGCGCTCTACCTCTGGCACTGGCCGCTGCTCATCGGGGCGCTCATCTACACCCGCTCGGGCGGCGCCGGGGTCGGCAGCGGGCTGGTGGTGGTCGGGCTGGCGCTGTTGCTGGCGGTGCTCACCAGGCACGGCATCGAGGAGCCGCTGCGGCAGCGCGCAGGGCGGCCGAGCACCGGGGCGCCGATGCTGGTGCGCCGCGGCATCGGCGCGGCGGTGGCGCTGGCCGGGATCACCGTGCTCGGCGCCGCCTGGTTCTGGCAGGCCGTGCTCTTCGACAACGAAAGGCCGCTCAGCGCACTGGATCCCGTGGTCTACCCGGGCGCGGACGCGCTCGTCGCCGGGGTGTCGGCGCCGCCCGCCGCGGTCCGGCCCTCGATGCTGGAGGCCCCGCGCGACGTCCCCGCCTCGACCACCGACGGCTGCATCTCGGACTGGCACACCACCGCCGTCGTCACCTGCGACTACGGCGACCCGGATGGCGCGCGGACCATCGCCGTCGTCGGCAACTCGCACGCCGAGCACTGGCTCACCGCGCTGGACGCCATCGGCCGCGCGCGCGGCGTCCGGATCGCGGTCTACCTCAAGATGGGCTGCTCGCTGAACCTGCGCGAGGACTCGCTCTACCGCGGCGAGCCGATCTCGGATTGCCGGGACTGGTCGCGCGCGGTGCTCGACCGGCTCACCGTCGACCGCCCGGACTGGGTCTTCACCACCGCCACCGCCCCGGTCTGGCCGGTCGGCGGCGACGAGGTGCCGCAGGGCTTCGTCGAGGTGTGGGGCGCGCTCGCCGAGCGTGACCTGCGGGTGCTCGCGGTGCGCGACACCCCCTGGCTGCGCACCCGCTACGCCCGCTACAGCGCGGTCGACTGCCTGGCGGCGGGCGGCACCGCGGAGAGCTGCGGCATGCGGCGCGCCGACGCGCTCGCCCCGGTCAACCCCGCGCTCGAGCCCGCCGCCGCCTTCCCCAATGTGCACCTGCTCGACCTGAGCGACGCGGTCTGCGGGCCGCTGGTGTGCCGGGTGGTCGAGGGCAACGTGCTCGTGTACCACGACGAGCACCACCTGACCGCCAGCTACGTCCGCACCCTCACCCCGGAGCTGGAGCGGCAGATCGGCGCCGGGACCGGGCTGTGGTGAGCGCTCTAGGATGCGGGAATGGTCCGATGGCTCTCCGATGACGAACAGACCACCTGGCAGGCCTTCATCCGGCTGAACCAGCGGCTGGACGCGGCCATCGCGCAGGGGCTGGCCCGGCACGGATTGTCCACGCCGGATTACGAACTCATGGTCGCGCTCTCCGCCGCGCCCGACGGCGCGCTGCGCGCCAAGGACCTGGCGGCCGAGGTGTGCTGGGAGAAGAGCAGGCTCTCCAAGCACCTGGCCCGGATGGCCGGGCGCGGGCTGGTCGAGCGCAAGCCGGTGGCCGACGATGCCCGCGGCGTGCTCGTCGTCCTCACCGAGCAGGGCCGGAGCACGCTGGAGCAGGCCGCGCCGAGCCACGTCGAGCTGGTGCGCAGGCTCTTCGTGGACGCGCTCAGCGCCGACGAGGCGCGCTCGCTGCGCTCGCTGGCCGCCAAGGTGGTGACCCGCTCGGAGGCCGAGGTGCTGTGAATTTCAGTTCCACGGCGTCACCGGTGGTTTGACCCACATCAGCTTCTCGTCGGCGTGCGGTCGTCGCGCCGCCGGGTGGCCCGGGTTGCGGGCCGCCCACGCGGACTTCTCGGTCAGCAGCTCGGCCACCGCGTCCCAGGTCTCGTCGGTGCTCGGCGGATTGGTGCCCGCCGCCCGCGCCAGCTTGCGGCGCGCGGCCGGGGTGAGGGCTTGGAGTTCGGCCGCGCCGATATCGCGGTCCCACAGGTAGGTGGCGAGCGCGCGGGCCTTCTCCGCCCGGCTGCGGGCGGCGTGCTCGTTGTGCGTGTAGTCGGGCATCGCGCCAAGTATGGCGAGCCGCACCGACTCAGTAGGCGCCGTGCACGTTGTCCATCGAGCCGTAGGTGTGTGCCGCGTAGTTGCAGGCAGCGACGATATTGGCGACCGGGTCCCAGACGTCGAACGGCGTGCCCTCGACGTGGAACTTGGCGAAGGTCGGGTCGATCACCTGGAGCAGCCCCTTCGACGGGATGCCTGCCGCGGCGTTCGAGTCGTAGAGGTTGATCGCCCGCGGGTTGCCGGTCGACTCGCGCATGATGTTGCGGTGGATCGACTCGTAGCTGCCCGGGATGCCGTTGGCGTGCATGATGTCGAGCGCCTGGCTGATCCAGCCGTGCAGGTTGTCCGGGTAGAAGGCGGTCGCGGCCCGCATCTCGGCCTGCTCCACCAGCGGCGCGGCGGCCGGTAGCACCCCGGCCACCGCGTCGGCGGCGGCGGGTTCGGGGGCGGCGGGCTGAGCCGGCTGTGCGGCCTGCTCGGCGGCGGGCTGCTGGTCGGCGATCAGGGCGATGCGCGACGGCACGCTGTTGTCGGCCACCGAGACCGCGGAGGACGCGCAGACGGCGACCACGCCGGCGGCCGCGACCGCGCCGGTGATGCTCTCGCGCAGGGTGGGGCGCCGCAGGGTGGACAAACGTGAGTCGGGCATGCGAATTCGATTCCTTGCTTCGGTCGGTGACGGGCCCCGAACCCGATTCCGGGCAGCACCGATCGACCGGCCGCCGGCCGGTTCTGCGATAGTGGTGCGGGGGATTTCCGGTGTCTCCGGACGATGTGCTCTTGTCGGGTTCTGTTGTCGGGGACCTACGTCCCACTCCTCCTCGAACGGAGCGTGGCCGCTCGGGCCAGATTGCAGAATGGTCACGGAAGGTTAACGGAAGGTGAACAGAAACCGTCTCGGAGACGCTGGCGCCTGATCGAATCCAGCACCCGCGCCGGAAATCGTGCCGTGACCGGGGTAGATGGAAGTAAACGCCTTGTGCGTAGCGTCACAGAATTACAACGGTGACGATTCGCGTTTCGCGCGTTTCAGCCCCGCAGAGAGAGGTCTATGGCGAGTCCGAAGGCAGGCGTATCGATCCGGATCGGCGTCGCCGGAGTTCCCGTCCCGCGGAAATCGCAGTGCCCGCTCGGCGCGATCACCACCGCCCGCCCGTCCGCGCCCGGAAGCGTGATCCGTGCCGCACCGTACAGCTCGACGCCTTCCAGCGGCACCAGGTCGTGCACCCAGGGCGCCAGGTACGGCTGCGCGACCACCGTAGTAGCTTCCTGGCTCTCCTCGATCCGCACCGGCGGCACCTGGACCGGCGAGAACCCCGGGGTGAGGTTCTTTGCCGGATCGTTCCCGGCCCCGTTCGCGGGCTGCTCGTAATCGGGCGCGGGCGGCGCCGCCTGTGCGTTCCCCGCCGCGAGCACGCCCGCGATCACCCCCGCCGCGATGATTCCCGCCACGATTCGCATGGGGCCGATTGTTGCCGCGCGGTCAGGGCGGGGCGAGCATTGCGCTCGGCCCGATCCCGTCCCCGCTGTCGGCGTACCCGAACCGCTACCCCGCGCGCTCGATTTGCTCGGCTACCCAGGCACGAGTGACCGGCCGCAACTCGTGCGCGTCCAGCCCGACATGAATCTGCCGCCCCCGCACCTTGATTTTCGAGTGCGTATGCCCGTGCAGCAGAAACTGCCCGATATCCGGCACCCACCACTCCTCGAACCGATTCTCCGGCGTGTGATCCCCCTCCGGATCGAACCGGAACGGAAAGTGCGACAGCGTCACCCGCCGCCCCCCGATCTTGTGCACCGCCGTCTGCTGCACCGAGGCGAAACCGCCCGCCAGGTAGGTCGCCTGCCAGGCGGCGGCGCGCGAGCGCATGGGGTGGCACCCGTCGTGGTTGCCGGTGATCAAGTGCTTCTCGCCGGGGCGGCGGGCGATCCACTCCAGCGCCGCGGTCTCCTGCCGCTTACCGCCGACCGAGATGTCGCCGAGCACCCACACCCGATCCTCGGGGCCGACGAGCGCGTCCCAGCGGCGCGCCAGTTCGTCGTCGTGGGCGGGGATGTCGGGGAAACCGCGCAGGCCGGAGAGAAGACGGTGGCCGATGTGCAGATCGGCGGTGTACCAGTCGATCACATCGGCCTCGTGAGGTGCGTCGTGGTGCGCTGTCAGGGATTCGAGCCTCACGCCCGTTGTCGGAGATTCATCATGATCATGCCGGATCATCCACCGCCGCGCAGCCGCTTTTTCGGCCGGATGGCTCGAGGGCGCTGCCGCCGATCGCACGTGCGACTCATCGCGTCTCGCGGGCACCCACGTCGTTCGGGAACTGGATCGCGAACAGAAATGCCCCAGCGCTGTCGCAAGGGTCAGTGGGGTCGAGACGATGGAAGAGGGTTCGACTACCGCCGCGCACACCGTGATCGACGACAGAACCGCCACCGACACGCACAGCGCCGCCGCGGCGCGGGCCTGATCGCGGTGCAGCGCGACAACGGATTGCACCTGCATACCCGCAGCTGGCGAACAGAATGAGCAGTACAGCAAGGGCCAATAGCGCCGGGGTGGGCGGCGCGGCACTACTCGTTGCCCATTCCGAGCTTTACATCTGCGCCGTCAAGGACGTCTTCTCCGGGCGGATCGTCGGCTATTCGATCGACTCACGCATGACTTCACGGTTGGCCGTCACGGCATTGCGCAACGCGGTCGCTCGCCGCGGTGAGGTGGCCGGCTGCGTGGTCCACACCGACAGGGGGTCGCAATTCTGCTCCCGTCGCTTCGTGCACGCGCTGAACCGGTTTCACATGGTGGGTTCAATGGGTCGGGTGGGTTCAGCCGGTGACTACGCGGCGATGGAGAGCTTCTTCAGCCTGCTGCAGCGCAACGTCTTGGACCGGCGCAGCTGGGAGAACCGCGCGCAACTCCGGATCGCGATCGTGGTCTGGATCGAGCGCACCTACCACCGGCGTCGGCGCCAGGACCGGCTCGGCCGGTTGACCCCGATCGAGTACGAAGCAATTATGACCCCTGCAGCCCGACAGGCTGCCTAACCACCGTCACCTGTTCGTGCACCAGCCCCATCCGAAGCACGAGGTCGAGCTGGGGTCGGGTGGCCTTGGCGCCGGAGGCGACGTCGATGTGGACGTCGCGCTCGGCCACCCCGGCGCGGATGAGCGCGTCGCGTTGGTGGTCGGCGCGCTGCTCGGCGGTGGAGACCGGCCCGTACCCGATCAACATGCGTCGAAAATACCGCCGGACAGAGGTTTTGCGACGTTGATTTTCGACGCGAGTTGCCGACACTCACCACCAGGCCCGACCGTCATCCGGGGGTGGGTGTCGGAAAACGATCCATTTCCGACACGCGGGCCGCGCGCGCTCGGCACCGGGGCAGACCGCGCGGACGGTTAGGCGGCCGAGCGTTCAACGCGGATGCGGTCGCGAGCTTCGAGCCAGTCCTGCGTGATGTGCAGGATCTCGAACGTCGCGCCCTCGCGGTCCTTCGGCGGGTAGTAGGTCGCCGCCACGTACCCGTCGGTTTGCGGCACCACACGTAGTAGGTGTCGGGGGTCGCGGCCATAGAGCACTCCGATTCGAGGAAGAGGCGGGGCAGTCCGAGCTCGGCGCGAGCGGCATGGCTGGGCAGCACCGCCGATGGGGCTCACAGCTTCCATACGTAGCTGTCGGGAGCCGGCTCGACGGACTGCAGCAGGTGCCAGTCGAACCGGATCCGGTACACCCGCAGCTCCCCGGACTCGGGAGCGACCGCCCGAAAGAACCCCACATCGTTGGTGCTACCGAATCCGTCGATGTGGTCGACCGGGGCGAAGGGGCTGTCGTGGAACTCGGTCAGCGTGCACGACCAGGGAGTCAACCCGGCCACGGAGTCCCACTGCGGCGGTGGGCTATCGGGGTGCCGGATGACCTGCCTGAACAGGTGCGGGTACGTGGAGACCTGCATCCACTCCACCCGGTAGTCGGGCCAGAACGTCAGGTCCCACGCCGCCCACCGGGTCTCGCCCCCATCGTGGCGTTCGACCCGCTCCGCAGCCGGTGCACCCCAGGCCTCCACGTATTCCGCGATCGAGGTGAAGTCGTTGACCCGGTCGGCGTACCACCAGCGCTTCTCGGCAGCCGCGGCATTAGCACGAGTCGCCCCCACCCGCACGAGCAGGTCCGCAGCACGCGGGGGCGCACCCACGCACATCGCGTGCAACATACCCAGCTGGAAGTCCTCCAGCGTGGTCACGACCCGGCCGGTCATCACCCTCCCCATTGCCGCACTCGGAGCGAACCTACCAGCGCGACCGCAGAGCCGATCGCCCTCGATCTGGCGGCCCCACCGGCCCTGCCGCGCTCGGAAACCAAACGATCTCGAACACCCAACCGAGAGCCGCGGGCGTCAACCGGGCCGGGACTTTCCCACGTTAGGTCCGGTCTGCATCCTCCGGACGTTGATGACCACTCTCGAGCTCGGTACCCGTTTGGTCGCGCACGCTGCAGTCCCAGGCCGCTACCCAAACGACCATGCCGTCTTCGTCCCAGTACACATCGAAAGGCTGATTCGTGTGAGTCATGCCCTCAATGAAGTGGGCGCCATCGAACTCGATGGTGATCGCATCGTTGTGCCGCATCCAGAAGTCCTGACCCCACGGCTCGATCCACACCACCACGGGCCTATCCAGGAAGGGGTTGGAAAACGAGATACTAGGCACCGGCGCAGCCTAGGACATCGACCTCGCCCCGATGACCTCCAGCGTCTGTTCTCACCACAGGCACCTAGCGACATGCCCGCGTGTACCTCACCGCGGCCTTACAACCTCTCCCCACCTGGCAAATGATCCTCGCCACAGCGGATGGAACCTACACCTCGGATGTTCGAAAAACGAACGATTTTCGAACACTTTCGATCACGTGTGCCGTCTGTGGCCGCACTTCGAGCGCGTGGTGTCCCGGCCCGGGCGATACCTAGTCCCACCACCCGCCGATCCCGTCCCACAGGTAGCTGACGAGGACCACGGCCCTCCGGTGCTGCCTGGGGTCGATCGTGTCGTGCACGCGCCGCATGAGGGTGAGTCCGCCGACGCGATTGAGGTGGTGCCCGATCGTGCGAACCTCGGCATATGCGCGCAGCCAGGTGTCGAGCGGTCGACCGCTCGCCAGTTCGGAATCGAGGTGATCCCGGTTCATGCGGAGGTCGCGCTGCGCCTCGGTGACTTCGGCAGAATCCTGCCCGGTGCTCTCGATCAGTGTGATCAGCTGCCGTCCGACCCGTCCCGGCTCGGCGATCTCGGCGGCTGTCAGCGGTGAACCCTGTGCGGGAGCGTCGATCGGCCGGGACTGCGCGTGCATTTCCCCCGCAGACGGCGACGCATGGAACTGCACGTTGGAGCCGCGGCTGTCCAGGAAGCGGTAGACGGGCGCCACTCCGTACACAGCGAACCCACCCTCGGCGGCGCGCGCGATCCTGGCCGGGCAGAAGCCAGCCGCGGTGATGAAGGACAGCTGCAACACATGCTGCTTCAAGGTCCGCACCTGGATCTCGGACGCACCTTCGGCAATGAATCCATCCACGATCGTGACCACCGCGTCCTCCAGGTTCTCCGCGGCGACATGGCGCAGGCCCAGGCACCCCCAGGTCCCGCGCACCCGGTCGTGGTCCTGCTGCCGCTCGAGTTCGGATAGCGCTGGCAACCGCCGTGCCTGCTCCAGTGCGTCGCGCACCGTCGCGGAGGTCCGCGTCCGTGGCTTTTCGGTTTGGGCGGCCAGCCGCGCGTGCGTGGCCGCGACATCGCCGTTCATATCGTCGTTCAGCAGCGTGCCGCAGCCGCCGCACTGGAGCACGGTCACGGTGATATCGACCGCGATGCGGCATTTGTCGTCGAGCCGCCTCTCGACGGTGGAAGGCCGCCGGTCCGTCCGTAGGTCCGGCGAACCGCAGTGCGGGCACAGTCTCTGCCCGACGGTGCCGGGGACGGACTGCCCCACGACCGCCAGGACCACCGGCCCCTTCCTCGTCTCGAACGGTTTGGTGCTTGTCCGCTCGAGCGCGTCGGCGTTCACCTCCCTCTTGGCGATGAGCATCGCGACCATCGCCAAGGCCATGTCTCTCGTTGGCTCGTCCACGCGGTACGTCGAGACAGGCACACTGCCGAAGGCGGGGCCGAGGGTCGTGGCGATGAGTTGTATGAGTTCATCGCGGTCGGGGGCGGCGTCGCGGTAGAGGACGATGATGTGCTCCGCAGCGGTCGCACCTCTGACAGTCGGCGCCTGCGCCGCCCCGGGCTTCTTCTTTCTCCCGAACACGTCAGACCTCTTGAATCGCGGGTTCTGCGACAGACGGAAGAACGCTCACCAACGTAACCACCCCTGGATGCTTTTCCTGGAGATCGTAGCCGTCGCTCAGGCTTGCGTCACTCTGTCATTTCCGTGAAAACCCATGCATCGCAACCCATCAACTACTACGTCGGTGATGCTCACCGGGTCCGCGGCGCTGGAGCGCCGGTTCTCCTCCGCCGACCGGCCCTGATCCATACCCGCTTCGACGCCGCCCGGCACCGCTTTCCCGCCACCCGCTGACGCCCGCACTGCGGCGAGCTCGACCAGCTCGCCGTCGACCGCCCGCCGCTCCGGAACGCTGCGGCCGCGGCGGCGGGCGGGCGCGTGGCGCCAGTGCGGTGGGTTAGCCCGGTGCTCGTCGGTACCGGGAGTTCACCGGCGCCGCGCGGTGCCATCCGAGCTGGCGCGGGCTAAGCACCGACATCCCCGCCGAGGACGTCATCCTCCCGGTCGAGCACCAGCTGCCCGCTGATCGGCCGCGTTCGTAACACGACCGATTATTGAACAGGCTGGCAACACCTGGCTACAGTGCGCCGGAGCGCCTTCCGCTGATGCAATGGGCGAGATCGCTGGGTGATCCGGGGCGCTGCTATCGGCCAGCTCGGTCGCCGTGGGAATCGGCCCTACGTTCCCGGTTTACGAGCGAGCTGCGGGCACTGTTCGATCTCGCCGCGTGCCCGCGTGTCACCTCGCCGCGCGATCGGCGATGGTGCAGATGGTGGTCGGGGACCTGCAGCCCAGGCCGGTGAAGCCCGGCCGCCGGATCGGCGTGCGCGGTTCGTTGGCTAATGAATGGCCGACTGCGTGGTTTGGTGTTTCTTGGTAATCGTCCAGTAGAACGAAACAGGCCCACCCGCTAAGGTGGGCTTGAACTGGTGTTATGAGTGCGCCATCAGGGACTCGAACCCCGAACCCGCTGATTAAGAGTCAGCTGCTCTGCCAATTGAGCTAATGGCGCGTGCTCCGCTGTGTTCCGGTGCGAGAGAGACCTTAACAGGCCGGGGGCCGGAAAGTGAAATCGGTATCCGGCGGCCCCGCACGCCCACCGTGACCTGCTGTTAACGCTTTCGCGGGTACCCGCGATCCGCAGGGAGGTGCCGTGCGAGAACGGGGCCCGGTCCAGCACGGGCCGGCCCGGTTCTGCTGGCAGAATGACAGAAGAGGTCATCGGGAACGGGGTTTGACATGAGAGTTGATCGAGGGCGGCGGCGGCCGAGGTGGAAGAGCGCGTCCGTGCCCCTGGTGGTGCTGTCGGTACTGGTGCTGGCGCTGTCGGCGTGCTCGACCTCGTCGGGCGTGCAGGCGGACAGCGTCGCCATCGACCGCAACCCCATCACCGAGCTGATCAAACCCAAGCTGGTGTCCCCGGTGAAGGACGGCGACAAGGGCGTCTCGCCGGCCATGCCGATGACGTTCCAGGTCAATGACGGCAAGTTCACCGATGTGCAGCTGCTGAACAACCAGGGCAAGCCGGTGAACGGCACGCTCTCCCCGGACGGCCGCACCTGGCAGACGGCCGAGGTGCTCGGCTACGGCCGCACCTACACCATGCAGGCAAGGGCGATCGGGCTGGGCGGCGCGCAGAACGCCGCTGTGAGCTTCACCACCAGCTCACCCGACAGCCAAACCAAGCCGTACCTGAATATCGCCGAGGACGCGGTGGTCGGCATCGGGCAGCCGGTGGCGATCCAGTTCGACGAGAACATCCCGGACCGCAAGGCCGCGCAGGACGCCATCACCGTCACCACCACCCCGCCGGTGGAGGGCGCCTTCTACTGGGTGAACAACCGCGAGGTGCGCTGGCGGCCGGAGCACTTCTGGGCGCCGGGCACCAAGGTGGAGGTCAAGGTCAATGTGTACGGCCGCGACCTCGGCGACGGGCTCTTCGGCCAGGAGGACGCGAACACGCACTTCACCATCGGCGACGCCGTGATCTTCACCGCCGACGACAACACCAAGCAGGTGGTGGTGGAGCGCAACGGCGAGGTGATCCGCACCATGCCGACCTCGATGGGCAAGAACAACACCCCCACCGACAACGGGGTCTACATCCTGGCCGACCGGCACGAGCACATCATCATGGACTCCTCCACCTACGGCGTGGCGGTGAGCTCGTCGGACGGCTACCGCACCCCGGTGGACTGGGCCACCCGGATGTCCTACAGCGGGATCTTCTTCCACTCGGCGCCGTGGTCGGTGGGGCAGCAGGGCTACTCGAACACCAGCCACGGCTGCCTGAACCTGAGCCCGGAGAACGCCCGCTGGGTGTACGAGAACGCCAAGCTCGGCGATATCGCCATCGTGAAGAACACCGTGGGCGGCACGCTCTCGCCGGTGGACGGCCTCGGTGACTGGAACATGCCGTGGGCGCAGTGGAAGGCGGGCAACGCCGACGTCTGACCCGCGCCCCCCGACGCGAAAGGCCCCCGGTATTCCGGGGGCCTTTCGCGTGGCCGGAGGGTTCAGGGGATGACCGGCCCCGCGGTGCCGGGGCAGGTGAGGTTGCGGTTCATCGCGCTGCCGATGGCGGCGCAGAGCAGCGGCCCGCCGAAGAGCAGGCTCTCCAGTGCGGTCGCCGAGCCGGTGCCGGAGGAGCCGGTGGTGGTGGCGCCTGCGGAGGAGCCGGTGTCGAAGGCGGCGGCGGAGCCGGTGCCCGCGTTCAGCTGAACGGGCTGCACGGCACCGCCGGCGACCGCCCTCGGGGCAGGCGCCGCGGCCGCGGTGGCCGGGACCCCGGCGAGCAGCGTGGCACCCGCGACGGCGGCGAATACTGCGGAACGCATCACAGGTGGATCGTCTCTCTGTCGAACGGAGCGACATTCCGACGACGCGCTCCGCTCGGGCAGTCTACGGAGTGAAAAACGTTTCTGTCACATAGTTGCCACGCATGGCGGAAAGGGAAAGGGCCCGGGAGCGAAACGCTCCCGGGCCCTCGAAGGGTGAGTGACGGGACTCGAACCCGCGACATCCAGGATCACAACCTGGTGCTCTACCAACTGAACTACACTCACCATCACCGGTAGAACCGGCGCGCTCGATAGTAGCGTGCCCGGCGCCGGAACCACTAATCGCCCTGGCCGCCGGGGGTTCGCGCGCCGTTCAGCTCGGCCGTCACGGCGGCGATCTCGGCGCTCGACGGCCCGGGCGGCGCCACGAAGGCGGTGCGCCGGTAGTAGTCCAGCTCCCGGATGGATTCGGTGATGTCGGCGAGCGCGCGGTGCGCGAGCCCCTTCTCCGGCTGGCCGAAGTAGATGCGCGGGTACCAGCGGCGGCACAGCTCCTTGATCGAGCTGACGTCGATCATCCGGTAGTGCAGGTGCGCGTCCAGCTCGGGCATGTCCCTGGCCAGGAAGCCGCGGTCGGTGGCGATCGAGTTGCCCGCCAGCGGCACGGTGCGCGGGGCGGGGGCGAACTGCCTGATGTAGGCGAGCACCTGCTCCTCGGCCTCGGCGACGGTGACGGCGGAGCGGCGCACCTCCTCGGTGAGCCCGGAGCGGGCGTGCATCTCGGTGACCACCGGCGGCATGGCGGCGAGCGCGGCCTCGTCGGCGTGGATCACGATGTCCACGCCGTCACCGAGCACATTGAGATCGCTGTCGGTGACGAGCGCGGCCACCTCGATCAGCTTGTCGCTGTCGAGCCGCAGCCCGGTCATCTCGCAATCCATCCACACCACAAGTTTGTCCGACATCCGAGCACCATAACGCGGGCGCCGCGGCTACCGGTGACGCCACGGACCGGATCGGCGCGGATACAGTGGATCCCGGTTCGCCCCGGAGTTGCCACGGTTTCGAGTACAGGAGGACACGCGATGACGACCCCGCAGGAGAGGGCCGCGGCGGCGAGGCGGGCCGCCGACGAGGCGGCGCGGGTCGCGGCCGAGGCGGTCGCCGCCGCGGAGGCGGCCGAGCTCGAGCTGGTGCTCGGCCAGCCCGCGGTGACCAGCGCGTCGGCGGTGGCGGGCGAGGTGGCCGCGGTGGAGGCGGCGAACGCGGGGTACGCGGTCGCGGGCGAGCCGGGCGCGGCGCGCGAGATCGCGGCGGGGTACCTGGCCGAGGGCGCGGCGCTCACGCTGGGCACGGTGCTGGTGGACGGCGTCGTCGACCCGGAGGCGGTGGTCCGCCTGCCGCTGCGCACGGTGAACCGGCACGGGCTGGTGGCGGGCGCGACCGGAACGGGCAAGACCAAGACGCTGCAGGGGCTGGCCGAACAGCTCTCGCGCGCGGGCGTCCCGGTGGTCATGGCCGACGTGAAGGGCGACCTCTCCGGGCTCGCGGCCCGTGGCGTGCGCACCGACACGCTCACCGCCCGCGCGGCCGAGACCGGCGCGCGGGACTGGGCGCCGGAGGAGTTCCCGGTCGAGTTCGTCTCGCTCGGCACCGCCGGGATCGGGGTGCCGATCCGGGCCACCATCACCTCCTTCGGCCCGGTGCTGCTGAGCAAGGTGCTCGGGCTCAACCCCACCCAGGAGTCGACGCTCGGGCTGATCTTCCACTGGGCCGACAGCAATGGCCTGGCGCTGCTGGATCTCAAGGATCTGCGCGCCGTCATCACGCACCTGACCAGCCCGGACGGCAAGGCCGAGCTGGCCGGAATCGGCGGCGTCTCGGCGGCGACCGCCGGGGTGATCCTGCGCGCCCTGGTGAACCTGGAGGCCGAGGGCGGCGACACCTTCTTCGGCGAGCCGGAGCTGGACCCGGCCGACCTGGTGCGCCGGGTGGACGGCCGCGGCGTGATCACGCTCTTCGAGCTGGGCGAGCAGGCGGCGCGGCCGGTGCTCTTCTCCACCTTCCTCATGTGGGTGCTGGCCGAGCTCTTCCAGACCCTGCCCGAGGTCGGCGATGTCGAGCGGCCGGAGCTGGTCTTCATCTTCGACGAGGCGCACCTGCTCTTCGCCGACGCCTCCAAGGCGTTCCTGGAGCAGGTGGAGCAGACGGTGAAGCTGATCCGCTCCAAGGGCGTCGGCGTCTTCTTCTGCACCCAGCTGCCCGCCGACATCCCGAACGCGGTGCTCTCCCAGCTCGGCGCCCGGGTGCAGCACGCGCTGCGCGCCTTCACCCCGGACGATCAGAAGGCGCTGGCCAGGACGGTGCGCACCTACCCGAGGACCGAGGTGTACGACCTGGAGTCCGCGCTGACCTCGCTCGGCACCGGCGAGGCGATCGTCACCGTGCTCTCCGAGCGCGGCGCGCCCACCCCGGTGGCCTGGACCAGGATCGCGCCGCCGCGCTCGCTCATGGACACCATCGGTGCCGAGGCGATCCGCTCCCGCGCGCTCTCCTCCGGGCTGCACGGGAAGTACGGGCAGACCATCGACCGCGAGTCGGCGTACGAGATCATGGCGGCGAAACTGGCCGCCGCGCAGCCGGAGCCGGTGCCCGGCCGCGCCGAACGGGCGGAGGAGTCGGCGGCCGAGCGGATCATGAAGAACCCGGCGGTGAAAAGCTTCCTGCGCTCGGCGGCCAGTGCGGCCGGGCGGGAGATCAGCCGCTCGATTTTCGGGACCCGCAAGCGTCGCTGAGCGGCCGCGCTCAGCTCCCCAGCTTGCGGTAGAAGGCGCCGGCCACCGGCGCGGTGACGGCGCGCGGGCCGTACTGCCCGGCGACGCTCATGCCCTTGCTGATCAGCCCCGGGACGACGCGCATCTTGTTCTTGGCCAGTGCGTCCAGCGACACCTTGGCGGTGTACTCCGAGGAGACCCACATGAAGTCGGGCACCAGCCGGTCCACGATGGAGGCGTCGGCGGGGTCCGGGATCTCGGTGCGCACCGGGCCGGGGGCGAGCAGCGTGACGTGCACGCCGGTGCCCTTGAGCTCGCCGCGCAGCGACTCGGAGAAGGTATTGGCGAAGGCCTTGCTCGCGGCGTAGGTGGTGTTGTTCGGGATCGGCATATTGCCCGCCGCGGAGCCGCTGATCAGGATGCCGCCGGCGCGGGCGGCGAGCATGCCGGGCAGCACCGCGAGGCTCAGGTCGTGCACCGCGACGGCGTTCAGCTCCAGCTGGTCCCGCTCGTAGGCGGGGTCCAGCTCGGCGACCGCGCCGAAGGTGGCGATACCGGCGTTGTTGCAGAGCACCGCGATGTCCCGGCCGGCCAGCTCCTCGGCGAGCGGCGCCCGCGCGGCCCGGTCGGCGAGGTCGACGGCGCGCACCTCGGCGGTGATGCCGTGCTTGGCCGTGAGTTCCTCGGCGAGCGCGGTGAGCAGCTCCTCGCGCCGGGCGACGAGGATCAGCGAGTAGCCGCGCGCGGCGAGCTCGGCGGCGAGCGCCGTGCCGATGCCGGAGGAGGCGCCGGTGACGACGGCGCGGTTGTCGGTGGTGGGGGAGGGCAGGCTCACCCGGGTGAGCCTAGGGGATGCGGGGCTCAGAGCCGGGCGGCGAGGCGGGTGCCCTGGTCGATGGCGCGTTTGGCGTCCAGCTCCGCGGCGACGTCGGCGCCGCCGATGACGTGCAGGGCGACCCCGGCCGCGCGCAGCGGCTCGGCGAGCTCGCGCACCGGCTCCTGCCCCGCGCAGATCACCACGGTGTCCACCGGGATCAACCGCGGCCGCTCGCGCTTCGGCCCGAAGCTGATGTGCAGCCCGGCGTCATCGATGCGCTCGTAGTTCACCCCGCCGATCCGCTCGACGCCCTTGGCTTTGATCGCCGCCCGGTGCACCCACCCGCTGGTCTTGCCGAGCGTGGCGCCGAAGGCGCCGGATTTGCGCTGCAGCAGCACCACGTCGCGGGCGGCGCGCGCGGGGCGCGGCGCCGTGAGCTGGCCGGGCAGCTCCTCGTCGAGGCTCACCCCCCACTCCTCCTTCCACTCGTCGAGCTTGAGCGTGGGATGCCCCTCGACGGTGAGGAATTCGCTGATGTCGTAGCCGATCCCGCCCGCGCCGATCACCGCGACCCGCGCGCCGGGCTGCTTCTCCGCGCGCACCAGCTCGGCGTAGGAGATCACCATGGGGTGGTCGATCCCGGGGATCTCCGGAATCCGCGGCCGCACCCCGGTGGCGAGCACGACCTCGTCGTACCCGCCCTCGACCAGCTCGGCCGCGGTAACCCGGCGGCCGAGGTGCACCGTGACGCCGGTGACCTCGAGCATGCGGGCGAAGTACCGGATCGACTCGTCGAACTCCTCCTTGCCCGGAATCCGCCGGGCCAGGTCGAACTGCCCGCCGATCCGCTCCTCGGCCTCGAAGAGTTCGACGGTGTGCCCGCGCTGCGCCAGCGCCACCGCCGCCGAGAGCCCGGCGGGCCCCGCGCCGACCACCGCGACCCGCTTGCCGCGCCGGGTGGGCAGCAGCGTCAGCTCGGTCTCGTGGCAGGCGCGCGGATTGACCAGGCAGGAGACGGTCTTGTGCTTGAAGGCGTGGTCCAGGCAGGCCTGGTTGCAGGCGATGCAGGTATTGATCTCGTCCACCCGGTCGGAGGCGGCCTTGCGCACCCAGTCGGGGTCGGCGAGCAGCGGCCGGGCCATGGAGACCAGCGCGGCATCGCCGCGGGTCAGGATCTCCTCGGCCACCTCGGGCATATTGATCCGATTGGAGGCGCAGACCGGGATCGAGACGGCCCGCGTGATCCGCGCGGTGAACTCGGTGAAAGCGGCACGCGGCACCGAGGTGACGATGGTCGGCACCCTGGCCTCGTGCCAGCCGATATCGGTGTTCAGGATGTCCACCCCGGCGGCCTCCAGTTCCCGTGCCAGTGCGGTGATCTCGGTGAGCGTCTGCCCCTTCTCCACGAACTCCGCCATGGAGAGCCGGAAGAGCAGCAGGAAGTCGGTACCCAGTTCGACGCGGATCCGGCGCACGATCTCCACCGCGATGCGCTGCCGATTCTCCGCCGAGCCACCCCAGCGGTCCCCGCGCCGATTGGTGCGCGGCGCCAGGAACTGGTTCAGGAAGTACCCCTCGCCGCCCATGATCTCGACCCCGTCGTACCCGGCCAGCCGGGCCAGCCGGGCGCAGCGCACGTAGTCGTCGATGGTGCGCTCGATGCCGCGGGCGGAGAGCGCGCGCGGCCGGAACGGGTTGATCGGCGCCTTGATCGCGGAGGCGGAGACGCTGCCCGGCCAGTACGAGTAGCGCCCGGCGTGCAGGATCTGCAGCGCGATGAGCCCGCCCGCCTCGTGCACCGCGCCGGTGACCTGCCGGTGCCGCAGCGCCTCGGCGGTAGTGGTGAGCTTGGCGCCGAGCGGGAGCAGCCAGCCGGTGCGGTTCGGCGCGTAGCCGCCGGTGACGATGAGCCCGACCCCGCCGCGCGCGCGTTCGGCGAAGTACGCGGCGAGTCTGGAAATATCGCGGGCCCGGTCCTCCAGCCCGGTGTGCATCGACCCCATGACCACCCGGTTGGGCAGCGTGACGTGGCCGAGGTCGAGCGGGGCGAACAGGTGCGGGAAGCGAGTCATGCGGGCCCGGCCTTTCCCGGGCGCAGCGCCCGGAGTACTTCGTCGCACCAGTCGACGAACCCGGCCTCAACGCGGATGCCGCCGCGCAGGACCAGGTACTGGTGCAGGGTGGTGCCGGAGAGCTGCTCCGGCGCGGGGAAATCACGCTTCTCCAACATGCGGAAGACCTCGAGCCGGGCGGCGTGCTGCTCGCGGTGCCGCTCCACCTCGACGCAGAGCGCCGCCACGTCGCCGTGCGCGGCGCCGCGGATCTTCACGCCGAGCTCGTTGCGCGGCACGCCGGTATCGGTGGGCTCGGCGATCCAGCGGGCCAGCTCGGCCCGGCCCGCCTCGGAGACGGCGTAGACCTTCTTGTCCGGCCTGCCCGCCTGCGGCACGGATTCGCCGGTCACCCAGCCGGATTCGGCCATACGCTTGAGCACCCGGTAGATCTGCTGGTGGGTCGCGCGCCAGAAGTACCCGATGGACTTGTCGAAGCGGCGCGCCAGTTCGTACCCCGAACCGGCCCGCTCGGTGAGCGAAACCAGCAGGGCGTGCTCGAGGGCCATGCCGGAAGGGTAGTCGTAACACCGGGTACTATGCAATTGAGTGCATAGGGCGTTTCGCCGCGATTCCCGGGCCGGAGCCGGTTAGGCTGCCCGGTATGGCGGAGGTGAACGCCCGGGCCACCGTCGGTGGCGCGGCCACGCGCGGACAGGTGGTGGCCTGGGGGCTGTGGGACTGGGGGTCGTCGGCGTTCAACGCCGTCATCCTCACCTTCGTCTTCTCGGTGTACCTCACCGACACGGTCGGCGACGACCTGCCCGGCGGTACCTCGGCCAGCGCCTGGCTGGCCTGGGCGCTCGCCGCGGGCGGGCTGGTGGTGGCGCTGACCGCCCCGGTCAGCGGGCAGTACTTCGACGCCGCGGCCGGGCGCAAGCGTGGGCTCGGGGTGTTGACCGGCCTCACCGTCGCCTGCATGACCGGCATGTTCTTCGTGCACGACGACTACAGCGACCTCTGGCTCGGGCTGGTGCTGCTCGCCTTGGGCGCCGCCTTCTTCGAGCTGGCGAACGTGCCGTACAACGCCATGCTGCGCCAGGTCTCGACGCCGCGGACCATCGGCCGGGTCTCCGGCTTCGGCTGGGCCATGGGGTACTTCGGCGGCATCTTCCTGCTGCTCATCTGCTACTTCGGCTTCATCTCCGGGGACGGCGACAGCCGCGGGCTGCTCGGCGTGCCGACCGACGACGGGCTGAACATCCGTCTGGTGGCGATGCTGGCCGCGGTCTGGTTCGCGGCCTTCGCGCTGCCGGTGCTCTTCGCCGTCCCGGAGCTGCCGCGCACCGACGCCGACCCCGGCGCCGCCGAGGCCGGGCTGCTCGGCTCGTACCGGGTGCTCTGGCGCGACCTGCGCGAACTCTGGCGGGTGGATCGCCGAACCGTGCAGTTCCTGCTGGCCAGCGCGGTCTTCCGGGACGGGCTGGCCGGGGTCTTCACCTTCGGCGCGGTGCTCGCGGTGAACGTCTACGGCATCGCCGACTCCGACGTGCTGCTCTTCGGCGTCGCCGCCAACGTCATCGCCGCGATCGGCGCGGTGGCCGCGGGCCGCTTCGACGACACCATCGGGCCCAAGCCGGTGATCGTGGTGTCGCTGGCGGGCATGATCGTCTGCGGCCTCGCGCTGCTGCTGGTGTCGGGGCCGGTGCTGTTCTGGGTGTTCGGGCTGCTGCTCACCGCGTTCGTCGGGCCCGCGCAGGCGGCCGCGCGCTCGTTCCTGGCCCGGCTCGCACCGCCCGGCCGGGAGGGGCAGCTGTTCGGGCTCTACACCACGACCGGGCGTGCGGTGTCGTTCCTGGCGCCGGGGCTCTTCGGGCTCTTCGTCTGGCTCTTCGACGCCGACCGCGCGGGCATCGTCGGGCTGGTACTCGTCCTCGGGGCCGGGCTGCTGGTGCTGCTCCCGGTGCGCAGCCCGGACCGGGCCGAGGTGGCGGAGTACTGAGCGCTCAGGCCCGGGGCGGTTTCCAGGAGCCCATACCGACGCCGATCAGCGTGACCTTGCGCACAGTGAGCTCCACGATCGCGGACTCCTCGCGCTCCGGCACCGAGACGAACGCGGCGATCCCGTCCGAGACGGTGGCGACGAGCAGCTCCGCCGCGATCTCCAGATCGTCGGAGCTCCAGGTGTCCAGCGTCGGCACCCGGGAGAGGTCGGTGACCAGCTCGCGCACGATCAGCTGGATCTCCAGCGCGATGGCGCCGCGGATCACCGCCGAGCCGCCGTGCCGCTCGCGCGCGAAGAAGCCGAAGAGCTCCCGCTTCGCCCGCACCTGATCGAAGACGAAGCGCACGATCTCCGAGAGCTGCGTCCCGGAATTGCGCCTGACCTCGCGCAGCGCCAGCCGCAGCGCCTTCACCCCGTCGTCGACCAGGGTCCGGCCCAGGTCGTCGAGGGAGGGGAAGTGGCGGTAGAAGGCGGTCGGTACGATTCCCGCCGACCGGGCGATCTCGCGCAGGCTGAGCGCGGCGAAGCCCCGCTCGGCGGCGAGTGCGAGCGTGCCGTCGAGCAGCGCCTGCCGCGTGCGCTCCTTGCGCTCGCCCCTGGTCACCGCCTGCTCAGTCATCTCGCTGAGCATACATGCGTTCACCATGACTTCCTCGCGTCATTGTTGCTGCCGTCACACGTCTGCGCGGTTGACACATACCTGTACCCGTTTGTCACACTGGATGAGTGTACAGGCGTGCACTGAAAATAAGTGGGCATGCCTGTCGACGACAGTCATCGACGGTATGGAGCAGCGACATGGTGGATCTCGTCAACCTGGTGCAGACCCTCACCTCCCCGCACCCAGTCGACCGCTACCTGGAACTCGTGCGCCCGACGCTCACCGTCGGTCGCATGCGCGCCGAGGTGACCCGGGTGAACCGCTCCGCCCCCGGCTCGGTGACGCTCACCCTGCGGCCCACCCGGCACTGGCGCGGCCATACCGCCGGGCAGTACGTCACGCTCGGCGTCGTGGTCGACGGGGTGCGGCACACCCGCTGCTACTCGCCGGTGAACGGCGAGCTGGGCCGCGAGCGCAGGCTGGAACTCACCGTCAAGGCGCACTCCGGCGGCATCGTCTCGCAGTACCTGTACCAGCACGCGGCCCCCGGCCTGGTGGTCGATCTGGAGCAGGCCGCCGGCACCTTCGCGCTGCCCGAGCCGCGCCCGGAGCGGGTGCTGCTGGTCAGCGGCGGCAGCGGGATCACCCCGGTGCTCTCCATGCTGCGCACCTTGGCGGAGGAGGATTACCGCGGCGAGGTGCTCTTCCTGCACTTCGCCAAGGCCGAGGTCTTCGTGCCGCACCGGGACGAGCTGGCCCGGATCGCCGCCGAGCACCCGAATATCCGGGTGGAGTTCCGTTACCCGGATCGCCGTGCGGGCACCGGCTACTTCGACCGGGCCGAGCTGGAGCAGCTCGCCCCCTGGTACCGCAGTGCCGAGACCTTCGTCTGCGGCCCGGCCCGGCTGATGGACGGGGTGCGCGAGGTCTTCGCGGCCGACGGCCTGGCGAACCGCGTGCACAGCGAGGAGTTCACCGTCGCGCTCGCCCCGATCGCCGACGCCGACGTGCACGGCACCACCACCTTCTCCGCCAGCGACGTCCGCTCCGACAACACCGGCGAGAGCCTGCTCGAGCAGGCCGAAGCCGCCGGGCTCACCCCCGAGTTCGGCTGCCGCATGGGGATTTGCTTCTCCTGCACGGCGGTCAAGCGCACCGGCTGCACCCGCAACCTGCGCACCGGGGAGACCGACAGCGACCCCGACCAGCCCATCCAGCTGTGCGTCAGCGCGGCCGTCGGCGACGTCGACATCGAGATCTGAAGGGAGTCACCATGACCATCCTGACCGAGACCAAGGACGGCCCGCTCGTTCTCAGCCCCGAGGACATCGAGGAGATCGGCCGCGCCCTCGACGAACTGCGCGACCGCGTCAGCGCCGACCTGGGCGAGCGCGACCGCGAGTACCTCTACAAGGTCATCAAGGCCCAGCGCGGCTTCGAGGTGGCCGGCCGCGGGCTCATGTACCTCGGCTTCCTGCCGCCGTTCTGGCTGGCCGCGGTGGCCTCGCTCTCCGTGTCGAAGATCCTCGACAATATGGAGATCGGCCACAACGTCATGCACGGCCAGTACGACTGGATGCGCGAGCCGGACATCAACTCCCGCGAGTTCGAGTGGGACAACGTCTGCCCCGCCGACCAGTGGCGGCACTCGCACAACTACATGCACCACACCTTCACCAATATCCACGGCATGGACCGGGACATCGGCTACGGCATCCTGCGGATGGACGAGGGCCAGAAGTGGAACCCGTACTACCTGGGCAACCCGCTCTACGCCTTCCTGCTCATGGTGCTCTTCGAGTGGGGCGTCATGCTGCACGACGCCGAGGCGGAGAACATCGTGCAGGGCAAGCGGAAGTGGGCCGACCTCAAGCCGCTGATCAAGGGGTGGTGGAAGAAGGCGGGGCGGCAGACGCTCAAGGACTACGTGGTCTTCCCCGCGCTCACCGGCCCGCTCTTCCTCAGCACGCTGGCGGGCAACGCCACCGCGAACCTGGTCCGCAATGTCTGGGCCTACTCGATTATCTTCTGCGGCCACTTCCCGAACGGCGTACAGACGTTCACACAGGACGAGACGATGGACGAGACCCGCGGCGAGTGGTACATCCGGCAGATGCTCGGCTCCGCCAATATCGAGGGCGGCAAGCTCTTCCACATCATGTCCGGCAACCTCTCGCACCAGATCGAGCACCACCTCTTCCCGGACCTGCCCGCGAGCCGGTACCCGGAGATGGCGCCCGAGGTGCGGGCGCTCTGCGAGAAGTTCGGGCTGCCCTACAACACCGGGCCGTTCGCCAAGCAGATCGGCTCGGTCTGGGCCAAGATCTTCAAGCTCGCGCTGCCCGACAGCTTCACGAAGGGCGATCCCACCCCCGGTGTTATCGTCATGCGTAAGCGAGAGGCGACCGAAGCGGGCGTGTAGATGATCGGGAAATTCGAGAGCAACAAGGATCTCATCCAGGAACTGACCGTGTCCGGAGCGAAGCGGGTCGGCACGATCGCCTCGATCATCACCGACACGGTCGGCGCGGTCACCCGCGAGATCGGCGAGTGGATGACCGACGCCATCGAGATGCGCGAGGCGGCCGCGGCCGCCAAGCGCGACGCGGCGGCGCAGCGCGCCGAGGACGAGGATCTCGCCGCGCCCGAGCCGGAGCGCCCGGCGCCCGCCCCCGCGGTGAAGCCCGATGGCGTGATCCTGGACGCCGAGGTGGTCGACCACCCGGGCGACGGGCCGCGCTGACCCGAGTTCGACGCGCAGTGCCCCGGCTGCAACCAGGCGGCCGGGGCACCGCGCTGTCCGGCGTCGTGTGGGTCCGGCCCGGCCGCGTGCTGTAGCCGCGAGCTGCCCGGTGGGGTCGTATCGCGCGCCCGCCGCTCCGGCGAGCGATCAGCTAATCTTCGGGTCGTGCCCGCCTACGTCTCCTCCCCGGAACTCACGTTCGGGTTCCTGTTCGCGCTCGAGGATCCGGAGCGGGTCGCCGACGTGGTGCGCGACCTGGTGGTCGGCAAGACCGTCTCGGTATTCCGGCTGGCCCGGCTCTCCGACGACGACGCGCTGCCCGAGCGGTTCGTGGTGAACTGGGCCGCCATCCCGCAGATCAACGTCACCACCACCGCGCCGGAGCCGGATCAGCTGCGGGCCGGCGGCATCCTGCTGGTGAACGCCTTCCTCGGGGAGAACGGCGAGGTCAGCCTCTACTCCGCGCACTGACCTCCCGGTTTTCGGCAAAAACCCTGCAGAACCCCGGTGCGCAGTGTTAGAAACGCATGCGCTTCAGAATGTTCGACAGCGCCGTCGCTCACCGATCGGGGACCGCCCATGACCGCCTCCATTTTCGAGACCGTCGAATCGAACGTCCGCGGCTACTGCCGGGCCTGGCCCACGGTCTTCGCCACCGCGAGCGGCAGCTGGCTCCGGGACGAGGCGGGCCGGGACTACCTGGACTTCTTCGCGGGGGCGGGCGCGCTCAACTACGGCCACAGCAACCCCGTCTTCAAGCGGGCGCTGGTCGACTACATCCTGAACGACGGCGTCATCCACAGCCTGGACATGGCGACCGTCGCCAAGCGCGGCCTGCTCGAGGCGCTGCGCGACCTGGTCTTCGTGCCGCGCGGGCTGGACTACAAGGTGCAGTTCCCCGGCCCGACCGGGGCCAATGCGGTGGAGGCGGCGCTCAAGCTGGCGCGCAAGATCACCGGCAGGCAGACCGTGCTGAACTTCACCAATGCCTTCCACGGCATGTCGCTCGGCGCGCTCTCGGTGACCGGCAATGCCGCCAAGCGCGCGGCCGCCGGCGTCCCGCTGCCGTACACCAACCCCATGCCCTACGACGGCTTCCTCGGCGGCGAGGACGAGCTGCGCTGGATGCGCCGCGCGCTGGACGACACCTCCTCCGGGCTGGACAAGCCCGCCGCGGTGATCGTGGAGACGGTGCAGGGCGAGGGCGGCATCAATGTCGCCAGGGTCGAGTGGCTGCGCGAGCTGGCCGAGCTCTGCGCCGCCCGCGGCATCCTGCTCATCGTGGACGACGTGCAGATGGGCTGCGGCCGCACCGGGCCGTTCTTCTCCTTCGAGCGGGCAGGCATCACCCCGGACATCGTCGCCATGTCCAAGTCCATCGGCGGCTACGGCCTGCCCATGGCACTGGTGCTCTTCAAGGCCGAGCACGACCAGTGGGCACCCGGCGAGCACAACGGCACCTTCCGCGGCAACAACCCGGCCTTCGTCACCGCGCGGGTGGCGCTGGAGCAGTACTGGTCCGACCACGTCCTGGAGCGCTCGGTGCTGGCCAAGGGAGAGCGGCTGGCCGCCGGACTGGCCGAGATCGCCGCCGGGTGCCCCGGCACCACCACCCGCGGCCGCGGCCTCATCCACGGCCTGGTCTTCACCGACCCGTCGCACGCGGGCAAGGTCTCCCAGGCCGCCTTCGAGCTGGGGTTGCTGGTGGAGACCTCCGGCTCGACCAACCAGGTCGTCAAGCTCATGCCGCCGCTGACCCTGAGCACGGACGAGCTGGACCACGGGCTCGGGCTGATCGGCACCGCGGTGGCCGCGGTCTGCGACTGAGATTTGCTGGTTTGCCTGCCGGGCGTACCGGGTAAATTTCCGGGGACCTGCGTGCACAGCACCGGTCGAGAGTGGTGTGCGCCCCCGGCAGGAATCGAACCTGCGACCTAGGGATTAGAAGGCCCTTGCTCTATCCAACTGAGCTACGGAGGCAGTCGCATCCACGGTGGCCGGCCGCAACCCCGCGCGAACCGGCACGGCGAGTATAGCGACCCGGTGCGAGGTCGACCCGGCAGCCGTCCGTCACGGAGTTTCGCGCTCCCACTACGCTGGGTCGTATGTCCGCCCCGCACGAATCCGCTCCGGTGAGCGATGTTCCCGCGGACGCTCCGGCGCCGGTCGCGGGGCCCTTCACCTTTCCCGTCCTGCTCGCCGTCGCCGGTGCCGCCGGCGCGGTGGTCGCCGCGCTCGTCGTCGGACTCTCCGCGGCCGAGGCGCTGACGCTGCTCGGCATCCCCGATCCGGGGCCGCTCACCACCTACGGGCTGCCCGCGGTGCGGGCGCTGGCCGATCTGGCGGCGGCGCTCACCGTCGGCTCGCTGCTCTTCGCGGCCTTCCTGGTGCCGCCGCAGCGGGACGGCCTGCTCGACGTGGCCGGGTACCGCGCGGTGCGCCGCGGATCGGACGCCGCGCTGGTGTGGGCCTGCTGCGCCGCGCTGCTGGTGCCGCTCACCGCCTCGGACACCACCGGGCGGCCGGTGCGGGAGGTCTGGCAGCCCGCCGAGCTGTGGCGCGCGGTCGGGCAGATCGAGCTGGCCGGGGCCTGGCGCAGCACGGTGCTCTGCGCGCTGATCGTCGCGGTCGGCGCCCGGCTGGCGCTGCGCTGGGGCTGGACCCCGCTGCTGCTGCTCGGCGCGGTGATCGCCATGATGCCGCTGGCGCTCACCGGGCACTCCTCCTCCGGCGGGGCGCACGACGTCGCCACCAACTCGCTCATCCTGCACCTCGTCTCGGCCGCGGTCTGGGCGGGCGGGCTGGCCGCGGTGCTGGCGCACGCGCTGCGCGACGGCTCGCACACCGCGCTCGCCGCGCGCCGGTTCTCCGCCGTCGCGGCGGTGGCCTTCGCGGTGATCGCGGCGAGCGGGGTGATCAATGCCTGGGTCCGGGTGCCGCCCGGCGACCTGCTGGACACCACCTACGGCCGGCTGGTGCTGGCCAAGGCGGCCGCGCTGATCGTGCTCGGGATCTTCGGGTACCTGCAGCGGCGGGCCGCGCTGCCCGCGCTGGCGGCCGACCCGGGCGACCGCAGGGCGCTGGTGCGCTTCGCCGGCGTCGAGGTGCTGCTGCTGGCGGCCACCTTCGGGCTGGCCGCCGGGCTAGGCCGCACCCCGCCGCCCGCGCCCGGCAGCGTGCCATCGCCGACCGAGGTCGAGCTCGGGTACGACCTGGCCGGGCCGCCGACCTTCGCCCGGCTCGCCGTCGACTGGCGCTTCGACCTGCTCTTCGGCACCGCCGCGGTCGTGCTCGCGGTGCTCTACCTGCTCGGTGTGCGCCGGTTGCGCAAGCGCGGCGACCGCTGGCCGGTGGGGCGCACCATCGCCTGGCTCTCCGGCTGCGCGGTGCTGCTCGTCGCGACCTCGTCCGGGGTCGGGCGGTACTCCCCGGCGGTGTTCAGCGTGCACATGGGCGCGCACATGGCGCTCTCCATGCTGACGCCGATCCTGCTCGCGCTCGGCGGCGCGGTGACGCTGGCGCTGCGCGCGCTGCCCCCGGCAGGCCGGGAGAACCCGCCGGGGCCGCGGGAGTGGCTGCTGGCCGCGGTGCACAGCCCGGTGTCCAGGTTCCTGACCCACCCGATCGTCGCCTCGGTGATCTTCGTCGGCGGCTTCTACGCGCTCTACCTGGGCGGCATCTTCGACGCCTACGCCGACTCGCACGCCGCGCACGTCCTGATGAACCTGCACTTCCTGCTCAGCGGCTACCTCTTCTACTGGGTGGTGATCGGGATCGACCCCAAGCCGCGCCGGGTGGAGCCGCTGACCCGGCTCGGCATGGTCTTCGGTTCGCTGCCGTTCCACGCCTTCTTCGGGATCGCGCTGATGAGCATGACCACGGTGATGGGCGCCTGGTTCTACCGCAGCCTCGGCATCGACTGGAACAGCGACCTGCTCGGCGACCAGCGCACCGGCGGCAGCCTGGCCTGGGCCAGCGGCGAGGTGCCGCTGGTGGTCGTGATGCTCGCGCTGCTCATCCAGTGGTCGCGCAGCGACGAGCGGCTGGCCCAGCGCACCGACCGCGCCGCGGAGCGCGACCACGACGCCGACCTGGCCGCGCACAACGCCATGTACGCCGAGCTCGCGCGCCGGGACCGTGGGCCGCGCGGTGACTGACGCCGCGACCACCGTCGCGCCGGCCCGGGTGTTCCGCTCCGACGTGCGCGCGGCCCGCAGGCGGCTGGCCGGGCAGCTCCGCAAGACCCCCGTCTTCCACACCAGCGTCGCCGGCTTCCCGGTCTCGCTCAAGCTGGAGTACCTGCAGCACGGCGGCACCTTCCAGCTCCGCGGCGCGCTGCACGCGCTGCTCACCGCGGCCGAGTACCCCGAGCAGGTGGTGCTCGCCTCCGGCGGCAATACCGGGGTCGCGGCCGCGCTCGCCGCCGCCCGGCTCGGCCGGAGCTGCACCGTCGTGGTGCCGGAGACGGCGCCGCACAGCAAGGTCGCCGCCATGTGGTCGCACGGCGCCGAGGTGCGCTGGCACGGCACCACGCACGCCGCGGCCTGCGCGCACGCCGCCGAACTCGCGGCCGAGCGGGGCGCGCTGTACCTGCCCCTGCACGACACCGCCGCGGTGGTCGCCGGGGCAGGCGTGCTCGGGCTGGAGCTGGAGGAGCAGGTGCGCGGCAGGCCGCCGGTGCTGGCCGCGGTGGGCGGCGGCGCGCTGATCGGCGGGCTGGCCGCCGCGCTCGGCAGGCGGCAGCCGGTCATCGGGGTCGAGCCGGAGCGCAGGGCGCTGCTGCGCGCCGCGCTGCGGGCGGAGCGGCCGGTCGCGGTGCCCGCCGCCGATTCCGCCGGGCCGGACCGGGTCGGGGCGATCGCGCTCGACCTCGCCCGCCGCGCCGCCGTGCCCGCGCTCACCGTGACCGACGACGCCGTCGACGCGGCCCGCGAGCAGCTCTGGCGGGAGTTCCGGATCGTGGTCGAGCCCTCCGGCGCGGCGGCGCTCGCCGCCCTGCTCAGCGGTGCCTTCGTGCCCGAGCCGGGGCGCCGGACCATCGTGGTGCTGTGCGGCGCGAACGGTGACCCGGCCGCGCGCTGAGCCCGGAATTCCACAGGGGCGGAGTTATCCACAGGCACGCCGTCGGCGCGGGTCTTCGCCGGGCCCGCTGCGGCACCCTGGGAGCCGGACACGAAACAGCGAAGGGGGCGCGACCATGTACGAGGCGATGGCGACGGTGGCGGGCACGGTGGTCACCCACCCGGCGAAGCGGGAGCTGGCGAACGGGGAGCCGGTGATCACCTTCCGGGTGGCGAGCAATTCCCGGCGGTTCGATCAGGCGTCCGGGGAATGGGTGGACAACGGGACGTTGTTCCTCACGGTGAGCTGCTGGCGGCGGCTGGTGCCGGGGGTGCACGCCTCGGTCCGCCGCGGCGACCCGGTGCTCGTGCACGGCCAGCTGCGGACGCACGAGTACCGGGCCAAGGACGGCGTCGAGCGGCGCGACCTGGAGATGCGGGCCGTCGCCATCGGGCCCGACCTGGCCAGGTGCACCGCGGCGATCAGCAGGCGGGCCGAGCGGCCGCGGCCGGAGGGCGCGGAGCCGGACGCGGTCACCGAGCCCATGCCGGAGGCCGGGGTGGCGCCGCGGGCGCTGCCGGAAGCGGCGGCCGCCGCCCCCGGCCCGTTCCCGGATCGAGCGGCCGGATCGGGTACGGTTGGCCGCCCGGGTCCCACCCGCATCGCCGAGCCGGTCGACGCCTGAGCGCGCGGTCGGCGGGGTGCCGACCGGGCCAGCTCCCGCACGTTATCCGTTTCCTTCCACCGATAGGCTTTGCTCCATGGCTGAGTTCATCTACCAAATGAAGAAGGTTCGCAAGGCGCACGGCGACAAGGTCGTGCTCGACGACGTCACGCTGAACTTCCTTCCCGGCGCCAAGATCGGTGTCGTCGGTCCGAACGGCGCGGGTAAGTCGAGCGTGCTGAAGATCATGGCCGGACTGGACCAGCCGAACAACGGCGAAGCGTTCCTCGCGCCCGGCGCGACCGTCGGCATCCTGCAGCAGGAGCCGCCGCTGAACGAGGAGAAGACCGTCCGCGGCAATGTCGAGGAGGGGCTCGGCGAGATCAAGGTCAAGCTCGACCGCTTCAACGAGATCGCCGAGCTCATGGCCACCGACTACTCCGACGAGCTCATGGACGAGATGGGCAAGCTGCAGGAGGATCTGGACCACGCCGACGCGTGGGACGTCGACTCCCAGCTGGAGCAGGCCATGGACGCGCTGCGCTGCCCGCCGCCGGACGAGCCGGTCACCAACCTCTCCGGTGGCGAGCGCCGCCGGGTCGCGCTCTGCAAGCTGCTGCTCAGCAAGCCCGACCTGCTGCTGCTGGACGAGCCGACCAACCACCTCGACGCCGAGTCGGTGCTCTGGCTGGAGCAGCACCTGGCGCAGTACGCGGGCGCCGTGCTCGCCGTCACCCACGACCGGTACTTCCTGGACAATGTGGCCGGCTGGATCCTGGAGCTGGACCGCGGCCGGGCCTACCCGTACGAGGGCAACTACTCCACCTACCTGGAGAAGAAGGCCGAGCGGCTCGAGGTCCAGGGCAAGAAGGACCAGAAGCTGCAGAAGCGGCTCAAGGAGGAGCTCGCCTGGGTGCGCTCCGGCGCCAAGGCGCGGCAGGCCAAGAACAAGGCCCGCCTCGGCCGCTACGAGGAGATGGCCGCCGAGGCCGAGAAGATGCGGAAGCTGGACTTCGAGGAGATCCAGATCCCGGCCGGGCCGCGGCTCGGCAATGTGGTGGTCGAGGTGGAGCACCTGGACAAGGGCTTCGGCGACCGCCAGCTGATCAAGGACCTGTCCTTCACCCTGCCGCGCAACGGCATCGTCGGCGTCATCGGCCCGAACGGCGTCGGCAAGACCACGCTGTTCAAGACCATCGTCGGGCTGGAGCAGCCGGACAGCGGCACGGTCCGGGTCGGCGACACGGTGAAGCTGAGCTACGTCGACCAGAGCCGCGGCGGGATCGACCCGGCCAAGACGGTGTGGCAGGTGGTCTCGGAGGGGCTCGACTTCATCCAGGTCGGCCAGCAGGAGATGCCCTCCCGCGCCTACGTCTCGGCCTTCGGCTTCAAGGGCCCGGATCAGCAGAAGCCGGCCGGGGTGCTCTCCGGCGGCGAGCGCAACCGGCTGAACCTGGCGCTCACCCTCAAGGAGGGCGGCAACCTGATCCTGCTCGACGAGCCGACCAACGACCTCGACGTGGAAACTCTGAGTTCGCTGGAGAACGCGCTCGAGCAGTTCCCCGGCTGCGCCGTGGTGATCTCGCACGATCGCTGGTTCCTCGACCGCACCTGCACGCACATCCTGGCGTGGGAGGGCGACTCGTCCAACGAGGCCAAGTGGTTCTGGTTCGAGGGCAACTTCGAGGCGTACGAGGCGAACAAGATCGAACGTCTCGGGTTGGAAGCGGCCCGCCCGCACCGGCTCACGCACCGCAAACTGACCCGCGACTAGTTTTTTCCGGCCGGAATTTCCGGGTGGGTTCGATCGCGACCGGTCGGACCCATCCGGCCGGCTCGCTTCGCCCTTCCCCACGGCTCGTAACTTATTGCCCCACCAGTAGCTTCCGGACTGTCGCGCCGTATTCGCGCGGAGTCGATAGTGTGGGTTACGTGCAATTCCAGGTTCGGTCTGAACCTTCCTCGCTCCGCCGTGCACTCGCCCTCCACCGCCGAGTGGTGAAATCCGCCGTCGCAGTGCATGTTCCCGGACCCGCTGGAATCTCCGGCGCGCTTCGCCGAGGTGGTTCTCCCCGCATCAGGGCCGATGCACGGCAGATCACCGAATCCGTACCGAGGGAGATGTCAGGAGCATGACGGTGTCGTCCGAAGTGTCCACAGAGCAGTGGTCCGAGAGTTTGCCGGAGCAGGTGCGCGGGTCGCTGGCCGACCTCGAGGAGGCGTACTTCCGGCATGTCGACGCCGGCGACGTCGACTACGCCATCCGCGGCGGCACCGACATCTTCCGCCTGCACATCGAACTCGCCCGCGTGCGGCGGCGCGGCGAGGCCGTGGTGCGGGTCTTCCACCCGGACGCCTCGGACTTCGGCCCCGCGGTGCAGATCGTCACCGACGACATGCCGCTGCTGGTCGAGTCGGTCACCGCGACGCTCGGCAAGCTCGGCGTGCGGATGGTCGAGCTGGTGCACCCCATCTTCGAGGTGCGCCGCACGGACGGCGTCCTCACCGCGGTCACCCCGCACGAGGCCGGGAGCAGGGGCGCGGCCGGGGTCCCCGAGTCCTGGATGTTCGTTCAGCTGCCGCCGACGGTCAGCTCCGCGCTGCTGGAGAAGGTGCGCGGCTCGATCACCGACGTCATCGACGACGTCCGCCAGGTGGTCGCCGACACCGACGAGATCCTCCGGCAGCAGGAGGCCGTCGCCGCCGCGCTGCGGGCCGCGGCGGAGCGCGGTGACGCGCCGTTCCCGGCCGAGGATCTGGGCGACACCGCGAAGCTGCTCGACTGGCTCGCCGAGGGCAACTTCACCGTGCTCGGCTACGGCCGATACCGCTACCACGACGGCGACGAGGTGCCGGAGCCGGTGCGGGAGAGCTGCCTCGGCGTGCTCGCCCCCGACGTCGGCACCGACTTCGCGGTCCCCTTCGCCGGCGCCGACCGGCCGCTGCTGGTGCTGACCCAGGGGCTGGTGCGGGCCACCGTGCACCGGGCGGCCTACCCGTACTTCGTCGGGGTCGCCGACTTCGACGAATCCGGCGCGGTCGTCGGCGAGCACGTCTTCCTCGGCGTCTTCACGGTCACGGCGGTGCACGAGAACGTGCTGGACATCCCGGTCATCGCGCGCCGGGTGCAGCGGGCCATCGCGCGCAGCGGGCACGAGCTGTCCTCGTACTCCGGCCAGGCCATGCTGGAGACCATCCAGTCGCTGCCGCGCACCGAGCTCTTCTCCTCCGACGCGGACAGCCTGGAGCACACCGCCGCCGCCGTGCTCACCGTGCGCCAGCGCAGGCAGGTGCGGCTCTTCCTGCGCGCCGATCGGCAGGGCCGCTTCGTGGCCTGCCTGGTCTACATGCCGCGGGATCGCTACACCACCGAGGTGCGGCTGCGCATGCAGGGCATCCTCGGGCAGGAGTTCGGCAGCGACGACATCGAGTACTCGGTTCGGGTCAGCGAAAATGAAATCGCCAGCGTCTATTTCACCGTGCGGATGCCGCGGGGGACCGAGCTGCCCGACACCGGCGACGAGAGCCGCAGGCGGATCCAGCGGCAGCTGGTGGAGACCAGCAGGTCCTGGCAGGACCGGCTGGAGGAGGAGCTCGCCGCCACCGCCGTCGTCACCTCCGAGGTGCTCGACCGCTACACCGGCGCCTTCCCGGAGAGCTACAAGCAGGACTTCGACCCGGCCCGCGCGCTGGCCGACATCGTGCGGCTGGAGCGGCTCGGCGCCGACACCATCGACCAGTTCCTCTACCGCACCCCCGATTCCGCGCCGGGGTCGTGGCGGTTCAGCCTCTACATCGGCGGCTCCGGGGTCTCGCTCAGCCAGGTGATGCCGGTGCTGCAGAGCCTCGGCGTCGAGGTGGTGGACGAGCGACCGTACCGGATCGCGCCGCGCGCGGGCACCGGCGCCGCGGAGCGCGCCGAGTGGTGGATCTACGACTTCGGCGTGCAGGCCCGCCCCGAGCTGCTGCGCGACGCGCTGGACAAGGACCTGGACGCCGAGCTGCTGCGCTCGCCGAACGGCACCACCGCGGTGCACGCCCCGCTGGAGGGGCTGCGCGACCGGTTCGTGCAGGCCTTCGAGGCGGCCTGGTTCGGCCGGGCCGAGGCCGACGGGCTGAACGAGCTGGTGCTGCGCGCCCGGCTGGCCTGGCGCGACGTCTCGGTGCTGCGCGGCTACGCCAAGTACCTGCAGCAGGCGGGGTTCCCCTACAGCCAGGCCAATATCGCCAGGGTGCTGCTGGTCTACCCGGAGGCGGCGCGGCTGCTGGTCGACCTCTTCGCGGCCCGGTTCGACCCGGACGCCAACTCCGCCGAGCGCGCCGCCGAGCTGGAGGGGCGGCTGCGCACCCGGATCGACGAGGTGGTCAGCCTGGACGCGGACCGCATCCTGCGCGCCCTGCTCGGGCTGATCCGCGCCACCCTGCGCACCAACTACTACGTCACCGGCGCCGAGGGCGAGCCGCGCGATTTCCTCTCGATCAAGGTCGAGCCCGCCGAGATCGCCGAGCTGCCCAAGCCGCGGCCGAAGTACGAGATCTTCGTCTACTCGCCCCGGGTCGAGGGCGTGCACCTGCGCTTCGGCTCGGTGGCGCGCGGCGGGCTGCGCTGGTCGGACCGGCTGGAGGACTTCCGCACCGAGATCCTGGGGCTGGTCAAGGCGCAGGCGGTGAAGAACGCGGTGATCGTGCCGGTCGGCGCCAAGGGCGGCTTCGTGGTCAAGCGGCCGCCCGCGGCCACCGGCGACGCGGCCGCCGACCGCCAGGCGCTCGCCACCGAGGGCGTCACCTGCTACCGCACCTTCATCGCGGGGCTGCTCGACCTCACCGACAATGTCGACCTCTCCACCGGCGCGGTGCGCCCGCCCGCGCGGGTGGTGCGCCGCGACGGCGACGACGCGTACCTGGTGGTCGCGGCGGACAAGGGCACCGCGCGCTTCTCCGACGAGGCCAACGACGTGGCCAAGCGGTACGGCTTCTGGCTCGGCGATGCCTTCGCCTCCGGCGGCTCGGCCGGGTACGACCACAAAGCCATGGGGATCACCGCGCGCGGCGCGTGGGAGAGCGTCAAGCGGCACTTCAGCGAGCTCGGCGTCGACACCCAGGCGCAGGACTTCACCGTCGTCGGCGTCGGCGACATGTCCGGCGACGTCTTCGGCAACGGCATGCTGCTCTCCGCGCACATCCGGCTGGTGGCCGCCTTCGACCACCGGCACATCTTCCTCGACCCGGACCCGGTCGCGGCCACCTCGTACGCCGAGCGGCAGCGGATGTTCGAGCTGCCCCGCTCCTCCTGGGCCGATTACGACACCGCGCTGATCAGCGCGGGCGGCGGGGTGTGGGAGCGCACCGTGAAGTCGGTGCCGATCAGCGCCCAGGCCAGGCAGGCGCTCGGGCTGGCGGACGGCGTCACCGCGCTCTCCCCGCCGGAGCTGGTGCGCGCCATTCTGAAGGCGCCGGCGCAGCTGCTCTGGAACGGTGGCATCGGCACCTACATCAAGGCGAGCAGCGAATCGAACGCCGACGTCGGGGACAAGTCCAACGACCCGGTCCGGGTGAACGGCAACGAGCTGCGGGTGGATGTGATCGGCGAGGGCGGCAACCTCGGCGTCACCGCGCTCGGCCGCATCGAGTTCTGCCTGGACGGCGGCAAGATGAACACCGACGCGCTGGACAACTCGGCCGGCGTCGACTGCTCCGACCACGAGGTCAATATCAAGGTGCTGCTCGACGGCGTGGTGAGCAGCGGCGAGCTGGCCGAGGCCGACCGCAATCCGCTGCTCGCCTCCATGACCGACGAGGTCGCGGAGATGGTGCTGCGCGACAATGTCACGCAGAACATGCTCATGGGCGTCTCGCGCACCGAGGCGGCGCACATGGTGAGCGTGCACCGCCGGCTCATCGACGACCTGGAGCAGCGCCGCGGGCTGGACCGGGAGCTGGAGGCGCTGCCCGCCGACACCGAGCTGGAGCACCGCTACGAGCACCACAGCGGGCTCACCTCGCCCGAGCTCTCCAACCTCATGGCGCACGTGAAGCTGGCGCTCAAGGCCGACCTGCTCGACTCCGACCTGCCGGATATCCAGCACTTCGCCAACCGGCTGCCGCAGTACTTCCCGACCCCGCTGCGCGAGCGCTTCGCCCCCGCCATCAAGCGGCACCGGCTGCGCCGCGAGATCATCACCACGATGGTGGTGAACGAGGTGGTCGACTACGGCGGCATCACCTACGCCTACCGGCTGCGCGAGGAGATCGGCGCGGGCACCACCGACGCGGTGCGCGCCTTCGCCGCCGCCGCGCAGATCTTCGACCTGCCCGCGCTCTGGCAGCGGATCCGGGACTGCGATGCCCCCGCCGTGGTCCGCGACCAGCTGGAACTCGAGACGAAGCGCACACTCGACCGCGCCTCGCGCTGGTTGCTGATCAATCGCCCGCAGCCCATCGCGGTCGGTGCGGAGATCAACCGGTACGCCGCGGGGGTGGCGGAGCTGCGCGAGGCGGCGCCGAACTGGCTGCGCGGGCCGCACGTCGCCAGCCTCACCGAGCAGGCCTCCGACCTGATCGCCCGCGGCGCCCCGACCGACCTCGCCACCGAGGTGTTCGGCCTGCTCAACCTGTATCCGCTGCTCGATATCCTGGACGTCGCCGACATCGTGAACCGGGACGGCGACGAGGTCGGGGCGCTGTACTACGCGCTGAACGAGCACCTCAAGATCGACTGGCTGCTCGCCGCGGTGAGCGGCCTGGAGCGCGGCGATCGCTGGCACGCGCTGGCCCGGCTCGCGCTGCGCGACGATATGTACGGTTCGCTCCGTTCGCTCACCATGGATGTGCTGAGCGACTCGGAGCCGGACGAGGAGCCGGGCGACAAGATTGCATACTGGGAGTCGAGGAATCAGTCCCGCCTCGGGCGCGCCCGGGCGGCACTGGCCGAACTGTTCGAGTCCGGCACCCACGACCTCGCCACCCTCTCGGTTGCGGCGCGGCAGGTCCGAAGCATGGTGAGCGGCGTGGGTGCGTAACCGGAGGTATCACAAGTGACCAGCGTCGACGTACGCAACCGTGTCCGGGGAGCGGGGGCGCTCCCGCTCCGCTTCCACGCGAAGGTGGATATTCGCTGGTCCGATATGGACGTCTTCCAGCACGTGAACCACGCCAGGATGGTCACGCTGCTGGAGGAGGCGCGGATCCCGTGGCTCTTCGAGGACGGCAGGCCGACCGCGGCCATGCGGGAGGGTTGTGTCCTGGCCGACCTGCGCGTTCGCTACCGCGGGCAGCTGCGGCACGAGGACACGCCGCTCGATATCGCCATGCACATCACCCAGCTGCGGGCGGTCGACTTCACCATCGGGTACGAGGTGCGGGCGGCGGGCGCCGCGCCGGACTCCACCCCGGCGGTGACGGCGTCGACGCAGATCGCGGCGTTCGACATCAGGACGCAGCGGCTGCGCCGGCTGACCGAGGCGGAGCGCGGCTACCTCGCGGAGTGGATGGAGTGAGCTGCTGACCGGGGACCAGCGGGTTCTGCACGTCGCCGATCCGGCGGAGCGGGAGAACCTGGCGACCTTCGCGAATCGGGCGGTCCGGCTGGACCCGGCGGCGGTCGTCCGGCTGCGCAGGCGCGGGCCGAAGCAGGTTTCGGCCTGGGCCGCGACCGGCTTCGAGACGCTCGCGGTACGGACGGTTTCCGCCGATCTCGCGCTGGACGACGTGACCGTCTCCGCCGACCTGCTGCTGAACGGGCTCGGCACCGGGCTGCCGATCGACCTCGGCTACTCGCTCGACTCCGCCTGGCGCGGCGCGCTTCCCCCCGGTGACGGGTGGGCGCACGTGGACGACGTGCCCGCGCGCACCCTCGTCGAGCTGGCCGAGCGCGGGGTCGAGCTGGCCAGGGAGCACGGGAGCGGGCACGGGCCGCCCGCCTCGCTGCTCGACCAGCCGGTGCTCACCGTGACCGCGGCGGAGACCGAGGTCGCGGTGCCCATGCGGGTGGTCTTCGCGCTCACCGCCATGGATTTCATTCCGCACTCCGGGGACAGGGCGGAGGCTCGGCGGATTCCCGCCGAGGAGGTCGTCCGGGTCCGCAGCACCCGCACCTGGTTCCGGATCGACGCCCGCTACGGGTCGGTCGCGCGCAGGCACGGGGGCGGAATTCCGCTCCTGCCGACCTGAGCCGGGGCCCGGTCGCACCGGGTGCGCGATTCGGATGACCACGCGGGACATGGGTCGTCGCCGATCTGCTCACAGAAACGGGAGTGAAGCCGCACCGCGGGGGTTGCCATCGACGCCTTTTCGGGGCGGGCGCCTCGGCGCGCGGCCGACAGCGTGTGCCTGCGTCAGGCGACGCCGAGCAGGCGCAACCCGGCGGTTACGCCCGCCGCGGCCAGCACGACGACGAGCAAGGGCGCTCGGCGCCAGGCCAGGACCCCCGCGACGGCGACCCCGCAGGGGAGGGCGAGCCCGACCCGCTCGCCGAGCGGGAACGTCCGCGTCGCCATCATGGCGGCGAGCAGCACCACCGCGGCGATCTCCAGCAGCTCGGTCACCCGTGCCGGGAACCGGACCCGCTCGCGCAGCACCGGCCCCGCCGCCCGCAGCGCATACGTGCCCGCTGCGAGCGCCAGCATCCCGGCGATCAACACGGCGCCGACTCCCGCGCAGCGGGGGCGAGTTGCCCGGCGGTCAGCGCCGCTGGCTTCCGCGCGTTGCGGGCGGGCCGCTCAGCGATCAGCACGGCGCCGGTTCCCGCGCATCGCGGGCTGGCCAGGCCACGGCGAGCCCGGCCAGGGCGACCAGCACGGGTAACCCGGCGGGCAGGAACGGGGTGCTGACGACCGCGAGGACGGCGCCGGTGAGCGCCGCCCGCCGAGTCCGGCGCTGGGCCAGCGCGGGCAGGATGAGCGCGAGCAGCACCGCGGGGAACACCGCGTCCAGCCCGAACGCGGCGGTATCCGGCACCAGACTGCCCACGATCGCGCCGAGCGCGGCACCGGCGGGCCAGGCCAGCAGCACCCCGACCCCGCCGAGCCAGTAGGCGGCCCGCCGCCGCTCCGGCTCCGACTCCGCCACCGCGAGCGCCACCGCCTCGTCGTTCATGACGTGCACGCCGAGCAGCCGCCGCGCCCCGCGCCCGACCACGTCCGGCACCGCGAGCCCGTAGGGCAGGTGCCTGGTGTTCACCAGCAGCCCGGCCAGCACCGCGGCGACCACGCTTCCGCCCGCGCCGACGATCCCGACGAACAGGAACTCCGACCCGCCGGCCAGCACCAGCACCGAGAGCAGCATCGGCACCCAGGCGGGCAGCCCGGCCGCGACCGCGGTGGCGCCGTACGAGACGCCGATGACGCCGACCGCGAGGCACACCGCGACGATGCCGCGCAGCGTGCCCCGGTCCAGCACATCGGGAACGAGTGTTCGCCATATCGAACGCATGACTTTTATACTGAACGCCCGGCCGCCTGTTCGTCAACGTGGCCGGGCACGTGGTTTCCTTGGGCGCATGGCCAGGCCCGACCCCGCATCCGCCCCGCCGCAGGCGGCGATCGCCGCCGCCCTGCGCCGCGAGCGCACCAGGGCCGGGCTCTCGCTGAGCGAGGTCGCGAACCGCGCGGGCATCGCGAAATCCACCCTCTCGCAGCTGGAATCCGGCGCGGGGAACCCCAGCCTGGAGACGCTGTGGGCGCTCTGCGTCGCCCTGGACATGCCGTTCTCCCGGCTGCTCGACCCGCCGCACCCGGCGGTGCAGGTGATCCGCGCGGGGGAGGGGCCGGTGGTCGCCTCGGCCAAGGCCGACTACCGGGCGACGCTGCTGGCCGCGGGGCCGGTGAACTCCCGCCGCGACCTCTTCCGGATCACCAGCGAGCCGGGCCACGCCCGCGATTCCGACCCGCACATCCCCGGCGTGGTCGAGCACATCCTGCTCGCCGCGGGCCGCGCCCTCGCGGGACCCACCGCGGAGCCGGTGGAGCTGGCCCCCGGCGACTACATCTCCTACCCGGGTGACCGCCCGCACGTCTTCGAGGCGCTGGAGCCGGGCACCTGGGCGCTGCTCGTGGTCGAGTACACCTGACTCAGGCGGCGCCCTCGCCGAGGTACTGCAGCCACTGCGGGTCCAGCTCCGCGGTGGTGGAGAGCAGCCGCCAGTGCGGCCCCTTCGGCGAGACCAGCGGGGCGCGCAGCACCCAGCCCAGCTCGCTGAGCATCTTGTCGGCCTTGCGGTGGTTGCACGGCGCGCAGCTGGCCACGCAGTTCTCCCACGAGTGCTCGCCGCCGCGGCTGCGCGGGACCACGTGGTCGATGGTCTCGGCCTTGCCGCCGCAGTAGCCGCAGCGGTAGCGGTCGCGGTGCATGAGCGCGGCCCTGGTCATCGGGACCCGGGCGCGGTAGGGGACGCGCACGTAGGTGCGCAGCCGGATCACCGACGGCACGGCGACCGCGGACTCGGCGGAGTGCACCACCGGATTCTCCGGGGCCTGGTGCACCGGGTCGGCCTTCCCGCAGATGAGCAGGACGACGGCGCGCCGGGCGGAGAGCGCGGTGAGCGGTTCGTAGGTGGCGTTCAGTAGCAGCACCCGGCGCTTCAACCAACTGGGAGCCTCGGGCGGCGGGGCCGATCGCAGGACCGGCAGGTGGCCGGTGGGGTGATGGGAACCCGGATATCGGTCGGACAGGATGTGCAGCGGAGTAGCCCCCGACCCACGATTGTGGACGTCGGCGGGCTGGAGTTGTCGGTGCCCACGCGCCTCGGGGGACCGCGCGCCGTGCCGCTGCTTCATCGGGGGACCTCGATTTCATGATTGGCAGGATCATGTGTTATCTCAGCTGAGATTGTCCCCCAGTTGACCACGGTTTCCCCTGGATTGCACGGTGATTTCGCGCAATCTCCGGTTAACGGCGGCTGAATGACCCTGGGTGGGGTAGCCGCTTCCGGTGCCCCCGGCCCGTGGCGGCGCGGCCGCCGGGGAGACGGCAGAATGGAGCCGCGGCACCGCATCCGAACCAGCCCCGAGAGGACCCATGACTTCCGGCGAGCAACCGACGACGTCGTTCTACGAGGAGATCGGCGGCGCCGAGACGTTCCGGCGGATCCTGGCGACCTTCTACCGCGAGGTCGCCACCGACCCGGTGCTCCGGCCGCTGTACCCGGAGGAGGATCTGGGCCCGGCCGAGCGCAGGCTGCTGATGTTCCTGGAGCAGTACTGGGGCGGCCCGCGCACCTACTCCGACGAGCGCGGCCACCCCCGGCTGCGGATGCGGCACATGCCGTTCAGCATCGGCCCGATCGAGCGGGACGCCTGGCTGCGCTGCATGCGCACCGCGGTCGCGGAGATCGAACCGGAGGTGCTGGACGACCGGCACCGCAAGCAGCTGCTCGACTACCTGGAGATGGCCGCGAATTCGCTGATGAACGCGACATGGTGAGCGCCGCCCGGCGGGCGTGATGTCCGATTGTTCGGCACTATGGCGGGTGTGACTGTTCCCCCCGCAGAGTCCACGCCCTGGTGGAAGTCGGCCGTCTTCTACCAGGTGTACCCGCGCTCGTTCGCCGATTCCGACGGTGACGGGGTCGGTGATCTCGGCGGCATCCGGGAGCGCCTCGGCTACCTGCACGAACTCGGGGTGGAGGCGCTCTGGATCTGCCCGGTCATGCGCTCGCCCATGGCCGACGGCGGCTACGACGTCGCCGACCCGCGCGATATCGACCCGCTCTTCGGCGGCCTGCCCGCGATGGACGAGCTGATCGCGGCGGCGCACGAGCGCGGCATCCGGGTGACCATGGACCTGGTGCCGAACCACACCAGCAGCGAGCACGCCTGGTTCCAGGCGGCGCTGGCCGCCGGGCCGGGCAGCCCCGAGCGGGCCCGCTACATCTTCCGGGACGGCCGCGGCGCGGACGGCTCCGAGCCGCCGAACAACTGGCCGAGTATCTTCCGCGGCCCGGCCTGGACCCGGATCGTGGAGCCGGACGGCAAACCGGGGCAGTGGTACCTGCACATCTTCGCCGCCGAGCAGCCCGACCTGAACTGGGAGAACGCCGACGTCGTCGCCGACTTCGAGCAGACCCTGCGGTTCTGGCTGGACCGCGGCGTCGACGGCTTCCGGATCGATGTCGCACACGGCATGGCCAAGCCGCCCGGGCTGCCGGACATGGCGCGGGTGGACACCAAGATGCTCGTGCACGACGACCACGACCCGCGCTTCAACAACCCGGGCGTGCACGACATCCACCGGCGCATCCGCAAGGTGATCGACGAGTACCCCGGCGCGGTGAGCATCGGCGAGGTCTGGGTGGACGACAATGTCCGCTTCGGCGAGTACGTGCGCCCGGACGAGCTGCACCTGGCCTTCAACTTCCGGCTCGCCGAGACCTCCTTCGAGGCCGCCGACATCCGGGACGCGGTGGAGAACTCGCTGGCCGCGGTCGGCCCGGTCGGCGCCACCCCCACCTGGACGCTCTCCAACCACGACATCGAGCGCGAGGTCACCCGGTACGGCGGCGGGGCGGCCGGGCTCGCCCGGGCGCGCGCGATGGCGCTGCTCGAGCTCGCGCTGCCCGGCGTGGTCTTCGTCTACAACGGCGCCGAGCTCGGGCTGCCGAACGTCGACGACCTCCCCGACGAGGTGCTGCAGGACCCGGTCTGGGAGCGCTCCGGGCACACCGAGCGCGGCCGCGACGGGTGCCGGGTGCCGCTGCCCTGGTCCGGCGCGGCGCCGCCGTTCGGCTTCACCGGCGGCGCGGAGAGCTGGCTGCCGATCCCCGCGGCGTGGGCCGATCGCACCGTCGAAACCCAGCTCGCGCGGCCCGGCTCCACCCTCGCGTTCTACAAGTCCGCGCTCGGGCTGCGCCGCACCAGGCCGGAGTTCGCGGCCGACGGGCTGGCGTGGCTGGACACCCCGGCGGACACCGTCGCGGTGCGCAGGCCGGGCGGGCTGACCTGCGTGCTCAACGCCTCGAAGGCGCCGATCGCGCTGCCGCCGGGCGAGCTGCTGCTGGCCAGTGGCCCGCTCGCGGACGGCGAGCTGCCGCCGGATACCGCCGCCTGGCTGGTCTGACGGTGGGTCGGAGGAAGAACTACTACACAGGATCGGATATCTTGGGTCGGTGAGCATTCTCGAGACTGTGCTGATTTTCGGCGGCGTTCCGCTGGTGATCTACGGTGCGATCGCCGGCCTGTCGTACCTCGGCAAGCCGCTGCCCGGCGAGAAGCCGGTGCACTACGAACTCGGTCAGCCGTGGACGCAGGATCCGGTGCTGTGGAGTGCCACCGACGAGGTGATCGGGCACGGGCACCACGGTGGGCACGGTGCCGCCGCGGAACTGATCGGAGGCCGGGCAAGTGGCAAGTTCTAAGTGGCCCGCGGTGGTCGAGACCGACCTGCCGCACGGGTTCGCGCTGACCAGCAGCGGGCGGGTCTCCGGGGTGCACGAGCCCGGCACCGAGTTCCGCAGGCCGCCGTTCTCCGACCACGAGCGGGTCGCGCTGGACAACGCCCTCACCGAGGCGACCAGGGCCACCGGGGTCCGGTTCACCGTCTTCATCGGTGATCTCGGCGGCGATCCGGCGGCCGGCGCCGACGCGCTCCTCCCGACCGTCCCCGACGCCGAGCGCGCCGTGCTCATCGCCGTCTCGCCCAACGACCGCGCCATCGAGGTGCGCTCCGGGCACGAGATCGAGGACCGGGCCAACGACCGGGTCTGCCAGCTCGGCGTCACCGCCGCCTCCAGCTCGTTCCGCCAGGGGCAGTTGATCGACGGTCTCGTCTCCGCAGTCCGCGTCATGGCGGCGGCCATCGGCCGCTGACGCGGCCGCAGGTTCCGGCGCTACCGCGCCCGGCCAGGCCAGCCGCACCGGGTCGCGCGGCGGCCCGGCCGCGGTGCGCAGCACCGTTTCTCCGCGTTCGGCGCGGTCCGATAGGACCGCGCCGAACGCGTTTCGTTCTACCCCTGGTCGAAGGCGCGGGCGCGCAGGGCGCGCTCGACGCCGGCCTTCCCCTCGCTGACCAGCCGATACAGCGCCGGCGGGTGCTCACCCGCCAGGAACTCGTCCGCCTTGGCGACCGCCTCCTCGCTGATCACCCAGGACGGGTACAGCCCCACCACCACGGTCTGCGCGACCTCACTGGAGCGCCGCTCCCACACCCCGGCGATATCGCCGAAGTACCGATCGAGGTACGGCGCGACCAGCTCACCCTGCCCGGTCGGCGCGAACCCGCCGACAATGGCCCGCGCGGTGATGTTCGGCACCGTGTCGTCCTCCATGACGGTCGCCCACGCCTGCGCCTTGACCTCGGCGATCGGCCGCGCCGCCGCGGCGGCCGCCGCCTGCCGCTTGCCCGCCGCGGTGGGATCGTTCGCCAGCTCCTTGTCGATGGCGGGGGACTCGGTGCCGTCGGCGTCGAGCTCGCCCGCCGCCGCCAGCGCCGCCACGATCCGCCAGCGCAGATCGGTGTCGACGAGCAGCCCGGGCAGCCCGACCCCGGCCGGGTCGCCGTCCAGCAGCTCGCGCAGCACCTCGGTGTGCCAGGCCGAGAGCCGCGCCGCGGCCAGCGCGTTGACGAAGGCGAGCTGGTGATCCGAGCCCGGCTCGGCCTCCCGCGCCAGCTCCAGCAGCCGGTTGGCGAACTCCGGCCAGCCGGTGCCGCTCGCCCACTCCGGCTCGGCGTAGGAGGCCAGCGCCGCGTGCGCCTGCATGAGCAGCCGCTGCACCACGCCGATCTCGGACTCCGCGCCGACCCCGCGCTGCACCAGCGCCACGAAATCGCGCGCCTTGAACTCGGCCTGCCTGGTCATCTCCCAGGCCGCCGACCAGGCCAGCGTGCGCGGCAGCGGCTCGGCGATATCGGCGATCCGATTGACCAGCACCTCCAGCGAATCCGGATCCAGCCGCACCGAGCAGTAGGTCAGGTCGTCATCGTTGACCAGCACGAACTTCCCGCGCGGGACCCCGATGAGCTGCGGCACCTCGGTGCGCTCGGCCGCCTCCAGATCCAGCTCGATCCGGGTGGTGCGGACCAGCTTGCCGTCCTGCTCGTCGTAGACGCCGATGGCGAGCCGGTGCACCCGCTGCTCGCCCGCGCCCGGCGCGGCGCCCTCCTGCACCACCGCGAAGGCGGTGAAGGCGCCGTCCGCGCCGACCTCGAACTCCGGCCGCAGGATATTCAGCCCGGTGGTCTTGAGCCACTGCGCGCCCCAGCCGGAGAGATCGCGCCCGGACGACTTCTCCAGCGCGGCCAGCAGATCGTCGAAGGTGGCATTGCCGTAGGCGTGGTCGGCGAAGTAGGCGCGCAGCCCGGCCAGGAACGGCTCCAGCCCCACGTAGGCGACGAGCTGCTTGAGCACGCTGGCGCCCTTGGCGTAGGTGATGCCGTCGAAGTTCACCTCCACCGCGGCCAGGTCCGGGATGTCGGCGGCGATCGGGTGCGTCGACGGCAGCTGGTCCTGCCGGTACGCCCACGACTTCTCCACATTGGCGAAGGTGGTCCAGGCGCTCTTGTACTCGGTGGCCTCGGCCTGGCAGAGCACCGAGGCGAAGGTGGCGAAGGACTCGTTCAGCCACAGGTCGTCCCACCACTTCATGGTGACCAGGTCGCCGAACCACATGTGCGCCATCTCGTGCAGCACGGTCTCGGCGCGGCGCTCGTAGGAGGCCCGGGTCACCTTGGAGCGGAAGACGTAGTCCTCCAGGAAGGTGACGGCGCCCGCGTTCTCCATGGCGCCCGCGTTGAACTCCGGCACGAAGAGCTGGTCGTACTTGCCGAAGGCGTAGGGCACGCCGAAGTTCTCGTGGTAGAAGGCGAAACCCTGCTTGGTCTCGGTGAAGAGCCGCTCGGCGTCCATGAAGTCGGCGAGCGAGGAGCGGCAGTAGATGCCGAGCGGGATGGTGCCGTGCTCGTCGGTGTAGGCGTCGGTCCACTGCGCGTACGGCCCGGCGATCAGCGCCACCAGGTAGGTGCTCATGCGCGGGGTGGTGGCGAAGACGTGGGTGCCGGGCGCGGCGCTCTCCCGCGCGGCGGCGGCGCCGTTGGAGATGACCTGCCAGTCGGTGGGGGCGGTGACGGTGACGTCGAAGGTGGCCTTGAGGTCCGGCTGGTCGAAGCAGGCGAACATGCGCTTGGCGTCGGCCGTCTCGAACTGCGAGTACAGGTAGACGCTGCCGTCGGCGGGGTCGACGAAGCGGTGCAGCCCCTCGCCGGTGTGCGAGTACTCGCAGTCCGCCTCGACCACCAGCTCGTTCCGCTCGGCCAGGCCGGTCAGCGCGATGCCGGTGGCCTCGTCGTAGCCGCTCACGTCGAGCGCGGTGCCGTTCAGCGTGGCGGAGCGCACCGTGCGGGCGACGATGTCGGCGAAGGTGCTCGCACCCGGGGTCGCGGTGAAGGTGATCGTGGTGTGGGAGCGGAACGTTCCCTCACCCGGTTTGCCCGCGCCGTCGGTCAGGTCGAGGTCGATGCGGTAGTTCTCGACCTGCACCACCGCGGCGCGCTCGATCGCCTGGTCGCGGGTCAGGTTGGGTGCGGACACAGCGCTCCTTCTGGGTTCGGGTGACGGCAACGATGCCACGGTCTGTAGTTTTCACCCTACGAAATATGGTGGGGTCATCAACCTGCGACGGAGGTCCGAGTGAAGCACGTGCACGCCGGGAAGGTCAGGGATCTGTACGAGGACGGCGACACCCTGCTGCTGGTCGCCTCCGATCGGGTCTCGGTCTACGACGTGTCGCTGCCGACGCCGATCCCGGAGAAGGGCGCGCTGCTCACGCAGCTCTCGAACTGGTGGTTCGAATTCTTCGGCGACATCCCGAACCACGTGCTCTCCACCACCGACGTCCCCGCCGAGTTCGCCGGGCGGGCCATCCGGGTCAAGCCGCTGCGCATGGTCCAGGTGGAGTGCATCGCCCGCGGCTACCTGGTCGGCATGGGGCTGCGCGAGTACCAGCGCGACGGCGCCGTCTCCGGGGTGAAGCTGCCTGCCGGGCTCCGCGAGGGCGACAGGCTGCCGGAGCCGATCTTCACCCCCACCACCAAGATCTCCGACACCGGGCACGACGAGTTCCTGACCTTCGCCGAGGTGGTGGACCAGGAGGGCCGCGAGGTCGCCGAGCGGCTGCGCGACCTGACCCTGGACATCTACGCGCGCGGCGCCGCGCACGCCGCCGAGCGCGGGGTGATCGTGGCCGACACCAAGGTCGAGTTCGGCTGGGACGGTGACGTTCTCACCCTCGGTGACGAGGTCCTGACCTCGGACTCCTCCCGTTTCTGGCCCGCCGCCGAGTGGGAGCCGGGGCGCCCGCAGCGCTCCTTCGACAAGCAGTTCGTGCGGGACTGGGCCACCTCCACCGGGTGGGACAAAGAGCCGCCCGGGCCGGAGATCCCGGCCGATATCGTCGAGGCGACGCGGGCCAAGTACGTGCAGGCGTACGAGTTGGTGACCGGCCGCACCTGGGCGGGCGTCCCGGCCTGACCGGAGCACCGGCTCGCGGGCCGGGGATCAGCTCGGCTCGTCGCCGAGGTGCCGCGCGAGCCGGTCCAGGAACGGCCGCGGCCCGGCGCCGAGCTTCTCCCGCGCGGCCGCCAGGTCGAACCACTCGACCCGGTCCAGCTCCGGGAACGCGGTGATCGTCCCGGAGCGCGGCGGCCACTCCAGGTCGAAGGTGCCCGGCACGATCGCCGCCGGGTCCAGCTCACCGCGCACCGCCCAGGCCGTCAGGTTCTTGTGGTTGCGCCCGCTGCGGTAGCGCACCGCGCCGAGCGGGCTCCACTCGCCCTCGGGCACCGGGAGCCCCAGTTCCTCGGTGAATTCCCGCGCGGCGGCGGCCTTCGGGTCCTCGCCCTCCGGGTCGTACTCGCCCTTGGGCAGCGTCCAGGCGCTCGCGTCCTTCTTCGCCCAGAAGGGGCCGCCCATGTGCCCGAGCAGCACCTCGGCGCCAGCCCCCGACTCCCGGTACAGCAGCACGCCGGCGCTGAACGTTTCGCTCACGGTCCAGCAGTATGCCGCAGCCGGGCGGCGCGCAGCGTGAGGTAGTCGCGCTCGGGGGTGCTGGTGGTCTTCGCCGCGGCCGCGTCGTAGTGCGCGACCGCGCGGGCGGTGTCACCGGCGAGTTCGCGCAGGTGCCCGCGTACCGCGTCCAGCCGGTGGCTGGTGGCGAAGGCCGGCTCCAGCCCCTCGGTCGCCGCCAGCCCGGCCGCCGGGCCGTCCACCATGGCCACCGCGACCGCCCGGTTCAGCGTGACCACCGGACTCGGCGCCACCCGCTCCAGCATGGTGTAGAGCGCCAGAATCCCCGCCCAGTCGGTCTCGGCGACCCGCAGCGCCTGCGCGTGCAGCGCCGCCACCGCCGCCTGGATCCGGTACGGCCCCGCCAGCCCGGCGCCGATCGCCGCGGTCGCCAGCCGGACACCCTCGCCGATCATGGCGCGATCCCAGCGCCCCCGGTCCTGCTCGGCCAGCGGGATCAGCTCACCGTGCGGCCCGGTGCGGGCACCCCGCCTGGCATCGGTGAGCAGCAGGAGCGCGAGCAGCCCGGTGATCTCGGGGTCGTCCGGCAGCAGCCGGTGCAGGGCGCGGGTCAGCCGGATCGCCTCGGCGGCCAGGTCCGCGCGGTGCAGCTCGGCGCCCGCGCTGGCGGTGTGGCCCTCGGTGAAGATCACGTACAGCACCCGCAGCACCGGCTCCAGCCGCTCCCGCCACTCGGCGGGCTCCGGCCGGATGAACGGCAGCCCGGCGAGCTTCTTCTTGGCGCGGGCGATGCGCTGCGCCATGGTCGCCTCCGGCACCAGGAACGCCGCGGCGATCGCTCTCGTCTCCAGCCCGCCGACCGCCCGCAGCGTGAGCGCGACCGCCGCGGCCTCCGGCAGCGCCGGATGGCAGCAGAGCACGTACATGGCGAGGGTGTCGTCGCGCGCGGACACCTCGGCGTCGGTGACCTCGCGGTCGACGACGGTCTCCTCGCGCCTGCGCCGCGCAATCTCGGCGCGCACCGTATCGGTGAGCCGCCGCTGCGCCACCCGGAGCAGCCAGCCGCGCGGACTCTCCGGCAGCCCGTCGGCGGGCCACTGGGCGGCGGCCGCGATCAGCGCCTCCTGCACCGCGTCCTCGGCGGCGCCGAAATCGCCGGAGCGCCGGGCGAGCACGCCGAGCACCTGCGGGGCGAGCTCCCGCAGCAGCAGTTCGACCTCGGGCGGCCGCCCTTCCCTCACCGCGGCGGCGCGGACATCACCGCGCGCACCTCGATGAACTCCCCGATCGGCTCGCCACCGGGGCCCGGCGCGGCCGACATCCGCGCCGCGATCTCCACCGCCCGCTCCCGGCTCGGCACGTCGACCACCAGGAATCCGGCGAGGAACTCCTTGGTCTCCGGGAACGGCCCGTCGGTCACTACCGGCGCGGTGCGGCCGTCGGCGTGCACCACCAGCGCCTGGTCCGGCCCGGCCAGCCCCTGCGCGTCGACCAGCTCACCGGCGGCGGCGAGCTGCGCGGCCAGCGTCTGCTGGAAGTCGATGTGCGCGGCGATATCGGCGGGCTCCCACTCGGGCAGCGGGGTGTCGCAGTAGGCGGCGGGGCGGTGCGACTTCAACAGCATGTACTTCACGGGATGCTCCTCGGTGCGGGCGCCCGGCGGGCGCGCTCACAGCATGGTCGGAGCCGATCGCGCCCGCTCGACACAGTGGCGGTCACAGCTCGGCGGAGGTGTCCGCCAGCCGCTCCGGATCGACCGGCTCGCCCGCGACGACCAGCTCGCGGATCCGGTCGGTGACATCCCAGACATTGACGTTCATCCCGGCCAGCACCCGGTTCTCGCCGTCCAGCCAGAAGGCGACGAACTCCCGGGCCGCGGTATCGCCCCTGACCACCACCCGCTCCGCGGCGCCGCGGGCGACGTAGCCGGTGTACTCCATGCCGAGGTCGTACTGGTCGGTGAAGAAGTACGGAATCCGGTCGTAGCTCGCCTCGCGGTCGAGCATGGTCGCGGCCGCGACCTCCGGCTGGTTCAGCGCGGTGGCCCAGTGCTCCACCCGGATCCGCGCGCCGAGCACCGGGTGCTGCTGCTCGGCGATATCGCCGACCGCGACGATATCCGGGTCGCTGGTGCGCAGGTGCTCGTCGACCAGGACCCCGTGCTCGGTGTCGAGCCCGGCGGCCTCGGCCAGCCCGATCTCCGGGGCGGCGCCCACCGCGATCAGCACGGCGTCGGCCTCGATCTCCTCGCCGTCGTCGAGCCGCAGCCCGGTCGCGACGTGGGCCGCGCCCGCCTTCCTGGTGACGATCTCCGCGACGCCGGTGTTCAGCCGCAAGTCCACGTCGTGCTCGCGGTGCAGCTCGGCGAAGACCGCGCCCATCTCCGGGCCGAGCACGCCGAGCAGCGGCTGCTCGGCGTTCTCCACCACGGTCACCGCGACCCCGGCGTTGCGCGCCGCGGCGGCCACCTCGAGCCCGATCCAGCCCGCGCCGATCACCGCGAGCCGCCGGGTGCCCCCGCCGAAGAGCTCGCGCAGCGTGTCGGAGTCGTCGAGGGTGCGCAGGGTGTAGACGTTCGGGGCGTCCGCGCCCGGCAGGTCGAGGGCACGCGGGCGGGAGCCGGTGGCCAGCGCGAGCTTGTCGTAGGTGAGCGTGGAATCGTCCGGCAGGGTGACGGTGTGCGCCGCCGGGTCGATCGCCGTCACCTCGGTGCCGAGCAGTAGCTCGACGTGGTGATCGCGGTACCAGGCGGCGGGCGCCACGGTGAACTCGGCGAAGGGCTTGTCGCCCGCGAGATGCTCCTTGGAGAGCGGCGGTCGCTCGTAGGGCAGGTGCGTTTCGGCCCCGATCACCGTGATCAGGCCGTCGAAGTCGTTGTCCCGCAATGCTTTCGCGATACCGGCGCCGCCGAGTCCGGCGCCGACGACGAGGAAGCGGCGATCCGTGGTCATGACGGACTCCTCACGGTGGAAGGGCCTGGCGGCGACCTCGCCCACCCTAGTGCGGCCGGTCGCCCGCGGGCTCCGGAATCGCGGCGCGGTTCGGGAACGATTCGGCAGCCGGGGTGGTTGCTCCGGGAGAGGGTGGCGCGCGCCACCGCTGCCGAGGCTGTGGAAGGACTCCGACCGTGAGCAAGGATGTTGCCGACTTCTGGTTCGACCCGCTGTGCCCGTGGTGCTGGATCACCTCGCGCTGGATCCTCGAGGTGGAGCAGGTGCGCGATATCGACGCCCGCTTCCACGTCATGAGCCTCGCCGTGCTGAACGAGGGCAAGGACCTGCCCGACGAGTACCGCGAGATGATGAAGAGCGCGTGGGGCCCGGTCCGGGTGGCGATCGCCGCCGCGCAGAAGCACGGCGACGAGATCCTGCCCGACCTCTACACCGCGCTCGGCACCCGCATCCACCAGCGCAAGGACGAGTACGAGCGCCCGACCCGCGAGGAGTCGCTCGCCGCGGTGATCGCGGACTCGCTGGCCGAGCTCGGGCTGCCCGCCGAGCTCGCCGAGGCGGCGCAGAGCACCGAGTACGACGAGGCGCTGCGCGCCAGCCACCACGCGGGCATGGACAAGGTCGGCGACGACGTCGGCACGCCGACCATCCACATCAACGGCGTCGCCTTCTTCGGCCCGGTGCTCTCCCGCATCCCGCGCGGCGAGGACGCGGGCAAGGTCTGGGACGGTGCCGTCGCGCTCGCCGCCTACCCGCACTTCTTCGAGCTCAAGCGGACCAGGCACGAGGGGCCCGAGTTCGACTGAGCGGCGGGTCCTAGTTCGCCGGGTTCGGTCCGCCGGGCCCGGTGCTGTCCGCCGGGCCGGGCGCGGGCGGTTCGGCGGCGGGGTTCGGGGGCGGGGCCCACTGCGTTGCCGGGCCGGTATCCCCGTGCGGTGCGGCCGAGGGTGGCACACTGCCGGGCCCCCACTGCGGCGCCGCCTGCGGCACGGCGCTCCACGACGGCCCCCCGTACGCGGGTCCGTACGGACCTCCGCCCGACGCGCTGCCGTAGGGATCGCCCGGCCCGTACGGCTGCGGCTGCGCCGGTTGCGCGCCGGTGACGTACGGCCCGGGAGGCTGCGCGCCGGTGTCGTACGGTCCGGGAGCACCCGGCGTCCCGTACGGCGCATCGCCCTTGTCCAGCGGCACCGCCCGGTACGGCGGCGGGAAACCCGGCGCGTACGGCACCGGCGCCGACGGCCACCAGAACAGCTTCCCGTGCCTGCTCCGATCGCGCAGCGCCCACATCCGCCAGGTGAGCACCGGGTGCGAGGAGAGCGCGTTCACCAGCCAGATGAAGAACGCCCGCTCCGAGGCGGCCCGATCCGCCATCTCGTCGAACCGCACCGACGAGTTCAGGTACTTGCCCGCCCCCAGCGTGCCCATGGCGCCGGGCGCCCCGGTGTGCCGGTTGCAGTACCCGTGGTTGTCCGCCGTGTACTCCTGGGCGCGGATCAGCGCGGAGCCGAGCAGCGGGAGGAACGGGGCGAGGAACATGCCGAGCTGCCGCCAGTAGGAGACGTGCCCGGCGGCGATGTGCCCCACCTCGTGCCCGATGATGAAGGCCAGCCCGTCCGGTTCCCGTGCCGCGCCGCCGATCTCGAACAGGTCGCTGTACACCACCACGTACCGCCGGAATCCGTGCCCGGAGGCGAAGGCGTTGATCTGGCCGTTGCCGAGCAGCACGTACGCCTCCGGCGCCTGCTTCATCCCGAAGCGCGCCGCGGCCTCCTGCACCAGCCGGTACCCCTCCGGGAACTGGGTCGGCGACATCTTCACCGCGCCCACCCGCTGCGACGCGTAGTTCACGCCGCGGCCGAACCACACCACGATCGGCGCCCCCGCGATCAGCAGCACGTACTGGTTGACGCTGCCCGCCACCAGCACCGCCAGCGCGATCAGGTAGCCGATGACGGTGACCACGATCACCACGACCAGCAGCGGGATCTCCCAGGTGTGCCGGGCGGGCAGGCCGAAGGGCGAGAGCCCGCGCGGTGCGGGCGCGGACGGCGGCGGATGGTACGGCAGCATGGGAAGAACTCTAGGCAGGATCGCCGGAACCCGCCCCCGTGCGGCCCCGGAAACGCGCCTGACACAATCGCTGCCATGCGCGTATACCTGGGTGCCGACCATGCCGGCTTCGAGCTGAAGAACACCGTGAAGGCCCACCTCGAGCAGGCGGGGCACGAGGTCGTCGACTGCGGCGCGCTGGAGTACGACGCGCTCGACGACTACCCGGCGTTCTGCATCGAGGCGGCCCGCCGCACCGTTGCCGATCCGGGCAGCCTCGGCCTGGTCTTCGGTGGCAGCGGCAACGGCGAGCAGATCGCCGCCAACAAGGTGCCCGGCGCCCGCTGTGCGCTGGCCTGGAGCGTCGAGACCGCGCAGCTCGCCCGCCAGCACAACAACGCCCAGCTCATCGGCATCGGCGGCCGCATGCACTCCGCCGAGCAGGCGCTGGCCATCGTGGACGCCTTCATCAGCACCCCGTGGTCGGACGAGGAGCGGCACCAGCGCCGGATCGACATCCTGGCCGAGTACGAGAAGACCGGCGTCGCCCCGGCGCTGCCCGCCTCCTGAGCCCGTGCCGGAGGGGCACACCCTGCACCGGCTCGCGAAGCTGCACCGGACGCGCTATGCCGGTGCGCCGGTGCGGGTCCGGAGCCCGCAGGGCCGCTTCGCCGCGGGTGCCGCGCTCGTCGACGGCCAGGTGCTGACCCGCGCCGAGGCGTACGGCAAGCACCTGCTGCACCACTACGAGTCCGGGCTCGCCGTGCACGTGCACCTGGGGTTGTACGGCGTCTTCACCGAGCTGCCGCTGCCCATGGGTGAGCCGACCGGCCAGGTGCGGATGCGCATGGTCGGCGCCGCCGGTTTCGGCACCGACCTGCGCGGCCCCACCGCCTGCGAGGTGCTGAACCGGGCCGAGGTCGCCGCGCTCGCCGACCGGCTCGGCCCCGACCCGCTGCGCCGCGGCGCCGACCCGGCCCGCGCGCTGGACCGGATGCACCGCTCGCGCAGGCCGATCGGCGCGCTGCTGATGGATCAGAGGGTGGTCGCCGGGATCGGCAATATCTACCGCGCGGAGCTGCTCTTCCGGCACGGCGTCTCGCCCTTCCGCCCCGGCGCCGAGCTGGGCGCGGCGGAGTGGGCGGCCATGTGGACGGATCTGGTGGCGCTCATGCGGGTCGGGGTGCGGGTCGGCAAGATCGTCGTCATCCGCCCCGAGGACGACCACGGCGCCCCCGCCTACGGGCCGGACCGGCCGCGCACCTACGTCTACCGCAGGCAGGGCGAGCCCTGCCGAATCTGCGCCACGCCCATCCGGCATGCCGTCCTGGAGGCGCGAAATCTGTTCTGGTGCCCGGTCTGTCAGCCCGGCTAGCCGGCGACCGCCGTGTCGATGTCGGTGCCGCCGGACTCCGCCGGGGCGTAGCGCCGCCCGCCCGCGGTCTTCGCCGAGTACATGGCGCCGTCCGCGCGGCTCAGCAGCTCGGTGAAGTCGCACGGGGTGCCCGGCAGGTTGTAGGCGGTGCCGACGCTCGCCGAGACCGGCACCGGCCCCACGCTGGACCACACCGGTTCGCGCAGCGCGCCGACGATCACGGTCGCGAGCTCGGTGAGCGCGGTCGGGGAGACGCTGCCCGCCAGCACGAACTCGTCGCCGCCGTACCGGCAGATGATCATCTCCGGGGTGCTCACCTCGCGCAGCCTGCGGGAGAGCTCGACCAGCACCTCGTCGCCCACCGCGTGGCCGTAGCCGTCGTTGATCTGCTTGAAGCGGTCCAGGTCGACCACGAGCACGCCGATGCCCTTGCCGCGGTCGGCGGCGATGGCGCGGACCCGGTCCAATAGCAGGGTGCGATTGGCGAGATCGGTCAATGCGTCGTGCGTCGCCTCGTGCCGCAGCCGGTGCTGCAGCGCCGCGATCTCCCGCACCCGCTGCGACGTCTTCGCCTCCTGTTTCTCCTTCTCCTGGGCCAGCGCGCGGTTCTGCAGCGTCTCCGCGTAGCTGTCGATGGCCTGGCTGGCGACCAGCGGCCAGCGCGTCGCGACCAGCGAACCCGGTGTGCCCGACGGGAAGCCGAGCAGCCAGCGGGTGGCCTGCGCGAGCATGCGGGTGCGCTCGAAGGGCTCCTCGGCCAGCATGGCGCCGAGCCTGCGCGCCTCCCGGACCGGGAACGGCTCCGACCCGGCCAGGTACAGCAGCCGCTGGATGATCTCGGCCAGCTTCGGCTCCGCGTGCTGCACGGTCGTGCTCGACCCCGGCTCCGCGCAGATCGCCTGCGCCCACGCCCTGGCCATGACGGCGACCGGTGGCTCGAAGGTGGACATCGAGATCACCGGCGACGGGTGACGTGGAAGCCCGTGCCGCGGGTACCCGCGTCACCCCGATAGAGCCCACTGCTATGCGGTCGGGTCCACCGAGTTCGGTGCACGCTCACCGCCCCCTTTCCAGATACCCCCGTCCGGCAAAAAGGATCCTAGCAAGCCACTCGGCACCGAAAAACGCCACTTGACAATGGTTGTCGGGGTTCACGGTGCCGTGCAATGGCGATGGGGAGAGTATGACACCACCGTGACCTCCGCGTGACCTTCGGAGCGTTTTGTTCGCTGCTCGATCGCGGGCCGGCGGCACGTGCTCCATAACCCGGCGGCCCGCGCCCCGCCGCCCCCGGATGCGCGGAGTTCGCCCCCGCCCCGGGCCGCCGGGGGTGCGCGCACCGGGCTCCGCCCCCGGCGACGTGCGCAGAACTCCCCATGCTGCCCCTGACGATGGTGCTCCAACGATGCTGGCCGACCCTCTCCGGCGCCGCCGGATCGGGTCGTGCCTCCATGTTTGCTCGCATTGCCCGAAAGCGCCGCGATTTCACGGAACATACTGCTGTTTATTTTTCCGAGCTCGCCGCTGCCCACCCGCCCGTCAACCCCCCTGCCGCCCCCGCCCCCGCCCGCGTGATTGGCGCAAGCGGTCCGCCGTTCGGTACAGTCGCTTCGCACACGACATCGTGGCGATCCCATTGATGTCGTATGCCTGCGGGTGTAGTTCAATGGTAGAACCTCAGCCTTCCAAGCTGATGGTGCGGGTTCGATTCCCGTCACCCGCTCCACGGACGGATCCCTCGGCGCCGCCCGAGGTCACGGGGTGTGGCGCAGCTTGGTAGCGCATCCGCTTTGGGAGCGGAGGGTCGCAGGTTCAAATCCTGTCACCCCGACCATGACAGGTTTACTCGAACCCTTGACCGAAAAAACATCGGCAAGGGTGAGCAGATCGGTCAAGGTAGTTGATCTGGAAGCCTCCGCATCGCGGGGGCTTCCTTCGTGTTGTCGCACCGGCGTGGTGGTGTGCTCCGGCTGCGTGCGAGCAGTTCGTGGGCGCGTGCCGGGTGTGGTGCGCATGTACTCGCGCATGGCGTCATTGATCTCCTGGAAGAGCGGGCTGAGTTCATCGTCAGCGACGGTGGTGTCGTCGAGGTAGAGCCGCTCGTAGAAGGTCTGGTTGAGATGGCGGCGTGCGCTGTTGGGTGCGTCGCGGTAGAGCGCATGCGGGTCGGCAACGAGGTGCAGCGCGTCTCGTAGGACCTGGGCGCCGACTTGCAGTTCGGCGCTGGTGTCGTTGAGCCCGGCCTCGGCGCGCTTTCGTTCCTCGCTCAGTTCCAAGAGCCGCACGCGGATCTTGGCTTGCGGCATGGTGTCGTGGGCGGCGAGCTCGATGAGTCGGCTCTCTTGTTGCTCGATCTCGCGCAGACGCTTCTTGAGGCTGTTGTGCATCTCCTGGGTGGCTGACTGCTCCTGCCCGATGGCCGCTTCGAGGCGCCTGTGGGTCTCGGTAGCGAAGTCGGCGGGTAGTTGGAGGGTGCGGTAGTGGTCGGAGATGGCTTGTTCGACCAGAGCGGCGGATAGGTGCGGTAGGTCGCAGAAGCCCTCCTGCCGGGCGCGACACAGGAAGTAGCCGTATCGCGTGCCGTGACGGTTGGTGACTTCGGTGTAGATCAGGCGAGCGTGCCGTCCGGCCCGGTGGCAGCGGTCGCAGAAGAGTCCGCCTTTGAGGTAGTGGGTCAGGACGCGGTCGCGTTGACCGCGGGCGCTGCGAGCATCGAGGACATCCTGCACACGATGGAAGAGTTCTGGGGTGATGATGGCCGGGTGGCGTCCTTCGTAGCGTTCGCCCTTGTAGACGACGTAGCCGAGGTAGTAGGGGTCGGAGAGCATCTTGTGCAACGTGCCGTCGGTGACGGGCTTGCCGCTGCGTCGTGAGGTCAATCCGAGGTCGCCCATGGTCGCTTCCAGCAAATCCATGCTGTATTCACCGGTGGCATACAGCTCGAAGGCGCGCAGTACTAACGGTGCTCGATCGGGGTCGATCTCGATGGTGTTGACCAGGCGCCCGCCGACGTCGACGCGGGCATTGAGGTAGCCGAGTTTGGCGACGCCGATGGTGCCGCCGTTGATGGCCTTGTTGCGCATCTTCATGCGCACGTCTTCGCCGGAGAGCTTGATCTGGACATCGTTGAAGATATCGGTGACCGCCTCCATCATCTCAGCGTAGATGCCATCACCGAAATCCTCGCGGGCGGAAATGAGTTTGACGTCCAGCTTGTCGAGCAGGCGTTTGGTCAGCGCCGCGTCGATGTAATTGCGGAAGGCGCGTGAGCGGGCATAGACAACGACGTACTTGATCTCGGGATGTTCGCGGAGGTACTCCATCATCCGCTGGAAATCGGGGCGTTTGTCGATCGACTTCGCCGACAGGCCGGGATCAAGAAACTCCTCGATAATGCGGGCGTTGAGCGCGCCGGCCTTACGGTCGACGTAGATGCGCTGGGTGGCGATGGAGTTGCCATCAGGATCGATGTCGCGAGCGGTGTCCATCTGCTTCTTGCTGGAAACGCGGAGGTAGGATACGGCGAAGTCGAGCGCGAAGTCTGGGGATGCGATGTCGATCGCGTCGGTCGTTTTGGTCATGCGAGAACTCCCGGCTCTATCGATAGTTCAGGGGCAGTAGCGATGGTCTCGTCGGTGATTACGACGCGTACTTGAAGGCGCTTGAGATGGTTCACCAACAGTTCGGCATGAGCGCGAGTACTGATCGAGGGGACCGGGCCCGGTACCACCACGTAGCTGATGTCGGGGTGATTTTCGAGGAAGGTCAGCAGCCGCCGTAGGACTGGTCGGCGCCGCAGGCTCGCTGCTGGTATGCCGGTCTCGACGAACTCCTTAACGATTCCCATACCACGGTCGACCGCAAGGCGATTTCCAATCTCACGCTGTATCCCGATCTGGATGGGCTCTTTGCCTCCGGCTGCACTATCGGCAGCAGACAGGGCCTCAATAGAGAGATACAACACCGCAGCTGGGAACTGCGGCTCACTGCCCTTGGAGGCGCTGTCCACGCTCGTCTGTGGACGATTCGCGGAGGCGTGGATCTCAATCCGGGCCCGCGCTCCATCCCATGGGCTCAGACCAACCTCTCGGAGCCGTCGGCTGACTACAGACTCGGGCACGTCAAAGTATTCTGAGAGCTCTTTGAGCGTGGTGTGACCGGCTTCGATCGCCTCACGGAGCAACTTTCCGGGGACGAGGAAGTGGCCGACGAACTCGTTGACGCCAGTCGTGGCTTCCGGGTGGTCGAGGATTCGTTTGAACTCACCCGCGATGGCCACTCGGCGCTGCGCCAGTTCGAGCCTTGAGGAAACCTGGATAACCCATCGGTGGGCCGAAGTGTCCCAGAACCCCGCGCTCGGCAGATGTTGATCGTCGAGGTATTCTACGCGCACTCGTCGCAGACTTGAGATGATTTCTATGGGAACGGGAGCGATTGATCCGTGCCCGGCAAGCAGCAGGGCGGCCTGCTGCTGTGCAATACGCAGCGTACCGGCGTATCCGATCGGATGTGTTTCATTTCGGGCGATTTTACGAAGCTCGCTAAATAGCGCCGGTCGGAGGTTGCCACATTGAGGTGCGGTACTCCGCGGGGATTCGGACTTGTGTTCTTGTTTCCTCATTCTGGTACCTCCTCTCGCTGCTGTCGTATATTGATGCCGCCTGCTCAGTGATGACACTCTGGTTTAGCGCAGTTTGGTCGCCGGCATAGGTTGTGGCGCGCTGCCACTTCGTTGATCGCGATGTCGATCTCCTGTGCGATCTCGCGTGGAATATTGTGGTACGTGATTTGGGCATGGGGACCTTGCCTGCGAGAGGCTGCTGCGAGCGAATCTCTCCACCCCGCCAGATTGAACAGCTCCTCATGCGGTACTTCGATAGCATCCGCGATAGCCATGAGGCTATTTGGCGTGGGGACGAAGACTCCCTGCGCGATCCGTGTGATTGTCGATCGACTCAGTCCGGATCGTGCTGCGATTGCAGCTCGCGTGAGCTTCAATTCTTTGCATCGCGCGTCGATCGCTTTTCCGATCGCTATTGCCGCTTCTTTGTGCGATGCTCTCATTCGCTATTCTCCTTATTCAATTTCCCCTACCATTGACCATAACTCCTTTGTTGCACGAAAGCAACAATAAAATGCAGAAATACAATTAAGTAATTTGCTGTAATGCATCTGCGTGAAAAATATGGAGTGGCGGGCCGACCGGATAGCAATGAGGTCCTCTCTGGACCTCGCCTGCATGTGCTATCCGCCCGGCCCTGTCGGGGAGTACGAGCTACGCTGCCCGCTACCCGGTGACTCCTACTCGCTGGCCTGCTGGCCGCGCCGCCCCCGCGTGCTTCGCGGTGCCTCCTTCGCTGAGTCGCCCTCGCCGCTACCCCCGTCGTCGGGCGCGTCGGTCTGTACGGGTTCGGGAGGCTGGGTGGCGGTGAACAGGTTGGCGATGGCCGCCTGGCGAGCCTGGGCCTCGGCTTCGATCGCCGCGCGGGCGGCGTCGGCCTTGGCCATCAGCTCGGGATCGTTCTTGGCGGCTTCGATGTGGGCATCGACGGCCTTCAAGCATTCGCGCTTGAGGTTGCTGCCGCGCAGTTCCGCGATCCAGGTGAGTTGGGCGTGCCGGGCGGTGTCGATGCGGATGGCCAGGGTGATTTCCTTGGCCGTGCTCGACGGGTCGGGTGTGGACATGTCGCTCCTCCTCGGTGCGAGCGGCCGGCGAACACGCGATGTGTTCACGAGAACGGCCGCACGACACCGACGAGGCGGCGGTTGAGCTCGGAGTGGGATGTCACGAGTAGGCACCGGGCGGTCTCAGCGGTCCGCGCGGTGTTGGGCGGAGTCGGACGGCACTGGGTAGCCCGGAATCACGAGGTCGGAGTCGATCTCGTTGCCCCACACGTCCCAGCCGGGCTGACGGCGGCGAGCGAAGAGCTCCAGGTACGGCCCGGGGCTGACCCGTTCGATGATGCCGAACTGCTCCTCGGGCTTGTGGCTGTGCTCCTGGGTGGGAGCCATGAACCAGGTCGGCTGGGCGCGGAAGTTGACCGGTGCCTTCCCACGGGTGCCGAACAGAACGTGTTCGGTCATGTTGCGCAGGTAGTGGCCGAGCTGCAGGCGGGGTTTGACCCAGGTGAGCGGCGAGCGGTACGTAAAGCCCCAGGCGGTCATGACGTCGTATCCGGCCCGCCACGAGCCGTTGGTGACCCAAAGCCACAGGTGGGCGTCGTCTTCAGCGAGGTCGGCGACGGGCATCGCCTCGATCTGGCCGGTGGTCATCAGCGGATAGTGGTGTTCGGCGCCACGGTCACCCTGCTGCAGGATGTCCCAGGGCGGGTCGGCCAATATGGTGCGGTAGCGCCTGACCGGTGTGGATGTGTCGGTTGCGTCGGTCTCCTTCATGATTCGGTTCCTTTCTGTAGGGGTTGTATGAGCTGCTCCGGGGCGATGGCGACGAAGAGGCCATCCGGCAAGCTGCGGTCCCTCCTGATGGCCTCCCGCAGGGCAATGCGGCGTCGTTCGGCTCGAGCGTGGGTGGGGGCGGTCATGCTCCAGATGACGAGCGGGAAGGCTCCGTCGCTGCGGTCTTGCTCGATGCCCTGGCGTCGGTAGGACTCGTACTCGCGGCACTTCTTCAGCAGGGTTGGGATGCTCTCGGTGCCGCGGTCGATCTCGATGAATGCCGCGTCGACGTTGTCGCTGCCCGGCGGGCTGGCGATCTCGGCGTAGAGGTCCGGCTTGAGCGTCAGTCGTGCTCCGCCGAGGCCGAGATAGTCCCGCCAGGAGGCGGGTTCGACCTCGCAGCGTAGGAGTTCGAGCTGACCGACGGCGGCGGCCTCCACGAAAGCAACATGTGCATCGGCGATGCCCAGCTGGTGATCAAGGAACCGCTGCGTTGGTTCGCGGAAGGGGCGGCGCGTGCGTCGCTCTGCCTGTTGGCGGAGGAGCCGGTCGCCAATCTCGTCGACGTAGTGGATGGTGGCACCGCTTCCGGAGCGGTGGCCGCCGATCCGGGCGGGCAAACTGGCGAGTACGCGGTCGCGGCGCAGTCGGGCCAGTACCCGTTGGGTGGTGCGCAGACCGCTGGCTTGGGGCATCTCGCCGAAGTGGAGGACCCGGATATGCGGGACGCTCAGGTAGCGGTGCTCGGCAACCGAACGGAGCACCTCCCAGTCCCGGTCGCTAAGTTGCTGGGCGATCTTGCCAAGATCGCGGACTGACCGCCGGGGTGGTGTGGTGCCCCTATGGGCACCATCATTCGGCTTCCGCAGGGCGGGGGATGACAAGGTCAAGGGGGAGTTCGTGGTCGGGCCGGAGCGAATAGCGGAACGAATACGGCCAACTGATGTGACTTCTACGTCGCTTCCGCTACTTCTGTACGACTTCTCCGTCATGCCTGCCTCCTTCGGCGTCGACCGCCAGCTCCCTCGTCGGCGCCGCCACTCACCTGCTCCAGTAGTTCAGTGAATCCGGCTTCGATCTCGTCCAGGGGCTGGCCGTAGCGTTCGCGACTGAGGTGCCGGATCTCGGCTGGGTCGCTGGTGACCGGCGGCGGTGGGAGCGTCACGCCCGAGGCCCACGGCTGCACGGTGTTGTCGCGCATCAGGTTGACGTAGACGTGGTGGGCGGGCAGCGCGCCGAAGTCCTCTGGGGCGAGGACGGATTGCCCAGTGGCCATGTCCTTGGCATCGCCCGCTTGGAGCTGGAAGGTGATCCGGCTTCGGGCGTTGTTGCGGAAGGCGTCGAGCATCGCGGGCGGGAGCTGCTTCTGGTACTGGTGGGCCAGATGGAACCCGGCGCGCAAGCTGCGCGCGGTAGCCAGGGCGTCGCCGAGATCGGTCGGCAGGCGCAGGTAGTCCTGGACCTCGTCGATGTAGACCATCACCGGCGTTCGGGATTCCTCCGGCGTGCCTGCTCGCTCCCGAACCGCCTGCCAGAGCTCGGCCAGGATGATCGCCCCCATCAGCTGCGCTGCTTCCGGTCCGATCACGCCCTTCTGGAGCGGCACCAGCAGGACCTTGTTTTCCCGCAGCACCTGGCGGATGTTGAACTTCGGGTTGCGCTGGGCCAGCACGGCTCGGAGTTGCCTGGTCAGTAATGGACGCAGCTTGTTGCTTAGCGGGGCGATCTTGGTATCGACCGCCTCCGGCGACAATGAGTCGAACCAGGCCCAGAACGGTCCGGCCGCGAACGGATCGTCGCGGATGACCCGCTGCGTCAGCGACCGGCGGAACCCGGGATTGGTGAGGAGCAGCGGCAGCATGGTCAGGCTGGCGTCGTCACGTTTGGCCAGCACTTCCAGGCTGTTCCGGAGGATGTCTGCGGAGCGCGGGCCGAGGTCGCCGTGGATGGCATGGATGGTCCCGAACAGCGAGTCGGCGATCACCTCCGGTGTACGGCCCTCGCTGTGCGCCAGCGGGTTGATGCCGACCGGCGCATCATCAAGGGCGTCCAGGAGGACCACGTCCTGTTTGCGATGCTCAGGAATCCGAGCTAGAACGTCTGCCACCAGGTCCTTGGGCTCGATCACCACCACCGGCCGTCCGGCCTGGAGGTCCTGGACGATCAGGTTGAGCAGCAGGGTCGACTTGCCGGTGCCGTTTGGCCCGATGACCCAGCTGTGGCGCATGGCGTCGAGGACGTCGTAGCCGACCGTGCCGGAGGTGCCCGGCGCGTTGGCTTCGGCGATCACCCGTTCACCACTGAGGATTGCCGTGGTGGGGCGAATCGGGCGCGGGTGGACGGGTGGCTGCCCGGGAAACCGGTCGTCGCGGTTGTCCGAGACCGGCCAGGCCAGTAGGTGACTCAGCTCCGGCACGCTGAGCGGCTGAGCTGGGGTCAGGATCGACCAGGTGGCCTTGGGCTGGTTGAGCTTCCCGGCCTTCTCCTCGGCCAGCTTGAAGTGCACCCCGGCTGTTTCCACCGTGCCGATGGCCGCGGCCAGACCGAGCAGCAGGGACTTGCGACGCTCGGCGGTGCCGGCCTCGACGCCGATCCGCACGACCGCGGCGAAACCGTGCTGGCCGAGCTTGCGGACGAGGGCCTGGCGGGCGTTCGGGCGTTTATCCGGCAGTAGCCCGTGCCAGACCTTCGACGCCGTCGATTGGTGCCCGCCGTGGGGCTGCTCGACCGGCGGCAACGTGGGCTGGCGGCGGGGCCCGAGCACAACCTGGATCACGAGGCGCTCCCCGGCTTTGACTGCTGTCAGCGCCGAGAGGATGGAGCGGCTGGAGGCAACCCGGTCGACTGGCTCCAGCGGCCAGTCCGTCGCGGTCAGCCTCATCCGGCGGGCAGTGACGATGTCACCGCGCTCGGTCGGATCGAATGGCGTCACCACCGCGCCGCCGACCAGCTGCTCGACGGCGCGCCGAACGCCGTGAGCATGTCGTAGTCGGCTGCCGACAAGGTACTCGACCCCGTCACTGGTAGCGCGGGCTTCCAGAATGAGCTGCGGTGCGTGTTTCTGGGCGGCCCAGTGGCGCAGGAGCGAGGTGGCGGCTCCTTCCCGAAATGGGCTCGGCCAGAACAACAACTGCCAGATCAGGGAATCGGCGGTGAGCTCGGGGGAGGGGCTATTTGTCGTCATGTGTGCCCTCCTTTCCGGTCGTTGGTTCGTCGATGCGAGGACCGTCGCTCCCAGCCTTCTTCTCTGCCTCGGCGTCTGCCATTGCGATGGCGATCACCGCGCGGCTGAGTTTGTACAGATCAGGCGGGGTGCGCTGCTCGCTGCGCACGGTGATGTGTCGATTGGCGCTGGTTGATCCCCTGCGGCGCTTGGCTTCTCGATCGGCGCGGCGATGATTTGTTCTTCCTGTTTTGGACATAGCTCTCCTCCTCGATGAATTACTTGATTTCTTCGAATGGACGCGAATGTCGCGTCGGCGACTCATTGTTGCTTTCGCGCAACAAGTTCAAGTGCCACTATGCGTTGCGTGAACGCAATTGCAAAGAAAGGTTGTGGAAACTACTACAGCGGGGCGAACACATTCCACTGGGGTGGAGAGCGCCAGTTTTCCACAGTCATTTCATCTACCAGCCGGAACGCATCTTGCGGTAGAGGATGACCGCGCCGACCAGCAGTGCCACCACTCCCAGCACCCCGATGATGATCGCCAGCGTCGGCCAGATGGACTCGATGACGCTGATCGCGCAGTAGACAGCGATGGTGCCGACCAGCACGCTGATGCAGCCGCGCTTGAACTTCTCGGCCATGTTCAGGTCGTCGCTCATAGGATCACCACTCCCCACCGAGGTCGTCGTCTTCCGTGTCGTCGGACCCGACGGTCTCGGACCGTGCGGCCGTTGCGGCATCACCGCGCCGCGCGGTCTCCCCGCTCATGGTGTTCTCGTTCTTGCTGGTGTCGGGCCTCGGCTCCAGCTGCTTGAGCAGCCCGTCCAGCAGCGAGGTATCGACCGATACATCCGGCAGCAGCAGACCGCGTAGCGGCCGGTCCTGCTGGTCGGTGAGCTCCGCCTCGGCGCCGCAGCCCTGGTGGTAGGACCGCGCGAGCAGCCGCAGCTGATCCGCGCCCTTGATCGCCTCGCCCATCTTGGTCAGCGTGGTGGAGTACACCCGCTCACCGCGGGCGCGCAGCAGATCGAGTTCGGGCGTGAGCTGGTCGAGCTTGCGGTGCAACTCGGCCCGACGGGCGGCATGCGGGGCGAGCTTGGCCGCCAGGTGCCCGATCTCGTCGGTCTGGAGCGAGCCGTCGCGGTAGTACACCGCGAAGACCGCCACATTCACCACGACCACGATGACCGCGAAGAACACGCCCAGGATCAGTGCGCTGGTGATGCCGTTGCCAGCGGCCAAGCTGTCACTGACGATCCGGTAGGCCATAACGATGCCAGCCCCGATGGCCAGTAGCGTCGCCAAGCCGATGAACAGCAACGGGATCGCCCGCGCCTGCCCCTTCGGCAGCAGGATGTGGCCGTGCTCGTCCTTGAAGCCCTTGAGGTCGCGGCCGAAGAACTTCAGGCCGATTGCCACCGCCGCGGTGCCGAGCAGCGCGAAGACGATCGAGGTAATCAGAGGGATCAGGCTCTCACCCCACGCAGCACCGTCGCCGCTGCTCAGACCGACAAGGTCGACGTTGAACACCTGCGTCACGAAGTACAGCAGCACCGGGAAGTCCAGCAGCGCCGCCCAGGTCGAGAATCGGTGCAGCCACTGCGGTACCCTCCGGTGCTTGAGGCTGCCCGCGTCGCGCTCGGTCTGCACGGTCGCCGAGACGTCCTGCATCCGCTGCCCGGCGTTCTTCGCGCTGGTGATCTCGCCGTTCATGCCGGTCACCGGCTGCTCGTCCAGCCGAGCGAGTTCGGCGTTGATCACGTCGATTTCGGCTTCGGCGCGGTGGTACTGCTCGGCCAGCTTGGTGAGCTGCTCGGCGCCCTTGTCGCGGACCTTGCCTGCACCGGCCATGCCCTTGCTGAGCACCAGGGCTTCCATGTTGCTGAAGGCGTCGCCCGCGCGCCGGACGCCGATGCGCCACTGTTCGGCGACCAGGGCCAGCACCATCACCAGCCACTCCAGCGGAATCGGGCCACGGCCGAGCAGCGAGGTGGCGATCTCCTTCTTCGGTACCTTGCTCCGCGTGTACGGCGCCGGTGCGGCGGCCGGCGGATCGGTGGGCTTGCGCAGCGTCACCGTCCTCGGCGGCAGCGACGCAGGATGCTGCCCATTCCTCTGGGTGGAGGGCGTGATGGTCATGGCGAGGTCTCCGTTCTGGTTGGAGGAGGCGGGTTCGGGGATCAGGGGATGGTCAGCAGACATCACTGGCCGTTCTGGTGGAAGGTGATCTCGACGCGGCGGTTGGCCGCGGCTTTGGACTCGTCGAAGAGGCCGCCGGTGAAGTTGAAGATCACCGGCTCCCGGGCGCCGTGGCCGGAGACCGCGCCGAGCAGCGCAGGCGGCAGCCCAAGCGCGATCAGCCGATCTGCCACTGCGCTGGCGCGGCGACCGGCCAGGTCGTCGTGGTCATCGCCGTCGCCGGTATCGGCGATGTGCCCGATAATGTCGATGGACCGGATGGTGCAGCGGGTCGTGGCCTCCACGATCGGACGCAGGGCCTCGTCGGCGCTGGCCGACAGGACCGCGCTTCCGCCCGCGAAGTGCAGCACCGCATCCGAGAGGTTCAGCCAGACCGGGCAGCCGCCCTCGGTGATCGCCTCCGGTACAGGGATGACTGGCACGGGCATCGTGGCCACGGGTGCCGCTGTGGACGGCGCGTCATGGGCGACAGTGCAGCTCGCCGCTCCGGCTCGCTGGCAGATGCCGACCCAAACCCGTTCGACGATGGCGCGGGCAAAGGGCGGCAAGCTCGGCTGAGAGCCGCCAGCAATACCCAGGCCATGAAAAGTCACGTGACGATCAGTCAGGCGAGGGAGCTGTCCTTGTCGGGCGACGCTGTCGATGACGCTGTCCACGTTGGTGTTCCAGCCGATGACCCGGAAGTCCATCGGGGCTTCCGTGCTGATGCCGGACGAGAGGACGTGAATGTCGACATCCGGGATTTGCGCAGCCCGGTCGAGTAGCGGCAGTACCGCCAGGCCCGGAACCGGGGCTGTGATCTGGCTCAGCGAATCGCCGAGCTTGGCTACGGCGGCGTCTATCTGGCGTTCGGCACCAGCTGCAGCGTGCTGCACCTGGCCGTTCGGCCGAAGTGGCGTCAGGTCGGTGCTGCGGGCCTCTCCAGTCGTGGAGGCGACGAGGTGCACGGTGGCGCCGCCGGGGCGCTTGGACTGCTTTGCGATGCTGGTGAACTTATCGGCCATCAAATGCGCTACGGCTGGGCGAGGTTCCGCGCTGGTGGCGCTAACGACGAGGACGATTCCGGCCGGAGTATCCGCAGGAGCCGGCGCGCATCCGGTGACGCCGAGCAGTGCGGACAGTGCGACGGCGGTAGTGACTCCGGTACGGGCGAAGCGGGCTGTACGCGCAGATGGTGCACGGATCGGCAACACCGCAGATCGAGTCATGAGATTCTCCTTCTCGCGAAAACTGCTGACGATCACCATCATCAGGCCAAAAAGTGGGCTGAACTGGGCGGATGTCAATCAGCAGAGTGGGCAAGAGTGGGCGCAACCGTCGGCGGCGGAGGGTGCCTGATCCGGCTACCCATGCTCATTCGCTAGTGAGGCATGATCTGAGGATGACCGACAGCTCGCAGCTGCCGTCTATCGACGCAGTTCGCCATGACCTTGTCGTTGTGCGGAAGAAGGGGGTGAACTCAGTTGGACAGGTCGAGGTGCCGTCGCTACGGCGGTGCGCTCTCGCAGCTGGCTCAGGTGGATCAAAGACGACCGGTAAGGAGCTAGAAAACGTAATATCGTCGGGTATCGAGCGTTTTGATAACGATGGAGAGCGGGACGCGCTTAGCCTACTATTTGGAATTCGGCCTGAGGTTCGCCGAACCTCGTTGACGCACCGTCGAGAGAAAGCGGCTCGGTCTCTATTTTTGACCGCAGATGGGTTCAGGCGGCACAAAGAAAACCCTTTGATACAGAAGCTGGCGGCTTCGATCAGAGAGTATTGTGAAGAAATGCTGGCGCAAAGCACGGCGGGAAGTTCTGAAAGTCCTGGCGGCGAGGACAGTTCAAGAAAGAGTCACAGGAGTGAATCTACTCGGGCGAACGCCTCTGCTTGGAGTCGCTGGTGGAAAAAATTAAATCGAAGGCTCGATCGTTCAGCGCGGAAGATAGCGCGCTCTCCCAAGTGGGCTGTCTTTGTTGGGCTTTTGACCGTTCTCGCTGCAGTTGCTTCCATCGTCGCAGTAATCGTTCGAGACTCGAAAGCTCCAGCGCCTGGCCATACCAATGTAATTTATGTGGCGGGGAGCAGATTCTTCGATGTTCCCTATGAAAGCACGCCGGGAGAAGCATTTTGTGGGAACTCTCCGGCTACTAACCGGTCAGACGCCTATCTATGTCTCGTTCCTGGCCCCGATGGTGCTACGCGCATAAAGCTGGATCCATGTTTTGCTGTCCAGCAAGGGGCGGTAGCGTGCCCAAGTTTGGGCTCTGAAAAGAAGTATACGAAATGGCGTGCGCCAGCTGTGGAACTTCCTGAACATAATCCAGTTCCTCCAGGAGCGGCGCCATGGCCGTACGAAGTAATCTTGCACGACGGAACGTCATGTTTGTCTATGACGGGAATTCTAATATCGGCCCCAGAAGTGAATACTTACGAGATGGTCTTTGCGGTGAATGAAGAGACCCCCAAGAATCCGATATTCCGATGTGGAATCCAGCCTTCACCGATCGTGGCCGTTGACTGGATATTTTCAGAAGATGGCTTACTGAAAACCGTCAAATGGGTTGAAGATCCGGGATACTTCAAATCTCAAATTGGCGGGTTATCTATGGAAAATGGCGTATATTACGGCCTCTACTCGTCGGAGCCTGGTGCATCATTCGAGCAAGTCTCATTGGCTGCGATAGTGCTGTGAGTATTGACTGTTAATACAAAATATGATACAATAATAGTACCTCAGCACCTACTTAAAGCAGTAGATGTTGAGGTCGTCGGCATTCCCGTCGCGACCCCTGAACTCTAGTCAGGTATTCGCCTTCGGAGGTCAAAATGGCGGCGATCATCCGTTCCTTCAACCAGCGCCGTGAAGACTGGCGCTACAGCTGGCTGGGCGTATTCATTCATGCAGCCTGCGAACCGGCACTCTTCGTGGCCAAGTGCTTGGTCCTCCTACTGTTGTGGGACGACTTGTGGCCTCTGCTGCGACTGCTGGTTTTCGTCGGAATCTGTTGCGTGTCAATGAGCTTCGTGAAAACGATCGTCTGCTTCGGGTACCGCCTGGAGGAGCATGCCGAACGGCTCGATCTGGCCGAGGACTACTTCTCGGCGATGAACGATCTCGAAGATCAGCTGGCAGCTGGCGTGGAATGAAGGGGCAGGGCCGCATTGCGATTCGCAGTTCGGCCCTCTTCATTTGTTCTAATTCGCATATCATACATCGCTAGACGGCTACATCAGCAGAATCGAGGCCCAAGGGGAGAGGAGTCCGACATATTGTGTCGTTGCAGCTAAGAGCTCCTAACGGGTTCTGTTGCTGAGGCGTCGCCAGCAGATGAGCGCGGCCGCCAGGGACAGGAATCCGCTGTGGATGTCGGTCCGGCGTTCCCAGCGGATCGCCAACCGGCGGAACTGGTGGAGCAGGGCGAGAGTCTGCTCGACGACCCAGCGGGCCGGGGTGACGTTGTCGGATGTGCCGCGGCGCGGGATGTGGGCGGTGATGCCGCGCTCGCGCAGCTCTTGGCGGACGCGGGGGTAGTCGTAGCCTTTGTCTGCGATGAGGGCCCGCAGCTTGCGCCGCGGTGGTCCTGGTCTGCCGCGTAGTGGGCGGAGGCCGTCGAGCAGGGCGGGCAGTGCCAGGTGGTCGTTGAGGTTGGCTGCTGAGATCGTGATGACGAGTGGTAGCCCGTTGCCGCAGGTCAGGGTGTGGTGTTTCGAGCCGGTCTTGCGCCGGTCGACCGGGCTCGGGCCGGTCTCGGCGCCCCTTTTTTCGCTCTGATGTGGGAGGCGTCGGCGATGACGCGGTCGAAGTCGATGAGCCCGGCGGCGTTGCAGTGGTCGAGCATCGCCTGGTGCATGCGGTCGAAGACCCCGGCCTCGGTCCAGTCCCGGACCCGCCGCCAGCAGGTCATCCCGGACCCGAACCCGAGTTCCTGCGGTAGGTCCTCCCACCCGATGCCGGTGAACAGCACGAACAGGATCCCCTGGAACACCAGCCGGTCGTCCATCCGCGCCGGTCCGGGTGTTCCGGCTGGCTTGATCGGGAGTAGCGGTTCGATCACTGCCCATAACTCGTCGTCCACAACCCAGAGTACTGCCACGACTGAACATGCTGCACGACTACGGCAATCACTAAAAACCGTAAAGTATGTTTTAAGCCGCCGGAAAGTTAGCCGGATGTCTACTCAAGTCGAACATTCGACGTTGCTTCACGCACGGCGCCTAGGGTTCTCCTTGAGATTGATCCGAATTCTCGTTGGCAACTCTTGACGCTACCGGTTAGCTGTCATGCGGGTGGGCACCCGAACGTCGAAATGACCGGGCAGATGCGGTGGTCTTCGCCGTATAATCTCTCAGGCGGGGGTCTTTTCCAAACTTCTTCTCGAACCTGGCAGGGTGCTATGACTACCACTGTTTTGATTAGCGACCGTTACGTAAAAGAACAGTTCCGTGCAGATGTGGTTACGGGACTGACGGCGACGCAGCGGTGGTTGCCATCCAAATGGCTCTACGACAAACATGGCAGCGAGCTTTTCGACCTCATCACTAGGCTCCCCGAGTACTATCCAACGCGCATCGAAAGTGAATTGCTTGTCGCACATGCCAGTGAGTTGGCCTCGATTGCGCAGCCGCACACGGTCGTCGAGCTAGGACCAGGTTCGGGTGCCAAAGCTGAGTTATTCCTGCTGCCGCTTATTTCGGCAGGTTTACGCTCATACGTTCCGATTGACTTTTCGGACGGCTGGCTGAGCGACGCTATCCGTTCTATGCTCGGGAAGTCCCACGTCGCCGTGTCCACGATTGTCGCTGACTACGAAACCCAACTTGGCCAACTGCCGGCATTTGCTGACCCGACGTTGATCGCGTTCCTGGGCGCATCGCTCGGCAACCTAATGCCGAAAAAGCGCATTGCCTTACTCAGGGAGATGGCGCATCTTCTCAACGAGGGCGGTTGCGTTTTGGTAGGTGTTGACTTGAGGAAATCTCCCGATGTGCTTATTCCCGCCTACGACGATAGCGCAGGGGTGACCGCCCGGTTCAACAAGAACGTGCTGTCGGTTATCAACAACGAGCTGCAGGCGGATTTCAACCTCGCCAATTTCGATCATGCCGCTACGTGGGAAGACGATCCGAGCTGGATCGAGATGCGGCTTTATGCCAACAAATCACACACTGTGCGGATCGACCGCGCCGAGCTTGAGGTGTCGTTCCGTGCGGGCGAATACATCCGTACCGAAATATCGGCAAAGTTTACTCGCCAACAGATGGCAGATGAACTAGCACAAGCAGGGCTGGGCCTGCACTCGTGGTGGACCGATGATCGGGGTTACTACGCGCTGTGTCTAGCGATCAAGGACGGGCGTGGATCGCTGCATCGCCCGCCAGATTCACAATGATAAATCCAGGAGGTCCGAGTGGTGGGGTCGTCATTCCCTCATTCCTTGATGATTAGCACCTACGATATCCGTGGCACGCTGAGCGGGGCGTCGGCACCGTGGCCCACCAGAGAATCAGGATTGGTTGGCCATACTCATCAGCTACTCGGCGGGTTGGCACGTTGTCACCCTCGGACCCGATTTTCCGTCACAATTACCGGCGGTCAGCGACTAGAACAGCTCGGCCAGCTGCGGACGCCGGAGGGAGCGACGGTCGGACTTTACCGGGTGGCGACGCACATGCCGCAGCTCATGGCAGGGAGCTCGAACCACAAGGACGCGGAGCTGGTCCGCCAGTTCTACGAGGACAGCGTCGAAGACCAGCGCAACCCCGTGTGGGCGTCGCTGGCGCGGCAGTATGCCTCGTGCGTGAATGCGGCCGAGACCTGCAATCTGCTGCTGCAGAACATCAATCCGCTGATTGCCGTCCTCAAGGCTATCGAGCTGGGGCTATTGGACTCTCGCCTCCGGATGACAGGGGTAATCCATGATAGCGCTGGTTCGCTCGGTCGCTTTCGCTACTTGGCCCGGCGTGTGATGGCCACCCGACGTTCGCAACTGTCGCTGATTGCCGTGTCGGAGTCTGTGCGGACGGCACTCTGCGAGGCCGGTGTGCCAGCCGAGCGCGTGCGCAAGGTGGTCAACGGCATGGACATCGAACCGTTTTCGCGGCGTATCCAGCGTATGCGCAGCGAAGACACATTTTCGGTCGTGCGCCAACGCAATCGAGTACCTTCCGACAAGAAGATCGTCCTGATGTCAGCACGTCGTGTGCCATGGAAGGGGCATGTCGATCTCATTCACGCCGTGACTCAATTAGTTTCGGCGGGTGATTTTGACAACAGCTGCGTGGTTATCAATGGCGCCGGGTTACAGGATTCTCGGTCGATGGGATACGACTCCGAACTGCGGCAGCTGATTTCCGGACTCCACTTGACCGATACTGTCTTCTTGCTCGATCAGCTCACGCAGGACGAGGTGGCAGCATGCTATGCGGCGGCGCATGTCGCTGTGCTGCCGTCGCGGGAACCAGAGCCGTTCGGCTACGCAAATATCGAAGCCATGCTGGCTGGGGTGCCGGTGGTGGCCACGGCTCACGGTGGTCCCTTGGAATACATCACCGATAGCGTCTCCGGTCTTCTTATACCTCCCGATCATCCGGCAGCACTGGCAACTGCGCTTCGCCGGCTATTACGCGATCCGGACCTGCACGACAGGATCGGTAGCGCAGGCCGGGCCAGTGCCCGCAGATTCACACTTGACGCAATGGTCGATGGCTACGAGGCAGTGATTCGCAGTCAGACCGTGGGGACAATCGAGAGGGGGATTACGAGATGACGTACATCCTGGGTGTCAACGCCGGAAGCTACACCTATCACGACGCGGCGGCCTGTGTGGTCGACGGCCGCGGCGAGATACTGGCCTTCATCGAAGAGGAACGGCTGTCGAGAATCCGGCACGCACCGAACGTCCGGTTTCCGATCTTCGCCGTCGCCAGATGCTTGCAGTTGGCAGCCATCGACCCCGGCGAGATTGATGCTGTCGCGGTTGGCTGGAACGAACCGCGCCACCACCGCCTCGGCGATGGCCGGTGGGCATTCGACAGTCCGCGAGAACTACTGGCCGCATTGGGCATCCAACGCTCGCGCCTGCCCGACGTGTATTTCGTGCCACACCACCTTGCCCACGCGGTCTCAGCTTTCTACGGCAGTGACTTCGAGGAAGCGGCGGTCGCGGTGGTGGACGGCAACGGCGAGGATGAGTCGACCTCGATCTACCGGGCTCAGCGCGGGCAGCCGTTAATCAGACTGGAACGCTGGCCGCAAATCCACAGCCTGGGTCATCTCTATGAGGCGGCCAGCGACTGGCTCGGCTTGGGCAAGCGGGGCGCGGGCAAAACGATGGGGCTCGCCGCGTACGGTGCCGATCTCGACCTAGACGACCCTGGGTGGATCGTCCCTCTTGGAGACCAGTTGATTTCGGCGCTCGGCGACGATGCCCGCGCCGACTACGAATCCACCCGGCCACGCTGGCGTAAGCGCATCTCGGACTATGCCGGTGCATCCGGGCCACGTCATCGAGCCGCGGAGCTACACATGGACGGGACCGCGGTAAGGGTGGCAACAGCGGTCCAGCGAACGACCGAGCACGTCATGCGGTGGCTGACCGATCGAGCACGGGCTCTCGCCAACACGGAATCACTGTGCCTGGCCGGCGGCGTCGGACTCAACTGCGCCGCCAACGGCCTGCTGCCACAACCGGTCTACGTCCCCCCGGTTCCGCACGATGCGGGAGTGGCGCTCGGGGCAGCGTGGTCTCTGGTGCCGCCACGAACGGCACAGCTGTTGTCTCCGTTCACTGGCGGTGCCCCCGGCAACGCGGAGGCTGGCCGCGAGATTGGCGCCAGCCAGCCACTCGATGTCGACTCCGTTGCCGAGCTGCTGCTGCGCGGTGCGGTCGTGGGCATATGCCGAGGCCGGAGCGAAGTGGGGCCGCGGGCGCTGTGCCATCGGTCTCTACTGGCCTCCCCCGTACATGTCGATATGCGCGACCACATGAATCGGGTCAAACGGCGTGAGGGCTGGAGGCCGTTCGGGCCAGTCACCCATGGCCCGAGCGACTTGTGGAAGCCCACCGGGTTCTTGGAGCGCTACATGATCGGAGCCACGACGCTCACTGACAGCGGCGAAGGCACGATCCCCGCGGTTCGGCATGTTGACGGTACGACCCGACCACAGCAACTAATGCGAGAGGATGAGAGATTTATCGCCGATGTGCTTGACGAGCTAGTGAAGCGGGGCCATCCGCCAGTGCTGCTTAACACGTCCTTCAACGGTCCCGGCGAACCGATTGTCGAGACGGCCGATCAGGCGCTGCGCTGTGCTGCTCGGCTGGGCGTGGATGCCGTCGTGGCAGAAGAAGATCTGGTGCTGTTTTCGGGAGCAGTGGGGGGCGATGTCGATGCCGCAGCTTCGTAAGCCTCCACCATCGGCTTACACACTGATCGGTGACGGGGAACACAGCCAAGTCTTCCGCCGCCACAGCAGCCGCTACTGCATCCAGTTGTTCACGCTCAATTGCCCAGAGCTGACGCCGCACAAAGTGCGGCTTGAATACGACTACCTCCGCAAGGTGTATGACGCTCTGCCCCAACTCATCCCGTGGCAGCGGCTGTTCGTGCGGAGTCTAAATCACCACATCTCCGAAGCTGTGGTGGTCAAGCGGTGGGTCCATACTGACGTCATGCTGCCGCTGGGTCGCATCCGGCGCACGCAGCTCCGCCACGGCACCGCGGCTCAGCTCGATCAGTTCATCGCCATCACGCGGACGCTTGTAGAGAACGCTCAGCGGCGGCCGACTCTCCTGCCCGACATCTTTGACGACCGCTTCCGCAACCTAGTCATCGACCGGGCCGGAGATCTCCGGCTTTTGGATACGAACCGCCTAGTCAATACAAACGCACTCAGAGCACTTGCGTCAGACGAAACACTCGACATCACGCGCCACTGGATTCACGGCCGCTTCTTCCGGAGAATGATCTATTTGGAAGCGGCTTTTCGCGAACGCACGACTCGGGAACTGCAGCATGATCCGCTGTATCGGCGCTACCTCTCTCCTGACGATTTCGAGGCCCTTGTCCAAGAAAGTCGCACGAGACACGAATTCGTGTAACTGTCCTGGACGGCCCGGGTTGACATCGTTACTCGGTCGACAGGATGGATTGGACGGTAGTCAGGAGGTCTGCTCGGGCGATCTCTCGTTGGCTACCCGACTGCAGATCCTTGACGGTCAGCGTGCCTTTGGCGAGTTCATCGTCACCGGCGATAACGGCGATGTCGAAGCCTTTGCGGGAGGCATACTTCAGCTGTCCGCCCAGACGCTTGTTGTCGATATAGACCTCGGTGTTGATTCCGGCGGTTCGCAGCTCGTTGGCAATGCCAAAGTAGTCAGCCATGCGGGTCTCGTTCATCGCCGCCACCATGACTTGCGACGGTGTCGACCTGCTGGTGGCCACGATCCCAGCCTGGACCAACCGTGAGAACAGGCGGGTCAATCCAATCGAGATGCCGACGCCCGGCAACTGCTTGTTGGTGAAGTGGCTTGCCAAATTATCGTAACGTCCACCCGAGCAGATGCTGCCGAGGCTGGGGTGATCAACAAGGACCGTCTCATAGACCGTGCCTGTGTAGTAGTCCAAGCCGCGGGCGATTCTCAGATCGACGGCAAAGAAGTCGTCCGGAACTCCGAGCGCTCGCACTGATACAACGACGGTCTTCAGCTCTTCGACGCCCTCCTTCAGCTTGAGGCCGGCCGTACCGGTACCGTCGCTGTCCTGCGTCGACTGCACGCTGTCCAGGTAGGCGAGGAGGGCATCTGTATCGCCGTCGTACGTGACAAACTCGATCAAGCGTCGTATCCCGGCGGCATCTAGATCGGTATCGGCCCCAAGTTCAGTCATGACCCTGTTGACTCCGATCTTTTCGAGCGAGTCAACAATTTGCAGCGCTGCGCGCGACTGCTCTTCCGAGCCAACGCCGAGGACTTCCAGAAAACCTTGAAGGACCTTGCGGTTGCTCACCCTGATTTTGAAGCGTCCGATATCCATGGCCGAAAAGACATGATAAATCACGCTGGGAATTTCCGCGTCAGCGAACAAACTGAGCTGTTCGTTGCCGATGATGTCGATATCGCATTGGTAAAACTCACGGAAGCGGCCCGACTGCGGGCGCTCACCACGCCATACCTTCTGGATCTGGTAACGGCGGAACGGGAAAGTCAACTGGTCCTGCCGAGTCGCGACATACCGCGCGAGGGGCACCGTCAGGTCGAAGTGCAGCGCCAGCCCGGTCGAATCGTCTTCTTCTTCGTTGGCCGCCAGCCGAGCAAGCGAATAGATTTGCTTTTCATTTTCGCTACCCGCCTTTGCGAGCAGCACTTCCTGACGCTCGACGGCAGGGGTCTCGATTGCCGAGAAGCCAAAGCGCTCGTATCCCTGTCGGATGATGTCGAGCAGCCGGTTGAAAGCAAGTTGTTCTTCTGGGGTGTACTCTGGAAAACCGCTAATAGATGTTGGGGCTGTCATACTTTCTCCTTCACTAAATATCATTCATCATGTCTTTGGCGTCAAGCTCATCTTATCCGCGACCCGACGAACGACCGACAGTCACGCCGCTGTCGCATGGAACTTCGCCGCCACTGCCGGTTGCAGATACCAAACGGCGGCTTGGTTGATCACAACTTCAGACTCGGCGGAATGTTTTCTTTCGCGACGCGTTCAGCCAGGCCGCTCGGTACGCTCGCCCCAGAGGATAGACGCTACGCGGGCCACCGGGGAAACCGAATGCTGACTGGCACTATTTTTGGTGCGCCCAAGGCGAAAGGAGGAATCTGGTATCAAATTGCCGCTTGACACCCTGAGTGACAGATGATAAACTGGCAAAGTTATGTCAAATGCCAGCAGTAGTGTAGATGAGACTCTGAGTGCCGCCTTCGACCGCGGTTTTTTTGTCGTTCAGGTTGTCCATCATCACCATCTGTCGCCAGGCGCTGCTGGCTAGCCGCTTCCCTACGGTCTCCAGGCCGAACGAAGACGCCAGCATCGGCTGGCGTTTTGTTCTTTTGGCTAACACTAAATGGAGACTTGAAGCAATGACATCTGATGCCCAGCGGCTGATACCTGCCGCGCTGACCTACACAAGCGTCACCGATCTCGACGGCCTCCATCCGGACACATTCGCCGAGGCCATTGAGGTCTACCGCCAGGCGTTCCGAGCAGAGCCGTACCGTGAGGAGTTCAGCGAGACGGCCGCCCGCGAGGCGCTGGATTACCTGTTTAGCAAGGGTGGCGACCTCATCCTCGGTTCGCTCGACGGCCGGGTCGTTGCCCTGTCCGGTGGTTACCCGCAGGGTGCTGGCTATTTCATCGAAGAAATGGCTGTGCTCCCCGCGTTCCAGCAGCAAGGCATCGGCCGTCTGATGCTGCGTGCCCTGCAGCAAACCAATCAGGCTCGGCAAGCTGACTGGCACGAGATCCGAACTACTGCCAAGAATGTTGTCGCACGCGGACTGTACCGCTCGGAGGGCTTTGTCGACGTACCCCCCACACAGGCAGCAGCACACCTGCGGACGGACGGCAGAGTGGCAGTCGACGAGCGGGCCTACCTGGTCTGCCGGAAGAATGAGCAGATGAACATCGAACCCGCTGACCGGTTGCGCCGCGTCGTAGTCGCCTATCCGGGCGGCAACGCGACTGCGGTGGTCTTTGACCAGCTGCTCGGCGCTGACCGAGAGGATCTGAATACCCGGCTGATCCGCGCCCTGGGCGAACAGTATCCCGAACTGCCTGGGGTCGAGCAGTGCTGCTTCGTGACAACCCCCGACCACGACCCGAGCGCCATCGGCCGTATGGAGATGTTCGGCGGAGAGTTCTGCGGCAACGCTGCCCGTAGCGTCATCTGGTCGATCATCGGTGACCAGGACTACGCAGGCTCAATCGAGGTTTCCGGGGTCGCCCGTGTGTTGCGGTTCGAAGTCCACGCTGGAACTGTCGAGCTCGATATGCCCTTGCCAAGTGGTAGTAGTGCAACGCGATCGGTAGACGAAGGGACGCTGGTCGAGCTGGAGGGGATCACCCACCTGGTCGTAACCGGCCCTCTTTCCAGGGGCCGACTGACTCCCCGCGAACTGCTGACCCAGCTGCTCGCCCAAGGAGCGTACGACCTCAACAAGATGCCAGCGGTCGGCGTATCTTACTATGACCCGGACACCAGCGCCGCAGACTTCAGTGTATGGGTTCGAGACGTCAACACAGTGTTCGATGAGACTGCCTGCGGCAGCGGTACGAGTGCCATCGGCATCGCGCTCGCAGAAGCGGCGAGGAAAGACATATCGCTGAACGTCGTCCAGCCATCCGGCGAAACTATCGCCACTAGGGCAACATATGCCGCTTCGGGCGTCGGATCGTCGGCCATCGCCGGTCCAGTAAAAGTAATGTTTGACGGAGAGGTTCAACTGTCATGAGTATGAGTAAGAAAGATATATACCAACTGCTAGAGCAGAAGATGCTCAGTTACAGGGATTACATGGATATCCCTGTCATCCCCGAAGAAGATGAAGTGGGCTTTGTGCCTGTGCAGCCATCGACAGTTCTCGGCGTCAATCCGATGAGTCGCGATTCTATTCAATACACTGGCAACGAGATCATGTTGCGCAGCGCTGTCGCCGACAAGCTCTACTGGGCCGGCCAAGAGTTGAAGACGCTGGACAAGCACCTGCAACTGGAGCTGGTTTACGGCTACCGCGCCTTGGAGGTACAAGAAGAGCTGTTCCAAGAAGCCCGTAGTTCCCTGGCGGCTGAGTACGACGACGAGCAAGAGTTGCTTGCAGCGGCTCACCGACAGATTGCGGTGCCGGACGTCGCCGGCCACCCGACAGGCGGGGCCGTCGACGTGCATATCCTGCGTGATGGAGAGCCGGTCGGCATGGGCACCAAAGTGTGGGACTATTCGACTCGCGATGCATTCACGTTTTCTCCTTTCATTTCGCGCGAGGCGTGGGAAAATCGGCAACTGCTGCGTCGCGCCATGATGGCAGCCGGCTTTGCTCCATTCGACGGCGAGTGGTGGCACTTCTCGTACGGCGACAAAGAATGGGCCAAATATTACGGCAAAGAGGGTGCGCTCTACGGCCAGGTGGCGGCCCAGGACATTGACATCCGAAAGACGATTGACGAGCTTTCGTCGTCGACTCGCTGAAATCTATGAACTTTAGAGAGTAGAAAATGAAGCATAAGCACGTAAACCTCATTTGCCGAAGGCTACGCACTTCAGAAGGGCTGAGTAGTCGTGTTCTCTGAGAAGAACAAACTTCGTCTAGGTATCCCGAAGGGGAGCCTGCAGGAATCAACGATGGCCATGTTCGAACGCGTTGGTCTGCAATTCAAGGGAGAGTCCCGGACGCTGTGGCTTAGTTCGAACGATCCTGAAATCGTCCCGGTCCTCCTCAAGCCTCAGGAAATTCCCGGATATGTACGGTCCGGTCGGCTCGACGCCGGACTTTCTGGTCGCGACTGGATCGTTGAACAAGACGTTCTTCAGCACATCAAGGTCCTGTTGGAGTTGCCGTTTTCTCGCCAGACTAACAACCCGGTTCGCTGGGTGCTCGCTGTCCCGGAAGCCTCTGAGATCCACACCATCGAGGATCTTCGCAAGGTCTGCGACTACCGACGCAACAACGGCGAACCGTTCACTATCTCGACTGAACTGATGCGTATCTCAAAGATGTGGCTCGCGCGGCAGAGAGTTGACGCTATTGCCGAGTTCTCCTGGGGTGCAACGGAAGCCAAGGCTGAATACTTTGCAGACGCTATCATCGAAGGTACCGAAACTGGTGCATCGCTACGCGCTAACCACCTACGCGAAATTGCCGAAGTCTTTAGGTCGTCGAATCAGTTTTTCGTCAATCGCCGTGTCTACAAAGATGACGAATGGAAGCGCGCTAAGCTGGATGGTCTGACCCATCTGCTACGCAGTGCCCTTAAAGCCCACGACTACGTCGAACTACATATCTTAGCGCGTAAGCGCTTGGACCTCGCAGCTATTGCTGGTGATCAAGGCCGCATCTCTCATATGGGCGGTCCCGTCGATGGCGGCATGTTTTCGACAAGCCTCACCATCCGCAAGGATCAGGTTCCCCGCGTGATGCCTGCGGTGATCGCTGCTGGGGCTTCCGACGTATGGGTGGCGCCTATGTCGATCTATTACAGCGAAGGGGCGGACGCCGGGTTGGCGTGATAATCAACGGTCCGTGCAGGTTGCGGTTGCGCCGTTCGGAGTTCGGCCACGATTGCGACCGCATCACCCTTCTCCCTATGGAAACCATGGCTGGTGAGTTGCGATTCGAAGTGTCCCTGTGGGTTCCACGGGTAGTCCCCCAAGATTCGTTCGCGGTAGACACTACGACAGATTCCCGACTGGCGTTCGAAGCGAGCGGTGGCAACGCCATTTATGTTTGCCTGTAAGAAGTCGGCCACAGCTCGACCTCTAGGGCTATTATAGGGCACCTCGAAAGGATAGATAGTTCCGAGTGTGCTGTAGCGGTGCATTACGATTGGATTTTGAGTTCGACCAGCCACCCATCCTATGTCGCAAGCATGCAGCTCGGCGAGTGCCTCGGTTAGCGCCGCACCAGCATAGCCATTGCCTTGCATTGATTTTCGGACGCAGATACTCTCCTCCCACATCAACGAGCGACTATGGAGCCGGGCCGTTGGCACCGAATAGAGCGCGTAGCCATTGATCGTGCCATCGGACGACTCAAGTAGGCCAAGGATGCGGGAGCGACGCACTGTCGCCTCGATGCGCTCAGGACTCCAGCCATCTATGGTGAACCCGTCTCGAAACACGTCGTGGATCTTGGGAGTTATCAATTTCAACTCCTCATTGCTCAGTGTGGATGGCTTCCGGAAAATCCACGCGTACGGCAATTTAGGGCCTCTCCGTCAAATCGTAAGGACGTGAACCACAGTTTAGCCTCTTAAAGCTGTGCCGTGTGCTGGTGTGCGGCAACGGCAATCTGCTGCTACCACGGCGATCTCGGTGTCGAACCCGGTGATAGTGGAGCTGTTCAGCTGCCCGCGCCTTGCGCAACACCAGGGTCATCGCAAAGCGACGGCCGCTGGGGTTTGACCGCAGTTGTTCCACGCAGGCGGACCACCGGGTCTCGAAGTGCTGTTTACGGTGGTTGACCAGTTGCGGGCAGTGAAGGAGCTGCTTTACCGGCACCAGCCAGCCCGGCACACCAGGCTCCTCTCGATTGCATGACCGTCGGGTGCTCCAGGGCATTCCTGTTCACCGGGATCGCTTGGAGAGCCTGTCGCTGGAGTTCGCTTCGGGTCCGGGATGATCTGCTGGCGTCAGCTCAGCGACTGACAGAACGCTTGTTGTCTTCGACCTATTGCTGCGGCTCGCCAGGTCACAGATTGGTCGCACGCTACCCGCCACCGAACGCTGTAGCAGACGCATCGGCCACAGGAACAGAACTTTTCGAAGGCGAAAGCGATGCCGATGGTCACGGCTCCAGGTACAGCCGCTCGTTCGGCAATCGCGGCAACTCGTTGGCGCCGAAGGCGGCGACGTTGACCGCCTCGACGTAGTGCCGCTGCTGGTGCTCCTGGACGAACAACAGTGCCGCCGTCAGGCAGGCGGCGAAGTCGAACTGAGTACCGTGCATGACCACAGACAGCCGCACATCGGGCTCATCCGGTAGCGGCGAGGTGGCAGAGAAGCTCATCGGTACACCGCCCGCGCACTCAGCTCCATACGCACCGATGCCAGCACCACCAATGCGGACGGACAGAAGGTACTGCGCGCCGGGAAGATCCAGCCCCGGAACTGCGCTCCTCGATCCGCGGGCGACGGCAGTGCGATCCGCTGGCCACCGCGCAGGATCCGAACGCCGTAGTGCTGAAGCATCGCTTCGTCGCGTACTACCCGGATCGGCGCGTCAGCTCGGGTGAGTAGCGTCCACGTGTGGCTGCGCGGGTGCGAGATGATCGGCCCGCCGCCACCGTGGCGGCGATCCAAGTGCATCTTGACGCCTTGCCCCAGTGCGGCAGGCATCGAGATCGCCCACAACCGGCCGGTCGTGAAGAAGATCCTGCCGGTGGGAGGTTCGAGTACCGCGGGCAGCTGGCAGACGCTTTGGTAGTAGGTACAACGCGAGCGGGGTGTGTCACCGCTCATGCGTGGCAGCACTGAGCTGCGAGCCGCGTTCGTCATGGGGGTGCCTCTCCGGTGTCCTCAACAGAGGAAGGGCACCCGGTACCGGGGGCGGTAGCCACTGGCCTGCCACCTTGGCGGCCAATGCGCCGAACGGGGGTTGTTTGGCGTCGGCCCGGTACCGGGTGCGGAACCGACGGTAAGCCGCCTGAACGGCCGAAAACGGGCCCGAATTGGCGGTTGTTCTGGAATATAAGGACGGCGGTATATGGTCGGGCGAGGGGCGCGAAACCCCCTCCCGCAATGGCACTCTCAGGTCGAGATTGCCCGCATCCGAGCGCAGCCTCAACTAAACCAGGGTGACCAGAATGCATATAATTACCGGTGAGGTCATTCGCCGAGTTCGCCGTTCGCTCGGGATGACGCAGACCGAGCTCGGTGCCATTCTCGGCTATACCCAACCTGCAATCTCGCAGCTGGAGCGTGGTGGCGCGGGGGTACACGATGTCCGTGTACTACGTCGTGTAGCCCGCGCGCTGCATGTTCCGCTGTCTATCCTGGTAGTGGAGTCGGACGAGGAGGCGGACGTGGATCGTCGCAACTTCTTCAGAGCTGGAGCGCTCGGCGCCGCGGGCGCTGCTGGTGCCGGTTCACCTGCCCAAGCCGTGCCCCCAGCCGACATAAGGGTAGGCGCGAGCGATGTCGCTGCGATCAACGCCAGCCTGAATCAGATTCATGAGCTCGATCTGATCGTCGGAGGCGACCGGTTGTGTCGGACAGCCGCCAATGAGGTGCGCTACGTCCAGCATCTGCTGGCCAGCGGCACCTACTCCGAGGAGACCGGCCGGGCACTTGCCAGCGCTGGCGCCGAGATGATGACGGCTGCCGGCTGGGTGCACTACGACGCTGGTCGTATCGACGACGCGCGCCACTACTACGCCGATGCCGCCCAGTCCGCCACTGCCGCGGGCGATGGGATCGCCGGTGCCCATGCGCTGCTGAATGCTGGCATCGTGGCCTTCCGCGAAGGCAACCGGCCGCGTGATGGCGTCAATCTCACCCAGGCGGCGCAGCGATCGGCGGCGAGACACGGTGGCCCGAGACTGCGCGCTCTTTGCGCAATTCGCGAGGCCGAGGCCCAGGGTGCAGTGAATGACACATCGTCGATGGCTGGTGCCGTCAGCCGGGCGCACCGTGCCTACGATTCCACCCGCGGTCACGACCCGGAATGGGTCTACCTTCCAGAGGCTGAACTGACCGGGTTGATCGGCCTCGCCTTCACGCGGGCGGGCGACTTTCGGCAGGCGGATGCTCACCTGCGCGCGGCGGTCGACAGCTCGACTGCTTGGCCTCGTGAGCACTGGCACTGGCAGGTGCACCTGGCGCAGAACTACCTCGCCGCCGGGGATGTCGCTGCCTCGTGTGCGCTGCTCTCGGCGAACCTGCACACGTTCAAAGGGTTGGCCTCGACCCGCCTGGACGCGGATATTGAGAAGGTCGCTCAGGCCGTGCAGCCGCTCTACAAGGTGCCAGAGGTCAAGGAGTTCCTGGAGCTCCGCGCGGCTGGGGTCTGAACCCCGGTTGCCTCGGATTCGACGCTTCGAAGCTGCAGCGACCACCGATCGGCGTCGTCGGCGTCGCACTCCTGCCCGATTGTGAAGCACGCCTCCCTCCTCGGCCTCGTCACCTCACACTGCTATTCGTCTTCGATCTGGTCGACAATCTGCCTGAGCCTGGTGTCCAGGGCGCGCACCACGTGCAGCAGCTCGATCACATCCAGTCGTCGCTCGCCGGTTTCGTACTTGCTGACGAACGACTGCGGCACGTCGAGGCGCCGGGCGACCTCCACCTGAGTCAGCCCAGCCTCCAGGCGCAGCTGCCGCAAAAACGCGCAAAGGCGCTGGTACTCGGCCGAATAGATCGACTTTTCCACAAGGTCAACCGCACCTTGCGAAACTCAATATCCCAATTTAGGATATTTGGCACCGGTTGCGGGCGGTACCGGCCGGCGACCAGTAAGGGAGGTGGAGCATGGGTGGCGACGGCAGCGGCAAGTAGGCCGCCATGAACGGGAGCCGCAGCGGCGTGGACATCGGAGCCGCTGCGGCTCTTCGTCTTTCGGTCCACGAGTATTTTGTTCTGCTACAATAAGAGCAGAATATGGAAGACCCGCAAGACCGCATCGTCAAGCTCCAAACCATCATCGCCGCGATCGTTGTGGCGGTCATCGGTGTCGCGCTCATGATCTTCGAGGCACAACTTCCGCACCTGCCCGGGGTTGCCTGGCTCGCCTTCTTCCCGTGGAGCGAAGTTGGCGGCACCCTCCTGGTGGCCGGGGTACTCGGGCTCGGCATCGACTACGTCACCAGCCGCGATCGTGATCGCCGCGATACAGCGCGACTCACTCGCGTGCTGCGGGACTCTGCACCTGCCATGCGGGACGCCGTCGTTGAGGGTTTCGCCTTCGGGCGCGAAGACCTCGCCCGGGTCTCCAGCCCCGAGACGCTGGACGATGTCATCGTCAACAGCCTGGCGCTACGGCTCGGCGATAAGACCTTCGCCTCCGAGGTGTACGACGACATCCGCGCCCAGGCGGTGAAAGCGCCGGAACGATGGCACGACGTCTCGGTCGAGATTCGTCTCTCTCCGCTTCCTGCTGACTCCGCGGGCGCACCGGCACTGTTCAGCGTCAGCGTGCGGTGGGAGTACAACGTCGTCCCTGCGCGCAGAGCCAAGCGCTTCGCGGTTACTTCGGACTGGGCGGAGTACACCGACCTCTTGCAGAACGACCCCGGGACGTCGGCATGGTTCCTGTCGCCGAAGCCGGGCGTGCGCGTCGCCGATCGGGAGGCGTTCGAGCTTGTTCAGTTCACCGTCGACGGCCGTGAGCAGCCGATCCGCCGGGTCACTCGGAAGAACGGTCAGGTCTACACCGTCGATCTCGGCCCAGGATCCGAAGGCGCCAACAGCCCAGTCCGGATGGCCTACACCTACCGCACTGTCACCGAGCAGCGCGGCAACCTCCTCTACGCCGACATCGAACAGCCGACCCGCGGCATCACGGTCGAACTCGACTACGGCGACTGCGCCATCGAGCGCGTGAGCGTTGTCGACTTCATCGCCAGTAGTCGCGGAGCGACGATCGAGCGATCACCCGAGTCTGTTCCAGGCAAGGTGGTCCGGGTCGCCTTCGACGGCTGGGCGCTGCCGAGGAGCGGCGTCGGCTTCGTCTGGGTTCTTGAACCTGGTGACGCCCCCGGATAAACACCACACTGCCGAGGTACCCCGAGACTCAGCCTTGCGGCCGTACCTGCCGGACGACCTCCCGCGCAGTGTCGGCGGGCAGGTCGATCCCTTTGGCCTCCTTGTACTGGCGCTGCACCTCGACTACCGCGTCTGCTTCTGAACCCTCAAGGGGCACGTTCACCTGCATCGAGAACTTGGCCTCCACGTCCCTCTGGAGATCGCGCAGTGCCTGCTGATTGATCGTCACACGGTCCACAAGATCCTCCTGCAGTCGCCGGTCCAATGACGCGACTGTAGGAGGAGGCACCGACAGATTCCGCCACGCCGCCGAGTGAGGGGCGAGCCGCCGTCCTCGATGACCTGGCGAGCCGCTGTAGATTCTCATACTTCGATTCAGCGATGCCCCGAGCCGACCCGGCTAACCAACACCTACTGCCCGGCGGTGGCTTGCGTGTAGGCCTCCACGACTTCGGCGGCAACGCGACCGCGACTCGACACCTCCATTCCGTTGGCCCGAGCCCAGTCACGGATTGCCTGAGTCTTCTCGCGGTCACCGGAGGAACGGGCGATGCTCTTCGACTTCGGAGCCCGCCCCACCTTCCGAGCATGTGGCGACCACTGTTCGAAGAAGGCTCGCAGCTGCTTGGCGTTGTCGGTCGAGAGGTCGATCTCGTACTGCACACCTTCCAAGGCGAACGAGACGGTTTCTTCGGCGGCCGACTTGCCATCGAAGTCGTCGACCAGCTCAACGGTTACTTTGCGCGCCAATGCAAGCCCTTCCAATCTCAAGACGATGTGCTGGAGCGTAGTCCGACCTGCCTACGAGAAAGTTGAGCGCCCTGCTGACCGGGTTCATCAGCCGCCCGAGCGACCTAACTCTGCGGCTGAACGCATGAACTCGCCGCCGTCAAGCCAAGAGTGTTCAAAGTCACAAATTTACTTAATGAACATATTATGCACATGGGATGAATCGAACAAACGAGCGGAGACCTCGCGGTTCCCTGGATCATCCACAGGCTGTGGATAGATTGGCTATAACCCCAGGTGGGGCATCGCAAGCCTGGGTAGGGCACGAATCTGAACCATGTCATTCGTCGGGAGTACTGTAGTAACGCACGAGACCACGGGCGGTGCCTGTGGTGAGGCTCCGCTCCGTGGCCACGTGACTGCTTTGCCCGAGCAGGTCACCAGCCTAGCAAGAGTTAGGGCTAGCTGCGGCATGCCGCGCGGCCGGCTGTGAGCCTCCTCTCGTGCCCCGGGCACCCGAATCGGGCGCCAGTTCAACGAGCGAGGAGCGAGACGATGGCAAAGCGCAACGAACGGCACGTCACACCGAATCCCGCGGGCGGGTGGGACATCAGCAAGCCCGGCGGTCAGCGCCGCAGTGGTCACACCGATCGGCAGTCTGATGCGATCGAGCGAGCTCGTGAGATCGTAGGCAACACGGGTGGTGGCGAGGTCGTCATCCACGACCGTCGGGGGCGGGTGCGCGACTCGGACACCGTAGCGCCCGGGAACGACCCGAACCCACCGCGTGACACGCGTTAACATTCCCTCCGCACTGCGCCGGATTTGGGCACTTCGGATTCAGCGCAGCGAATTCGCGGCCTCGCGAATCTGAATGCCTTGAGCTGCGGATTTTGCAACGACACCACTATGTGCGGCTCACTTGCGACCCTACCCTTGACATGTACCAGTAGCGTCATCCTGTTGTTTTGGAGTTCTTCCGTCGTTGTCTTACTATCCGAAAGTGAGATTATGCCAATTATCAAGTCTTTTGCCGTCGGTAACGGTGACATGTACTACATTCGGCACTACAGTAAGAACTTCAGCATCATTGATTGCTCTCTGCCGGATGATCGTGCCGGGAGTATTTTGGCAGATATCGAATCTCGGATTTCCGAAGACGATATTACGCGATTTATCTCAACTCATCCGGACCAGGATCATATCGGAGGGCTAGTCGAGCTAGACAACGCACTCGGAATCCTCAACTTCTATTGCGTAGAAAACAAAGCTATAAAAACTGTAGAGACTGAAGACTTTAAGCGTTACTGCTCGCTGCGTGACGATGTCAAAAAGGTATTCCACCTCGAAAAAGGATGCAGCCGTCGATGGATGAATAAGAGCAGTGAGGAGAGGAAGGAATCAGGTCTTCAGATTCTGTGGCCTGATACTGCAAATAACGAATATATGGTCGCTCTTGCCGGTGCGGAGAATGGCGACTCTCCGAACAATATCTCCTGCATCTTGCAGCACACCGTCATTGATGGTCCGCGTACGCTGTGGATGGGCGACCTTGAAACTGACTTCATGGAATCAATCGAGGACTCGGTCGATATACCGAAGGTGGACGTCTTGTTCGCTCCGCATCATGGGCGGAAGTCCGGCCGAGTACCGAAGGCGTGGCTCGACAAGATGGAGCCGGGACTCATCGTAGTAGGCGAAGCTCCGTCGGAGCATCTCCACTACTACCGCGATTACAATACCTTAACCCAAAACTCGTGTGGCGATATCCAGTTCGTGACCGATACCCGTAAAGTACACATCTACGTTGCTGATCACGCCTACGATGTGAACTTTCTGGAAGACGAAGGTCGAGACATCTGTGACGGCCTATACTATTTGGGCACTCTTCCGTGCCATGAGCGCTGAGGTCGTCCCTCGTGAGTATGTCGATTCTAGAGCAAGTAACCGACAGCTATAACCGAAAAGCGCGCTTTCTACCTGCGGTTCTTGTTGTTCTCCCGATTATCATTCTGGGAGTAGCGGCGGTACCGGTGGTAGTCGAAACCTGGACAAAAGTGGCGGCCTTAGCTGCCTTTTGTCTGCCATTTCTAGCGTCTCAAATTATCAGGGACCGTGGCTTGCGGGTTGAGGAGGCTCTCTTTGCAGATTGGGGAGGTAGGCCAACGGAGACTATGCTTCGGTGGCGCGCTAATGCTACTACGACGGCGGTGCAACGGCGTCATGATCTAATTCTTCGTCATTTCTCGATAGCGCTACCTACGAGCGCGGCGGAGGCCGCAGCGCCAGATGAGGCGGATGAAAGCTATAGCGCTGCGGTCTCTGCGTTGCGTGAGCGGACTCGTGACAAGTCGAGATTTCCTCTGGTCTTCGAAGAAAATATATCCTACGGGTTCTGGCGCAATACGTACGCGTCTCGCGGAGTCGCTATCGCTATTAGTTTACTCGCGGCGATCGGTACGGCGCTGCTTGCGTATTTTTCTGTCGTGCCGATTGCTGCGAACTTGGTTCCAGCGCTGGTCGCATTCGACCTTGTTGTTGCTGGAGGGTGGGGACTGTTGTGTACCCGCGACTCGGTCCATCGCGCTGCGAAGAAATACGCTTTGCAGCTTTTTGCGTCGCTTGAGTTGCTCGGAGAAGGACCCAGTTCGAATTCGTCGGAAACTTCTGCACAGAGTTGATCGTTGGTGACGCTCAACGAGTCATCGAAGTAGTATATGCAACCGGACCTCTGGTTTCGGCCCGGATCCTACTCAAGGATAGCGCGCGTTCGGCGCGGCCAAGTCTGTTAATGGGTGCCACCACTCTTTCGCGGCCAGGGCGAGCACGGCCGGCGGGTGGGCTACTTCCGGGCCGGGCGCATGGTGACGCCGCGGGCAAGGAGAGCGTCACGGACGGTGCTGGAGGAGCTACCGAGCTGGGCGGAGATGGCGCGGAGTGAGTTGCCGTCGGCGTAGAGGCGAACGGCTTGGTCGATCTGGCTGGCGCTCAGACCCTGGCGGCGCATGGCCACGCCCTGCTCTTTCAGGAGCTTGAGGATGCCGCCCTCGGAAATGTTGTAGCGCTTGCAGAGCTCGGGGGTTGGAGTGCCGCCGACATAGGCGGCAACCAGTTCAGCCACGGTTTCGGGCGACACGCGCTTGTCCAGGCGGAAGGTGCGGGGCGGGTCGTCAGTGCGCGGCGCTGACACCTGGGTCTCGGCTTCCACCAGCTCGATGACTCGGCGGAGACGCTGGGCGGTGACAGGGTTCGAGTACCGGCCCAAGAGGCCGACCAATGTCGGCGGAGCTCTGCCCCGGGCAGGCGCGCGCAGATGGTGCCTCGATCCCAGAGGCGGGCCGAACTTGATTCAGATGTGTTGTCGCTGTGCAGCCACATTGTGTCGTGATACCGGGGATACGTCGGCGCCAAGGGGAATCCCGAGGGCGCCTCCGTCGTGGAACGTACGTGCAGCAGTTTTTCTGCCCATGAAAATCTCTCCCGCAAGACACGTTGATATGCGCACCCGTGCAGCATTGACATTGCTGCACAACGCATCTCCGCTTCTCGATAAATGCGGTGAAGAGTGATAGCGCATCGAATCATTCGAGATTGCCTGCCACACCTCGGGGCTGGCAATGCCGCGACCGCTTACTTGTCGCGTGTGCTCGGCGAATCCGGCGATTTGGAGATGGCGGCGCGTTCTTTGGGAGAAGCGCTCGGCCACGCTCAGGGAGCGCCGATGCTCCCTGTTCGCCACCGCGGCGCGGAGTTCATGCGGGACGCCACCGCCAAGTGGGGGAATGTACCGGAGCTTCGGGTGCTCGAGCAGGTTCTGACACGTGGTGGTGCCGCGTATGGGTAGCGCCGGAGGTCGCAAGGACCGGACCGGTGCGCTCGGGTACTACTGGTTTCTGACCTTCGAGCAAGTGCCGGACCTTCACGCTGTTACCGGGAGCAGTCAGCAGGATCTGGACACAGCGAATTTCGCCCTCACTCCGGCGGCCGGGCTACATCTCACGCTCGACCGAATAGCTCGACTCGGCACATCCCAGGAACAGCTGGAGGCGATTGTTGCGAGCGCGGAGCGCATGTGCCGAGATCTGATTCCGTTCGCGTTGACGATCGACCGGACCATCGATCTTCACGGAGCGCTCGCCTTCATCGTCACCCCTGAAGAGAGGGTGATGGGGCTGCGTGATGTACTGCGCACGGCGACGCTGTCGGTACTTCCGGATGCACCGGTGAAGGAATCGTCGTCCCCGCCGCACGTAACCGTCGCCTACCCCGGATTCGAAGGGCTCGATGTCCGAGTCGGGAGGGCTGAGCGCGTAGTAGTCCCGGTGACGGAAGCCGTCTTGGTCGCGCTGGAGCGCCGCGACTTCTCGTACCGGTGGGATGTCGTCGCTCGGATCGGACTGGGATCAGGCGCGGTCCAGGTCGTATAACCGGACTCCACCCGCGTCGTAGACCACGAGGTGGTCGGCGGCGAGGAACTCCACCCCGTAGAGCGCATTGTCGACCGACTGCCGGACCACGAGCGTGTAGCGCCCGGCGGGATCGGGGGCGATGGCGAGGGTGCAGGTGGTGGCGGTGCCGAAGCCGGCGCAGGTGCCGCCGTTGGTGGTGAAGATCTTGGGGGCGGTGCCGTCGGAGGGGGTCCAGGTGCCGATGAGGGCGTCGGGGCCCGCCTTGCCGGTGCCCGCGGGGCCGCCGGTCGCGGCCGGCGGGGTGGATTCGGTGGTGGGGAGGTCGTCGCCGCTGATCAGGCCGATGAGACCGGCTACCAGGACGATGGCGGTGGCTGCCAGGGCGGCGGTGGTGGTGGGGTGGGCGCGGGCGTAGGCGAGGAGGCGGGTGCGGAGGCCGGGGGTGGGGCGGGGCGCGGGGGTTCCGGCGGCGGTGCGCAGGGCGGTGGCGAAGGCGGGGTCGGCGCGGAGGGTGTCGGCGATGGCGTGGATGGCGTCGGCCCTGGTGCGGCCGGTGACGGCGCCGCGCTCGGTGCCCGCCTCGACGAGCAGCCGCTCGACCGCCTCGCTGCCGCCGAGCCGGGCGACGACGACGGCGTGCACCCGGTCCATGGCGAGATCGAGGGGTTCGCCGGCGAAACCGGCCGGGGCCAGCCGCCGGTCTCTGCCCGCCGCCCAGGCGATCAGCAGCCCGACGACGATCTCTGGTCCCATGGCCATCCTCCCGATGCGGTCCCGAACCCACATGGTGTGCGGCGCGGGGCACGGCCGGTATCCGTCGAATTCCCGATACCGCTCGGGCGGCGGCCGATCCAGGGGCGCCCCGGCCTCGAATTCGAGGGGGGAGGGGTGCGCGTTCTGCGTCGTCTGTGCATCGATTAACGAAGAATCTCCGGGAATCTCTGGAGAAACCCATCCATCCGGGGCGGTAGCGCGAACTCCGTGCATCAATCAACGTACGGCTCGGTGCGCGGGCCGTCCCGGAAGATGTGGATGACGATGATCCGAACGAAGCAACGAACGGTACTGGTCGCGTCGATGCTGACGGCCGCGGTGCTGGGGATGTCGGCCTGCTCGGACGACTCCTCGGATTCGGCGTCCTCGACGTCGGCGTCGGCCCGCTCCTCCTCGGCCATGACGACCACCTCGGGCGCGGCGAACGCGAGCTCGGGCCCGGTGGGCCCGGGTTGCGCGGAGTACGTCGCGCAGGTGCCGAGCGGCGCGGGCTCGGTGGAGGGGATGGCGCAGGACCCGGTCGCCACCGCCGCCGCCAACAACCCGCTGCTCAAGACGCTGACGCAGGCGATCTCCGGGCAGCTGAACCCGCAGGTGAACCTGGTGGACACGCTGAACAGCGGGCAGTTCACGGTGTTCGCGCCGGTCGACTCGGCCTTCGCCAAGATCGACCCGGCCACCATCGAGTCGCTCAAGACCGACTCGGCGACGCTGACCAAGATCCTCACCTACCACGTGGTGCCCAACCAGGTGGCGCCGGACGCGATCGTCGGCACGCACACCACGGTCGAGGGGCAGCCGGTCACCGTCACCGGCACCCCGGACAACCTGAAGGTGAACGACGCCGGGGTGATCTGTGGTGGCGTCAAGACCGCCAATGCCACGGTCTACCTGATCGACACCGTGCTCATGCCGCCGGCCTGATCAGGGCGAACGCCGGGAAGCACGGGTCGGATCGGCCCGTGCTTCCCGGTCCTGGTTGTACTGGACGACTGGAGCCCCGATGAGCGATCCGGAGCCGGCCCGGCCGGACCTCCTCGACCTGGCGTACCCGTACGCGCTGGACGCGGTCGCCGAGATCGAGCGCAGGCACATCGATGATCGGTTGCGCGGTGCCGACGCGGCGACCGCAGCCGAGTTCTCCGCGCTGGTGCGCGAGGTGCGCGAGACCATGGCGGCGGTGAGTTCGCTCGATTCGCGGCGGCCGCCCGCACATCTGGAGCACGCGGTGCTGCGGGCCATCGACGCGGCGATGAGCGGCGCCGTGAGCGCAGTGGAGACGGCGACCGGTAGGTCCGGGGAAAGCCCTACGGCGACCGGCGGCGCACGCCCGACCCGGGCGCAGCGCCTCGGCTCCTCGAAACTCCTCCCGATAGCGGCCGCCGCCGCGCTGGCGGTCCTGGCCGGGCTCGGCGCCGCGATCCTCGTGCAGCAGCGCGATTCCGGCCCACCGGTGGCGCTCCGCGCCGACACCGTGCTCGGCCAGCCCGACGTCAGGGGCAGCGCCGCGGAACTGCCCGCGGGCGGCACCCTCACGGTCACCTCGTCGGCCCGGCTCGGCGCCGCCACCGTCTCCTTCGCGGCGCTCCCGGAGCCGCCCGCCGGCCACTGCTACCAGATGTGGCTGCTCGCCGCGGACGGCACGCCGCGCTCGGTCGGCGTGATGGAGCACGCGCCGACGCCGGGCTCGAACGTGGTGCTGCGCACCGGGACCGGCGACGCGCTGGCGGTGACGGTCGAACCGGGCCGCGGCTCCGCGCAGCCGACCGGTACTCCGCTGGTGCGCATTCCGCTGGCCTGAATCACCCCCCTGTCGGCGCTGATGCCGGTCCGTCGCCGCGCTCATGGGTTAGCGTGTCGCGTGGTCAGGCAGGCAGCGATGACAGGGGAGAAGATGGCGGTAACCCGTCGGCGGTTCCTGGGTGCGATGGCGCTCGGGGGAGTGGCGACGACGGTCGGCATGCCGGTCGCGGCGGCGGCCGAGCCGGAGGTGCTCGGCGCGGGCGATCCGCGCTACCTGCCGCTGACCATGCGCGGCTACAACCGCCGGTTCACCGCGCGGCCCGCGAAGATCTTCCTGCCGAGCGATGCCGAGCAGGTCCGGCTGGCGGTGGAGCGCTCGCTCGGCGAGGGGCTCACGCTCGGCGTGCGCTCCGGCGGGCACTGCTTCGACGACTTCGTCGACAACGACCGCACCCGCTCGCTCATCGACCTGAGCAGGCTCACCGGCATCGGCTGGGACGCCGGGCACGGCGCCTTCGCGGTGGGCCCCGGCGCCGAGCTGAGCGCGGTGTACCAGGCGCTGCACCCGTGGAATGTCACGCTGCCCGCGGGGATCTGCCTCGGGGTCGGGATCGGCGGGCACGCCTGCGGCGGCGGGTACGGGCCGCTCTCGCGCAGCCGCGGGCTGGTCGCCGACCACCTGTACGGGGTCGAGGTGGTCACCGCGAACGCCGACGGCACCGCGAGCCTGGTGCTCGCCACCAGGGACGGGGAGCACCGCGACCTCTGGTGGGCGCACACCGGCGGTGGCGGCGGCAATTTCGGCATCGTCACCCGCTACCTCTTCCGCTCGCCGGATTCCGACGGCGCCGACCCGGCCCGCGCGCTGCCCCGCGCGCCCGGCGGCATGCTGCACGGCAGGCTGCTGCTCCCGATCAGCACCGAGGAGTCGTTCGTCCGCTTCCTCGGCAACTACCTCGCCTTCCACGAGCAGCACCGCGCGCCCGGCGACCCCTTCGCCGGGCTCTACGCCCCGCTGAACTTCCGCACCGACGTGGTCGCCAGCGCCGAGGTGCTGATCTTCTTCGACGCCGACGCGCCGGACGCGCGCGCCAGGGTGGACGAGTTCGTCGCGGCCATCACCGCGGGGGTGACGCCGGGCGCGGTGCTCCAGCCGATCGAGCGCAGCTCGTACGCCGACACCGTCGCCAAGGTCTACTACCCGAAGGGCGCCGCCTACCCGCGAGTCAAGGTCAAGGCCGCCTACCTGCGCCGGGCCTACGACACCGAGCAGCTGCGGGCGCTCTACCGGCACGTCACCAACCCCGGGGTGGTGGGCGAGTCGCAGCTGGAGTTCCTGCCGTTCGGCGGGGCGATCAATGCCGTGGCGCCGGAGGCGACCGCCTTCCCGGCCAGGGACGCCATGATGAAGATGCTCATCCACGCGGCCTGGCGGATGCCGGGTGACGACGAGCGGTTCCTCGGCTGGGCGCGGGAGATGTACCGCGAGGTGTACGCGGGGTCCGGCGGGGTGCCGGTGCCGGGCGATGCGCACGCCGGGAGCTACATCAACTACCCCGATCCCGATCTCGCCGATCCGCGCTGGAACACGTCGGGGGTGCCGTGGCACGCGCTGTACTACGGCGGGAACTACGCGCGGTTGCTCGAGGTCAAGCAGCGGTACGACCCGGCGGGGGTGTGGCAGCACGCGCTCTCGATCGGGCGGCCGGACTGGTCGTGATCCCGCTCCCGGACGATCGGCGCGGGCGTGATCGCCGACGCCTGGCCGGTGGGGGCGTCACCCGCGCCGGCCAGGCGGGCTGACGCCGGTCAGGTGAGCGCGAGTACCCGGCACGGGCCGCCGGTGCCGCCGGTGTGCTTGGGCGCGCCGACCAGGACGGTCGCGCCCGCCGCCGGCGCCGCGGCCAGGTTGGCCAGCATCTCCACGCCGTAGCGGCCGCTGCCGAGGATCGCGGTGTGCGCGGGGCTGTCCCGCTCCGCCCCGCGGTCCAGGCTGAGGGTGTCGATGCCGAAGCCGATCACCCCGCACTCGGTGATGAGGTGGGTGGCGGCCTCGGGTGTCCAGCCGGGGGTGCGCTGGGTTCCGGTGGCATCCAGGTTGAGGAAGGTGGCGGGCTCGGCCAGCCGGGATTCCCAGCCGGTGCGCGCGGCGACGAAGGCGCGCTCGGGGAGCTCGCCGTGCGCGGCGCGCCAGGCGTCGATATCGGCGACGGTCACCGCGGCGTCGGGGTCGGTGCCCGCCCTGGCGCGGATATCGAGCACGACGAGCGGGGCCACCAGGTCCTCGGGGGCGATGAGGTCGACGCCGGTGCCGCCCGGGACGCGGTGCAGCGGGGCGTCCACGTGGGTGCCGGTGTGCTCCCAGCAGGCGATGGCGTTCTGGGCGAAGCCGCCGTGCTCGTAGGTCGCCACCGGGACGCTCACGAACGGCGGGTTGCCCGGCCACACGGGGAGGTCGGGGCCTAGTGGATGGGTCAGGTCGATGACCCCGCCCGAACTGGCCGCGGCGGGTCCGGCGGCGGCGACGGTGGCCGCGCCGAAGGCGGCGAGCCCCGCCCCGAGCAGCGCCCGCCTGCGCGGTACCCCCGCCCGCGGCTCACCGGGCCGTCCCGCGGCGCGCCCACCGTCGCCCGGGCCGCCCGCCGCGAATCCGTTGTCGGGTGCACAGCCTGCGGCTGGAGTGTTGCCGCCCGGGCCAGCCTCTGGCCTGCCGATCGCCGCCGATGTGCGAGCTCCGCCGGGCGAATCGGCCGCATCCGCCGAGCCACCCAGCGCGGGGCGGTACTTCCCCCGAGCCACGTCGTGCGCGAACCGGACGATGCGGGGCGCGCACATCAGCGGCCCCCGGACCGCGACACCGAACTCATGCCGCACACCCTAGGCGGACCGGCCGGTCCGCACAGCCGAGCGGCACCTACAGGCTGACCGCGGGCCAGCTCCACTCCGCCACGCACGGGATGTCCGCCCCGTGCTCCCGCGTCCAGGCACGGGCGCGGAACCGCGCGTCCACCATCTCCTGCCGCAACCCGGCCGCCCGCTCGCGCAGCTCGGGCACCCGGTCGATCACATCCATGACCAGGTGGTACCGGTCCAGATCATTGAGCATCACCATGTCGAACGGCGTGGTGGTGGTGCCCTCCTCCTTGTACCCGCGCACGTGCAGCCCGCTGTGGTTGGCGCGGCGATAGGTGAGCCGGTGGATGAGCCACGGATAGCCGTGGAAGGCGAAGATGACCGGCCGGTCGCGGGTGAAGAGCGTGTCGAACTCGCTGTCCGGCAGCCCGTGCGGGTGCTCCTCGCGGGGCTGCAACCGCATGAGGTCGACCACGTTCACCACCCGGACCCGCAGCTCCGGCAACCGCTCGCGCAGGATGGCGGCCGCGGCGATGGTCTCCAGCGTCGGCACGTCGCCCGCGCAGGCGAGCACGACGTCGGGTGCGGTGCCCGCGGTGTCGCCGGTGCCCGCCCACTCCCAGATCCCGGCGCCGCGCGCGCAGTGCGCCGCCGCCTCGTCCACGGTGAGCCAGTCCGGCCCCGGCTGCTTCCCCGCGACCACCACGTTCACCAGGTGCCGGGAGCGCAGGCAGTGGTCGTAGGTGGCGAGCAGGGTATTGCCGTCCGGCGGCAGGTAGACCCGGACGATCTCCGGCTTCTTGTTCAGCACCACGTCCAGGAAGCCCGGGTCCTGGTGCGTGAAGCCGTTGTGGTCCTGGCGCCAGACGTGCGAGGAGAGCAGGTAGTTCAGGCTCGGCACCGGCCGCCGCCACGGCACCCCGGCGCTGGCGTCCAGCCACTTGGCGTGCTGGTTGAACATGGCGTCGACGATGTGGATGAAGGCCTCGTAGCAGGTGAAGACGCCGTGCCTGCCGGTCAGCAGGTACCCCTCGAGCAGCCCCTGGCACAGGTGCTCGGAGAGCACCTCGATCACCCGGCCGCGCCGGTCGAGGCCGATATCGAACTCGCCGATCTCGGCCTGCCAGTCCCGGCCGGTCACCTCCAGGATGTCCTGCAACCGGTTGCTGGCGAGTTCGTCGGGGGCGAAGGTGAGGAAGTTGTCCGGGTTGGCGGCGGTGACGTCGCGCAGCCAGCCGCCGAGCACCCGGGTGGCCTCGTGCTCGCTCGCGCCGGGCTCCGCCACCTCGACGCCGTACCTCCGCCAGTCCGGCAGCCGCAGGTCGCGCACGAGCGAGCCGCCGTTGGCCACCGGGTTGGCGCTCATCCGGCGCTCGCCGGACGGGTTCAGCGCGTCCAGCTCCGCGACCGGCGCGCCGGACTCGCCGAACAGCTCCTCCGGCCGGTAGGAGCGCAGCCACCGCTCCAGCACGTCGCGGTGCTCGTCGTCGCCGCGGGCGTTCGGCAGCGGGACCTGGTGCGCGCGGAAGGTGCCCTCGACCGGGTCGCCGTCCACCACCGGCGGGCAGGTCCAGCCCTTGGGGGTGCGCAGCACGATGAGCGGCCAGATCGGGCGGGCGCCGGCGTCGCCGGTGCGCGCGGCGCGCTGCAGCTCGGCGATCCGGTCCAGCGCGCCGTCCACCGCGGCGGCGAGCGCCTGGTGCACCTCGGCGGGGTCGCTGCCCGCCACGATGACCGGGTCGTAGCCGTAGCCGCGCAGCAGCGAGCGCAGCTCGTCCTCCGGAATCCGGGCCAGCAGGGTGGGATTGGCGATCTTGTACTCGTTGAGCGCGAGGATCGGCAGCACCGCGCCGTCCCGCGCCGGGTTCAGGAACTTGGCCGAGTGCCAGCTCGCGGCCAGCGGCCCGGTCTCCGCCTCGCCGTCGCCGACCACGCAGAACACGGTGAGGTCCGGGTTGTCCAGCGCGGCGCCGAAGGCGTGCAGCAGCGAGTAGCCGAGCTCGCCGCCCTCGTGGAAGGAGCCGGGCGTCTCCGGCGCGCAGTGGCTCGGCACCCCGCCGGGGAAGGAGAACTGGGCGAAGAAGGCTGCCATGCCGTCGCCGTCCCGCGGGACGTGGCTGTACAGCTCCGAGTAGGTGCCCTCCAGCCAGGCGCAGGCATTCGGGCCGGGGCCGCCGTGGCCGGGGCCCGCGACGAAGACCGCATTCAGGTCGCGCTGCCGGATGGCCCGGTTGGCGTGCGTCCAGACCAGGTTGAGCCCGGGCACGGTGCCGAAGTGGCCGAGCAGCCGCGGCTTGATGTGCTCGGCCGCGAGCGGCTCGCGCAGCAGCGGGTTGGCCATCAGGTAGATCTGCCCGACCGAGAGGTAGTTCGCCGCGCGCCACCAAGCGTCCAGCGCGGTGAGTTCCGCGCGGTCCAGCGGGCCGGGCGCGTCGCCGAGGTCGTAGGGGCGCGGCGCGACGGTCTCGCCGCCGCCGCTGCCGGTGTTGTCGGCCGAGGTATCGCCTCCGGCGCTGGCCAGTCGCGTCATCCGCGGGCTCCTCCCATGGTGGCGCCTGCGCCGTCCCCGACGGGCACAGTGCCGCGAGTGTGGATCCGTGTGCGGGACGCCGACCACGCCGTCGGTCCCGGTTGCCGAGCTACCCCTGGCCGCGGCGGCCAATCCCCCTGTCGAGCCTAGCCCGGTGGCCCCGCGCTCGCCGGGCGGGCGATAGGGTCCGCCGCATGCGATTTCTCCGCAGGATCATCGGGATCGGCGCCGCGGCCGTGGCGGCGAGCGCGCTCGTCGCGTGCGGCTCGGACGACGCGAGCACCGCGGCCTCGACCACGACCTCCGCCAGGGCCGCGAGCTCGGCCGCGGCGACGCCCGCGTCGAAGGGCCGCGAGTGCACCGCCGACGACATCGGCGTCGAGGGCGGCTTCGGCACCGCGCCGGTCATCACGCTGCCGGACGACTGCGACCCGCCCAAGCAGCTGATCACCAAGGACCTGGTGCCCGGCTCCGGCCCCGGCGCGCAGCCCGGCCAGCAGCTCACCATGAACTACTCCCTGGTGACCTGGTCGAACAAGAAGAAGCTGGACAGCTCCTTCGACCGCAACGAGACCTTCCCGCTGACCCTCGGCGCCGGCCAGGTCATCGAGGGCTGGGACACCGGGCTGGTCGGGGTGCAGCAGGGGGCCCGCCGGTTGCTGATCGTGCCGCCGGATCTCGGCTACGGTCAGGGCGGACGCGGGATCGCGCCGAACGAGACCCTGGTCTTCGTGACCGACGCGGTGCAGATCGGCAGCTGAGCCCGCGAGCACCCGCCGGATGCGGAGCCGCGCGAGGGGTCCACTACCCTTGTCGGGATGCCTGACGCCGCACCAGCGCTGTCCGGCGAGCGCGGGATCGCCACGGTCGAGGGCCGGGGTTCGCCCGTGCCCGGCGGCGGGGGAGCGGCGGCCCCGCGCGGCGTGGCCCGGCGGGTGAGGTACGCGAATGCCGACACCGAACGACGAACAAGGAGCATGTCCGTGAAGAGCACCGTCGAGCAACTGAGCCCGACCCGGGTCCGGATCAATGTCGAGGTGCCCTTCGAGGAGCTGAAGCCGGACTTCGACAAGGCGTACAAGGCGCTGGCCAAGCAGGTCCGCATCCCCGGCTTCCGCCCCGGCAAGGCCCCGGCCCGGCTGCTCGAGGCCCGCCTCGGCCGCGGCGCCATCCTGGAGCAGGTCGTCAACGACGCGCTGCCCGCGCGCTACAGCGAGGCCGTCACCACCGCCGAGGTGAAGGTCATCGGCCAGCCGGAGATCGAGATCACCAAGATCGAGGACGGCTCCGAGCTGGCCTTCTCGGCCGAGGTCGACGTCCGCCCCGAGGTCACCCTGCCGGACTACAGCTCGCTGTCGGTCACGGTCGACGCCTTCACCATCGACGACGACGACATCGACGAGCAGCTGCAGTCGCTGCGCCAGCGCTTCGGCACCCTGACCGGCGTCGAGCGGGCCGCGCAGGAGGGCGATTTCGTCTCCATCGATCTCTCCGCCACCGTGAACGGCGAGGAGGTGCCGGAGGCGGCCACCACCGGGCTCTCGCACGAGGTCGGCTCCGGCCAGCTCATCGAGGGGCTGGACGACGCGCTGATCGGCCTCTCGGCCGGCGAGTCCAAGGAGTTCACCACCAAGCTGGTGGCCGGCGAGCACGCCGAGCAGGACGCCGTCGTCACCGTCACGCTGCAGTCGGTCAAGGAGCGCGAGCTGCCCGAGGCGGACGACGAATTCGCCCAGCTGGCCAGTGAATTCGACACCCTGGAGGAGCTGAAGGGCGACCTCCGCACCCGGGTCGAGCGGGTCAAGAAGGTGCAGCAGGCCGGCGAGATCCGGGACAAGGTGCTGGAGGCCCTGCTGGAGCAGGTCGAGGTGCCGCTGCCGGACGCCGTGGTGCAGGCCGAGGTCGACGCGCTGGTGCACGACGCCGTGCACGGCTTCGACCACGACGAGGCCAAGTTCGCCGAGGCGCTGGAGGCGCAGGGCAGCAGCCGCGAGGAGTTCGACTCCGACACCCGCGCGGCGGCCGAGAAGTCGGTGAAGACCCAGCTGCTGCTGGACGCCATCGCCGAGCAGGACAACACCCAGGTCGGCCAGGAGGAGCTCACCGAGCGCATCCTGTTCCAGGCGCAGCGCTACGGCATGGCGCCGGAGCAGTTCATCCAGCAGGTGCAGCAGGCGGGCCAGCTCGGCGCGGTCTTCGCCGACGTGCGCCGGGGCAAGGCGCTGGCCGGGGTGGTCGGCCAGGTCACGGTGACCGACTCCGAGGGCAACGCGGTGGACACCGCCGAGCTCTTCGGCGATCCGGAGGCCGAGACCGACGAGGTCGAGACCACCGCCGTCGAGGCCGCCGGCACCGAGGCCGACGAGACCGCCGCGGCCAAGGCGGAGTGACGAGCAGGCCGCGAGCAGCGCGGCGCCGGGTGTGCGGTGTGATTGCGCTGTGAGCGAAGAGGGGCGGTACCGGGAGTTCGGTGCCGCCCTGCTTCGTTAATGTTTGTGACAGTGAAGCGATGGCTGTGTGGCGCATCAGCGACGAGCCGGTGAGAGAGGGCAGGTATTCGTGGAAAACAATCAGGCGGGGGTGCGCATGACATCCGCAACTGCTGGACTGAACCTCAGTGATTCGGTGTACGAGCGGCTGCTGCGCGAGCGCATCATCTTCCTCGGCACGCAGGTGGACGACGACATCGCCAACAAGCTGTGCGCCCAGATCCTGCTGCTCACGGCGGAGGATCCGACCCGCGACATCGCGCTGTACATCAACTCGCCCGGCGGCTCGGTGACCGCGGGCATGGCGATCTACGACACCATGCAGTTCGCCGAGTGCGACATCCGCACCGTCGGCATGGGGCTGGCCGCCTCCATGGGCCAGTTCCTGCTCACCGCGGGCACCAAGGGCAAGCGCTACGCGCTGCCGCACGCGCGGATCATGATGCACCAGCCGTCGGCGGGCATCGGCGGCTCGGCGGCCGATATCGCGATCATGGCCGAGCAGTTCGCGCACACCAAGCGGGAGCTGAACGAGCTGCAGGCGCTGCACACCGGCAAGTCGGTGGAGCAGGTCGCCGCGGACGCCGATCGTGACCGCTGGTTCACCGCGAACGAGGCGCTGGAGTACGGCTTCGTCGACCACGTGGTCAGCCACGCGAACCAGGCCAACGGCGCCGGCGCCTGACCGCCGACCAGAGACAGACCCCGCCCGGACCCGGAAGTCCGGCTGCCGCACAGACTTTGGAGACGAACATGGTCAACCCGATCGATCCGCGCGCCGGCCTGTCCGGCACCGCGCCGCAGGGTGCGCAGTCGCGCTACATCCTGCCGTCCTTCATCGAGCACTCCAGCTTCGGCGTCAAGGAGTCGAACCCCTACAACAAGCTCTTCGAGGAGCGCATCATCTTCCTCGGCGTGCAGGTGGACGACGCCTCGGCGAACGACATCATGGCGCAGCTGCTGGTGCTGGAGTCGCTCGACCCGGACCGTGACATCACCATGTACATCAACTCGCCGGGCGGCTCCTTCACCTCGCTGATGGCGATCTACGACACCATGCAGTACGTGCGCGCCGATGTCGCCACGGTCTGCCTCGGCCAGGCCGCGTCGGCCGCCGCGGTGCTGCTCGCCGCCGGCACCCCCGGCAAGCGCGCCTGCCTGCCGAACGCCCGCGTGCTGATCCACCAGCCGTCGCTGGAGGGTGGCATCCAGGGCCAGGTGTCCGACCTGGAGATCCAGGCCGCGGAGATCGAGCGCATGCGCAGGCTGATGGAGACCACGCTGGCCAGGCACACCGGCAAGGACGCGGACACCATCCGCAAGGACACCGATCGCGACAAGATCCTGACCGCCGACGCGGCCAAGGAGTACGGGATCATCGACACGGTTTTCGACTACCGGAAGCTGAGCGCACAGAAGTGAACACCCGCCCACGCGGCCGGGTCCGTCGCTGTGACGGGCCCGGCCGCGTGGGTATCGGAGCCGCGCGGGCGGCGGTTCCGGTGAGAACACGCACACGCCCGGCGAGAAACATGCCCGAGTTGTCGACCTGCGTCGCAGATGTTGGGTACGGTCGACACAGGGACCTCGGCTCCCGGTTGACAGCCTGGCTGTCGACATCGCCGCCCTGCCCGCCACACCGGTGGATCGACCGTCGTGACGACGAGTGTTCGCCTCGGCACCGAGCGTGTCGTGACGGCGGCGGGGCCGCAGCGCGGATGGACGTCGCCGCGGTGCGGATGAACGGCGGACAGCTGGCAGCCGGGAACAACGGTTGCACGCGGACAAGGAAGTAGGGACCCACGAGATGGCGCGCATCGGTGATGGCGGCGATCTGCTCAAGTGCTCGTTCTGCGGAAAGAGCCAGAAGCAGGTCAAGAAGCTCATTGCGGGACCAGGGGTGTACATCTGCGACGAGTGCATCGATCTCTGCAACGAGATCATCGAGGAGGAGCTCGCCGAGTCGAGCGAGGTCAAGCTGGACGAGCTGCCCAAGCCGCAGGAGATCCGGGACTTCCTGGAGAACTACGTGATCGGGCAGGACACCGCGAAGCGCACCCTCGCCGTCGCCGTGTACAACCACTACAAGCGGATCCAGGCCGGGGACAAGAGCCGGGACAGCCGGGGTGAGACGGTCGAGCTGGCCAAGTCGAACATCCTGATGCTCGGCCCCACCGGCTGCGGCAAGACCTACCTGGCGCAGACGCTGGCCAAGATGCTCAACGTGCCCTTCGCGATCGCGGACGCCACCGCGCTCACCGAGGCGGGTTACGTCGGCGAGGACGTCGAGAACATCCTGCTCAAGCTGATCCAGGCCGCCGACTACGACGTCAAGCGCGCGGAGACCGGCATCATCTACATCGACGAGGTCGACAAGATCGCCCGCAAGAGCGAGAACCCGTCGATCACCCGCGATGTCTCCGGCGAGGGCGTGCAGCAGGCGCTGCTGAAGATCCTGGAGGGCACCCAGGCGAGCGTGCCGCCGCAGGGCGGGCGCAAGCACCCGCACCAGGAGTTCATCCAGATCGACACCACCAACGTGCTGTTCATCGTGGCGGGGGCGTTCGCCGGGCTGGAGAAGATCATCTCGGATCGCACCGGGCACCGGGGCATCGGCTTCGGCTCCGAGGTGCGCTCCAAGGCCGAGATCGACACCGCCGACCACTTCGGCGAGGTCATGCCGGAGGATCTGATCAAGTTCGGGCTCATCCCCGAGTTCATCGGCCGGCTCCCGGTCGTCGCCTCGGTGACCAACCTGGACAAGGAATCGCTGGTCAAGATCCTCTCCGAGCCGAAGAACGCGCTGGTCAAGCAGTACGTCCGGCTCTTCGAGATGGACGGCGTCGACCTGGAGTTCACCGACGACGCGCTGGAGGCGGTGGCCGACCAGGCCATCCTGCGCGGCACCGGCGCCCGCGGCCTGCGGGCGATCATGGAGGAGGTCCTCCAGCCCGCGATGTACGACATCCCCAGCCGCGACGATGTCGCCAAGGTGGTCGTCACCGCGGACACGGTGAACGACAACGTGCTGCCCACCATCGTGCCGCGCAAGCAGCAGCGCACCGAGCGCCGCGAGAAGTCGGCGTAGTTTTCCGCGCTCCCCGGGCGAGCCGCTCGCCCGGGGCAGGCGTTCGGAAACATTCGGTGTAGCGAGGTCGCACATCGGGTACTCGGTGGGGAAGGTTGAGATATACCAGCCCTGTTCCGTGTTTCGAGCCGCGGGGCGCCCCGCCCGCCGACCCCGGTCGACGCGAACGCCAAGACCGAGGTCCGCATGATCGTTCTCGCCCCACCCCGACAGTCCGAGGCGCCGCCCGCGCCCGCCGCCAAGCGCGGCAGCCCCGCCGACCGGCTCCGCGTCGCGGTCACCCACCCGGGCGCCGCCCTCACGCTCTGCGCCGTCGCCGGCGATGTGGACGGCTACACCGCGGAGATCTTCGCCCGCAGGCTCGCCGCCGCGCTGGATCGCCCCACGCCGCTGGTCGCGGTGGAGCTCTCCAAAGTCACCTTCTTCGGCAGCGCCGGGCTGCGCGCCCTGCTCGACATCCGCGCCGAACTCGAGGAGGCCGGGCGCACGCTGTGCGTGCTGGCCGGGACACCGGGCGTGCAGCGGCTGCTGGCCGTCGCCGCGGTGCAGCCCCCGCTGCGGACCGTGCCGGACCTGGCCGCGGCGGCCGCGCTGGCGGCGCGGAGCTGACCAGGCCCTACCCCTCGACCTTCATGTCGTCCTGGCCCCAGTAGGCCCGCATGTGCGTGATCCTGCCCTCGGCGTCGAACTCCATGACGTCGATCGGCGAGACCACGAAGGCCTGGTCGCCGAACTTGGTGGTCAGCGTGAACTGGAAGGCGGCGTGGCCCTCGACCGCGCGTACCGTGCCGGCGGCGAGCTCGGTGGAGCGCTCCAGGCCGGTGATGACGTCGTAGAACGCGGCGATCTCGGCGTGGCCCTTCTTCGGCTCGGTGCCCACCGGATCCTCGATCACGGCGTCCTCCGCGTAGAGCGCGACGATATCCGCGGTCGAACCGGAACCGACCAGTTCGACGTACCGGAGCACCACGTCGCGGATCTGCTGTGCCATGCCAACCTCTGCTTCCGAGCGAAAAATGAAACGTGCTCTAGTTCGCAGGGTAGCAGGGTGCGCATTCTCTCCGGCTCGGAACAGGTGGGGGAAGCGTCGTCGATTCCCTCGGGTTCGCCGTTGAACTCGGTGTTCCGATGCCCTACCCCGAATGTCGAGATCCCGGGTTCGTGCGTTACCTCACAGTGGTATAGACGGGCTATGACGGCGGGATTCATCGCGTTCGCACGGCGTTTTTCCGGTGTGTCGGCCGTTCGGCGCCGATCCGGTGCTGTCTAATCGGTCCGGTTGATTCAGATGTTCGATGTGACGAGTGAAAGCGGAGGAGAAATGGCACTGCCCACGATGACCGCCGAACAACGCTCGGAAGCGCTGGCCAAGGCGGCGGCGGTTCGGAAGGCGCGCTCGGAGCTGATCGGCAAGGTGAAGTCCGGCAAGGTCAGCGTCGCCGACCTGCTGAAGAAGGCGGACTCGGACGAGCTGGTCAAGAAGACGAAGGTGGCCGCCGTCATCAAGGCACTGCCCGGGGTCGGCCCGGTCAAGGCCGCGAAGCTGCTCGACCAGGCCGATATCCCCGAGGACCGCCGGATCGGTGGCCTCGGTGCGCGGCAGCGGGCCGCGCTGCTCGACGCGCTCGCTCCCTGAGGCACTACATTTTCCAGGTATGACCGGGGTATCGACGCTCACCTCCGTGGCCTGGCTCTGCCTGCGGGAGCGCAGGTTGCTGGCCGTCCGGACCGAAGGCAGGGATGCCTTCTACCTGCCGGGCGGCAAGCCGGAGCCAGGGGAGACCCTGGCCCGCGCACTGGTCCGCGAGGTGCGCGAGGAGGTCGGCGTCGACCTGGAGCCGCAGGGGATCACGCCCGTGGTGACGATCACCGCGCCTGCCCACGGGCTTCCCGGGACCCTGGTCGAGATGCACTGCTTCACCGCGCCGGGGCACGGGGTTCCCGCCCCGGCGGCGGAGATCGCGGAGATGGCGTGGTTCGGGCCGGAGGACGCGCACCGGTGCGCCCCGGCCGTGGTCAAGGCGCTGGAGCACATCACCGAGCAGGGGGCCTGGTCCGGATTCTGAGGGGGCGCGGGGGTGTGTCTGGGCCGGGTGCCGAGCCGGACGGGCCGCCGGCTCAGCGGGCCGTGGTCTCGGGTTCCAGCCGGTGCGGTTCGGCGGTGAGCACGCGCTGCTCGCCGGCGTAGATGTTCATGGTCTCGCCGCGCAGGAAGCCGACCAGGGTGAGGCCGGACTCGACGGCCAGGTCGACCGCGAGCGAGCTCGGGGCGGAGACCGCGGCCAGCAGCGGGATACCGGCCAGCACCGCCTTCTGCACCAGCTCGAAGGAGGCGCGGCCGCTCACCACGAGCAGCAGGTCGTGCAGCGGCACCCGGCGCTGCAGCAGCGCCCAGCCGATCACCTTGTCCACCGCGTTGTGCCTGCCGATGTCCTCGCGCACGCACAGCACCTCGCCCGCCGGGGTGAAGAGCCCGGCGGCGTGCAGCCCGCCGGTGGCGTCGAAGACCGACTGCTCGGCGCGCAGCGCGTCCGGCAGCCCGGCCAGCACCTCCGGCGCGACCGCGGGGCCGTCGCCGGTCAGCGGATACGCGGTGCCGGTGTGCACCTGGTCCAGCGCGGTGCGCCCGCAGAGCCCGCAGGCACCGGTCGTGAGCACCGTGCGCGCGGGGATCGCCGCCGCGTGCCGCAGCTGCACGTCGAGCACGTTGTAGGTATTGCGCCCCCGATCGTCGGTGCCCGCGCAGTACCGCGCGCTCACCACCTCCTCGGCGGTGGTGATGACGCCCTCGGCCAGCAGGAAGCCGTGCACCAGCTCGATATCGCCGCCCGGGGTGCGCATGGTGACGGTGAGCGACTCGCCGTTCACCCGGATCTCCAGCGGCTCCTCGACCGCGAGCGAGTCCGGCCGGGTGATCTGCCCGGCGGGGGTGATGCGGCGCATCCGGCGGCGCGCGGTCACCCGGCTCACGACGGGGCGCCCGCGTGCACGTGCGGCTCGATCCGGATCACGACCGCCTTGGAGACCGGGGTGTTCGACTCCGCCGCCACGTGGTCCAGCGGCACCAGCGGGTTGGTCTCCGGGTAGTAGGCGGCGGCATTGCCGCGCGGGGTCGGGTAGGGCACCACCCGGAAGGCGATCACCCGGCGCTCGACGCCGTCGGTGAACTCGGAGACCAGGTCGACCAGCTGGTCCGGCTCCAGGCCGAGCTCGGCGATGTCGTCCGGGTGCACCAGCACCACCCGGCGCGCGTTGCGCACCCCGCGGTAGCGGTCGTCCAGGCCGTAGATGGTGGTGTTGTACTGGTCGTGGCTGCGCAGCGACTGCAGGATCAGCCGCCCCTCCGGCACCGGGAGCCAGACCAGGTCGTGCACCCCGAAGTTGGCCTTGCCGGTGCCGGTGCGGAACTCGCGCGCGTCGCGCGGCGGATGGGGCAGCTGGAAACCATTGCGCGAGCGCACCTTCGCGTTGTAATCGGCGCAGCCGGGGACGACCCGGGCGATGGCGTCCCTGATCCGGTCGTAGTCGTGCCGGAAGTCGCTCCACGGCACCGGGTGCTCCGGGCCGAAGAGCTCCGCCGCCAGCTCGCAGACGATGGCGACCTCGCTGCGCAGCTCGGTGCCGACCGGCCGCAGCCGCCCGGTGCTCAGGTGCACCATCGACATGGAGTCCTCGACCGAGACCTGCTGCCGCTCGCCGCCCTGCACGTCCAGGTCGGTGCGGCCGAGGGTGGGCAGGATGAGCGCGGTGCGGCCGTGCACCACGTGGCTGCGGTTGAGCTTGGTGGAGACCTGCACGGTGAGCTCGCAGGAGCGCAGCGCGGCCTCGGTGACCTCGGTGTCCGGCGAGGCGGCGGCGAAATTGCCGCCCATCGCCATGAAGACCTTGGCCCTGCCGTCGCGCATGGCCCTGATCGCGGCCACGGTGTCGAAGCCGTGCGCGCGCGGGCTGGTGATGCCGAGCTCGCGGTCGAGCGCGGCCAGGAAGGGCTCCGGCATCTTCTCCCAGATGCCCATGGTGCGGTCGCCCTGCACATTGGAGTGGCCGCGCACCGGGCAGACCCCGGCGCCCGGCTTGCCGATCATGCCGCGCAGCAGCAGCAGGTTGGTGGCCTCCTCGATGGTGGCGACGCCGTGCGCCTGCTGAGTGAGCCCCATGGCCCAGCAGATGATGGTGCCGCGCGAGGTGGCCAGCCGGTGCGCGGTGCGCTCCAGCTGCGCGCGGGTCAGCCCGGTGGCCCGCTCGACCAGGGTGAGGTCGGCCGCGCGGGCCTGCCGCTCGTACTCGGCGAAGCCCGCGGTGTGCCGCTCGACGAAGTCGCGGTCGATGACCGTGCCCGGCGCCCGGTCCTCGGCCTCGAAGAGCAGCCGGGCCAGGCCGCGGAAGAGCGCCATATCGCCGCCGAGCCGGATCTGCAGGAAATCGTCGGCGATATCGATGCCGGTGACGAGGCCGCGCGGGGTCTGCGGGTCGCGGAAGGCGAGCAGCCCGGCCTCCGGGAGCGGGTTCACCGCCACCACCGTCGCGCCCGCCTTCTTGGCCTCGCCGAGCGCGCTGAGCATGCGCGGGTGGTTGGTGCCGGGGTTCTGCCCGGCCACGATGATCAGGTCGGCCTTCGGGAAGTCGTCGATGGAGACCGAGCCCTTGCCGATGCCGATCGCGCGGGAGAGCGCGGTGCCGGAGGACTCGTGGCACATATTGCTGCAGTCCGGCAGGTTGTTGGTGCCGTAGGCGCGGACCAGGGCCTGGTAGAGGAAGGCGGTCTCGTTGGCGGTGCGGCCGGAGGTGTAGAAGACGGCCTCGTCCGGGGAGCCGAGGCTGCGCAGGGCATCGGCGACCAGGCGATAGGCGTCGTCCCAGGTGATCGGGCGGTAGTGGGTGTCGCCGGGGCGCAGCACCATGGGGTGCGTGATCCGGCCCTGCTGGCCGAGCCAGTAGCCGGACTTGTGCTCGAGCTCGGCGATCGAGTGCGCGGCGAAGAACTCCGGGTCGACGGTGCGCAGCGTGGCCTCCTCGGCCACCGCCTTCGCGCCGTTCTCGCAGAACTCGGCGGGGCGGCGGTGGCCGGAGGGCTCCGGCCAGGCGCAGCCGGGGCAGTCGAAGCCGTGCACCTGGTTCAGCCTGGTCAGGGTGCGGGCGGTGCGGACGACGCCCATCTCCTCGACCGAGCGCTTGAGCGCCACCGCCACCGCCGTGACCCCGGCCGCCTGCTGCTTCGGCGCGCTGACCTCCAGCGCGGCTTCGTCGATGTCGGTCCGGGGGCTGTTGCGATGCATACCCGACATTGTCCGCCAAATCGTGGGATGTGTCAGTGGGGTTGGTCCGGGAGGTAGGTGAGTACCCGGTCACTGATCCGCACCCTGGCGCCCGGCGGGAGCTCGGTGCGGTCGGTGCCGATGCGCGCCCACTCGTCGGTGCCGGGCGCCGCCACGAAGGTTCCGGCGCCGGTCCCGGCATCGCGGACGAAGACGTTGCCGTTGTCGATATCGACGTAGGCGTGCACGCGGGAGACGTGCCGGTCGCGCGGGAGCACCAGCGGGGCGGCGGCGGCGGCCTTGACGGCGGCGTCGGTCTGCGGGCCGCGGCCGATGACGTACGGGCGGTCGAGCGGGTAGGCGGTGCCGTCCAGGACCAGGGCGCCGAGCGCGCCGCTCTCCGGCTCCGGCACCACCGGCATGACCCTGGTTCCGCTGCCCGTCGCCTTGCGCAGCGCCACCCTGCCCCGCGCGTCCCGGCCGGGGGACTCGCCCGCGCGCGGGGGGAACATGCGGGCGGACGGGGGTGCGCTGCCGGTGCGCGGCGCGAAGGTGTGGGGGGCATCCGGGACCTGGGACCAGGCGAGTGGGCGCGGGGGGTCGGGGCGGGGCGGGGCCTTGGCGGTGGGGTCGGCGTCGTTGGGCGGGAAGGTGGGGTTGTGGCCGGTTCCGGCCGGGGTATGGCCGGTCGCCGCCGCGTGACCCGTTGCGGAGGGTGGGCTCGCGGGGGTGTGTCCGGTTGCCGCCGCGGCGTGGCCTGTTGCGGACGGTGTGCCCGCGAGGGGGATCCCGGCCGGGGAGTGGGTGCTAGAGGCCGGTGCCCCCGCGGGGTTGTGCCCCGTTGGGGAGGGTGCGCCCGCCGGGGTGTGTCCGGTTCCGGCGGGGTTGTGGCCGGTGGGCTCGGCGGCGTCAACCGGGGTGTAGCCGGTCGCCGCTGCGGCGTGGCCGGTTGCGGGTGCGGGGCCGGCCGCGGCGTGGCCGGTTGCTGGGGCTGCGTACCCGGTCGGGGCCGGGTCGCTCGCGGCGGCGTGGGCGGACGCGGTTCCGGGGTGGCCGGTCGCGGCGGCGGCGTCGGCGGGGGAGTAGCCGGTTGCGGCTGCGTGGCCGGTGGCCGGGCGGCTGCCTGCGGTCGAGCCGCCGGTCGCCTTGCGGCCCCTGCCGGAGCGGACGGTGGTCGCGGAGGTGCCGGGCACGGCCGCCTCCGCGGCGGTGGCGGGTCCCGCGGAAACGGCCACCTCGGCACCGGTCGGCTCGGGGGTGGCGGCGAAGCCGGAGGCCTGGGTCGGGGGTGGCTCGCCCGCGGCGGATTTGGGGGCGCGGCGGGTGGCGGCCTTGCGTCCACCCGCCTTGCGCAGGGCGGCCCGCAGGACGAAACCGCCGCCGGGCACCACGCCCTCGCGCAGATCGCTGTGCGCCGCGACGGCGAGCGGGAACGCCTCGTCGGGACCGACGGAGATGGTGCGCACCGGTTCCCGGACGATCTCGTCCACCCAGGTGAAGGCCCGCTCCCCGGCGAGCGTGCGCAACCCCTCGGCCCCGTGCAGCTGCGCGCTCACCGGCCCGCGGAGCAGCAGCAGGGTCCCGTCGGGGTTCGGCGCGACCACGCCGAACGGCGGCGGCTCCGCGCTCCCGGCGAAGACGACGGCGGCGAGCCGCTGCGCGATCGCGGGCCCCGGCCGCTCCCCGTCGGCGGCCGCGCGCACCGCGCCGAGTATCCGGTCGGTGGCGGCATTGGCGTCGGCCAGAAAGACGACGACCCCGCCGAATCGGGCGACGAGCCCCGTGCCGGGCACGATCCCGACGGTGGACGTTTCACTGCGCATTCGCGCCCTCCTTCCCGGCGCCGGCACCGACATCCCCAGCCAGCATAGAGGCGGCCGTCCGGCCCCGTGCCCGGTCGGCGGGTGGCGAAGGGCACCGCAGGGGTTGTCCGCGCCGGGTGGAAAAGGGGCGCGCGGAAGCGGGCCGCGCGGCTAGGGTGCGACCCGTGATCCGCCCCGCAGTCCCCGCCGACCTGCCCGTCCTGCAGGAACTCGAGATGGCGTCGGGGGAGCCCTTCGCGACGCTCGGCATGCACGCGGTGGCGGAGGACGATCCGCCCACGCTGGAGGTGCTCGGCGAGTACGTCGCGGCCGGGCGGGCCTGGGTCTGGGCCGAGGGCGGGCGTCCCGTCGGCTACCTGGTGCTCGACCTGGTCGACGGCGCCGCGCACATCGACCAGGTCTCGGTCGACCCGGCGCTGCGCGGCAGCCGCATCGGCCGCAGGCTGCTCGACCACGCCGCCGCCTGGGCGGTCGCGCGCGGCCTGACCGCGCTCACCCTGACCACCTTCGTCGAGGTGCCGTGGAACGGGCCGTACTACCGGACGCTCGGCTTCACCTTCCTCGCGCCGGAGGAGGAGACGCCGGGGTTGCGCGCGCTGCGCGCCGCCGAGGCCGCACACGGTCTGGACCGCTGGCCGCGCGCCTGCATGCGAGCGGAGCTCGCCGACTGGCGTCCGCTGTCCGACTGAGGGATGTCGCGCGAGTCGCCCCGGACCGAAGCCACCGGCGCCGATTCGGCGACTGCGCCCGGAGGCGCCCGCCGAAGGGAAGGCTGCGACCCGGGCTGCCCCGCGTGCGACACCTCGGCGGTCGTGCCTGTGTCGAACGCCGGTTCAGGCGAAGGCCGCTTCGGCGGCGGGCAGCGCGGCTTCCCGGTCGGCGGGGACGAGGCCGATCCGGCTGCGCCGGTCCAGCAGGTCATCCGCGTCCAGCGCACCCTCGTGGCTCACGCCGAAGGCGAATTCGGCATGCGTGACATCGATTTCGGGGGCGACCGGCTCGGCGGACCCGGCCGCGGCGACAATCGGTGCCTCGGCCCCGTACCGCTCCAGCAGATTCTGCGGCGCGACCAGGCGATCCCGCTGCACCCCGGAGACCGCCCCGACCAGGGGAAGGTCCCGCGTGCGGCAGGGCCCGGCCACCAGCCCGGCGGTCCGCACGGCGGTATCGACGGCATCCTCCGCCATCCGGCGATAGGTGGTGAGCTTCCCGCCGACCACCGTCACCATCCCGCTCGGCGCGACCAGCACCGCGTGCCTGCGGGAGATGTCGGCGGTGGCCCCGCCCTCGGTGCGCAGCAGCGGCCGCAGCCCGGCGAAACGGCCGCGAATATCCGCCCGCCCCAGTGGCTCCCGCAGCACCGTGTTCACCACGTCGAGGAGGAAATCGATCTCCCCGTCGGTCGGCTCGGGAACGTCGGGCACCGGCCCAGGCGCATCCTCGTCGGTGAGTCCGAGGTACACCCGCCCGTGCGGCGCGGGCAGCGCGAAGACGAAGCGCCCGACACTGCCCGGCACCGGCACGGTGAGCGCCGCGCGCAACCCCCCGAAGGCCGCCGCCTCGAAGACCAGGTGCGTACCCCGGCTCGGCCGCAGCGAGATGCTCGGGTCGACGGTGTCCGCCCAGACCCCGGCCGCGTTCACCACCACCCGCGGCCGCAGCTCCACCGTCTCACCGGAGAGCGTGTCGCGCAGCACCGCGCCACCGCGCTCGGCCGCGACCCGGGTGAGCACCATCGCCCCGTGCGCCGCCGCGGTGCGCGCCAGCCCGACCACCAGCCTGGCATCGTCCACGAGCTGCCCGTCCCACGCCTGCAGCCCGCCGCGCAGCCCGGCCCGGCGCACGGTCGGCGCCAGCCGCAGCGTCTCGGCGGCGGCGATCCGGCGTGAGCGCGGCAGCGTGGCCGCCGCGGTGCCCGCACCGCGGCGCAGCACGTCGCCCGCGGCGAAACCGGCCCGGATCAGGGCCCGCTGCGCCCCGCCGATCCCGGGCAGCAGCGGCACCACCTGCGGCAGCGCGCGCACCAGGTGCGGGGCCGTCCGCTCCAGCAGGATGCCGCGCTCCACCGCGCTCTCGTGCGCGATCCCGACCTGCCCGGAGGCCAGGTACCGCAGCCCGCCGTGCACCAGCTTCGAGCTCCACCGGCTGGTGCCGAAGGCCAGGTCGGCGCGTTCGGCGAGCACCGTGCGCAGCCCCCGGCTCGCCGCGTCCAGCGCGACCCCGGCGCCGGTCACGCCACCGCCGATCACCAGGACGTCGACGGCGGGATCGGCGCCGAGCGCGGCCAGGTCGCGGGCGCGGCGGGCGGCGTTCAGGGCGGAATCGCCGGTCATGGCGTGTCCTCTCGGTCGGGCCGCAGGTAGCCGTCGACGGCGCGGGTGAGCTCGGCATCGAGCGCGGGGCCGTCCAGGAACTCGGCGACGGTGCCCGCCGACTGCACCGCGGACTGCACCATGAGCAGCAGCATGGTCGCCATCCGCTCCGGCTCGCCCGCGCGGATGGAGCCGTCCCGCGCGCCGTCGGCGATGGCGGCGGCGAAGAGCTCGATCAGGGCGCGCTGATTGCGGCCGAGCCTGCCGAAGACGTAGGTGAGCATGAGGTCGGTGTCGGTGCGGAAGATCTTGCTGAACAGCGTGTTCGCCCGCACCAGCCGCGCGCCGCCGACCACCCCGGTCACCAGCCTGGCCCTCGCCTCGCCCCCGGCGGGCATGCTCGCCGCCACGATGTCGCGCAGCTCGCGGACCAGCAGCTCGGCGATGAGCGAGCCGGTGTCCGGCCAGCGCCGATAGACCGTGGGCCTGCTCACCCCGGCCCGCCGCGCCACCTCGGTGAGCGTGGTGCGGCGCACCCCGAACTCCGCCACGCAGTCGCGCGTGGCGCGGAAGATGGCGTCGTCGACGGTCTCGGGCTCCGGCACGTTTCCCCTCGGGCTTACTGCTTGACAGTTCGTGTCACACTGTAACGCATGGTGGAGACGAGGAACCCCGCGGCCGAGACCGACCGGACGGCGTCCGCACCGGGTATGGTGTGGGACGCCTGGGGGGTCCCCGCCGGGCACAAGCCGCTCCCGGAGCAGGTCCGGAGCCTGGTCACCCAGGTATTCGGGGTTTCGGGGGAGCCGGTGGCGCGCCGCGATGAGGGCGGCGTGCCACTACCGGAGCCCGCGCTTCCGCCCGCGCTGCTCGCCGGGCTCGGCGCGGTGGTCGGCGCCGAGCACGTCACGACGCGCCACGCCGATCGGCTGCGCCACGCGGGCGGCAAGAGCACCCCCGACCTGCTGCGCCGCCGCGCCCCCGGCACCCAGGAGGCGCCGGACGCGGTGGTCTTCCCCGGCAGCCACGACGAGGTGCTCGCCGTCCTCTCCTTCTGCGCCGACCTGAAGATCGCCGTTGTGCCCTTCGGCGGCGGCACCAGCGTGGTCGGCGGGGTGCAGCCGCTGCGCGCCGGCTGCGCGGCGGTCATCGCGCTCGACCTGCGCCGGCTGGCCGGGCTGACCGAGGTGGACCCGGTCGCGGGCACCGCCACCCTGGGCGCCGGGCTGACCGGCCCGCAGGCCGAGGCGCTGCTCGGTGAGCACGGCCTCTCGCTCGGCCACTACCCGCAGAGCTTCGAGTTCGCCAGCATCGGCGGGTTCGCGGCGACTCGCTCCTCCGGGCAGGCCTCGGCCGGGTACGGCCGCTTCGACGACATGGTCGAGCGGCTCACCGTCGCCACCCCGGCGGGCACGCTCACGCTGGGCCGGGCCCCGGCCTCGGCCGCCGGGCCGGACCTGCGGGCGCTCTTCCTGGGCTCCGAGGGCACGCTCGGCGTGATCACCGCGGTGACGCTGCGCGTGCACCCGATCCCCGCCGCGGTCGAGTACCAGGCCTGGTCCTTCCCGGACTTCGAGACCGGCGCCGCCGCACTGCGTTCGGTGGTGCAGGCGGGCGCCGCGCCGACCGTGCTCCGGCTCTCCGACGAGGCCGAGACCGGGGTGAACCTGGCGCGCTCCGGCGATATCGGCGGCGGCGCGGTGACCGGCTGCCTCGCGGTGACCACCGTCGAGGGCAGCGCCGCGCACGTGGCCGCCCGCTCCGCCGAGGCGCACGCCCTGCTCGCCGCCGCGGGCGGCACCGCGCTCGGCCCGCAACCCGCCCGCGATTGGGAGCACGGCCGCTTCGGCGCGCCCTACCTGCGCGACGCCCTGCTCGACGTCGGGGTGCTCTGCGAGACCCTGGAGACCGCGACCACCTGGTCGAACCTCGCCGCGCTCAAGGCCGCCGTCACCGCCGCGCTCACCGAGGCGCTGGCGCGGCAGAGCACCCCGCCGCTGGTCATGTGCCACGTCTCGCACACCTACCCGACCGGCGCGTCGCTCTACTTCACCGTGGTCGCCAAGCAGCTCGACGACCCCGCCGAGCAGTGGGCCATCGCCAAGACCGCCGCGGGCGACGCCATCACCGCGCAAGGCGGCACCATCACGCACCACCACGCCGTCGGCACCGACCACCGCGCCTGGATGCCGGCGGAGATCGGCGAGCTCGGCGTGCGGGTGCTGCGCGCGGTCAAGCGCGAGCTGGATCCGGCGGGCATCCTCAACCCCGGAAAGCTGCTGCCGTGATCCGCCGGGTCACCGTGGTGACCAATCCGCACTCCGGGGCCGGGCGCGGCCACGGGGTCGCGGGCGCCACGCTGGCCGCGCTCACCGGGCACGGGGTGGAGATCGCCGAGGTGCGGGCCGATACCGCGGCGGAATCGGTCCGGCTGGTGGCGGATTCGGTGCGGGAGCCGGAGTTGCGGCCGGACGCGGTGGTCTGCGTCGGCGGCGACGGGCTGGTGAACGTGCTGCTGCCCGCGCTGGCGAACACCGGGGTCGCGCTCGGGCTGGTCCCCGCGGGCACCGGCAACGACCTGGCCCGCGAACTCGGGATTCCGGTGGACGACCCGGTCGCGGCGGTGCGGCTGCTGCTCGCCGGGCACACCCGCACGCTCGACCTGGGATCGATCGAGCGCGCGGCGGGGAATCAGTGGTTCGTGACCGTGGCAGGGACCGGCTTCGACGCGCGGGTGACGTTGCGCGCCAATGCCATGCGCAGGCCGCGCGGCTCGCTGCGCTACACCGTCGCGGCGCTCGCCGAACTCGGCAGCGGGCTCGGCGTGCCCTACCGGATCGAGCTGTCCGGGCTCGCCCCCGGCGCCCTGGACAACCCGGCCGCCGCCGACGGCCGCGCGGTGCTGGAGACCGAGGCGGTCATGGTGGCCATCGGCAATACCCGCACCTACGGCGGCGGTATGCTCATCTGCCCCGACGCCGAGCCGGACGACGGGCTGCTCGACCTCACCGTGGTCGGCGCGGTCTCCCGGCTGGAGCTGCTGCGGCTGCTCCCCGCGCTCTCCGCGGGCAAGCGGATCGACCACCCCGCCAGCACCCAGCTCCGCTGCGCGGCGGTGACGCTCACCGCGCCCGGCGCCCCCGCCACCGCGGACGGGGAGCCCGCAGGGGAACTCCCGATCACCGTGCGAGCCGTTCCCGCCGCGCTGCGCGTGCTGGTTCCGAGGTAGGGGCAGCGCCGCGCGTGCCGGTGTGGGTGTCCCTGCACGCGCCGTGCGGGGTCTTCAATCTTCGAAGACGATGCGCTGCAGGCGATTCAGCGCGGCACGATCGGTGAGCACGGCCGACGTGGTCCGCCCGGGCGCGGCGGTATCACGGACCGCCTCGGCTACCAGCGCGCGCCACCGCCTGCAGTGCAGCGCGAAGGTGACCGGGTTGATCCGGCGCCCGCGCGCCCGCTGCCCGGCCCGCGCCACCTCGGGCGCGACATCGAGCATGACGACGTGCAGCTCCCGCCCCGCCGCCGCGGTCCAGCGGGCGATCATCCGCCTGCTCCAGCGGTAGGTCGCGCAGTCGTGGATCACCACCGGCCCGGCGGCGCCGCGCAGCGCCGCGCGCACCGCTGTGTAGTGCCTGACGTGCATCAAAGGCCGCCAGAGCGGGTAGGGCAGCCAGTTCAGGGTCCGGCGCAGCCGCACCCTGGACTGCTGCGAGTCCACCACCAGCGCACCCTGCGCGGAGCGGGCCGGGGCGTCGGCCTCCGCCGGGGTGCCGAAGAAGGTGTGCAGCGCGGTGCTCTTGCCCGCCCCCGGAATTCCGGCGACGACCAGCGCCGCCCGCGCAGGATAGCGCAATTCGCCCACCCCGGCAGCGGTTTCGGCGCTGCCGCGCAGATCGTGCAGTTGATGCGGCGCGAGCGCGAAAGCCCGCACAACGGGCAAATCGGGCTCGGGCGATGAGGCCGGTGCCATCTCCAGCGGGGGGTTCACCCCTTCCAGGCTCCCCATCGAAAGCCGTTTGGGCAACCGGGAAAACCCTGGGATGACCCGGCTTTCGGAGCCCGGAGGCCCGAACGGGGCACCGACCCGATCGGCCGACCTGGAAAAAGGACGTATCGGATACCGCCGCCCCGGTTCGCCTGGAAGGCAGAGAATTCCCAGCTAGGCGCGGGAATTCCGGAAGCTGAGAATCCCCTGTGGATACTCGGTCCGGCGGATGATCGCCGGTAAGCTCGGAGGTGTCGGCGGGGCGTCCGGTGTCCCTCATCCACCGGACGCCCCGCCGATCTCTTCGTTCGGGTGGTGTCCGTAGAATCACGACGTGACCAGCACAGCCCCCGACAGTTCGCGTAATCGTGCCGAAGAACTCCCCAAGAGCTGGAACCCCGGCGAGGTGGAGTCGCCGATGTACGAGCGCTGGGTAGCCGCTGGATACTTCGCCGCCGATCCGGCGAGCGGCAAGCCGCCGTACTCCATCGTCCTCCCGCCGCCCAACGTCACCGGCACGCTGCACATGGGCCACGCCCTCGACCACACCGTCATGGACACGCTCTCGCGCCGCAAGCGGATGCAGGGCTACGAGGTGCTCTGGCTGCCCGGCATGGACCACGCAGGCATCGCCACCCAGTCCGTGGTGGAGAAGCAGCTCGCGGTGGACGGGAAGACCAAGGAAGATTTCGGCCGCGAGCTCTTCATCGACAAGGTCTGGGACTGGAAGCGCGAGTCCGGCGGCGCCATCCAGGGCCAGATGCGCGCGCTCGGCGACGGCGTCGACTGGGGCCGCGACCGCTTCACCATGGACGACGGCCTCTCCCGCGCGGTGCAGACCATCTTCAAGCGGCTCTACGACGCCGGGCTCATCTACCGCGCCGAGCGGCTGGTGAACTGGTCGCCGACGCTGCGCACCGCCATCTCCGACATCGAGGTCAAGTACGAGGACGTCCCCGGCGAGCTGGTCTCGCTGCGCTACGGCTCGCTGGACGACGCCGAGCCGCACGTGGTGGTGGCCACCACCCGGGTGGAGACCATGCTCGGCGACACCGCGGTCGCGGTGCACCCGGAGGACCCGCGGTACCGGGCGATGGTCGGCACCACCATCGAGCACCCGATCACCGGGCGGCAGATCCCGATCGTGGCCGACGACTACGTGGACCCGGAGTTCGGCACCGGCGCGGTGAAGATCACCCCCGCGCACGACCCGAACGACTTCGAGCTCGGGCTCCGGCACGACCTGCCGATGCCGACGATCATGGACGAGCGCGGCCTGATCGCCGGGACCGGCACCGAGTTCGACGGCATGGACCGCTTCGAGGCGCGGGTCGCGGTGCGCGAGCGGCTCGCCAGGGAGGGCCGCGTGGTCGCGGAGAAGCGGCCCTACCTGCACAGCGTCGGGCACTCCGAGCGCAGCGGCGAGCCGATCGAGCCGCGGCTCTCCATGCAGTGGTGGGTGCGGGTGGAGACGCTCGCCAAGGCCGCGGGCGACGCCGTGCGCGACGGCGACGTGGTGATCCACCCGGCGAGCCAGGAGCCGCGCTGGTTCGAGTGGGTCGACAACATGCACGACTGGTGCATCTCGCGCCAGCTCTGGTGGGGCCACCGCATCCCGATCTGGTACGGCCCGGACGGCGAGGTCGTCTGCCTCGGCCCGGACGAGACCGCCCCGGAGGGCTGGGAGCAGGACCCGGACGTCCTGGACACCTGGTTCTCCTCCGGGCTGTGGCCCTTCTCCACCATGGGCTGGCCGGAGCACACCGCCGAGCTGGAGCGCTTCTACCCGACCAGCGTGCTGGTGACCGGCTACGACATCATCTTCTTCTGGGTCGCCCGGATGATGATGTTCGGCATGTACGTCGCCGAGGACGCGGCGCTCACCGACGGCAAGCCCGCGGGGCAGAAGCAGGTGCCGTTCCGCGACGTCTTCCTGCACGGGCTGATCCGCGACGAGCACGGCCGCAAGATGTCGAAGTCCAAGGGCAACGGCATCGACCCGCTGGACTGGGTGCGCGACTACGGCGCCGACGCGCTGCGCTTCACCCTGGCCCGCGGCGCGCAGCCCGGCGGCGACCTCTCGGTCGGCCCGCCGCACGTGCTCGCCTCCCGCAGCTTCGTCACCAAGCTCTTCAACGCGACGAAGTTCGCGCTGATCAACGGGGCCCGCACCGGCGACCTGCCCGCCGACCGCACCGACGCCGACCAGTGGATCCTGGACCGGCTGGACTCGGTGATCGTCGAGGTGGACGCCGCCTTCGACAGCTACGAGTTCGGCAAGGCCTGCGAGGCGCTCTACCACTTCGCCTGGGACGAGCTCTGCGACTGGTACCTCGAGCTGGCCAAGGTGCAGTTCGCCGAGAGCGACGCGCGCGCGGAGAACACCAGGGTGGTGCTCGGCCACGTGCTCGACTCGGTGCTGCGGCTGCTGCACCCGGTGATCCCGTTCGTCACCGAGGAGCTGTGGCGCGCGCTGACCGGCGGCGAGTCGGTGGTGATCGCGCCGTGGCCGCGCGCCACCGGGGTCGCGCCGGACGCCGAGGTGACCCGGCGCCTCACCGACGCGCAGCGGCTGATCACCGAGATCCGCCGCTTCCGCAGCGACCAGGGGCTCACCGACAAGCAGCGGGTCGCCGCGGTGCTGGACGGGCTCGGCGACGCCGGGCTCGAGGCGCACCGCGCGAGCATCGCCACCCTGGCCCGGCTCACCGAGCCGGAGGCGGATTTCGCCGCCACCGCCGAGGTCGAGGTCCGGCTCAGCACCACCACGGTGACGGTCCGGGTGGACACCTCCGGCACCGTCGACCTGGAGGCCGAGCGCCGCCGGCTGGAGAAGGACCTGGCCGCCGCGGAGAAGGAGCTCACCGGCACCACCGCCAAACTCGGCAACGAGGCCTTCCTGGCCAAGGCGCCGGAGCCGGTGGTCGACAAGATCCGGACCCGGCGCGATGTCGCCGCGGCCGAGGTGGAGCGGATCGGCGCCCGCCTCGCCGAGCTGGGCGCGCGGTGACCGGGCCGGACGGCGACCCCGACCCGGAGACCCGGCTCGGCGGCGGCGCCACGCTCGGCACCGGCGCCTCGCCGGTGGAGCTGGCCGAGCTGGCACTGGTCGAGGCCGAGCTGGACAAGCGTTGGCCGGAGACGAAGATCGAGCCGTCGCTCGCCCGGATCTCCACGCTCATGGACCTGCTCGGCTCGCCGCAGCACGGCTACCCGGCGATCCACGTCGCCGGGACCAACGGCAAGACCTCGGTGACCAGGCTGATCGACGCGCTGCTCAGCGCGCTGCACCGGCGCACCGGCCGGATCACCAGCCCGCACCTGCAGCTCGCCACCGAGCGGATCGCCATCGACAACGCGCCGATCACCCCCGGCCGCTACGTCGAGCTGTACCGCGAGCTGCTGCCGTACCTGGAGCTGATCGACGCCCGCTCGATCGAGGCGGGCGGCCCGGCCATGAGCAAGTTCGAGGTGCTCACCGGCATGGCCTTCGCGGCCTTCGCCGAGGCGCCGGTGGACGTCGCCGTGGTCGAGACCGGGATGGGCGGCACCTGGGACGCCACCAATGTGGTGGACGGCCAGGTCGCGGTGATCACCCCGATCGGGCTGGACCACGTCGACTACCTGGGCCCCGACCTCACCGCCATCGCGGGGGAGAAGGCCGGAATCATCAAGAAGGCGCCGGAGAGCCTGGTGCCGCGGGACACCGTCGCGATCATCGCCGAGCAGCAGCCCGAGGCCATGGAGGTGCTGCTGCGCCGCGCGGTCGAGGTGGACGCCGCGGTGGCGCGCGAGGGGTCGGAGTTCCGGATCCTGGGCAGGCGGATCGCGGTCGGCGGCCAGCAGCTCGAGCTGCAGGGGCTCGGCGGGGTCTACGACGACATCTTCCTGCCGCTGCACGGGGAGCACCAGGCGCACAACGCGGTGCTCGCGCTGGCCGCGGTGGAGGCGTTCTTCGGTGCCGGCGCCGACCGGCAGCTCGATATCGACGCGGTGCGCGAGGGCTTCGCCTCCGCGGCCAGCCCGGGCCGGATGGAGCGCATGCGCAACGCGCCGACCATCTTCGTCGACGCCGCGCACAACCCCGAGGGCGCGCGGGCACTCGCCGCGACGCTCACCGCGGAGTTCGACTTCCGCAAGCTGGTCGGGGTGGTGAGCGTGCTCGGCGACAAGGACGTGCCCGGCATCCTGGAGGCGCTGGAGCCGGTCTTCGACGAGCTCGTGGTCACGCACAACGGCTCGCCGCGCGCGCTCGACGTGGACACTCTCGCCGACCTCGCGGTGCAGCGCTTCGGCGACGAGCGCGTGGTCACCGCGCCCACCCTGCCGGACGCGCTGGAGACCGCGATCGCGCTGGCCGAGGAGGTCGGCGACGCGGGCGAGGCGGTCTCCGGCGCCGGTGTGGTGGTCACCGGCTCGGTGGTCACCGCGGGGGCGGCCCGCGCCCTCTTCGGAAAGGATCCGGCGTGAGCGAGTCAGCCGAGGAGCGCGGCCCCGAAGCGGCGTCGCGCGGGCGGGACGACACCGGTGCGAGTGCCGCGGCCCCCGAGGTGCCCGACCCCATGAAGGGGTTCCGCGGCGTGATGGCGGGTGCCCTGGTGCTGGAGGCCATCGTGGTGCTGCTGGCACTGCCGGTGGTGGCCACCGTCGGCGGCGGGATCACCTGGGTGTCCGGGATCTACCTGGTCGGGCTGGGTGTGGTGATGTTCCTCGGGGCCGGGCTGCAGGGCCGGTCCTGGGCCATTCCGTTCAATCTGGCGCTGCAGGTGCTCGTCATCGCCGGGGCCCTGTTCCACCTGTCGATCGGCGTGATCGGGCTGATCTTCGCCATCGTCTGGGCCTTCCTGCTGATCCTGCGGCACGACGTGCAGAAGCGCTACGCCCAGGGGTTGCTGCCCAGCCAGCGGCTGCGCGGCGGCTCAGGCGGGTAGGACGGCGAGCAGCACCAGCCGGTTCCCGGTCTCCTCGAGATAGGCGCGCGGCCACCACTCGGAGGCGGTCTCGCCGGTGAGCGCGCGGTCCAGCGCCCGGCCGGTGCGGAACGGGCCATCGGGGAGCAGCGGCCGCAGCGGGTCGCGCAGGTCGGGGTCCTCGCCGGTGAGCATGCTCAGGGCGCGGAGCTCCCCGGCGCGCTCCGGCCGCAGCTCGACCACCGCCTCGATCCACACCGTGCTCGGCCCGGGGGCGGCGCCGCGCTCCGAGTTGTTGTCCCAGCTGACCCACTCGGTCGTCACCGGCTCGCCGAGGCCGGGGAAGCGCTGGGTGAGCGGCTCCGGCTCGTGCCGCACCGGCAGGCTCTGCCCCGGCGTGGTCCGCTCGGCACAGCCCGTGACGGCGGCGAGCGCCACCGCCGCGAGCGCAACCAGCCGCATCACTGCCGTCATCGACCCCGCCTGCCTCCCGTCCGGTTCTCGCCGCACCCTAGCGGTGCGGTGCCCGCCCGGTGGCCGATGGGGTCTCCGGGCGGTTCGTGTCCTAGGCTCGGCGCCGTGACCGAACAGACGTTGGTACTGATCAAGCCCGACGGTGTGCGCCGCGGCCTCGTCGGCGAGGTGCTCGCCCGGATCGAGCGCAAGGGCCTGAAGATCGCGGCACTGGAGCTGAAGCACGTCTCCGCCGAGCTGGCGGGCAGCCACTACGCCGAGCACGCCGAGAAGCCGTTCTACGGCTCCCTGATCGAATTCATCACCTCCGGCCCCGTGGTCGCCGCCGTGCTGGAGGGGCCGCGCGCCATCGCCGCGTTCCGGCAGCTCGCCGGTGGTACCGACCCGGTGGAGAAGGCGGTGCCCGGCAGTATCCGCGGCGACCTCGCGCTGGAGACCCAGGAGAACCTGGTGCACGGCTCCGACTCGCCCGAATCCGCCAAGCGCGAGATCGCGCTCTGGTTCCCGGAAACCCGGGGCTGACCGGCCCGGCAACCGGCCCGCGGCCCGGGGCGCGCGGCCCGCTCGCACCGCGCCCCGGCCGCCCGCAGCCGCCCTTCGCGAGCGCCGATGGCGAACACCCGGCGTCCGGTATGGGATACTGACTGTGGCCGTGGACGACGCCGCCGGTTTCGCGCAGGTACGCGAACGGCGGTCGGCGCACAGGGCCGGATGACACCGCGGTTCGATGCCGATCATCGCTGCCACGGCCCCGCCCACGATCTGGTGCGGGCCGAGCCGGCACGCTGGATGAACGCTCGCGCCACGGAGTTCAGCCGTACAGCCAGGCTCCGCGTGACCAGTTGGACCGACCGATGTCAGACCAGGTGATAACCGGGCACGCGGGGCGAGACCACTGACCGCACGCCGATGAGGCGCGTGGATGGGACAACGCCCCCGCGACGGCCGCGTCACTCCGTACCGGGAGGGACGCGCCCGGGGGCCCGAGGAGACTTCGTGGCCGAAAAAGAGCCGCTGGACACAACAAAACAGGATGCCGAAGAATTGCCGGAGCGAATCCGAGTTCACGCACTCGCCAAGCTGCTGGGGACGACGAGTAAGCGCATCCTGGCAAAACTGACCGAGCTGGGGTCCGAGGCGCGGAGCGCGCAGTCCAATGTGGACCGCGACGTCGCGCATTCGGTGCGCCAGGCATTCGCCGAGCAGGAGGGTTCGCCGGGGGATGCCCCGGTGGCCGAGCCGGCGCCTCCCGCCGAGCCGGAGGTCGCGGCGCCCGCCGCCGAGAGCGGCTCCGAGGCGCAGGCCCCGGAGAAGCCCTCGCGTCGCAGGCGCGCCACCAGGGCCGCCGCCACCGCGGCGGGAACCGGGGCGGGCGACCCGGCCGAGCAGCCCGGTGCCGCCGCCGAGCAGTCCGGAGCCGGGCAGCCCGGCTCGGGCTCCGACGCCGGGAACGGCGCCGCGGCGCAAGCGAGCGCACCCGTGCACGGGAGCCTCTTCACCCACCTGGAGACCCCGGGCGAGCCCGTGGCCGCACCGGCCTACGACCCCGCCGCTGTGGCGGTCCCGCTCTTCCAGGCGCCGGACGCCGCCGCCGCCGAGGAGGAGCGCAAGCGCCGCCGCGCCGAGCGCGAGGCCGCCAAGCGCAGCCGCGAGGAGGAGCGCGCCCGCGAGGAGGCCGCGCAGCAGGCCCGCGCCGAGCAGGCCGAGGACGACCGCAGGGCCGAGCAGGCCCGCGCCGAGCAGCCGCAGGACGACGGCGACGACGAGGACGACGACCGCGAGTCCGGCGAGCACGACGACGACCAGCCGCGCCGCAGGCGCCGCGGCCGTCGCGGCCGTGGCCGCGGCCGGGGCGAGCAGAGCGCGGACGGCGACGACGACGAGCGCAGCGAGTCCGAGGACGACGACCAGCGCGAGGACGAGCCCGAGCACCGCGCCGACGAGGAGCCCAAGGGCAGCGACGACGCCAAGGCGGACGACGACTCCGAGGACGACGAGGACGACTCCGGCGTCCCGGAGGGCGCGAGCAGGCGGCGCCGCAGGCGCCGCAGGCGCAAGGTCGGCGGCGACGCCGATTCCGGCGACGCCTCCGAGGACGACCCGCCGAACACCGTCGTGCACGAGCGCGAACCGCGCGCCAAGAGCCGCAAGCCGGTCGACGAGGTGCAGGGCATCTCCGGCTCCACCCGGCTGGAGGCCAAGCGGCAGCGCAGGCGGGACGGTCGGGAGGCCGGGCGCCGCCGCCCGCCGATCCTCACCGAGTCCGAGTTCCTGGCCCGCCGCGAGGCGGTCGACCGGGTCATGGTGGTGCGCGAGAAGTCCTTCCCCGACCACCCGACCGCGACCCAGGTCGCGGTGCTCGAGGACGACATCCTGGTCGAGCACTTCGTGACCAGCACCGGCCAGGCCTCGATGGTCGGCAATGTGTACCTGGGCAAGGTGCAGAACGTGCTGCCGAGCATGGAGGCGGCCTTCGTCGACATCGGCCGCGGCCGCAACGGCGTGCTCTACGCCGGCGAGGTGAACTGGGAGGCCGCCGGGCTCGGCGGCCGCGAGCGCAAGATCGAGCAGGCGCTCCGCCCCGGCGACCAGGTGCTGGTCCAGGTCTCCAAGGACCCGGTCGGGCACAAGGGCGCCCGGCTCACCACCCAGATCAGCCTGGCCGGCCGCTTCCTGGTGTACGTGCCGAGCGGCACCTCCGCCGGGATCAGCCGCAAGCTGCCCGACACCGAGCGCAAGCGGCTCAAGGAGATCCTCCGCGATATCGTCCCGGACGACGCGGGCGTCATCATCCGCACCGCCTCCGAGGGCGTGAGCGCGGCCGAGCTGGCCCGCGACGTGGAGCGGCTGCAGGCCACCTGGCGCACCATCGAGGAGCAGGCGAAGGGCGGCTCCGGCGCGCCCAAGACGCTCTACGAGGAGCCGGACCTGCTGGTCAAGGTGGTTCGTGACCTCTTCAACGAGGATTTCTCGAACCTGGTCATCGAGGGTGACCGGGCCTGGAGCACGGTGGAGAACTACGTCCGCACGGTCGCGCCGGACATGCTCTCCCGGGTGCACCGGCACGAGAACGGCAACGTCGACGCCTTCCAGACGTACCGGATCGACGAGCAGCTGGCCAAGGCGCTGGACCGCAAGGTCTGGCTGCCCTCCGGCGGCACGCTGGTCATCGACCGCACCGAGGCGATGACGGTGGTCGACGTCAACACCGGCAAGTTCACCGGCTCCGGCGGCAGCAACCTGGAGGAGACGGTCACCAGGAACAACCTGGAGGCGGCCGAGGAGATCGTGCGGCAGATGCGGCTGCGCGATATCGGCGGCATGATCGTCGTCGACTTCATCGACATGGTGCTGGAGTCCAATCGCGACCTGGTGCTGCGCCGGCTCACCGAGGCGCTGGGCCGGGACCGCACCCGGCACCAGGTCTCCGAGGTGACCTCGCTCGGGCTGGTCCAGATGACCCGCAAGAAGCTGGGCACCGGGCTGGTCGAGGCCTTCTCCACCACCTGTGAGCACTGCCACGGCCGCGGCATCCTGGTGCACAGCTACCCGGTCGAGGCCGGGGGCGCGCCGGAGGAGAGCGGTGGCGGCCGCGGCGGGCGCAACGAGGGCGGGTCGCGGCGGCGGCGCGGGCGGGACAAGGGCGCCGCGGCGCCCGCCACGTCCGGCAACGGTGCCGCGCAGCCGGAGTCCGAGGAGGACACCGCCGCCCGGCGGGCGCACCCGGTGGCGCTGGCCATGGCGGCCGCGCACCAGGGTGACGAGGTGCTGGCGAGCGATGTCGCCGACGGGGCCGAGGACGCGGCGGTCACGCCGTCCGGCCCGGATGTCGCGGTCGTGATCGGGGCCGGTACCACCGGGCCCGAGGCGGGCGACGACGCCGAGCACGTGCCCACCGGTCGCGGGCGCAGGCGCAGTCGCCGCGCGTCCCGCGGTGCGGGCCGGGCGGGCGCCGATGAGCGCGTCGCCGTCGAGCAGGTGGCCGGTGAGCAGGTCGCGGGCGAGCAGTCGGCCGGTGGCCGGGTGGCCCCGGAGCCGGTGGCCGCTGAGCAGGCGGCCGCCGCGGCGGATCCGGCGACCAGCTCGGCCATCGAGCCGGGTGACGCGCCGTCCGCGGCGGATGTCGCCGAGGTCGCCGAGGAGGTGGCCGCCGGTCAGGAGGCCGCCGAGGCCGCCGCGCAGGAAGCTGCGGAGGCCGTCGAGGAGCCCGCCACCGAGCAGCCGGTGACCACCGCGACAGTCTCCGACGCGGCGAAGGACACCGCACCGGAGCCCGCCGCGGCAGCGGGCGAGGCCGCCGACGCGACCCGATCCGCGATCGAACCGGGCGACGCCCCGTCGCCCGAGGCCACCGCCGCGGCGGCGACCGAGGTGAACGGCGCCGCCGCGCCGGCACCCCGACGCCGCCGGGTGGCCCGCTCCGCCGCCGCGCCGAGCACGGACAGCACGGGCGCCGTCTTCGTGCTCTCCGGCCCGGCCACCTCGAGTGCCGAGCCCGCTCCCGCCGACCCGGTCGGCGCGGAGCAGGTCCCGGCGCCGCGCAGCCGCCCGCGTCGCCGCGCGGTCGGCCGCCCCGCGGGTCCGCCGGTCGACGGCGAATGACCCGCGCGCCCCGGGATCACTGGTGGTCCCGGGGCGATTGGGAGGTCGAGGATGCCCTCTGGTAACCTCGGCTAGTCGCTGTCCGGCGATGTACGCGCTGCTGTCGAGTCCTTTCGGGCTTTCGCGCAGCGCCGCGACCGGAACCGTGCGGCACCCCGCTGAGCATCGCTTGGGCAGCACGGCTGCGCACGATCAGGGGCAGAACACCGAAGACAGTCGTGGCGCCGACGCGCCGCGGGAGAACGAAGACACAGTCGAGTGGAGGAAGCCGACCGATGGCAACGTACGCGATCGTCAAGACCGGCGGAAAGCAGTACAAGGTCGCGGTCGGTGACCTGGTGAAGGTCGAGAAGATCGAGGGCAAGGTCGGCACCGCGGTGCAGCTCGCCCCGGTCCTCGTCGTCGACGGCGCCGACCTGACCACCGACGCCGACAAGCTGGCGAAGGTCAATGTGGCCGCCGAGGTCGTCGAGCACACCAAGGGCCCGAAGATCCGCATCCACAAGTTCAAGAACAAGACCGGCTACCACAAGCGTCAGGGTCACCGTCAGCCGCTGACGGTCCTGAAGGTCACCGGCATCAAGTAATCGGCGAGGAGAAGCAGCCATGGCACACAAGAAGGGCGCGTCCAGCTCGCGCAACGGTCGTGACTCTGCCGCACAGCGCCTCGGCGTGAAGCGCTTCGGCGGGCAGGCCGTGAAGGCGGGCGAGATCCTGGTTCGCCAGCGCGGCACCCACTTCCACCCCGGCGTGAACGTCGGCCGCGGTGGCGACGACACCCTGTTCGCCCTGGAGGCGGGCGCGGTGGCGTTCGGCACCAAGCGGGGTCGCAAGACCGTGAACATCGTGGTCCCGGAGCCGGCGCAGGCCTGACGCCGCCGCCACTCCACGTACCAAGTCAGCGGGTCAGGGTGAGACACCCTGGCCCGCTTTCGCGTTTCCACCTCGGGCCGGGCGGGCCCGCGACCCCCGAAGGAGGATGATCAACCCATGTCCAAGTTCATCGATCGGGTCGTCGTGCACGTCCGCGCCGGTAACGGGGGACACGGCTGCGCCTCGGTGCACCGCGAGAAGTTCAAGCCGCTCGGCGGCCCGGACGGCGGCAACGGCGGCAACGGCGGCGACGTCGTGCTCGAGGTGGACGCCAATGTCCACACGCTGCTCGACTTCCACTTCCACCCGCACGCCAAGGCCGGCAACGGCAAGCCCGGCGAGGGCGGCAACCGGGACGGCAAGCGCGGCGGCGAGCTGGTGCTGAAGGTGCCGGACGGCACCGTGGTGCTGGACGCGAAGGGCGAGGTGCTGGCCGACCTGGTCGGCGCCGGGCAGCGGTTCGTCGCGGCCCGCGGCGGGCGCGGCGGCCTCGGCAATGCCTCGCTGGCCTCCAAGGCGCGCAAGGCGCCCGGCTTCGCGCTGCTCGGCGAGGAGGGCGACGAGAACGAGCTGGTGCTCGAGCTCAAGTCGGTGGCCGACGTCGGGCTGGTCGGCTTCCCCTCCGCGGGCAAGTCCTCGCTGGTCTCGGTGCTCTCCGCGGCCAAGCCCAAGATCGCCGACTACCCGTTCACCACGCTGGTGCCGAACCTCGGCGTCGTGCTGGCCGGGGAGATCACCTTCACCGTCGCCGACGTGCCCGGGCTCATCCCCGGCGCCAGCGACGGCCGCGGCCTCGGCCTCGACTTCCTGCGGCACCTGGAGCGCTGCGCCGTGCTCGCGCACGTGGTCGACTGCGCCACCCTGGAACCCGGCCGCGACCCGGTCTCCGACGTCGACGCGCTGGAGGACGAGCTCGCCGCCTACCGCCCCGCGCTCGCGGGCGACATCGGCCTCGGCGACCTGGCCGACCGGCCGCGCGTGGTGATCCTGAACAAGGTGGACGTCCCCGACGCCGCCGAGCTGGCCGAGATGGTGCGCCCCGAGTTCGAGGCGCGCGGCTGGCCGGTCTTCGAGATCTCCGCGGTGACCAGGGCCGGGCTGCGCCCGCTCACCTTCGCCCTCGCCGAGCTGGTGCGCGGCTACCGCGAGGCGCACCCGAAGGCGGAGCCGAAGCGGCAGGTCATCCGGCCCGTCGCGACCGACGAGAGCGGCTTCACCGTGATCCCCGACCCGAACGAGCCGGGCGGCTTCGTGGTCCGCGGCGTCCGGCCGGAGCGCTGGGTGCGGCAGACCCAGTTCGACAACGACGAGGCCGTCGGCTACCTGGCCGACCGGCTCGCCCGGCTCGGCGTCGAGGAGAAGCTGGTCAAGCTCGGCGCGAAGCCGGGCGCCTCGGTGACCATCGGCCCGGTGACCTTCGACTGGGAGCCGCAGATCTCGGCCGGCGTCGACATGGTGCCCACCGGCCGCGGCACCGACATCCGGCTGGAGAACAACGACCGGATCGGCGCGGCGGAGCGCAAGCACGCCTCCCGGGTCCGGCGCGGGCTTGTCGAGGACGGAGACGAGTAATGACGGGCGCTGACCTACGCTCCGGGATCGAGCTGAGCGAGGCCAGGCAGGCCATCGCCGGCGCGCGCCGGGTGGTGGTGAAGATCGGCTCCTCCGCGCTCACCAGCCTGGCGGGCGGGCTGGACACGGTGCGGCTGGACCGCCTCGCGGACGCCGTCGAGGCGCGCATGCGGGCCGGCTCCGACGTCGTCGTGGTCTCCTCCGGCGCCATCGGCGCCGGGATCGCGCCGCTCGGATTGACCACGCGGCCCCGCGATCTCGCGACCAAGCAGGCGGCGGCGAGCGTCGGGCAGCTGGCGCTCGCGCACGCGTGGGGCACCTCGTTCGCGCGGTACCGCCGCACCGTCGGGCAGGTGCTGCTCAGCGCCGACGACTTCTCCCGCCGCGAGCACCACCGCAATGCCCAGCGCACGCTGGACCGGCTGCGCTCGCTCGGCGCGGTCGCGGTGGTGAACGAGAACGACACCGTCGCCACCGAGGAGATCCGGTTCGGTGACAACGACCGGCTCGCCGCGCTGGTCGCGCACCTGGTCGGCGCGGACGCGCTGGTGCTGCTCTCCGATGTGGCCGGGCTCTACGACGGCGATCCGCGCAAGGGCGACGCCGCGCTCATCCCCGAGGTGCGCAGCAGCGCCGACCTGGACGGGGTGATCGCCGGGACCGGCGGCGTGCTCGGCACCGGCGGGATGGCCTCCAAGCTTTCCGCGGCGCGGCTCGCGGCCGACGCCGGGGTGCCGGTGCTGCTCGCCGCCGCGGCCGATGCGGGCCAGGCGCTCACCGCGGGCACCGTCGGGACCGCGTTCGCGGCGCGGCCGGTGCGGTTGTCCGCGCGCAAGTTCTGGGTCAGGCACGCGGCCGACAGCCGGGGGGCGCTACTGCTCGACGAGGGGGCGGTGCAGGCGGTGGCGCACCGGCGGCGCTCGCTGCTCGCCGCCGGGATCGTCGGGGTGCGCGGGCGGTTCTCCGGGGGTGACGTGGTGGATCTGGTCGCGCCGGACGAGCGGGTCGTCGCGCGCGGCATCGTCGAGTACGACAGCACGGAACTCACCGGGGTGCTCGGCCGCTCCACCGGCGAACTCCCGGACACCATGCAGCGCCCGGTGATCCACGCCGACGACCTGGTCAGCGTTCAATAGCTCGTCAAGCGGTCGATCAGCGGACACCGCGATTCGGCACGGAGTGGTTGAGTGGTTTCAGTTATGCCGCGTCCGTCTCCCGAGCCGCTATCCCGAGGTCGAAACATGCCCCGCAACACTGCGTCTCGTCGCGCTGTGCGCCTGCCCCATGTCGGGGACCTCTTCACCGACCGAGTGCCTGAGAGCGATGCGTTCAGCCGCGCCCTCACGGCCCACCGGGAATACATGGATACGACCGAGGACATCCTCGCTGCGAAGAACGTGCTCGTGTATTACGGAGTGGGTGGAATCGGCAAGACAACGCTGTCAGAACGGTTGGAACAGTGGAGCAATCATGAGCTGTTGCCACAGGATTCTTGGGGGCCGGCACCTGCCACCGCCATAGCCGCAACGTGTCGGATCGACCTGCATCGGTTTCAGGGTCGAGTCGACATGCCGGCCGCACTGATTGCGATTCGCCGCGCTTTCGGTGAAGTCAGAAAGAGCTGGCCAGCCTTCGATCTTGCCTTCGCGGCCTACTGGGCTGCGGTCCGGCCCGGCGAACCGCTGCCCGGCACAGCAACGGGAGGCAGTGAGCGTTCGGAAGGAATCGCGGAATCGGTCAGCGAAATCCTCTCCGAGGTCGGGATCCCTGGAGCCGGAATCGCCACCAGGACAATTCGCGCGCTAGTTGGAGAGATCCGCTCCCGTGTGCAGCTGCGCACGCTGTTCGAGCGGTACGAAGGATTCGAATCGCTGCTCGCCCGATGCAGTGAGCTGCCGGCTCCTGACGATCCGCATCCGGAAATTGTTGGTGAGATCGCGGCGCTACTCGACACTGATCTGTGCTCATGGGACGGACCCGCGCCGTTGTTCATCGCGTTCATCGACACCTTCGAGCGGTTGCTGGCAGATCCGCGTCGCTGCGATGAAGCGGCAATGAACGAGCTCGTCTGGCGAATGCCGAACGTGCTGTTCGTTGTGACCGGACGCAACTCGGTCGACTGGCACGACGACACACGTGCCAATCTGTTCGTTGCCGGACGATCCGCCTGGCCGGGGTTGGTCCCCGGGGCTGTCGATGAGCCTAGGCAGCACTTGGTGGGGATGCTCGCGATGGACGATCGGTTACGCATCATCCTGCGTGGTCGCAAACTCTACGACATCGATATCTCCGACGAAGTGGCGTGGCAACTGGCCGAGGCCTCCGACGGTCTCCCGCAGTACCTCGACCTCGCGCTGGATCTAGCCCTCAACCGCAAGGCCGTTCGCGGCGAGCCGATCAGCGTTGGTGACGTGACGGGATCACTGAACGAACTCGTCCAGCAAGTGCTCGAAGATGTCCCCGCAGACGAGCAGCGCGCACTGCGGGCAGCCTCGATGCTACCGTTCTTCGATTCAGTCATCGTCGCGGCCGCGGCAGAGGTCAGCGACGGCTGCGCACAGCGTGCGCTGACGCGGCCGATGATCGACAGCCGTGGGTCGCGCAACTTCCCGTACTCCATGCACGATGCCATCCGGTCGGCGATACGCAGTTCCGATCACTCCGTTGTCAACGGATGGTCGACGCAGGACTGGCGTGTGGCGGGTGAACTGGCGCTTATGGCTGTCAGAAAGCGGTATCGAACTGCGGCGGAGGCGAGGGACACCGAAGCGACTCTCGAAGCGTTGACGCTGGCTATCGCGCTGGTATCTGACCAGGACCTCACCATCGAGTCGGTGACGACAGAGCACTACGACGACTGGCTGAGCCAGGCGATCGTATACGGGCCGTCGATCGCTGGGCTGAGGGTGACGCTGCCCGCTCGAATTCGCACCGATATGGGCCGCGGCATTGCCGACTTCGTGCTTGCCAAGACAACAGAGGTAACCGTCGACCAGGCGGCAGCGCTGTTGACCGGCATATTCGAGTCCGCCCATCCACTGCGTCTCCCTGCGGGGCGGCATCGGGGATACGTACTGCGTAACGCGGGGAGGTGGAGCGAGGCGAACGCAGCTTTCGACGAACTTGTGGCCGCCTCGCCGACTTCGCTGAACAGATACCAGCGCAATCTGACTCTCGTAACGGCTCGTCGATTTGCTGAAGCGCTCGACGAATCGCATTCGCTTCCCGACGGTCGCGCACATTCTATCCGCCTCGCGTGCGGCATTTCGCACGGACGTTTTGATGGATACTTGCAACGTCAGAACGAATTGCTCGACGATCTGTGGCGACGTAGCAGGCAGCGCGAAGCGCTCGAGAAGCAAGCCATGATATTGCGCTGGCAAGCGTTACTCGAATGCGCCGTCGATCCGGCCGAATTGGAGGCCCTCCGGGAGCGCGCGGAAATCGCGAAACATCAGTCGGCACTGCGTGACGAGTACGTCGCTCGACTGCTCAGTTCGCCCGCTACATTGCTCCCGGACTCCGAGGAGCGCGCCTGGATCGAGGGGATGGATCGTGCTCGGAACTCGGGCGCAGTCGGCTTCCGAACCGGGCTCATTCGCTTGGTTGTTGCGTTGTATCTTGAGGACGACGCCGGACTCGCTGCCTTGGCCGAGTTGATTCGTGCGCGCGAGCAACCGCGCAGCAGACTGTGGATTCCGGTGGAGTGCCTGCTCGACTCCTACGGGCACGATGTACCGTTGCCACCCGCGCAGTGGGTCGAGCCCTATCCGACGGTCCGCGACCGGTGGCGGCAATTGTTCGACGTTTGGCTCGAGCGCGTCAAGACGTGAACCGCACCCCCAATCTCTGAGAGGGTACCGAATGGGAAATATGGTTGAATACCTTCATCAGCTGCGCTACGAAGGTACTTCGCTCGTGAATCCGGTGGCATACGCGGATTTCGGTCCAGAATCGATGCTACAGGTGGTGATCGAACGAGAGGCGTTGCCTACGATCGGCCGCAGTAGTCCGCAACCATCGGGCTTCTTCGCGTGGCCGGTCGAAGACACTTTCATCTTGTGGGGGATTTTTACCGCAAGGGACCATTCGTCCAGTTTTGCTGCCTTCTTTCCCTTCGAGTCGGGTGGCAACTACGCGTCCGCGTTGATAGCTCTGCAGACTGCATTTTCTCAGTGTAGCCTTCTTGGCGTCGAGCAAGGCAACATTAATATCCGCGAGGTACCCGAGCCGGTGAGTGACATATTGGAGAACGGCTACGGTTACGACGCCAACAATTTCTTCCAGTAATTCTCCAGATTTCTTCGACTGTATTACGAGCCGGGGATAACGCCCGGCTGCTCGGTCGTCGTCCCCGGCGGCGGGGTGACCGCGCCGCCCTCCGGCACCGGGCCGGTGATGCCCGGCTGGCCGTCCGGGTCCGACAGGGTCGGGTCGCCGGAGCCGCTCGGCGGGGGGCCTGGGGTCGGGGGCTGGGGAGGAGTCGTCTGCTCGGTCGGCGGAGCAGGAACCGGAGCCGGGCTCGGCGCGGGTGCGGAGGATTCCGGGCTCGGTGCCGGCGCGGGGCTCGGTGGTGCGGGAGTCGGGTCCGCGGGCGCACCGCTCTCGGGTGCCCGGGTGCCGGGACCTTCGGGTATTTGCCCCTCCGGCCCCGGACCGGGCGTCTGCCCCTCGGGTTCCGAGCCGCCGGGCGCCTGCCCGCCCGGCCCGGTCCCACCGGGCGCTTGCCCATCCGGGCCACCGCCACCCGGCACTTGCCCACCGGAGCCCGGCTCGCCGGGGGCTCGCGGCCCAGGGTCGGACCCGCTCGGCGCCTGCCCGTCCGGGCCGGTCCCGCCGGGTGCCTGTCCACCAGAATCGGTTCCACCGGGTGCCTGCGCCCCCGGACCGGAATCGCCGGGAGTCTGTCCTCCGGAGTCGGTTCCACCGGGCGCCTGCCCGCCCGGATCCGCTGCGCCGGACTCCGGCTCGCTCGGCCAGGCCCCCTCCTCCCCGTAACTCTCCGGCACCGGCTCCGCATCGCCGTCCTCCGACGGCGCCGAATCCCACTCCGGCACCGCCCCGTTCGGCAGCGCCGACGAACCGCCGGGCAGCGGGGGCGGCGCGGGCAGCGCCGGAACCCCGTCTCCGGCCGCCTGATACGCGGGCTTGTAGACCAGGTTCATGGCCAGCAGCGCTTCCTGCCGCAGCAACTCCTGCGTCAGCTGCGCGTCGATGATCCGCGCCGACTCCAGCAACCGCGCGATGGCCCCGACCGGCCCGGAATCCCCGGGCGGCACCACCGCCACCTTCACCGCCTCCGCGGCGGCCGCGACCGCCCCGAGCCGGGCCCCGACCTGCCCGAGCACCCCGGCGAGCTCGTCCACCGAGGCGGCGAAGCTGCGCGCGCTGGCGTAGGCGGCATCGGCGGTCGCGCCCTCCCACTCCATGGAGTTCATCACCCGGTCGACGCTGGCCCTGGTCAGCGGCATGGAGGTGCTGAGCGTGCCGGCCGCCTCCAGCCAGGTCACCGAGGCGCGCAGGATGGCGCCCGCGTCGATCTGCTGGGTGCGGGCGTAGATCTCCTCGTGCGTCATCGACTCGAAGTGCTCCATCGAGCTGACGTAGGTCGGATCGGTACCGGTCATCGCGGCTGCCTCGCATCCACGGCGCGCAGCGCGGCGGCGGCCGCGGCATCGGCCTCCTCGAACAGCCCGGCGCTCAGCAGGAACGCCTCCTTCATCCGGTAGGCGGCCTCGATGTACTGATCGAGCAGCGCCGCCGCGTCCCGCGCCTTGTGCGCGAACCCGGCCTGCAGCTGCTGCGCCGAGACGAAGCCGCCGAATCCGTGTAGCTCACCGACCGATTCCAGCCGCTGTTGCAGGTAGAGCAGCCGGTCGGCCTGGTGGTCGTACATCTCGGCGCACCGCCGCGCGGCGGCCGGATCGAACGCGACGGAGCCCGTCCGCGCCTGTTCGCCGAATCTCGCGATATCGGCTCGGCTGGTCTCGATCGTCATCACGCACCCCCGGAGATCGTCGGACGCGTTCAGCCTATCCCGAGACGCCGATCCCCGACACCGAAGCTCAGGCCGGAATCCGTTTCTGCAGTTGCGCGGCGAGCTGCTCGGTGCCCGCGGGCACCAGGTGCACGGTGTCACCGGACTTGATCAGGTAGCGCCCGTCGCCCTCGACATCGATCCAGGTGTAGTGCAGCGCGGGCGGCGGGGCCGGGCGGTCCAGCCTGGCCTCGATCCGGATGTGCCCCTCGGCGGTGTGCGGCTGCAGCAGCACCCGGCGGATGAGCCGGGCGGCGGGCGGCAGGGCGTGCGCCTCCTCGTCCCGCACCGCGTCCACCGTGGCGGCGCGCGCGGGTAGCCTGCCCGCCCGCGCGGGGGGCAGCGCCTGCGCGATCCGGGCGCCGAGCCGGTTGGTGTGGCCGATCGAGAGCCGCACCGTGCCACCGAATTCCGGCTTCCGGCCCGGCTCCTGCGCCACCAGTACCGCGTGGTCGAAGACCGCGCAGGCCAGCAGCCGGATCTCGGCGCCGGGGCGCTGCCCGCCGCCGATCACCACGATCCGGGTGTGCGGCGCGGAGAGCAGCCGCAGGCAGGCGGTGAGGTCGGGGTCGGCGCGGTGCGGCAGCCGGGCGGAGAGCTCGGCGCGCAGCTTCTCGGCGGCGTCCTCGGTGCGCGGGCTCTCCAGGATGCGGAGCGGATAGGGCACCCGGTCGCTGTCGGTCTCCCGCCACACGTGCGCGAACTCGTCCGGGGTGAAGCTCCAACCCATGCAGAACCACATCCTCACCGCGCCCGCCCGCCGAGACCGCCCGAGCCTAACCGCGCCGCGCGACGCTGCGAAAGCCCGCGCCCCGCTCCCGGACTCGATCGATCAGTACCCGGCGCCCGGATCGATCGGGGCGAGCAGCTCGTCCCCGGCCGCGAAGCGGCGCACGTTCTCCCGCACGTGCGCCGCGAAGGCGGCCACCCGCACCCGCGGCGGATTCGAGTCGTGCGGGGTGATGATCACGTTCGGCAGGGTCCAGAGCGGGTGCCCGTCCGGGAGCGGCTCCGGGTCGGTGACGTCCAGCCCGGCGCCGCCGATGGTGCCCGCACGCAGCGCCGCCACCAGCGCCTCGGTATCGATCAGGCTGCCCCTGGCGACATTGATCACCCACGAGTTCGGCCGCAGCAGCGCCAGTTCCGCCGAGCCGACCAGGTGCGCGGTGGCGGGCGTGGCGGGCGCCGCGACGACGACGTGGTCGGCCACCGGCCACACCGTGTCCAGCCGGTCGGCGGGCACCGTGGTGATCCCCTCCGGGATGCCGGGCCCGGTCACCGGGCGGCCGGAACGGTTCACCGCGATCACCGCGGCGCCGAGCGCGAGCAGCGACGGAATCAGCGCCCGGCCGATTCCGCCCGCCCCGACCACGGCGACGGTGCTGCCGCGCAGCGTGCCGACGTGCGGCAGGAAGTCGCGCTGCCGCCAGGTGGTGGCGCGCAGGTGCTCGGGCAGGTAGCGGACCCCGGCGAGCAGCAGCGCCAGCGCGTGCTCGGCCACGGTCGCGGAGAAGGCGCCCGCCGCGGAGGTGAAGCGGACGCCGGGGTTGCGCTCCAGCACCCCGGCCGCGACGAAGTCCTCGATCCCGGCGGCGGGCAGCTGCACCCACTCGATCCCGGCGGGCAGCTGCTCCGGAAAGCCGTCGGCCTTGGTCACCCAGACCAGGGCGCGCGCCGTATCGAGCTCGGCGAGCTCAGCGCCGCCCGCCTCGATCGCCCGGCGCAGTTCGCCGGGGACCTCCGGGGCCACGGCGACCGGAATCGTCACGCTCTACTCCTCGCTCTCGCTGTCCAGCTCGACGGGTTCGACGCCGTCGCGATCGGCCCGCTCCAGCAGCGGGTCGATCCGGAACACGGCGTCGTCGATGCCGGCGTGCAGATCGCCGAGCTCGGCGAAGCGCGCGGGCACGGTGCGCACCGTGAAGTCCCTGGGGTCGATATCGGGGATCTCGTCCCAGCGCACCGGGGTGGAGACGGTGGCCTCCGGCACGCCGCGCACCGAGTAGGCGGCGGCGATGGTGTGGTCCCGCGCGTTCTGGTTGTAGTCGACGAAGAGCTGCGCCGGGTCGCGGTCCTTGCGCCACCAGGTGGTCGTCACGTCGTCGGGGGCGCGGCGCCGCACCTCCTCGGCGAAGGCCAGCGCGGCCCTGCGCACCTCGGGGAAGCCGTGCTCCGGCGCGATCCGCACGTAGACGTGCAGCCCCTTGCCGCCGCTGGTCTTCGGCCAGCCCACCGCGCCGAACTCGTCGAGCACCTCGTGCACCACGCCGGCCACCCGCCGCACCCGGGACCACGGGCAGTCCGGCATGGGGTCGAGGTCGATGCGCCACTCGTCGGGGCGCTCGGTGTCGGTGGCGCGCGAGTTCCAGGGGTGGAACTCGACGGTGGACATCTGCACCGCCCAGATCACGTCGGCCAGCTCGCGCACGCACAGCTCGTCGGCGTGCCTGCCGTAGCGCGGGAAGTAGACCCGGACCGTCGGCACCCAGTCCGGGGCGCCCGCGGGCAGCCGCTTCTGGTGCACCTTCGCCCCGGCCAGCCCCTTGGGGAAGCGGTGCAGCATGCACGGCCGCTCGCGCAGCGCGTTCACGATGCCGGGGCCGACGCTCAGGTAGTACTGCACCAGGTCGAGCTTGGTGAGCCCGAGCTCGGGGAAGTACACCCGGTCGGGGTTGCTGACGCGGACCGCGCGCTCACCCACGTCGAGCTCGAGCGCGGGGGACGATTTGCCGGGCACCTTATCGACCCTAGTGGCAGGGTTGCCGCGGTGCGCGGCACGCGAGCCGGTGTCGCGGGGAGCGGAAGGCGCCGCTGTGGGCCGCGCTGCTCCCGTCCGCGGTCACGCTGCGCGGGCGGCTTCCCGCGTGCGGCGGCGCGACCCCGCTCATGTCGGCGTTGCGAGCGCGAACGGCAGGACCGCGGGGGCGCCCGCGGCGCGGAGGGCGCAGGCGGCGACGGTGAAGGTCCAGCCGGACTCGCTCTGCGCGTTCACCAGCAGCACCGGCCCACCGATGTCGTGCAGGTCGGGCACGTCCCACGAGCCGTACAGCCCGGCCACCCGGTGCGCGGAGTTGGCGGCGGAGACCGGCGGGTGGTCCGGCCGCTTGTGCAGCACCCCGAGGTCGCGCAGCCTGCCCACCTCGGCCAGCCGGGCGGCGAGGGTGCGGGTGAGCTCGTGGTTCCGGTCGTCGTCGAGGGCGAGCACCGCGACCGGCCGCTCCGCCCAGTCCCACTCCTTGAGCACCGCGACGCAGGCGGTCACGATGTCGTCCGGCACCGGGCCGTCGGGGGCGTCCAGCAGCGCGCGCAGCCTGCGGCCCCAGCCCAGGTCGCTGAGGCGGCCGAGCACCCGGCCCGGCTCGGCGCCGGCGCCGATCTTGCCGGAGAGCGGGATGCCGAGCGTCTTCATGCCGGTCGGCCACTGCTTGCGCGGGGCGAGGTCGATGCCGGGGCGGGCGATCCGCGCCCTGGTGGCGGCGACGGTCTCGGCGCCGGGCGTCGGGTCTCGCCTGGCACCGGTGCAGTTGTCGCAGCGGCCGCAGGTCTCGCCGAGCGTGAGCCCGGGGTCGTCGAGCTGGCCGCGCAGGAAGACCATGCGGCAGCCGGTGGTCGCCTGGTAGTCGAGCATGGCCTGCTGCTCGGCCCGGCGCGCGCGGTCCAGCCGCTCGTAGCGCTCGGCGTCGTAGTGCCAGGGCTGCCCGGTGCCGAGCCAGCCGCCGCGCACCCGGCGCACCGCGCCGTCCACATCGAGCACCTTGAGCACCATCTCCAGCCGGGAGCGGTTCAGCTCGACCCGCGGCTCCAGCGCCGCGGTGGAGAGCGGGCGCTCCGGGTCGAGCGCGTCCAGCACCGCGCGCACCACCGATTCGCGCGGGAAGGCGACCGAGGCGAACCAGCTCCAGATCCTGGCGTCCTCCGGGCCGGGCAGCAGGATCACCTCGGCCCGCTCGGTACCCCGCCCCGCCCGCCCGACCTGCTGGTAGTAGGCGATCGGCGAGGAGGGCGCGCCGAGGTGCACCACGAAGCCGAGGTCCGGTTTGTCGAACCCCATGCCGAGCGCGGAGGTGGCGATCAGCGCCTTCACCTCGTTGCGCAGCAGCGCCTGCTCCAGGTGCTCGCGCTCGGTGGGGTCGGTCTGGCCGGTGTAGGCGGCGACCTCGTGCCCGGCGGCGCGCAGCACATCCGCGACATCGTGCGCGGCGGCGACGGTGAGCGCGTAGACGATGCCGGAGCCGGGTAGCCGGTGCAGCTGCTCGCCGAGCCAGGCGGTGCGCTCCACCGCGTCCTCGATCCGGACCACCGCCAGGTGCAGCGACTCCCGGTCCAGGGTGCCGCGCAGCACCAGGGTGTCGGCGTCGATCCGGCCGCCGCTGCCGATCTGCGCGGCGACGTCGGTGACCACCCGGTCGTTGGCGGTCGCGGTGGTGGCGAGCACCGGGATATCGGCGCCCAGATCGGCGACCAGGGTGCGGATGCGCCGGTAGTCGGGCCGGAAGTCGTGGCCCCAGTCCGAGACGCAGTGCGCCTCGTCGATCACGACCAGCCCCGCGTCGGCGGCGAGCCGGGGCAGCACCTGGTCGCGGAAGTCGGGGTTGTTCAGCCGCTCCGGGCTGACCAGCAGGACGTCGACGGTGCCCGCGGCGACCTGCTCGTGGATGGCGTCCCACTCGGTGACATTGCCGGAGTTGATGGTCGCGGCCACCACCCCCGCGCGCTCGGCCGCGGCCACCTGGTTGCGCATGAGCGCGAGCAGCGGCGAGACGATCACCGTCGGGCCGCGCCCGGCCCGGCGCAGCAGCTTGGCCGAGATGAAGTAGACCGCCGACTTGCCCCAGCCGGTGCGCTGCACCACCAGGGCGCGCCTGCGCTGCACGACCAGGGCCTCGATGGCGACCCACTGGTCTTCGCGCAGCCGCGCCTCCGGCCCCGCCAGTTCGCGGAGCAGCTCCTCGGCCTCGTCGCGCAGGGCCGATCCGGTCGCGAGGTCCGGCCCGGTGCCGGTGTCGGGGCTCATGCGGCCCATCGTGCCGCACCGCACCGACACCGCGCTCCCGCGACGCCCGCGGGACGGCACCGACCGGTCTCACTACCCCTTGACGCAGAGCACCTGGCGCAGCGTCGCGACCACGTCGACCAGGTCGGACTGCGCCGCGATCACCTCGTCGATGTCCTTGTACGCGGCCGGGATCTCGTCGACCACGCCCGCGTCCTTGCGCGACTCCACCCCCTCGGTCTGCGCGACCAGGTCCGCGACCGTGAACTGCTTCTTGGCCGCGTTCCGGCTCATCCGCCGCCCCGCGCCGTGCGACGCGGAGTTGTAGGAGGCCGGGTTGCCCTTCCCGCGCACCACGTAGGAGCGGGTGCCCATGGAGCCGGGGATCAGCGCCAGGTCGCCGGCGCCCGCGCGCACCGCGCCCTTCCGGGTGACCAGCATGGGGACGCCGTCGATCTCCTCCTCCGCCACGTAGTTGTGGTGGCAGGAGATGGGCTGCTCGAACCGCACCGGGCGGCCCGCGAACTCGTCCCGCACCGCCCGGCAGACCAGGGCGAGCATGACGGCCCGGTTCCTGGCCGCGTACTCCTGCGCCCAGGTCAGGTCGCGCCGGTAGGCGGCCATCTCGTCGGTGCCCGCCAGGAAGACCGCGAGGTCGCGGTCGGGCAGGTCGGCATTGTGCGGCAGCCCGCGCGCCACCGCCATGTGCCGCTCGGCGATCTCCTTGCCGATATTCCGGCTGCCGGAGTGCAGCAGCACCCACACCGTGTCCGCCTGGTCCAGGCAGAGCTCGATGAAGTGGTTGCCGCCGCCGAGCGTGCCCATCTGCTTCTGCGCCTTGGACTCCCGCGGCCGGACCTTCCGGTCCAGCTCGTCGAAGCCGTGCCAGAATCGGTCCCAGCCGGTGCGCAGCGTCGCGGTGCTCGCGCCGAGCTGCGACACCTCGGCGCCGAGCGCGGCGACGTTCACCCGGGAATCGTGCGCGTGGAAGCCGACCGGCACCGCCGCCTCGATCCGGGAGCGCAGCGCCTTCAGGTCGTCCGGCAGGTCGGCGGCGGTGAGGTCGGTGCGGACGCTCTCCATGCCGCAGCCGATGTCAACCCCGACCGCGGCGGGCGCGACCGCGTCCCGCATGGCGATGACCGAGCCGACGGTGGCGCCCTTGCCGAGGTGCACGTCCGGCATCACGCGGACGCCGTGCACCCATTCGAGCGCGGCGAGGGTGCGCAGCTGCCGCAGGGCGGAGTGCTCGATCTCGTGCTCGTCGGCCCACATGAGCGTCTGCGCACGGGTGCCGTGCAGCTCGACGGGAAACATCGGCCTTTCCTTCCGTTCGGGTACGTCAACGGTAGGGATACGACCGCGCGCGGCGCGAGGGGTTTTCGCCGCCCCTGGCGGCGACGCCGCGCTGTCGGGGATGCGTGACCGACCGCTCAGCGCGGCCGCGCGTCCGTCTCGGCGAGCACTTCCGCGATGGTCCGGGCGTCGGGGACGGCGGTGGTGGCGCCGAGCGCGGTGGTGGCGAGCGCACCCGCGGCGCAGGCCCAGCGCAGCGCCTCCTCGGGCCCGTGTGCCCAGCGGGCGGCGAGCGCGCCGGTGAAGGCGTCGCCCGCGCCGGTGGTGTCGACCGCGCGCACCGGAATCGCCGGGACGGTGAAGCACCCGTCCGGCCCGTCGTACCGCGCGCCCCCGGCGCCGAGTGTGGTCACCCGGTGCGGCACCTGATCCAGCACGTCCCCGATCGCCTCCGCCTCACCCCGGTTCACCACCGCGATATCGACCAGCGCCCACAGCTCGCTCGGAAGCCGCTGCACGGGTGACGGATTCAACACCGTCACGGTCCCGTTCGCCCGCGCGTGCGCGAACCCCGCCGCGACCACCGGAACCGGAATCTCCAACTGGCACAGCAGGATATCGGCTCCCGCGATCGCCGCCAGATCGGCCGGAGCCAGTTCGCTGAAGGCGTGATTGGCCGCAGGCACCACCACGATCGAGTTCTCCCCGTCCCCGTCCACCACGATGGTCGCGGTCCCGCTCGCCCCTCCCACCTCGCGCAACCCGCGCACCCCGATGCCCGCGCGGACCAGCGATGCCCGCAGCTCCGGCGCGAACACGTCGTCCCCGACCGCCCCGAGGAACCGCACCTCGGCGCCGCTCCGCCGGGCCGCCACCGCCTGGTTGGCGCCCTTCCCGCCGGGCACCGCGGCGAACCCGGTGCCGAGCACGGTCTCCCCGGGCGCGGGCCGCCGCCCCGCGGTGGCGACCAGGTCCATGTTCACGCTGCCGAGCACGACGACCGCGGCGGGCAGGGGTTCGGCACTCACCGGCCGGACAGTAGCCCGGACAGCGCCGTCCGCGCGCGGGATACCGCTGGGTAGGCTGTACCCCATGACGGCAGGAACGACCGAGCAGGAGTCCGGCGTCCGCGCGGCGGTGCACGAAGCCGCGCGCCGGGCCCGGGTCGCCTCGCGCACGCTGGCGCAGCTCACCACGGCGCAGAAGAACGAGGCGCTGCACGCCGCGGCCGACGCGCTGCTCGCCGCCGCCGACACCGTGCTCGCCGCCAATGCCGAGGATCTGCTGGCCGCCCAGTCGGCCGGGACCGCCGATTCGCTGCTCGACCGGCTCCGGCTCACCAAGTCGAGGATCGACGGCATCGCATCCGGGCTGCGCCAGGTGGCCGGGCTCGCCGATCCGGTGGGCGAGGTGGTGCGCGGCTCGACGCTGCCGAACGGCCTGGAGATCCGGCAGCTGCGGGTGCCGCTCGGCGTGGTCGGCATGGTCTACGAGGCCCGCCCCAATGTCACCGTCGACGCCTTCGGGCTGGCGCTGAAGTCCGGCAACGCGGCGCTGCTGCGCGGCTCCTCCTCGGCCGCGCACTCGAACGCCGCGCTGGTCGAGGTGCTGCGCGAAGCCCTTACCGCGCTGAGTATCCCAGCCGACGCGGTGCAGCTGCTGCCCAGCGCCGACCGCTCCAGCGTCACCCACCTGATCCAGGCCCGCGGCCTGGTCGACGTGGTGATCCCGCGCGGCGGCGCCGGGCTCATCTCGGCCGTCGTCCGCGACGCCACCGTGCCGACCATCGAGACCGGCACCGGCAACTGCCACGTCTACGTGCACGCCGCCGCCGACCTGGCGATGGCCGAGGCCATCCTGCTCAATGCCAAGACCCGCAGGCCGAGCGTGTGCAATGCCGCCGAGACGGTGCTGATCGACGCCGCCGTCGCGGAGACCGCCGTGCCCCGGCTCACCGAGGCGCTGCGCACCGCGGGCGTCATCATCCACGGCGACCTGCCCGGGCTGGTGCCCGCCACCGATGCCGACTGGGGCGAGGAGTACCTGACCCTGGATATCGCGCTCAAGGTCGTCGACGACCTGGACGCCGCGGTCGAGCACATCAATACCTGGGGCACCGGGCACACGGAGGCCATCGTGACCGCCGACCTGGCCGCCGCCCGCGCCTTCAGCGCCCGGGTGGACGCCGCCGCCGTCATGGTGAATGCCTCCACCGCCTTCACCGACGGCGAGCAGTTCGGCTTCGGCGCGGAGATCGGCATCTCCACCCAGAAGCTGCACGCCCGCGGCCCGATGGCGCTGCCGGAGCTCACCTCCACCAAGTGGATCGTCTGGGGCGACGGCCAGATCCGGCCGGTCTGACCCAGAACGGAAAGGACGCCACGGTGACCAGCACCGACGTACAGGAACCCGTGTTCGGCTCGGTCGAGGACGTGATCGATCGCCTCGCGGAGACCGGCTACCTTGCCGACAAGGGCACCGCCACCTCGGTCTTCCTCGCCGACCGGCTGGGCAAGCCGCTGCTGGTCGAGGGCCCCGCCGGGGTCGGCAAGACCGAGCTGGCCCGCGCCGTGGCGCAGACCAGCGGTGCCGAGCTGGTCCGGCTGCAGTGCTACGAGGGCGTGGACGAGGCGCGGGCGCTCTACGAGTGGAACCACGCCAAGCAGATCCTGCGCATCCAGGCGTCGAGCGAGAACGACTGGGCGGAGACCAAAGCCGACGTCTTCACCGAGGAGTTCCTGCTCTCCCGGCCGCTGCTCACCGCCATCCGGCGCACCGAGCCGACCGTGCTGCTGATCGACGAGACCGACAAGGCCGACGTCGAGATCGAGGGGCTGCTGCTGGAGGTGCTCAGCGATTTCGCGGTCACCGTGCCGGAGCTGGGCACCATCACCGCCGCCCGCAGGCCGTTCGTGGTGCTCACCTCGAACGCCACCCGCGAGCTCTCCGAGGCGCTGAAGCGGCGCTGCCTCTACCTGCACCTGGACTTCCCGGACGAGGAGCTGGAGCGCCGCATCCTGGCCAGCCGGGTGCCCGAGCTGGCCCCCGCGGTCGCGGCACAGCTGGTGCGGATCGTGCACGTGCTGCGCGGCATGCAGCTCAAGAAGCTGCCCTCGGTGGCCGAGTCCATCGACTGGGGCCGCACCCTGCTCGCGCTCGGCATGACCGACCTGGACGACAATGTGGTGCGCTCCACCCTCGGCGTGGTACTCAAGCACCGCAGCGACCACGAGCGGGCGCTGAACGAGCTGAAGCTGGCCTGACCGTGGCCGAGCAGCCCACCCTGCACGCGCCGCACGGCATTCCCGGGCACCTCGTCGGCTTCGTGGAGGCGCTGCGCACCAGGGGCATCCCGGTCGGTCCGTCGGAGACCGTGGACGCGGGCCGGGTGCTCACCGTCCTCGACCTGATGGACCGCGAGGTGCTGCGCGAGGGGCTGGCCTGCGCCCTGCTCCGCCGCACCACGCACCGCTCCACCTTCGACGGCCTCTTCGACCTGTGGTTCCCGGTCGCGCTCGGCGAGCGCGGCAACTGGGCCGACGACATCGAGATCCCGCGCACCCCGGACGGCCGGGTGGACATCCCCGAGCTCCGCGCCATGCTCGCCGAGCTGCTCGCCCAGGAGAATCCCGGGCCGCAGCTGGAGCAGCTCATCGGGCAGCTGGTCGAGCAGATGGGGCAGTACCAGTCCGCGCGCGGGCCGTCGTTCTCCGCCTACCAGGCGCTGCGCGACGTCCAGCCGCAGACGCTGCTGGCGAAGATCCTGGCCGGGCTCGGGCTGCCCGCGGATGCCAGCGACTTCGACACCGAGGTGGCGCGCAGGCAGGCCAGGCAGCGGATCGAGGGCTTCCGGGCGGGCGTCGAGGCGGAGACCAGGCGCCGGGTCGCGGAGCGGATCGGCCGCGAGCGGGTCGCGAGCTACGGCGTCGCCAGGCAGGCCGAGGACGTCGACTTCCTGCGCGCCTCGGAGCGCGAACTGGCCGAGCTGCGCCGCAGCACGCAGCGGCTGGCCCGCATCCTGGCCAGCAGGCTGGCCGCCCGGCGCAGGCACGCCAAGCGCGGCGAGATCGACCTGCGGCGCACGCTGCGCAGGTCCATGTCCACCGGCGGCGTGCCGATCGACCTGATGAACCGCAAGCCCAAGCCAGGCCGCCCCGACCTGGTGCTGCTCTGCGACGTCTCCGGTTCGGTGGCCGGGTTCAGCAACTTCACGCTGCTGCTGGTGAGCGCGCTGCGCGAGCAGTTCTCCCGGGTCCGGATCTTCGCCTTCGTGGACCAGGTGGACGAGGTCACCCGGTTCTTCGACCCGCACACCCAGCTGGACGAGTCGCTGACCAGGATCTTCGCCGAGGCCGATGTGGTCGGGCTGGACGGCCACTCCGACTACGGCGCCGCGCTGAACGGCTTCGCCGACCGCTTCCCCGAGGCCGTCACCAGCCGCAGCTCGCTGCTCATCCTCGGCGACGCCCGCACCAACTACCGCGACCCCCGACTGGCCACGCTGGGCGCGCTGGTGGGGACGGCCAAGCACGCGCACTGGCTGAACCCGGAGGCGACCACGCACTGGGGCTCCGGCGATTCGGCGGCGCGCAAGTACGCCGAGATCATCGAGATGCACGAGTGCCGGTCCGCCCGTCAGCTGACCGAGGTCGTGTCCCGGCTGCTCCCGGTGTGACCGGTTAAGCTCGGCAGCCATGCGGGAAACAGGACGGCCGGCTCGGCGGCTGGGGGTGATGGGCGGCACCTTCGACCCCATCCACCACGGGCACCTCGTCGCGGCGAGTGAGGTCGCCAACCGGTTCGACCTGGACGAAGTGGTCTTCGTCCCGACCGGGCAGCCGTGGCAGAAGGCGGACAAGAAGGTCAGCGCGGCCGAGGACCGGTACCTCATGACCGTCATCGCGACCGCCTCCAACCCGCGCTTCTCGGTGAGCCGGGCCGACATCGATCGCGGCAAGGTCACCTACACCGTCGACACCCTGCGTGAGATGCGCGACCGCTTCCCGGACGCCGACCTGTACTTCATCACCGGTGCGGACGCGCTGGCCAATATCCTCACGTGGCAGGATTGGGCCGAACTGTTCGAGCTGGCGAAGTTCGTCGGGGTGAGCCGTCCCGGCTACGAGCTCAATGCCGATCACCTGGCGGAGTATCTGCGGGATATGCCCGCCGACGCGGTGACCATGATCGAGGTGCCCGCGCTCGCCATCTCGTCGAGCGAGTGCAGGCGCCGGGCCGCGGAGAACCGCCCGGTCTGGTATCTCGTGCCCGACGGCGTCGTGCAGTACATATCGAAGCGGCACCTGTACGTGCCGAATGGACCGGAAGGTAGCGAATGAGCGCATCGGACGAATCGGTGCAGATGGCGCGGGTCGCCGCGGTCGCGGCGGACGAGAAGCTGGCCTCCGATGTGGTGGTGCTCGACGTCTCCGAGCAGCTGGTGATCACGGACTGCTTCGTGATCGCCTCGGCGCCGAACGAGCGGCAGGTCAATGCCATCGTCGACAATATCGAGGAGAAGCTGCGGGACGCCGGGCACAAGCCGGTGCGCCGCGAGGGCACCCGCGAGGGCCGCTGGGCACTGCTCGACTACGTCGACATCGTGGTGCACATCCAGCACAACGACGAACGCAACTACTACGGCCTGGAGCGGCTCTGGAAAGACTGCCCCACCGTCCCCGTGCCCGGCGTCGGCGCCGACGGCCGCCCCGCCGCGGCGGGTGACGGGGCCGCCGAGTGAGCAAGAACGCCGGCGTCCGCACGCTGATCCTGCTGCGGCACGGCCAGACCGAGTGGAACGCGGCCGACCGGATGCAGGGCCAGATCGACACCGACCTCACCGAGCTCGGCCGGGGCCAGGCGAAAGAGGCCGCGCGCGAACTCCATTCGCGCAATGCCATCGCCATCCACTCCTCCGACCTGCGCCGCGCCCGTGACACCGCGCAGGCGCTCGGCGACAGCACCGGGCTGCCGGTCGTGCTCGACCAGCGGCTGCGCGAGACCAGCCTCGGCATCTGGGAGGGGCTCACCCACATCGACGTCGACCGCGACTACCCGGGCGCCAGGGTGGCCTGGCGGATGGACGCCACCTACACCCCGCCCGGTGGCGAGAGCAAGCTCCAGGTCGGCGCCCGCGCGCTGCCGCTGGTGCACGAGCTGTACCGGGAGCGCGCCGACTGGCCCGGCCGGACCATCTTCCTGGTCGCGCACGGCGGGCTGATCGCCGCGCTCACCGCGGCGCTGCTCGACCTGCCGCCGCAGAACTGGCCGATCCTGGGCGGGCTGGCCAATACCAGCTGGGTGCAGCTCAGCGCGCACGGCCCGAGCTTCGAGCGGCCCGGGTGGCGGCTGGACGTGTGGAACGCGGCGGCGAAGGTGGCGCCGGATGTCCTCTGAGCGGAAGCCGACGCTGCTCGTGATCGCGGACTCGCTGGCCTACTTCGGGCCGCGCGGCGGGCTCTCCGCCGACCATCCGCGGATCTGGCCGAATCTGGTTGCGGCCGAACTGGGCTGGGATGTCGAGCTGGTCGGCCGGATCGGCTGGACCTGCCGCGATGCCTACTGGGCGCTGATCGGCGACCCCCGGGTCTGGGCCTCGGTCCCGCACGCGGGCGCCGTGATCTTCGCGACCGGGGGCATGGACTCGCTGCCCTCGCCGCTGCCGACCGCGCTGCGCGAACTCATCCGCTACGTCCGCCCGCCCGCGCTGCGCCGCCGGGTGCGCGACGCCTACAACGCGGCCCAGCCGCACCTGTCCAAGCTGGGCAGGCCGGTCGCGCTGCCGCCCCGGGTGAGCGTCGACTACCTGGAGCAGTCCAGGGAGGCGCTGGCCGGGCTGCGCCCCGAGCTGCCCATGATCGGCGTGCTGCCCTCGGTGCACGTCTGCGCGGCGTACGGCAAGGTGCACACCGGCCGCGAGCCCATGGTCCGCGCGCTCACCGAGTGGTCGGGGCGCAGCGGCGTCCCGCTGGTCGACCTCGGGGCGGCGGTGCGCGAGAACGTGTTCTCCGGCGCGGGCAACCCGGACGGCATCCATTGGGGCTGGGCCGGGCACGCCGCGGTCGCGGAGTCCATGCTGAAGGTGCTGGCGGCGCACCCCGGGCTGGCCGCGGAGAGCGTGCGGGAGGGCCGGTAGACCGTGGCCGTCGTGGTCGTCACCGATTCGTCCGCCTCCCTGCCTCCCGGCCTCGTCGCCGAACTCGAGATCGTCGTCGTCCCGCTGCACGTCCTCGCCGGTGATCGCACCATTCGCGAGGGCATCGACCCGATCGACGTCGATTACGGCTCGGACGACGTCAGCACCTCCGCCGCCTCGCCCGGCGAGCTGCGCGCCGTCTACGAGCGCGCGCTGGAGCGCAGCGACGGCGCGGGGGTGGTCGCCGTGCACCTCTCCCAGCAGCTCTCCGCCACCTGGGAGGCGGGCAGGCAGGCCATTGCCGAGCTGGGCTCGGAGCACATCCGGCTGGTCGACTCGCTCGGCGCCGGGCTGGCCACCGGGCTGCCGGTGCTGGCCGCCGCCCGCCGCGCCGCCGCGGGGGAGGGGGCGGACGCGGTGTACGAGGGGGCCGTCGCCGCCGCGCGCCGGGCCCGCACCTTCATCCTGGTGAACCGCACCGAGCAGCTGCGCAAGGGCGGCAGGCTCAGCACCGCGGCCTCGTTCTTCGGGAGCGAGCTCGTCACCAAGCCGCTGCTGCAGATCGTCGAGGGGCGGTTGGAGCTGCGGGAGAAGGTGCGGACCAGGTCGAAGGCGTACAGCCGGCTGGTGGCCGCCGCCGTCGAGGCGGCAGCCGGCGAGCCCGCAGCGGTCGGCGTGCAGCACCTGGGCGCGGCCGAAGGCGCCGCGACCGTCGTGGCGCAGCTGCGCGAGCAGCTGCCGGACGTCACCGAGCTGGTGCACGCCGAGTTCGGGCCAGCCCTCGCCGTGCATCTCGGGGTCGGCGCGGTGGGGATCGTCGTCCTGCCCGGCGGCTGCCGGCCCCTCAGCGGGGGGTGAGCCCGGTGCGCAGCAGGCGCCACGCCCGCTGCGCGGTCTCCCCCCTGGCCGACGGATCCGACTCGGAGAGCACATTCGCCAGCATGGCCACGGCGAGCACGACATCGGCGGCATCCAGCGCCGGGTCGAGATCCCCCCGCTGCGCCGGATCCGTGAGCTTCTTGGCGATCAGCGCCGTGAACCGCTCCGCCACCGCCAACAACCGCGGCTCGCTCCCGGTCGGCCGCAGCATGGCCACGAACGCCGCCGAGGCGGTGATCTGCTCGACGATCACCTTGAGCACCGTGTCGACCCGGGTCCCCGGATCCGCCGCCAGCGCCTCCACCTCCGCGATGTTCTCGTCGAAGACCGCGAGCGCGATGGCGTCGCGGCTCGGGAAGTGCCGGTACAGCACCCCCTGCCCGACCCCCGCGGTGCGCGCGATCGAGCTGAGCGGCGCGTCGAACCCACTGCTGGCGAAGACTTTCCGGGCCGCGGCGATGAGCGCGGCACGATTGTCCGCGGCGGCGCGCGGGCCCCTGTTGACCCGCCCGGGTGATGTCATCCGCCCACTCTAGCGAGCCCGGACAACACGGTCCGGTCGGTGGGCCCGGTCTGATTCGTCCTGTTCGGTGAAAGCCCTGATCCGGACATCTCCAGCCTCTCCGGTCGGCGGTCAACGGCGCCACGTAGGCTGCGCTCGTTCGACTATCGGTGGGGAGAAATTACGTGCTCATCTGGGGCTGGCAACGCCAGGTACTGACGCTGGCCGTTCTCGCGGCGTTCTGCGGCGCCTGCCGTAATACCGGGCCGCACGGGCTGCGGAAGCTGGTCACGAAGTTCACGCTGTTCTTCGTCCCGCTCTTCCCGATCAGCAGCCGGAGCTATCTGGAGTGCCCCGTGTGCGGGGTGCAGTCGCCGGTGCCGGCGGGGGATGTGCCCGGTCTGGTCGCGCAGGCGAATCAGCCGGTGGGGCCCGGGGGGTTGATTCACACCGTGCCCCCCGGGGTTCAGGCGGTGGCGCCCCAGGGTTCGCAGCAGCTTGCCGCGCCGCAGGGTTCGCAGCAGCTTGCCGCGCCGCAGGGGTGGCAGCAGCCTGCTGCGCCCCAGGGGTGGCAGCAGCCGGTCGCGCCGCAGAACTGGCAGCAGCAGGGCGCGCCGCAGAACTGGCAGCAACCGGTGCCTGCGCAGCAGGGCTGGCAGCAGGCGGCGGCACCCCAGCAGGGGTGGCAGCAGCCCGTGCCCGGGCAGCAGGGCGCGCCGCAGCAAGCTTGGCAGCCTGCGCCTGCGGCGCCCGCCGCTCCGCCGCAGCAGGGCTGATAGCTCGCCTGTTGCGTTGGCAACCGCGGTAGCCCCCCGCTTCGTCGCACCGAGGCGGCAGCACGTCTCTCCACTGAGGGCGGTAGCTTCTTCCGCGCCCCACCTGGGCTGGTAGCTCGTCCTAATGCCGCAGCAAGGCGGCCGCCCGCCTTCTTCGCCACCGCGCCCGGGAGCGCTTCGACCGGGAGCGCCGGCAACGCACCCGCGCGTTCGGCGATTACCGCGCTACTCGAGCGTCACCCAGTACCGGCGCGCAGCCCCGAGCTCGGTGACCCGGACCGACTCGAGCACCCCACCCACCTTCTCGATGGTCCGCGCCGACGCGACATTCCCGTCCGCGCACAGCAGCAGCACCTGCCCCATCCCGCGCTCCCGCGCGACCTCGAGCATGCGTGTGAGCGCCCAGCTCGCCACCCCGCCCCGCCGCGCCGACGGCCGCACCCCGTACCCGATGTGCCCCGTCCGCAGCACCGCCGCATCCGTCCCGTGCCGCAGCGCGATCCCCCCGAGCACCCGCCCGTCCTCGACGATCCACCGATACGCGCACAGCGCGGACTCCGCCTCCAACCGCCGCACCCACTCCGCGAACCCCGCCGCCGACTCGACCTCGTCGTCCGCCCGCAACCCGAACCCGTCCTCGTGCGCCCCGGGCCCCCACTCCCGATGCGCCTCCGACCAGGCGGTATGCAGCTCAGCGGTGGGCGCGATCAACTCCGGCACACCTCCGACCCTATCCACCCCGGCCCGGATCAGAACGGAACCCGCACCTCGTCCGCGACCTTGTCCACCCGCAACCCCCGCCAGCTCGGATGCCGCAATCCGGACGAACTCGCCTCCCGGAACTCGACATCCCCCACCAGCACCGGATCGACCCAGTGCACCCCCGGCACCGCCGACGGCACCGGCACCCGATCGAGCGGTGCCGACGCCCGCGCCAGATCGTCCAGCCGCCCCTGCAGCGCCCGCCGCACCGCCGCCGTGAACCCGGTTCCGACATTCCCGATATGCACCAGCCGCCCAGTGCCGTCGTGCGCCGCCAACACCAGGGAACCGAATGTCCCGCTGAATCTCCCACTGCCCGGCAACCACCCGGCGACTATCGCCTCGGTACTGCGCCGCAGCGGCGTCTTGATCCAGGAGGTCGACCGCCGCCCCGGCAGATACGCCGAGTCGAGCCGCTTGCACACGATCCCCTCGAGGTGATGCTGCGCCGCCACCTCGAGCAGCGCCGCCGGCCGCACCCCCGTCCAGAAGGGCGGCACCGGCACCAGCTCCCCGGCCAGCTCGAGCGCGGCCAGAGTCTCCCTGCGCTCGGTATACGGCCTGTTCAACAGCGATTCCCCGTCGACCTCGAGCACGTCGAACACAATGAACTCGACCGGGTAGGCCGCGAGCAGCGCCGCCGTCGGCGCGACCACGTGCATCCGATGCTGCAACCGCCCGAACGAGGGCGCCCCGGTACCCGGCTCCGGCGCCACGATCTCCCCGTCGATCACCAGCGGAAAGTCCGGTGCCAGCGCACGGAGCGCCGCCCCGAGCTCGGGGTAGGAGCCCGAGATATCCCGGGCATTCCGGCTGGTGAACCGGCACGTACCCGCCTCGATCCGGACGATGGCGCGGACCCCGTCCCACTTCATCTCCACGGCCCAGCGCGCGGCGTCGTCCGGCGGTTGTCCGGAGACGGCCAGCATCGGTGCCGGGTTCGCCACCACCGGTTCAGCATACTTCTAGCAAACCTGCCGGGCGAGGATCTCTTCAATGAACTGTCCCCAGCTTCGCGGCTATCCACAGGGCGGTTGAAAGCCCAGGTCGACACCGGCGAGAAGGCCGCGCCCCGGCCTAGCGTCGCCCCCATGTCCCGCCACGAGGAGCACGACCGGATCCGCAGACGCCTGAACGTCCTCACCCCCGACGCGCCCACCGACGATCCCCTCCGGGTCCCACTCCCGATGGGAGCCCCCGAACGGGAGCGGCCCGCCGTCACCGACCCCCGCTGGGCCGCCAAGGCCGAGCAACTCGATGCCAGGCGACAGCTCCACCGCTGGCGGAATACCGAGCGGTGGCCCACCGAACCCGAGGACGACGAAGCCAAGGAACAGCGTTGGGGCGAGCCCCGGCACCCCGAGACGATCGGCGAACCCGACTGGCTGCACGGCCAGCCAGCCCCACCGCGCTGGTACGAACGCCTCTTCCCCGCCGCACGAGTCGCTGTCACCCGCCGCGCCGCGGCAGCACTCGCCCTGGTCGGCCTGGTGGCCGTAGTGATCACCGGCTACGCCATCTGGCGCGACCATCCGGTGACCAGCCAGGCGGCGCCGGTCCCGGCGGTCCGCATGGCCGCGGCACCGGGCCCGGAACCCGCGCGCAGCGATATCGCTCCCGCCCACGAGAGCCAGGGCGAACTGGTGGTGAGCGTCGTCGGGTTGGTGCATCGAGGCGGTCTCCTGCGCCTCGCACCCGGCGCCAGGATCGCCGACGCCCTCGACGCCGCGGGCGGCGCACTTCCCGGCGCCGACCTCCAGGGCCTCAACCTCGCCCAGAAGGTCGCCGACGGCGATCAGATCCTGGTCGGCGCCGCGGACCCCGCCGCCCCGCCCCGCGCCAGCGGCACCGCGAGCACCGGCAGCGCGGCCGGCCCAGGCACCGCGCCCGGCGCGAAGGGAAAGGTCGATCTGAACTCCGCGACCGAGGCGGAACTCGACGCACTCCCCGGCGTCGGCCCGGTCACCGCCCGCGCCATCGTGACCTGGCGAACCAGCAATGGCCGGTTCAGCGATATCGAGCAGCTCGCCGATGTCGAGGGCATCGGCCCGGCCCGCCTGGCCCGGCTCCGCGAACTGGTGACGCTGTGAGCGGCCAGCGCCCGCCCGGTGACCCGGTGACCACCCTCTCCGGCTACTGGCCCATCGTCCGCCCGGAGGAGCCACCCACCCCCGAGCCCCGAGCACTCGACGCCCGCCTCGTCCCGGCGGCCCTGCTCTGCTGGGCCGCGACGATCATCGCGATCACCGCGGGCTGGATAGCCGGCCTCGTCCTCGCGGCACTCCTCGTCGGCACCGCCTGCGCGCTCTGGATCTGGTTGCTGCGCAGCGGAGTACGGCGCTCAGAGCCACGACGAGTCCTGGTGTGGGGCATGGTCGCCGCCCTGCTGCTCGGCACCGGCTTCGCCACCGCCGCCGCCTGGCGGGAACAGCGCGTCTCCGCCCACCCGCTGCGCACCCTGCCGGACCGCGCATCGGTGCAGGTCTACGCCGTACCGAAAGACGACCCGAAACCGGTCCGCGGCAGATCCTTCGGCGATCGACCCCGCTGGGTGGTGCGCGCCGATCTGGTCGAGTACCGGCACGCCGGGAAACGTGTTCGCGCCGGTGGCACCGTCACCATCCTGGCCGGCGGCGCCGAGTGGGGCGGCATAACGCCGGGCGGCCTGCTCCGCTTCCAGGCCAGACCGATACGACCACAGACGAGCGATCTCACCGTCGCGGTCCTCCGGGCGAACGCCCCGCCCGTCGTGCTGGAACAGCCACCCTGGTGGCAACGTGCGGCAATGCCGGTGCGCGAATCCCTCACCGAAGCGGCCCGGCGGGTACTCGGCCGCGATGCCGCCGGCGTACTTCCCGCACTGGTTCTCGGCGACACCTCCGGGCTCACCGACGACGTCCGGGAGGATTTCGCTACCGCCGGCCTGCAACACCTGTGCGTAGTGAGCGGCGCCAATGTCACCATCGTCCTCACCGCCGTCCTCGCCCTCTGCCGAGCCCTGACCGTCCCGCCCACGGCCTGCGCCGGCGCCGCGGCCCTGGCACTCCTGCTCTTCGTGGTGATCGCCCGCCCCGACCCGAGCGTCCTCCGCGCGGCCGCCATGGGATCGGTGACGGTGCTTGCCCTGCTGACCGGCCGCCGTAGGCAAGCACTACCCGCGCTGTGCGGTGCGGTGATCGCCCTACTGGCGATCTGGCCCGCACTGGCGGTGAGCATCGGCTTCGCCCTCTCCGTCCTGGCCACCGCCGCCCTGATCCTCATCGCGCCCGGCTGGGCCGCAACACTCCGCGCCCGCGGCTGGCGGCGAGCCCCCGCCGAGATCACAGCGGTCTCGGCCGCCGCCTTCGCCGTCACCGCACCCCTGGTCGTAGCCGTCACCGGCAAGCTGAGCCTGGTGGCGGTCCTCGCCAACGTGCTCGTGGCACCGGTGATCGCCGTCATCACCGTGCTCGGCGCGCTCGCCGCCACCATTGCCTGGGCCTGGGCTCTCCCCGCCGAACTCCTGCTCAGGCCCGCCGCCGTCCCCCTCTGGTGGCTCCTCGAAGTCGCCGAACACACCGCCCGCCTACCCGGCGCGACCGTGACCGTCCCCGGCGGCCCCCTCACCGGAACTCTCTCAGCAGCAGCGCTTCTCGGCACCTGCCTCGGGCTCCACGTCCGTGCGGTGCGTAGAAGAAGCCGCGCCGGAGCGGCGCTTCCCGCACGGCCGAGCCGCCCCCCACCGCCGGTCTCGCCGGTCCGGTCAGAACGGAGACTGTGATCGCTGGGCGAACAGCCGCCCTGCGGCGCGCCGACGCGATGCCCGGACCGCACCACAACCGAGCGGCCCCGGCGTGAACCACCGCGGCTCCGCCGACCGGAGCACCGTCGTCCGCCGCCGGAAATCGGTGTCACCGCCGAACCGTAGGATCGACCGCGTGAGCGAGCAGGCGGCAGCGGTGCATCTGGTGCTCGGCGACGAGGAGTTGTTGATCGAGCGCGCGGTGGCGACGGTCACCGCCGAGGTCAGGTCCACCGCACCGGACCCGGACGCGGTGCCGGTGGAGCGCCGGCGGGCCGGCGAGGCGACGACCGCCGAACTCGCGGAGCTGCTGAGCCCCTCCCTGTTCGCCGAGGACCGGCTGATCATCCTGGAATCCGCCGCCGACGCGGGCAAGGAAGCCGTCACGCTCATCGGCGAGGCCGCCGCCGACCCGCCCGCGGGCGTGGTGCTCGTGATCCTGCACTCCGGCGGCGGCCGGGCCAAGGCGCTCGCCACCACCCTGCAGAAGGGCGGGGCCAGGGTGCACTACTGCGCCAAGCTCACCAAGCAGGCCGAGCGGGTCGATTTCGTCCGGGGCGAGTTCCGCGCGGCGGGGGTGAAGGCGGGCGGTGACGTGGTGCAGGAGCTGCTCGACGCCGTCGGCTCCGACCTGCGCGAGCTGGCCGCCGCCTGCTCCCAGCTCGCCGCCGACACCGGCGGCACCGTGAACGTGGCCGCGGTGCGCCGCTACTACTCCGGCCGCGCCGAGGTCAGCGGCTTCGATGTGGCCGAGCTCGCCGTGGTCGGCAATCGAGCCGCGGCCATGGAGGCGCTGCGCTGGGCCGACGACCGCGGCGTTCCGCACGTCCTCCTGGCCGACGCGCTCGCCGACTCGGTGCACACCATCGCCAGGGTGGGCTCGGCCGGGCGCGGTGATCCGATGCAGCTCGCGCAGCAGCTCGGTATGCCGCCCTGGAAGGTGAAGAAGGCCAAGGCGCAGGCCAGGGGGTGGAGCCCGGAGAAGATCGGCACTGCCATGCGGGTGGTCGCCACTCTGAACGCCGATGTCAAGGGTGGCGCCGCCGACTCCGGCTACGCCTTGGAGCAGGCGCTCGGCCGCATCTGCGACCTGCACGGCGGTACCTGAGCGATCGAGTCTGCCGTCAGCCGACAGGCAGCCGCTCCTCGACCTTCAGGTCGCCGAATGTCACCGACCGCGTCACCGGCCGACGCAGGAAGTCGTGCGGGAAGCCGAGCTCGATGGCGCTGGCTCGCTCCAGCCGGTCCAGCTGCTCGGCGGAGAACTCCACCTCGAGCGCGCCCAGATTGTCGGTGAGCTGGTCGAGCGTGCGGGCACCGACGATCGGCGAGGTCACCCCCGGCTGCCGCAGCACCCAGGCCAGCGCCACCTGGGCCGGGGTGTACCCCGCCGCGCGGGCGATCTCCCGCACCACGTCGGCGATGCCGAGGGCACGCTCGGTGAGCGAGCCCGCGGAGGCGGCGACATTGCGCCTGCTGCCCGCCGCATCCGCCGAGGTTTCGATATTCAGATCCGCGCGGCCGTACTTCCCGGTCAGCACGCCGCTGGCCAGCGGCGACCACGGGATGACGCCGAGCCCGAGCTCGCGCGCCATGGGCACCAGCTCCCGCTCCACGGTGCGCTCGACCAGGTTGTACTCGATCTGCAGGGCGATCAGCGGCGCCCAGCCGCGCAGGTCGGCAATGGCCTGCATGCGCGACACCTGCCAGGCGGGCGCGTCCGAGATGCCGACGTAGAGGACCTTGCCGGAGCGGACCAGGTCGTCCATGCCGCGCAGGATCTCCTCGACCGGGGTGCGGTAGTCCCAGGCGTGCAGGTAGAGCAGGTCGAGGTAGTCGGTGTTCAGGTTGCGCAGGCTCGCCTCCACCGAGGTGACCATGCTCTTGCGCTGGTTGCCGCCGGAATTGGGGTCGCCGGGGCGGCGCAGCATCGTGTATTTGGTGGCGATCACCAGGCTGTCCCGGCGGTCGGCGGCGAACTCGCCGAGGAAGCGCTCCGAGGTGCCGTCAGTGTAGGCGCTGGCGGTGTCGATGAAGTTGCCGCCGCGGTCGAGGTAGGTGTCGAAGATCGTGCGGGCTTCGGCGGCGTCGGCGCCCCAGCCCCACTCCGAGCCGAAGGTCATGGTTCCCAGCGACAGCGGTGACACCCGCAGCCCCGAGCGGCCGAGCAGCCGGTAGTCGTCGAGGGCGCGCACGTCGGTCATGTCGAACTCCTTGCCGGTCGAATGTCGTTGCGCCATCGAGTCTGCCGAGCCGGGGCCGGGCCGGTCAGGGAGGCTTCTTCCTGGGAAAGCCGGTCCTACGCTCCGTACCATCGGGGTGGTGACGAGCACGGTGGACACCACACGGGAACTCGCGGCCTTCCTGCGCACCCGGCGCGAGCGGCTCACGCCGAGCGCGGCCGGGCTGCCGCCGCGCGGGCAGCAGCGGCGGACGCCGGGGCTGCGGCGCGAAGAGGTCGCCGAGCTGGCCGGGGTGAGACGTTCGTTACACGCTCCTCGACTACGCAGCCAGCACAAGTTCGTGTTCTGCGGGGCACCAGTGTGCTCCGGAGAACCCAGGTGCACTGGGATTCCGTCCGACCGCCACAGGCCGTTACGATTCACGTGACCCGGATCACAGCCGTCCTGAGCTGGCGCTTTGGGCCTTTCTGCGATTGGGTGCAGCGCTGTGGATGGTGCTAATCTCCTCTCACACGGGCAGTCTCATGCCCAAAGCCTCAGCCTCTCCCGGCTGAGGCTTTCGTCGTTCTGAAGCAAACCGTCTCAAGCCCTCGGCACCCGGCCGGGGGCTTTTTTGTGCCCGGAGGTTCCCATGTCCCCTGTCCCGGCCGTCGTGTCATCCGCGCTCACCGCAGGCTTGTGGCCGCTGCTGATCTCGATCACCGCCATCATGACGGTGACCATCGTGGCCTTGGTGCGCGCAGAGAAGGCCGACATTCCCGCTGTCTTCGAATCGTTCGCCCGTGCCTTCGGCTTGCAGCGAAAGGTACGTGAGCAGCGGGATACTGATTCGATGCCGCCGGTCGAGCGCTCCGACGAGGAGGAGTTGTGAATCGCCGCCCCGTTCGACGACGGGCAGTGGAGAAGGATGCCACGGCCAATGTCACCATCGAGGAGGCTTACAGTCGCGCCGCACAACGCTATGGATCGCGCGAATGGGGGGCCGAGCGACTCGAAGACGACTGCATGGAGCTGGAACGGCTGGCCCTCGACCGCAACCGCCGAGCTGCCTGCATGCGGCTGGTCACAGCGGTAGTTGACGAACTCTGGCTCAACGGCGATGAACAGCCCGACCTTGAGGATTTCGCGCGCACCATGGTCAAGATCTCCCAGCGCGCGGGAGAGCGACATCGCCTGGTGCGATGCGCTGCACACGGCTGGCAGGAGCCACATCTGTACGGCACCTGCCTGGAGTGTCCGTGCCTGGTGCCCAGTTATTACTCGCGCGCAGGACGGGAGCCTGGCCGCACCCGCGAGTATTGCAGCAACGCATGCCGCCAGCGAGCGTATCGCCGCCGCCGGGCAGCCGAACGTACAACGGCGTCCCCGATTGACGTCGGCAGTCTGCCCAATCTCTAGGGGCTGGCTACCGGTATTCGAGCCGAGTCAACCAGTGGGCGGATCGGCCGGGTCGGGAAGTGGGGCCGGCAGTGCGGTGCCCCACTTCCCGGCTACTTGGCGGGTGCGGGAGCGGTGATGGAGTACTGCGCGGCGGCCGCCACCGTGACCGGTGTGGTCACCAGTAGTTGCCCGGCGACGGTGCAGAGGGCGCCGACGGCGACGGTGGGCAGGAACGGGCCGAACAATCCGATGATGGTCGCTGAGGCGACCGTGGCTCCGGCGATGCCGCCGAGTCCGCTGAGCAGGGTGCCGCGGTAGCACCGAGTGCGATGGTGCTGGTCAGGCGCGATTAGGCGGCAACCTCGCGGTCGAACTCCGTCTTGGCGCGATGTCCACCCCCTGGAGATCGCGCCGTTCACCCTGGTCGGCGCCACCACCCGCTCCGGCGCGCTCACCGGGCCCCTCCGGGACCGATTCGGCTCCGTCGCGCGCATGGACTTCTACGAGCCCTCCGAGCTGACCGGATCGTGCGCCGCTCCGCGGGCATCCTCGGCATCCCCGATCGACGACTCGGCAAGTTTCGAGATCGCCCTCCGCTCCCGCGGGACACCCCGGATCGCCAACAGACTGCTGCGCCGCGTCCGTGACTACGCCCGAGTACGCGGCGACCGAATCATCGATCATGCCGCCGCCACCGCCGCGCTGGCGACCTACGACGTAGACAGCGTGGGAACGGACCGGCAAGACCGCGCTGTCCTCTCCGCCCTCACCCGCAACTTCAACGACGGCCAATCGGAGTATTAACCGTGCCAGGGGTCAGATGTCAGTCACACACCTTCCATGGGCCCGTCCACATTGAGCGAGACGCAGCATCGACCCCGTCCGGTTGCAGCCCATGATGAGGCCGAGGCGCAAAGGGGGTCGTGGCTCATCGGCTACTCAGTTGCAGAACAGTAGCCGTTAGTCTACGGGCGGGACACCGAATCAAGCATGGACGGATGTCCTGAAATCGGTCTCTAGCCACGTCGCCGACACGAAGTAGGTTTGAGCAGAGAGTGATACCGATGCACACACGGTGTGTCGGGTTGGTCCCGAATTTGAGTGCTTCCATCAGCCAGTGCCAATCTGACGCGGGGGGTTTGGGGATGTTCTAGCCTGGCCTGGTGACCTCGACTGCGGATGCGCGCAATGAGTTGCCCGGTGTTTCAACCGAGACCGCCCAGACGCGCCCAGACGACCCGACCGGACCAACGTTCAGAGAGTCGCCCGAGCACACAGGTTCAGACGAATCGACTTCGCTTGACGAATCTGAAGTCGACGTGAAGGATCGATCCGTCTCGACGGCTACGGAAACCTATTTCCGTGCCGTAATCCTCGGCCTAGGCGTCTTGACCACAATCTGTGCGATACTAATTCCGGCATTTGGTCGGGAGATAAGCAGCAGATACGAAATCATCGTGCTTGTCCTGGGGCCACTCTTGATTTCGATGGCGATGATTCCACCGGGTGCGTCACGCCGCTTACGTCGGGCATTGGCGTCGGTTGGAGACACTCTCCAACCGATCGAAGCGCCGACACCGCCCTTCATCATCAACGCGAGCGACAATGCCCAGATTCGAGTGGACTCGGTTGGGTCGGACGTATCGATGATCCGGACATCGGAGTCGTTGCAGAAACAGGAGCAGATTCTGCGCGACATGTATTTCCAGGGTCTGCGGCAGGCGAAGCGGAGCTTCAATGTCAGCCTCATCGCCGCCGTTGCCGGGGGCTGCTTGCTTTTGTGGGGAGTTTTCCTCGCTATTTCAAACGCGCCCACTCCAGCAGGACAGGACTACGCGAGTGTCGTTGCTGTTGGCGCAGGCATCGTGATCAACATCTTATCGTCGATCTTCTTCATCCAATCTAACCGAGCCCGAAGGGATATGGCTCAGCAGGGCTTGCTGCTACGTGAGGAAAGCCAAGAGACCGACGCCTCGCCGCAGCGCGGGAGTTGGTCGGTGGTATTCAACAAGACGACCTCCGCGACATGGTACGTGCCCACCTCTCTATGACGCTACTAGCGGTGGATCCTGACATGAACCAGGACAAACAATTGGCACCAACGTCACTTAAAAAACCCGAGAAGGGTGCAGTGAAAGCGTGATCTACACTGTATTTCAACGAGTAATGCCACTGCTCACCGGGACTGTGGCAGGCATTAAGAGTGCGTAGTCGGCACTCAAGTGCAAGTGGTGAGTTTATATGCTCTGCCGGTTCGCAAGGCGATCCGTGAAATGCACACTGGCACCTGACGTATGCCAATCTCGGCATGTGCGATGTCCTTGCGGACCGAAGTGGCAGTTGTGGCAACTGTGGCACGCAGTCACTATGAGCCGATGGCTCCTCTGCCTATCTTGCGCATGGTGATCTATAGTGCGCCTGAGTGGCAGACTGAATTAGTTCGAATCGAAAGGATCACCCTTAGTGCGACGCAGCAGTAAGAATAGCGGATTTCGCGCTCGATTAGCCATCTGGATTGTGGGTCTGAGTTTGACCGCAATAACGGCTATCTCCGTTATGGTGGTTATGATGGCCCTGCCTGAAGATCGGGCTAGGGCTTCGCAGTTGGTATTTTCATCGGTACTTCCCCTATTTGGAACTTGGGTAGGTACAGTTCTGGCATTTTACTTCGCTCGCGAGAACTTCGAAGCCGCCACGCGATCGACGCTCAGTATATCAAGTCAACATCGGCATGATGACGCGGTTGTCGAGGTGATGATTGCTCGCGCGCAGATGGTAGTCCATGCCGGTCGGAGCGGTGAGGATCTTGGAGCTACATCTCTGGAATCAATTGCGACGATAGTCAAGGTGACTGGCAAAAAGCGAGTGCCGATCTTAGATGATAAGGGGAGCGCAAAATACATTATCCATCAATCGCTACTCGACTCATACGCCAGAACTGTCTCCGAGTCGGACCACGCGAGTGCACGGCTTGACGACCTATTGTCTGATCCCGAGAATAGACGTCTCGCGGAAGCTGTGGCCTTCATACCAATAACCGCCACGTTGGGTGAGGCGCGCGATCAGATGCACTACGTGAATGGATGCAACGACATCTTCGTTACTGCGTCGGGCAATCCATCAGAACCCGTCCTTGGCTGGCTCACCGATAACCTGTTGGCGACTATCCAATGATTGAGATACGGGCGTTCGAGGGAGGATCGATTATCGAAGTCGCTACAAGAATGTGCGGACTTGAGTGACGATCGACGTCGTTGGAAATTCTGAGAGAGCACCGTCCATTCATAATCTGATGAGAGATCCATCGGTGATCCACAAGTGGCCCCAAGAGTTGCGCAGAGGCCATCTTCTGAACCAACTCAGGCCATGTAATTGCCTCCACGCCGAAGTAGTGATAACTTCGCCCCGAATGGTATAGGTGGCCATTCAGTCCTAGCTCCGTAAGAATCTCCACCGCTACCCTGTCATTCTGTTTCGAGGCTGGCAGCGCGAAATCTAGCATCGGGAGATGAAGGTCGTCCGGCCGACATTCAACTCGAACCTCCGAACCAAGTGAAGCCATATGACGGGATTCAAGCTGGTCGTAACTTCCGGCTCGAAGTCGCTTGGAAAATTCAGTCAGCTCGAGTGCGTCGAGCTTATCGGGAGTCCCTCCATGGCGGATTGCGCGAGTAAATAGGGCCATCCGCGTAGGCGCTGAGGCTTTCGTCGCGTCCCACAAAAGAAAATCCCAGAAACCGAAGCCTAATTCTCTGTACGAACTGCGCGCAGCCCGAGTTAAACCCTGAGCCTCCTCCGAGATTTCTCCTCCCCGTAAAGAGGGTGGGCGTACGGTTGATTCTACTCGCACAGAAGTAACTTTCGCCGAATCGAGAAGATTTGGCAACGACTCCGCCAAGCCGACGGGGTCGCACGGTCGCCATGATGGCACGCGGGGCTTATGCATCGCTATTAGACCTTTCCGATAATGGGTCCGGTGGCCCAGTCGAAAGGAACTGCCTTCTGTCTACCCCAGAGCTTTTCCGCCACCCGATTGTAATCGGGGTTGATGCGTCGCGCTAGGACAACTGTCGCTGCCACTGTATAGCCCGACTGTGTTAAAGCGTATGCCGCGCTATTGAGGCGAGCTCCGGTGGTATAAACATCGTCAAATAATACCAGCTGTTTCCCGCAATCAGGATCGCCGTCCACTACGAATCCACTTTTCGAGGGTTGTCTATGTCGGAGCTCGCCAGGGCCTCGGCTGAGAATGTGCATCGTTGGCACGTCCACCTTGAGTGAGTCGATTATGAGCTCCAGCGGGTGAATGCCTGGTCTGTCTGTCGAAGGTACTACTACTATGCCATCCACGCCGTCGCGAGATCCGATCCTACTGCCGTAATCGATAATGAAGCGCCCCACCATTGATCGCACTATCGGTACATAGCTGGCAATATAAGGCTCGCTGTCATCGATTCTGCCTTTATATTGAGTCAACCAATCGCGCAGCTGAGAAGGTTTGCTGTAAAGGGAGATGAGACTTAATGGATTTGCTGGACACCCAAGTTTTCTCCGGATATCTTGGCAATTGTTGCACTCAAGACTGCCGTCGTCGAACTTCCACGTCCGGCAGAGGGTGCATACATCATCGCGATCGTCTGGCGGAGGCACTAATTCAGGAATTATGCTGTTTGATGTCTCTACGAGCGGATCAATGGGGACTGTTAATCTCATTGGAAATCCTTTACTGCCGTCCAAATCTCTTCGAGAGACGACACGAATCGCGCTAGCCCGCGACTTCGGAAATCCTGTGCCCAAGCCTCTTGTTCAAGCGCGGGGGCCCACATAAGAGCCACTCGGCCGTAGCTAATAGCCTGCTCGAACTCGTGCTTACTTCCGCTCCGAGCGCGTCCGTCCATGATGATGCTCACGTCGCACATCCCGGCGATCACGCAATTCCGTCTCAAGAACGTAGTACTTGTGCGAGGAGCGCGAGGAGCAAACTGAGAGACGAGCATGCCGTTCTGTGCAATCTGTTGGGATAGCGCAACGTTTGTCTCAGGATATATCGTTCGGATACCTGTGCCCATGACGGCTACGGTCTTACCCCCGGCGTCTAGGCAACCCTGATGGGCGGCGCTATCGATTCCGGCCGCGAGGCCGGATACAACCGTCACCCCCAACGATGCGAGCTCCGACGCAAGCTCCCGTGCGTCTGAAAGGATGTTTGACGCAGCGGATCGGCTTCCTACAATCGCAACATGCGGGCCGCCGGGCGCCGTCCCCATGGTGTAGAGAATCGGCGGAGCGTCCCAGCATTTCGCGAGTTTGTCGGGGTATCCGCTGGATCCTGCTAATACCGCTCGAACAGCGCTTCGTCCATGAAGCTCTTGAAGCTCTATCAGCCACTCTTGAACTCTGGTCGGCTTCATGTGGTTGAGCAAATACGCCACTAGCGGACTGGCGCCCAGCGATGCGGGATCAACGTCACCCTGGGCTGTTGCGGCGACTTCGCCTAGAAGCATGCCTCGGAACTTCGTATCCCGCAGGATGTTGGTGAGGTCGCTGGGTTCGGCGGGCAGCAGTTCTAGCGCCGCCATGGCCGTGCTGACGGCTCGCAGATCGAGGGTGTTCACGAAAAGCACTGTATGGCAGTACACCGACAGGATGCAGCAGCACCTGCTTCGCGCTCAGCCCTTACGGTACATCGCCTGCTCAAGCAGTCGAGCAGCTGCACGTGCAGCGATCATCGGTTGCGGATCTCCCAGGTTTCTCCAGTCCACCTCCGACGCCACGCGCCCGCCGAGTTCAGGGGGACGATCAGCATGAGCCTCCCAATACTCGCGCGCTGCCCCACCAGACCCTGCTAGAGGCACTACACCGACACCGCGGCCACGTGCCCAGTTGATCTCTTCTTTCGTCCTATCTCCACCGCCGATAGCCAGTAAGGCTCTGCAGTCGTCGAGGAGTATGCCGACCAACTGTTCTCTGTCGAGATCCGTGTAGACCGAGGTTCCGACTCGTTCGTTCATATGAGGGGGTGGTTCTTGCTTCCGCCTGAAATAGAATGTCAGTTTTTCAGGCGAATATCTTTGCTCAGAAATATAGATTCGAGCAAGTTGGCATGTTACATTCCAGCCTGAAGGTCCGCCAAGCGACGTAATTTCCCACTCGCCTCTTTCTGCAAGTTGAGATGCTACGTGCTCACACCAAGGGAGTATCTCATCCTCGGAGCGAGGTGTTCCAGAGGAGTCAACTCCTGCGCTCCCAGCTACGAAGAGACGCATCGGCCTCGTCCTTCGGACTAGAGCCTGAACTATATCCTGTAGCTCATCAAAGTCGTCAATCTCGCAAACTTTGACTCCGCTGCTTTCCAAGTCCTTTACACGTAAGCAGTGCAGGATTAGTTCGTCGGCCCCAGTCGGGCGCTTGAGTACCGTGAGATGACGATCGGTGACCGATGTCGCGTGCTGCCGGGCGAGGCGGAGTAGGATGTCTATGTTGGGGTCGGTGAAACTGAATCCTAAGAATAGAAAAGTCTTGCTCAGATAGGCAGCTCTCAATAGCGCCCAGGTGCGGGGCCGACGAAACTCATACTGTTCATAATCGCTGCGCGTGATTACCGGAAGTTCGGCCCATTCGGGTCCAGGTTCGGCCGACACGCTTCCGTGCATTTTGACTATAGTCCGATTCAGGGTGCCAATTTTTCGGATATCGTCGTCGGTCTTTGCGACAAAAGTGTTCTCGTCGCAAGCGTTCTCTATTAACTCATCATAATTGGTGGTCCAGATTTCTTTTACGGGAATGTGGGCCAGTAGCTTATGTCCATCTGTAGGTTCGATCTTCTGTGCGATCACCTCGAGGATGTGTTCACGGAGCGCTTCCGTTCCAACGTTCTTCTTGTCGTTGGCGAGGTATTCCGCTACGAGCGGGTAGTCATGATGATTGGGTACTTCTGCTCTATCCTGCAGAGGTTTGAGTAGCTGCGACCAGGTCGGTAGTCCAGCTGCCACCGAGAGGCCGGCCCCGATGAAGAGTGCGCCGTTTCCGACCGAAACTGCCTCTCCAAAGGCGTCTACCAGGTCGTACTGGTCCATGACCCTCCTGCCGCTTCGTCATCACACGCGATCAGAGATGTCTACCGGACTCGTAGGCGCACCGCAATCTTGTCAGATACCGTTACTACGAGCGCTTCGTGTGAGCATGCCCTAGGCCGGCGCTGCGACCGTGGACACATCGTCGGCATTAGCGAGTACAGACGCTGACCGCGTCGTTGGGCTGGCGATACCTGGAAGGCAGTATCCGGCCTGTCCAAGCGTCGGCAAGGCGTACACGCTGCTGGCGATCGTCTGATGGAGATCGAGCTGAGCCACGTGATTGCTGATGATTCTGCACGGATCAGCAAGCAGGACCACCCAGCTGATGATGGAAACAGCCTTGACCGGGACAGCACGCCCCCACCGGCCGTCGTTTCTGGTACCGGAGGTTCGTAGCGCGAAGGGATCCGACTTTGCCTAGGATGCAAACCCACCGCGCTCGTGTGCTGGTGGCAGCGGGTAGATTCGTACGGTGACCACGAGAGTTCGATTCGCTCCCTCTCCCACGGGGATGTTTCATGTTGGTGGCGCGCGCAGCGCGCTGTTCAACTGGGCCGTTGCTCGCCGCTCAGGCGGCCGCTTCGTGCTACGAATCGAGGACACCGATCAGGCTCGGAACAAGCCGGAGTGGGTCACCGGAATCATCAGCGCAATGGCGGCGATCGGGATTTCGGAGGTCGATCCGGCGTTCGAGGGCCCCTACTTCCAGTCGGCGAACGCCGACGCGCATCGCGCCGCCGCCGCTCAGCTGTTCGCGGCCGGTCGCGCCTACTACTGCGACTGCACCCGTGAGCAGGTCACCGCGCGCACGGGCAAGCCGGACGCCGGTTATGACGGGCATTGCCGGGCTCGTGGGCTGGAGTATGCCGAGGGCCGCGCGCTGCGGTTCCAGACCCAGGATGACGGGGACACCGTGGTGTCGGACCGGATCCGCGGTGAGACGGCGTTCCCGAACCGCGCGATCGAGGATTTTGTCATCGCGCGCGGTGACGGCACGCCGTTGTTTCTGCTCGCGAATGTCGCCGACGATGTGGACGAGCGGATAACTGAGGTGATTCGTGGTGAGGAGCACCTGTCGAACACTCCGAAGCAGCAGTTGCTGTGGGAAGCGCTCGGGCACACACCGCCGGTGTGGGCGCACTTGCCGGTGATCGTGAACGAGAAGCGACAGAAGCTGTCCAAGCGCCGCGACAAGGTGGCCCTCGAGGACTACATCGCCGAGGGCTTCCTTCCCGATGCCCTGGTCAACTACCTGATGCTGCTGGGCTGGGGGCCGCGGGACAGCGGCCCGGAGATTCGCCCGTACGCGGAGCTCGAGGCTCAGTTCGACATCGCGGATGTGACCAAGGCCAGCGCGTTTTTCGACGTGGCCAAGTTGAAGGCGTTCAACGGCGAATATCTTCGCGCCCTCGATGTTCCGGCATTCATCGCCGCATGTGAGCCGTGGTTGCGTGCTCCGCACGCGCCGTGGACCGAGGATGCCTTCGACCCGGAGGTGTTCGCGAGGGTGGCGCCGCTGGCTCAGTCCCGGATCGCGGTGCTCGGCGAGATCACCGCCTACGTCGATTTCCTGTTCTTGGACGAGCCGGTCACCGACGAAGCGGCGTGGTCGAAGGGTATGAAGCCGGGTGCGGACGACATGCTGGCAGCCGCTGCGAAGGCGCTGACCGGCGCGGCCTGGGACGCCGAGGCGATCCGGGCCGCGATCGAGGCCGCTGCTGCTGAGGTGGGGTTGAAGCTCGGGAAGGCTCAGGCTCCGGTGCGGGTCGCGGTCACCGGCCGCACGGTCGGGCTTCCGCTGTTCGAGTCGTTGGAAGCGGTGGGCAGGGAGCGGACGTTGGCCCGGATCGAGGCGGCTCGCGCGAAGCTCGCCTGACGCAGGCCAGGGTTACCGCAGGTCGATGAGCCGATGTTCGGTGGCCTGCGGTTCAACCGGCATGGACCACAGCGGGCAGACCGGTGCGGTCTGCTGGTCGCATTCGGAGCTGCGTAGCGTCCGGTCGAGGTGGTCGTAGGCGGCGCATCCGCCGCCGCACAGCGACCCGTGCGGGCAGCCGCGGCAATTCGCGCTCACCTGGTTGACCAGCGTCAGTTCGGTCACCCCGCCCGGCGCGTCGGTGCGGGGCACGATCTGACCATCCCGGACCACACCGTAGTGCAGGTCGGTGTCGAAGAACGCCGAGCAGATGTAAACCCGGCCGTCCGGGAAGATCGCGAGGCGTTCCAGGTTCCGGGCCGTGCACCCGCCGTACCCGGCCGCCCGCAGGTCGGCCAGCTTGCTCGCTTCCACGAACGCGGGCGGGTAGAAGATTCGCACTCGCCGGCCTGCGGCCGCGTCGCGGATCTGTTCACAGAGCCGCATCCACTCCGCGGGGTCGAGTTGGAGTTCGGGCCGGTCCTGGCCGAGGCCGGTCGGGGTGAAGTAGTGGAACGACAGCATCTCCAGCCCGAGTTGTTCGGCGAGGTCGATCGCGGCGAAGACGTCGGCGGCGTTGTCGCGGGTGATGGTGAAGATGGCGCGCGTCTGGAATCCGGCATCGACGGCGCGTTTCATGCTGGCCAGCAGCGGCCGCCAGGTGTTCGGGCCGCGCATCGCCTCGTGGGTGTGGGGTCGGGCGCCGTCCATGCTGAAGGAGAACGAGTCGATCCGTTCGTCCAAGCTGGGCCAGGTCCGGGCCGGGATCAGCCCGTTGGTGGTCAGGACGGCCTTGTATCCCTGGCGTTTGCACACGTCCAGGATTTCGCCAAACTGCGGGTGCGTCGTCGGCTCCCCGCCCAGCAGGTAGACCTTGTACTGCCCGGAGGTGATGCGCAGGGCGGCCAAGAGCTGATCGACGTAGGCGGGTGTCATGCGGCGCTCGCGGTCGAGGCGTTCGCCCATGTAGCAGTGTAGGCAGCGGAGCGGGCATTTCTCGGTGATGTAGAGGAAGACGAACGGCTCGCGGGTCGCTGTGGCAGCGGCTGCGAAGGGTGTGGAGTGTGTGAGGATTTTGGTCACGGTGGGTGTCCGATCAGCGCAGGGCGTGCAGGGAGTCGGCCGGGCGCGGTCCCCACGCGGAGACCGTCCACAGGATGCACAGCGGGGTGGTTTCGCGGTCGCAGGCATACCAGCCGTCGTAGGCCGGGATCTGCGAGTACGCGGGGCATCCGCCCCCGCAGGTGCCGATGTGTTCGCAGCCGGTGCAGACGGGGTCGGCGTGCAGGTAGGCGTTGAGTTCGTTGCCCGGAGCGGTGTTGAGCACGAGGTTGCCGGTGTCGTCGAACTGGGCGAAGTGGCGTCCGCCGTCCATGAAGACGGGGCAGGCGTAGACGGTCCCGTCCGGGTAGACGTGCGGGCGGTCCAGAGTCCGGGCCGGGCACCCCGGATAGCCGCGCTCGAACCACTGGGCTTGCTGGTCGGCGGGAACGAACGTCGGCGGGTAGTACACCGCCAAGCGGCGCTCCGGCGGGTACGCCTCCAGCTCGGCGCAGAAGTCCATCCATTCCGCCGGCGCCAACGGTTCCAGCATCCGCCCGCCGTTGCCGGTCTTGCCGAGATTGTGGTAGCTGAGCGTGTGAACCCCGCGCTCGGCGAGGAACGGGATCAGGTCCAACGCACCCTCACGGTTGGTCCGCGAGATCGTGCACATCACTCGCACCTGATAGCCCCGGCTCACCGCGGCCTCGATGTGGCTCACGACCTTGCCCCAGTTGTGCGGGTTGCCGCGAATCTTGCGATGTGTCAGCGGATTCGCCGATTCGAGGCTGAAGTTGAAGGAGTTCAGTGTCTCGGGCGGTACCGCATCGAACACGGCGTCATCGAAGTCGCCGTTGCTTGAGATGGTCACCTGGTAGCCGCGCTCCCGCGCTGCCAGCACGATGTCGCCCAACTCCGGGTGCATCGTCGGTTCGCCGCCGAGCAGATACAGCTTGTCGTGCCCGCCGGTGATTTTGAAGTAGTCCATGATCTCGATGGCGCGCGCCACGCTCATGGTGTTGGCGTCGTTGAGGCGATCGTTGCCGACATAGCAATGGCGGCAACGCAATTGGCACGCCGTGGTCGGGTACAGGAACACGAACCGCTCGCGCGGCTGGGCATAGATCGGCTGTCGTACGCCCGGCAATCCCAGCGGGACAGTGGTTGTCACCGCAGCCTCCTCAACGCGTCGGTTGCCGGGGTGGCGAGGCACTGGGAGGCCAGTACCGCCGCCAAGTCGCTGGCCGCGTCCGGCAAGGGGCACGCCGCCGGGTCATCGGTCGGCTCAGTCATTGGCGGGCGATCGACAAGGGCCTTGGACCTCCAGGTCAGATCCGGCCCGAACCAGCGCTCGAGCCCGATTCCCACCGGGGTATCCGCCCACTGCGAGGTGTTCGCCAGCGTGGCGAATGAGTGCGCCAGCAGCGCGTGTCGGCTCTCGTCGGGCAGTCGCAGTTGTCCCTTGTAGGTCTGAACGCGCGGCATCGGCCACCTAGCGAAATACCGTCGTGCCCGCTTGGTCAGTCCGTCCAGGATCGAGGCCGGGTCGAAGACGCAGATCTTCGGTTCCTCGAGCATCTTGAACACGACATCGCCCTTGCGGAAGATGCTGAGCGGGCAATCCGCGAGGTAGCAGGCCGACTGCTGGATGGCGGGCACCGCCTCGAGGCAGCGCTCGGTGTAGCTCAGTAGGCCCTCGAGGGTGGGCAAGTCGAAGACCTCGCCGCAATGCTCGTACTTCAACCCCGCTGTGCGGTGCAGCTCCCGGAACTGCTCGGCGAAGTCGGCCTCGCGTGCTCTGTGCGATTGCCGCAGGATCACCACGGTATCGACATCGCTGGTGGGCTTGTTGGCTCCGCGGGCATACGAGCCGCCGACGTAGGCGGCGAGCAGATTCCCGCCGAAGAGCTGTCGAGCGAGCTCGACCGTGCGCCCGGCTATCGGTGGTGGTTGGTTCATCCGGCCAGTCCTTCCATCCAGGGGGTTGCAGAGGTGCCGAGAATCGCTTCGGCCGCGGCGAGGCCGCCGACCGCGGCTTGCACGATGCCTTGGGCCAAGCCGCCACAATCGCCGACGGCGTACAGTCCCGCCGCCGAGGTCTCGAGGCTCGGGGAGACGATCAGTTCGTCCCAGGTGTTTTCCAGCTCGAGCCCCATCACGCCGACTTGAGGGTCGATCCCGTCCCGGTGACCGGCGAAGAACCCGATCAACTCATCGAACGACTCGAGCAGGGCTGCGTGGATCTGCGGCGGCAGGATCGCCGCGAGGTTGGCCGCCTGGTAGTCACGCACCGACGGTGTGACGCCGGATCGGGCGGTGAACTCCTCCACGCTGGCGCAGTTCAGCCGTTTCGCACGGAAGTCGGGGAGCCATTGCAGAACGGGCTTGCCTGGACGATCGGTCCGCAATCGGCGGTAGGGGCCGATCAGCTCAGAGTCGATCCGTTCGTTGTCCCAGGGCTGGCCGTCGCCGTCGCGTAGCTGGGCGAGCAGCGCGAAATTCGCCGTCGCGCCACCGGCGGCGGGTTCGGCGATCACGTGCCCGTCGAGGAGGGTGTATCCATCGCGGGCGTAGTCGGTGAACTTGATCCGTCCCCCGCCGGCCCCGGCGCAGAAGCAGAACGTCTTGACCTTCACCCCGGCCTTGACCAGGGTCGTTTTGAAGTCGTCGTGGATGGCAGAGCCACCGGCGAGAAGGTGCGCTGGTGCCTCGAATCGCACTCCGACCGAAGGCGCCGGGCGCGTGAACTCCAACCCCAGGCTGCGGATCTGGCGATGCCACCAGCTACGCCCGCGTCTGCCGACCGCTGCGACCACCGCCGCGGCGCGGACAGTCGTCTCGCCGTGACGACGGTCGCGCAGCCGTCCCGACCACCCGCCGGAGTCCTCCTGGACCAGCGACAGCACTTCGGTGCCCAACCGCATCTCCAGCGTGGGCCACCCGGTGAGCCGCGTGTGCATCCGGTCCACGAAGGCCATCACCTCCGCGCTGGTCAGGGACGCGACCGGGTAGTCCTTCACCGGGAACGGTGACCGGCTGCCTCGAGCGCCGCGAAATTGCGGCATCGGTGAGTCACACAACGCACCCAATGCCTCGTGTTCCAGCTGGGTCGCTCGCGCCGGGCCCAGCCGCTCGGCGAGCCTGCGCCCGCTCGGAAACCGGCTGAGCTTCACGCCGTCGCCGTAGTGGATGCAGCCACCGAAGCCGGAGATCACGTTGCAGATGCCCCTACAGCCGTGGCATGCACGCATCCGGTCCACCGGGCACATCCGCACCGTATGCGGACGGCCGACATCGACCGCGAGGACCCGCGCACCCGCGCGCGCCAATCGGTCAGCTGCCACGATCCCCGCAGGACCGCATCCGATTATCAGCACGTCGAGGGCGTCAAGGTCAGTACTCATCACTGGTCCCGGTAGCTATCGGCGACGGCACGCTGGGCTCTCGGGTCTGCTCCTGGCGGTGCAGCGCGAGTTCGATGTCGGTGAGGGTTCCCGACTCGATGACACGCCCGCCCGTAGCGACCAGTTCCCAGCCGTATGGAGGGGACTTGCGCTGCTGCACCCTCATGCCGTGTGCCCTGGCCTTCTGCTGGGCTTGGCTCAGTCGGTTCTCTGTCGGGTCGCTCATCGGCTCCTCCGTTGTTTATTTGCCGGGCTGTGGCACGGCCGGGGTGCGGTTACGGCCGCTGCGGTCGACGAGGTATGAGCCCGGTAGGGACCAGCAGTCCGCACGCGAGAGTCATCGCGGTGTATCCGGTGCCGAAATGCGCCAGGTCCGGGGCGATGACGACCTCGGCCCCTGCACGGGCGGCGGCGGTGATGATGTAGGTGATGGGCATATACGTGCCGTGATCGATGGTCACGACCTCGGCGAGCTGGAGAGTTTCAGCGCGGGCGAGTTCAGCGATGACGGTGCAATGAGCGGGCTCATTACCGGGCAAATCGAGATGGATGAGTCCGATCGCTCTGTCGCACAAGGGATTTACCTCGTCTCCGAAGCGGCTTCGGGTGGTTTCGGCGGTTCAGAACAGGGCATTGTTCGTCGTCTTGTCGTAGAGTCGCGCGGCGCCGGGCACCCCGGAGTTCTGATAGGAACGGACCATGAGCACGACATGATCAGCCGCGTCGGGGTAGTCCCTGGTCTCCTCGGCGATCACCCGCGACAGCTTTTCTCGCGCCGAATCCTCGAAGCTGCGGATGCCGAGTTCACCGATGATCACCGAGCCGTCAACGCCATCTCTGCTGACCACCCCGTCGGTATTGAGCCACGCGTCCAGATTGGCCAGCAGGAATACCGCGTAGAGCAAGCGAGCGTGCTGGTGGTGGCGCGGGACATTGCCCGCGAGCGCGGCCAGCAGATCGGTCGAGGACGGCAACGCTGTCGGTTCGGCAGCCGGGAGCGGCTTCGATTCGGACATACTCGCGGGCCCTTCACGCATGAGCGGGGATACGGGGAATACGGGTGGTCGTCGCGTTCTCATTCATCGCCGATAGCGCGGCTCTGACCGAGCCGAGAACGACCAGCCCAGAGGGCCGGTACGGACCGGGTGGGGCGGTGATCCAACCCCGGTAGAACATGCCGCGCCCCTGCGGGGAAGGCAGCGGAACTTGCGTGCCGCGAGCGAGGATCGCCACCCGGTGGCCGTTCCACAGCGGGGCCTCCCGTGCCGCGACAGCGGCGGGAACCTCCGAGCGGATCAGGAAAGTCCACACCGCCCTGCGCGGGTTGCACACGATCGGTCCACCGCCCTGGCGCCGCCAATCAAGGTCGATCTTCACCAATTGCCCTATGTGTGAGGGTATTTCGACTGCCCACACCAGTCCGACACGGACGTTGATCCCACCGGTGGCAGGGTCGACCGTCGCCGGTAGGTACAGGGTGTTGCGATAGAACAGGCATCGGTTGCGCGCGGTATCGGTGGTCACGGCTCTTCTCCGGACCGGGCTCGCGCGTCCGCGATGGCATCTACCGCCCGTACCTGCGCAATCAGCTCGGCCACCGCTTCGGCGGGTGGCTGTCCGGCATAGGTGGAGGCGTCATTCGCGGTGATCAACTCTTCAGACACGAGGCGCGCCAGCAACCTGGAATAGCCCCCGGCGCCGGGAGTCCGCTTCTCGCATCGGACGAGCAACGCACGCGCGCTTACGGCCTCCTCGTCCGGCTTCGGGGCGGTATCGCTGTCGGGAACGCTCACCGGTACCGCCGCCGGCGGGTGATCGACGGTGTTGTAGCGGCGCAGGCGTCGGATGCTCATGTCGGCGGCTGGCTTGTACTGTCCGCAGGTCATGGTCGCTATTTCCTGCTTTCGAGGTCGGGTTTCACTACCCTCGCAGGCGACCTGCCGGGCACACACCTGCTCGACGGGACGAAGCCGGTCGGATTCTTGGGCGGTCTGACCTGGGGTTTAGAGCATTCGGAGGAGCTTGCCCATTTGAATGGGTAACATCGCGCGCTATACCGTTACCGGCTCCGGGGAGGGGTTGTCAGTCATGGGAATGTCATCGAGGCCGCAGGGAGGCGGAGACCCGAGTCGGCCGATGAGTCCTCAGGCGCGGGGGCGCGAACTGGCCGCCCAGGGTAAGAGGCTATGGACTGAACTGGGTTCGGTGACAGGTGCGGCCTGCGAATTGATGGCCAGATATCCGGATGTGCCCAGTTTGCAAGCGTACCGGTACGCCGCTGGACTCTCGCAGGACCAAGCGGCAGCGCGCTACAACGAGGTGACCGGAAACCAGACCAGCCTGGGGGGTACTTCGATCAATGCATGGGAAACGTGGGCGCGGCGCCGAGGTCAGGGTTCACCGCCTCCAATGGCGAGTGTACTCATATTGTGCACGGCCTACGGCAGAGGTCCGCTTGGAATCTCGAACGAAGATATCAGTCCCACCGAGATTGTTGCCGAGGCATATGAGCGCCTGCCAGCAGAGGATCAGTTGGCACTCAAGAAATTCTCGCAAAGCAGAGCGGGAATCGCTGGAGAGCTTCCGTTGGACACGGATGGTCGCCACGTTCTCCGCAGGGCCTTCTCGCACTCGGATCACATCAAGCAGATCGGCCCAGAATTCACAATCACGGTCCCGACCGTCGAGTATGGAAATCCCGAAATAGACGTGTTCAGTCTGCCGAATCCCAGTCCCGGTCGACTGCTCGATTTGACTTGGGAGACGTTCGGCTATGGTGTCGAGAGGTTGTCGCAGCAAATAAAGAATCTAGGTAAGCGGCTCGACGTCGATATCTGCTTCGGAGTCAACGAGGCCGGCTTGGTAATGGCCACTTTCCTGGCGTCCTCCAGACTCTCCCGCTGCTCGATCGGCTATCTCCGCTGCAACAAAGTACGCGACGGAATCGACCTCGACGCAGCGTCGTACTACCCAGACGCCAGGGAATCCCCGACTATCGTAATATGCGACTTCGAGGTCAAGCACGCGGACGTGATCGGCTTCCTTGCCGCACGGATACGAGAGCGTTACCCGAAAGCCGAACTGTACTTTGCCGTATTCGGGGCTATGACCAAAGATCGCAAATTGGAAGTAGATAGTTTCGATGATTTGACCGGCGCAGCAATCATGCGGGCCGCGGAGTTTGAGGCGATCTTTATTGCCAGCACAATGAGTCCTCCCGGCATCGAACCCCCATTAGAGCTGCGCTGAATTCGAGCAAAGGCGGAATTTCATGAATGAGCAGACGACCGCGCAGCTCGCCGAGCACATCGCCAGCGCCGTGGTAGCTATGATGACCGAGTTGCGGCCCCGCCTGGTGCAAGCGGCGCTGACGGGGCAGCATTCAGAAAATCAGAACCTCCGACACGAGGACAACTTCCTTTCGGATCACGACCTATGGATGCACGCGCGGTACAGGGAAGTCCTTGCCGAATATATTCCCGCGTTCATCTACGCATCCGAGGAAGCCGATCCACAAGTGATTGGCGCTGAAATGGAACCGGACCTGTGCGTGCTGGTCGACCCCTTGGACACAAGCGAACTTGCCGTGCGATCGTTGCACGGCTACACCCATGTAATGGTCTATTCCCGATCGTTGAGACGCCCGATTATCGCTATTGTTGGCGATATTTTTCACCACGTCCAGCTTTACGTGGGACTGCGAGGTGAGGCGGGTGATGATACTGCATTCGTAGTTACCGCAGACGGCAATCGTTATTCCCTGAACTGCCCGTCGAGTGCCCAACTTTCGGAAGCGCTTGTGACCAACTACCTCATGCGCCCTGATGAGCGTTTCTTGCCTCTGTCTCGACAGAGTAGCTTCATTGAAGCCCTCAGTGCGCCAGCAGAGGACGGGAAACGTAAGGGGCGAATCGGAGTCGACTTCGGATCTGTCAGTTTGTGCCATGTTGCGGCCGGATTCACCGACGCTACCATTGAGATCGCGAAAGGATTCGCGGTCTGGGATTTGTCGCCGGGCCACTACATCCTGCATGCAGCTGGCGGAGTAGTAATCGACCTCGACGGAAACATCATTTCGCTTGACAGTGGCCTCAACAGTCTTGAAGAGATCAATTACGTCATGAGCACCCGGCAGAAGTTTATTGCCGCTGGAAATCGAACGCTTGCGGACCAGATTCGCCAAACCCTCCAGTCATAAAGTCGGGAGGCGCTGCGCACTGATGTGCGTCGCTACCGCTCCACTTCTCACCAGTCGACTCCGTGGCCTGCATTGGGTCCGGGATCGGCGGGATAGGGGCCGAACTGGTCGCTGTCGTTGAAGGGCGAAGCCTCGTAGTCGGTGAAGTCGCCGAGGGCGGCGGCGTCGACGGCATCAGCAATTGCCAGCCCCATCGGGTCAGGTTCGGGCTCGGTAGTAGTGGTCGGCTGCTCATGCTCGGAGGTGTCGTCGCGGCTGGGTGGTGCAGGGACTTCGCCGGGGTCGATTTCCAGGCGTGCCCAGAGGGCAGCGGCGGGCATCTCGTCGGGTAGTGGCCGTGCCCGGCCGGCCTGGGTGAGCTGGTGCGCGATGTCGTGTCCGGCGGCTGCTGCGGTGTCGAGGTGGGTGGCGATGCGTGGCCAGGTGGGATCGGTACTGATGCGGGGGTCGATCCGGTCCACGGTGGCCGCCCACCGCTGCTGCGGCGAGTCGGTGTCATCGCTGGTCTCGGCAATGCGGCGGTCGAGTAATTGTTGGTAGTCGCGTTCCGCGGCGAGCGGCCGGGTGGGGCCGGTGGGGCGGTGGTCGCTGTCGGGGATGTCAAGCCCTGCCCGCCAGACCGCAAGGTCGGCCAGCAGGTCGGGGCTGGTGCCGAGCAACGGCCGCGCCCAGTCGGGGGCGGTCGCATGGGTCCAGGTGTAGGCGGTGTCGGTGATCTGGCGGGCGAGTTCGGCCACGATCCGCTCTCGCGCCTGCACGGGCGCGGTGACTTCTGTTCCGGTGGCTGTGGCGGCGGCGGGCAGGCCGGGTGTCCAGGGCAGGGGGCCGGGGCCGGTGGCGTGGCGGCCGGTGGCGTCGAGCCGCCAGTCGAGCACGGCGGCGGGGTCGTCGGCGGTGTCGAGCTCGTGAGCAGACACGGCGGCACGTAGTTCGGTGACGGGGTCGGCTCCGGTGAGGGCGAGCATGGCGAGGTGCTGGCGCAGGACCGGGTAGGCGGGGCTGTCGGTCAAGCCTGGGACGAGGCGGTCGGCGGTTCGGTCGATCGCGGCGAGTTGCGTTGTGCCGAGGGCGTTTTCGGCGTTGAGTCCGAGGGTGTCGAGGTAGGTGTCGACGGCGCGGCCGATGCGGCGGGCGGGGTCGAGTGCGTCGCGGAGTTCGGTATGCGCGGAGGGGCGGGTGCCGTCGCGGTCGAGGACGTGTTGGAGGTGTTCGACGGCGGTGCGGGGGTGGTGGCCGGGCAGGGTGTAGATGTCGCCTTCGTCCCCGGTGAGGGCGGTGGCGATGTAGGCGTGGTTGGCGTGGCGGCCGCGGGTCATCGCGACGTAGAGCTGCTGGCGGGACTCGCGCCCGGTCAGGGCGACGTGGCAGGTGTCGGTGGTGATGCCCTGGGCGGAGTCGATCGTGGCGGCGTAGCCGAGGTTCAGGTGTTCGCGCACGTACTCGGCGGGCAGGTGGACCAGGGTGTCGGTGTCGCGGCCGTGCACACGCCGGGCGAGGGTCACTGTGTGGTCGGGGTGGACGTCGCGGAGGGTCCAGGTGTAGCCGTTGCGGACCCAGTCGTGTTCGCCGAGGCGTAGGTGGGGGTCGTTGCGGCGGGTGCGCACGGTGTCCCCGGCCGAGGCCACCGACCCATCACCCAGGACTACGAACGGCCCACCGGGCGGCAGGGCGGTGCGGGCGAGACGGTCGGCGCGTGCGCGCAGGTTCAGCACGGCGGCGATGTCGTGGGTAGGGGCCAGCATCACTGCGTCCGCACCGGCTGCGATGTCGGCGGCCCACGCGCGATAGGCGTCGTCGTAGACGGTGCCCCGGTGCCCTGCGTGGATGCGGCCGTTGTCGAGGTACCAGGCCAGCGCGGTCGGATCGCCTTCGCGTAGCCGCTTGGAGGCGAGTGCTTCCCCGCGCCGTGCGAAGCGCACGACCTCGCTGAGTTCGGGTGCCTGGTGCGGTGAGGCGTGGGCCATGTCGGCATCGACACCCCCGGCATCGATGGCGGAGAGTTGCCGGTCGTCGCCGATGCAGCGAACGGTGGCGTTTCTGCTGGTGAGGTACCGGAGCAGCTTGAGACGTTTCGTGGTGGGGATGGTGACGTGTTCATCGACGATGACCAGCGTGGCGATGTCGATGTCGAGCACCCATTGCGGCAGGTTCGGCGGAAAATCCGACATCACGACGTTCTGCGGCTGATGGCCGTCCAGGACGTGCAGGAGCTTGTCGACGGTTTCGGCGCGCGCACCGATCGACTCGCTCAGCTCGGATGCGGCGGCGGCCGTGGGCGCCAGCCCGAGCACGGTCCCGCCCGCGTCGGTCCACGCGGAGGCGAGGACTCGCATGGCGGTGGTCTTGCCGGTACCGGCGGGGGCGTTGGCGCTGTGCACGCGCATCCCGGCCGTGGCGAAGGATTCGATGACCCGGACCTGACCAGCGTTGAGGGTCTGGCCGGGGTGTGCGGCGTTGTAGGCGGCGACGGCGAGGGCGACCGTTGCGGGGTCGAGGACGGCTCCGCCGGGCTCGACGGCGAGCGCGATCAGCTCGGCTTCGGCGGCCATCGTGGATTCGGTGGTGTAGATCTGGGCGTTCGCGCGCGTGTGCACGGGGGTGCCGTCGCGGCGGCGCAACCACGCCGGAACCGCACGCAGGTCCGGCTGCGCGGCGATATCGGGGTCACCACGCGCCACCGCCGAAGACGGTGAGAGCGCCTGTTCGAGCACCGCAGCGGCGACCTGTGACCACTGTTCGGGGTCGACGGTGCCGCGCATCTGGCGTTCGATCTCCGCGCGAAGATTGAACGCGCGCCAGGTCGCCCGCTTGCCCGACACCGCCGCCAACGCTTGATCGGCAAGGTGGGTGATGAACGCCCGATCCGGCACCGGACGCACAACGGGCGCGGCCGAGACCACGCGCTGCACGACTGCATCCACCCCGGCAGGACCGCCGATCAGCTCCTGGGCCTGGGCGAGCCAGTCGGCGCGCTGCTCGCTGCGTGAGCCGGGGGCGTGTTTGCCGGGGCGGGTCTCGAGGGTGGCGCGCTGGGCGAGCTTGTGCACCTCGTCGGGGGTGGGCTCGCGCCCGAATGTGGCTTGCCAGGCGGCGGTGAGGGTGTCGAGGCGGTCGGTGATCGCGGCCCCGCGCCGCGACCACCGAGCGATCAGCGGCAGCGGAACCCCGGCGATTTCACGCACCCGCACTTTGTCGGGGTGGCGGTCGGGGCGGGTGTAGAACTGCACGCCGAGCGCGGTTTCCAGGTGGTGTTCCAGGCGGGTGTCATAGATTTCCGAGACCGTGACCACGGCCTGATGAATGACGGTGCCGTCGATGGTGCGCCACTTCCCGTCATAGGTGCGGACCCTGTTGGCGATGAGGACGTGGGTGTGCAGGTCGGGGTCACCGGCGCGGGAGTCGCGGTGGTCGAAACTGGCCGTGATGGAACCTTGTACGTCGACCTGGCGGACGCCGTTGCGGCCGAGCCTGGTGAACAGCGCGTTGTCTTCCAGCCAGCTCAGCGCGTCGGCGATGGCTGCGCGGTGGGCGGCCTCGATCTGCGCGGCCAGTCCCGGTCCGGCGATGGCCCACAGCGCCGACACTGACTTGACCGGGCTGAACGTGAAGTCGAACCCGGCCACGGCGGTGCGGTCCGGGCGCGAGTTCTTCGCGACCCATCCTGACAACTCGCGCGGGTCCAGCGGTGCGCGCTGGTATTCCGCGGTGAACATCTGCGTCGCGACCCTGGTGCGGATCTGCGCGCGGATCTCGTCGGGGATGTGGGCGGTTACGCACTCCCCGTGCTCGGTGTTGTAGTCCCGATACGCCGCAGTCAGGGCGGCGCGGTAACCGGATTTCGAGGCGTAGACCGCGTACCGGCTGCCCAGATCGGCGGCCTTGTCCGCGAGCTTGGCGGCTTGGGCGGGCGGTACCCCGCCCGCGCGGTGCTCGGCGGCGGCGCGTTCGCGAATGAGGTCGGCGTCGGGGTGAACACCGGTCCCGAACAGGTTGCGCATCTGGTCTTCGGTGACCTCCGACCCCTCGCTGAGGCCGAGCGCTGCGAGTCCGCTGCCCTGCCACGTTCCGGGCGCTTCACCGTGCTCGGCGTAGTACTCCGACAACGACGTCCGGCCGCGCGCCGTGGTGTCGTTGGCGGCGGTGTTGCGCAGGTAGTACTCGTAGCCGTTGCCTGCGGCGACCTTGTGCATGGTCGCGACCATGCCTCCATGAAGCGCCTACTACACTTCGTAATTCAAGTGCGAAACCCTTGAACATAGCGTGATCAGGCACAATTCGGGGTCCGACGCACCCGAGATGCAAGATGTCTGCTTGTGAGGTTGTGGGCATATAGGGGCGGGGGGTATAGGGGGAGAGTGGGCGGGGAGGGAGGGGGAGAGTGGGCGGGGAGGGAGGGGGAGAGTGGGCGGGGAGGGAGGGGAAGCCATGGGGTGACGGCGTGAGCATGAGGGAGAGGACGGGGCGGGGGTCTGCGAGCAGTGAATTGAGGCGGGTGGGTCACGGATCGGGACCGGCAGTGGTGTCGGAGCGGTCCGGCGGCGTCGGCCGCAGTCGGCGCGCGCCGCGTCGCGGACGGGCCGCCCATCGTGCGTGCACGCCGGAACTGGCACGCTTTCGCAGGTTCGGGCACAGTGGTTAGCGGTTAGTGGGGACTGACATCACCGAAGGGATGTCGATCACCCATGTCCACCAGCAGAAGAACGCGATCCCGGACCGGGCGGGCCGATGCGGCGCGACGCGCCCACGGTGAGGCGCAGGCGCGAGCGGCTACCCCGGCACCGCCGGATCGGTCGGGCACCGAGCCCTCACCGCAACCGCCGCCGCCCGCGTCGGCGTCGGTGGGGCCGACCAGTGAGGCGACGCGCCGTCTGGTCGCCGAAAGCCGGGCACGTCAGGGGCTGTCGCCGAACATCGACAACCCGGCCGTCATCGAGTCCCTGGCGCTGTTTCTGCGCAACGCCCTGTCCACCCTCGATGAGGACGGCCCCGGCGACGACAGCCGGACATGAGCGGGCCGCAGCCACAGCCCGGATCGGGCGCGCGGCGGGCTGGTCACAAGATCGGGCACACTGGGTGGGGCCAAGGGAGAATCTGCGGGCGGCACGTTTGGGTACTTGATCAAAGGAAGTACCAGCATGTCCGACAACCGAAGAACGCGATCACGCACCAGCAGGGACGAGGCCACCCACCGCGCCCACGCGGACGCGCAAACGCGAGCAATTCTCATGCCGCCGGCCGGTGGTGAGGGTGAGGGCCGAGCGGTCGCACCGTCCGATCAGGCGGTGACCGCAAGCGAGGACGGGGCCGCGCCGCAGCGGGCACCGGCCACCGATGCGAGCAACGCCGCCGCGCCGGGGTGGGTCGGTCCGACCAGTGAAGCGACCCGCCGCCTGGTCGCCGAAAGCCGGGCACGTCAGGGCTTGTCGCCGAACATCGACAACCCGGCCGTCATCGAATCCCTGGCGCTGTTCCTGCGCAACGCCCTGTCCACCCTCGATGAGGACGGCCCCGGCGGCGACGGCGGGGTGTGAGCGGGTCAGAGCTGCCGCCACACGATCTCGACAGAGGACGTGTCGAAGCGCCGTACCCGCCCGTTCTGATCGCGCCACTGCGCGGCGTAGATCCGCGCGGGATGAACGATCACCTTCTCGATCAGGCGGGCAGCGGCATCGTGACGCCACCGCGACCCCTTCGACGCCCACGCCTTGCGCAACTCGCCGGGGCTCGCGCCCAGATCGGCCAGCATCGCCAACGCCCGATCGCTGCGCAGCGAGTCCTGCTCGGCGCGCAGCTTCTTCAACGCGGCCTTGAGCGCGGTGATCGTGCGCTCGATCACCCGCAACTCGTCCTCGTCACCCTCGACACCGGAGAGCAGTTCCGCGCGGCGGTCGGCCTCGGCGTCGAGATTGCCCGCGGTGACTTCGATCCGCCGCTGCAACGCCGCGATCTGCTCGGCGTTGTCGTTGCCGCGCTCGAGCCGCGCGAGGATCTGCGGGTCCTCATAGACCGCGATGACCTGTTCGGCCACGTACATCTCAAGCGCGTCGGCGTCGCGGTAGACCCGCCCGCACCCGCACTCCACCTTGCGCGCGTCCTTGCGGCGGCACACATACCGGCGCTGCTGGGTCTCCCCGTCCGCGCGTTTGCGCCCCAGCAACGACCCGATCATCCGCGCCCCGCACATCTGCCCCGCACGCTCCATCCCTTCCGGGCGCGTACCGGCGCACTCGACCAACCCTGTCAGCCAGTAGTCACCGTTGCGCTGCCGGGGCTTGGTGGGGTCCTTGGCGCGGCTGTGCGCGCGCAACCCGGCGGCGATGGCGTCGTGCTCGGCGCGGGTGAAGATCGCGGGCCACTGCGCGCGGTGGCGGGCACCGGTGCGGGCGTGGACCCGGATGCCGTTGCCTTCGGGATTGTCCAGGCACGGGCAGCGACGCCCGTGCGCGTCGGTGTGCTCGCCCAGGTCGTAGGCAACGTATGCCTCCATCGTCAGCGTCTTGCCGAGCTTGCCCACCCGCCACGCCCTGCCCTGCGCGGTGGTGATCCCGCGCCGGTGCCAGTCGGTGACCAACATGGTCTGCGACTCTCCGTTGATGATCCGCTGCCCGCCCTCGCGCAGCACCGCCACCTCCGACTCCCGCAGCGCGTCACGATCGACCACCTCGGCGCCTGTGAGGGGATGCCGGCCGACGACCTTGCCGTAACCGAAGCGGCGGGAACCGCCCTGGCTGACTCCCTTGGCGGCTTCCTCGCTCATCCGGTCCAACAGGTTCTCGGTGTTGGTCTCCCGGTACTCGACCGACTCGGCGACCTTGACCATGAAGCTCTTGCGCCCCGCGCCGGTGGTCAGGTCGGGATCGGTGTCCTTGACCAGCATCAGCCGCACACCCCGGTCCCGGCCCAGTTTCATCAACTCCGCGCCCAAGTCGTAATCACGAGTCAACCGCGCCACGTCCCGCGCCAGGATCGTCTTGGTCGGACCGGTGGTCACCAGCCGCAGCACCTCCCGCAGCCCCGGCCGGTCGGTATCGGCCCCCGACAGGTCGTTGTCACACAGAATCCGCGCCAACGCCAGCCCCTTGCGCTCGGCATAGGTCAGCTGAGCCTTGGCCTGCAACTGCACACCCTCCGCGCGGTCCTTCTCGTCACGAGAGATGCGGACGTAGCCGTACACCCACTCCGACGGGTCCACCCCGGAAGTCGAATCAGCAAGGGCCGCATTGATTTCGGTCAGCCACTCCGGCTCGGGCCGGGTCGTTCTCAAGGTCATAACTCCACCCTACGAGTAGGAGTGTGCAAATGACCCCTCACTGGGGTGAGCACCGACTATGTGGTCCGGCTGGAGCAGGGGCGCGGGCTGCGGCCCTCGGTCGAGGTGCTGGAGGCGCTCGCCCGGGCGCTGCGGCTCACCGACTCCGAGCGGATCTACCTGTTCGACCTGGCGCAGCAGCGCCCGCCGAGCAGCGCGCAGCCGGAGCGGCAGGTGCCCGCGCCCGCGCTGACCAAGCTCATCCAGGTGTTCTCGCCGCTGCCGGCGATGCTGGTGAACCATCGCTGCGACATCCTGGCCTGGAACCCGGAGATGGCGGCGCTGCTGCTCGACTTCGCCGCGGTCCCCGCCCCGCGCCGGAACTCGCTCTGGCTCTGCCTCATGCACCCGGAGCTGCGCGATTTCTACGGCGATCGGGAGCGGATCATCCAGGACGGTATCGCCGACCTGCGCGCCGCCTGGGCCGCGCACCCGGACGACGCCGCGCTCGCCGCGATGATCGCCGAGCTCTCCGAGACCAGCGCGGAGTTCGCCCGCAACTGGGACCGGCGCGACGTCCTGGTCCGCGGTCGCGGCCGGAAGCCGCTGCACCACCCGGTGGTCGGCGATCTGGTGGTGGAGTTCGAAGTGCTGCTCTCTCAGCAGGATCCGGACCAGCGGATCATCGTCTACCACGCCGCCGACGCCGCCTCCGAAGAAGCGCTCGCCCGCCTCCTCGCCCCGTAGGGCGCACCCCGCCCGCCCTCGCTACCCCCAGGCGGCGGTCGCTGGAGGCCGCGGCGACGTGGGCGACTGTGGGAGGCCGAGCGCCGACGAGGCCGGCCGGAAACTGGTGGTGGCGGAGCCAGCCGCGGGTGGCCGATCGCTGCGTCGCCAGCGGTCGGAAACTGCGACCGCGCAGCCAGCCGGGACAGGCGGAGAGCCGCGGTTTGTCGACTGGCGGCCGCAGCGACGCAACCCGGTCACGATGCCCCCCGCCTCGAGTTCACCGATGAACCGCCGCCGTGGTCTTGTGGGCATCGGCGAGACGCCGAGAGCTGCGGTTACGCGATCGGCCGGAAGCCGTGCTCCCAGATCCGGCGAGACCCCGAGACCATCGACAACACGAACGGCCGGTCGATCAACCCTGAACGATCTCCCGGCCGCCCCGAAGGAACCCCTCACTCCCCGGAAGTGAGCACCAACCCCTCCTCCTCGACCTCCGACTCCTCGAACCGCCCATCCCACTCCTCATACGACGGCACCTCATCGTCCCGCGTGACGATCCACTCCAGCGCGTACCCACCCTCATCATCAGGCACCATCACATTTTCGATCTTGATCCCGATCCCGAGCACCTCGGCGGCCCGGATCACCTCCGGGAGATCCTCGGCTCGGACCACGGTCTGATTCGCGTACACGGTCACCATGTGCGGAATCGTAGCCAGCGCGACGGACACTGCGGGGCTTCCCGCGCGGGTGACGAACGGACGGGCGGAACCGCCGGTGGGTACGACAAAGCCGCCGTGGTCATCGAGGCCACGGCGGCGTACCGCAGGCGCTGGAAGGCGCCGGAAGATCAGATCTTGTTGAAGGCCAGCGCCAGCGCGGACTTCTTGTTGGCCGCCTGGTTGGAGTGGATGACGCCCTTGGAGGCGGCCTTGTCCAGCTTGCGGCTGGCAAAGCGCAGCCGCTCGGCCGCCACGTCCTTGTCGCCGGAGTCGGCGGCCTCGCGGAAGCTGCGGATCGCGGTGCGCAGCGCCGACTTCACCGACTGGTTGCGCAGCCGCGCCGCCTCGTTGGTGCGAATCCGCTTCAGCTGGGACTTGATATTGGCCACGCCGGTATCCTCTGGTTCCTGTCGGTTAGGTGTGCTTCGAAAGCTCATGCGCACGCGGTGGTCGCACCGGAGGGGTGCGGACCAGCAGGTAACGCTGCGCCGAAGGTCGAGGTTACCAGCAGCCCGCGCGCGGACGAAATCGCGGTCCGATCGTTCGTAGCGCGAAATTAACCTGCGTCTCACGCGAACCGGACACGGGCATTGCAACCTCGGAAAGATGACCGCTCTGCGCCCCGCCACCACGACCGGCGTCTTCGACGGCTACGGCCCCGGCCGGTTCCGCGAGGCGTTCGACGAGATGTTCGCCCCGGACGGCGCGGTCCGGCCACCCTACGCCGGGCTCTTCGCCGCGCTCGCCCCGATTCACGCCGACGAGCTGGCGGCGCGCTTCGACGCGCTCGGTCGCGCCTTCGTCGACCAGGGCATCACCTTCTCGCACTCCGGGCAGGAGCGGCCGTTCCCGCTGGACCTGGTGCCCCGGGTGCTCGCGGCCGCGGAGTGGTCGGAGCTGGAGGCGGGGATCCGGCAGCGGGTGCGGGCGCTGGAGCTCTTCCTCGCCGATGTCTACGGCGAGCGGCAGATCCTGCGCGAGGGGGTGATCCCGAAGCGGCTGGTGACCTCGTGCGCGCACTTCCACCGCGCGGCGGTGGGGGTGGTGCCGCCGAACGGGGTGCGGATCCACGTAGCGGGGGTCGATGTGATCCGCGATGAAAAGGGCGGCTTCCGGGTGCTGGAGGACAACCTGCGCTCGCCCTCCGGCGTCTCCTACGTGATGGAGAACCGGCGCACGATGGCCAGGGTCTTCCCCGACCTCTTCGGCTCACACCGGGTGCGGGCGGTCGGCGACTACCCGGCGCACCTGCTGCGCGCGCTGCGCGCCGCGGCGGCGCCGAACGAGGCCGATCCGACGGTGGTGGTGCTCACCCCCGGCGTGCACAACTCCGCCTACTTCGAGCACTCGCTGCTGGCCAGGCAGATGGGGGTGGAGCTGGTCGAGGGGCGCGACCTCTTCTGCCGGGACAACGTGGTTTACATGCGCACCACGGCGGGGGAGCGCCAGGTCGACGTGATCTACCGGCGCATCGACGACACCTTCCTCGACCCCATGCACTTCCGCCCGGACTCGGTGCTCGGCGTCGCCGGGGTGCTGAACGCGGCCCGCGCGGGCACCGTGGTGATCGCCAACGCGGTGGGCAACGGGGTCGGCGACGACAAGCTCGTCTACGCCTACCTGCCCACCATCATCGAGTACTACCTGCGGGAAGGGCCGATCCTGCGCAATGTCGACACCTTCCGCTGCTGGCTCGACGACGAGTGCGCGGAGGTGCTCGACCGGCTGGCCGAGCTGGTGGTCAAGCCGGTGGAGGGCTCCGGCGGGTACGGCATCGTGATCGGCCCGGACGCCTCGCGCGCCGAGCTGGCCGAGGTCGCGGCGAACATCAGGGCGAATCCGCGCGGCTGGATCGCGCAGCCCGTGGTGCAGCTCTCGACGGTGCCGACGAAGGTCGGCGACACCCTGGTGCCGCGCCACGTCGACCTGCGGCCGTTCGCGGTGAACGACGGCGAGCAGATCTGGGTGCTGCCGGGCGGGCTCACCCGGGTGGCGCTGCCGGAGGGCTCGCTGGTGGTGAACTCCAGCCAGGGCGGCGGCAGCAAGGACACCTGGGTGCTCTCCGCGCAGGTCGCGGAGGCCGAGCGCGAGCTGGGCGGTGCGGAGCTGGTGGCCGAGCCGCCGCAGGCCGACGCCTTCGAGTCCGGCCGGGAGCTGAGCCCGGCGCAGGCGGGGCAGCAACAGCAGCAGCAACAGCAGGCGGCCCGCTCGGCCGGGCCCGCGACCGGAGGGAGCACCTGATGCTGGCCAGGAACGCGGAATCGCTCTACTGGATCGGCCGCTACGTGGAGCGCGCCGACGACACCGCCCGGATCCTCGACGTCGCGGTGCACCAGTTGCTGGAGGACGCCACCGTCGACCCGGACCGCACCTCGCGGCTGCTGCTCCGGGTGCTCGGCATCGAGCCGCCGCCCGGCGTCCTCGACGTCTGGTCGGTGACCGAGCTGGTGGCCTTCAGCCACGCGCACGGCGGCTCGATCGTGCACTCGGTCGGCAAGGCAAGGGAGAACGCGCGCGGCGCCCGCGAGGTGACCTCGGGGGAGATGTGGGAGTGCCTGAACGCCACCTACAACGGGCTGGCCGCCGCCGAGTCCGCGGCCCGCGGCCTCGGCCCGCACGAGTTCTTCCACTTCGTGAAGGACCGCGCGGCCATGTTCGCCGGGCTCTCCGACTCCACCCTGAGCCGCGACGACGGCTACCGCTTCCTGCTGCTCGGCCGGGCCATCGAGCGGGTCGACATGACGGTGCGGCTGCTGCTCTCCCGGGCGGGTGACCGCACCTCGTCGCCGGCCTGGGTGACGGTGCTGCGCTCGGCGGGCGCGCACGACACCTACCTGCGCACGCACCGCGGCGCGCTGGACGCCAACCTGGTGGCGGAGTTCATCCTGCTCGACCGGCTCTTCCCACGCTCGGTCTTCCACTCGGTGCGGGTGGCCGAGGCCTGCCTGGCCGAGCTGGACCAGCGGCCGAGCAGCCGGGTCGGGGCGCGGCACGAGGCGCAGCGGCTGCTCGGCCGGGCCCGCAGCGAGCTGGAGTTCCTGGCGCCCGGGGTACTGCTGGAGGACCTGCAGACCCGGCTGCTCTCGCTGCAGCGCACCTGCCGCGAGGTGAGCGAGGCGGTGGCGCTGCAGTACTTCCACGCCGCGCCCTGGGTGGCCTGGACCGATCTGCAGGTCAGCCACGATCAGCGCGTCGGCGCGGAGGGGGAGCTGTGAGCTGGCGGACCCGGGTGGTGCACACCACCGACTACCTCTACGACACACCGGTCACCCGGTCCTACAACGAGGCCAGGCTGACCCCGCGTGCCGACCACCGGCAGAACGTGGTGCTGAACCGGGTGGAGACGGTGCCCGCCACCCGCTCCTACCGCTACACCGACTACTGGGGCACCGCGGTGACCGCCTTCGACCTGCACGCGCCGCACACCGAGCTGCAGGTGATCGGCTCCTCGGTGGTGGAGACCGAGCCCTTCCCCGGCCCGGCCGAGGAGCTGAGCTGGGACGAGCTCCGCACCGGTGCGGTCACCGACCGCTTCGACGAGCTGCTCGCGCCGACGCCCTACGTCCCGCTCGACGACGATCTGCACGTCGTCGCCGAGCGGCTCGCGCGCACCGACTCGCCGGCCAAGGCGGTGGTGCGGGCGGCCGAGTGGGTGCACCGGGAGATGGACTACACCCCGGCCAGCACCTCGGTGCACACCTCGGCGGTGCAGGCCTTCGCCGAGCGCCGCGGCGTCTGCCAGGACTACGCGCACCTGACCCTGCTGCTGCTGCGCGCCATGCGGATCCCGAGCCGGTACGTCTCCGGGTACCTGCACCCGCAGCCGGCGGCGGAGCTCGGGGCGACCGTCGAGGGGCAGTCGCACGCCTGGATCGAGGCCTGGACCGGCCAGTGGTGGGGGTACGACCCGACCAACGACATCGCCATCAACGAGCAGCACGTCTCGGTCGGCGTCGGCCGCGACTACTCCGACGTGCCGCCGCTGAAGGGGATCTTCTCCGGCGGCGGCTCGACCGATATGCGCGTGGTGGTGGAGATCACCCGGATCGCGTAGTACGTTCACTACCGCTCGACCTCTCAGCAAATATGCAGTTTCCTTTGGAAGCACGAGGTGGCGGTATGTCTCCCACGGCACAGGAAATCGTCGAAGAAGCCGTCGAGCAGCGGCCGATTCCCGACGCGAAGAAATGGGGCGCCGAGGCATTCGGCACCTTCATCCTGGTGATCGGCGGTGTCGGCACCGCCGTGCTGGCCGGGCAGCGGGTCGGCGCGCTCGGCGTCGCGCTCGCCTTCGGGCTCACCCTGCTCTTCCTGGTCTACGCGATCGGGCCGATCTCCGGCTGCCACGTGAACCCCGCGGTGACCCTCGGGCAACTGCTGCTCGGGCGGCTCGGCCTGGTGAGCGCGGTGGGGTACTGGATCGCCCAGCTGATCGGCGGGCTGCTGGCCGGGCTGGTGCTCTTCGCGCTGGCCAAGAACCTGCCCAGCTACGACCGCGCGGTCGACGGCCTCGGCGCCAACGGCTGGGGCAGCCACAGCCCCTCGGCCACCACCGGCCCGCTCGGCATGGTGGTGATCGAGGACGGCTACGGCCTGGCCGCGATGATCATCGTCGAGGTCATGCTGACCGCGCTGCTGGTCTTCGTGGTGCTCGCCTCCACCGACCAGATCTCCGACCTGCCGCTGGCCGGCATCTCGATCGGCTTCACGCTGGCGGTGATCCACCTGATCTCGATCCCGGTGGACAACACCTCGGTGAACCCGGCGCGCAGCATCGCGGTCGCGCCGTACCAGGACGGCGCGATGGGGCAGCTCTGGGCGTTCATCGTGTTCCCGCTGCTCGGCGGGGTGCTCGGCGCGCTGCTCTACGGGCTGCTCTTCGGCCGCTCGCGCGACGTCATCGCCTGACGACCGGGGCTCAGCCCGACGACCCGGCTCAGTGCCAGCCGTACTCGGCGACCAGCCGGTGCGCGACCAGGTCGAAGGTCTTGCGCGCCAGCACCGCGCCCTCGCGCCGGATGCCGGCCTCCGGCACGTCGAGCACCCGGTCCAGCCGGACCCAGCTCGGCCTGCCGTCGTGGTCCCAGCTGCCGCTGCCGATGCCGATCCAGTCCGAATCGTGCGCGCGCTCGGCGTTCGAGGAGAGCATCAGCCCGAGCAGGGTGCGCCGGTCCCGGCCGACCACGAGCACCGGGCGGTCCTTGCCGTTGCTCGGATCCTCCTCGAAGGGCACCCAGGTCCAGACGATCTCGCCGGGGTCGGCGCGGCCGTCCAGCTGCGGGGCGTAGACGATCTGCCTGGCGCGCTCGGCGGTGGGCACCGGTACCGAGGCGGTGGGCCGCACCGAGACGCTCTTGCGCCGGGTACCGGAGAGCGAACCGAGCAGCCGCTCCGCGATTTTCGGTCCCTGCTGCCTGACGATCTTCGGGCCCTGCTGCCTGGCGATGGTGCCGAGCTGCTTGCCGATCGTGTTCCAACTTCGGGCCATCCCCGAAGGATAACGGCCAACCGCCGAGGTCGCCCGCACGGTGGTCATGGGACGATGGTGCCTGCCCCCGCAGACCAGAGCCGAGGAGTGGAGTGCCCGCCAGCTTCGCCGACACCACGTTCACCGATCCGTCCCGGATCCGGAACTTCTGCATCATCGCCCACATCGATCACGGCAAGTCGACGCTGGCCGATCGGATGCTGCAGCTCACCGGAGTGGTCGAGGAGCGGGCGATGCGCGCGCAGTACCTCGACCGCATGGACATCGAGCGCGAGCGCGGCATCACCATCAAGGCGCAGAACGTCCGGCTGCCGTGGCAGCTGGACGGCGCCGAGTACGTCATGCACCTGATCGACACCCCCGGCCACGTCGACTTCACCTACGAGGTGTCGCGCGCGCTGGAGGCCTGCGAGGGCGCGGTGCTGCTGGTCGACGCGGCGCAGGGCATCGAGGCGCAGACGCTGGCGAACCTGTACCTGGCGCTGGACAAGGACCTGACGGTCATCCCGGTGCTGAACAAGATCGACCTGCCCGCCGCCGACCCGGACCGCTACGCCGCCGAGATCGCGCACATCATCGGCTGCGAGCCGGACGACGTGCTCCGGGTCTCCGGCAAGACCGGCGTCGGCGTGCCGGAGCTGCTGGACGAGGTGGTCCGGCAGATCCCGGCGCCGGTGGGGCAGGCGGACGCCCCGGCGCGCGCCATGATCTTCGACTCGGTCTACGACACCTACCGCGGCGTCGTCACCTACGTGCGCGTGGTGGACGGCAAGCTGACCCCGCGCGAGAAGATCAAGATGATGTCCACCGGGGCCACCCACGAGCTGCTGGAGATCGGCATCGTCTCGCCGGAGCCCAAGGCGACCGCCGGGCTCGGCGTCGGCGAGGTGGGGTACCTGATCACCGGCGTGAAGGACGTGCGGCAGTCCAAGGTCGGCGATACCGTGACCGCCGCCCGCAACGGCGCCGCCGAGCCGCTCACCGGCTACCGCGAGCCGCGCCCGATGGTCTACTCCGGGCTCTACCCGGTGGACGGCTCCGACTACCCGGACCTGCGCGACGCGCTGGAGAAGCTCCAGCTCAACGATGCCGCGCTGACCTTCGCGCCGGAGACCTCGGTGGCGCTCGGCTTCGGCTTCCGCTGTGGCTTCCTCGGGCTGCTGCACATGGAGATCACCCGCGAGCGGCTGCAGCGCGAGTTCGACCTGGAGCTGATCTCCACCGCGCCGAACGTGGTGTACCGGGTGGACATGGAGGACGGCGCCGAGCACGTGGTGACGAACCCCTCGTTCTGGCCGGAGGGCAAGGTCAACTCGGTGTACGAGCCGGTGGTGAAGTGCACCATCATCTCGCCGAGCGAGTTCATCGGCTCGATCATGGAGCTCTGCCAGTCCCGCCGCGGCGAGCTGGGCGGCATGGACTACCTCTCCGAGACCCGGGTCGAGCTGCGGTACACGCTGCCCATGGCGGAGATCATCTTCGACTTCTTCGACTCGCTGAAGTCGCGCACCCGCGGCTACGCCAGCCTGGACTACGAGGAGTCCGGCGAGCAGGTCTCGCAGCTGGTCAAGGTGGACATCCTGCTGCAGGGTGAGGCGGTGGACGCGTTCAGCGCCATCGTGCACCGGGACGCCGCGCAGGCGTACGGCCACAAGATGACCACCAAGCTGCGCGAGCTCATCCCGCGCCAGCAGTTCGAGGTGCCGATCCAGGCCGCCATCGGCTCGAAGATCATTGCGCGCGAGAACATCAGGGCCATCCGCAAGGACGTGCTCGCCAAGTGCTACGGCGGCGATATCAGCCGCAAGCGCAAACTGCTGGAGAAGCAGAAGGAAGGCAAGAAGCGGATGAAGACGATCGGCCGGGTGGAGGTGCCACAGGAGGCCTTCGTGGCCGCGCTCTCCTCGGACGCCGCGGCCGACAAACCGAAGGACAAGAAGTAGCACCGGACCGCCGGTCCGGAAAGTCGGACCGAAACGGGGCTTTCGTTCAACTCCCGCCTTTGGCAAGGTAGGGGTGCTCACCACAACCGAGCGCTGCGAGCGGCGGAGAATATGACAGCTCCGGGCCCGCGAAATAGGGTGGGGCCGACTCCGCGGGATGCCCGGTGTGGTGCGCCGCAGGAAATCGAGAGCTGGAGCTTCAATGACGCGTGATCTGCCCTTCGACGACGACGAGACGGGCGAGCGCGGGGGCGGGGACACCGCATACCGTGTGGCCAACGGCGTGGCGCGCACCGCGCGGGCCGGCGCCTACGTCACCGGCGGCGCGCTGGTCGCGGCAAACGGCGGCGGCGTGCCCGCCCAGCCCGGGTCGGAGCAGCACCTGGACAGCTGGAACGCGGGCTGGGCGCGGAGCAGCGATCCGGATCCCGATGTCCCGAGCCCGGTCCTGACCTTTCCGGACCAGGGCCCGGCCACCGCGGCGCCGCACCCGGTCGCGCACCCGGGGCCGAGCGCCCCGCCGGCGGCGACCGAGGTGACGCTCCCGGCGCCGGGGCTCCGCTTCGGCACGCCGCCCGGCGGCACCGACAGCATGGTGGCCGCCGTCCCGCCGACCCCCGGCTGGGGCGGCGCGGCGACGCCGGGTCTCGAGGTCGGCCACGCGCCCGGCGCGGGCCAGATCCCGCTCACCCCCGGCTGGGACTCCGCGGCGGTGTCGCCGACCCCGGGCTGGTCCGGGCACGAGTTCGAGCTGCCCGGCACCGGGACGCCGCTCTTCCAGGCGCCCGAGATGCCGAGCTGGTGGGACGGGATCGGCGGCAAGCCGGAGGACGACGACCAGGCCGACGGCTTCGGCCTCCCGGCGCACGGCCTCGGCCAGGCCGGGCACGGCTTCGGCACCGGCGACATCACTTTCACCGCACCGGGCGCCGACCCGCTCGGCCTGACCCGGATGTCGGACGCCGACGCGGTGCGCACCGAGGACGGCCACCACGGCCACCACGACTCCGGCACGCCGGGAACGGGTTTCGGCGGCGGGCTCTTCGACGGCATCGGCAGCGACCCGTTCGGCGTGTACTTCGGCGTCGACGCGGGCGCGGAGATCGATACCCACTTCACCGTGGACTTCGGGCTCGGGCCGCAGGGCGCCTACCTCTACACCGATCTCCGGGTGGAGGCCTCCGCCGGGGTCACGGTGGAGACCGCCGCGGGCACCGGCATCGGCGACCAGCTCGACCGCTTCGGCGAGTGGCTCGGCTCCACCCCCGGCGCCGGCCGCACCGGCACCGAGAGCGCGCTGCCGGGGGCGAGCGGCTCCGGGCTTAGCTCCGGGCTCGGCGGCTCCGGCGCGGGCGCGCCCGCGGGTCCCGGCTTCGTGCCGCCGCCGGCGCCGGTCCACGCCGCCACCGCGCCCGCGCCGCAGCCCGCGCCGGTGGCACCGGCCGCCGCGGTGCCGATCGCCGTCGCCCCGGCCGTTGTCGCGCCGCCGGTGGTGGCCGCGACCCCGCTGCAGACCACCATCCAGCCGGACGCCGCGAGCACCCCGATCGCCAATGTGCTCGCGCCGCCGCCGGGGCCGTCGCCGCTCACCGCGCCCGCCGCCGACCTGCCGCTGCTCTTCCCGGCCGTGGTGCAGCCGCCGCCGCGCCCGGAGCCGAGCACCCCGCCGGTCACCGATCACACCGCGCCGCACGGTGATCCGGCCGGTCCGGGCACCGGGCTGCCGACCACGGTCACCCGGACCACGGTCCAGGTGCCGCCGGTGGAGCCGAGCACCCCGGCCACCCGGCCCGGCGCCGAGACCGGCGTGACCACCAAGCCCGCGCCGACCACGCTCCCCGACGTCACCGTCACCAAGATCCCGCCCACCGCCGACACCCGTCCGAGCCAGGGCAGCACCGCCCCGAGCGCCGACGCCACCACCCCCGGCGGCGCGGGCAGCACGGCGCCGACCGCGCCGGCCACCCGCCCGGAGGCCCCGACCCGGCCGAGCACCGCGGACCAGCCGGAGCCGAGCCGCCCTGCCACCGGTGGTGATCCCGGCACCGGCCGCCCCACCTCGGGCGGCGACAGCGGCGGATCAGGCACCGGCACGGCGCCGACCGTCGACGTCCCCACGCAGGCGGTGCCGACCCCGGTCAAGCCGCCTACCGCCGATCAGCCGGGTACCGTTCCGACGGTGGACAATCCGTCCGTCCCGGTCCCGCCGAACCCCGCCACCCAGCCGAAGCCGAGCGCGCACGGCATCGCGGACGACGGCAGCGGGCACTGGTGGCAGCTGCCCGCGCTGACCCACCACGCCCCGCACACCCTGGCGGCGAGCGAATTCGGCACCACCGCCGCGTTCGGCTACGGTGACCCGCTGCACCCGCTGCCGGACGACCACCACGGCGCGCTGCTGTAGCGGCCGGACCGAGCGGTTTCGTACCGCGCCGATGCGAACGGCGGTCCGATGCACCACTATGGCTGGAAACATCGCGGCGCCGGTCGGCTTCGCGAGGATCGAGAGTGAGGAGACCGGCTTGTCTGCCGTAGCCGGGCTTGAGGCAGCGACGGCGAAGAATCCGGAGGTCATGGCGCCGCTCATCCGGATCCTCGAGGACCTCAGGGAGACGGCCCGGTTCGCGGGGCGCGAGGATCTGAACGGCCGCATCGGCATGGCGCTGGCCAAGCTCAGCGATCCGCGGGTGCGGCTGGTCGTCGTCGGGCGGCCCAGGTCCGGGATGAGCACCGTGGTGAACAGCCTGATCGGCGCCGCGGTGAGCATCACCGACGGCGACGGCGTCCCGGTGATCGTCGAGTACGGGACGGAATCGGCTGCGACGCTGGTCAAGTCGATCGCGCCGGGGCGCACCGAGCGGGCCCCGATCGATCCGCGCGGGGTCGCCGCGGCGCTGGCCGCCACCGACGGCGTGGTCCGGATCGAGTACACCGAGCCGAGCCCGTTCCTGGCCGACGGCATCGTGCTCATGGACGCGCCCGGCTCGACCGGCGACGACCACACCTCGTGGTCGATGATCGCCGCCGCCGACGCGGTGCTCTACGTGACCGACGCGGGCGCCGAGTTCGACGCCGAGCAGCTGGAGCAGCTGGACCGCATCCACCGGGTCTGCCCGACCGTCATCTGCGTGCTCACCAAGATCGACCAGTACCCGCACTGGTCCGCGGTGCAGCAGCGCAACCGCGACCTGCTCGACTCGGCCGGGCTCGGCCTCGCGGTCGCCCCGATCTCCGCGCAGCTGCACCTGGACGCGGTCGCCGACGGCGACTACCACCGGGATATCGAATCCGGGCTGCCGCAGCTCGTCGACCACCTGCGCGATTTCGTGGTCGGCCGCGCCGACGTGGTGGCCAGGGAGGCCGCCATCGGCGACATCCGGCTGATCGCCGGGCACCTGGAGGGCTCGCTGCGCACCGAGCAGGAGTCGCTGCGCGATCCGCGCAGGCGCGCCGAGATCACCCGGCGACTATCCCTGGCCAGGGACGAGGCCGACCAGCTCCGGCAGCGCACCGCGAACTGGCAGGTGACGCTGGTGGACGGCAGCACCGAGCTGATGGCCGATATCGAGCACGACCTGCGGCACCGGCTGCGCAGCCTGGTCCGCGACGCCGAGGCCGAGATCACCGAGAGCGATCCGGCCAAGCGCTGGAAGGAGTTCGCCGCCGACCTGGACGCCAGGATCTGCGAGGCGGTCGAGGAGAACTTCGTGGTCGCGCACTACCGCTCGGTGGAGCTGTGCGAGCAGGTGGCGGGGAAGTTCCCGGCGCACCACCGGATGCCGCCGCTGCCCGACCTGCGGCTGGCCAACCCCGGCGAGGTGCTGGAGGAGGTGGCCCCGCTGGAGCCGCTGGAGAGCGGCAAGCCCGGCGTCACCCAGCAGTTCCTCTCCGCGCTGCGCGGCTCCTACGGCGGCATCCTCATGGTCGGCCTCGCCACCAGCCTGCTCGGCATGTCGCTGGTGAACTGGTACTCGGCCGGAGCCGGGGTGCTGCTCGGCGTGAACGCGCTCTGGGACGACCGGAAGGCGCGCAAGCAGCGCCGCCGCGCCGAGGCGAAGGTCGCGGTGGCCCGGCTCATGGACGACGTGGTCTTCCAGGTCGGCAAGGAATCCAGGAACCGGCTGCGCGCGGTGCAGCGCGCGCTCCGCGACCACTTCACCGAGCTGGCCACCGAGGTGCTGCGCGGCGCCGACGAGGTGCTGCGGGTGGCATCGGAGGCCGACGGCCGCTACGGCCACCGCCGCGCCGAGCGCCTCGCCGAGCTGGAGCGGCACCTCGACGAGCTGCGCGGCGTACGCGGCCGGGCCGAGGCGCTCGCGCCCTTCTGACCGCTCAGTGCCCCGGCGCGGGCGGGGAGTGCGCGGGCTGGAAGAACCCGGCGTCGCGCGTCTGCTCGGCCCGGATCACGTGCGTCACCGCGTTGATCAGCGCCAGGTGGGTGAAGGCCTGCGGGAAGTTGCCGAGGTGCCTGCCGCTGCGCGGGTCGATCTCTTCCGCGTAGAGCCGCAGCGGACTGGCCAGCCCCAGCAGCCGCTCGCAGAGGTGCCTGGCCCGCTGTAGCTCGCCGATCTCCACCAGCGCGGAGACCAGCCAGAACGAGCAAATGGCGAAGGAGCCCTCGGCGCCGGAGAGGCCGTCATCGGTGGTCTGCGTGTGGTAGCGCAGCACCAGGCCGTTCACGGTGAGCCCGTCGGCGATGGCGAGCACGGTGGCCCGGATCCGCTCGTCGTCCGGGGGCAGGAAGCGGACGAGCACCGCGAGCAGCAGCGAGGCGTCCAGGGAGTCGCTGCCGTAGGCCTGGGTGAGGACGCCGTCCGCGTTCACCCCGTTGGCCAGCACGTCGGCCTTGATCTCCGCGGCGACGGCGAACCACTCGGCGGCGTGCTCGACCTGGCCGTGCAGCTCGGCCAGGCGCGCGCCGCGGTCCAGCGCCACCCAGCACATGATCTTGGACGAGGTGAAGTGCTGCGGCTCGCCGCGCACCTCCCAGATCCCGCGGTCCGGCTCCCGCCAGTGCTCGACGGCGGCCCGCACCTGCCGCTCCAGCAGCGGCCAGAGCGTCTCCGGCACCTGCTGCCTGGAGCGCACGTGCAGGTACACCGAGTCCAGCATGGTGCCCCAGATATCGTGCTGCACCTGGTCGTAGGCGGCATTGCCGACCCGCACCGGGCGCGCGCCGTCGTACCCGGACAGGTGGTCGAGGGTACTCTCGGTGATCTCGCGCTCGCCGCCGATGCCGTAGAGCACCTGCAGCGGAACGGGTTCGCCGTCCGGGCCGGTGGTGACGTCGTTGAGGAAGGCGAAGAAATCGTCGGCCTCGCGGTCCAGGCCGAGGGTGTAGAGCCCCCAGAGCGCGAAGCTGGAATCGCGCACCCAGCTGTAGCGGTAGTCCCAGTTGCGTTCGCCGTGCGGGGTCTCCGGGAGCGAGGTGGTGGCGGCGGCCATCAGCGCGCCGGTCGGGGCGTAGGTGAGGCCCTTCAGCGTGAGCGCGCTGCGCTGCAGGTAGTTGCGCCACGGGTGGTCGGGGAACTTGCCGAGCGTGACCCACTGCCGCCAGCACTCGATGGTGGCCCACATCTTCTCCGCCGCCTCGGCGTAGCTCTTCGGCGCGGGCAGCTCCGACCAGGTGAGCGCGACGAACACCTCGTCGCCCTCTTCCATCCTGGTGCGCGCCCTCGCCTCCCTGCCCTCCAGCCCGAGCCGCAGGTCGGAGGTGAGCGTCAGCGTCGGCCCGGCCGCCGGGTCGGCCGCCACGGTGGCGGTCGCCTCCTCGTACACCTTGCCGGTGTACTCCCAGCGCGCCGCGGCCCGGTGGTAGTCGAAGGCGGGCTCGCAGCTCATCTCCAGCTCGACGGTGCCGTTCACGCACTTCACCATGCGCAGCAGCATGTGCTCGGCATCCCAGTCCATCGGGGTGCGCCGGTGCGTGCGGCTGCGCTGGTCGTTGTTGTGCCACGGCCCGAGCACCAGCGCGTCCCGCACGATGAGCCAGCCGGTCTCGGTCTGCCAGGTGGTCTCCAGGATCATGCCGCCGGGCAGGTAGCGCCGGGCGGCCGGGACATTGCGGCCGTACGGCCCGATCCGGAAGTGCCCGGCGCTGCGGTCCAGCACGGCGCCGAAGATGCTCGGCGAGTCCGGGCGCGGCACGCACATCCACTCCACCGCGCCATTGCTGGCGATCAGGCAGGTGGTCTCGCAGTCGCTGAGGAAGGCGTAGTCGTCGATCGGCGGGTAGGCGCCGTAGCGCCGCGCCTCGGTGGTCGGGTTGAGCAGCGGCACCTCGCCACTGCCCGCCGCTGCCGGAGGCGAGTCGCTGAGCGCGGTCTGGTCGGGGTGATCGGTCGGCGCCATGCCCCCATGATGCCGGGTTACGCCCGCTTCCGGCGGCGACCACTAGGGTGGGGGCGTGGAGCAGATCGCAGGCTGGTGGGACGGGTTCGAACTCTGGGTGGCGGGGCTGCCGTTCATCCCGCAGTTCCTCGTCGTGCTGCTCGGCATGGTGCCGATCAGCGTCGCCATCGCGATGGGGCTGGACCGCACGCTGCGCGCGGTGCTGCACCTGCTCGGCCGGGATCGCACGCCGGAGCCGGGGGAGATGCCCGGTGCCGCCGGGCCCGCCGGCCCGCCCGCCGGGCCCGGCGCCGACGTCGCGCCGATCGTCACCGAGTTCGTCGGCCCGCTGGCCGCCGCCGGCTCGGCGGGGGTGCGCTGATGCCGCGCTCGCGGGTGCAGCTGGCGCTGGTCGCGCTGCTGGTGCTGATCGTGGTCGCCTGGCTGCTCACCCGCTAGCGGGGCCGTGCGGTCCGCGGGGTGCTTCCGGGTGCCGAGCCGCGGTCGACATGGGGTTTCCCGCGATCTTGTGAAACTCGCTCGACTCGAACAGCTACCGATGCTCTGCTACAGTCTGCCCGTGTCTCCGAGTGCCGTCCCGCAGGTCCGCCATGAATTGGCGTTGATCGCTGTCGGCAATCTCGCGGTCGCCGATATCCTCTGTCGGTGATCCGCGGGGTCACCGTCGCGTCCGTTCGATGAACCGGCGCGCATCCGGCGACGGGGCTCCGAGAATCAGTGGATCGTGCTGCGATCCCGCGCGTCGTTTCGGATGTCCGCCGCACCCAAGCAACCCCGTCGCGGTGGATCACACAGGAAGGTCCAGCGATGTCTCGCAGGTCGTTGTTCGCCGGTCGTACCCGGTCCCGTCGCAAGCCGCTCGCGGTTGCCCTCACGGCGCTCGCCGCCGTCGCGCTCACCGCCTGCGGCGGCGGCGCGAGTGACTCCACCGACGGCGGCGGCGCCGACGGCAGCGGCGGCACGCTGAACCTCTACGCCTACGCGGTGCCGAAGCCCGGCTTCGACAAGGTGATCCCCGAGTTCAACAAGACCGACGCGGGCAAGGGCGTGCAGGTCCAGCAGTCCTACGGCGCCTCCGGCGACCAGTCCCGCAAGGTCAAGGACGGCGCCGCCGCCGACGTGGTGAACTTCTCGGTCGAGCCGGACATCACCCGCCTGGTCGACGCCGGGCTGGTCGACGCCAGCTGGAACGCCGGCGCCGACAAGGGCATCCCGTTCGGCTCCGTGGTCGCCATCGTGGTGCGCAAGGGCAACCCCAAGGGCATCAAGGACTGGGACGACCTGCTGAAGCCCGGCGTCGAGGTGGTCACCCCGAACCCGTTCAGCTCGGGCTCGGCCAAGTGGAACCTGCTCGCCCCGTACGCCGCCAAGTCCGAGGGCGGCAAGAACCCGCAGGCCGGGCTGGACTACCTGTCCCAGCTGGTCTCGCCGGAGCACGTCAAGGTGCAGCCGAAGTCCGGCCGCGAGGCGACCGAGACCTTCCTGCAGGGCACCGGTGACGTGCTGCTGAGCTACGAGAACGAGGCCATCTTCTCGGAGCGCAACGGCGACCAGATCGAGCACGTCATCCCGCCGATCACCTTCAAGATCGAGAACCCGATCGCGGTGCTGAAGAACAGCCCGAACCTGGAGAAGGCGAAGGCGTTCCGCGACTTCCAGTTCACCGCCGAGGGGCAGCGCGCCTGGGGCTCGGCCGGGTTCCGCCCGGTTGACCCGGCGATCGCCGCCGAGTTCAAGGCCGACTTCCCGGCCCCGCAGAAGGAGTGGACGATCGCCGACCTCGGTGGCTGGAAGGCCGTCGACAAGGAGCTGTTCACGGCGGAGACCGGCAAGGTCGCGGTCATCTACGACAACGCGACCAAGTGACGGTGTGACTCCGAGCACACGGGATACTGGACGATCGTGACCGAGAGCAGTGCATCCGGAGCCGGGCGCGAGCCCGGCTCCGGTGTTCCCGAGAGTGCGTCCGGCGCCGCGGATCGGGCCGCCGCCGACGGCGACCGCCCTACGGCCGATCCGGTTGCGGACGCGGCCGAGCCGAGCGCGGGCGAGCGTGCCGAACTCGGCGCGGAGGCGAAGCGGGTGGATTCCGCGGAGGCCGCCGCGCCGGAGCCCGAGCCGGTGGCGGCCACCGCCGCACCCGGCCCGGCGGTGATCACCGCCCCCGCCCCCGCGAAACCGCGCCGCGACCTCTCCTGGCTGAAGGTGACCGGGTCGGTGGGGCCGCTCGGCATCGGCACGGCGGTGCTGTGGCTCAGCATCATCGTGGTGCTGCCGCTGGCGGCGCTCACCGTGACCTCGTTCGAGAACGGCTGGTCCGGCTTCTGGGACGCCGTCACCGCCCCCGCCGCGCTGGACTCGCTGCGCATCACCGTGATCGTCTCGGTGATCGTCGCGGTGCTCAACGTGGTGATGGGCACCCTGGTGGCCTGGGTCCTGGTCCGCGACGAGTTCCCCGGCAAGAGCGTGGTCAACGCGCTGATCGACCTGCCGTTCGCGCTGCCGACCATCGTGGCCAGCATCGTGCTGCTCTCGCTGTACGGCCCGGAGAGCCCGGTCGACATCCACCTCAACGCCACCCAGCCCGGCCTGGTGGTGGCGCTGGCCTTCGTGACGCTGCCGTTCGTGGTGCGCGCGGTGCAGCCGGTGCTGATCGAGGCCGACCGCGAGGTGGAGCAGGCCGCGCTCTCGCTCGGCGCGAGCAACTGGACCACCTTCCGGCGGATCGTGCTGCCCACGCTCACCCCCGCGGTGCTCAGCGGCGGTGGCCTCGCCTTCGCCCGCGCCATCGGCGAGTACGGCTCGGTGGTGCTGATCGGCGGCAATATCCCGCGCAAGACCGAGATGGCGTCGCAGTACATCCAGAAGCAGATCGAGATCGACAGGCAGGTGAACGCGGCCGCGGTGTCGGTGGCGCTGCTCGCGATCTCGTTCGCGTCCCTGCTCGTGCTCCGGCTGCTGGCCGAGCGCAGCTCCCGGCGGGAGGCGGCGAGCCGATGAAACTCTCACTTCCGGCGCGGCTGTCGCTGCGCGTGATCGCGCTCGGCTACCTCTTCGTGCTGCTGGTGCTGCCGCTGCTGGTCATCCTGTGGCGCACCTTCGAGCGCGGTATCGGGGCGTTCTTCGAATCGGTGACCACCCCGGCCGCGGTCTCGGCGTTCCAGCTCTCGCTGCTCATCCTGGTGATCGTGGTGCCGGTGAACGTCGTCTTCGGCATCGTCACCGCGCTGGCGCTGGTGCGCAGCAAATTCCCGGGGCGCAGCCTGGTGCAGGGCATCGTGGACCTGCCGTTCGCGGTCTCGCCGGTGGTGGTCGGCGTCTCGCTGATCCTGCTCTGGGGCGTCGGCGGCTGGTTCAGCGGGCTGGCGAACGTCGGCATCACCGTGATCTTCGCGCTGCCCGGCATGGTGATCGCGACCATCTTCGTGACGCTGCCGTTCGTGGTGCGCGAGGTGGAGCCGGTGCTCCGCGAGATCGGTGACGAGCAGGAGCAGGCGGCGGCCACGCTCGGCGCCAACGGCTGGCAGACCTTCTGGCGGATCACGCTGCCCGCCATCCGCTGGGGGCTCACCTACGGCATCGTGCTCACCGTCGCCCGGTCGCTCGGCGAGTTCGGCGCGGTGATCATGGTCTCCTCCGCGCTGCCGGGCAAGTCGCTCACCCTGACCCTGCTGGTGCACGGCCGCTACATCAACGACCACAACGTGTTCGGCGCCTACTCCGCCGCCACCGTGCTGATGGGGCTCGCCCTGATCACCCTGCTGCTCATGACCCTCCTCGACCGCAAGCGGAGCTCCCGATGACGATCACCGTGACCAACGCGAACAAGCACTACGGCACCTTCGCCGCGCTGGACGACGTCACGCTGGAGATCCCCGCGGGCGAGCTCACCGCGCTGCTCGGCCCCTCCGGCTCCGGCAAGTCGACGCTGCTGCGCGCGATCGCCGGGCTGGAGTCGCTGGACTCCGGCGTGGTGGTGATCGCCGGCCGCGACGTCACCCGGGTGCCGCCGCAGAAGCGCGATATCGGCTTCGTGTTCCAGCACTACGCGGCGTTCAAGCACATGACCGTGCGGGACAACGTGGCCTTCGGGCTCACCATCCGCAAGCGGCCGAAGCCGGAGATCACCAAGCGGGTGGACGAGCTGCTCGGCATCGTCGGGCTCGACGGTTTCCAGCACCGCTACCCCGCGCAGCTCTCCGGCGGCCAGCGGCAGCGCATGGCGCTGGCCCGCGCGCTCGCCGTCGACCCCAAGGTGCTGCTGCTGGACGAGCCGTTCGGCGCGCTGGACGCCAAGGTCCGCGCCGACCTGCGCAAGTGGCTGCGGCGGCTGCACGAGGAGGTGCACGTGACCACGGTGCTGGTCACGCACGACCAGGAGGAGGCGCTGGACGTCGCCGATCGGATCGCGGTCATGAACAGGGGCCGGATCGAGCAGGTCGGCAGCCCCGAGGACGTCTACGACCGCCCCGCCAACGAGTTCGTCATGTCCTTCCTCGGCGAGGTGGCGCGGCTCAACGGCCACCTGGTGCGCCCGCACGACATCCGGGTCGGCCGCGATCCCGGCATGGCGCTCGCCGAGAACGAGGGCACCGCCGAGTCCGCCGGCGTCACCCGCGCCACCGTCGAGCGGGTGGTCCGGCTCGGCTTCGAGGTGCGGGTCGAGCTCCGCAACGCCGCCACCCACGACCTGTTCGCCGCCCAGGTCACCCGCGGCGACGCCGAGGCGCTGCGCCTGGCCGACGGCGAGACGGTCTACGTCCGCGCCACCCGAATCCCGGAAATCTAGGCGAGTGATACTCGCCCCGAGGGGGCGAGTACTACGAGCCCCGTTCGCGGCCCGTCTCGCCGCCGAGCACTCGAAGCGCACGCGCCGCAGGCGCAAGTCTCGAGTGCTCGGCGGCGAGACTTTTCGGGGCCGCGAACACGTCCGGCGAAGCCGGACAAATCCAACACAGTTGACGTGACTCTACGTAGGTGTAACCATGGGGAACAGTTAAAGCCACCTACGAGAGGCAGTGACGACGATGTCGACAGCCGAGAAGCCCTTCGCGGATCCCGACCTCGCGCGGGCCCAGGAGTACGCCGCGAAGCTGCTGCTGTTGTCGGAGGGCTCGGTCAACAAGAACTTCGACCCCTTCACCGACATCGACTGGGACAACCCGGACTTCGCCGCCGACGCGGGCGAGGAGCGCTGGATCCTGCCGCCCTCCGCCGACCCGCTCGGCAGGCACCCGTGGTACACCTCGCTCCCGAAGGAGCGGCAGATCGAGATCGGCAAGTACCGGCAGGCGAATATCGCCAAGGTCGGGCTGCAGTTCGAGGCCATCCTGATCAGCGGCATGATGCAGCACGTCTTCGGGCTGCCGAACGGCTCGCCGGAGTTCCGCTACTGCTCCCACGAGATGATCGAGGAGCACAACCACACCCTGATGTTCCAGGAGATGGTGAACCGGATCGGCGTCGACGTGCCCGGCATGGGCCCGCTGGTGCGCCAGCTGCGGCACCTCGCGGTGCCGGTCGCGGTGAACTTCCCGAACCTGTTCTTCATGGCGGTGCTGGCCGGCGAGGAGCCGATCGACCACATCCAGAAGGACATCCTGCGCTCCACCGACAATATCCACCCGATCATGCGCGGCGTGATGGCGATCCACATCGCCGAGGAGGCGCGGCACATCTCCTTCGCGCACGAGTTCCTGGAGCAGCACGTGCCGGAGCGCAACGCCGCGCAGCGCTTCGTGCTCTCGCTGGCCATGCCGCTGATCATGTGGATCCTCGGCCGCGCCATCGCCACCCCGCCGCGCACCTTCTTCGACGAGTTCGACGTGCCGGACGAGGTGCGCAAGGAGTTGTTCTACGGCTCGGACGAGGCCAAGAAGGTCTTCGCCGACTACTTCGGCGACGTCCGGATGCTGGCCGAGAAGATCGGCATGATGAACCCGATCTCCCGGCGGCTGTGGAAAGCGCTCGGCATGAACGGCCACGTCACCCGGTTCCGCTCCGAGCCGCTGCGCCTGGTGAAGACCGCCTGACATGCCCTACGTCGTCACCCAGTCCTGCTGCAGCGACGCCTCCTGCGTCTACGCCTGCCCGGTGAACTGCATCCACCCCACGCCGGACGAGCCGGACTTCGCCACCGCGGAGATGCTCTACGTCGACCCGGCCGCCTGCGTCGACTGCGGCGCCTGCGCCTCGGCCTGCCCGGTGGACGCCATCACCTCCAGCAAGAAGCTGACGCCGGAGCAGCAGCCGTTCATCGAGATCAACGCGGACTTCTACCGCCAGGCCCGGCCGCGCCCGCTGCTGGCGCGGCCGGTGCCCGCCGCGCGGATCGAGACCGAGCGCAGCCCGCTGCGGGTCGCGATCGTCGGCTCCGGCCCCTCCGCGATGTACGCGGCGGATGAACTGCTCACCCAGCCGGACGTCGCGGTGACGGTGCTGGACCGGCTGCCGGTGCCGTACGGCCTGGCCAGGCACGGCGTCGCGCCCGACCACGGCAGGACCAGGCAGGTCAGCGCGCTCTTCGACGTGATCTCCGCGCAGCCGGGCTTCGGCTCGTACCTGAATGTGGAGATCGGCGCCGATATCGCCGCGGACGAGCTGCGCGACCACTTCCACGCGGTGATCTACGCCGTCGGCGCCTCCACCGACCGCAAGCTCGGGATCCCGGGCGAGGGGCTGCCCGGCACCGTCTCCGCCACCGACTTCGTGGCCTGGTACAACGGCCACCCCGACCACGCACACGCCGGGTTCGACCTGGACCAGCGGCGCGCGGTGATCGTCGGCAACGGCAATGTGGCGCTGGACGTCGCGCGGATCCTCACCGCCGACCCGGAGACGCTCGCCGCCACCGATATCGCGCCCTATGCGCTGCGCGCGCTGCGCGAGAGCAAGGTCGAGGAGGTGGTGGTGCTCGGCAGGCGCGGCCCGGCCGAGTCCGCCTTCACCGTCCCCGAGTTCGTCGGGCTGCTCGGCGCCGACGTGGACATCGTGGTCGAGGGCGAGTTGCCGCCGATCACCCCGGAGCTGCCCTACCGGGTCGAGCAGAAGCTGCGGCTGCTGCACGAGGTGGCGAAGCGCCCGGTCGGCGCGCGGCGGCGGATCGTCTTCCGCTACCTGGCCGCGCCGACCGCGATCCTCGGTACCGACCGGGTCACCGGGCTGGAGCTCGCCCGCACCGCGCTGACCACCGGCGCCGACGGCCGGGTGGCCGCGGTGCCGACCGGCGAGGTCGAGCGGATCGATGCCGGGCTGGTGCTGACCTCGGTCGGGTACCGGGGCGTCGCGGTGCCGGGGCTGCCCTTCGACGAGGCGCGCGGGGTGGTGCCGAACGAGGCGGGCCGGGTGCTCGCCGAGCCGGGCGGGGCGCCGGTCACCGGCAGCTACGTCACGGGCTGGATCAAGCGCGGCCCGACCGGGTTCATCGGCACCAACAAGTCGTGCGCGCAGGAGACGGTGCGGCAGCTCGCGGCGGACTTCAATGCCGGGCTGCTCGGCACGCCGCCGCGCGGTGCGGACGAGTTCGACCGGCTGGTCCGGCTGCGGGCACCGCGGGTGCGGCCGGGCGGCGCGGCGCTGCCCGCGACCAAGCGATCGCGGTTCCGGGGCCTGCTCGCGCAGGGCTGATCGGGCGAGTTCCGCATTTCGGGGCGGGCAGCCTGCGCGGTTCGGCCGCGATCTACGGGCTATTTGCCGGTTTCCGTGGCCTGACATGTCGATTCAGTGACAAAAATCGCCAAATCTCGCGCTCCGGGCGTACGATCGGCAATGGGTCAGCTACTCCCCCCAAGAGTTGGCCCGTATCGCGGTTCGAACCCCCCTGCGAACCGCGCTTCGAGTAGGCGCCGCCGGACTTCCCCCCAGGTCCGGCGGCGCCGCTTTCGTTTGTGGTTACCTATTGGCTACCAACCGGTCGGTCAGGGCCGGGCTTCGGTCTCCCCTTCCTGCTTCGCGCCGTCGGTTCCGATCGCTGATCGGTAACCGACTGCTGTCCGACACGCTCGAACCATAAAACGAGCCGACCGGTCCGAATACGCTCTCCGCTGCGGTTTTGTCTTATAACACGAACCGGTCGGCCTAAAAATGCGCTGCTTCATATCAATTCGGCATGTGTTCGGACTCGGAACAGCTAATCTGTAGTGGCTGTTTGGAAGACGACCGCGGCCACACGGGCATCCGTTGTGCTGGACGTGGTCACGGTGCGTTGACGGGATGGCGATGACTACTGGCGTGGGTATCTGCATGGGCTCGGCGACCTCGGTGACGGCTTCGGTCACCGCCGGGCAACCGCGGCCATCGGTGCGGGTGCGGCACACGACGGTCTCCTTCGACAGCCGCGGCACCGCCGGGATCGGCGCGCCCGGCGTCGCGCGAGTCGGGGCGGCCGCGGAGATCAGCGGTCCGGCAGCAAATTTCGCCGACCTCACCGTCGAGGTCGAGCCGATCGTCGTCGGCGGGCGGCTGTGGACCCCGGCCGCGCTGGTCGCCGCCGTGGTCGGCGACCTGCTGCGCGCCGAGCCGCCGGGGGCCGGGGTGGTCCTCGCGCACCCCGCCGTCTACGGCGCGGGCGAGGTCGCCAGGCTGACGCAGGCACTGGACCTCGCCGGGGCCGGGCACGTGCTCCCGGTGCCGGAGCCGGTCGCCGCCGCCGAGTGGCTGGAGTGCGAGACGGGGCCGCTGACAGCGGGTTTCGTGCTCGTCTACGACCTCGGTGCCACCAGCCTCGACCTCGGTATCGTGCGGGTCGGGGCGGACTGGCCGGACCACCCGATCGTCGGAACACCCGTGCGCGCGCGGGATTTCGGCGGTGAGCCGCTCGGCGCGGTGATCGCCGAGCGGGCGTATCGGCCGGGCTCCGCCGGCACACGCGGGCTGGATATCGAAGCGCTGCGGGCGGAGCACATCCGGGCGACCTTCCCGCTGGTGCTGGAGTGCCTCGCGGACAGCGGCATCGACCGGTCCGAGTTCACCGGCATCCTGCTGGTCGGCGGTGCGGCGCGGCCGCCCGAGGTCGCGCGGGTCCTCGGCGAGCTCGGGATGCCGGTGCTGCGCGGCGCCGACCCGGGACACACCATCGCGCTCGGCGCCGCGCAGTTCGCGGCGCGCACCCTGGCGCCGCCGGTGCGGCGGGCCGAGCCCGGCCCGCACATCGGGGTGTTCTCCAGCGCCGCACTGGTATCCGCGCTGGCCATGTCGGCCGCGACGGTCTTCGGCGGGCCCGCGCCGCAGTCGGCGCCCGGGTTGGAGCGGTTCCCCGGGGTGGAGGGGCAGTTCGGGATCGGGCAGGGGATCGCCCGGGTGCCCGTCGCCGGGGTCGCGCAGGCCGTGGGCGGGTGGCGGGTGCCGGTCGCCTCCGGTGGGCGGGGCGCGCCGCAGGCTTCGGCTGCTTCGCCGGTTCGGGTATTCGGGCCGCCGCTCACGCCGGTCTCCCGCAGCGGGCGGGGCGGGGACGGTGCGCCGCGGGTGGCGCCGAGTACCGGGACCTATACGAATCCGGCGCGGTTCACCAATCCGCTGCCGTTCCTGGAGCGCCTCGGTTTCGGCCTGGACGCGCGGGACGGGATCGGGCCGGACCTCGGGCGCGTCGGCGCCGGCCCGGCCGGTTCGCCGGGCGGGGAGGTCGCCGCCGGGCAGGCACCGGGCGGAGCGAGCGCCGACGCGGCGGGGACGTCGGGAGCGAGTCCGGCCGGTGCCGGTGGGCCCGCCGACGGGGCGGCGGTCGATGGGGCGTCCGGCGGGGGTGGCGCCCCGAGCGGTGACGGGTCGGGCGGCGGCGCGGGCGCGGGTGGTGTCGGCGGCGATGGCTCGAGCGGTGGTGCCTCCGGCGCAGGCGACGCGGGCGGCGGTGGCTCCGACGGCGGTGCCTCGGGCGCGGTCGGCGATGGCCCCGGCGGAGGCGCGGGCGGAGGCGGCACGGGTAGCGGCGGGTCCGACGGTGGTGGCTCGGGCGGCGGCGCTGACGATGGTGGTGGCTCGGGTGGCGGCTCGGCCCATGCGGGCTCGGGCGGCGGTTCGGATAACGCGGGCGCCGGTGGTGCGAGCGGCGGTGGGACGGGCGGTGGCTCGGGCCATGCGGGCTCGGGCGGCGATGGCTCGAACGGCGGCGGCTCCGACAGCGCCGGACAGGGCGGCGGCTCCGACAGGTCCGGACCGGGCGGCGGCGGCTCCGGCAAGGGCGGCAAGAACGGCGGCGGCCACGGCGGCTCGAACTCCGACGGCGCGGCCGGCTCCGGAGGTTCCGGCGGCAAGGGCGGTTCGGGCGGCAAGGGCGGCTCAGGCGGCTCCGGTGGCTCGGCCGGTTCCGGCGGCTCGGGCGGAAAAGGCTCCGACCGGTAACAACCGGTCGGGTGCCGCCGGACAACTCCGGCGGCCGGCCCGGCCACCCGCGGCGCCCACCCGAGGTGGGTCCGGTCCCGTACCGGATCGACAAGGGAAAACCTCGGGCGCGCCCGGGTGGCCGGGGCAGAATGGAGGGGTGGACGCTACCGGGGGAGAACCGCGCCTGATCGCGCTGGACGTCGACGGCACCCTGCTGAAATCCGGCTCGCCGGTGACCCGCCGCGTGGTGGACGCCGTGCGCGCCGCCGTGGCCGCGGGCGCGCACGTCGTGGTGACCACCGGCCGCTCCATGCTCTCCGCGGCCCCGGTCCTCGCCGAGCTCGGCCTGCTGGAGGGGCACGCGCTCTGCTCGAACGGCGCCGTGCACCTGGATGTCGCCCGCGGCGAGGCACTCGCCGTCGCCGATTTCGACCCGCTGCCCGCCATCACGGCGCTGCGCGCGGGCGCACCGGAGATGGTGCTGGCGGTGGAGAGGGTCGGGGTCGGCATGTGGGTGACCGGCGACGGCCCGAGCGATTACCCGCTCGGCCACGTCCGGGTGGTCGACCACGACCTGCTCGGCAGCGAGCACACGCCCCGGCTCAGCGGCTGGTGGCCCGGCGGCACCGACGCGCAGATGGCGGAGCTGCTGCGCGAGTTCGACGTCCCCGGCACCGCCTGGATCCACGGCGACTTCGGCCCCTGGCTCACCGTCTCCCGGCACGGCGTCTCCAAGGGCTGGGCGCTGGAGCAGCTCCGGCAGACCCTGGAGGTGCCGCCGGAGGCCACCCTCGCCATCGGCGACCACCTCAACGACCGGGAGATGCTGGCCTGGGCCGGGCACTCGGTCGCCATGGCCAATGCGCCCGCCGAGATCAGGGCGGCCGCCGACGAGGTGACCGCCGACGTGCTCGACGACGGCGTCGCGCTCGTCCTCGAGCGCTGGTTCCGCTGACCCCTACGCGGGCCCGGTCTTCGCCAGGATCTCCTCGTAGTGCGGGTTGCTCATCAGCCCGAGCACATTGCCGAACGGGTCGACCACCGACGCGGTGACGAAGCCGGTGCCCTCGCCGCGCGGGGTGATCGGGTCGTAGAGCGTGGCGCCGAGTTCCAGCAGCCGGTCCAGCGTGGCCTCCAGCTCCGTGACCGCCCAGTTGGCGATGGCCCCGCCGGGCGGGTTCTTCGCACCCGCCGGTGCGTAGGCGCGGTTCACGATGCCGAACTCGGCCTGGTAGTCGCCGATCCGCCACTCGTAGTAGCCGCCGGCCACGGTGTAGTAGGGCTCGGTGCCCAGGAATTCGGTGTACCAGTCCCTGGCCGCCTCCAGGTCGTCGGCGTAGAAGGTGAGCGTCGCCAGTCCGCGCAGCATGTCGGTCTCCTCGGGTCGGGATTCGGTCTCGGATTCCATCCTCGGCGGTGAAGTGCTCATCTTCTGCGCACTTTTCCGGGGAGGATGGCTCCCATGCGAGCGGACAGATTGGTGGCCGTGCTGCTGCTCATGCAGACGCGCGGCCGGGTGACGGCGGCCGAGGTCGCCGCCGAGCTGGAGATCTCGGTGGCGACCGCCCGGCGCGACCTGGAGGCGCTCGGCCGGGCCGGGGTGCCGGTGTATCCGCAGCCGGGCCGGGGCGGCGGCTGGCAGCTGGTCGGCGGCGCCCGCACCGACCTGACCGGCCTCACCGCGGGGGAAGCGCGGGCGCTGTTCCTGCTGGCCGGGCCCGCCGCCGGTGCGGTGCCGGAGGGGCGCTCGGCGCTGCGCAAGCTGGTCCGCGCGCTACCCAGGACCTTCCGCGGCGAGGCCGCGGCCGCCGCCGACTCGGTGCTGCTCGACCCGGCGGGCTGGGGCGCGCACGCCACCGCGACCCCGCCGCTGGTCGCCGCGGTGCAGGACGCCGTGATCCGGCGCGACCGGCTGCGCCTCGAGTACCGCAGCCGGGGCGCGCGCAGCACCCGGCTGGTCGACCCGCTGAGCCTGGTCGACAAGGACGGCATCTGGTACCTCATCGCCGAAACCGACCGCGGCCGCCGCACCTTCCGGCTGGACCGGGTGACCGCGGCCGAGCCCACCGGCGACACCTTCGAGCGCCCCGCCGATTTCGACCCGGCGGCGGCCTGGCGCGAGGTGGTCGGCGCCATGGAGCGGCGCCGCGCCGCCGCGGGCGCCACCGTGCTGATCGCCGCGCACCTGGTGCCGGTGCTGGCGAACCAGCAGGGCAGGCACTGCACGGTCCTCGGCCCGGACGGCGACGGCCGGGTGCGGGTCCGGGTCACCGCCCCGACTCCGCGAATGATCGCCCAGCAGCTGGCGGGCTGGGGCGCCGAACTCGAGGTCGTCGAGCCGGACTCGGTCCGCGCCGAACTCGCCCGGATCGGCGCCGAGCTGCTCGCCCGCTACCGCGGCACCGCCTCCAGCTCCTGAGCCAGCCGCTGCACCACCGCGGAGGCCAGCGCGGCCTGCCCGCTCATGGAGAAGTGGATGAGGTCGGCGCTCATCAGGTCGGGGCGCAGCCGGATGGGGTGCGGCCACAGCTCCAGCAGCACCGCGTCGTAGCGCGCCGCCACCGCGCGGATGACGTCGTTGAGCGCCGACATCCGCGCGCGCATGCCGCGCATGGCCCGCATCTGCTCGCGGTCCCAGACATCGGTCAGGGTGAAGGTCGAGATCGGTACTCCGCGCACCGCGAAGGCCGCGAAGAGCGTGTCCAGGTTGGCGTACGTGGCCTCGAGATCCGGCTCCGGCACGAAGAGGTCGTTCCCGCCGCAGACGATGTGCACCAGGTCGGGTTCGAAGGCCAGCGCGGTGTCCAGCTGCTCGGCCAGCACCTCGGCGCTGGTGGCGCCGGTGCGCCCGGTGTTCAGGTAGGCCAGCTCCGGCCGCACCCGGCGCAACGCCTCCGCCACCCGATCGGCCCAGCCCGCGTCCCGGTACCCGGGCGTCGGGTCGCCGACGCCCCGCGCGATGGAGTCGCCGACCACCGCGAAGCGGTGCCAGGGCGCATCCGCGAGCAGCGCGGCGGCGGTCTCCACGGTGAGCAGGGCGGGGTCGTCGGCTTCGGTGAAGGTCTGCATGGGTTCTCCATCTCGGACGAGAAAACAACACGAACGATCGTGCGTAAAATGACAGTACGACCGTTCGTGCTTTCGATCAAGGGGTGCCGCACAATGGGGTCCGTGAACTACGACCCGCCCGCCGAGCCGGCGCCGCCCGCCGCCGACGGCAGGCGCGCCAAGGGCGACCGCGCCCGTGCCGCCATCGCGCACCGCGCGGCGGACATCGCCTCGCTGGAGGGGCTCACCGGGCTCAGCCTGGCCCGGGTCGCGGACGAGCTGGGGCTCAGCAAGAGCGGCGTCGCCACCCTCTTCGGCACCAAGGAGGCGCTGCAGCAGGCCGCGGTGGCCGCCGCCCGCGCGGTGTTCGTGGAGCACGTGGTGCGGCCCGCGCTGGCGCACCCGCGCGGGCCGGAGCGGCTGCGCGCCCTGATCGACGGCTGGTTCGCCTTCATCACCGCGCCGGTGCTGCGCGGCGGTTGCTTCCGGGTAGCCACCCTGGCCGAGTTCGACGGGCGGCCGGGGCCGGTGCGCGATGCCGTCGCCGCCGACCACTACGAGTGGCTGAGCTTCCTCGCCCGCCAGATCGGCCACATCCACCCGGACGGCGAACCCGAGCTCCTCGCCTTCCAGCTGGATGCCCTGGTCGCCGCCGCCAATACCGCCAATCAGCTCGGCGACGAGGCGAGCCTCGCCGCCGCCCGCACCCTGGTGGACCGGCTCATCGGCTGACCCGGCATCTGAGAGGGTTGGCGGATGACCGATCTGTTGCTCGGTGGCGTCGTCATGCTCGTGGTGATCGCCGCGGCCGCCACCATCGGCCCGCGGCTCGGCGTCGCGGCCCCGCTGCTCCTGGTCGGCGCCGGGCTGCTCGGCAGCGTGCTGCCCTTCGTCCCCGAGCTGGATATCGACCCGGAGCTGGTGCTGCAGGGGCTGCTGCCGCCGCTGCTCTACTCCTCGGCGGTCTCCATGCCCGCCATGAACTTCCGGCGCGACTTCCGCGCCATCGGCGGCCTCTCGGTGCTGCTCGTGCTGGCGAGCGCGGTGGTGCTCGGGCTCTTCCTCGCCTGGGTGATCCCCGGGCTGAGCGTGTGGTGGGGGATCGCGCTCGGCGCGGTGCTCAGCCCCACCGACGCCGTGGCGACCTCGATCGTCGAGCGCGGCCGGGTGCCGCCGCGGGTGGTGACCATCCTGGACGGCGAATCACTGCTCAACGACGCCACCGCGCTGGTGCTGCTGCGCACCGCGGTCGCGGCCACCGCCGCCGCCTTCTCCTTCGGTGCCGCGCTCGGCAGCTTCGTGCTCGCCGTCGCGGTGGCGACCGCGGTCGGCGCGGTGGTCGGGCGGGTCACCCTCGCGGTGCGCAGCCGGATCCCGGACGCCACGGTGAACACGGTGATCTCCTTCACCGTGCCCTACCTCGCGGCCTTCCCGGCCGAGGAGCTCGGCGGCTCCGGCCTGGTCGCGGCGGTGGTGGCCGGGCTGGTCACCGGCTACGGCGCGCCGCGCGAGCTGTCGCCGCGCAACCGACTCACCGACTCGATCAACTGGCGCACGATCGAGGTGGTGCTGGAGGGGCTGGTCTTCCTGACCATGGGGTTGCAGCTCTCCGGCATCGTCGGCGAGGTGCACCGCGAGCACGCCGGGCTCGGCACCGCGACCCTGATCGCGGTCGCCGCGCTGCTGCTCGGCATGGTGGTGCGCGCGGCCTACGTCGGGCTGCTGCTCGCCGGGCTGGCCCGCCGGGCCCGGCGCGGCGCCGCGGTGCAGCCGCGGATGCTCGACTTCCAGCAGCGGCTCGCCGCGGGCACCCTGGAGCCGAGGGGGCCGCGGCCGCTCGGCACGCGCCGCACCGAGCGGCTCGGCACCCGCCTGCGCCGCACCCTCTCCGATATCGACTACCTGCAGGCCCAGCCGCTCGGCGCGCGCCAGGGGTTCGTGGTGGTGTGGGCGGGGATGCGCGGCGCGGTCACCGTGGCGGCCGCGCAGACCCTGCCCGCCGACACCCCGCACCGCTCGCTGCTGGTCTTCGTCGCCTTCGCGGTGGCGACGCTCTCGCTGCTGATCCAGGGCGGCACCATCGGGCCGATCGCGCGGCGGATCCTGCCGGAGACCGACCCGGCCGAGGCGGAGTCCGAGCGCCGCGAGCTGCTCGCGCTGCTGCGCAGCGCCGAACTCGGGGTGTCGCACGAGGGGCTCAGCCCGAAGCGGCACCGGCTCGCGGTGCTGGACGCGCAGCGCGACGTCGTGCTCGACGCCCGCGACGACGGCGTCTTCGACGCCGAGGTGCTCCAGTACGCGCTCGCCACCATCGATGCCGAGCAGATCGCGCTCGATATGCGCGGCGGGCCGGACTGAGCCGGGCCGCTCAGGCGGAGTGGCGGTGCCGTTCGGCGCCGGCGGTGTCGTAGCGGTCCCAGATCAGCTCGGTGAGCGCCGGGTGCGCACCCAGCGCCGCGGCGTGCGCGAGCTCCGGCGCCGCGGCGGCGATCCGGTCGGTGAGCAGGCCGGGGGACAGGAAGTAGGGGGCGACGACGAGGCGCCGGGCGCCACGGGCGAGCAGCCGCTCGCGGGCGATCTCGACGCCGGGATCGGCGGTGGCGAAGCACAGTTCGGTGCGCAGCCCCGTGCGCGCGGCGAACTCCTCCGCCACCAGCCGGGTGCGCGCGTTCGCCGCCGCCGAGGAGGCGCCGACCGCCGCGACGATCACGCCAACCGGCGACCGCTCGCCCCGCGCCGGCCCACCGAGGTCCCGCGTGGCTGCGGAGGTGGGCGCGCCGCCCAGCGCTTCCCGCACGCGATCGGCGAGCGCGTCCACCAGCCGCGCGTCCGGCCCGAGGACATCGGCCTGGTCGATGCGCAGCAGCGGGTGCCGCCCCCGCGCCTCGGCCAGCAACCCCGGCAGATCCACTCGGGCATGAAAAGCACTGCCGAGCAGCAGCGGAACGACAACGGCGTGCCGGTGCCCCGCCCCCGCGACGGCATCCAGCACCTGCTCCACCGAGGGAGCGTTCAGATCGAGGAACGCCGCACGCACCGGATGGCCCGGCCGCGCGGCCGCGACCGCGTCGACTATCGCGCCCACCGTCCCCGCCGAGCGCGGATCCCGGCTCCCGTGCCCGACCCCGATCAGCACCGGCCCCGTCCGGCCCGGCACCGGAGCACCGGGCCCGGCCGGGAGCCCCACCTCAGACCCCGGCACCGACCTCGACCGCGGTGAGCACGTCGCCGACCAGCCCGGCCGCGAGCGTGTTCCCGTTGGCCGGGTCGATGAGCAGGAAGCTGCCGGTATGCCGGTTCACCCGGTAGTCGTCGGCCGGAATCGGCTCAGCGACCCGCACCGAGATCCGCCCGATGTCGTTGAGCGCCAGCGTCTCCGGCGCCGGATCGGCGGCCAGCCGCTGCTCGTCGAAGCGCTCGACCAGCGCGCCGACAATGGCCTGCGTGGTCTTGGTGCCGTGCTTGAGCAGCAGCCGCGCGCCCGCACGCAGCGGCTTGTCGCCGAGCCAGCACACCGTCGCGTCGAAGTCGTCGATCGGCTCCGGCGCGTCCGCGGCCGCGGCGATGATGTCGCCGCGCGAGATGTCCACGTCGTCGCTGAGGATCAGCGTGACGCTGCGCCCGGCCTGCGCCACCGCGAGCTCGCCCGCGGGGGTGTCGATCCGCTCCACCGTGGTGCGCACCCCGGAGGGCAGCACCACGATCTCGTCGCCCGGCGCCACCGAACCGGCGGCGATCTGCCCGGCGTAGCCGCGGTAGTCCGGGTACTCGGCGGTGCGCGGCCGGATCACGTACTGCACCGGGAAGCGCAGCCCGAGCGAGTGCGTGCCGGTGCTGTCCGCGTCCACCGGCACCGACTCCAGGTGCTCGATCAGCGAGGGGCCGTCGTAGAACGGGGTGCCCGCCGAGCGGGTGGCGATATTGTCGCCGTGCAGCGCGGAGACCGGGATCTCCAGCACGTCCTCCGGCGCCCACCCCAGCGCGCCGGTGAGCGCGGTGAACTCGGCGGAGATCCGCGCGAACACCTCGGCGGCGTCGTCCACCAGATCGATCTTGTTCACCGCGAGCACCAGCTTCGGCACGCCGAGCAGCGCCAGCACCGCCGCGTGCCTGCGGGTCTGCTCGATCACGCCCTTGCGCGCGTCGACCAGCAGGATCACCAGCTGCGCGGTGGAGGCGCCGGAGACGGTGTTGCGGGTGTACTGCACGTGGCCGGGGGTGTCGGCGAGCACGAAGGAGCGCTTCGGCGTGGCGAAGTAGCGGTACGCCACGTCGATGGTGATGCCCTGCTCACGCTCCGCGCGCAACCCGTCGACCAGCAGCGACAGATCCGGCGTCGCCAGCCCGCGGTCCACCGAGGCCCGGGTGACGGCGTCGATCTGATCGGCGAGCACCGACTTGGTGTCGTACAGCAACCGCCCCACCAGCGTTGACTTGCCGTCGTCCACCGAGCCGGCGGTCGCCAGCCGGAGCAGCTGAGCCGGCGGCTCGGTCGGCACCGTGTCGGCCATCAGAAGTAACCCTCTCGCTTGCGGTCTTCCATCGCGGCCTCGGAGACCCGGTCGTCGCCGCGGGTGGCGCCGCGCTCGGTGAGCCGGGAGGCGGCGACCTCGGCCAGGATGGCCTCGTTGGTCGCGGCCTCGGAGAGCACCGCGCCGGTGGAGGAGCCGTCGCCCACGGTGCGGTACCGCACCGCCCTGGTCTCCAGCACCTCGCCGTCGCGCGGGCCGCCCCACACGCCCGGCGTCATCCACATGCCGTCGCGCTGGAACACCGGGCGCTGGTGCGTGTAGTAGATGCTCGCGAGATCGACATCCTCGCGCGCGATGTATCGCCAGATATCGAGCTCGGTCCAGTTGCTCAGCGGGAACACCCGGACGTGCTCGCCCGGCGCGTGCCTGCCGTTGTACAGGTTCCACAGCTCGGGGCGCTGCCGCTTCGGGTCCCACTGGCCGAAGGCGTTGCGCAGCGAGAAGATCCGCTCCTTGGCGCGCGAGCGCTCCTCGTCCCTGCGGCCGCCGCCGAAGACCGCGTCGAAGCGGTTCTCGGTGATGGCGTCGAGCAGCGGGACCGTCTGCAGCGGGTTGCGGATGCCGTCCGGGCGCTCGGTGAGCCTGCCGTCGGCCAGGTACTCCTCGACGCTGGCCACGTGCAGCCGCAGCCCGTGCCGCTCGACGATCCGGTCCCGGAATTCCAGCACCTCGGGCAGGTTGTGCCCGGTGTCGACGTGCAGCAGCGCGAAGGGCAGCGGCGCGGGCCAGAAGGCCTTGAGCGCCAGGTGCAGCAGCACCGTCGAGTCCTTGCCGCCGGAGAAGAGGATCACCGGCCGCTCGAACTCGCCCGCGACCTCGCGGAAGATGTGGATCGCCTCCGACTCCAGCGCGTCGAGGGTGTCGAAATCGCTGAGCCCGAGGGATCGCTCGGTACGAATCGTGTCGGTCATGAGGCGTGCAACCCGCATTCGGTCTTGGCGGAGCCGGCCCAGCGGCCGCTTCGCGGATCGGAACCCGGCTCCGGCTTCCGCGTGCACGGAGCGCAGCCGATGGACGGATATCCCTCCTCCACCAGGGGATTGACGAGAATGCCGTGCGCCTCGATGTAGGCGTGCATCTCATCGTCGGACCACGGCGCGATCGGGTTGATCTTCACCAGCCCGAAGCCCTCGTCGTAGGAGACCAGCGGGGCATTGGCGCGGGTCGGCGCCTCCACCCGGCGGATGCCGGTGACCCAGGCGTTGTAGCCGCTCAGCGAGCGCTGCAACGGCACCACCTTGCGCAGCCGGCAGCACTCGGCGGCATCCCGGGCGAACAGATCGCGCCCGAGCAGTTCGTCCTGCTCGGCGACGCTCCGCTCCGGCCGCACGTTCACCACGTTCACCCCGTACACGGCCTCGACCGCGTCCCTGGTGCCGATGGTCTCGGCGAAGTGGTAGCCGGTGTCCAGGAAGAGCACGTCCACCCCGGACCGCACCTGCGCGGCCAGGTGCACCAGCACGCCGTCCTGCATGTTCGAGGCGACGATATAGCCGGCGCCGAAGGTCTCGTCGGTCCAGCGCAGCAGATCGAGCGCCGAGGCGCCGTCGAGCTCGGCGGCGCCTCGCTCGGCGATCGCCCGCAGCTCGTCCTCGGAGAGCTTCTCCGTCAGTCCCGTTGTCATCGCTGATCTCCCCTCAGCAGTGCCGCCGCCCCCGTCACCGGAGGTCGGCTTCCTCGGCGCGGACGGCCCACTGGGCGAACCGTTCGCCTTCCGTACGGTGCTTCACGAAGTTGCGCACCACCCGCTCGACGTAATCGCCCAGCTCACCGGTGGTCACCTTGTGCTGCCGCAGCTTGCGGCCGAACGCGCTGTCCAGCCCGAGACTGCCGCCGAGGTGCACCTGGAAGCCCTCGACCTGGTTGCCCTCGCCGTCGTCCACCAGCTGCCCCTTGAAGCCGATATCGGCGATCTGGGAGCGGGCGCACGAATTCGGGCAGCCGTTGATATTGATCGTGATCGGCACGTCCAGCCCGGCGTTCAGGTCGGCGAGCCGCTGCTCCAGCTCCGGGACCAGCGCCTGCGAGCGCTTGCGGGTCTCGGCGAAGGAGAGCTTGCAGAACTCGATCCCGCTGCACGCCATCAGGTTCCGCCGCCACACCGAGGGCCGCGCCTGCAGCCCGAGCGGCTCCAGCTCCGCGATCAGCGCCTCGACCTGCCCGTCCGGCACATCGAGCACGATGAGCTTCTGATACGGCGTGAACCGGATCCGGTCCGAGCCCGCCCGCTCGGCGGCATCGGCGACCTTGGTCAGGATGGTGCCGGAGACCCGGCCCGCGATGGGGGAGAAGCCGACGGCATTGCGGCCGTTGCGCAGCTTCTGCACGCCGACGTGGTCGATCGGCCGGGTCGGCTGCACCGGGGCCGGGCCGTCGATGAGCTTGCGCTTCAGGTACTCGTCCTCCAGCACCTGGCGGAACTTCTCGATGCCCCAGTCCTTGATCAGGAACTTGAGCCTGGCCTTGGTGCGCAGCCGCCGGTAGCCGTAGTCCCGGAAGATCGAGACCACGCCCTCCCACACGTCCGCGACCTCGGCCAGCGGCACCCACACGCCGACCCGCTGCGCCAGCATCGGGTTGGTGGAGAGCCCGCCGCCGACCCAGAGGTCGAGGCCGGGGCCGTGCTCCGGGTGGTTCACCCCGATGAAGGCGACATCGTTGATCTCGTGCACCACGTCCTGCTGGCCGGAGATCGCGGTCTTGAACTTGCGCGGCAGGTTGGAGTACTCCGGCTTGCCGATGTAGCGGCGCACGATCTCGTCGATCGCCGGGGTGGGGTCGATGACCTCGTCCAGCGACTCACCGGCCAGCGGCGAGCCGAGCACGACGCGCGGGCAGTCGCCGCAGGCCTCGGTGGTCTTGAGCCCGACGCCCTCGATCCGCTTCCAGATCTCCGGGACGTTCTCCACCTCGATCCAGTGGTACTGGACGTTCTCCCGGTCCGAGAGGTCGGCGGTGTCCCGGCCGAACTCGGTGGAGATCCCGCCGAGGGTGCGCAGCTGCGCGACGTCCAGCGCGCCGCCGTCGCAGCGGATGCGCATCATGAAGTACTTGGCTTCGAGGATGTCGATGTTCTCGTCGCCGGTCCAGGTGCCGTCGTACCCCTGCTCACGCTGGGTGTAGAGGCCCCACCAGCGGAACCGGCCGCGCAGATCGCCCTTGTCGATGCCGTCGAAGCCGGTCTTGCTGTAGATGTTCTCGATCCGCGCCCGCACGTTCAGCGGGTTGTCGTCCTTTTTGGACTGCTCGTTCGGGTTGAGCGGCTCGCGGTAGCCGAGCGCCCACTGGCCCTCGGCCCGGCGCCGGGCCGGCTTGCCGGTGCGGGCGCGGGGCGCGGCATCGGCGGCGGCCGCGCGCGGGCGGTCCGGGCGGACCCGGCGCTCGGAGGCGGGGCGCTCCGGCCGGTGCCGGGCGGGCGCCGCCGCTTCGGTCGCGGCGGTGGAGTTCTCGCCGGGGCCGGCGTCGGTGCTCGACGTCATGAATCGCTCCTGCTGGATCTGAGTGGTACGTCCGTGCTGAACGCGCGAGAAACGTCACTCGCGCAGGGCGGCGCTCCGCGTCGATCGGACGGAACCGAAAGTGTGGATTCGACGTTTCACCGGGGCTGTCGGGAGGTGCGCCGCAAGGGGGCTAGGGTTGACACTCCGGCAGACAGCACGCACTGCAGACGCGCTTGAAGTCGACGTGGCGCCGGGCCACCAATCGAACTCCACCGTTGCGCATGCGTCCTATTGTGCCACGTCAGGGCGGTCGTCCAGACCGTCGGGGGATATTTCCCGGAAAAATGCGGAGAATCCCCAGGACCGACCGGAGCAACTGTGACGCCAGTCATACGCCGACACGCGGGTCGAGCCCGCTGCGACGCACTTGCCAGACTGGAGCCGTGAGCCTTCCCGTCCGCAGCCCCGGCGTGAGCCCCGTCCTCGGCGACTTCGGGGACGGGCCGTTCGGCATCTACGTGCACGTCCCGTTCTGCGCGACCCGCTGCGGATACTGCGACTTCAACACCTACACCGCGGGCGAGCTCGGCACCGTGGCGTCCCCCGCCTCCTGGCTGGAAGCTCTGCGCGGTGAGCTGGCCGCCGCCGCGGCGGCCTTCGACGCCCTGCCGTCGGCGACTCCCGAGGTGGCGACGGTCTTCGTCGGCGGCGGCACACCCTCGTTGCTCGGCGGCGACGGCCTGGCCTCGGTGCTCGACGCGGTACGGGCGAATTTCTCCCTGGCGCCGGATGCGGAGGTGACCACCGAGTCGAATCCGGAGTCCACCGATCCCGCCTTCTTCGCGCGGCTGCGGGCCGCCGGGTTCACCCGGATCTCACTCGGCATGCAGTCGGCGGCCGCGCACGTGCTCGCCGTGCTGGACCGCACGCACACCCCCGGCCGTGCCGTCGCCGCCGCCCTCGAGGCGCGCGCGGCCGGCTTCGAGCACGTCAACCTGGACCTGATCTACGGCACCCCCGGCGAGTCCGATGCCGACCTGGCCGCCAGCCTGGACGCCGTACTGGCCGCGGCGGTCGACCACGTCTCCGCCTACTCGCTGATCGTCGAGGACGGCACCGCCCTCGCCCGCCGGGTGCGCCGCGGCGAGCTGCCCGCGCCCGACGAGGACGTGCTCGCCGCCCGCTACGAGCGCATCGACGCCAGGCTGCGCGGTGCCGGGCTGGAGTGGTACGAGGTCTCCAACTGGGCCCGCGGTGACGCCGCCCGGTGCAGGCACAACCTCGGCTACTGGGACGGCGGTGACTGGCTCGGCGCCGGTCCCGGTGCGCACAGCCACCTCGGCGGCGTGCGCTGGTGGAATGTCAAGCACCCCGCCCGGTACGCCGACCGGGTGGCCGCCGGGGGGCTGCCCGCCGCCGGGTGGGAGGAGCTGAGCGCCGCCGAGCGCCACACCGAGCGGGTCATGCTCGCCGTGCGGCTGCGCACCGGCTTGCCGCTCGCCGATCTCGACGCGCACGGGCGTGCCGCGGTGCCCGGCATCGTGGCGGGTGGACTGGCCGAGGTGCGCGGCGAGCGGCTGGTGCTCACCGATCGCGGCCGGCTGCTGGCGGACGGTGTCGTGCGCGACCTGCTGGTCTGACATTGCGGTCGGATTCCGACCGCTATGACTCCTACCGTCGGGGCTGTACACAATCCGCGCGGAAGGATCGCGATGCCTGAACTGTCGACTGGCGTGCCGAAGGGGTACAACACCGTCTCACCCTGGGTGGTCACCGATGACACCGGTGCCCTCCTCGACTTCGTCGCCGAGGTGTTCGGCGGTCAGGAGCTGGGCCGGGTCCCCGTCGAGGACGGCTCGATCGGCCACGGCGAGATCCGGGTCGGCGACACTGTCATCCTCGCCTTCGATCGCCGCCCCGACTGGCCCGTCATCCCCAGCCTGCTCCGGATCTTCGTCCCCGACCCGGACGCCGCCTTCGCCGCCGCCCTCGCCGCGGGCGCGGCGGTGGTGACCCCGATCGCCGATGACGCCTTCGGGCAGCGCGGCGGCCGGATCAAGGATCCCTTCGGCAATATCTGGTGGGTCAGCAGCCAGCGGGAGGAGGTCGGCCCCGATGCGATCTGGGAGCGGCTCCAGCAGCCCGAATATGCCGAGGGGATGCGGATCGCCCAGGTCACGCTCGATGCCGAGCTGAGCGGGCGGGACGAAGGTCGCAGCAGCGCGCCTGTCCGCGACCGGCCCTGACCGAGTTCGCAGTTCGTCCGCACGCAGGTGCCTGCCTCGGCGGTTGTCCCCGTCCACAGGTCGACGTTCCCGCTCGGGGCGACGTCCAGCACCGGGGTAGGTCAGGATCGAGACCGGGAGGGCCGCGGCGCCCGCCGACCAGCCGAGCGCGCCGCTGGTCGCGGGCGCTGCACACGTTCGGCCCTCCAGCCGACCGGCCTTGTCGACGCTCACCACCGACCGGAGTTGTCGACCCCGGGCAACGGCACCGGTGCCGTACTCACCCCTCGTCCTGAAGCCGCTGCTCAGCCCGCTCGATCCACCCACCGAACCCGGCGACCAGGTCGGCGGTAGTAGTGGGCCGCACACTCACATGCGCCCCCCGCCGCTCGGTGTACCGCCCATCACCGCTGATGTCGTACCACTGCACAGCGGCCAACGGCGGATCCAGCCGATTGATCGGCCCCACCAGCAGAACCGCACTCCCGCCCCCATCGGCTGGCCGCCCGAGCAGCCGCCGGTACCGATCCCGCGGCGTATTGCGCCCGTTGTCCTCCAGATAGCTGTCCCTGGCCGGCCGCAGATCATCAGGGTGGAAGGTCTCGCCCCCCGCACTCCCCGGCGCGCACGCCGGTATCGCTGCCACCAACCGCGCGGGCAGATCCTCCACCCGGCTCATCCGCAGCCGGATCGGCCCGTGCTCGGAATCGGTCCCGTACTGCACCGCCACCACCGCCCGAAAACCCGTCCGCGCCCCCACGATCCGATATTGCCGGACATCCTCCGGCCCGGTGCTCTGCCGATGCCTGCTACTCCCACCGAGAATCTCGATCCGAATCTCCGCATCGGCCAAGGTGCCGAGCGCCGCGTCGATCTCGTCCCGCTCGTCCACCCCGTACCGGGCGAACACCGCCGACCGATGCGCGGCGAACTCGTCCCGCAACCGAAACCGGCTGGTGTACCGCAGCGGACTGGGAAACCGATCCCGGGCGTCGTCGTACCAGAGGGCCGCGAAATCATCCGTGGCCCAGCTCCATTCGGTCATGCGCCCGAGCGGTTCACCGCGGCGGTTCCGTCCGGTCGCCGCCGATCACGCCACCCGCCACCGTCCGCGGGGTCTCACCGAGCAGTTCGTCGGTGTTCTCCTGATTGACCAGATAGTCCGGCCGCTGATGCTCGGAATCCCCCTCTCCACGCCCGCGCCCCGCCCCCGCACCGAACATGCCCGGGTACCCGCTGGCCGAGCGGCCCGCCTGTGCCTGCGCGGCTGCCGCCGCCGCGGCCGGTGCCACCGTGCTCCCCGGCCCGCCGGGGATACTGCGCCCCGGCCCCGGCTGATTGGTGCTGCTCGGCGAACCCGGCGAACTCGTCGGCGACGGTGTTCCGCTCGGCGTATACCCCGGCGTCCCGGTCGGCGTCGTACTCGTCGGCACCGTACTCGCCGGCACCGTGCTCGCCGGCACCGTGCTCGCCGCAACCGTCCGGCTCGGATCATTGGTCGTCCGCGGAGTCGAATCATTCGACGTGGACTGCTGATTAGCAGTACTCGGCGCAGTACCCGCGGAGGTGGTCTCGCTACCGTCCTGCTGCTCGGCCCCGTCCTGCGGTTCCTCGCTACCCTCCGGCGCGCCCTCGCCACCGTCCTCGGACTTCTCCGATTCCTCCGCACCCGGGCTGCCCGTACCCGGCGCCCCGCTACCCACCCCGCTACCGGAGCCGGGCGAATCCTCACCACTGTCGGTGGCGACGTACCCACCCGGCGGCGGCACCGCGATATCCGGCGACACGGTCGGACCGATCGGCGTGGGCAGCACCGGAATCTGCCCATCCACCTGCCCGAATGGCTCCACATACCGCTGCCGCATCTCGGTCCGCGCCACCTGCGCCGCCTCCGACTGCTCCCGCTGCAGGTCCCACCGGTGCGGTGGCCACGCCCACGACGTCCAGCTCACCTCCACCGGCTCCGGAATCGCGTTCTTCGTATCCACGATCGCCGTGGCAGCATCCCGCACCCGCGTATACATCTCCGCCAGCGCCGGACTCAACTGCTGCGCATCCGCCGCATAGTTCGCAATCGCATCCCTCGCCTTATCGGCCGCCGGGCCGGACCAGGCCTGCGCAATGGAGTTCTGAATGGACCGGGCGAACGTCGCCAGCCCCTGCTCCCACAGTTGGTGCACCTCCCAGTACTTCTGGGCCTGCTCCACCGCCTCCGTCGTATCCAGCGGATCGAACGCGTTCTTGATGTCGGGGTGCTCCCAGCTGTCCGTCTGCTCCCCGCCGCCCGGAATTCGTGGCTGCTCGTATCCGTTCATCGTGCGCTCCCGTCCGGAAGCAGGTACGGGCCCAGTTTGGGCTGTACGGGTGGTCGCTCCTCGAGTTCGGTGCTGAGCCGCTGGAACTCGGAGGCGAAGTCGGCGTCGGTGTCCATCATGCGCTGTCGGACTATCCGATGAACTTCCTGGATGTCCTCGACGATCTTGTAGTGCTGTTCCATGACAGCGTGGACGTCGTTGCCATCGCCGGAACCGGCGGCCTTCTTCCTGAAACGGTCGACGACGGTCTGCCCCGAGACCATCAGGGGATGGTTCTCACCGAGATTCCACGTCGAGTGGCGAGCGACTCGGTCCATGGTTCGCTGGATCTCGCGAATCGTGAGCTTGAAGTGCTCGCAATCGCGTTCGATATTGACGAACTCTTCGGGACGCAAACTGACGCCGGCACCGTTGCCGACTGCGTCGAGCAGGTTCTTCATCGGGCGTTCATCGTTGGTCATGGCCGGTACCTCCCCATATGCCGCAGTCGAACATGTAGGTCACACTCCCTGCGGAAGGGCCGCGACAACTTTTTCCGTGAGGGCACGGGCCAGTTCGCAAGTATCGAGGTGCCCGGTTTTCTTGCTCGAGTCCGGGTTGGTCAGACCAACCTCCAGACTTCCGCCCTGGATCGACACATTGACCGCGCACTCCTCGTCGGGACGATCGGTGCTCGACCTCCCTGAAATCGCCTGCCGATCGCCGATGGCGAATTCGCGGGCATCCGCGAACTTCTTGTCGCGCACCATCGCGACGGTCAGATTCGTCGTCTGAATACTTGCCGCGTACCCGTCGACCTGTACCCAGTCGCAACCCCGCCACTGAATACCGCCGGCGTTGTCATCCGCCTCGTGCTCGTTCCGGAGGCCCTCGGAATCGAGCAGGCTCTGGGGGATGTCTGCGCAAGGATCAAAGGCGGTTGGTGCACCAGTCGGTGTCGCCGGGCTCGTCGACGATGTCCCTGAACCGCCCGACGAGTCACATCCCGCAATGAAAAAAACGGTAAGAGCGGCGAGAGCCGCGGTGCCGAATCGCACGAGTCCCCCTCGAAGCCGACGTCCCCCTGGTCTGGCCCGTGACGCTACCGGCGCACCGCACCCCGGGCAAGGCGCCTGTGGACAACTCTCGTCAACCCGGGCAATCCATCCACAGCCCGGATGCAGAACGGGGGATATCGGGGTCCGGGCACCTAGAATGGATCGCAAGCGAGGAGGTAGGCCGTGTCGAGTACCGAGGATCGTCGTTTCGAGGTTCTGCGGGCGATCGTTGCCGACTACGTCGCGACCAAGGAGCCGATCGGGTCGAAGACGCTGGTCGAGCGGCACAACCTGGGCGTATCGAGTGCCACGGTGCGCAATGACATGGCGGTGCTGGAGGCGGAGGGTTACATCGCGCAGCCGCACACCAGCTCGGGGCGGATCCCGACGGACAAGGGGTATCGGCAGTTCGTGGATCGGATCGCCGAGGTGAAGCCGCTCTCGTCGGCGGAGCGGCGGGCGATTCTGGAATTCCTGGAGTCCGGGGTCGATCTGGACGACGTGCTGCGGCGCGGGGTGCGGCTGCTCGCGCAGCTGACCAGGCAGGTCGCGGTGGTGCAGTACCCGACGGTGTCGGCGTCGACGGTGCGGCACATCGAGGTGGTGGCGCTGAATCCGGCGCGGCTGCTGCTGGTGGTGATCACCGACACCGGGCGGGTCGATCAGCGGATCGTCGAGCTCGGCGCGCTGGTGGACGACGAGGACCTGGCGGCGCTGCGCGCGCTGCTCGGCGGCGCCATGGACGGCAAGCGCCTGGCCACCGCCTCGGCGGCGGTCGCGGCGCTGCCGGAGAACGCGCCGGGGAAGCTGCGGGATGTGCTGATCCGGGTGTCGACGGTGCTGGTGGAGACGCTGGTCGAGCATCCGGAGGAGCGGCTGGTGCTGGGCGGCACCGCGAACCTGACCCGCAATGCGGCCGACTTCGGGCTGCCGGGTTCGCTGCGCACGGTGCTGGAGGCGCTGGAGGAACAGGTGGTGGTGCTCAAGCTGCTCGCGGCCGCGCAGCAGCCTGGCACGATCACGGTCCGGATCGGCGAGGAGACGCAGGTCGAGGAGATGCGCGGGACCTCGGTCGTCACCACGGGGTACGGTGCGGCGGGCGCGGTTCTCGGTGGCATGGGGGTGCTGGGGCCGACGCGCATGGATTACCCGGGCACCATCGCCTCGGTGGCGGCGGTGGCCCGCTATATCGGGGAAGTGCTGGCCGGACGCTGAGGTCCGTCCGGGCTTTCGGGGGACTCCGCTGCCGGGCCGCGCGCCCGAGCGGATAAAGTTGAGTGCATCCGACTAAGGCCGGTGTCGGGGCCCGGCCCGGCGGCGTGTGCCGCGCGGACCGTCCGATATCGGTAAACGGCGACCAAGGACTAGAGAAGCGAAGTGGCACGGGACTACTACGGACTGCTCGGCGTCGCGAAGAACGCGACCGATCAGGAGATCAAGCGCGCCTACCGCAAGCTGGCCCGGGAGCTCCACCCGGACGTCAACCCCGACGAGGCGGCGCAGGCGAGGTTCCGGGACGTGTCGACCGCCTACGAGGTGCTGTCCGACCCGGAGCGGCGGCGCATCGTCGACATGGGCGGTGACCCGCTGGAGAACGGCGGCGGCGCGGGCGGCTTTTCCGGCGCCGGCTTCGGCGGCCTCGGCGACGTCTTCGAGGCCTTCTTCGGCGGGATGAACGCCTCCGGGGGGCAGCGCAAGCCGCGCGGCCGGGTGCAGCCCGGCGCCGACTCGCTGCTGCGCACCCGGCTCAGCCTGGCGGAGTGCGCGGTCGGCGTGACCAAGCACCTGACCGTCGACACGGCGATCCTGTGCGACCTGTGCCACGGCGCGGGGACCAACGGGGATTCCAAGCCGGTGCGCTGTGAGACCTGTGGCGGTGCGGGCGAGGTGCAGTCGGTGCAGCGCTCGTTCCTCGGCCAGGTGCTCACCTCGCGGCCCTGCCCCACCTGCCGCGGTGCGGGCGAGACCATTCCGGACCCGTGCAACAAGTGCGGGGGCGACGGCCGGGTGCGGGCCCGTCGTGAGATCGCGGCGCCGATCCCGGCCGGTGTGGCGAACGGCATGCGGGTGCGGCTGGCCGCGCAGGGCGAGGTCGGCCCCGGCGGCGGGCACGCGGGCGATCTGTACGTCGAGGTGGTGGAGCAGCCGCACGACATCTTCGTCCGGGACGGCGACGATCTGCACTGCACCATCCGGGTGCCGATGGTGGACGCCGCGCTCGGCACCACCGTGGTGATCGACACCATTCTGGACGGGCCGACCGAGTTGAGCATCACACCGGGCACCCAGCCCGGCGAGGTCTCGGTGCTGCGCGGGCACGGCATGCCCAAGCTGCGGTCCGGGGCGCGCGGTGACCTGCTCGCGCACCTGGAGATCGTGGTGCCGTCCAAGCTGGACAGCAAGCAGAACGAGCTGCTGCGCAAGTACAAGGGGCTGCGGGAGCGCGATCGGGCCGAGGTCGTTTCCGCGCAGTCCGAGCACAACAGCGGGCTCTTCGCCCGGCTGCGGGCGTCCTTCAGCGGTCGCTGAGTGGCCGCGACGGTCTTCTACCTGGACGAGATTCCGCAGCCCGGTGCGGTTGCGGTGCTGGACGGGCCGGAGGGCAGGCATGCCGCCACCGTGCGGCGGATCCGGGTGGGGGAGTCGATCACGCTCTCCGACGGGCGCGGGGTGGTCGCGGAGTCCGAGGTGATCGGGGCGCAGAAGGATCGGCTGGAGCTCGCGGTTCTGGATCGGCGGGTTGCCGAGCCGGTCGTGCCCGCGGTAACGGTGGTGCAGGCGTTGCCGAAATCGGATCGGTCCGAGCTGGCGGTCGAGCTCATGACCGAGGCGGGGGTCGATGTGATCGTGCCGTGGCAGGCGGCCCGGTGTGTGGCCAATTGGGACGGGAAGGCGGGCAAGGGGGTCGAGAAGTGGCGGGCTGCGGCGCGGAGTGCGGCTCGGCAGTCTCGGCGGGCCTACATTCCCGAGGTCGGTGCGGTTCGGCGGACCCGGGAGGTCGTGGAGTTGGTGCGGGCCACCGTGGCCGAGGGGGGAGTGGTGGCGGCGTTGCACGAGTCGGGGGTGGGGCGGTTCACGGCGCTGCCGTTCGGGGAGGCTTTGCGGGTGGTGTTGATCGTGGGGCCCGAGGGTGGGTTGGACGATTCCGAGATTTCGGCTTTCACCGAGGCGGGGGCTACTGCTGTGCTGCTCGGGCCTACTGTGCTGCGCACCTCGACCGCCGGTGCTGTTGCGCTCGGTGCGCTCGGGGCTCTCACCTCGCGCTGGTAGCGCCGCGCGCTGTTCAGGAGCGGTTCGGGGGCGCTGACCCACGCTGGTGGCGCTGCTGCGTGTGCGGAGGCGCGCGAGATGGGCCGCGTTCCGGTGCGCAGAACGCCCCCCTCGGAGCCAACTGCCCTACCGCCCCACCCCGACCAACTCCCCCTCCACCACGCCCCTCTCCCCCCGAACCACAACCACCACCGCACCCGGCCAGCACCAGCAGCACCCCGACCCCGGCAACCAGCCCACCCCACCCGAACTCCGCGAACGCCAGCCCGGACAACCCGCCGAGCACCGCACTCCCCAGGTAGTAGCAGAACAGGTACAGCGACGACGCGGCCGCGCGATTCCCCCGCGCCGCCGCCGCGCCGACCCAGGCACTCGCCACCGCGTGCGCACCGAAGAAACCGGCCGTGAACAGCAGAATCCCGGCCAGCACGAGCGGCAGCCGATCCGGCAGCGACAACGCGGCCCCGAAGCCGGTGAGCGCTACCGAACCGGCCAGCACCGGCCCGCGCCCGAAGCGATCGGCGAGCCGCCCGGCGGTGGTCGAGGCGACGGTCCCCGCCAGGTACAGCACGAACACCAGCCCGGCCACGCTCGCGGGCAGCCCGAAGGGCGCGGCGAGCAGCCGGAACCCCAGGTAGTTGTAGACCGAGACGAACCCACCCATGAGCACGAAGGCCAGGGTGAAGAGCGCGAGCAGCCGCGGCTCCCGCAGCTGGGCGACCAGATCCCGCCCGGCCCCGGAGGTGCGCGGCCGGAACCCGCGCGAGGCAGGCAGCGCCCGCACGAACCACACCGTGCACAGCGCGCCGATCACGGCGATGAGCGCCTGCGCCCACCGCCAGGAGGTGTGGTCCAGCGCGAAGGCGGGGATCAGCCGCCCGGTGAGCCCGCCGAGCGTGGTGCCGGAGACGTAGACGCCCATTGCGGCGCCCAACCGGCCCGCGTCGATCTCCTCGGCCAGGTAGGCCATGGCCACGGCGGGCACCCCGGCCAGCGTGATGCCCTGCACCGCGCGGGCGGCGAGCAGCACGTCCAGCGTCGGCGCCAGGGGAAGCAGCAGCCCGATGGCGGCGGAGACCGCGGCGGACCACACCATCACCCTGGTCCGCCCGAACCGGCCGGAGAGCGCGCTCACCGGGATGATCGCCAGCGCCAGGAAGCCGGTGGTGAGCGAGACCGCCAGCGCGGCCCGCGCGGGCGCGACCCCGAACGCCGCCGCGAGGCTCGGCAGCAGCGCCTGCGCGCTGTACATCGAGGCGAAGGTGGTCAGCCCCGCCGCGAAGAGCGCGGTGACGATCCGCCGCTCCCGTCCGCTCGATCCGCTCATAGCGCCAGCCTGCGCCCGGCGCGATCGGCGAAGGAAATGCATAATCGAGGACAAATCAATGCAGCAGCGGCATTAGCAGAGGTGACGATGTGCTCGGGGACGACCTGACGTGGTTCATCACACTCGCGGAACTCGAGCACGTGGGCGCCACGGCCGATCGCCTGCACCTCGCGCAGCCCACGCTCTCCCGCATGCTGGCCCGGCTGGAGCGCAGGCTCGGGGTGCGGCTCTTCGACCGGGTGGGCAAGCGGCTCCGGCTCAACGAGTTCGGCCGGGCGTACTACGAGCACGCCCGGCGCGCCCGGATCGAGCTGGACGCGGGCGCGCGGGCCGTCGCCGATCTCGCCGACCCGGCCGAGGGCACCGTGCGCCTCGCCTTCCTGCACTCCTTCGGCAGCTGGCTGGTACCCCAGCTGGTCGGGGATTTTCGCAGGCAGGCGGGGCGGGTCGCGGTCTCGCTGCACCAGGACGCGGCGGGCACCATCACCCGCATGGTGCTGGACGGCGAGGCCGACCTCGCGGTGGTCTCGCCGCGCCCGGCCGAAGCGGGGCTCGGCTGGTCGGGGCTGCTGCGCCAGCCGCTGGTGCTCGCGGTGCCCGCGGGGCACCGGCTGGCCGGACGGCGCCAGCTGCACCTCGCCGATCTGGGCGGCGAGGATGTCATCGCCATGCGCCCCGGGTACGGCATGCGCCGGCTGCTGGACGAGCTCGCCGCGGCGGCGGGGCTGCACCCGCGCATCGTCTTCGAATCGAGCGACCTGGTGACGGTCACCGGGCTGGTGGCGGCGGGGCTCGGCGTGGCGCTGGTGCCGCTGGAGGACCCGCCGCCGGGGGCGACCCCGAGCCCGGCGGTCGCCAGGGTGCCGCTGGCCGATCCGGGCGCGGTGCGCGAGGTCGGGCTGGTGTGGGCCGCGGACCGGCCGATGCCGGAGGCGGCGCGCCGGTTCCGCACCGCGATCCAGGGCTGGGCGGCGCACCGTTCGCCGGGGGCATATTCCCTGTCGGCTGTCGGTACCGGGCGGTAAACTCCGTGGCGGGAAGGGGGCGGTAGCACCGCACCCGGGCCACCCCGGTTCCCCCGAGATCGAGAAGAGGCTGCGGCGACTTTTGCGAACACCAGACGAATTCGGCAACACTTCCGGAGCCCCGGCCGACCCGGGCGCATCCGGCAACGACGACAACGCCGCTCCGGCCATGAAGAGCGTGCGCTCCAGCCTCGAACTGGCCCCCGAATCGGTGTTCCCGCTCCTCGGATCGGCGGATGAGAATCTGCGTGAGCTGGAGCGGCTGCTCGAGGCGGATATCCACGTGCGGGGTAGCTCGCTGACGCTCACCGGCCGGCCGGCCGAGGTGGCGCTCGCCGAGCGGATCATCGGCGAGCTGGTCTCGCTGACCGGCAAGAACAAGGGCATCACGCCGGACACCGTCCGGCACACGGTCTCCATGCTCACCGAGGGCAGCGAGGAGTCCCCGGCCGAGGTGCTCAGCCTGGACATCCTGTCCCGGCGCGGCAAGACCATCCGGCCCAAGACGCTGAACCAGAAGCGCTACGTCGACGCCATCGACACCAACACCGTGGTCTTCGGCATCGGCCCGGCCGGTACCGGCAAGACCTACCTGGCCATGGCCAAGGCGGTGCAGGCGCTGCAGACCAAGCAGGTCAACCGGATCATCCTCACCCGGCCGGCGGTGGAGGCGGGCGAGCGGCTCGGCTTCCTGCCCGGCACGCTGAACGAGAAGATCGACCCGTACCTGCGGCCGCTCTACGACGCGCTGCACGACATGATGGATCCCGAGGCGATCCCCAAGCTCATGGCGGCGGGCGTCATCGAGGTGGCGCCGCTGGCGTACATGCGCGGGCGCACGCTCAACGACTCCTTCATCGTGCTGGACGAGGCGCAGAACACCACGGCAGAGCAGATGAAGATGTTCCTGACCAGGCTCGGCTTCGGCTCCAAGATCGTGGTGACGGGCGACGTCACGCAGGTCGACCTGCCCGGCGGGGCGCGGTCCGGGCTGCGCGCGGCCAGCGAGATCCTCACCGATATCGAGGACATCCACTTCGCCCAGCTCACCAGCAGCGATGTGGTGCGGCACCGGCTGGTCTCGGAGATCGTCGACGCCTACGACCGATTCGAGTCGGAGGTGCGGGCACCGGTGGGGGCGCACTACCCGGGCAACCGGGCGCAGCGCCGAGCCGCGAGCCGGGGAGACCGGCGCTGACCCGATTGCCTACCCTGTTCGGGTGAGCATCGAGATCGCCAACGAGTCGGGGTTCGACGTCCCCGAAGAGGATCTGGTGGGCGTCGCGCGCTTCGCCATCGCGCGCATGGACGTCCACCCGGCCGCCGAGTTGTCGATGGTGCTTGTGGATCTGGACACCATGGCCGACCTGCACGTGCGCTGGATGGACCTCCCGGGCCCCACCGACGTGATGTCCTTCCCGATGGACGAGCTGGAGCCGGGCGGGCGGCCGGACAGCCCGGAGCCCGGCCCCTCCATGCTCGGCGACATCGTGCTCTGCCCGGAGTTCGCCGCCGGGCAGGCGCGCAAGGCCGGGCACTCGCTGCAGCACGAGCTGGCCCTGCTCACCGTGCACGGCGTGCTGCACCTGCTCGGCTACGACCACGCCGAGCCGGACGAGGAGAAGGAGATGTTCGCCCTGCAGGCCCGGCTGCTCGAGGAGTGGTACGAGAGCCTGCGCGAGGCGCGGTACCGCGCCGAGCTGGCCGAACGCGACACCAGGCTGCTCGGCAAGACCGGCTTCACCGCGCCGGGCGACACACCGGGGCAGACGTGAGCTCCGCGACGCTGATCGTGCTCGCGGTGCTGCTCGTCCCCGCGGGCGGGCTCTTCGCCGGGCTGGACGCCGCGCTCAACACCGTCTCCAGGGCCCGGCTCGACGACATGGTGCGCGCCGAGCGCGCCGGCGCCGCCCGGCTGCTCCGGATCATGGACGACCGGCCGCGCTACGTGAACCTCATGGTGCTGCTCCGGGTGCTCTGCGAGATCACCGCGACGGTGCTGCTCGCGGCCGCGCTGCTCGACGTCTGGGCGGACGGCTGGGCGCTGCTCGGCACCGCGGTGGTCATGGTGCTGGTCGACTACGTGGTGATCGGCGTCGGCCCGCGCACCCTCGGCCGCCAGCACGCCTACTCCATCGCGCTCGCCGCGGCGCTGCCGCTGCAGCTGATCGGCGTGCTGCTCGGGCCGGTGAGCAGGCTGCTCATCCTGATCGGCAACGCGATCACGCCGGGCCGCGGGTTCCGCAACGGCCCGTTCGCCTCCGAGATCGAGCTGCGCGAGGTGGTCGAGATGGCCGGCGAGCGCGGCGTGGTCGCCGACGAGGAGCGGCGGATGATCCAGTCGGTCTTCGAGCTCGGCGACACCGCGGCCCGCGCGGTCATGGTGCCGCGCACCGAGATGATCTGGATCGAGGCGGACAAGACCGCCGCCCAGGCCATGTCGCTCGCGGTGCGCAGCGGCCACTCCCGGATGCCGGTGATCGGCGAGAACGTGGACGACATCCTCGGCGTGGTCTACCTCAAGGACCTGGTGCCCTATGCCGACCGCAGCCGCAAGGTGAAGGTCCGCGAGGTCATGCGCCCCGCCGTCTTCATGCCGGACTCCAAGCCGCTGGACAGCCTGCTCGACGAGATGCAGCGCCGGCGCAACCACATGGCGCTGCTGGTGGACGAGTACGGCGGCATCGCCGGGCTGGTCACCATCGAGGACGTGCTGGAGGAGATCGTCGGCGAGATCGCGGACGAGTACGACATCGGCGAGACGCCGCCGATCGAGGAGCTCGGCGACGGCCGCTACCGGGTCTCGGCGCGGCTGCCGGTGCAGGACCTGGCCGAGCTGTTCGGGGTGCAGATCGCCGACGAGGAGGTCGACACCGTCGGCGGGCTGCTCGCGCACGAGCTGGAGCGGGTGCCGCTGCCCGGCTCCAAGGTGACCGCGCACGGGCTGGTGCTGCGCGGCGAGGGGGGCCCGGACGCCCGCGGCCGGCTGCGGGTGCAGACCGTCGTGGTGCGCCGGGACAAGGCCTCCGGCGAGGACGAGCAGGCCGAGCCACCGCGCGAGGGCGAGCGCGGGCGCAAGGATCGGAGCGCCGACAAGGGTGGCCGCCGGAAGGACCGCGGCGAGGCCGCGGCGGCGGAGGCAGCGCAGAACGGATCGAGCCGCACCACGACGGCCGACCGCGACCAGGAGGGATCCGAATGACCGAGCTCGACGCCGAGGACACCAAACTGCTCACGCTCGCGCGCGGGGCGATGGGCCGGACCGGGGGCGCGGCGGGCGCGGCCGTCCGGGACACCGAAGGCCGCACCTACGCCGCGGGCGAGGTGGCGCTGCAGGAGCTGCGGCTGACCGCGCTGCAGGCCGCCGTCGCGGCCGCGATCTCCAGCGGCGCCGAGGGTTTCGAGGCCGCCGTCGTGGTCGGCGGGCAGTTCAAGGACGCCGGGGTGCCCGCGGTCCGCGAGGTCTCGGCGAGCGCTCGGATCGTCTTCGCCGACCGCTCCGGCTCGGTCTTCGACATCGTCGACGACGCCGCGGCCGAGGTGTCCGGTGCCTGAATTCCGCTCCGGCTTCGTCTGTTTCGTCGGCCGTCCGAACACCGGCAAGTCGACGCTGACGAACGCGCTCGTCGGGCAGAAGATCGCCATCACCTCCTCCCGCCCGCAGACCACGCGGCACACCATCCGCGGCATCGTGCACCGGGAGCACGCGCAGCTCATCCTGGTGGACACGCCCGGGCTGCACCGCCCGCGCACGCTGCTCGGCGCGCGCCTCAACGACCTCGTGCGGGACACCTACTCCGAGGTCGACGTGATCGCGCTCTGCATCCCGGCGGACGAGAAGATCGGCCCCGGTGACCGCTGGATCGTGCAGCAGATCCGGCAGATGGCGCCGAAGACCACGCTGCTCGGCGTGGTCACCAAGATCGATAAGGTGAGCCGGGACGAGGTGGCGGCGCAGCTGCTCGCCGTCTCGAAGCTGCTCGGCCCCGAGGCCGAGCTGGTTCCGGTCTCCGCGGTGCGCGGCGAGCAGGTCGAGGTGCTGGTCGAGGTGATCGCCTCGAAGATGCCGGAGGGGCCGGCCTTCTACCCGGACGGCGAGCTCACCGACGAGCCGGAGGAAACCCTGATGGCCGAGCTCATCCGGGAGGCCGCGCTGGAGGGTGTCCGGGACGAGCTGCCGCACTCGCTGGCCGTGGTCATCGAGGAGGTCATGCCGCGCGAGGACCGGGACGACCTGCTCGACGTGCACGCCCTGCTCTACGTCGAGCGGCCGAGCCAGAAGGCCATCATCATCGGCAAGGGGGGTTCCCGGCTCAAGCAGGTCGGCACCAGCGCCCGCAAGCAGATCGAACACATCCTCGGCACCCGGATCTACCTGGACCTGCACGTCAAGGTCGCCAAGGACTGGCAGCGCGATCCGAAGCAGCTGCGCCGCCTCGGATTCTGACCCCGGGGCCGTTTTCCGCCCCGGCACCGCCCCCGCGCCGCCCGATCCGTTCCGCCACCGGCCCCGGTAGGGCACAATGGTGCTCTGCGAGATCCCGATCAGGTTGCCGCGCAGCGCTATTCGCGACCGAGGTTTGGGGGCGAAGATGACCGATCTGTACACCGGGCACCCGGCGTTCGATTCCGTCGCCGGGGAGCTACCCGAGCTGGCCGCGGTCGCCGAACGGCACCGCGAGCTGCTCAGGGACGCGGTGGCGGCCTACCGCCTGCGGATCGGGCACTGGGTGCGCTTCCTGGACCAGGAGGATCGCGCGCTGCGGCTGGCCCAGGCCGAGCGGCACCTCGCCGACCTGCACATCGACCCGGTGCGCCACGCCGACCTCGACCTGGACGCCTACCGCGCGGTGCGGGACGGCGTGCCGATGCGGTACGTGAGCGAGCACGGCGCCTTCGTCCGGCCGCGCAATGCCGGGCCGCCGGTGCTGGTCCGCCCCGGCTCGCCGGAGCACCGGCTCGGCGTGATCGCCCGGCTGGCGGCGCTGGGGCAGACGCTGGAGCAGATCCAGGTGGTCGCGGTCACCGCGACCATGGGTGTGCCGCCGGTTCGCTGACGCTGTCCCCGGTCCGTGCGAGGATGGGCCGGTGCGTTCGTATCGGGATGAGGCGGTGGTGGTGCGCCAGCACAAGCTGGGCGAGGCCGACCGCATCGTCACGCTGCTGACCCGGCGCAACGGCCTGGTGCGGGCGGTGGCCAAGGGGGTGCGGCGCACCGGCTCGCGGTTCGGGGCGCGGCTGGAGCCGTTCGCCTACGTCGACGTGCAGCTGTATCCGGGGCGCAGCTTCGACACCGTCACCCAGGTGCACACCGTGGAGGCGTTCGCCGCCGACATCGTGGCCGACTACGGCCGCTACACCACCGCCTGCGCGGTGCTGGAGACCGCGGAGCGGCTGGCGGGCGAGGAGCGCGCGCCCGCGCCCAAGCTGCACGCGCTCACCGCGAGCGCGCTGCGCGCCATCGCCGCCGGGCAGCGGCCGCACGAGCTGATCCTGGACGCCTTCCTGCTGCGCGCCATGGGGTTCGCGGGCTGGGCGCCCGCGCTGGACGAGTGCGCCAAGTGCGCCACCCCCGGCCCGCACCGGGCCTTCCACGTCGCCGCCGGTGGGGCGGTGTGCGTGCACTGCCGCCCGCCGGGGGCTTCCAGCCCGCCGGAGGGGGCGCTGGAGTTGCTGGTGGCGCTGCTGCGCGGGGAGTGGGAGAGGGTGGAGGCGGTGCCCGTCCCGGTGCGCACGCGGGCCAGCGGGCTGGTCGCCGCGCACCTGCAGTGGCACCTCGAGCGTCGGTTGCGCACCCTGCCGCTGCTGGAGCGCACGCCCTCGGTCCCCTGAGTGGCACGCGCCGCGGGATGCGCGCGTGGGTAGGCCGGGCCGGGCGCCGGTGCCCGCGGCCGCACCGTGATCACCACCCGCAGTCGGCACGCGGGTAGCCGCGCCGGAGCCGTGCGCACTCCCCGGGCACGGCGGGCGGCGATGTCCGGCGGGAGCCCGCTACACCGGCCCGCGGCCATCGGGCAGGATGGGGGCGTGATCCTCCGTCGCGACTCCTCCGGGTCCGGAACGGGCAGCGCACTGTCCGACGGCCCGCGCACCGTCCGCCCGCCGACGCCGCACCCCTCCGGCGCCCGCCCGCCGGAGCTGCCGCGCGAGCTGGTGCCCGCGCACGTCGCGCTGGTGATGGACGGCAACGGCCGCTGGGCGCAGGAGCGCGGGCTGGCCAGGACGGCGGGGCACGAGCGCGGCGAGGCGGTGCTCATGGACACCGTCGAGGGCTGCATCGAGATCGGCGTCAAGTGGCTCAGCGCCTACGCCTTCTCCACCGAGAACTGGCGGCGCAGCCCGGACGAGGTGCGCTTCCTCATGGGCTTCAACCGCGACGTCATCCGCCGCCGCCGGGACGAGATGCACGAGATGGGCGTCCGGGTGCGCTGGGCGGGCAGGCGGCCGCGGCTGTGGCGCAGCGTGATCAAGGAGCTCGAGGTCGCCGAGGAGCTCACCAGGGACAACACCGTCATGACGCTCACCATGTGCGTCAACTACGGCGGCCGCGCCGAGATCGCCGACGCCGCACGGGAGATCGCGCGCCGGGTGGCGGCGGGCGAGATCGACCCGGAGAAGGTCGACGAGTCCACGGTGGCCCGCTTCCTGGACGAGCCGGACATGCCCGACGTCGACCTCTTCCTCCGCCCCTCCGGCGAGTTCCGCACCTCGAACTTCCTGCTCTGGCAGTCCGCGTACGCCGAATTCGTCTTCCAGGAGACGCTCTTCCCCGACTTCGACCGCCGCAACCTGTGGGAGGCCTGCCTGGCCTACGCCCGCCGCGACCGCCGCTTCGGGGGCGCCAAGTGAGCGAGCCGCTCGACCCCGCCATGGAGCTCAAGGCGTCGGCGGGCGCGGTGCTCTCCATCTACGACGTCGACGTGCGGGTGGACAACGACGGCTCGCTGCGCTTCGACTACGAGGGCGCGCTCTGCTCGCTGGACGCCGTCACCCTGGCGCCAGGGCTCGACGTGCTCACCCTGACCTGCGTGCTCGCCTGGGACCGCCCGCTCAAACCGCAGCTGCACAAGCGGGTCGCGGAGCGCAATGCCACGCTGCAGTTCGGCTCGATCGTCGTGGTCGCCAGGGAGAGGCTCGCCGACGTGGTGCTGCGCTACACCTTCCCCGCGGTCGGGCTGAACGACGGCGCGCTCGGCACCATGCTGCTGCTCGTGCTCTCCGGCGCGGGCAAGGCCAGGCAGGGGCTGGTCGTCCCGGCCTGAGTCACGCCGGGCCGTAGGGGAGCAGGGCGCGCACCCCGCGCTCCAGCGCCGCCGGTTCCAGGTCGCCGACGATGAGGAACTGCAGCAGGAAGCCGGGGAGCAGCCCGAACAGGGTCGCCGCCACGGCGTCCAGATCCGCGTCGGCGGGCAGCCACCCCTCCTCGGCCATGCGCTCCGCGTACTCCCGCCACATCCCGCGGATCCCGGTCATCGCCAGCTTGACGTAGCCGGCCGCCTCCGGGTCGGTGAGCGCCAGCGTCCAGGCCTGCGGCGCCAGCCGGAGCCGGCCGTCGAGGCCGGTGTTCTGCGACATCCACGTGGTCACCGCGCCGACCACCGCGGCGGGGGTGGGGAGCGGATCGCGCCGGATGGCCTCGATCAGCACGGCCCTGATGTCGGTGCCCGCATTCGAGGCCAGCGCCGCGACCAGCTCGTCCTTGCTCTTGAAGTAGCGGTACACCGCGCCGGCCGAGAGCCCGGACTCGGCGAAGACGTCCTGCATCGAGGACTGGTGGAAGCCCTTGCGCGCGAAGCAGCGCTGCGCCGCCTCGACGATCTGCTGCCTGCGGCGCTCCAGGTGTTCTTCGCTGACTCTCGGCATGGCTCCAAACTAAAACGGATGTTCGTTCTTGACAACACCGGGGTGGGGTGCGACGGTGGGTACACCTTAAAAGAACGAACATTCGATTTATGGGGAGTGGTCATGAACATCCCGCAGCGCGCGGTCGCCGTCGGCCTCGGAGCGGCCCTGCTCCAGGCGCTGATGCTGATCGCCTTCGCCTGGCCCGCCGTGCACACCGCGCCGCGCGACCTGCCGGTCGCCGTCACCGGCCCGGGCGTGGCGCAGGTGGTGCAGCGGCTGGCGGAGCGCAGCCCCGGCGCCATCGAGCCGCGCACCGTGAGCGACGAGGCCGCGGCCCGCGCCGCGCTCGCCGAGCGCGAGGTCTACGGCGCGATCCTGACCGGGCCGCAGCCGCGGGTGCTGGTGGCCTCGGGGGCGAGCCCGCTGGTGGCGCAGCAGCTCACCCAGCTCGCGCAGCAGCTCTCCGGCGTGCAGTCGGCGAGCGCGGTGGAGGATGTGGTGCCCGCCGATCCGGACGACCCGCGCGGCGCCGGCTTCGGGGCCATGGCGCTGCCGCTGGTGATGTCGGGGATCGCGGCCGGGGTGCTGCTCAGCCTGCTGGTGCCGACGGCGGCGGCGCGGATCGCCGGACTCGCCACCTTCGCGGTGGCCGGTGGGCTGCTGAGCATGGTGATCGTGCAGGGCTGGCTGTCCATCCTGCCCGGGGAGTACCCGGTGCTGGCCGGGGTCGCGGGGCTGGTCTCGTTCGCGGTGGCGGGGGCGGTGGCCGGGCTGGCGACCGCCGTCGGCCGGGCCGGGATCGGCATCGCCGCGCTCACCATGCTGCTGGTCGGCAATCCGTTCTCCGCGGCCACCTCGGCGCCGGAGCTGCTGCCGCAGCCGTGGGGCGCCATCGGCCAGGCGCTGCCGCCGGGCGCTGCGGTCTCGCTGCTCCGCTCGGTCGCCTTCTTCGACGGGGCCGGCGCGGGCGGGCCGCTGCTGGTGCTGCTGATCTGGGCGGCCGTCGCGCTGGTGCTGCTCGGGGTCGGCGTGGTCAGGGAGCGGAACGTCGAACCGGAGCCGGCCCGCGCCGTCCCGCAGCCCGCCTGATCGGGCAGTTCACGAGCGGGTCCCGTTCCTCGGAGCGGGGCCCGCTTCGCGGGTGCGCCGCCGGTCCGGGCGGACGGCGGGCCCGCTGCTCCGGGCCGGGCCCGCTCAGCGCGTGCGCAGGCAGTCGGCACAGGTGCCGAAGATCTCCAGGGTGTGGCTGACCTCGGTGAAGCCGTACTCGGCGGCGGTGGCGTCGGCCCACGCCTCGACCGCGGGGCCCGCCACCTCGACGGTCCGCCCGCAGTGCCGGCAGACCAGGTGGTGGTGGTGTCCGGTGGAGCACTGCCGGTAGACGGACTCGCCGGTGTCGGTGCGCAGCACGTCGACCATGCCGGCGTCGGAGAGCGACTGCAGGGTGCGGTAGACGGTGGTGAGCCCGATCCCCTCGCCGCGCTTGCGCAGCTCGTCGTGCAGCTCCTGGGCGGAGCGGAACTCCTCGATATCGCAGAGCAGCGCCGCGATGGCATTGCGCTGGCGCGTGCTGCGCACCCCGACCGCCCTGGCGGTGGACTTCTCGGCCACGGTCATCCTTCCTCGGCATGGGCGACGGCGTCCACGACGATGTGCGCCAGGTGGTCGTCGACCAGCTCGTAGAGCACCTCCCGGCCCGAGCGCTCGCCGTGCACGACCCCCGCCGCCTTGAGAATCCGCAGGTGCTGGCTCACCAGCGGCTGGGTGACGCCGAGCGCGTCCACCAGTTCGTGCACGCAGCGCGGCGACTCCCGCAATTGCAACACGATCGCGATGCGAACGGGGGCGGCGAGTGCGCGCAGCAGCTCACCGGCGTCCTCCAGGACGGCCCGGCTCGGCACCGGAGCCGGGGCGGGGGAGCGATAGGGGTTGTGCGGCACGGCGGCTGTCATCGGACCATCTCCTTATCGGAAAGCGATCCCATTTTGATATGCACGGTTGCGCATGTCAAACGGACACGCTTCATGGCTGTGCTGGTGGCGGCGGTCGAATGCGCTCCCGTTAGGCTGATCGGGTGCGTAGCGGCGTGCGTAGCAGTGCGTAGCGCCTGCGCACTACGCGGCCGTTGCCGTCGCGGCACCGAAGTCGAGCCGATTCCCAGGATGGAGAATTTTCGCGTGGCACCCAAGTCGAAGGTGGACACCGTTGCCAACCTCGCCAAGCGCCGGGGTCTGGTGTACCCGTGCGGTGAGATCTACGGCGGCACCAAGTCGGCCTGGGATTACGGCCCGCTCGGCGTCGAGCTGAAGGAGAACATCAAGCGGCAGTGGTGGCGCACCATGGTCACCAGCCGCGACGACGTCGTCGGGCTGGACTCCTCGGTGATCCTGCCGCGCCAGGTCTGGGAGGCCTCCGGCCACGTCGCGACCTTCACCGACCCGCTGGTCGAGTCGCTGATCACGCACAAGCGGTACCGCGCCGACCACCTGCTGGAAGCGTACGAGGAGAAGCACGGCCACCCGCCGGCCAACGGCCTCGCCGACATCCGCGACCCAGAGACCGGCGACCCGGGGAAGTGGACCGAGCCGCGCAACTTCTCCGGCCTGCTCAAGACCTTCCTCGGCGCGGTGGACGACGAGGAGGGGCTGCACTACCTGCGCCCGGAGACCGCGCAGGGCATCTTCGTCAACTACAAGAACGTCGAGACCACCGCGCGCAAGAAGCCGCCGTTCGGCATCGCGCAGATCGGCAAGAGCTTCCGCAACGAGATCACGCCGGGCAACTTCATCTTCCGCACCCGCGAGTTCGAGCAGATGGAGATGGAGTTCTTCGTCAAGCCGGGCGAGGACGAGAAGTGGCACCAGTACTGGATCGACACCCGGCTGGCCTGGTACACCGACCTCGGCATCGACCCGGAGAACCTGCGGCTCTACGAGCACCCCAAGGAGAAGCTCTCGCACTACTCGACCCGCACGGTCGACATCGAGTACCGCTTCCGCTTCCAGGGCAGCGAGTGGGGCGAGCTGGAGGGGCTGGCCAACCGCACCGACTACGACCTGCGCACGCACGCCGAGCACTCCGGCGCCGACCTGAGCTACTTCGACCAGGCCGCGGGCGAGCGCTACATCCCGTACGTGATCGAGCCGGCCGCCGGGCTCACCCGCTCACTGATGGCCTTCCTGGTGGACGCCTATGCCGAGGACGAGGCGCCGAATGCCAAGGGCGGGGTCGACGTCCGCACCGTGCTCCGGCTGGACCGGCGGCTCTCCCCGGTCAAGGCCGCGGTGCTGCCGCTCTCCCGCAATGCCGACCTGACCCCCAAGGCCAAGGATCTCGCCGCGCAGCTGCGCCGGAACTGGAACGTCGACTTCGACGACGCCGGCGCCATCGGCCGCCGCTACCGGCGCCAGGACGAGATCGGCACCCCGTTCTGCATCACCGTCGACTTCGACACCCTGGAGGACCAGGCCGTCACGGTGCGCGAGCGGGACTCCATGACGCAGGAGCGGATCGCGCTGGACAAGGTCGAGGGGTACCTGGCGCAGCACCTGATCGGCGCCTGATCAGCGCGCGCGCCCCAGCGGCGTGAGGTCGAGCAGGGCGTGCGCGCCGATCAGCGGCTCGAGGCCGCGCGCGTACGCCGAGTAGGTGTGGAAGACCGCGTCGTCGTCGTCCCGCCAGAAGACGCTGACGCCGGGCTGCTCGTCGGCGAGCGGGCGCCCGGCGAGCGCGTGCTCCGTGGCGGAGCGGTAGTTGTAGCGGACCGGCGCGATATCGGCGTCCAGCGAGGCGTGGAAGTCGTAGTTGAAGCGGCTGCCGAAGGACGAGTACATCGGGAAGGTCCAGCCGTGCGCGGCGTGGTAGCCGGCCAGCCGCTCCCACGGGCCGCGGCTGATCGCGGTGAAGGCGGTGTCCCGTCCGGGTAGTCGCGGGATGCCGTCGAGCACGGCGGCGCAGCCGGGGCAGCCCTCGTCCAGGTCCCACTGCCACATCAGGTGGTAGACGATCAGCTGCCTGCGGCCCTCGAAGAGCTCGGCCAGCCGGACCCGCCCCGCGGCCCCCTCGAAGACGTACTCCTCCGAGACCGGGACCATCGGCAGCGCCCGCCTGCGCGCGGCGAGCGCGTCCAGCCCGCGGGTGAGCGCCTTCTCCGCGGCGAGCAGCTCTGCGCGGGCCGCGAGCCATTCGTCGCGGCTCGCCACGGCCGGACGCGTCATGGGACCTCTCCTCCGCCGATCGGTGATGTGTCACGGGTTCGTTCCGGTGGCCGCTGCGGATTGGTTGCTGGAACGATGCTGGGGCGCCGGGGGAGTTTTCCGGGAGGTTGCCGGGATTCGCAGTATTCGCATGGTGTGACGGCGATCCGGATTGCGTCCGTCCCCCGTTTGCCTCACCCTTGCGGATGTGTTGCGGGAGAGGGTCGATGCGGTGCGCGAACTGGCGCCGTCGGAGGAGCGATTCGTTCGGCACGGAACGTTCACCGGACGTTCCGTCGCGGTGTCCGGTGCCCTCGATATCCGGGTGCTCCGAAGAGCCTTCGCGGACCTGCAGGCGTCGTACCCGATCCTGCGCTGCCGCATCGCCACCGACCCCGCCCGCCTGCTCGCGCCGCGTGGCCGGGCGCCCCGGCTCTGGCTCGCCACCGGCGACCCGGCCGCGGTGCCGCTGCCGCGCCGCGCGCTGCGCCCGGACCGCGCGCTCGGCTACCTGGACGTGGTCCGCGACCGCGGCCTGGCCCGGGTGACGCTGTACGTGCACCACGCGGTCGCCGACGCCGGGCACTGCCTCGCGCTCTTCGCCCGGCTGTGGGAGCTCTACACCGAGCGAGCCGAGTTCGGGGTGGCCACGGTGCGCGAGCACCCGGTGCCGCTGCCGCTGGAGCAGCACGTGCGCGCGGCCGGGCTGAGCCGGGCGGGCGTCTCCGGGCTGGAGGGGGTGATCGCGCCGGTGCCGCCGCCACCGCCGCCCACCGGGCACGCGCCGGGGCCGCAGGCGCTGGCACGGCCCCACCGGCTCGTCCTCGACCAGGCCGCGACCGCGCGGCTCACCGGGTACGCCCGCGCGCACGGGGTCTCGATGAACGGCGTGGTGACCGCCGCGCTGCTGCGCGCCTTCGCAGAACTCGCACCGGAGCGCGGGCCGGTCGGCTGCGTCTACCCGGTGGATCTGCGCACCCGGCTCGGGCAGCCGGTCGCGGCGTTCGGCGGCACCAATATGGCCGGGCTCGCGGGGTTCGTGGCGGAGATCGATCGGGCGGACGATCCGGTCGAGCTGGCGCAGCGGGTGACCAGTACGCTGCGGCACGATCTCGCCGAGGGCATCGTGCAGCAGTCGGTGCTGCACTTCCCGGAGTTCTACGGGGAGCGGCGGGTGCATTCGCTGGCCGGGCACGTCGCGATCACCAATACCGGTGTCGTGCGGCCGTTCACGGTGCCCGCCGGGCTGCAGCTGACCGACTACGAGATCGTCTACCTCTCCGCGCATCCCCGGCCGTCGGCGGGGGCGAGCGCCGCGGTGACGTTCCTGGTCTACACCTATGCCGGGCGGCTGAGCGTCGGGGTGCTCGGTGGTGGCGATCCGGAGCGGATGGTGGCAGCTGTGCGCGCGGAGCTGGAGCTGCTGGTGGAAGGGGTTCCGGTCGCGGGTTGAGCCAGGGGTCGGCGGACGTGCTCACGGCTGGCGGCCCCGCCGGGCGTCGGGCAGCGGCCGTGCCCGGCCCGTGGTGACCGGCATCGCTCAGCGGTCGCGCCGGGCCGTGCGTACCGGCGTCGGTGAGCAGGTCGTGCCCGAATTCGGGGTCCGGCCATTTCTCGGACCCGGCTCAGAACCGCCCGCCGCGCCCGATCCGCCGCGACCCGGACGACCCGCCGTACGAGCGCGGCCGGTACCCGCCCGCACCCCCGGCGGCACCGCGCAGCAAACCCTCCACCAGGATGCCGCCGAGCACGGCACCCGCCTGCCCGCCGCCGGACGGCGCCCGGTTCGCCTCCCAGCGCCGCACATCGGCCTGCGCCTCGCGCAGCGCGGTGCCGCCGAGCTCGGCCGCCGCGCGCGCGTTCTCCAGCGCCGCGGCGGGGTCGCCCGCGGCCAGCCGCTGCGCCTCGTCCAGCCGCCGCTGCGCCTCGGAGAGCCGGGTCCGCGCCTGCACGTCCACCGCGCCGCGCCGGGTGCCGACGAAATCGCCCGCGGCCGCGATCTGCCCGCGCGCCGCGGTGAGCGCGTGCTCCAGCCGCCCGCGCAGCTCCTCCTCGGCCCGCCGGTGCTCGGTCGCGGCCGCGATCACCCGGTCCAGCTCGCCGTCGGCCCGCACGACCTCGCGGAAGGCCCCGAGCGGGTCGCTCTCCGCCGCCGCCTCGGCCCCGGCCAGCGCGGTCTGCGCGGCCGAGCGCGCGGCCGCCAGCGGCGCCCCGCCGTGCGCGGTGAGCCCGGCCGCCGTCTCCAGATCGGCCCGCAGCTCGGCGAGCGCGGCGGGCAGCCCCGCCCGCGCGGAGGCGATATCCGCGGCCGCCGTGGCGATCGCGCCGAGCAGCGTGCGGGCCTGGCCGAGCGCCGCCTCGGCGCCGCGGATCGCCGCCACCGCCTCGCCCTGCTCACCCACCGGCTTCGCCAGCGCTGCCCGCCCGGCATCGATCGCCCGCTCGCCGAAGGTGATCCGCTCTCGCGCCGCCGCGACATTGCCCTGGACCGAGACGAGCGTGCTCGCCGGGTAGGTGCCGGTGAGCCGGGCCAGCTCGGCCTCGGCGCCCGGCACCGCGCCGGTGAGCTCGACCAGGTCGCGGGTGAGCGCGTCCAGCCGGGTACCGCCGTTCAGCAGCAGATCCCGCATGGCGTCGAATTCCCCGACCCGCCCGTCCAGTTCGCGATCCGCCCTGCCGACCGTGCCGAGCAGCTCCAGCAGCAGCGTGCGCTGCTGGTCCGGGGTCTCCGGGACGGCGTCGTCCAGCTGCTGCCTGAGCTGGAAGGCGCGGCTCGCCGCCTGCCGCGCGCTGTCCAGCGCGGTGCGGAACGGGGTGGTCGCGGTGGCGCCGAACTCGCCGGTGGCGATCTCCAGCTCCTCGCCGCTGGTGCGGATGGCGTCGTCCAGCTCGACCAGCACCTCGCGCGAGCGGGCGTGCAGCGTCTCCAGCGAGAGCGCGCCCATTCCGGCCACGTTGTCCGGGTCCAGGTTGCGCGCGGCCGCCAATTCCGCGGCACGCCTGCGCTTTCGCCGGAGCCGCGACCACACGACCAGCCCCGCGGCGACCGCCACCACCAGCACCACCACGATCACCAGCCCCACCGGGCTCACTCCGCCGCCGCGCAGCGCCGCGTCGATGCCGTCGGCCGCCGCGACGCCGGCGCCCGCCCAGCGCTCCGCCCGCAGCTCCGGCTCCACCCGCTCGGCCAGGACGTCGTCCAGCTCGCCGCCGGTGAGCCCGGCGGGCAGCTCGCCGTCGAACCAGTACGCCCGGTCCTCGGTCGCCACCGCGAGCAGCAGGTCGCGCGAGCCGAAGCCGGAGAGCGCCGCGGTGCGCTCGGCCCAGCTCTGTGGCGCCATGCCGTCGAAATCGGGCACGTAGACCACCCAGAGCCGCACCTGGTGGTTGCCGTAGAGGTTGTCGACCGCGGCGTTCACCCGATCGCTGCCCGCGGTGTCGAGCGCGTTCGCCTCGTCCAGCACGTGCGGCCCGATCCGCAGCGGCGGCTCCGCGCCCGCGGGCGCGACCGGGAGCAGGGCGAGCAACAACGCGAGCAGCAGAACCACGCGCACCTTCAGCACCGACATGGCCCCGATCCAACCAGACCGCGCGCCGCGCGCTGGCTAGCATCGAACCGTGATCACGATCGACCAGCCCTACACCGGCCACGTCTCCCCGGGATCGAACCCGCAGCAGCGCGACGTCCCCGGCGCCCGCATCGTCAAACTGTCGGTCGGCCCGATGGACAACAACAGCTACCTGGTGCAGTGCGCCGCCACCGGCGCCGCGCTGCTCATCGACGCCGCCAACGAACCCGACCGGCTCCGCGCCCTGCTCGTCCAGGAGGCGAACGACCGGGTGGAGCTCATCGTCACCACCCACCAGCACGGCGACCACTGGCAGGCGCTCGCCGACGTCGCCGCCGCCACCGGCGCCCGCACCGCCGCGCACGCTCTCGACGCGGGCCCGCTCCCCGTCGCCCCCGACCGGCTGCTCGCCGACGGCGACACCGTCGAGATCGGCGAGCTCCGCTTCGACGTCGTCCACCTGCAGGGCCACACCCCCGGCTCGGTCGCGCTGGTCCTGCGCGACGGCGACGGCGCGGTGCACATCTTCACCGGCGACTGCCTCTTCCCCGGCGGCATCGGCAAGACCTCCGGCGCCGAGAGCTTCGAATCCCTGCTCACCGGCGTCCGCACCAAGCTCTTCGAGCGCTACGAGGACGCCGTCGTCTACCCCGGGCACGGCGACGACACCACCCTCGCCGCCGAGCGGCCGCGGCTCGCGGAGTGGCGCGAGCGGGGATGGTGAGGGCGCGCCCCGGCTCCCTACACTGACCCCATGCCCGTTTCGGCCCGTATGTCCGTCCGTACCCTCTTCGCCGCCGGTGCGGCGGCGCTGCTCGCGGCCTGCACCGCGCAGGGGCCCGGCTCGCAGACCACCTGCGATGTCTCCGGCTGCCTCGTCACCTTCGAGCGCGGCGTCTCCGCCTCCGCGAGCATTCTCGGCGTGGACGCGGAACTCGTTGCGGTGAACGGCAACCTGGTCACCCTGGAGATCGCCGGCCAGCAGGTGACTGTGCCGGCGGGGGATACCCAGCAGGCGGGCGAGGGGCTGAACGTGACCGTGCAGGAGGTCACCGAGCAGCAGGTGCAGGTGAAGGTGGCCACCGGGCTGCAGGTGGGGTGAGGCTCTCGAACATCCGCTCGGAGCTGTGCGCCCCGAACCCCGCCGCGATCTGCCGATCCGCGAGATTCCGGACCGCCCCGACGATGTCGAGATCCACCCCGGCCTCCCGGCTGGCGCCCACGATCGCGTCCAGCGCGGCCTTGGTGAAGGTGAGCGACTGGTGCGGCTCCGCGTAGTCCCCGGAGTCGATCGTCGCCCCCATCTCCGGCAGCGAGCCCGCGATGGCGGAGACCCAGGCGGCAGCCCGCGCGCCGAACTCCGCGGCCGGAATCCCGGCGGGACGGACCATGGCCGCACCGTGGTAGAACCCGGCGAACATGGTGTACATCCCGGCCAGCAGCGCGAAATCGACGAGCGAGGCGCACCCGGCGTCGGCCCCGAAGTACTCCGCCGTGCCGAACACCTCGAGCACCGCCCGGTACCGCTCGAACACCGCCGCCGACCCGCTGTAGAGCAGCGACGCCCCGGGCCCGCCGATCATCGGCGGCGTCGCCATGATGCCGCCGTCCAGGTACTCGATGCCGTGCCCGGCCGCCCACCCGGCCAGTTCCCTGGCACCGGCGGGCTCGGTGCTGGTGAGGTTGACGACGGCCCGCCCGGCGAGTTTCCCGGCGAACGGGTCCAGCGTCTCGTGGATCGACGCGTGGTCGAACAGGCAGACGATCACGAGTTCGCCGGTCAGCGCCTCGGGCAGCGGCAGCTCAGCGGCGCCCGCGGGCACCGGCCGCCCCGGCGTGCGGTTCCAGACGGTGGCCGGGTACCCGGCGGCGAGCAGCGCGCTGGCCAGCGCCCGGCCCATGGCGCCCTGACCGAGCACGGTCACGGAGGGGGTCATACGGAACTCCCGGAAATCGGAGGAACGAGGGCGGCGCCGCCACCGATCCTCCCGACCCCGGAACACCCCCACAAGTACGCACTTCGTCGTTGGCTACCTACCCCGAGGTGAGTATGGCGCCGACCTGGCAGACTTGACCCGTGAATCCCGCTCAGCTGCAGACCCGCCCGCTGCCGCAGACGCCGCGCGACCCGCGGCGCGGCTTCGGCGCGGCGCTGTGGCGCTGGATCACGCGGTTCTTCCTCGGCGCGCTGCTGATGGCGATGGTGCTGGTCGGCGGCACCGCGCTCCGGGTCTGGCAGGTGGCACGGATCGACGACTACACCCCGGCCGACGCCATCGTGGTGCTCGGCGCCGCGCAGTACTCCGGCACCCCCTCCTCGGTCTTCGAGGCCAGGCTGGAGCGGGCCAACCGGCTGTACAAGGCCGGGGTCGCGCCGGTGGTGATCACGGTCGGCGGCAAACAGGAGGGCGACCTCTACACCGAGGCCGCCTCCGGCAAGAACTACCTCATGGACCAGGGCGTGCCCGAGGAGGCGATCCTCGCGGTGGAGACCGGGTCGGACACGCTGCGCAGCATCGAGGCGGTCGCCGCCGCCATGCGGGAGCGGGGCTGGTCGTCGGCGGCGCTGGTCAGCGACCCCTGGCACTCGCTGCGCACCAGGACCATGGCGCGCGACGCCGGACTGGCGGCCTGGACCGCGCCCACCCGCTCCGGCCCCGCCGTCTACACCCGCGAATCGCAGGCGCACGGCATCGCCAGGGAGACCGGCGCGCTGCTCTGGTACCAGCTCACCCACTTCTCCGCCGACTTCGAATACACAGCGGGACAATGACCTACACCGACCACGACCGCGCCCGGATCGCCGGGGAGGCGGCCAAGAGCGCCGGGCTCGGCCCCGGCAGCGAGGAGACCGGGCACCGCACCGAGTTCGCCCGCGACCGGGCCCGGGTGCTGCACTCCGCCGCGCTGCGCCGGCTCGCGGACAAGACCCAGGTGATGGGGCCACGCGACGGCGACACCCCGCGCACCAGGCTCACCCACTCGCTGGAGGTCGCGCAGATCGGCCGCGGCATCGCCGACGGCCTCGGCTGCGACCCCGACCTCGCCGACCTGGCCGGGCTCGCGCACGACATCGGCCACCCGCCGTACGGCCACAACGGCGAGCGCGCGCTCGACATCTTCGCCGAGGCGTACGGCGGCTTCGAGGGCAACGCGCAGAACCTGCGCATCCTCACCCGGCTGGAGCCCAAGGTGGTCACCCCCGAGGGCGCCTCGGCCGGGCTCAACCTCACCAGGGCCGCCCTGGACGCCGCCATCAAGTACCCGTGGGTGCGCGATGCCCCGCGCAGCAAGTTCGGCGCCTACGCCGTCGACGCCGACCGGCTGGCCTGGGTGCGGGAGGGCGCCCCCGAGCGCAGGCAGACGCTGGAGTGCCAGGTCATGGACTGGGCCGACGACGTCGCCTACTCGGTGCACGACGTGGAGGACGGCGTGATCGCCGGCCGCATCGACCTGCGGGCCCTCGCCGACCCCGCCGAGCAGCGCGCCCTCGCCGCGCTCGGGCACAACCGCGACCTCTCGGTGGACGAGCTCTGCGCCGCCGCCCAGCGCCTCTCCGAGCTCCCGGTGGTCGCCGACGCCACCGGCTACGACGCCACCTTCCGCGCCTCGGTCGCGCTCAAGCGGCTGACCAGCGAGCTGGTCGGGCGCTTCACCACCGCCGCGGTCGCCGCCACCAGGGTGGTCGCGGGGCCGGAGCCGCTCACCCGGTACGCCGCCGACCTGGAGGTGCCGCGGGTCGTGGCCGCCGAGGTCGCCGTGCTCAAGACCGTCGCGCTGCGCTACGTCATGTCCGACCGGGTGCACAAGATGCGCCAGGCCGAGCAGCGCGCGACCATCCTCGCCGTCGCCGAGGCGCTGCTCCAGGCGGCCCCGCGCTACCTCGACCCGGTGCTGCTGCCGTGGTGGAAGGCGGCGGGCGACGACACCGCGCGGGTCCGGGTGATCGTCGACCAGATCGCCTCCTACACCGAGAGCCGCCTGGAGCGGGTGGCCACCACCCTGCCCGGCTGACCTAGACTCGACCCGTGGCCGGACGACTTCCCGACCGCGATATCGCGGCGATCAGAGAACGCGTCCGGATCGAGGACGTGGTGGGTGAGTACGTCGCGCTGCGCAGCGCCGGGCCGCAGTCCATGCGCGGGCTCTGCCCGTTCCACGACGAGAAGTCGCCGTCCTTCCACGTGCGCCCGCACCTCGGGCTCTTCCACTGCTTCGGCTGCGGCGAGGGCGGCGACGTCTACGCCTTCCTGCAGAAGATCGAGCACATCGGCTTCGTCGAGGCCGTCGAGCAGATGGCCGACCGGCTCGGCTACCGGATCAACTACGAGGGCGGCGGCACCTCGGTGCAGCGCGACCGCGGGACCAGGGCCAGGCTGGTCGCGGCCAATGCCGCCGCGCACGAGTTCTACCAGGCCCAGCTGAACCAGCCCGAGGCCGAGGCCGCGCGGAACTACCTGACCGAGCGCAACTTCGACTCCGCCGCCGCCCGCCAGTTCGGCTGCGGCTACGCCCCCGGCGGCTGGGATGCGCTCAGCAAGCACCTGCTCACCCGCGGGTTCGAGTTCAAGGAGCTGGAGGCCGCCGGGCTCTCCAAGCAGGGCAGGCACGGCCCGATCGACCGCTTCCACCGGCGGCTGCTGTGGCCGATCCGGAACCTCGGCGGCGACGTCATCGGCTTCGGCGCGCGCAAGCTCTTCGAGGACGACACCATGCCCGGCAAGTACGTCAACACGCCGGAGACCCTGCTCTACAAGAAGTCCCAGGTGCTCTTCGGGCTCGACCTGGCCAAGCGCGAGATCGCCAAGGGCCACCAGGCGGTGGTGGTCGAGGGCTACACCGATGTCATGGCCATGCACCTGGCCGGCGTGAAGACGGCGGTCGCCTCCTGCGGCACCGCCTTCGGCGACGACCACATGGCCATCCTGCGCAGGCTGCTCATGGACGACAACTTCTGGCGCGGCGAGATCATCTACACCTTCGACGGCGACGCCGCCGGGCAGGCCGCGGCCGTTAAGGCCTTCTCCGGCGACCAGAAACTGGCCGGGCAGACCTACATCGCCGTCGCCCCCGACGGCCAGGACCCCTGCGACCTGCGCCAGCACTCCGGCGACGCCGCCCTGCGCGACCTCGTGGCCCGCCGCACCCCGCTCTACGAGTTCGTCATCCGCGGCCTGCTCGCCGAGCACAACCTGGACACCGCCGAAGGTCAGGTCGAGGCGCTGCGCCGCGCCGTGCCGGTGGTGGCGCGGATCAAGGACAACGCGCTGCGCAAGGCGTACGCGACCAAGCTGGCCGGGTGGGTCGGCTGGGACGACATCCAGACCGTGGTGCGCCGCGTCGGCGAGGAGGCCCGCCGCGGCCCCCGTACCGAGCACCGCCGCGCGGGCGCCACCGTCGCCGCCCCCGCCCCGCGCCCCGAGCCGAGCCCGCTCGCCGACCCCGCGCTCATCCCGCAGCGCCAGGCCCTCGCCGCCGCGCTGCAGTACCCCGGCATCGCCGGCGTCGCCTTCGACGCGCTGGAGCCCGAGGTCTTCACCCACCCCACCCTGGCCGCCGTCCGCGCCCTCATCGCCGAGGCCGGCGGCACCGCAGCGGGCCTCGACGGCGCCGCCTGGATCAGCGCCGTCGCCGACCGCGCCGACGACCTCACCCTGCGCGGCCTGATCAGCGAACTCGCCGGCCAGCCGCTCCCGGTCAAGACCGACGCCGACATCCCGCGCTTCGTCACCGGCGTGCTGGCCAGGGCCCAGGAGGCCTGGGTCGGCAGGCAGATCGCCGAGCTCAAGTCCAAGCTGCAGCGGGTGTCATCGACCGATCAGGACTACATGGCGCTCTTCGGCGACCTGGTCGCGCTCGAGCAGTACCGCAAGAGCCTGCTCACGCAGGCCATGGGCAACCACGGCGACTTCGCCACCAGCGGTTAACGCGCCCCGCGCCGCAGCTGATCGTGCGGCACCAGGATCGTGGTGCGCTCGCCCAGCGGCTCCATCGGCTCCAGCTTCTGCTGCGTGCTCAACCGGTCCGACAGCCGCTGCCTGCCGACCAGCACCAGCTTCCGCGTGACCGGACTGCCCGCCACCGCCCGCGTCGCCGCGGAGATCTGCTCGTACCGCGCCCGTCCCGCCTTGCTACCCAGCACGTACCCGGCCGCGACACCGATGATCAACCGCAGCATGCCTGTGAGCTCCTCCCGATTCGCCTGTCCGCGCCCACCATCCTGCCCGACCCCCGCCCCACCTGTCGATCCGGGCATGTTCCCAGCTAGAACCGCGATTTGGGCTGGCGTCGGTGCATACGCTAAAGTTTCCTCTCGGCCAGCCCGGACAGGGAAGGTCGTGGTAGTCCCCTATAGCTCAATTGGCAGAGCAGCCGACTGTTAATCGGCAGGTTTCTGGTTCGAGTCCAGATGGGGGAGCAGTGGAAAGCCCCTCACCAGCATAAGCGGTGAGGGGCTTCTTCGTATCCCGAAGCGCCGAGCCCGGAATTCGGTACTTTCCGACTACAAACAAGTCGCTACTTTCCCTCGGCGTACCGATCGAGCGCGATTCTGGCGTCCGGGCCGACGGTCTTTCGCTCCAGGTAATGCCGCTCGGTCGTGGCGAGCTTCGCGTGCGACAGCTGCGCCTGCGCGTCGGCCGGGCTGAGGTTGTCCCGCACCACCGTCGCCACCCTCGGGCGGAAGCTCCGCGGCGTCACCCAGCGCAGTTCCTCGGGCAGCGCGGTGCGCAGCGAGCGGCGGAGGTTCGCCAAGCTCATCCAGCCGCCGTCCCGGTTGGTGAACACCGGAGCATCCGGGCCAGCCGCGGCTCCGAACAGCGTGGTCAGCGCCTCCACCGCGAGCCTGGGCAAGATCACCGTGTGATCCGGCGCGTCGCCCTTCCGCTCATCCTGCCGATGCAGTGCCTCACCCTCGATGGCGCCGTGATCGAGCATCGTGCCGGAGACCGTCATCGTCGGCGGGTCGGCCAACAGATCCACATCGGACCAGCGCAACGACAGGATCTCGTTCGGCCGGCACCCGGTCGAAACCAGCACATCCACGAACTCGGGAAGCTGGCGCCCCGGTTTCGGACCGTTCCGGCGCTCCTGGTCGCGGAACTCACGAACAGCATGCCGCACCTGCGCGAATTCCGCCGGAGTCAGCGCGCGCACTTTCGATCGCTTTCCTGGCGCCCGGCTCGTCTCCCGGATCGGGTTCACCGCCACCACGTCGAAGCGCACCGCCATCGCGAACATGCCGACCAGCACCACCCGCAGCGTCTTCGCGTTCGACGCCGAGCGAGCAGCCACCGCGGCGAGATGCCGTTCCGCTCGACTCGTCGGCAGCTCCCGGATCCGCAGCGCTCCCAGCTTCCGGGCGCCGTTTCGCTTCCACGCCTGCCGGTACTGGTGCTGTGACTGCCGCTTGAGGTTGCTCTTCGACGCGAGCCACAGCTCGAACAGCTCGGCCAGCGTCGTGCGGTCATTGACCATCGAGTCTGACAGCGGTGTCGTGCGAACCTTCAAGTGCCGTTGCAGGTTTCGCCGCGCGTCCTCAACACTTCCGCCGCTCCGGGAAGCCTTCCTGCGCTCCCCATCCTCATCCCGAACGTAGGTCGAAGCCGTGAACTTGCCCGGACCCGTCTCGGTCACGGTGATCTTGCCCCACTCACCGGGGGCGAGGCGTTGCCGCGGCATCAGGCAGCCTGGTCGAGCCCGGCGATGTAGTCGGTGACGGCCTGCTCAGTGACGAAGCGGCGGCGCCCGATCTTCACCGAGCGGAGCGCGCCGGTGCCGATGAGTTCGTAGTACTTGCTGTGCCCGATCGGGATCAGTTTGCGGACTTCCTGCTCGGTCAGGAGCTTGGACATGGCGGGTACCTCTTCCTATGCGGCGGACTGCTGAACGAAATCGGGGTCAGGTTGGCCGGGTGGCCCCTCTGCGAGTGCGAGGCGGGCGGAGTCGTACTCGGCGCGCTGGCGAATCCGCTCGGCGACCGTGGCGATGATCAGGTGCGAGCGCGGGGGAGCGTCCTTGTCGCCAGGCCGGACCAGGCTGATGCGCAGCTCCGGGCGTTCGGGGCGGGTGATGCCGACCGCGGCGAGGGTCTGGCGGACGAACTCCGCGCGATCGGCTTTGTGGTCGACCACCGTCTTGCCCGTCCACAACCCGGAAGCGAGCACCCGCTGCCCCGGGAGCCCGAGGGTGTCGCGGCGGTGGGCTTTGCCCTTGCAGCGGCCGGGGACCATTTTCGCCTTGGCGCCCTTGGGGACGATGCCGTAGCGCAGCCACACCCCGCAGGTGGGCGAGCACGGGGTGTGCTTCAACTCCTCCTCCAGGCGGTCGTAGTGCACGGCCACCCGGGTGCTGTCGGCGGTCAGAATCTCCGAGACCGATTTGGTGAGGTACTTGGTCAGGTAGCGCACCTTGCGCTCCTGCTCATCGGTCCCGGCGAGGATCTGCACCGGCTTGGACTGCTCCCCGAACCGGATCGTGTGCGAGGGCTCCAGCTCATCGACCTCATCCATGACCGCCAGCGCGTCCTCCCACGAGGTGAGCGGGGCGCCGGTTTCGGGGTCGGTGAAGGTGTCTGCCTGGTAGTCCCAGACCGGCATGTGCCCGTCGCTGTAGACCTCGCGGTCGTGATGCGGCCACCAGATATTGCGGTAGGTCGCCGCGGTGACCTGCTTGAGCACCGCGTTCGGCACGCTGCCGCGCAGGGCTACGTGGATGTGCGGGGCGCCGCGCTTCTGCGGCTCGACCGTGGCGAAGTACTGCACGTTCCAGCCCACCGCCCGGCGCAGGTTCTGTACCCACCGATCCCAGAGCGCTTTGAAGTGCACGATGTCGCGCGCGGCGCGGGTGTAGTCGTAGGACTCCGGGTCGCGCGGGGAACCGTCGGTGACCTGCTCGCCGGTCGGGCCGGGGACCCGGTTGATGTGCCCGTAGGAGGGCAGGGTCAGGGTGAAGAAGGTCGAGGGGCGGTACTTGCCGCCGTACTCCCGCCCGACGGTGGTCTTGGCCACCTTCAACCGCGGCAGGTCCGGCACATCATCGCGGCGCCGGGTGGACTTGGCCTTACGCTTCGGGCGGGCTTCCAGCGGCGGGAACGGGCCGCGGACGCCGAGCTCGCGCAGCTCCTCATCGAGCTCGGCCACCAGCGCGGCGATCGAGGCGCAGAGTTCGTCATCCTCGGCGCCGCGGGCGTTCTGGTACTCGCCGAACAGGTGTGCGCGGGCGGCGAGCAGATCGTTTTGTGCAGCAGTGGTTTCCGGGGTCGGAACCTCCGGCTCGGCGTCGAGGCACCACCCTTCCGTGCACTGCATCATGCGCGTGTACCGGGCCGCCTTCGCGCAGGCCGGGCAGACGGATTCGAGGGTGGACTTGCAGGGGGCGCCGATGTAGCTCACCCGGCCGGTCTCGACCTCCACTGCGCGCATCGGCAGGACGCGGGCGCAGATGCCTTCCTTGTCGGCGGCGGATTCGGCGATGGCGTCGAGGTTCGGGAGCGCACGACGATCCGCCGCAGTCTGCCGGATCGCGGGCTGTGACGGGTCATCGTTCACCACCGGGGCGGTGTGGGTCATGCGGCGTCCTTGTCGTTCGAGCCCGAGCCGGGCAGCGGACGGTGGGACGGGAGGTCGATCACCTCGGCCAGGGAATCGCCGTAGCGCAGCGACAGCTCGACGGTGGCCGGGCCGGTGATGGCGACACGGGCAGCGTCGGCACCGAATGCGTGGGCCAGGTGCTCGGCGCGGTTCTCGAAATCGGCCGGCGATTGCCCGGCGAGCATCCGCACCCGCACCACGTCGGTGGAAGCACCGACCGGGACCGAGAGCAGCCGCGGGCAGAAGACGCGCTCGCCCTCGCGGATGGTGAGGTTGCAGGCATCGAGGAGGCGGCGCCAGCGGCGGGTGTAGCGCCACCAGGTCAGGAACCGGGTGCGGGCGCGGGCGGTGACCCATCGCTCGAACATCTCCGGACGACGGTGTCGCCAGAGCATGATCCCCGCGAGGGCCACGAGCCCGAGCCCGAGGCCGACCGGCCAGCCGAACAGCAAGCCCGCGGTGACGGCGAAGCCGAGCGGGCCGGAGATGACCGGGAACAGCACCGCCCACTTGATCGCCAGCGCGGCAGCGTAGCCGGTGTAGAGCAGGCCGTAGCCCGCGCCGGTGAGGATGGCGTCGAACGGGTCGGTGCCCTGCTCGGTGGTTGTGGTGGTCTTCACGGCTGGTCCTCCAGGTTGGCGGGGTCGAACAGTTCGAGCTGCCCCGGTGTCGGGGCGAACGGGATAGGGGTGGTGCGGGTCCGGCGCTTGCGGACCTCGGCCGCGGCCTTGGCGACGATCGGGTGCACCTTGTCGGCGGCGGGCTTGCGGTCGGTGCTCATGCCGCCGCCGTCCTGGCAGGGTTGATGGGGTGGGTGAGCAGTTCGCGGCCGATGTGCTCGGTGTAGGCCGGGGGGATGGCCTGGGAGAGCTCGGCGCTGTTCATCCAGTCGATCCCCATCGCCTGCTGCTGCACCTTCAGCGGGATCCGCCACACCCCGACCTCCACCGTGCGGCGCAGGTTGGTGCGGTTGGTAGCGGGAGGAAATCGCGGTGTCTGCCAGGAGTGATCACACGGCGGCGCCGTCAACGCCAGGTTGCTTTCGAACAGCCGGTGCCGCCGCACGTCGAGCCCGAAGCTGGAGCCACACAGCAGGATCGGGTCCGACAGCGGTGCTCCGGCGACGTTCTCGATCACGAACGGCAGACCGAGCTCACGCAACAGCTGCCGGATCGGGGCAATCAGATTCGGGTAGGAGTCGCCGACCCCTCCGCCGCGGCGTCGGTAGGCGGTGAACAGCTGGCACGGCGGGCTGGCGTGGATTAAGTCGTACTCGTGGCCGTGGGCGGCCAGGTATTCGAGGGCGTCGGCCTGGTGGAACTCGAACGGGTACCGGGGCTGGGCCTCGATATCGACCCCGACGACCTCGAATCCCGCGCGGTGGTAGCCCATTGCGGCGCCACCGGCCTTGCAGCACAGGTCCAGCAGCCGCGGCTTGTGAGTGTTGGTCATGCCGCCACCGGACCTTGGTCGTCGCCGAGGTCGTCAGGGTCGAAGTCGGAGTAATCGCTCGCGGGGGCGGTGTCGGGCTGGGCCGGGGAGAAGGTGTCCACGATGGCGTCGACCGCGTCATCGGAGACCCAGAACGCGCGGACCCGCTTGAACCCGGTCGTGCCGTCCTCACCCACGTAGCCGACACCCGGAGTGAGCTCGCTGATCTGATCGCAGCGAGCACCCCGTTCGCGGGCGCCCTGGCCGTGGACCATCGCGGTCTGCGTCGGCTCGTCCAGGCGCAGCCCGATCCGGACGGAGAACAGCTGCCGGTTCGGCATGGTCTCCTTGGACGGGTCCTGCAACGCCGCGACCACGACCACCGCGGCGGCGCGGCCCTTGGACAGCAGCAGCCCCGACAGGCGCCGGAACTCGTTCTGCTCCTCCCGGCTCGCGTACGACGACAGCGCGGCAGCCTCATCGATGACGATCAGCATCAACGGCTCATCGAGGCTCGGGAAGAGCTTGCGGGTACCCGAGCGGCGCATCCGCACCAGCCGCTCATCCATGAGTCCGACTGCCTCGGAAAGCATTCCGATGATCGTGGCGGCGTCGACCCCGAAGCGGACGAACAACCGATCCGCGCCGCTACCGAACTCCGCCCCGCCCTTGGGGTCACACATCCACACATCCACCAGCCCGGCGCGGATCGCGGGGCCGAGACCGCCGATGATCGAATGCAGCACCGAGCCCTTACCCGAGCCGGTCGCCCCGGCCACGAGGATCTGCGAGCCCAGCACCCGCAGCAGCCACGGCGAGCCGTCCTCAGCGACCCCGACCGGGACCGCCTCCAGGTCGACCCCGACCGACGCCGGGGTGACGGGGTCCGGTGCCGCCTCCTGCACGGCGCCGGAGACCACGTCGGTAGGGATGCTGTCGGAGAGGGTGTCGAAGACCCGCAGGGACAGCCGGACATGGCTCGGGTCGGTCCCGGCCGCGGTGACCGTGGGGACGGCGAAGTAGGTGGCGAGCTGGTCGCAGGTGTCCTCGTTGGTCCAGTCGCTCAGCTTCTGCCCGCCGAGCATCTGCACCTCAACATCGATGCCGTGCGAGGTGTAGTCCCAGCGCACGATGTCAGGGAAGCCGCGGTCACGGTGCCCGAGGTCGAGGGCCTCGAACATCAGGCTGGACTGGGCGGGGTCGAAGAGGATGAACGCGGCCGGGCGCAGAGCGGGCGGAGCAGCGGCGGTGATCTGCTCGGCGGTGAGCGTGGTGGGCCGCACGGCGATCGCGTCGAGGTAGCGCCACCAGGCCAGTACACCGGTACCGGTCACCGCACCGGTAGCGACGAGGAGAGTTTCGAGGTTCATGGGTCAGGCACCTCCCACCGCGAGCGGCAGCATCGGCTGCACCACCGGACGCGGGCGAACAGGGATAACGGGACGAACAGGAGTCGCGAGCGGCGCGGGCGCCGGGGCAGGCTCGGGGATCGGGACGGGCTCGGGACCCGGGGCCGGGGTGTCGGCGGGCTTGGCCTTGCCGACGTAGTTGCGGGCCGTCGAGGGAGAGACCCCTAGCGCGGCAGCGATTTCCGGGAACTTCACGCCGTCGGCGTGCATCTCGATCGCCTTGGCGACCTTGACCGGATCGCGCCGGGCTGCGGGCTTGCGACGACGGACCGGCGCGGGGACCGGGCGAGCAGAATCGGCCGGCATCGGCTCAGAGACCACCACCGGCGACGGCTCGGGCTCGCCCACCACCTCCGGAACATCCTCGCGGTTCGACGCCCGGAACAGCATCGCCAGCCCGTGGGTATCGACCAGCAGCGACACCGGCGCCACCGCGGCCACGAGAGCAGCAGCCCACCAGGGCAGATGCTCACCTTCCATCGCCGCGTGCACGGAGTTGCCGACCACAGAGACCAGGGCGCCGCAGACCAGTACCCCGAGGAACCAGCGCCGCTCCGGCCCGGAGGCCAGCACCAGCATGGAGATGGTCGCCTGGATGATCGTGCCGTCCACGATCACCGGCCACAGCCACGCCAGCTCGGGCGGGGTGCGGGCCATGATCGCCAGCTCCTTGAGCGCGGCGAAGGAGAGGGCGAAGGCGGCGACGCCGATGGTCACGATCACCAGGACCGCGACCCACCGGGCCGCCCGCATCGCCGTCGAGTGCTCGGACACGACTACGCCGCCTTCCCGGCGTCCACAGTGGTGGTGGTGTCGGTCCGGGCGGCTTCGGCGGCGTCGTGCTCGGCCAGTACACCCGGCAGCGCGGCCAGCAGGCTGCGCGCGTACTCGATCGACAGCGACAGCGAGGCGTCACCGCCGACGACTCCGGCCAGCTCGACCGCGATCCGCGCCGGGATCACGATGCTGCCCGGCGAGGTCTTGTAGTGGTAGACATCGCCCGGGATGTAGCGGGCCGTGATGCCGTCGTCGCTGTAGCGGACGGTGGTCATGGAGCTCATCACGCCACCGCCTTCGCGGCCGCACCGTTGCCGGTGGAGCGCGGGGCGTTGGTGTCGCCCTCGATCCCCGCCGCCCGAATGTTCCAGCCGATCCGCTTGAACTCCCCGTTGCCCTCGATCTTCGGCTTGATCTGCAACCCCGCCAGCTTCACCGGCCGCATCCCCGGCACGATCTCCGGCGCCGCGGGAACCGGCATCACATCAGCCACGAACGTCACGTCGAACGACGCCGTCTTCGCATTCGCCGCCGTCGGATCCGTCACCGTGCCCCGCCACAGCCGCTTACCCGAGCCGTTGCCCTCGCGGTCCAGGTCCAACCGCTGCACCTTCGGGGCGTTGCGATCGGAGCTGAACTCAGTCACCGGCTCGATATCACCCAGCAGGAACAGCCCCTTCGGGAACGCCTGCTCAAACTCCGGGGTGAACCACACATCCTTCAAAGCCACGTCGTCATCTCCTCGCTGATTGGTTGACACCCCCTAAACTCTGAGGCCATGGGACCGCCGGAGTCGGTTGAGGGGGTATAAACTCAAGCGTACGTCGGCGGACGAGTGTCGTCAAGGGGTTCTAAACTCGGTGGTGTGGCGAGCGCAGACGAGTTCGAGCAGGTCCGATCCGACCCGGACCCAATCCGGCGCGGGCGGCGGGCGACCGACCTGATCACCCAGTACCAGCAGCGCGCCATCGAGCTATCCCGCCTCCGGAAGGAAGCGATCGAGGACGCCCGCCGCACCGGCCTGAACTTCACCGAGATCGCCGAGCGGATCGGCATCACCAAGAGCCGGATCAGCCAGATCAGGACCAGCGCTCCACCCGCCGAGCGCGCGTACTTCGGCGTCGGCCCGGTAGCGGTCGGCATTCCCCGCCGGTTCGGACTGGAGGATGGCCGGGAGCGCTCCTACTTCGACGCCAGCGACCAGGCCACCCGAGAGCAGGTCGAGGCCACCATGGACCGGCTGTCCCTCGCGATCACCCGCTTCGATATCGACCCCGACACCGATTCGGTTCCACCCGGAGACGCCGTGGTCATCTGCGGCCCGAAGTCCGCCCCCGTCGCCCGGCACCTTCTCGACGGAGATGACACGCTCAGCTTCGACAACATCGACGGCACCTGGTACCTGATCGACAAGCACACCGGCGAGCGATTCAGCTCCCCGTACCGCCAGGACAGCAGCGTCCGCACCGACATCGGCTATCTTGCCCGCCGAGTCGAGGACGGCCGTGTCATCGTCCACATCGCCGGGGTCACGAGTATCGGCTCACTCGGGGTAGCGCACTGGCTGAACGGCAACCTCGCCGCCGTCTACCGGCCCGGTGGGCGGTTCAGCGCGGCGGTGATCGAATGTGACTTCGACGCCGACCGCGCGATCACCGACAGCCGGATTCTCGCCGGACCGTTCACCGAGTGAGGATGACCGATGGACATCGCGGTATCGGTGCTGCCCGCCCGCACCGACGAGGACCGGGCGCTGATCTTCGATGACGGCGTGGTGGTGCTCGACGGAGCCACCTCGCACGGCCCCGATGTCCCTCCGGCCTCCGAATACGTCGACAGACTCGGAGCCGCGGTCATCGCACGGCTGAACCGGCACAGCGACCCGGCATCGGCACTTGCCGAAGCAATTTCCGCCACCGCGCACGCACTGCATCTACGCCCCGGAATATCCCCGTCGAGCACCGTCGCGGTGGTGCAGCTCGCTGGTGACAGGGTGCGCGTGCTGGTTCTCGGAGACACGACCGTGGTTACCGGACGCGCCGACGGCACGCACGAGGTGCAGACTGACGACCGGCTGAATGAGCTGGCGATCCCCCAGGCCGACGAGTACCGCCGCAGACTGGCCAGCGGGACGGGCTACGACGAACAGCACCGCGAGCTACTCGGCGAACTCCAGCGAGCTCAACGTGTTTGCCGAAATCGCGATGACGGCTACTGGATCGCCGAAGCCGACCCGGCCGCAGCTCGTCACGCCCGCATCGTGGACTACCCACGAGACGCCCTCACCTGGGTCATCATCGCCACCGACGGTGCCCGCGACACCATCGAAGCGCTCGGCATCCCGTGGCCCGAGGTCGCTGAACGCTCACAAGCCGACCTCGATGCCCTCCTTGCTCAGTGCCACGCCTGGGAGGCCGACAGCGATCCCGACGGGCGTCAGCTTCCGCGAGCGAAACAGCACGACGACAAGACCTTGGCGGTCGTGCACCTGTAGGAGTGGTTGCCGAAATTCGCTATATAGAGTCAAGGCGCACCGGCGGCGCTACGCGCCGCCGCCGCGCTACGACGCGCAGCGCGGCTCCCTGAACCGCGGTCGCCGCGGCGCGTCGGTCGCGTCGGCGGCACCCAGCGCCCGCAACGTACGGCCACGACACTCCTACCGCACTCTGCAACATTATAGGCAGTGCTGGGCGCGACGTTAGCCGTCCCCGACTTGCCTCCCGGACTTGAAGCCCTGCCCAATCCGCAGACTGCCCAGTTGACTGGCTGTTGTCACGTTTGACGATGAGCCGAAGACCAGCCGCGACCTGACGATTACAGCCCGGTGGCGGGCCGATGGGTTCGCCGAATAAAGGCGGACAGGAGTGGAACGGCGAAAGAGTACTTCCCGAATCTGTTCTTGTAGATCAAACCACGATCAATCAAGCTGGAAAGCATTTGATTTACATGACTTGAAGAAAAGGGCTTATCAAGAAGCTCCTTGCCCTTTTCGACAATTTCGGAAATAGTGAACTCGCCTTCCGGATCATCGACATGCGCAATCAACCAAAGCAGGTCTCGCTGCCTATCCGTCGCTTTATCCCAGCGGCCAGAGAAGAAGTCGCTGTCGAGCTTTCCTTGGATGGCATCCATCGATGTTGCAGGGCGCGCACCGGCCGTCAATTGAGAAATCCAGATATCGAATACTTCGCGACACATGAATTGGATAAAGTACGGGTAGCCATCCGACCTGTCGCAGATCTGTTCGACCGTACTGTCATTGAATCTGATAGGGCAAGCTGCGGTTTCTAGCGGCTTCGTTACTGCCTCTTGAGCGCCCGTCCGGTCCAGCTTGCCGAGCGTTATGACCCGGAACATGCGCTCGCTGTAAGTACGAGCATCCACGAGTTTCGGAAACATCGTCGGCAAGCCCGTCAGCACGAGCATGAATGGGATCTGCGATCGCTGCAAGTACTGGAATACATCAAGAAGAGTGGACAGTGGGTATGCGTCACGAGCAGGGTTATCGCTCAGGTTCTGAGATTCATCGTAAGCGAATATTACCCGATTGTTTCCCCTCTGAGCCTTCAATTGCTCCGAAATGAATACCATGACCCACTTGAGTTTATCTGCGACGAGTCCCGGCGCATCCTCGTAGAGTTGTTTCAGGACCTGGTACGACAGCGGGATTTCCGTAGACGAAGATGCGGGCGCTCCAAATCCTAGCGGCCTGGCGCCTTGCATACCGACGGACATGGTCGAAGTAATGACTGCCAAGTCTGTCAGAATCCGTATAGCAAGGCTGTCTTCCGACACGCTGGCACTCTGAGAGAGGTCCGTTCCTACCCACTGCCAACCGGCGGCGACTGCGCGCGGTTTAAATGTTTCCAGCAGGACCGTCTTGCCTACGCCGCGAAGACCCGTCAAGATCAGGTTCTTCAGGACTGGGTCCTGTTTCAACATCTCGTTGAATTCGGCATGTTCGCGTTCGCGACCTGCCAGATGAGGTGGCATGTGGCCCGCCCCCGGCCTGTAAGGGTTGGTAAAGCCCAAGTCGATGACCGGCGCCTTCTCGTCAGTATCGTCCATGGACTAAATTTAGCTCAGAGACTTAATCTGCACAAGACTGGACGGATCAAACCCGCCAGGACAACCTTGCGCTGTCGGGCCGAATCCTCTATGAGCGAGCTTGCTCAGAGAGCATCATCGACGTAGCCGAGCACCCTTCGGGTGACCGAACCGCGTCCCTCGGCCGCGTGGCCCTGCTGTGCGGTGGCCTGCATTGTGTTCCCGCACCCCTCAAGCCTCAAGAGCGCCGACGGCGTCCCTGGGGATGGGCTTCGCCCACATTTGACCCCGGAGCCTCTACGCCAGAAGGGCAGGCTCTATGGGGCAGGCGGTAGCCAGCCCACCCGTCCGGCGCAACCCAACCACCCAGCAGTGCCAGCCGGTGTCACCTGGGTGTCACGAGTACCGCGAATCACGGTTTACCCCGGCATACCGAAACGGCAGGTCGCGATCCCCGAGCATCCAGCCGGACACCCCAGAAAACGGCCTTAACCTGCCTGCGGAGCAGAAGCAAAGCTCGGGATACCCGATCGTCCCACGGAGCTCCGGCCTCGCCGAACTCAGGAAGTCGCGAGGATGCCACGAAGTTCTTCCGGTGTCAGCGCTCTCCCACCCTTGTGGATCATGCGATGGCAGTTAGCGCAAAGCACGATCAGATCGTCAATGGTGTTCTCGACCTGTTGAGTGATGTGCAGAGGGTTGATGTGGTGGACCTCGGCGTATCCGGAGCCGTGTCCGGGATATACCTTCTCGAAGTCGAACTGGCACACTTCGCAGGCGATTGATCCGCGGTGCCTTCTCGACCACTTGAGTTTTGCTGCTCGGAGTTTGGGATCCCGTTCGTACACGGTGACCTGGCGCTGCAAGGCTCGGCCTTCGACTGCTCTGACCAAGTCTGCCGCGGAAGGAGAGTCCGGTATCGGGGTGTCGTCTGTGACATCGGAGTCGAAGTCGGTCGGAATGCTGAGGTCACCCTCGGCCCAGAGTTTCGCGGCCAGGGCGCGCATCTTCTCCGGCTCCGCGTCGAAAGCAGCCGCAATCTGCGGTGTGAGTTTTCCGCCGCGCTTGGGGGTGCCGGGGTAGCCGGGCCGGTTGGTCCGTAGATCTTCAAGCTTCTGGTGCACCGAGTTTGTGCTTCGGTACTGCGGGACACTGGGGGAGTAGACCCACTGGGCACGTAGGCGGGCGGACAACTCAGTCACGCGGTCATCTCGTTCAGGGATCGTTGCCCAGCCGTTGGCGACCAACAGATCACAGGCGAGAATCTGTTCCTCGGCCTTCCAGTCCAAGGCGCCGGTGACTTCGAAACCGAGCTGTCGGAGCCGAAGTGCGAGTACTTGACCGCCCGAGAAGTCTCCCGGCCCGTGTGCCTCGCCAGTCATCCGATCATAGGCAACGCCGACGATAGGTTTGGAGTCGTAAGCGACGCCGTTGTGAAGCAAGAAGTACTCGCGAGCGGGCCCGAACTTGTGGGTAGCGAGAAAGGCGTTCCGGCCGAGCCTGTCGAACTCGGCGATCGCTTCAAGTACGAACGAGCGTTCCAGCCTTGATACCTGCACGGTGAATGCCCTGCTTCCAATCGATTCTGTTGCGTAGGAACGTAGGCCAGCCCACCGACACTATCCTGGTACCGAGCTGGAAGGCCCGGCGCGGACGGTACGCGCGGAATTGGCCGGCATCGTGCTCGGGCATGGCGGTGGTCACCCGCCCGCACCGTCCGTGATCGAGCGCGGCCGTCCGGTTCTGGAGGTAGTGGTGGTGGCAGCAGGCGTCCTCGCGGTGCGACCGGGTCACCTCCGGTCGGTGGCGGGGATGGCGCAAGTGCGTCCGCAGACCGGGTCGGGGGTGCCGTCCGTGGTCCTTTCCGGGCCGACGGAATCTGCCCAAGGGGTGTACCAGACCACACCCACCCCGGTACAGGCCAAGCGCTGTCGACGCCGACGAGGGCACGCGGCGAGCAGGGGCGATCAGGTTGCGGCGACCTCAATGGGCAGGGCCGCGCGCCCCCGACGGCGCCGAGCCTGTACCGGGGCGGGCGCGGCCTGGTCCAGGCGGAGCCCAGATCCCACCGACCCGGAAAGGACCACTCCCATGGCCGTCACCCCCGCCCCGATCTGCTTCATCCGCACCTGCACCACCCCCGCCACCGACCTCTACAGCTTCCGCTGGCAGAACCGCACCGTCGAGAACGCCTACTGCCACCACCATTACCTCCGGAACCTCGCGAACGACCGCGCAATCGCGACCTGGGACGACCGCCGCTGAGCGCCAGGGGGCTTCGGCCCCCTCTCCTGGCTGTTTTCGGGTCCGGGACTACTGCGCGTCCTCCGGCCGCGTGGTGGGGGCGGGGGTCCCTGCCTCCTCATGGCCCGATTGTCTGACTTCACTCGGCCGAGTCAAGGGAAGAGCGCCCTTGACACGACCTCCCTCAGCCAGGGATGGCCAGGACGAGGAAGCAGGGGAAAGGAAGTCACCCGGATCGAAACTCGGGTCCTGGTCGTAGAGTCGCTACCGTGGCAGATCCGACAGCGACATCCAATGATCAGTCGACGACCGACGGGGAACAGGAGCTTCGCAAAAATCTAATTGAGGACATCGAAAAGCGGCGAAATCAATTTCGAAGAGGATCTGCGCTCTGGTCTACTGTTTATCATGCAAGCATAGTTGGCGCTGTAGTGTCCAGCGGAGTAGCAGTCTTTTTTATTCAGCTGCCTGATCCCCGCGCAGCAGCGAAGCGGCAATTCTTGCGGGCGTATCTGCGCTGTTATCGTCGCTGAGCCTTGCAATTGGATTGCAATCCAAATGGGGTGCAAACAGGGGTGGGTTTTACGAACTGGACACCTTATTGATTGACGCGAGATTTTCCGATATTTCGATTGACGATATACGGAAAAGGTACGTCCAGGCGATCAACGATCAGCGTTCAGGATGGACTGGCCCGGAGGGGCGCGAACGTTCGGATGCGAGCGCACGTCTGGCGGTGCGTGGCGCGGACAGTGGATAGATGTCCCACTGTCCCACGTCGTGACGAATGTCGTCGCCAGGTGTTCTCGGCTACTTTTCGACTACAAACGTGCGCCCACTACGACGAACACTGGCAGACGTCGCGCGGTCACGAGACCCCAAGAAGCGTTGTCTTGCAACGAATCCAGTACACCTTGACGGACTGCGGCATACGACTAGAAGGACCGGCAGGTTTCTGGTTCGAGTCCAGATGGGGGAGCGGTACGGAGCCTCGCACCAGCGTAAACGGTGCGGGGCTTTTCTGCCGCCGCCCCCAGGTCTGGGCCAGAGCGATTCAGCTGCCCCAGGCGGGGCTGGTGTTGGGCGGGTAGCTGGCGCTGGAGGCACCGTTCACCCAGCCGTTCACGTCCTGCCCGTCCCATTCCAGCAGTGTCTCGGCATTGCGGATGCACATGTCGTAGTCGAGACTCCCGAACAGGCGGCTGACGGTGATCTGCTGAGTGAGCTGCTGATACCCCTTGCCTGTCTTGTACTCCATCTGCACCGTGGTCCGGAGCAGCCCGAGGCGCAGATCCCCGTTCACCACGGTCAGGACGCCCTGCTGCACGTTGCTGTCCTTCTCCTGCAACCCCTTGTTCTGGACCGCCAGCTGGCCGATCTTCCTGAGCGAGTTGATGATCCCGGTGAGCGTGTCCGCCGTCACCAGCCCTCCGACCAGCTCGGTCACCGCCGAGATGGCCGGCGACAGGGACAGGGACGAGATGGAGACACTGCGGCTGTCGCCGGTGATGTTGCCCAGGAACGGCATCGATTCGAACTGGAGTGCGAAGATGATCCACCGAAAGACATCGAAGGTCGTGGATGACTGATCGAAGCCCGCGGAGTCCTCGGTCTTGCGCAGGATGGTGGCGGCCACGGACTGCCACGAGCCGAAGGACGCCAGCGGCCCCAGGCCGGGCAGCCCGGTGTTGTCCCCGCCGTAGGCATTGCCGACCCCGGTCTCCTGGTCGCTCTCGTCGAGCTCCGAGCCGTCGGGGCCGAGCAGCCCGAGCTTCGCCAGCATCTCCCGCGGGGGCGCCTGCCTGCCCTCCGCCCACAGGGCGATCTCCAGCGCTTCCCGCCGCAACTGCTCTCGAAGCAGAGTGCTCACGGTCTTCCCTCCTCCGGCACTCAGGATGCGGGTGCGGCGTACTGCGCGCGCGACTCGCAGATCAACCGCTCGATGTCCTGCACCGTCTGCACCTGGGGGATGGCCGTGAAACCCAGGTTGACCTGGAAGCCCAGCTCGACCGCGCCCAGCAGGCCGAGGAGTTTCATGGAATCAACCCCCGGCAGCTCTCTCACCTCGGTGGTGTTCATGATCTCCGTGCCGCTGAGCTCCAGCTTCTCGCGGATCAGGGAGTACAGCTGCTCTCGCTCGTTGGGGGTCAGCTGGGTATTCATGACTGCTCCTCGTGAAGGGTGGATGAATGGTGTGCGACTCGCCCGGGTCAGCTCTCCACAGTCCCTCGAGATACTGCTGCCGGGTTCTGCTGCGCTTCACCTTGCCGCTGGAGGTCTTGGGCAGTTCCCCCGGCGGCAGCAGGATGATCTCCGCCACGGACAGGGACAGCGTCGCCTGGATGTGACTGCGGACCTGCCGCGCCACCGTGGTGGCGTCTCCCCCGCGGAGCTCGCCGACGATCACCACCTCCTCGGTAGCCCGGCCCGGCCGGGTGAAGGCAACGACGTTGCCCTTGCGCAGGCCGGGCACCTCGGCCGCGGCCCACTCCACCGTCTGGGGGTCGTGGTTGCGCCCATTGATGATGAGCAGGTCCTTCTTGCGACCCGTCACGTAGAGGATGCCGTCGGCCAGGTATCCGCAATCCCCGGTGCGCAGGCCGTGAGCCGTGAAGCTCCGCCGGGTCGCCTCCGCGTCACCGTGGTAGCCCGCGGCCACGCTCGGCCCCTGGAAGACCACCTCCCCGATGTGCCGCTCCGGGAGCGGAGTGCCCGCTTCGTCCACGATGCGGATTCGGTGACCCGCGATGGGACGTCCGCAGGGCACGAACGCCACCCGCGCCCCGGGGGACTCGGTCTGCGCGGCGGGCCGCGCGAGACCGCTCGCGTGGTAGAGCTCCTTCTGGATGACATCCGTGGCGAGCGGAACTCCGACCTCGCCGAACGAGATCGCCAGTGTCGCCTCCGCCATGCCGTAACACGGCACCACCGCCCCCGGCCGCAGCCCCGCCGCCGCGAAGTGCGCCGCGAAGGAGCGCAGCGTCTCCGGATGGATGGGCTCGGCGCCGCAGCCCACGATCCGCAAGCAGGACAGGTCCAGCCGCTCGAGCTCCTGCGCCGAGGTGTGCTTGACAGCCAGCGCCAGACCGAAGTTCGGCGCGAAGGTCACGGTCGCCCGGTGACGGCTCACCGTCGACAGCCACAACCTCGGGGAGAGCGCGAAGCGCAGCGTCGGCAGGAAGCTCACCGGGCAGCGCACGATCAGCGGTGCCAGCACGAAACCGACCAGCCCCATGTCGTGGTACATGGGCAACCAGCTCACGCCCCGGTCTCGGCCGCGCTCGAGGCCGAGGGCGCCGATGATGGCCGCGCAGTTGGCCAGGACGCTGGCATGCGTGACCCGCACTCCCTTCGGGGCCCCCGTGGTCCCCGAGGTGAACTGCAGGAACATCACGTCCTGCGGGAGGATCGCCTCGGGCTGGGGCGCCTCGCCCACCAGCGGCTCGGCGAAGAACTCCTCCGCGACGACGGACCGCAACCCCTCGACCGCTCGGACGAGCGGGTCCAGCAGCTCCGCCAGGTTCCCGGGCAGCACGAGCACACGCGCTCCCGCCGCGCGCAGGATGCCGGCGGCGTCCGCGCAGTACGCATCCCACTTGCCGAAGTTCATCGGCGGGTACAGGGGGACCGGGATGACGCCCACCGAGACCGCGCCAAGGAAGGTGAGAACGAACTCCCGCTCCTCGGGGACGATGAGCGCGATGCGCTCGCCCTTGCGCAGGCCGCTGCGAAGCAGCCCGCGCCCCCGGAGCAGGGCCTCCCGCGACAGCTCCGACCAGCTCACGAAATCCTCGCGCCCGTCCTCTCGGATGAAGGTATAGCCACCGTCCGAGTGGCCGAGGTTATCGGCGAGGACCTGGGTGAAGGTCGAAGCCGTCGCGCCCTCAGGCAGCGCTTCTCGGGAGAACATGAGACCTGCCCCGGGGGAGTCCACGAACCGGCTCAGTGGTTCCAGGCGGGGCTGTTATTGGGCGGCAGCGAGGCGCTGGCCGTCCCGCCCACCCAACCGGACACGTCCTGGCCATCCCAGTCGAGCAGGTAGCTGGCGCTGCGCTTGCACTTGTCGAAGTCGAGCACGCCGTAGCCGCGGTAGAGCGTGAGGTCCTGGGTCAGCTGCTGGTACCCCTTGCCCTCCTTGTACTCCATACTCACCTCGGTCCGGACGGCTCCGAGGTAGTAATTGCCGCCATTGCACGACAGGAGCCCGGTCTGCTGTTTGGTCTGCTTCTCCACCGTCCCTTTGTTCTGGAACGCCAGCTGGCCGATCTTCTTGATGGCCGTCACGATTTCATTGAATTGCCCCGGCGTCACAATGCTCAGGACCAGGTCGCTCACCGCATCGATGCCCTTTTCCAGGGAGAGCGAGGAGATGCCCGCTGTACGGTTGTCGGCGTAGAACGTTCCGCCCTGGAAGAACGGCATCGTGGAGAACTTGTAGAGAAAGTTGTTCCACGAGACCGGGTCGAAGTCCGTGACGGCCGGATTGAAGTTGGTGATGCTGTACGCCTTGTTCACGATGGTGGCGGCGACGGAATCCCACGTTTTGAAGCCCTGCAGCGGCCCCAGGTCGGGGAGCGAGCTGCCGTCGCTCACCGCGCTGTTGCCCACCGCCAGGTCCTGGCTGCCGGAGTCGAACTGCGAGAGCACGGATCTCGTGGCGCCATCCGGCTCGGGGCAGGGCATCTGCCACAGCGCGATCTCCACGGCCTCCTGGCGTAGCTGGGCCTGACTGATCTCGGTCATGACTGCTCCTTCGCTGAGAGTGAGGTGCTACACAGGGTGAGGTGCCACAGCGAGATGAGACGGTTTCTGAGGAGAGGCTGAACTATTCCAGTCAGGGCTGCCATCGGGTGACACTGCCTGGTGCCAGTGCTGCCGACCCGAGCATTCAAGCCCCGGGGACCTTACGCGAGCATCGTGCGGACGTTCCGAATACGATTGTCGAACGCGGGTTCGCCGTAGCAGCGGCAGTTCGAGAATCCTGCCGCCACGTAGCGTAGCCAAGTTCGATCATGTTGGCCAGAACTATCCGCGATGGGTTTGTCAGAAGTCCGAGAATGCCGCGTAGCGCGCTGATCGGATCGGCTGAACTCCGATGTCGAGCCGAATCATGACCGAAACGGTTCCGCGGTGTTCCCGGGTGCTGTCCGGATTCACAGATCGACTACGTCTTGTTTCCGGATGCAACATTGCTGCGCGGTTCGCTCGGCGAACCAGTTGTCGAGGTCTGCCCGGCCAGCGCGAAGGCGACCCGGTACACACGGATGATTTAGTGCGGAAAGGCTGGTGCCTCGACGCCGAGCCGGAGGTGCCGACGCCGAAGTGTACTGCGGCACAGCATGATCTGCTCGCCACCCGACCCATCGGTTTCGGGGGCAGGTCAGCGGCGGCCTGATCTTCTAAGTTTCTCTCCGACAGCACTATTCGACTGTGAGGGGGAGTGCGATGAAGGATCTTCTGCGGGGCGCGTTCGTGACGGTCGCGGCTGCCCTGCTGATACTCGTGGCGTCGTCGGAGGCGGTTGCGGATACCGGTTCGGCGGGTTGGCTCGGTAATCCGGTATGTCTGCTCAGCAAGCTTCTGACCTACGGCACCATCAGTGCGGATGACGGAGGATTCTCCGCGCTGCCGGGGTGTTCGTATTCGTGACGGCGCGCGACGCGCGAACGGGCGGCACCTCGGGGGAGGGCCGCCCGCCGGGAAGCGAAGGTCAGGAGGGGGAGTAGGTCAGGCAGTTGGCCGCGTGATCACCCGAGCCGATCCCGACGCGGATGTTCGGCGCACTGCACTCCAGGTTCTGGTTGTGCGTGCAATCGGCGCGCTGGCAGGCGCCGACCATGGAGGTGACGCGCTCCAGGCCGCCCTTGGCGGAGAGCGGGATGAAGGTGGTGCAGTCGGCGGAGCCGTTCTCGCCCGCGACATTGATCGCGAAGGCGTGGCAGCCGTCGTGGTTGTACGAGCAATCGCTCACCGTACATTCGCTGACGTGAGGCATTTCCATCGTGGTCATGAATTCCTCCGTGCGTAGAAGGGCCGCGACCAGGCTGTATCGCGGGTTTCCGGGATGATCGTAGATCGGTTCCGCGCGGAGAAACAGCAAGGTCAGGCTAGCCTCACGTCAATCGGGCAAATCTTCGGCGAACTTCCAGATCGTGACTTTGGCGTGGATGACCGGGCGGTCCGAGGCCACGTGGCGGAAGCCCTGGTGGTGGATGGCGCTGACCCGGTCGTGCTCGGCCTCGATCGCGGTGGGGCGGGTTCCGCGCAGCTGGTGGATGCGCCGGTCGAAGGGGTCGCCGACCTCGACGCCGATCGCTACCGCGCCGAGCCCCTCGAGGATGTCCTCGATCCGCGCGGCGAAGGCGAGCGAGTCGCCGGCCAGGGCGCGGGCGAGCTCGGCGCCGGCGGCGCCGCGGACGTGCTGCGCGGTGTGCACGCAGTCGCCGTGGATTTCGGCGAGCGCCTTGATCACGGGGCGCAGGCTGGCCCGCAGCAGATCGCCCTCCAGCGCCGCCAGGTGCTCGTGCATGCGGGTGTTGACCGCCTCGAGGCGCTCGGAGCGGTCGTTGAGGCGGCGGATCTCGTCGGTGAGATCGTGCAGCACCTGGCCGATGGCCGGCGGTCCCGGTGCCGCGAGGCTGTCGGGGTGGGTCACTGTGCTCTTTTCCGGAGGGGGTCGTCAGAGGTCATCGATATCGATCAGCGCGTCCTGCAGGGCGCGCGCGACCAGCGCGGCCTTGGTCGGCGCGGGGCGGCCGACGGCCGCGTACTTCTCCCGGATCCGGGAGAGGTGAGTGTTGATCGTGCCCTGGGAGATGAAGAGCCGCTTGCCCGCCTCGGTCTTCGAGTCGGACTCGAACCAGGCGAGCAGCACCTCGATCTCGCGGGTGCTGAGGGCGGGCCGGACGCCGAACGGGTAGCAGGGGGTGCGGGTCATGCGCTGTTCCTTCGGGAGAATCCCGCACCGGCCGCGCACCCGAATCCGGCGGGCGGCTCAGGACCAGCGGTCCTCCGGATCGCGGGAACACACCCGGAGGACGAGGCCGCTCGGCGGGGCGGTGCTCGACTGTGCGACGGGAACGGGTGCCGCGCCGAGCCGGGCCGGTGCCGATCGGGGGGATGCGGACCGGTGGGGGTGTGACATCAGTGGATGCCCCGGTTCGTCACGGACTGGTTGCCGTAGTGGTTGGTGACGATCGTGCTGCCACGGTCCGCGATGGTGTTCGTGCTGCCGCGGTCCGCGTAGTAGGTCGGGCGGGTCGGTGGGTCCTCCTGTCGGGGCTGTTCGGTGTGGCCGGCCTCGTGCAGCAGCCGCCGCACCAGCCCGGCGATATCGGATTCGGTCTGCCGGTGCCCGATGCGCCAGAACTGCGATCGCGCCAGCAGCGCGATATCGGCGGGCAATTGCTCCGGCGTCGGCAGCGGGGTGTCGCCGAGCAGCACCGGGATCACCGGGATCTCCAATTGGTAGGCGGTGCGCAGTTCGTAGCGCACCCAGTCGGCGGGGTCGTCGATGCGGCGGGTGCCACCGGCGTCGGTGCCGAACCACAGCGGTCCGATCACCGCCGCCACCACGTCGCTCGCGGCGAGCGCCGCCCGGATCGGGGCGGCGTAGGCCGTTCCGAGCCGGATCGAATCGTCGTCGCGGAAAACGTGCTCCCGGCCGAACCTCTCGGCCAGGCGTTTCCAGATCTCGGCTACCGCGAAGGCGCTGTCCGCGCTGCGGTAGCTCAGAAAGATGTCGGTCAAAGGGGTTTGCTCCTGTCTGTTTCCAGCATGCGGTGTGCGGGGCGTTCGGGGGAGTGGTTGCCCGTTGCGTGCTCGAACGCGCAACGGGCAACGGCTCAGCGCTTTCCGAGGGTGTCGGCGAGCGCGGCTTGGATGCGGTGCAGCGCCGGGTCGTCGCGGGACCGGCGCACCGTGCGGTGAAATTCCTGCAGATCGGTGCGGATGGTCACCGAGTCGACCGCCCGGATGATGTCGAGCAGCGGCTCGATGAGCGCGCAGGCGCGGGCGGTGTCGCCGAGCGCCGCGTGCACCAGGGCCTGGCGGGTCCCGAACCGGGCCCGATCCCGGTCGGACTGCCCGGCGGCGCCCGCCATGCCCTCGTCGAAGAGCTGCGCGGCGACTTCGAGATTGCCCAGGTCGTAGTGGCACCAGGCCTCGATCAGCAGCGACCTGCCGTCCAGGGTGGCGGGGCCGAGGTGGTGCTCGGGGTCGGTCCGGTGGGCGCGCTCCCACAGGTCGGCGGCGCGCTCCAGGGCGCGCATGGCATTGCCCTCGTCGCCGCCGAGCGCGTGCCCCTGCGCCGCGCCGAGCGCGCCGAGCCAGCGAATCCGCGGCTGGATCGTGCTGTTGCCGATGAGTTGCGCGGTGAGCGCGATGGTCGCCGACGAGTCGGCCTGGTACATGCTCAGCACCGCCTTCCGGACCAGCGAGTAGCTCACCATGCTGGAATCGCCCGCGGCGGTGGCGAGTTCGACGGCGTACTCGGTCCACCAGCCGGCGCCGCGGTTGTCTCCGGCCTCCTGCGCCATCCACCCGGCGAACTCGGCGGTGCGCGCGGCGTGGTGCAGCAGCGGGGAGCGGTACTTGGCCGCGCCGCGCCGCGCCGCCGCGGTGGCGACGTGGGTCTGGCCGATCACCAGCGGCAGCACCAGGCTCGGGCTCGCGCTCCGGCCGAGCAGCCTGGCCTGGTCGAAGAGCGCGATGAGGCCGGGCACCAGGTCGGTGCCGAAGGCCGCGAGCGGCGGAACGGCGGTGACCGCGGGTCCCGGCGTGTCGCCGATCTCGAAGGTCGCCGCGCCGTCCGGGTGCAGCCGGAGCGACCACGGCGCCCCCGGCGGCGCCTCGACCCCGGAGTCCGGCCTGGTATCGGTGGCGGCGAGCGCGATGAGGCGGCCCTCGGCGGCCAGCGCGGTATCGCAGGCGCGGGCCAGCGGGGCGGTCGGCGAGGCGTGGCCGTTCTCGATCTTGCTCAGGTGCCCCTTGCTGTAGTGCACGAATTCGGCGAGGTCGCCCAGGGAATGGCCGCGTTTCATCCGCAATCTGCGGAGTTCCTGGCCGAATCGGCGGTCGACGCCGTCGTTTCTGGGCTGTTTCATCGGCCGCGGGTATTCGATGTCGATCGTTCGAATGACTTGCGCAAAGCTCCCCCGCGTGTATTGGTGCCGGAATTGTTTGTTTGCTGTGAGTGTACGGGTAATACCGGTCGCACGCAGGGGGTTCTCCGGGGACGAGGCGGTGTCCGCGCAACCGCCTCCGCGGGCAGATCGTGGGCTACGCTGAGCGAATAGTTCCACCGGAAAGAGCGGACGGCATGAATACCGACCACAGGGCGAAAAATATGCCTACTCCGGTGTTCGAGATGGCGCCGGCGGCGGGAACGAGCCTCCCTGGAGTGCTCCGCGCCGATTCCGGTGGTGCTCACGGCATTGGCCCTCGGCTACCGGGGTACCACGGCGTGGATGTCCTGACCATGGGTGAAAGGGAAGCGGTGGGTGCGCGCGACGAAGGGTGTGATCGAGCTCGACTGTTTTCCCACTCCGCAGCTGGCCCGCTGTTCCACCGACCCGGCTGAACTCGAACGGGTCCTGCGATTCGCCGAACTGCAGGTCGCGGCGGCACGACAGGTGCACGCGGCGCTCGGCGCGGAATGGTCGGCATTGTCGAAATCCGAGCGCGTGCGGGCGCTGCGAGTTTCCTATGGGGAATTGACGCAATGGCGGTATCGAACGGCGCTGGAAATGCCGCCTCAAATCGGAAGAGGGGTGCCGACACATCCCGACCGGTTCCGGTCGGCCATCGATGAGCACGGCGCCAACTACGACCGCCTCGGCGCGATAGGGCGGCTGCGCGCCCATTCCGTATGGGATGAACGAAAGCGGGTCTACGTGGGTGGCGTGAGCACGCCCGCCTACCGGGTCATGCTCGCTTACGGCCGGGCCGCGGAGTTGCGCTTCCGGCGCGAAGGAATCACCAGTGACGTCCTGCGCAACGCGGTCCGGCTACCGGACGGCTCCACCGTCACCGGAAGCGGCCTCGTCCGGGGCGCGACCGCGCGGAAGGTTGCCGACGAGCTGGTCGCGCGGATCGCCCGGCGCGGTGGCGACACCCGATTCATCGAGACCGGCGGGGACCCGATCTACGCGGTCACGGCGGGTGACGCGGCGCGGGCGGAGATGTTCCGGCACGCCGTCGACCTGCTCGCCGGTGCCGAGCCCGGCGAGGTGACCGCCTGGCAGCGGGCCCGATTCCTGCTGTACCAGGCGCCGGTCATGAAGCGCGGCAGCGACGCCGTGATCCGCACCTTCCTGGTCGCGGTCGGCGCGCTGCTGTTCGAACGGCCGCCGGTGCTGGAACAGGACGTCGACCTGCGGTGCCTGGTGCTGGAGCAGGGGGCGGCGACGATCATGCCCACCGATCCCGCCGGAATATTCCGATCCAGTAATTAGAACGTGTTATAGTTTCGACCGTCCGCCGGCCGGGTTGTCGTGGCCGTGGTCCGGCGCAACCGAGAACAACGCGCCGAGAGGGGCACGATGAACACACCTGCGCCGAGCCGGGAGCCCGATCCGCTGCACCGGGAGCCGTTGCCGGTGGATCTGCTGATCCGCTCGCTGGACCGCTACGCCGATCGGACGGCCGTGCACATCGGCGACGAGACGCTGACCTATCGCGAGGTGCGGGATCGGATCAGCACCTTCGCGCAGGCGTACCGCGCGCTCGGTCTCGAGGTGGGGAGCCGGGTGGCGCTGCTCTCGGCGAACCGGCCGGAGGTGCTCTTCACGCAGGGGGCGAACGGCGTGGTGGGGGTGCGGTTCGTGTCGCTGCATCCGATGGGGTCGCTGGAGGACCACTCGTATGCGCTGGAGGACGGCGATATCGAGACGCTGATCTACGACCCGGACAAGTACGAGGAGCGGGCGGCGCAGCTGGCGGCGGCGGTGCCGAGCCTGAAGAACCTGCTGGCGCTCGGCCCCACCGAGGCGGGGACGGATCTGATCGCGGCGGCGGCCGGGTTCGAGCCCGCGCCGCTGACCGCGCCGGATGTGTCGCTCAACGACACCGGGAGCCTGGCCTATACCGGCGGCACCACGGGTAAGTCGAAGGGGGTCATGCTCAGCTATCGGGGGGCGGCGGCGCTGCTGCGCATCCAGATGGCGGAGTGGCAGTGGCCGGACGAGACCCGCTTCCTGGTCTGCACGCCGCTGAGCCACGCGGGCGGCGCGTTCTGGAATCCGACCAGCCTGCAGGGCGGGTCGATCGTGGTGCTGCCCGGTTTCAGCCCGGCGGCGGTGCTGGCGGCGATCGAGAAGTACCGGATCACCTCGACCATGCTGGTGCCGACGATGCTCTACGCGCTGCTGGACTACCCGGAGCTGGACAAGTACGACCTCTCCAGCCTGCAGACGGTCTTCTACGGCGCCTCGGCCATCTCGCCGACCCGGCTCGCCGAGGCCATCCGGAAGTTCGGGCCGATCTTCTTCCAGTTCTACGGCCAGGCCGAGAGCCCGATGACGATCTCGGTGCTGCGCAAGGAGGATCACGACCTGGACCGGCCGGAGCGGCTGGCCTCCTGCGGCAAGCCGGTGCCGTGGCTGCACGTGGCGCTCCTCGACGACCAGGGCAATGAGGTGCCCGCGGGTGAGCCGGGCGAGGTCTGCGTGCGCGGGCCGCTGGTCATGCAGGGGTATCTGAACAAGCCGGAGCAGACGGCGGAGGCGACCCAGTTCGGCTGGCTGCACACCGGGGATATCGCGCGGCAGGACGCGGAGGGGTTCCTCTACATCGTCGACCGCAAGAAGGACATGATCGTCTCCGGCGGCTTCAATGTGTACCCGCGCGAGGTGGAGGATGTGCTCTCGGCGCATCCGGCGGTGAGCGCGGCGGCGGTGATCGGGGTGCCGGACGACAAGTGGGGCGAGGCGGTCAAGGCCGTGGTGGTGCTGCGCGACGGGCAGGAGGTCGCGGTGGAGGAGCTGCAGGCGCTGGTCAAGGAGCGCAAGGGGGCGGTGTACACGCCGAAGTCGGTGGATTTCGCGGCGAGCATCCCGGTGAGCCCGCTCGGCAAGCCGGACAAGAAGGCGCTGCGCGCGCAGTACTGGGGCGAGTCGGCGCGCCAGGTGAACTGAGCGGATCGTGCTGCTCGGCAGCGGTTTCCGGGCGCGGTGGGGTGCCGCGCCCGGTGCCGGCCGGTCAGCGGTCCGGCGGGCCCGCGAGGATGGCGGTGACGGTGTCGAGCAGCTCGTCCATGATCTCGGCGGGGGTGAGCTGGGTGCCGCTGAGCGCGAGGATGTCGCGCAGCCGGTCGCGGTCCCCGAGGGTCTGGAAGGTGAAGGTCATCGCCTGGGTGAGGCGGAAGCGCAGGGTGCGGGGCGGGATCTCCGGGTGCAGCCGGGTGAGCAGCTCGGTGAAGCGCCTGGCCTGACCGGCGAACTCCGCGGTCATCGGGTGCAGGGCGCTGTGGTTCACCGTGATCACGTCGGCGACGACGGTGACCCAGTCGCCGCCGCCGGTCGCCATCGCCTCGGCGACCGGGCGGACGAAGGCTTCGGCCAGGGCGCGGGCGGAGGGCTCCGCGGCCGCCGCGGCGTCGAGGAGCTCGGCGCGGCGCACCGAGATCTCGCCGCCGCGGGCCCGGACCACGGCCCGCACCAGGGCGTCCTTCGAGCCGAAGTGGTAGTGCACCGAGGCGACATTGGCGCCCGCCGCCGCCATCACCGCGCGCAGCGAGACGGCATCGATGCCGCGCTCGGCGAAGAGCCGCTCGGCGGCGGCCACCAAGCGGCGGTCGGTGGGCAGCGTGGCCGCCGCGGGCGGTGCGCCGGAGCCCGGCTCCGCAGCTTCCCGGCCCGCAGTCACGACATCGACCCTAGCGCCCCGCGACCCGCATGCGGGCCGGTGCCCGCTCGGCGCCCGCGGGCGACCCCGTGCGTGGCGATCGGCCTACGACGTCTTGTGCGGCACGCCGACGACCAGCCCGCCGTCCACGATGAACTCCGCACCGGTGGCGTAGGACGACTCGTCGCTGGCCAGGAAGAGCACGAAGGTCGCGACCTCCTCCGGCGCGGCGGGGCGGCCCATCGGGATGGTGACCATGTCGTCCGGGATGTTCTCCGTCATGGGGGTGCGAATCAGCCCGGGGTGCAGGGAGTTCACCCGGATGCCGAGCGGCGCCAGCTCCAGCGCGGCCGACTTGGCCAGCCCGCGCACGCCCCACTTGGTGGCGACGTAGCCGTGCGCCCACGGCGCCCCGCGCAGCCCCTCGATCGAGGAGACATTGATGATCGAGCCGCCGCCCGCCTTCTTCATGGCGGGCACCGCGGCGCGCAACCCGAGGAAGGTGCCGGTCAGGTTGACGTCCAGGATGCGGCGCCACTGGTCGAGGTCGAATTTGTGCACGGGGGCGCCGTTCACGATGCCGGCATTGTTCACCAGCACGCTCAGCGAGCCGAACTCCTGCACGGCGACGGCGACGGCCGCGTCCCACTCCTCGGGCTGGGTGACATCGAGGTGGACGTAGCGCGCGCTGGGCCCGATCTCCTCGGCCAGCGCCTTGCCCTCGTCGTCCAGGATGTCGCCGATGACGACCCGCGCGCCCTCGGCCACCAGCAGCCGGGCGTGCGCGGCGCCCATGCCCCTCGACCCGCCACTGATGAGTGCAACTTTGCCGTCAACGCGTCCCATGGGCCGACGCTACCATAGGATCTGGAACAGGTTCCAGACAGATTTCCAGACAGGTGCTCGGGCACCTTCCGGCAGAGGAGTTTCCATGCCCATCCGCGTCGTCCACATCGCCACCGGGAACGTGGGCGCGCTGGCCCTGCGCCAGCTCGTCACCGACCCGCGATTCGAGCTCGCGGGGCTCGCGGTCTCGACGCCGGGCAAGGTCGGGAAGGACGCGGGGGAGCTGGCCGGGCTCGACGTGGTCACCGGGGTCACCGCGGTCGACGACCTGGACGCGCTGCTCGCGCTGGAGCCGGAGTGCGCGGTGTACTGCGCCATGGGCGACACCAGGCCGATGGAGGCGCTGGAGGACTGCCTGAAGTTCCTGGCCGCCGGGGTGAACGTGGTCGGTTCGGCGCCGGTCTCGTTCCAGTACCCGTGGCAGGTGCTGCCGCAGAAGGTGATCGACCGGGTGCAGAAGATTGCGGTCGAGGGCGGGGCGAGCTTCTTCGTCACCGGGGTGGATCCGGGGTTCGCCAACGACCTCATCCCGTTCGCGCTGGCCTCCACCTGTCAGCGGATCGAGCAGGTGCGCTGCCTGGAGATCGCGGACTACGCGACCTACGACGGCGCGACGGTGATGTTCGACGTCATGGGATTCGGCAAGCCGCTGGACGAGGTGCCGCTGCTGCTGCTCCCCGGCGTGCTCACCATCGCCTGGGGCTCGACGCTGCGGCAGCTGGCGGCGGGATTCGGGATCGAGCTGGACGAGATCACCGAGAGTTACGAGCGGGAGCCCGCGCCGGAGGCGTTCGACATCGCGGCCGGGCACGTGCCGAAGGGTGGCGTGGCGGCGCTGCGCTTCGAGATCGTCGGGCGGGTGCAGGGCCATCCGGCGATCGTGGTGGAGCACGTGACCCGGCTCCGCGACGACCTGCGGCCGGATTGGGCGCGGCCGGCGCAGGAGGGGGGTTCGTACCGGGTGGAGATCACCGGCGAGCCCTCGTACACCGTCGACATCTGCCCGACCAGTGAGCTCGGCGATCACAACCACGCCGCCATCGTGGCGGCGGCGGGGCGGATCGTGAACGCCATCCCGGATGTGGTCGCGGCCGAGCCCGGGTTGCGGACCACCGCCGATCTGCCGCTCGGCACGGGCAGGGGAGTGTTCGCGGTTCCGGCGAAGTGAGTCGAGCGGGCCGGGCTCGCGGGCCCGGCCCGTACGGCGTGACCCTCGCGGGGCCCGGCCTATGCGGCTCGCCGCCCGTGCGGCCCGACGCGTGCGGGGCCCGGCCGCACGGCGCGGGGTGTGGCAGCGTCCGCTACCCCCGCGGACCGCGGTACAGCGTCACCGCGCAGGCCCCGCCGAGCCCGAGGTTGTGCGCGAGCCCGATCCGCGCGCCGGGCACCTGGCGCCCTTGCGCCAACCCTCGCAACTGCCAGGACAATTCGGCGCACTGCGCCAGCCCGGTCGCGCCGAGCGGGTGCCCCTTGGAGATCAACCCCCCGGACGGGTTCACCACCCAGCGCCCGCCGTACGTGGTCCCCCCCGACTCCACCAGCGCCCCGGACTCCCCGGCCGCGCACATCCCGAGCCCCTCGTAGGTGAGCAGCTCGTTGATGGAGAAGCAGTCGTGCACCTCGAGCACATCCACCTCCTCGATGCCGACCCCGGCCGCCTCGAAGACCTGCCGCCCGGCCCGCCGCGTCATGGGCGTGCCCACCACGTCGATCATCGACCCGCTCGCGAAGGACTCGGCGTCGTCGGTGACCAGCGCCTGCGCCGCGATCTCCACCGCCTGCCCGCCCAGCCCGTGCGCCTCGACGAAGCGCTCGCTCGCGATCACCGCCGCGGCGGCGCCGTCCGACATGGGGGAGCACTGCGAGCGGGTCAGCGGGTCGTGCACCGGCTTGTCGGCGAGCACCTGCTCGACGGTGTAGGCGTCCTGGAACTGCGCGTACGGGTTGCGGGTCGAGTGCTCGTGGTTCTTCACCGCGACCGCGGCCAGCTGCTCCCGGGTGGTGCCGTACACCCGCATGTGCTCGGCCGCGGCGGCACCGAAGAACTGGGTGGTGAGCGGCGCCGTGCCGAACCCCGCCGCGGCCTTCAGCGCCGCCAGGTGCCGGTCGATGGTGGTCACCGCGGGCCGTGCGCCCGACCCGGCCATGGCCTCCTTTGTCATCTGTTCGAAGCCGACCGCCAGCGTCACCTCGGCGGCGCCGAACCGCACCCACTCCTGGGCGAGCAGCAGCGCGGAGGTGCCGGTGGCGCAGTTGTTGTTGACGTTCACCGCCGGAATCCCGGTGAGCCCCACCTCGTACAGCGCGCGCTGCCCGGCGGTCGAGGGCTGGAAGACGTAGCCGACGGCGGCCCGCTGCACCCGGTCGTAGCCGATGCCGGCGTCGCCGAGCGCGCCGCCCACCGCCTCGGCCACCATCTGCGGGTACGTCCAGTCCCGGCTCTGGATCTTCTCGAACTTCGTCATGCCGACGCCGACGACGTAAACCCGGTTGCTCATGCGTTCTCCTCGGATCAGGGCCGGTCGCTGCCGACGACCCACAGGGCGTGGAACTGGGAGGCGCCGCCCATGGCGTGCCCGACGGCCAGGCGCGCGCCGTCCACCTGGTGCGCGCCCGCGGTGCCGCGCACCTGCAGCGCGGCCTCGGCGAAGCGGAGCAGCCCGGTGGCGCCGGTGGGGTTGCCGGAGAGCACGCCGCCGGAGGGGTTCACCGGCAGCGCGCCGCCGAACGCGGTGCTGCCGTCGTCGACGAGTTCCCAGCCGCGGCCCACCTCGGCGAGCCCGATGTTCTCCAGCCACATGGGCTCGTACCAGCTGTACGGGATGTACAGCTCGGCGGTGTCGATCTCGCGCGCGGGGTCGGTGATCCCGGCCTGCCGGTAGGCGTCGGCGGCGCACTGGCGGCCCGCCTCCGGGTTCACCTCGTCGCGGCCGGCGAAGTGGCCGGTCTCGGTGCGCCAGGACATGCCGTGGATCCAGGCGGGCGGGTGCGTGCCGCCGCCCGCGTCGTCCGCGCCGGTGACCACGATGGCGCAGGAGCCGTCGGAGGAGGGGCAGGACTCCAGGTAGCGGATGGGGTCCCAGAGCATGCGCGATTCGCGCACCTCCTCGACGGTGATGTCCGGGCGCTGGATGTGCGCGTACGGGTTGCGGGTGGCATTGAGCCGGTGGTTCACCGCGACCTGCCAGCCGATGTGCTCGGGCGCGCCGGAGCGGCGGATGTACTCGCGGATGATCGGGGCGAAGTGCGCGCCCGCGCCCGCACCGAGGTGCGCGCTGAACGGCAGCCCGCGGGAGAGCGCCCAGGTGAAATCGCCCTCCGACTCCTTGGAGTAGGCGACCACCAGCACCCGCCTGGCCAGCCCGGCCTGCACCAGGTGCGCGCCGTAGATGGCGGCGTGCCCGCCCACGCTGCCGCCGGTGAACACCCTGGTCACCGGCAGCCCGCGGGCGCCCATGGCGTCGGCGAGGTAGAGCTCGGGGTTCATCACGCCGTCGAACAGGTCGGGGGTCTTGGAGAGCACCACCGCATCGATGTCGGCGAACTCCAGCCGGGCATCGGTGAGCGCGGCGTCCACCGACTCGCGCACCATGGCGCCGATGGTGACCTCGCGCCGCTTGGCCTGTTTGCTCTGCCCGATCCCGACTACCGCGGTCCTCATCGGTCCCCCTCCAGCAGGCAGATCATGTTCTGTTGCAGCGCGGGGCCATTGGTGGCGTGCGCCAGCGTGCGCCCGGCCCGGCCGCGCAGGATGTGCGCGGCCGCCTCGCCGATCCGGATGAGCCCGGTGGCGGTGGCGGGGCGGCCGGTGAGCGGGCCGCCGCCCGGGTTGATCGGGGTCGCGCCGAGGCCGAGCGCGGACGCGAGAAATGGCTCCTGGTAGCTGTATTCGGTGTGCAGCTCGGCGACGTCCACCTCGGTGGCGCCGAATCCGGCGAACTCCGCCGCCCTGGCTGCCGCGCGGATCACGGTGTCGCACTTCGTGAGATCCCGCGCGCCGAGGTAGTGCGTGTCCATCCGGTGGTCGATGCCGCGCAGCCACGCCGGACGCTCCGCGAGCGCCCGCGCGGTGTCACCGGCGGCGAGCACGAGCACCGCGGCCGCGTCACCCGCGGGGCCGCAGTCGTGCGCGCGCAGCGGGCTGGCGACGTACGGCGCGGCCAGCAGCTCCGCGACCGTCACCACCCCGCTGACCTGCGCGCCCGGCTCGTCCACGGCGGCGGCCAGGCTCCGCGCGACCACCTCGGCCAGCTGCTTCTCGTCCAGCGCGCCCGCGGCGAGCAGCGCGGCGGCCTGCAGCCCGGCGGCGGCGTCCCGGTGCGGGCGCAGCGGGGCCAGGAAGTAGGGGTCGAGCTGGGCGGCCATGACCTGGTCCAGGTCGGCGGGGAGCGCGGCGCGGCCGATGCCGTACACCACCGCGATCTCGCCCTCGCCGAGCTGCAGCCAGGTCCACGCCTCGTGCAGCGCCCACGCGGCGTCCATCTCGACGTGCGATTCGGAGATCGGCGGCCAGGCCCCGACGGCGTCCAGCGAATCGATGTAGGCGAAGGTGCGGCCCTCGAAGAAGTCGTGGCTGCCGGAGGCCCAGAAGTCGACCCGGTCGCGGGTGATCCCGGCCGCGGCCAGCGCCCGGCGCATCACCGGGAGCAGGATCTCGGCCATGTCGACCTCGCGGTCGGCCGCCTTCCCCGGCGAGCGCTCGTACGCCACCACCGCGACATCACGCATCGGAACCCCCGACCGGCCGGAAGTAGCGGATGCTGTCCAGGGAGTGCGTCAGCTCCGCCTCCTCGGCCCACACCGGCTCCACCTCCATGCCGATCTCCAGTGCGGCCGAATCGATCTCGCGCACCAGGTGCATGAGCCTGGTGTCGGCGCCGTGCACCTGAATCTGTGCGACGGCGTAGGGCGGGTCGAACCGCTGCCCGGGGAACGGGAAGTTCACCACGCAGAAGGTGCGCACGGTGCCGGTGCCCGCCAGCGGGAAGGGCGCGGAGAGCTCGGTGAGGCAGCGCGAGCAGAACTCCGGCGGCGGCAGGTACACCTGCGCGCAGCCGGGACAGCGCCGGGCCAGCAGCTCGCGCCGGGCGAGGCCGCGCAGGAAGAGCGAGCGCCCGCCGCCCGCCACGTAGGTGTAGTCCATCTTGAACGGGCTGGTGAACGTGGTCACCGGGGCGGGCAGGGTCACGATTCCTCCAGGGGCTCGAAGCAGACGATGTCGCGGATGCTCCCCTCCCGCTCCGCGCGCCAGCGCACCCTGACCCGCAGCCCCGGCGTGATCCGGTCCAGCTCCCCGCCGACGTCGACCGCGTGGAAGAGCGCGCCCTCGGTGCCGTCGATCCGGATCAGCGCCCAGGCGAAGTGGCCGGGGCCGAGCTCGTCGGCCTCCCGGCTCGGCACCCCGGTCCAGCCGAGCACCGTGCCGACGTCCGGGAGTGGAACGAGTTCGCCGGTGGGGCGGGCGGTCTCCGGGTCGATCTCCAGCGGCGGGCAGAGCACGGTGCCGCGGTCGGTGCGGGCGCCGAAGAGCAGTGCCTCGCGGAGCCCGCCGAAGAACACGCCGAGCGTGGGGCCCACCGTGCGGGTGAAGGGAAACTCGACGCTGTAGGGCGCGGTGAGGCTGGATTCTGCGGGTTCGCTCGGCATGGCGCCTCCGGTGGGGTAGGGATCGCCCACCGATCGTGGACCGGTGCCGCAGCGTTGTCAATCAACTGATTGAATGCTGACCAGCCGGTGTGCTCGGACAGGTGTACAGGTGTGCGCCGGTGTCGTAAGCTCGAGCATAATTAGAACCTGTTCCACCATTCGGTGTGAGGAGATCGCATGGCCATCGTCGAAACGCTGACGCCCACCGCCGACGGGCATCGCAGGCTCGGCCTGCGCTCGCCCGCGGACGGGGCGGATGTCGGCGAGATCGTGGTGCGCACGCCGGAGGAGGTGACCGCCGCGATCGCGAGGGCCCGCGCGGCCCAGCCCGGCTGGGCGGCGCGCCCGATCAAGGAGCGCGCCGCGATCATCCGGCAGGCGGTGCAGGTGCTGGTGGACCGGCGCGAAGAGATCGCCGCCACCGTGCGCGGGGAGACCGGCAAGCCGCTGGTCGAGGCGCTGGCGGTGGAGATCCTGCCCTCCTGCGACTTCCTGAACTACTGGAGCGGCCGCGCGCCCAAGGACCTCGCCGACGAGAAGCGGCGGCTGCACGGGTACCTGGCGCCGCTGAAGAAGCTGGTGGTCGGGTACCGCCCGCTCGGCGTCGTCGGCGTGATCACGCCCTGGAACGGGCCGTTCGTGCTTTCCATCAACCCCGTCGCGCAGGCGCTGCTTGCCGGGAACGCGGTGCTGCTCAAGCCCTCCGAGGTGACCCCGCACTCCGGCGAGTGGGCGGTGAAGGTGCTGCACGAGGCGGGTGTCCCCGAGGACGTGCTCCAGGTGCTGCACGGCGACGGCGAGACCGGCGCTGCCCTGGTCAACGGTGCTATCGACAAGATCTCGTTCACCGGGAGCGTGCCGACCGGCAAGCGGATCGCGGCGGCCTGCGCCGAGCGGCTCATCCCGTGCACGCTGGAGCTCGGCGGCAAGGACGCCATGATCGTCTGCGCGGACGCGGATCTGGAGCGGGCCTCGGCGGGCGCGGTGTACCTGTCCATGTTCAACAGCGGGCAGGTGTGCGTCGGCGTCGAGCGCGTCTACGTGGTGGAGAGCATCGCCGAGGAGTTCATCGCCAAGGTGCGGGAGAAGGCCGCGGCGGTGACCTACGGCGCGAACAAGGATGTGGGCCCGCTCTTCTGGGATCGCCAGCTGGACATCGTCAGCAAGCACGTGCAGGACGCCAGGGACAAGGGCGCCACCGTGCTGCTCGGCGGCGAGCAGGACACCGCCGACGGCGTCTACTTCCAGCCGACCGTGGTCGTCGACGTCACGCACGACATGGAGCTCATGCGCGAGGAGACCTTCGGCCCGATCGTCTCGATCATGCGGGTCGCCGACGAGGCCGAGGCGGTCCGGCGCGCCAACGACAGCGCCTACGGCCTGAGCGGCAGCGTCTTCACCCGGGATCGGGAGAAGGCGGTGCGGCTGGCGCGCGAGCTGCACACCGGGTCGGTGGTGCACAACGACGCCTCGGTCATCTACGGGGTGCCGGAGGCGCCGTTCGGCGGGCGCAAGGACAGCGGGCTCGGGCAGGTGAACGGCATCGACGCGCTGCGCGGCTTCACGCACGCGCAGCCGGTGCTGATCGACCGCTGGGGGCCGAAGAAGGAGAGCATCTGGTACCCGTACGCCGATCAGATGGTGCAGACGCTGGATCGCACCATCCGGCTCGGGTTCGGCAGCAAGCTCGCGCGCAGACTCATGCGCTGAGACCTGCGGGGGGCCGGTCGCGGATCAGGGGCCGGCCGGACGGAGGGTGCCGGCCGCCGCGATGGCGATGGCGGCGGCCAGCGCCTCCAGGGCGGGCGACTCCACCTTCCACTGCTGCCAGTAGAGCGGCACGTCCACGGTGACGTCGCCATCGATCCGGGCCAGCTCCGGCGCCGCCGCCAGCTGCGGTTCGGCCACCATGCCCCAGCCGAGGCCGAGCCGGATCGCGGCCACGTAGGCGTGCGGGGTCGGGACGAAGTGCCGCGGCGCCGTCACCGCCCGCCGGGTGCGTTTGCGCAGGTACTCCTCCTGCAGATTGTCCTTGCGGTCGAAGTTCACCACCGGCGCGCTGGCCAGGGAGGCGGCGTCGGCGCCGTCCGGGAACCAGGTCGCCGCGAACTCCGGCGCCGCCATCGGGCGGTACCGCATGCTGCCCAGCGGGCGCACCGAGCAGCCCTGCACCGCGCGCCGCGTCGCGGTGACGGCGGCGACCACGGTGCCGTCGCGCAGCAGCGCGGTGGTGTGCTCCTCGTCCTCCCGGTGGATCTCGAAGCTCAGCCCCGGCGGGGTGCGGGCGAGCGCGGGCATCACCCAGGTGTCCAGGGAGTCGGCGTTCACCGCGAACGGAAGCCGCACCGGGCCGGTCCCGGACTCCGCGCCGAGCTCGCGGGCGGTCTCGCCGACGAGGAGCTCCAGCTGCCTGGCCAGGCGGAGCACGGCGGCGCCGGATGCGGTGGGGCGCACCGGCTTCACCCGCTGCACCAGGATGCGGCCCGCCGCGTCCTCCAGTGCCTTGATGCGCTGGCTCAGGGCGGACGGGGTGATGTGCAGGCTGCGGGCGGCGGCCTCGAAGGTGCCCTCGGTGACGGCGGCGCTCAGCGCGCGCAGCTGGTCGAGCTGCAGATCCATATTCAGGAATTCTAATGGTGCGTGAAAATCATCAGTTGGACTGTTCGGTGCGGCGTTCCTAGTTTGGCGGGGTGACCTCGATCCTCTCCGGTTTCGGCTTCGGACTCTCGCTCATCGTGGCGATCGGCGCGCAGAACGCGTATGTGCTGCGGCAGGGGATCAGCCGCGCGCACGTGGGCGCGGTGGTTGCGGTCTGCGCGGTCTCGGATGTGCTGCTCATCGCGGCCGGGGTCGCGGGGTTCGGGGCGGTGGTGCGGTCGGTGCCGGAGGTGCTGGTGGTGGCGCGGTGGGCCGGGGCGGCGTTCCTGTTCGGGTACGCGGTCTCGGCGTTGCGGCGAGCCTGGAGTCCGGTGGCGCTGGTTCCGGCCGCTGGTCCCGAGCCGGGCGTCGACACGGCTGCGCTGGTGCACGTGGGCGCGGCACCGAGGGGCGACACTTCGCCGCGGACCGTCGACGGTGGTCTGATTCAGGGCGGAGGCCGTCCGGCTCCGGGCCGGGACTCGATGCGCCGCTCCGCACCGGCGCTGGGTGCGACCATCGCCACGACCCTGGCCCTGACCTGGCTCAACCCGCACGTCTACCTGGACACCGTGGTCCTGTTCGGTTCCTTCGCCTCGGCCCACGCGGGCGCGGACCGGTGGTACCTCGCGGCCGGCGCCATGACCGCGAGCGTCCTGTGGTTCCTCGCGCTCGGCTACGGCGCCCGCCTGCTCGGCCCGCTCTTCGCCCGCCCCGGCGCCTGGCGCGTGCTGGACGCCGGCATCGCGCTGATCATGCTGGCGCTCGGCGCCGGGCTGCTGCTCGGCTGAACTAGGACTTGTGCGGCACCCCGACGGTGAGCCCGCCGTCCACCACGAACTCCGCGCCGGTCGAGTACGAGGACTCGTCCGAGGCCAGGAAGACCACCAGCGCCGACACCTCCTCCGGCTCCGCCCCGCGACCGAGCGGGATCTGCAGGAAGTCCTCCGGGATCCCCTCGGTCATGGGCGTCCGGATGAGCCCGGGGTGCACCGAGTTCACCCGGATGCCCTGCGGCGCCAGCTCCAGCGCCGCCGACTTGGTGAGCCCGCGCACCGCGAACTTGGTCGCCACGTACCCGTGCAGCCCCGCGCTGCCCCGCATCCCCTCCACCGAGGAGATGTTCACGATCGAGCCGCCGCCAGACCTCCGCAGCAGCGGCACCGAGGCGCGCATGCCGAGGAAGGTGCCGGTCAGGTTGATATCGATGATCTTCTGCCACTCGCTCAGCTCGAAATCGGGCAGCAGGTTCCCGTTCGCGATCCCGGCATTGTTGACCAGCACGTGCAGCCCGCCGAAGCTCTCCTCGGCGGTGCGCACCGCGGCGCTCCACGCCTCCGGATCGCGGACGTCGAGCGGGACGTAGACCGCGGCGTCGCCGAGCTCCGCGGCCAGCGCCGCGCCCGGCTCGTCCAGGATGTCGCCGAGCACCACCCGGCCGCCCGCGGCCACCACCGCCCTGGCGTGCGCGGCGCCCATGCCACGGGCCGCGCCGCTGATCAGTGCCACCTTGCCGCTGAGTCGGCTCACCGGTTCTCCTCACGTTGGTCGAGCGTCGGCACCGAACTTACGCCGCTCATTGCTGTAACTGGGTGTTGCAGATACTCCGTACCCGTGGTTACGGTAAGCGGGACTGAAGGAGTACCGATGACGCTGCTTCGACGGCTCGCCCGGCGCGCCGACCCCGGCGCGGTCGCGCTGCGGGCCCGCGCGGTGCGCTTCGACTGGGCGGACACGCCCCTGCACTGGATGCCGGGCGAGCCCATCGCCTCGCACCTGATCAACGCGCTGAACCTGCTGCTCCCCGAGGGCGAGCGGATGTTCTGCGCCGCCTACGGCGAGGCGCTGCCACTGGTCCGCGACGAGCGGCTGCGCGCCGCCATGCTCGGCTTCGTCGGCCAGGAGGCGGTGCACGCCGACACCCACGAGCGGGTGCTGCACGAGGTGCTCGCGGCGGCCGGGATCGATCCGGGGCCGTACCTGCGGCAGGCCGAGTTCCTCTTCCGGAAGACGCTCGGGCCGCGGGCGGACGGCGCCGTCCAGATGCTGGTCGAGCGGCTCACCTTCATCGCCTGCCTGGAGCACTTCTTCGCGTACCTGGGGGACTGGGTGCTCAATGCGGATCTGGAGGGGTTCGGGGCGGATCCGCGGATGGCCGATCTGTATCGGTGGCACGGGGCCGAGGAGGTGGAGCACCGGCATGTGGCGCACGACGTCGCGGTGTATTTCGGGGCGGGGTACCTGCGGCGTTCGGCGGTCATGACGCTGACCTTCCCGGTGTTCCTGCTGCTTCTGCTGCGGGGGACCCGGTTCCTGGTGCGGCAGGATCCGGCGCTGCCGGATCACGGGTATCCGGTGTTGATGGTGCGGGTGGGGGCCGCCATGTGGCGTGGGGCGCTGCCGGGTGTGCCGTCGCTGCTGCGGAGTGCGGCAAGCACTTTCGTGCCGGGGTATGACCCGGGCGGGGTCGGGTCGACGGCGCAGGCGGTGGCGTATCTCGCGCAGTCGCCCGCCGCGAAGGCGGCGGCCTCGTGAGTGCGGCACAGCAGGAGCGGCGTGCCGCGACGTACGCCGGCGCCGGTCGTTCCGGCAGCGCCGACCCTCCGCTCCCCGCCGATCTCTTCGGCGACGGCCGCCCGGACCGCGCCCTCCGCGTGGTGCACGCCCTCGCCTCGGCCCGCCTGCGCTGGTCCGCGCTGACCCACCGCCGCGCCCCGGTCACGGCGGTGTACGCTGACCGGCTGCCGCTGATCGTGGCGCGCCGCGAGCAGGTCGCGGACGACGTCGTCGCCCTCACCCTCCGCGCCCCGGACGGCGGCGCCCTGCCCCGCTGGCACCCCGGCGCCCACCTCGACCTGGAACTCCCCTCCGGCCGCCTCCGCCAGTACTCGCTCTGCGGCGACCCGGACGACCGCCACGCCTACCGCATCGCCGTCCGCCGCATCGACACCGGCGGCGGCGGTTCCAGGGAGATCCACGAATCCCTTACCGCCGGAAGCGCACTGATTGCCCGCGGCCCCCGCAATGCCTTCCCGTTCGCCGTCCCCGGCTTCGGCTCCCCGGCGCACCGGCTGTGCTTCGTGGCGGGCGGCATCGGCATCACCCCGATCCTGCCCATGCTCCGCCGCGCCGACCGGCTCGGCGCCGACTGGTCCCTCGTCTACACCGGCCGCGCCCCCGAATCCCTGCCGTTCCGAACCGAACTCGCCCGCTTCGGGGATCGGGTGCGCATCCGCACCGACGACCGCGACGGCCGCCCGGACGCCACCGAGTTGCTCCCCGGCCTCGGCTCCGGCACCGCCGTCTACTGCTGCGGCCCCACCGGCCTGACCGACACCGTCCTCGCCGCCACCCGCCCCCTGCCCGGCGTCGAGGTGCACGTCGAACGCTTCGGCCCGGCGCCGGTCGAGAACGGCGTCCCCTTCGAACTGGAACTCGCCCGCACCGGCGAGATCCTCGCCGTTCCCGCCGACCGCTCCGCCCTCGACGTCCTGCTCGAGGCGCGCCCCGACCGCCTCTACTCGTGCAGGCAGGGCTTCTGCCGCACCTGCGTCACCCGGGTACTGGCGGGCGAACCCGACCACCGCGACGGCGCGCTCACCCCCGCAGAGCGTGCGGCGGGCGAGATCCTCCCGTGCGTCTCCCGCGCCGACGGCGGCCGGCTGGTGCTCGACGTCTGAGCGCTCACCCCGCCGCGAGCCGCGCCAGCTCCGACTCCACCGCCGCGATCTGATGCGCGCACACCCCCCACGGCTCGGCCACCCCGACCACCGTGTCCAGATCCCACAGCACGCACCGCTCACCCGGCCGCGCCACCAGCGACCAGGCCACCACCGTGCGCCCGAGCTGCCGCTCCACCGGCTCCGCGGTACCGCTCCCCGAGCCGTCCGGGCGGTGGTGCAGGAATCGCCCGTACGCCGCCGCGCAGAAATCCGCGTACCGCTCGGTGCAGAGGATGAGCCCGTGCCACGCCTCGTCCACCGCGTGCGAGGGCATGCCGATCATCCGGCCGTCGCGCAGCGCGGCCCCGCAGCAGCGCAGCCACTGCCGCAGCCCGGTGATCACCAGGTCGCGCGGCTCCCACGGGCAGGTCTTGAAGACCGGCTCCACGAGCTCCAGTGCCGCCACGGCACGGTCGACCCGGCCCAGGTCGATCGCGGGCCGCGCGGCCGCGCGGGAACGGAGGAGCGCCACCTCCCCACTGTAGCCAGCGGGACCGATTCGTACTGCTCGGAGCCGGTTTCGGCGCTACCATTCGGCCATGACCGCCGTTCTCGTCGTCGCGCTGGTGCTGCTGGTGCTGGTCTTCCTCGTCATCGGGTTCCTGGTGTGGCGCCTGGTCTCCAGCGCGCACGACCAGCTCGGCGACTTCACCACCCGGATCGGCAGCGGCGGGCACTCACCGTGGAGCGCCGCCGACTCCGGCAGCTCGAGTACGTCCTGGTCCGACAGCGGGTTCGGGTTCTCCGGCGGTGATTCGTCGTCGCACCACCATCACCACCACTCGCACGACCACCACTCGCACGGTTCGTCCTGCTCCAGCGGTAGCTCCTGCTCGAGCGGGAGTTCGTGCAGCAGCGGTTCCTCGTGCAGCAGCGGAAGTTCGTGCAGCAGCGGCAGCAGTAGCAGCTGCGGCGGGGGTTCCTGACCGTTTCTGCCAGAACCCGGACCCGGTATGCGTTGCTACTCGTTAGCTAGCGGTACCGATCCGGTTGCCGCCCCGCTGTGTCCCGCTTCCCTCCCCTGAGAGCGCCCCCCACTCGTCCCGAAAATTTGTCGGAGATCACAATTCAGCGCCGGTCGCGGGCTGTGAATCTGCACAAGCAGGGCCGATGCCGACCGGCGCTCCATCCCGAATGGTTTGGGTGACCGCGGGTTCGGGAAACATGGAAGTACAGACCGGCTACCCGGTGCGGCGTCTCGATTGCGGGGCTACTGTGCCGTCCGTGGAAATTCTGATCGTGGTCGCGGTCGTAGCAGTCGTTCTGTTCATGGTCATCGGAGTCGTGCAACTCGCCAGCCGTCCCCCGCTGGATCGCAGTCGCTGGGAGAATGCCGAACCCCGGGAGGCGCGCATCGACAGCGGCCCCCGCTAACCCCCGTCCCGGCGTCCGGTGCGTTCGCGCATCGGACGCGACGGATCACGCCTGCTCGTTGTGAGCGGGCGACAGCACCACCACGGCGAGCGGCCGCGCGGTCAGCTTCTGATAGTCGGTGTACCGCCCCTGGTTGACCCCGTCCACGATCGTCCACCGGCGCAGGTAATCCGGATCCCCCGGATACGTCGGCCTGGCCGTCACCCGGATCCGCTCCCGCCCCACCTGGATCTCGCACTCCGGCCGCGCCTTCAGATTCGCCAGCCACCCCGGCGGCCTGTCCGCCCCGCCGTTCGAGGCCGTCACCAGGAAATTGTCCCCATCCCGGCCGTACGTCAACGCCGCCACCCGCGGCTCCCCGCTCTTCCGCCCCACGGTCCGCAGCAGCAGCGTCGGATTCCCGAACAGCACCCGGTGCCCCACCCGCCCGTCACTGCGTTCGTACAGCCACTGATGCGCCTGCAACAGCTTCACGAACACACTCGCCATCACGGCCTCCGGAACCTCGCGGGTACGTCCTGCCACCCTAGTGCCGAGCTCGCAACTGGTGTCGGGATCAGGTGAGCCGGTAGCATCCGGTGGCACTCGTGATCGCGAGGTCGGGGGCGGTAGCTCAGTCGGTTAGAGCCGTGGACTCATAATCCATTGGTCGCGGGTTCGAGCCCCGCCCGCCCCACAAATAGCTTTTGGAACTCCGATGCCTGGGACGTTCAGGGCAGTGCGGGTCCCACGCTGCCCCCGAACGCTGCCTCCTGGTCCGGGTGCGAAAATGGCCGGGTGACAACGACCTCGAGTGAGGAGCGGGCTCCGCGATGTTTCATCTCGTACAGCCACGATGACGACGTACATAAAGGACGCGTCGTCGATATAGCGAACGCACTTCGCGGCCATGGCGTCGACGTGATGATCGATCGGTACGTCGAGCACGATCCGCCGCGCTCATGGCCCCGGTGGATGGCCGAGCAGATCGAGAAGTCGGACGTCGTGCTCGTCGTGGTCACCGAGAGATACGCCGAGCGCTACAGCGGTAGGCGAGACTCAGGAGGTGGGGTCGGCGTCGATTGGGAGGGCTCAATCATCACCGGAGAGCTCTACCACTCCCAGAGTCCGCGGGTGAAGTTCATCCCGATCGTTACCGAAAGCGCAACTGTTCGACATATTCCGGCGGTTTTGAATCAGACCAGCTATCACTGCTTGGAGACGCTGTCCGAGGAAGAACTGGTCCCGCTGATTCGGCAGATCTTCGGGCGGCCGGGGGTTGTTCCCGCGCCGCTGGGCGTGCCGGTTTTCGGCCTGAAGAATGACCCGGTGGAGCAAGCTTCGGCACTGCTGGAGACTGACTCCGTCGCTGCGGAGAAGAAACTGACCGACCTCGCGGGCAGTTCAGATTTGGACGTCGCGGCTCGGGCAGCCTTCACTCTGGGAGAACACTTGTATCAGTCCCAGCAATACAGTCGATCCGTCGAGGCATTTGTTCGGGCTGTGGAGTGCGGACCGAAGACTAGAGTGTACGAGGCTGCGGGCCGTGAGTTGTCGAATGTCATGGCGGTGATGAAGGCGCACTTCGGCCCCGACGGTGCCGGCGAGTTCGCCCGCCGGTGGATTCGGGCTGTCAACGAGGGCGATCTTCCCGCGGTGTGGGAAGCGATGGACCAAGACTTCCGAATGGTTCTGGCGCAGGACTGGATACTCGCGAATTCCCGGCATCCTACGTTGCTCGGCCTGGATCGCGATGAGCTGGCGAAAGATCTGCGCAGGGTTCGGTCCGCCCACGCGCTTTCCGGGCCGTTCTTGCAATCGCAGCTGAAGAAGTTGGCCGGCATAACCGCTGGTATCGACGACTCCTGGGGTTTCGCGGAGAAGCCGCGGCGTTACGGTCTGGACTTTGAACTCATTCTCTTCTCCCCAACCGATGGGGAGTATGTGGTCTGGGAGTCGGGTCAGAACCTCTTCACGCTGCCGGTGTTAGTGCGCCGGCGTCTGGGTGAGTGGAAGATCGCTAATCTAGGAATGCCGCCATCTATCCCAGATCCTGGCTGGCCGCCGGAGAGGATCGTCATCCCGGTCGATGGTGTTGAATTCGAGCAGCGGCAGGCTTGGTGAGTCGGGAAGTGTGATTGCCCGATGCATTTCACCCGAGTCTGCAGGACGGTGGCGACTGACGAGAAACGCCGGGCCAGGTGGATGCGCATCGAACGTCAGCGCGGCATGATCGCGAGATGACTCCCGGTGCGCCGCGTCGATCGAGTTCTCCGGTACCGCGCAGAGTCGCGGGGGCGGGGCTGCGGCGGCCGGTTCCGCGCCGGGCCCGGCGCAATCTCCCGCCGCCGCGGCGGGGCAGGTTGGGGCGTAGTACGGCTGGTCAGCGGCTCCATGTCCCGCATGCCGTCAGGTTTCGGCGGGTCAGGAGTTTCTTCCGCGGGGTGGCCGAGCGGTTCCGGGGGATCACTATCGCGGAGATCGCGGGGTTGGTGACCGCGTTGACGGCTATCGGGGCGGTGCTCTTCACGGCGCGGTCGTTCGAGGCGAGCCGGCTGCAGGTGGAGACGCAGCGGGAGACGCAGATCAATGACCGGTACTACAAGGCGGTTTCGCAGCTCGGGTCCGAGAATTTGGATATAAGGCTGGGGGCTATCTACTCGCTGGAGCGGTTGGCGGTGGACTCGCCTCGGGATCACTGGGGGGTGTTCTCGGTGCTTTCGGCTTTTGTCCGGACGCATGCGCCTGCGGGGGCGGCGTGTGACGCGATAGGGCCGGATATCGAAGCGGCTTCGACCGCTATCGCTCGGCGGGGGTACGAGGAGGATGGGGAGGCGCGGACCAGGGGGGAGGAGATTCATGCTGTGGATATAGGCGGTACGTGTCTGGCCGGGGTGTTGATGGTGGATGTGACGCTGACGAATACAGATTTCCGGGGCGCCGATTTGAGCGGGGCTGTCATCAACTCCTCGGGAATCTTCGATACGAATTTCGATTCGGCCGACCTTCGGGGGGTGGTGATGGGTGATTCCGATGTGTGGCGGTCCTCCTTCCGGGGTGCCGATCTTTCCGGAGCCGTCTTCGAGCGAGGGGAGTTGAACGAGGTCGGGTTTCAGGACGCCGACCTGAACGGGGCGATTTTCCGGGCTACATCCCTGGAGCATGTGGATCTGAGCGGGGCCGACCTGACCGGTGTCGATTTGACGGGAGTCGGCGTCGCGGGGGTGAAGTACGACGACAGGACGGTGTGGCCGGTGGGTTTCCGGCCACCGCCCAGCCGTTAGACCGCGCTGAGCAGGAAATACGCGTAGTTCCGGTCGAGCTCGTTCTCCGGGACGAGGTGCACCGCCTCGGGCCGGAAACCGGACTCCTCCGCCACCTTCCAGAACCGATCGATCGGAAAGATCGTCTGCGAGGCGAGGTTTCGGGCGTAGTTCCGACGAGGCGCGGTCCGGCCGTCGCTGTCGCGGTACTTCACCTGGATGAAGGCGACTCCGCCGGGGGAGAGCACCTCGCGGGCGATCCGCAGAACGCGGGTGGCGTACTCGGCGGAGGGGAGGAGTTCGACGACGTACAGGCACAGGAACACGTCGCAGCTCGCGCGGCCGACGACCGCGAGCGCCGCCTCGGGGTTCTCGACCTCGACGAGGAGCGGCACGAACTCCACCGAGCAGGCGGCGAGCGTGTGCTCGCGGCATTCGTCGAGGCTCGCCCGGACGACGTCCACCGCGACGAATCGCTCCGCGCGAGGGGCGAAGGCGACGGCATTGGCGCCGCCACCGCAGCCCCACTCCAGCACCGTGCCGAACGACGGCGGGGTGTCGAGGACCCGGGTCAGCTTGTCGAAGAGGGCGAGGTGGTCCCGGCCGACCTTCTCCCACTGCCCGGGAATCCCCGTCCGCCAGTGCGAGTTCCCGGCCCAGGCCGGTTCGGCGGGGCTGGTCCAGTACTGCGCCGCCTCGGCGATGACCCGATCCTCGGACCGCCTCGGGCCGATCCGATCCAAAGCCTCACGCCCACGCTTCTTCCATCGCCGCGTCATACCCTCAGCCCTGTTCTCCACCGGTTCCCCCTTGCGGCCGATGCTGCCTGGCCCCGAGTCTAGGGGCCTGGCGCCGGCGGCGTAGGTGCTGGACGGCCAACCGGCGCGTGGCATCACCCCGACCTACGCCGGTACAGCAGGGCGCCGAAGGTGAGGAGCCAGGCGCCGACGGCGACCACGAGCAAGACGGCGCCGACCGTGCGGAGGACGGGCATATCCGCGGCGGTCCCCGCGGTCCAGCAGGCGACGGCGGTCATGCCGAGCGGGAAGACGGTGGCCCAGCGGCGGATGTCGTACCCGGGTCGCGGGCGCACGACCTCGGCGACCATCAACACCGTGTAGCCGAGCAGGGCGAGGGCGAGGAGCACCAGCACCACCGGGCGCAGCCACGGGAAGTGCACGAGCAGCTTGGCGCAGGCCAGGGCGGAGATGGAGAGCGCGCCGGTGGCGACCCACTGGTCGCCGCGGCCCTCGAGCACCTGGCCGATGTCGAAGTGCAGGAACGCCGCGACGTAGAGCAGCAGCCCGCCGCCGAAGCAGGCCAACGCCGGCCACACCAGCCAGCCGCCGAGGGTGGCGCCGAGGACGGCGAGACCCTGGGTGGCCACGCAGACCAGGAACGCGGCGCCGGGCATGCGCGCACCCCAGTGCCGGATCACGGTGGTCAGCAGCACGGGCCAGACCGCGAAGGCCACCGCAAGCAGGACGAAAGCCGGCCACGAGACGCCCTGCAGCGCGATGCGGGTGCCGAGCACGGTGGTGGCGGCGACCGCGGTCAGCGCCGGGGGCGTGTCGGCCTCGGTGCGCCAGCGCTCCCGCTCGCGGAAGAGCCGCTCCAGGAAATCCAGGGCCAGCAACACCCACAGCACGGCCCCGAGCGCGAACCACAACCAGGAGAGCACCGCGAACCCGGCCAGATGCAGCCCGGTGGAGACGATCTCGGTGGCCATGACGAACGACCCCGCCGCCGGCGGCAGCTCCCGCCACCATCGCTCACCCACCCGGCTATCACAGCGGCAACTCGAACCGAGGTCAAGCAATCGGGCAGCTAATCGTGTTTTGATGGGGTGGCACAGGCTCCACCGGCACGAGGTGAGGGACCGATGAGCGAACCCGACGCACTGCTGCTGCGCACCGGCAAATTCTTCTCGCGCGCGCAGACCTCACCCGACCTGCACGAGGTGCGGTACCGGGGCGGGCGCGACGGGGACACCTTCTACCGCGATCGCTGGAGTCACGACAAGGTCGTGCACACCACGCACGGGGTGAACTGCACCGGGTCGTGCCGCTGGAAGGTCTACGTCAAGGACGGGATCATCACCTGGGAGACCCAGGCCACCGACTACCCCTCGGTGGGGCCGGGCCGGCCGGAGTACGAGCCGCGCGGCTGCCCGCGCGGCGCCGCCTTCTCCTGGTACACCTACTCGCCGACCCGGGTGCGGTACCCGTACGTGCGCGGCGTCCTGCTGGAGCAGTACCGGGAGGCGCGGCGCAGGCTCGGTGATCCGGTGCTGGCCTGGGCCGACATCCAGGCCGAGCCCGAGCGCAGACGCCGCTACCAGCGGGCGCGGGGCAAGGGCGGGCTGGTGCGCGCGAGCTGGGACGAAGCGGTGGAGATCATCGCCGCGGCACACGTGCACACGGTGCGAACGCACGGGCCGGATCGGGTGGCGGGGTTCTCGCCGATCCCGGCCATGTCCATGGTCTCGCATGCGGCGGGGGCCCGGTTCATGGCGCTCATCGGGGCGCCGATGCTCTCCTTCTACGACTGGTACGCGGATCTGCCGGTGGCCTCGCCGCAGGTTTTCGGGGATCAGACCGATGTGCCGGAGTCCGGCGACTGGTGGGACGCGGCCTACCTGATCATGTGGGGCTCCAATGTCCCGGTGACCAGGACGCCGGACGCGCACTGGATGGCGGAGGCGCGCTACCGCGGCCAGAAGGTCGTGGTGGTGGCCCCGGACTACGCCGACAATGCGAAATTCGCCGACGAGTGGCTGCACCCGCACCCGGGCACCGACGGCGCGCTGGCGCTGGCCATGGGGCACGTCATCCTGCGCGAGTACTTCGTCGACCGCGAGACCCCCTTCTTCGCCGACTACGTGCGCCGCTTCACCGACCTGCCCTTCCTGGTGACGCTCACCGAGCGGGACGGCCGCTACCTCCCGGGCAAGTTCCTGCGCGCGGCCGATCTCGGCGACGACGCCGAGGGCGCGGAGTGGAAGACCGTGGTGCTCGACGCCGGCACCGGCGCGCCCGCGGTGCCGGGCGGCTCGCTCGGCTTCCGCTGGACCGACTCCGGGAAGGGCCGCTGGAATCTGGATCTGGACGGCGTGGAACCGGTCCTCTCGCTGCACGGCTCCGGCGAGCCGGTGCCGATCGCGCTGCCGCGCTTCGACGTCGCGGGCGAGGTCCTCACCCGCGGCGTGCCCGCGCGCCGGCTGGGATCGGACGGCCCGCTCGTCACCACGGTGTTCGACCTGGTCCTCGCGCAGTACGGGGTCGGCAGGCCGGGGCTGCCCGGCGACTGGCCGGAGTCCTACGACGACGCCGCGCACCCGGGCACCCCGGCCTGGCAGCAGACGCACACCTCGGTACCCGCGGCGGCCTGCGCGCGGCTGGCCCGCGAGTTCGCCGAGACCGCGGTGAAATCCCGCGGCCGGTGCATGATCCTCATGGGCGCCGGAACCAATCACTGGTTCCATTCGGAAACGATCTACCGCACCTTCCTCGCGCTGCTCCAGCTCACCGGCTGCCAGGGGCGCAATGGCGGCGGCTGGGCGCACTACGTGGGGCAGGAGAAGGTGCGGCCGTTCACCGGCTGGTCGACGCTGGCGGGCGCGATCGACTGGGCCCGCCCGGCCAGGCAGATGATCGGCACCGGTTGGTTCTTCCTGCACACCGACCAGTGGCGCTACGACACCTTCCGCGCCGACGCGCTGGCCTCCCCGCTCAGCGACGGCCGCTTCGCGGACATGGCGGCGGTGGACTGCCTGGCGCAGTCGGTGCGCTCCGGCTGGATGCCGAGCTACCCGACCTTCGACCGCAACCCGCTCGACCTCGGCGATGGCGACGACCCGGTGGGCAGCGCGGTCGAACGGCTGCGCTCGGGCGAGCTGAGGTTCGCCTGCGAGGATCCGGACGAGCCGCGCAACTGGCCGCGGGTGCTCACGCTCTGGCGCTCCAATCTGCTCGGCTCGTCGGCCAAGGGCGCGGAGTACTTCACCAGGCACCTGCTCGGCACGCACTCCGCGCTCGCCGCGGCCGAGGCGGCGCCGGGGGCACGGCCGCGCGATGTCACCTGGCACGACGAGGCGCCGGTGGGGAAGCTGGACCTGCTGGTCTCGCTGGACTTCCGGATGACCTCCTCGACCCTGCTCTCCGACATCACGCTGCCCGCCGCCACCTGGTACGAGAAGCACGACCTCTCCTCCACCGACATGCACCCCTTCGTGCACTCCTTCAGCCCGGCGATCGACCCGCCGTGGCAGGCGCGCACCGACTTCGACGCCTTCCGCGCCATCGCGGAGCGCTTCTCCGAGCTCGCCAGGGACCACCTCGGGGTGCGGCGCGATCTGGTGGCGACCGCGCTGCAGCACGACACACCCGGTGAGATCGCGCAGCCCGGCGGTGTGGCGCTGGACTGGCGGCGCGGCGAGTGCCCGCCGATCCCCGGGAAGACCATGCCGACGCTGACCGTGGTCGAGCGCGACTACACCGCGGTCGGCGCGAAGTTCGCCGCGCTCGGCCCGCTGGCGGAGGAGCGCGGGCTGCCGGTCAAGGGGCTGGTGCTGCGGCCGGATGTCGAGGTGGCGGCGCTGAAGTCCGGGGGCGTGGTGCGCGACGGCCCGGCGGCGGGCAGGCCGCGGCTGGATACCGCCGTGCGCTGGGCCGACGCCATTCTCGCGCTCTCCGGCACCACCAACGGCAGGCTCGCCACCCAGGGGTTCCGCACCCTGGAGGGGCGCACCGGGCAGCCGATGGCACAGCTCGCCGCCGAGCACGAGGGCGCCCGGGTGACCTACGCCGACACCCAGCACGCGCCGGTGCCGGTGATCACCTCGCCGGAGTGGTCGGGCAGCGAGACCGGCGGCCGCCGCTACACCGCCTTCACGCAGAACACCGAGCAGCTGCGGCCCTGGCACACGCTCACCGGCAGGCAGCAGTTCTTCGTCGACCACGACTGGATGCACGAGTTCGGCGAGGCGCTTCCGGTCTACCGGCCGCCGCTGGACCTGCACCGGCTCTTCGGCGAGCCGGAGCTCGGCCCGGACGGCACCACGCAGGTCACGGTGCGCTACCTGACCCCGCACAACAAGTGGTCCATCCACAGCGAGTACCAGGACAACCTGCTCATGCTCTCGCTCTCCAGGGGCGGGCAGGTGATCTGGGTGTCGCCGCAGGACGCGGCGGCCATCGGGGTGCGCGACAACGACTGGATCGAGGCGGTGAACCGCAATGGCGTCGTGGTCGCCCGCGCCGTCGTCTCGCACCGGATGCCCGCGGGCACCGTCTACATGCACCACGCCCAGGAGCGCACGGTGAACGTGCCGCGCGCCGAGCGCTCCGGCAAGCGCGGCGGCATCCACAACTCGCTCACCCGGGTGCTGCTCAAACCCACCCACCTGATCGGCGGCTACGCCCAGCTGTGCTGGGGCTTCAACTATCTCGGCCCCACCGGCAACCAACGCGACGAGGTGACGGTGCTCCGCCGCCGATCCCAGGAGGTGCGGTACTGATGCGCGTCATGGCACAGCTGGCGATGGTGATGAACCTGGACAAGTGCATCGGGTGCCACACCTGCTCGGTGACCTGCAAGCAGACCTGGACCAACCGGGCGGGCATGGAGTACGTCTGGTTCAACAATGTGGAGACCAGGCCCGGGCTCGGCTACCCGCGCGGCTACGAGGACCAGGAGCGCTGGCGCGGCGGCTGGACCCTGGACCGGCGCGGCAGGCTCGCGCTCAAGGGCGGCGGCAGGCTGCGCACGCTGCTGAACATCTTCTCCAACCCGGTACTGCCGCTGGTCCAGGACTACTACGAGCCGTGGACCTACGACTACCGCACGCTGCACGAGGCCCCGCTCGGCGACGACTACCCGGTGGCGCGGCCGCGCTCGCTGCTCTCCGGCAAGCACATGGCGATCGAGTGGAGCGCGAACTGGGACGACAACCTGGGCGGCGCGACGCAGTTCGGCGACGAGGACCCGATGGTCCGCAAGACCCGCGAGAAGGCCGCGGACGCGGTGCGTTTCGAGTTCGAGCAGAGCTTCATGTTCTACCTGCCGCGGATCTGCGAGCACTGCCTGAACCCGGCCTGCGTCGCCGCCTGCCCCTCCGGCGCCATGTACAAGCGCGCCGAGGACGGCATCGTGCTGGTGGACCAGGACAGCTGCCGGGGCTGGCGCAAGTGCGTCACCGGCTGCCCGTACAAGAAGGTGTACTTCAACCACCGCACCGGCAAGGCGGAGAAGTGCACGTTCTGCTACCCGCGGGTGGAGGTGGGGCTGCCGACGGTGTGCTCGGAGACCTGCGTCGGGCGGCTGCGCTACATCGGCGTGCTGCTCTACGACGCGGACAAGGTGGTCGCGGCGGCGTCGGTGCGCGACGAGAAGGCGCTGTACGAAGCGCAACTCGACCTCTTCCTCGATCCGGAGGACCCGCTGGTGCGGCGCGAGGCCGAACGCGCCGGGATCGCGCCGGACTGGATCGAGGCGGCCCGCCGCTCCCCGGTGCGCAGGCTGATCTGCGATTACCGGGTGGCGCTCCCGCTGCACCCGGAGTTCCGCACCATGCCGATGGTCTGGTACATCCCGCCGCTCTCCCCGGTGGTCGACGCGCTCACCGCCACCGGCTTCGACGGCGAGGACGCGCACAACCTGTTCGGCGCCATCGACAGCCTGCGCATTCCGCTCGAGTACCTGGCCGAGCTCTTCACCGCCGGCGACCCGAAGCCGGTGCGGGACAGCCTCGCCCGGCTCGCCGCCATGCGCTCCTACCTGCGCGATATCAACCTCGAGGAGATGCCGGACGAGAGCATCGCTACCGCGGTGGGGATGTCGGGGGCGGAGCTGTACGAGATGCACGAGCTGCTCGCCATCGCGAAGTACGAGGAGCGGTACGTGATCCCGACCGCCGCCGCGGGCGATGCCGAGGCGCTGGAGGAGTCGGTGCTGCCGGACGGGTGCAGCCTGGACTACGACGGCGGGCCCGGCATGGCCGAGCCGGGACCCTTCGGCGACGAATCCGGGCGGAGCTTCGTGCCGCTGGCCACGGTGGAGAGCTTCCACGTGCTGCGGGCCAGGCAGACCGGGGACGAGGCGCAGGGATGAGGCCCGCGTTCCACCAGGCGGTGGCGCACTGCCTCGACTACCCGGATCTGCTCTTCTACGAGCGGATTCCGCTGCTCGCCGAGTGCGCGCCCGCGCTCCGGCCGTTCCTCGGGCACGCGGCGTCGGTGCCGCTCGGGGCGCTGGCCGAGGAGTACGTGCGGGTCTTCGACTTCCACAATCGGCACTGCCTGCACCTCACCTGGTGGCTGGACGGCGACACCAGGCGGCGCGGGGAATCGCTGCTGCGGCTGAAGGGGGTGTACCGGGCGGCCGGGCTGGAGCTCGTCGGCTCCGAGCTGCCGGACTACCTGCCGCTGGTGCTGGAGTACGTCGCCGCGACCGGGGACCGTGCCCCGCTGCTCGAGCACCGGCCCGCGCTGGAGCTGCTGCGCTTCGCGCTGGCCGAGGCCGGGACGGCGTACTCGACCGTGCTGGAGGCGCTGTGCGCGGCGCTGCCCGGGCCGTCGCCGCGGGACCGGGCCGCGGCGCGGGCGCTGGCGGCGGCCGGGCCGCGCGGCGAGGAGGTGGGGCTGGTACCGTACGGGCACCCGGAGCTGCTGCCGCTGACACCGGTCGGGCCCGCGGCGCAGGCACCCGGCCGCGCGCCGCACGCGGGTGACCTGCTCGGGGGGCGGCCGTGAGCACCTTCCTCTGGGCCGGGCTGCCCTACATCGCCCTCGTCTCGCTGGTCGCGGGGCTCATCTGGCGCTACCGGTACGACCGCTACGGCTGGACCACCCGCTCCTCGCAGCCCTACGAATCGCGGCTGCTGAACATCGCCTCGCCGCTCTTCCACTACGGCATCCTCTTCGTCTTCGTCGGGCACGTCATGGGGTTGCTCATCCCGGCGAGCTGGACCGACGCCGTTGGCCTCACCGAGTACCCCTACCATCTGCTCTCGCTCTTCGGCGGCACCGCGGCCGGGGTGCTCGCGGTGGCCGGGATCGCGATCCTGATCTACCGCCGCCGCACCCGCGACCCGGTGCTGCGCGCCACCACCGGCAACGACAAGGTCATGTACCTCATGCTGGTCTCGGCCATCCTGCTCGGCATGTGGGCCAAGCTCAGCGAGTCCCGGATCTCCTCGGGGTACGACTACCGGCAGACCATCGCGCCGTGGTCGCGTGGGATCCTCACGCTGCGGCCCGATCCGGCGCTCATGGAGGGGGTGCCGGTGACGTATCAGATCCATGCCGTCGCGGGGATGGCGCTCATCGCGCTGGTGCCGTTCACCCGGCTGGTGCACATGTTCAGCGCGCCGGTGCGGTACCTCTTCCGGCCGTACATCGTGTACCGCACGCGGGATCCGCGGGTGCTGGGGGAGCGCAGGCCGCGGCGCGGGTGGGAGCCGATCGACCGGGTGTGACGGCTCGTCGGCCCCGCCGCACTCCCAGCCGGACCGCCCCGCGGGCCCCGCGGACCGCCGAACAGATCGCGGAGGTGTTGCCCGCGCTCTAGTCTGAACCCGATTTCGGTGATGATCGGGAGGCGGCGGTATGACGACGGCACTGGTGAAGGGGCAGAACGGGGCGCTGGCCGCCGGGCCGGTGACGGTGACCATCCGCTCCGCCGTCGCGGCCGACGTCGCCGCGCTGCTGGTGACCGTGGACGGGAAGGTCCGGTCCGACGCCGACTTCGTCTTCTTCAATCAACCGCAGGCGCCGGGTGTTTCCCTGCGCGACGGCGCGCTGACCATCGATCCGGCGCTGGTACCCGCGGCGATCGCCCAGGTGCGGGTGGTCCTCACCCTGGACGACCCGGCCGGCCGCTTCGGCGACCACCCGGCCCCGGTGGCGAGCGTGACCGGCTACGAGTACGTGGTCGACGGGCTGAGCACCGAATCGGTGGTGATCGCGCTGGAGCTCTACCGGCGCGGCGCCGACTGGAAGGTGCGCGCGGTCGGCCAGGGGTACGCCGGCGGCTTCGCCGACCTGGTCACCGACCACGGCGTCTCGGTCGACTCCGACGAGCCCGCGCCACCCGCCGTTCGTTCGGTGCCCGGCGAGGCGAAGCTCTCGCTGGAGAAGCGGCAGAAGCTGGACCTGCGCAAGCGCGAGGTCTCGACGGTGCTGCACGCGAAACAGGCCGGTGATGTCCGCGCCCGCGTGGTGCTGGTGATCGACAAGACCGGCAGCATGGCCAAGCAGTACCACCGGAAGGTGGTGCACCGGGTGGTCGAGCGCATGGTGCCGATCGCCATCCAGCTGGACGACGACGGCACCCTGGAGCCGTACCTCTACGCGCTGAAACACACCAGGCTGCCAGAGATCACGGTCGAGCACGCCGAGCAGTGGTGCGAGACATTCCTGCACCTCAACGGCGTGCACGGCGGCATCGACTACGGCGCGCTCGGCGCCCGCAACGAGGAGCTGCCGATCATCGGCGACATCGTCTCCACCCTGCGCCCCGGCGGCCCGCCCACCCTGGTGCTCTTCTTCACCGACGGCGGCTTCGCGAAGAAGCGCGAGATCGCCGAGCTCATGCGCACGGCGGCGCAGCTCCCCGCGTTCTGGCAGTTCGTCGGGCTCGGCAAGGCGAACTACGGGCTGCTGCGCTCGCTCGACGAGATGGACGGCCGGGTCGTCGACAATGCCGGGTTCTTCGCGCTGGACGATATCGACAAGGTGGACGACGCCGAGCTCTACGCCCGGCTGCTCGGCGAGTTCCCGGAGTGGCTCCGGGCCGCGCGGGCGGCCGGCATCACGCGCTGAGCCGGGTGGCTCAGCCGATGACGGCGTTCATGATGGTGCCCGCGCTGGTGGCGACCACGCCACCGATCATCGCGCCCGCCACCATCTTCGGCGACTCCAGCCCGCCGCCGGTCCACTTCTCCCAGGCGAACTTGCCGCCCGCGAAGATGATCGCGACGATGCCCGCGAGCAGCACGAACCAGGTGAAGTAGCGGACGAGCTGCAGGAACTTGTCGGAGATCGGCGGCGCTTCCGGGCTGGGGTTACCGATCTGCGCCAGCGTGTCGTAGAACGCCAGGCTGTCGAGGGCGGAGGCCATGATCATGGTCTGCTCACTCCGGATCGTGGGTCAGGGCGGGGAACACTCCTGGAATCGTATCCGGTCGCCGGGGTGGATGTGCCACGTCCGGCTCGAGTCGGCGCGCGTCGCGGGAGTCCGCCCAGGTCGTTGCCGCGCGGCTGCGGCGGGGAGGGGGCAGCGCTGGGGCAGGCGGGGCAGCGCTCGGGCGCCGGCGGCAGCGCGGTGCCGGGCCGGGGCCGTATCCTCGAGGGAGCGAATTGCCCGTCGGCAGAACGTGTCCTGGAGAGGGGAGTGCAGCGGTGAGCATCATCCTGGCGTCGGTGGGGGACGCTTTCACGACGCTGGCCCAGGTGGGGAACCCGACGCCGGAGGCACCGCCGCTGTCGGACAAGATCATGCAGTTCGTCCGGTACATCACCTGGTTCGCGCTGCTCTCCGGCATCATCGCGATCATCTACGCCGGTGGCCGCTTCGCCTGGGAGAAGTGGAGCGGCAGCGGGCTGCAGTCGCCGAAGCAGATCGCCGGCGCCATGATCGGCGGCGTCGTCGCCACCAGCGCGGGCACCATCATGAACGCCGTGCTCAATATCTGAGCCGGTCAGATCCGGGCGCCCTTGGCCCGGTTGCAGGCCCGGCACAGGATCTGCAGGTTGGCGGCGCTGGTCGCGCCGCCCCTGCTGATCGGGATGATGTGGTCGAACTCCAGGTAGTGGCCGTCGCCGCACTCCACGCAGCGCCCGCCGTCGCGCTGCCACACCGCGGCCTTGACCTCCTGCGGGACGCTGCGCGAATCGCGCTGCCCCGGGCTGAGCACCAGCCGCTTCGCCACCCGCAGCGCGCCCTCGAGCACGGCCGCCACGTACTCCGGGTCGGCCACGGTGAAGGTGGCGCCGCCGCGCGCCGAGGTCGCCGCGACCACCACGTCGCCGCCCTGCACCCGCACCGAGACCACCCGCGCCCAGGGCAACTCGGTGCCGATGCCGTGGCCGGTGAAGCGGAGCTTCTTGTTGCTGGCGATCAGCCTGCCCTCGGTGCGGCGCGGGCCGCGGGCCAGCATGCGCAGGTGCACGGCTGGCAGGTCCAGGTGCACCGCCTCCTCGGGGTCGAGGTGCAGCCCCTGGGTGCGCACCTGGGGAAGCTCGCCGCCGCGCAGCCTGCTCAGGGTGTGGCCGCGCTGCATGCGGCGGCGCAGGTCGTCGACGAGCGGCCCGCCGAGCCGGAGCTCGGTGACGGCGTGCTCGAAGGCGGCGAGTTCGTCGTCGAGCACCTCGCCGTCGGCGAAGGCGAAGGTGACCAGCCGCTCCACGTGCGCGATCCCGCTCTCCCGCAGCAACTCCCGGCCTTTGTGCTCTTCGATCCGCTGGTAGCGGAGCGCGGCAAGCAGGTCGTCCCAGCCGGTGCCGTCCAGGCCCTCGGTGGCCAGCAGCCTGCGGGCCCGCGCCTGCCACTGGGTGAGGTACTCCGCGACCCGCTGCTCGCAGCCGCGGCACGGCGCGAGGCCGCCGAGCATCTTCCGGCGCAGCTCGGCGCCGCAGCGCGGGCAGCGCCGGGAGCCGGCCGGCACGTGCACGGCGCTCTCGGCGGTCCAGCCGGTGCCGTCCCACCAGCGCAGCCGGGTGCGGTCGTCGGGGTCGGGGTGCCAGTCCGCGCGCTCGGGGGCGGGCGGCGGCGGTGGCGGGAGCACCCGCTGCGGCCGGGTGAGCTCCGGCCCGCGGCGCTCGGATTCGGCGACGGTGACGCCGAATTCGGTGACCAGCCCGGCCAGCCCGCTCGCCCAGCCCTGGCCGACCGCGCGGAACCGCCAGCCGCCGTCGCGCCGGTAGAACTCGCCGAACATGAGCGCCCGCACCGGCTCCGCGCCGGTGGCGGCGAACCGCGCGACCGGGCCGCTCGCGTCGAGCACCTCCAGCGTCAGCCCGGCCATCTCGGCGAAGGTGCCCGCCTCCAGCGCGCCGCCGATCACGATGCGCCGCACCGCCGCCTCGGTGCGCGGCAGCGAGACGCTGAGCCGCGCGGTGTGCGGCTCCGGCTGCTGATCCAGCGTGACGGCCTGGGAGAGGTGCCTCGGCGCGTTGAAGAACACCAGATCCCGGTCCGTGCGGACCCGGTCGTTCGCGTCGAGCAGCAGCGCGACCGCGTCCATCGCGTGCTCGGAGCGCCACGAAATCACCACGGCCAGCAGCGAACCCGGCACCTCGGTGTGCGCGCCCCGGCTCAGCTCCGGTGTGGTCGATCGTTCCATGGTGAAGGGAACTATGCCACGGGGCACCGACACGCCCGGACCGCCGGAGCCGGGCGCCGTGCGGTTCGGCCGTGCCGTCCGGCGCGGGCCGGAGTACGGTGGCTGCGGATTCGCCGAGGTTCAGGAGATCAGCATCGTGGCCAGCCCCGCCCTGTCGCCCGCGCCCGTCGTCCCGGCAGATCGGTGCAGCGGGGTGGTGAGCTGGTTCGATGCCGCGAAGGGGTTCGGTTTCCTGGCCGCCGATGACGATCCGGCGCCGGTCTTCGTGGAGTACACCGGTATCGAGGGGCCCGGGTATCGCACGCTGCATGCCGGGCAGCCGGTCACCTTCGTGCGCACCGTCGGGCCGCGCGGTCCCGAAGCGGGGGCGGTGCGCGCGGCGGTCTGACCGCGAACCGGCGGCTGCTCGTGCCGCGTGCCGACCGCGCGCAGGCAGCCGGGAGCCGGGCTGACCGCGAACCACAGCGGCTGTTCGAGCCGCGTGCCGACCGCGCTCACCGGCTGCGCTGCTCGGTCGCCGCACCGAGCCTCGGGGGCGCGGGCTACCCGCGGACCGGCGCGGGGGCGAGCGCGCGGTACGTCGCCGCGGCCTTGAGCACCATCTCCAGGTACTCCGCCGCCGGGTCGGAGCCGAGCACGATGGCGCCGCCCGCGCCGATCCGCCACCCGCCCGCGGTGCGCACCGCGGTGCGGATGACGATGTTCAGATCCGCTGTCCCGGAGACGTCCAGGTAGCCGATGGTGCCGGAGTAGACGCCGCGCGCCTCGGTCTCCAGCTCGTCGATGATCTCCATGGTGCGCAGCTTCGGCGCCCCGGTCATCGACCCGCCGGGGAAGCAGGCGCGCAGCACGTCCACCGGCCCCGCGTCCGGCCGCAGCGTGCCGCGCACCGTGGAGACCAGCTGGTGCAGCGTGGAATACGACTCCACCGCCATCAGCTCGGGAACGTGCACGCTGCCGATCTCGCAGACCCGCCCCAGGTCGTTGCGGAGCAGGTCGACGATCATCAAGTTCTCGGCCCTGGTCTTCGGGTCGCCCGCCAGCTCGCGGCGCAGCAGGTCGTCCTCGGCCTGGGTGGCGCCGCGCGGCGCGGTGCCCTTGATCGGCTTGCTCTCCACCGTCCCGGTGCGGTCGATGCGCAGGAAGCGCTCCGGCGAGGAGCAGGCGATCTCGAGCTCGCCGAAGCGCAGGTAGGCGGCGTACGGCGCCGGGTTGCAGCGGCGGAGCGTGCGGTAGAGCGCGAGCCCGTCGCGGTCGTCCGGCACCCGCGCGGCGTCGGTCAGGCAGATCTCGTAGGACTCGCCCGCGTGCAGCCGCTCCCGGCACACCGCGATATCGGCGAGGTACCGCTCGCGGCCGCGGCCGAGCAGCGGGGCGATGGCGGCGGGGTCGGCCGGGACGCTCAGCGGGGCCGGGTTGCTCCAGGTGGGCAGCGCGGCCAGCGCGGCCTCGGTGGCGGCCAGCCAGGCGGTGCTCGCGCCGCCGCCGTCGTCCAGCGCGAGCAGGTGGGTGCGGGCGGCCACGTGGTCGACCACCACCATGCGGTCGGCGAAGATCCACTGGGCGTCCGGGGTCTCGGCGGTGTGCACCGCGTTCCCCCCGCACTCCGCCTTCATCTCGTAGCCCAGGTAGCCGACGTAGCCGCAGGCGAAATCGAAGGGCAGCGGCGGCCGCTCCACCTCCGACCGGCGGCGCACCTCACCCGCCAGGTACTCCAGCACGCTGCCCGGCACGGACCGCACCCCCGCCGCCGACTCCACCCGCACCGCGCCCGCCCCCACCCGGTACCGCACGACTTCGGCCAGCGGGCCGCTCGCGTCGCCGAGGAAGGAGAAGCGGTCGAGGCCCGGCTCGACGTGTTCGCTGTCCAGCCAGAAGGCGGTGGAGGAGTCGGCGTAGAGCCGCAGGAAGATGGCCTCGGTGTCGATGGCGCGGGGGATCGCGATGTGCCGCAGGGTGTATCGCGGGCGCCGCGGGCCGGCGGTCGCCGCGCTCGGCGCAAAGTGCTCGGCGTCCGGTGCGGGCGATCGTGCTGCGGCGTCGGTCGCCGGGCGATGCACAGGGAGCGCGAGATGATCGCCCGAGGGCGCGTGCCGATGGCCGGAGGAAGCCTGCCCGTCGGCCGCGGGCGTCGGCCCTCCGCCCTCGCCCGAGGTCCCGCGCTGCGCGGGCCGGGCACGCGAGCCCGCCCGCCGCGCGGCGCCGTCATCGAGCCGCTCCGTGCGCGAAGCCGGGGCCGCGGGCCGAAGCGCGGCAGCCAGGGGACCCCGCACCTCACCTCCGCGACGTGCGGAAACACTCTCCCGCCGCGTCAATTCCGCGAAATTGCGCAATAACGCCGCCCCGAACTCACTCGACACCGACTCCGGGTGGAACTGCACCCCCCACTGCGGCCGATCCAGCCGCCGCACCCCCATGACCACCCCGTCGGAGCTCCGCGCCGTCACCGCGAGCGACCCGGGCAGCGGCTCCAGCGCGGCCAGCGAGTGATACCGGATCACGGTGAAATCCGCGGGCAGCCCGGCGAAGAGCCCGTCCCCGTCGTGCGCGAGCCGATCCGGATACCCGTGCCGCGGCAGCGGCGCCGCCGCGACCACCCCGCCCGCGTCCACCACGATCCCCTGATGCCCGAGGCAGACCCCGAGCAGCGGCAACCCGGCCTCCCGGATCACCGCCGCCGAGATCCCGACGTCCCGCGGCACATCCGGCCGCCCCGGCCCGGGCGAGATCACGATGTTGTCGAACCGCTCCAGCTCGAGCTCCGCGATATCGGTCACCGCGTCGTTGCGGACCACGACCGGCGGCACGCCGTTCACCGCGCCGAGCAACTGGTGCAGGTTGTAGGTGAACGAGTCGTAGTTGTCGATCAGGAGCGTGCGCATCGTGCTCCGAACCCTACGCCGAGCAGCACCGGAGCAACTGCTGCCGCACGCCTTCAGTTGCGCGGCCGAGCTAGGGCAGAATGTCGGCATGTCTGTAGCGCAACCGGCCGACGTGAAACGAGATGTCGTCGACTTCGCGGTCGTCGGCGACTGGATGGAAGAGCAGGGGCTGCCCGGCGGACCGTTCGAGGACGTGGTCGCGCTCGGCGGCGGCACCCAGAACATCATGCTGAAATTCCGCCGCGGCGGCCGCGAGTACGTGCTGCGCCGCGGCCCCGAGCACCTGCGGTCCAAGTCCAACGAGGTGATCCGCCGCGAGGCCAGGCTGCTCGGCGCGCTGAACGGCACCGACGTGCGCGCGCCACGGGTGATCGCCGCCAACCCGGACGAGACCCTGATCGGCGCCGTCTTCTACCTCATGGAGCCGATCACCGGTTTCAACCCGCAGACCGAGCTCCCCGAGCCGCACGCGAGCGACCCCGAGCTCAGGAGGAGCATGGGGCTCTCCGCGGTCGAGGCCATCGCCCGGCTCGGCGCGCTCGACTACCGCGAGCTCGGGCTGGCGGACTACGGCCGCCCGGACGGCTTCCTGGAGCGCCAGGTGCCGCGCTGGCTCGGCGAGCTGGAGTCGTACACGCAGAACGAGGGGTACCCGGGCCCGCGGATCCCCGGCGTCGAGGCGGTCGGCGACTGGCTCGACCGCAACCGCCCGGCCGAGTGGACGCCCGGCATCCTGCACGGCGACTGCCACCTCGCCAACATCATGTTCTCCTACGACGGCCCCGAGGTCGCCGCGCTGGTCGACTGGGAGATGTCCACCATCGGCGACCCGCTGCTGGACCTGGGCTGGCAGCTCGCCACCCGCCCGGAGCCGGGCACCACCGGTGCCGCGCTCGTCGGGCTGCTCGGCGCGGCGGGCGGGCTGCCGACCCCCGCCGAGATGGTCGAGCACTACGGCCGCTTCTCCAGCCGCGACCTGCGCGCCGTCGACTGGTACACCGTGCTCGCCTGCTTCAAGCTCGGCATCGTGCTGGAGGGCACGCACGCCCGCGCCTTCGCGGGCAAGGCGCCCAAGCAGGTCGGCGACTTCCTGCACGCCATCACCCTGGAGCTCTTCGAGCGGGCGCAACGCTTGATGTGAATCTGCAACGTGTTCAGCCAACCGACTGATCTTCGGCAGGCGAATTTCGCGACAACACTAGAACGTGTTTCAATCTTCTCGTAGTGTAAGGGCTGTCACAGTCAGCCATGCGCATGCGAGAGGTCGACGCGAAATGAAGACGAAGGGCGCGATCCTGTGGGGGATCGACGAGCCGTGGTCGGTGGAGGAGATCGAGGTCGGTGACCCGGTCGCAGGCGAGGTGCAGATCCAGCTGGAGACAGCGGGGATGTGCCACTCCGACCACCACATCGTGACCGGCGCGACGCCGATGCCGTCCTTCCCGGTGATGGGCGGCCACGAGGGCGCCGGAGTGATCACCAAGGTCGGCCCGAACGTCCCCGGCGACCTGGCCGTCGGCGACCACGTGGTGCTCTCGTTCATCCCCGCCTGCGGCCGCTGTCCGGCCTGTGTGAGCGGCAATATGGCGCTCTGCGACCTCGGCATGGGGCTGCTCATGGGCCAGGCCATCAGCGACGGCACCTACCGCATCCAGGCGCGCGGGCAGAACGTCATCCCCATGTGCCTGCTCGGCACCTTCTCGCCGTACATGACGGTGCACCACACCTCGGTGGTGAAGATCGACCCGACCGTCCCGTTCGAGGTCGCCTGCCTGGTCGGCTGCGGCGTGCCCACCGGCTTCGGCTCGTCCACGCACGTGGCGCAGGTGCAGCCGGGTGAGACGGTGGTGATCGCCGGCATCGGCGGCGTCGGGATGAGCGCGCTGCAGGGTGCGGTGCTCTCCGGCGCCTCCAAGGTGGTGGCCATCGACCCGAACCCGTGGAAGCGCGAGCAGGCGCAGAAGTTCGGGGCCACGCACGCCTACGCCAGCATGGCCGAGGCCATCGTCCCGCTCATGGAGGCCACCGAGGGCCGGATGGCGGAGAAGGTCGTGCTCACCATGGGCGAGATGCACGGCGACTACATCGAGGAGGGGCTCATCCTCACCAGCAAGGCGGGCACCGTCGTGGTCACCTCGATGGGCCGGATGGACGCCTCCGACGTCAAGCTGAACAGCTTCCTGCTCTCCATGCTGCAGAAGACCGTCAAGGGCTGCATCTTCGGCGGCGGCAACGCCCGCCAGGACATCCCCGCGCTGCTCCGGCTCTACAAGTCCGGCCAGCTCAACCTGGACGACATGGTGACCCGCAGCTACCGGCTGGAGGACATCAACCAGGGCTACCAGGACATGCTGGACGGCAAGAACATCCGGGGCATCATCAAGTACTCGGACGCCGATCGCTGATCGCCGCGCCCCGGCCGGCGGCGCTTTTGTAGGCTCGGCGGCGTGCGCGCCTTCGAGCAACTACGGAACTGGCCGGTCGGGAACGCGGCGGCGGGGGTCGTCACCGCCGACGGCGCGGTAGCGACCACCGGTGACGCGGATCACGTCTTCCGCCTCGCCTCCGTGACGAAACCCCTGGTCGCGTACGCGGTTCTGGTCGCGGTCGAGGAGGGCGCGATCGAGCTCGAGCAGCCCGCCGGGCCGCCGGGCGCGACCGTCAGGCACCTGCTCGCGCACACCTCCGGCCTCGCCTTCGACACCCGCGAGGTGGTCGCCGAGCCGGGCGCCAAGCGGATCTACTCCAGCGCCGGGTTCGAGCTGCTGGCCGAGCTGGTCGAGGCGGAGAGCGGCATCGCCTTCCCGGAGTACCTGCGGGAGGCGGTTTTCGAACCGCTCGGTATGATTCACTCGGCGCTGGACGGCCCGGCCGGGCACGGCGCCACCTCCTCGGTGACCGACCTGACCCGGTTCGCTGCCGAGTTGCTGGAACCCGCGCTGATCTCCACGGAGACGCACCGGGAGGCGACCGGCGTGCAGTTCCCCGGCCTCGACGGCATCCTCCCCGGCTATGGCAGGCAGCGCCCGAACGACTGGGGACTCGGTTTCGAAATCCGCGACGGGAAGTCCCCGCACTGGACCGGGAGCACCAATTCCGGCCGCTCGTACGGCCATTTCGGCCAGTCGGGGACCTTTCTGTGGGTGGACCCGGAAATCCGGGTGGCGTGCGTCGCGCTGAGCGACGAGAATTTCGGGGACTGGGCACGGGGGGCGTGGCCCGCGTTCAGCGACGCGGTGATCGCCGAGAAGTCACTCGGGGTCAACACGGGGGCCGAGTAACACTTGTAACTCCGAGCACTCCAGTACACTCGGGCAACGCCAGCTCCGTCGGGCCGTTGGGGAAGACGTCCCTCGTCGAAGCTGGAGGTGTCAATGGTGCGCGCATCGAGTCAGTTCTCTGATGCGACGGCGGGAGTGGTGTACATCCACTCCTCGCCAGCCGCGCTGTGCCCGCACGTCGAGTGGGCTCTGACCTCGGCGCTCGGCGCCCCCGCCAAGCTCACCTGGACCGGCCAGCCCGCCGCGGCGGGCCAGCTCCGCGCCACCAGTGACTGGGTCGGCCCGGTCGGCACCGCCGCCCGGATCGCGCGGTCGCTGCGCGACTGGCCGGTGCTGCGCTTCGAGGTGACCGAGGATCCGAGCGACGGCGTCGACGGCGAGCGGTACAGCTTCGTGCCGGGGCTCGGGCTCTGGCACGGCAGCACCAGCGCCAATGGCGATGTGCAGGTCGGGGAGATGCGGCTGCGCTCGATGCTCGACGCCGCCCGCGAGATCGGGCGGTACTACGACCTCTCCGCCGAGATCGAGCGCGCGCTCGGCACCGCGTGGGACGAGGAGCTCGAGGCGTTCCGCGGTGGATACGAGGCCGGTGCCGAGGTCACCTGGCTGCGCCGGGATGTGGGTTGAGCGCCGGAGAACCGACCGGTCGCGGCCTTCGGTGGTGGGCCCGAGACTCGGGGATCGTTCGGCTCCCTAATGGTGTTTGGTGGATCTCGACCTGGTAACTTTCGGCGCAATCGGCACGCGGCCGGTTGTTCGTCGGGTGACGAGAGCTGGGTGATCCTCTGTGTTACAGCGCGTCTCGCGCCGGTCGTTCCTGCGCGGTGCGAGCGCGGGTGCGGTAGGCGCCACCGTGCTCCCCGGTGCCGCGGGCGCGGTCCCGCTGCCCCGGCGGCGCACCCCGCAGCTGCCCGACCCGGCCGCGGTGGGCGCGACCGACCCGGCCCAGCTCTCCGCGCTGGAGGCGGTGAGCCTGCTGCGCGCCGGGCAGCTGCACCCCGCCGAGCTGCTCGACGCCTGCCTGCGGCGCAGCGCCGACTACGGCGGCGGCACCAATGCCTGGATCCGCAGCTACCCCGAGCCCGCCTACGAGCAGGCCGAGGCGGCGGCGCGGCGGCTGGCGCAGGGCGATGCCCCGCTGCTCTGCGGGGTGCCGATCGCGGTCAAGGATCTCTTCGCCGTCGGCGGGCTGCCGCTGACCGCCTCCAGCCAGATCCTGGAGAGCAATATCGCCGCGGGCGACTCCACCGTCTGGACCCGGCTGCGCGACAGCGGCGCCGTGCTCATCGGCCACACGCACACCGACGAATTCGCCATCATGACCGCGACCCCGCAGGTCGGCAATCCGTGGAAGCTGGACGAGAGCGTCGGCGGCTCCTCCGGCGGCAGCGCCGCGGTGCTGGCCGCCCGCTTCGCCCCGCTCGCGCTCGGCACCGACACCGGCGGCTCCGCCCGGCTGCCCGCCTCGCGCTGCGGGGTCAGCGCGATCAAGCCGACCTTCGGCCGGTGCAGCCGGTACGGCGTCATCCCGGTCATGTGGAGCCGCGACCACCCCGCCCCCATGGGCCGCTCGCTCGCCGACGCCACCCTGCTCTTCGACGCCATTGCCGGCCCCGACCTGCACGACCCGGTGACCCAGCTGGCCCCCGCCTTCCCCGCCGCCGGCCTGCCGACGACCGCCGCCGACGGCGCGAAACCGCTGCGCGGACGGGTCTTCGGCGTGCCCATGGCGGCTGCGGCGCTCCCCGCCGCGCTCGGCGCGCTCTTCACCGGCTTCCTCGACCTCATTGTCGAGCTCGGCGGTGAGCTGCGCGATGTCCGGCTGCCCGCCGAGCCCGGCGGGCTCTTCGACGGCAATGCCGTCGAGCTCGGCATGTACCACCGGCAGTGGGCCGACCAGGTCACCCGGCTCAGCCCCTTCAGCGCCGCCGTCGTGGAGATGGGGCTGGCCGCGCTCAGCATCCCCTCCACGCAGTATCTGCAGTTCGCCCGGGACCGCGCCGTCTACCAGCGCGCCTACAACCGGGTCTTCACCGAGAACGATCTCACCGCCATCGTCCTGCCCGGCGCCGCCACCGACGGCATGCCGCGCGTAGCCGCCTCCGCCGCCTCCATCCTCGGCGCCGACAAGGTCCCGGTGACCTGGGCGAACTTCTCCGGTGCACCGGTGATCGCACTGCCCGCCGGGCGGTCGGCGGCGACCGGGATGCCATTCGGGGTGCAGCTCGGCGGGGTGCCGTGGACCGAGGTGGAGCTGCTCGAGATCGGGCTCGCGCTGGAAGCCGCCGCGCCGCACTGGCGCGAGGCGCCGCCGCTGGCGCGCAGTCCGCTGCGCATTCCCGAGATTTCGTTCGTGGCACCGGGGCACGGCCCCGACCCCACCAATACCGATGCCGGTGCCCCCGCCCTCAGCTTCCTCCCCACCGCGGACGCGACCTCGCTCTGAGCAGCGCCGTCAGGCGCCGGCGTCGCTGGTCCCGACGATGACCGCGCGGCCGACCGTGTGCGGGATCATCAGGATATTGAGCAGCGCGAGGCTCGCGCCCTCGGGAACCTCGAGGCGCTCCACCGAGAGCGCCGTCGCGCAGACGAACAGCCGGTGGATCCCGGTGCCCGGCGGGGGCTGCACGCCCGAGTAGCCCGCCTGCCCCAGGTCGTTGGTCAGCGCGACGGCGCCGCCCGGCAGCTCGCCCCCCGCCGCGATGCTCCCCACCTCGGCGGGCACATCCTTGACCACCCAGTGCCAGAGCCCGCCCGGAATCGGCGCATCGGCGTCGAACGCGGTGATAATCACGCTGCGGGCCCCCGCGGGCAACCCCGACCACGCCAGCGCGGGCGCCCGGTTCTCGGTGCTATGCAAGCCGCGGGCAGCGGGCCGCCGTTCTCGAAATCCTCGCTCTTCAGCACGAATTCGGCGGCGGGGAAGGCGAGGGCGTAGGGGTTGTAGCTCACGTGGGATCCTCCTCGGATCGAGTCGATTTATACAGCCTTGCTGTACATCTGGAACGTACAGCGAAGCTGTATAGTTTGTCCAGTGGACTACTCCCTCGCCGATGCCGAGCAGCTCCGCCTCGCCGTCGGGCGCTTCGTGCGCCGCGTCCGCAGCGCCGACACCATGCCCGCCGGCCAGGCCGCGGTCCTCGGCCATCTGCGCCGGGACGGGCCGCTGGCGATCGTGGCGCTGGCGGAGCGGGAAGGCGTTCGCCACCAGACCATGGCACGGACGGTGAAGTTGCTGACGGACCAGGGGTTGGTTGAGGTCGGCCCCGATCCCGTCGACCGGCGACGCGTCGTCGTCACGCTCTCGGCGGCCGGAAGCGCTCGCCTGGACGACGAGCAGGCGAACCGTGCGGATTGGATCGCGCAAGCCGTGCAGGCGCAGCTGACCGCTCAGGAGCGGGCGGTGCTGAGGCGCTTCCCCGCGGTTCTCGAAAAGCTCATCGCGGACGACAACTGACGTTCTACGGTCGCGAGGTGTAATCGGCCCAGCGATCAACGGCCTGCTCGAGATCGAGCGCCGCAACCTCGGCTGGAGCCATTCCGACCGTGTGGATCAACCGCCGCGCGAGCCACTCGGGGACGGGTTCACGCGGCGGTTCCGGCGCACCGCCGAAAGATTCGATATTCCGCCCCAGCCGCTCGACCACCGCCCCGAGCCTGCTGAACTCCGGCAACCGGCCGGCGGCCGCGACGATGCGGGCGGTCGCTTCCGCGTAGACCTCGGAGTCGGCGCGCGCCCCGATCGCCCAGACCTCGCAGATCTCGATGGTCTGCCGATCGACGACCCGGTACACCACCCGCCAGGTATTGCGACCGACCACAAGCTTGCGGAACCCGGTCAGTTCACCACCGAGTGGATATCCGGCCTGCGGCGAATCCAGCAGCAAGAGGATCTTTTTGAGAACCTTGGGCACGGCATCGGGACCGAGCTTCCGGAGATCGTCGATCGCCGCATCGGTGAAGAGGACTTCGACCACCGGTCTACTCGGTGTCCTCGAGTTCGGCGAGCGACTGCCGCGTGTGCCCGAAGGCGCCGAGTACATCATCGAGCGACGTGCGGTTACCGCTGTCGGTCGCGGCCCGTGCGAGCACCAGCGCGAGGTCGCGCAGATCGGATTCCGCGCGATCCAGCTCGGCGAGCCGATCCATCCCGACCACCGCGGCAACCGGACGGTGATGGCGGGTGACAACCAGATCGGCGCCCCCCTCGGCGTCTGCGACCAATCCGGCAACACCTCGCCGGGCGGCGTCGGAGACGCTCAGCTCGCGGGAGTTGTGCAAGATGGACATGCCGCAACTGTACAGAAATCTAGCTAGTTTTTCGATCCGAAGGGAGTGGGCGCAGAGGGGATCGAACCCCCGACCGCTGGTGTGTAAAACCAGTGCTCTACCGCTGAGCTATACGCCCCTGGTCCGGCCGGACGAGAAACATCCGGCGCGGCGGTCTATGAATCTAGCGCGGCCAGCGCTTTCTCCCAAGCCGCCTGGTCACGGGGCTCTCCGGGCCCGTTCATCTCGGCGAACCGGACGATCCCGGAGCGGTCGACGACGAACGTGCCCCGGTTCGGAATCCCGGACTTCTCGTTGAAGACGCCGTAGGCGGAGGCCACGGCGCCGTGCGGCCAGAAGTCGGAGAGCAGGGGGAAGGTGTAGCCCTGTTCGGCGGCCCAGATCTTGTGGGTGGGCGGCGGGCCGACGGAGATGGCGAGGATCTCGGCGTCGTCGTTCTGGAACTTGGGCAGCTCGTCCCGCACCTTGCAGAGCTCGCCCTGGCAGATGCCGGTGAACGCCAGCGGGTAGAACACGATCAGCACGTTCTTGCGGCCGCGGTAGTCGGCGAGCGAGACGTTCTGGTTGTTCTGGTCCTTCAGCGTGAAGTCCGGCGCGGGTGAGCCCACCTCGAGCGGCATGCGCGAATCCTTCCTGAGGTCCGGTGGGCGCGGACACACGCCTGCCCCTGGAAAAACCTTAGCGAAGCGGTCAGCGCTGCTTGGAGGGCGCCTTCGGCTGCACCAGCCGGCTGCCGACCCAGGCACCGAGGCTGATCACGGAGGTCTGGGTGAGGCCGGAGGTGGGCGCGGCCTCGGCGATCTCGCTGGGATCGACGTGGCCGGGCTGGCCGGTCTTGGGGGTGAGCACCCAGATGAAGCCGTCGTCGGCGAGCGGGCTGATGATGTCCATCAGCTCGTCGGCGAGGTCACCGTCGCCGTCGCGCCACCAGAGCAGCACGGCGTCGACGACCTCGTCGGAGTTCTCGTCGACCATCTCGCTGCCGCTGACCTCTTCGACGTCGGCGCGGAGATCGTCGTCGGCGTCCTCGTCCCAGCCCAACTCCTGGACAACCAAGCCGTGGGTAATGCCAAGCTTCTCTGCGAAGTTCTGCGCGTCCGCCGCGGCAACCACGGTGGTGTCCTCCTCAACTCCCGACTACAGATAGCTGCAAGCGAACATGGTTCCGGCCCGCAGCGCAAGCCGATCGGCCGAAAAGCCATCGGAATGTCGTACGCGGTGACCGCCGATGTCAGCGCGCGGGGCAGCTGTCCCGGACCGCGTTGCGGGCATCGTTGACCCGTTTGCTGGCGTCGTTGAGCCCGCCGACCGGGGCGGTGTAGTTCATCGCCCTGGTCGCCCCGGCGAGCGCGCGGGCGGCGTTCACGTACTCGGTGAACTTGCCGGCGAGATCGCCCGGCAACGCCCCGGCTGCCTGGTTGACCCCGGTCTCGACCTTGTTCGCGGCATCCTCGAGCACCCCGGCGGCCGCGTCCCGCTTGGCCACGTAGTCGGGGGCGTTGGAGTCGTGCGCGTCGACGAACTCGTTGTACTTCGACACGCCGACGCCGGTGATGCCGGGGAACTGGTTGCAGTTGTCGGCGATGGCCTTGGCCTCGGCGGCGGCCTTGCGGGACGAGGTCGCGGCGGCGGAGGAGGCGGCGGCCTCGGTCTTGTAGGCGGAGACCTCGGCCACGTTCGGCGCCGCGGTGCCGTCGACCCGGTTCCCGCAGCCCGCGACGAGGAGCCCGGTCGAGACGGCCACGGCCGCGCACATCAGTCCGAACCCGCGTGGGTTCCGCATCATCGTCCTCCCCGCTGTCGAGCACTCTGGCGGCAACACCGTCGTTCCCTCTCGAACGTACTGGATTCCCGGCTGGAATGATGACCTGGGACGCACCATCGGCGAGGATGGTTGGTGCGCCCGAACCTTTCGTATCGGGCGGGGCGCCGACCAGCGTGCTCGCCCGGGGAACCAGACGCCATCAGCATGTCCACCCCTGTACGAGGAGCCGATTTGACCGACCTGATCCACTCTTCCGCACCGGCGCGACCCGCCGGAGACGACCGCACCGGGGAACCGGCCGCCGCCGCGGGCACCGACCCCACCGGGTCCGTTCCGCAGTCCGGCCGGGTGCGGGTGATTCGCGAAGGCGTGGCCTCCTACCTACCCGACATCGATCCGGAGGAAACCAGCGAATGGCTGGAGTCCTTCGACCAGATGCTGGACCGGGAGGGCCCGGGCCGCGCGCGCTACCTCATGCTCCGCCTGCTGGAGCGGGCCGGTGAGCGCCGCGTCGCGATCCCGTCGCTGACCTCCACCGACTACGTGAACACCATCCCGACCGAGAACGAGCCGTGGTTCCCCGGCGACGAGGAGGTGGAGCGCCGCTTCCGCGCCTGGATCCGGTGGAACGCCGCGATCATGGTGCACCGGGCGCAGCGCCCCGGCATCGGCGTCGGCGGGCACATCTCCACCTACGCCTCCTCGGCGGCGCTCTACGAGGTGGGCTTCAACCACTTCTTCCGCGGCAAGGACCACCCGGGCGGCGGCGACTCGATCTTCATCCAGGGCCACGCCTCGCCCGGCATCTACGCCCGCGCGTTCCTGGAGGGCAGGCTCTCCACGGACAAGCTGGACGGCTTCCGGCAGGAGTACAGCCACGGCGGCCCCGGCCACGGCCTGCCCTCCTACCCGCACCCGCGGCTGCTCGACACCTTCTGGGAGTTCCCGACGGTCTCCATGGGGCTGGGCCCGATGAACGCCATCTACCAGGCGCGGTTCAACCACTACCTGCACGACCGCGGCATCAAGGACACCTCGGACCAGCACGTCTGGGCCTTCCTCGGCGACGGCGAGATGGACGAGCCGGAATCGCGCGGCCTGGCGCACGTGGCGGCCATGGAGGGGCTGGACAACCTGACCTTCGTGGTGAACTGCAACCTGCAGCGGCTGGACGGCCCGGTGCGCGGCAACGGCAAGATCATCCAGGAGCTGGAGTCGTTCTTCCGCGGCGCGGGCTGGAACGTCATCAAGGTGATCTGGGGCCGGGAGTGGGACGCGCTGCTCGGCGCCGACCGCGACGGCGCGCTGGTGAACCTGATGAACACCACGCCGGACGGCGACTACCAGACCTACAAGGCGAACGACGGCGCCTACGTGCGCGACCACTTCTTCGGCCGCGACCCGCGCACCAAGGCGCTGGTGCAGGACCTCTCCGACCCGGAGATCTGGAACCTCAAGCGCGGCGGCCACGACTACCGCAAGGTCTACGCGGCCTACGCGGCGGCGATGGCGCACAAGGGCCAGCCGACGGTGATCCTGGCCAAGACCATCAAGGGCTACACCCTCGGCAAGCACTTCGAGGGCCGCAACGCCACGCACCAGATGAAGAAGCTCACGCTGCAGGACCTCAAGGACTTCCGCGATCTGCAGCGCATCCCGATCAGCGACGCCGAGCTGGAGAAGGATCCGTACCTGCCGCCGTACTACCACCCGGGCATGGACTCCCGCGAGGTGCAGTACATGCTGGACCGGCGCAAGGCGCTCGGCGGGTTCCTGCCGGAGCGGCGCACCGCGCCGCAGCCGCTGAAGCTCCCCGGTGACGAGGCGTACCGCTCGATCCGCAAGGGCTCGGGCAAGCAGAACGTGGCCACCACCATGGCGCTGGTCCGGCTCATGAAGGAGCTGCTGCGGGACAAGGAGATCGGCAAGCGGATCGTGCCGATCATCCCGGACGAGGCGCGCACCTTCGGCATGGACTCGTGGTTCCCGTCGCTGAAGATCTACAACCGCAACGGGCAGCTCTACACCTCGGTCGACGCCGAGCTCATGCTGGCGTACAAGGAGAGCAGCGCCGGGCAGATCCTGCACGAGGGAATCAACGAGGCGGGCTCGACGGCCTCCTTCACCGCGGCGGGCACCTCGTACGCCACGCACGGCGAGCCGATGATCCCGCTCTACATCTTCTACTCGATGTTCGGCTTCCAGCGCACCGGCGACGGGCTCTGGGCCGCCGCCGACCAGCTGGCCCGCGGCTTCGTGCTCGGCGCCACCGCCGGGCGCACCACGCTGACCGGCGAGGGGCTGCAGCACAACGACGGCCACTCGCTGCTGCTCGCCTCGACCAACCCCGCGGTCATCTCCTACGACCCGGCCTACGCCTTCGAGATCGCGCACATCGTGCGGGACGGGCTGCGCCGGATGTACGGCGGCACACCGGGCGTGGACGGCTTCGGCGGGGAGAACATCTTCTACTACATCACCCTCTACAACGAGCCGTACCCGCAGCCGGCCGAGCCGGACCACGTGGATGTGGCCGGGCTGCTCAAGGGCATCTACCGCTACCGGGCCGGGAGCGAGGGCGAGCTGCCCGCGCAGATCCTGGTCTCCGGCGTCACGGTGCCCGCCGGGCTGCGCGCGCAGGAGCTGCTCGCGAAGGAGTGGAACGTGCGGGCCGATGTCTGGTCGGTGACGTCGTGGGGCGAGCTGCGCCGGGACGGGCTGGCCAAGGAGATCGCGGCGCTGCGGCACCCCGGCGAGGACCCGGGCGTCCCGTACATCACCGAGGTGCTGGCCGAGGCCGAGGGCCCCGTGGTGGCGGCCTCGGACTGGATGCGGGCGGTGCAGGATCAGATCCGCAAGTGGGTGCCGGGCGACTACATCACGCTCGGCACCGACGGTTTCGGCTTCTCCGACACCCGCCCGGCCGCGCGCCGGGTGTTCAATGTGGATGCCGAGTCGATCGCGGTCGCGGTGCTGGCCGGGCTGGCGAAGGCCGGGAAGATCGACGCGGGCAAGGCCGCCGAGGCGGCCGCCAAGTACCGCATCGACGACGTCACGGCAGCGCCGGAGGCCGACGTCGACGACGAGTAGCCACCGGTAGCGGCGAAAACGGAAGGGATCGTGGAACGTAAACCACCGCGGCCGAGGCGGATCTCGGACACCTCGTCGGAGCACGAGGTCTACCTGCCGACCGGCGCGCTCTCGCCGAACCGGCAGAACCGGGACCCGCTGCCGGACACGCTGCTGAAGCGGGTCAAGCAGTTCTCCGGCCGGCTCTCCACCGAGGCGGTGGGGTCGATGCAGGACCGGCTGCCGTTCTTCGCCGATCTGGACGCCGCGCAGCGCGCCGGCGTGCAGATGCTGGTGCAGACCGCGGTGGTGAACTTCCTGGAGTGGCTGCAGGACCCGGAGAGCGACATCCGGTTCAGCCTGGACGCCTTCCAGGTGTTCCCGCAGGATCTGGCGCGGCGGCTGACGCTGCGCCAGACCGTCGACATGGTCCGGGTGGCCATGGAGTTCTTCGAGCAGTGGCTGCCCGCGCTGGCCCGCAACGACCGGCAGCTGGTCGCGCTCACCGAGGCGGTGCTGCGGTACGGCCGCGAGCTCGGCTTCGCGGCCGCCTCGGTGTACGCCAGCGCGGCGGAGTCGAGGGGCGCGTGGGACACCCGGCTGGAGGCGCTGGTGGTGGATGCCGTCGTGCGCGGCGACACCGGCCCGGACATGCTCTCCAGGGCCGCCACGCTGAACTGGGACGCCACCGCGCCCGCCACCGTGCTCGTCGGCATCCCGCCGCGCGAGCAGGGCGTCTCGGCGGTGGGCGCGGTGCACACCATCGCGGCGCGGCACGGCAGGGCCGCGCTCGCGGTGGTGCAGGGTACGAGGCTGGTGATGGTGGTCAGCGGGCCGCTCGGCGAGCCGGGGCAGGAATCCGCGTTCCTCAGCGACCTGCTGGCCGAGGTCTTCTCCGACGGCCCGGTGGTGATCGGGCCGACCACCCGCACGCTCGGCGCCGCGCACGCCAGCGCGGTGGAGGCGCTGGCCGGGATGGAGGCGGTGGTCGGCTGGCGCGGCGCGCCGCGGCCGGTGCACGCCGCGGAGTTGTTACCGGAACGCGCCTTGTTGGGGGACCGTGCTGCGGTCGGGGCGTTGGTCGACTACGTTGTGCTTCCGTTGGCAGCGGCCGGTTCGGCCCTGGCGGACACCCTGGATGCCTACCTCGATTGCGGGGGCGCGGTCGAGACTTGCGCCCGTCAGCTGTACATCCATCCAAATACGGTGCGCTATCGCCTGAAGCGCATCGCGGAAGTCACCGGCCGGGATCCGATGAATTCGCGCGACGCCTACGTGCTCCGGATTGCCGCCACAGTGGGTCGTTTGACACGAACTCGTAACGAATCGTCATCAACATCATCAGAAGACACTTCCGCCCCGGCGGGTTCCGCCGGACTGTAACGGCCAACCCGCTCCCGTCGATCGGGCCGCTCCACGAGGGCGTTTGTGGGACCCCCACAAAACGAGTCGGAAACCTTCATCGGTGCCGACATCTCGTAGTAGGTGCCTCACAGTGTTTTCTTAGAGACGTGATCGCGTTGCTCGCACCCGGACAGGGGTCCCAGACACCCGGCATGCTCGTGCCCTGGCTCGAGGTGCCCGGCGCCGCCGATCGCCTCGCGCTCTGGAGCAAGGCGTCGGGGCTGGATCTGGTCCGCCTCGGCACCACCGCCACCGCGGAGGAGATCACCGACACCGCGGTGACCCAGCCGCTCGTGGTCGCCGCGGCGCTGCTCGCGTTCGCGGAGATCGACCCGGATTCGCTGCCGGCGGATACCATCGTGGCCGGGCACTCGGTCGGCGAGCTCGCGGCCGCCGCGGTGGCCGGCGTGATCACGCCGGACGAGGCGGTCACCCTGGCCGCGATCCGCGGCGGGGAGATGGCGAAGGCGTGCGCGCTGGAGCCGACCGGGATGTCCGCGGTGCTCGGCGGCGACGAAGCCGCCGTGCTGGCCCGGCTCGCGGAGCTGGACCTGGTTCCGGCCAACCGCAACGCGGCCGGGCAGATCGTGGCCGCCGGTGCGGTGGAGGCGCTCGCGGAACTCGCCGCCAACCCGCCGGAGAAGGCCCGGATTCGCGCCCTCCCGGTGGCGGGCGCGTTCCACACCGCGTACATGGCGCCCGCGCAGGACGCCGTGACCGCGGCGGTAGCCAAGATCACACCGGGCGAGCCGGTCCGGACGCTGCTGTCCAATTTCGACGGGCAGCCGGTGACCTCCGGGCAGGACGCGATCGACAAGCTGGCGGCCCAGGTCACCCGCCCCGTGCGGTGGGATCTGTGCACCGAGACCAGCAGGCAGGCCGGGGTGTCGGCGGTGGCGGAGCTGCCACCGGCCGGAACCCTCGTCGGCATCGCGAAGCGGGAGCTGAAGGGGACGCCGACGCTGGCGTTGAAAACCCCCGAAGACCTCCCCGCGTTGGCCGCGCTCACGAGCTCCGGCTAGCTTTCCCCACGGTCGCGCGGCAATCGACACGCGACCGTGACCGGCCCGGACGGTAACCAAAGTCCGGTTCGGATCGAAAAACCAGTAGAGCCCTACTCAGCAGAAACAAGAAGGGAGCCACCCAGTGGCCGCTCTGACCCAGGAACAAATCGTCGAGGAACTCGGCAAGATCATCGAGGAAGTGACCGGCATCGAGCCGTCCGAGGTGACCGTCGAGAAGTCCTTCGTCGATGACCTGGACATCGACTCGCTGTCCATGGTCGAGATCGCTGTGCAGACCGAGGACAAGTACGGCGTCAAGATCCCGGACGAGGATCTCGCCAGCCTGAAGACGGTCGGCGACGCCGTCAATTACATCCAGAAGCTCGAGGCCGAGAACTCCGACGCCGCCGCCGAGCTCAAGGCCAAGTTCGACAACGCCGAGTAGGGCTGAACCAGTGACCACTCCTTCCACCAAGAACGGGAACTTTCCCAACGTCGTCGTTACGAGCCTGGCGGCGACCACGTCGATCGCGGGTGACGTCGATGCGACGTGGAAGGGCCTCCTCAATGGCGAGAGCGGCATCGACGTTCTCGAGGATGACTTCATCGAGGAATACGACCTGCCGGTCCGCATCGGTGGCCACCTGAAGGTGAACCCGGAGACCCTGCTGACCAGGGTCGAGGCCCGGCGCATGTCCTACGTGGAGCAGCTCTCGACCGTGCTCGGTCGTGAGGTCTGGCGCAATGCCGGCAGCCCGGAGGTCGATCCCGAACGCCTCGGCGTCGCGATCGGCACCGGCCTCGGCGGCGGCGACGCCCTCATCGACTCGGTCGACAAGCTGAAGAACGGCGGCTTCCGCAAGGTTTCGCCGCTGGCCGTGCAGATGGTCATGCCGAACGGCCCCTCCGCGGTCGTCGGCCTCGAATTGAAGGCGCGGGCGGGAGTGGTCACTCCGGTCTCGGCGTGCTCGTCCGGCTCCGAGGCCATCGCCAACGCATGGCGGATGATCGTCATGGGCGATGCCGACATCGTCGTCACCGGCGGTGTCGAGGGCTTCATCGACGCGGTGCCGATCGCGGCGTTCTCCATGATGCGCGCGATGAGCACCCGCAACGACGATCCGAAGGGCGCCTCGCGCCCCTTCGACAAGGATCGTGACGGCTTCGTGTTCGGCGAGGCGGGCGCCCTCATGGTCATCGAGACCGAGGAGCACGCCAAGGCCCGCGGCGCCACCATCCACGCCCGGCTGCTCGGCGCGGGGATCACCTCCGACGGCTTCCACCTGGTGGCCCCGGACCCCGAGGGCAGTGGCGCCGCGCGCGCCATCACCCGCGCGCTGCAGACCGCCGGGCTGGAGAAGAGCGACATCACCCACATCAACGCGCACGCGACCGCCACCCCGATCGGCGACACCGCCGAGGCGAGGGCGATCGCCAAGTCGGTGGGGAACCACGCTTCGGTCTACGCGCCGAAGTCGGCCCTCGGGCACTCGATCGGCGCGGTGGGCGCACTGGAGTCGGTGCTCACCGTGCTCAGCATCCGGGACGGCATCGTCCCGCCGACGCTGAACCTGGAGAACCAGGATCCGGAGATCGATCTCGATGTGGTGCACGGGGAGGCCCGGCGCCAGGAGATCGAGTACGCGGTCAACAACTCCTTCGGTTTCGGCGGGCACAATGTGGCGCTCGCCTTCGGCCGGGCCTGACAGGTAGCCCGGCCGCACAACGGAACATCGAACGGGGGTCCGGCTTCGCGCCGGGCCCCCGTCCGTCCCTGCACAGCTTTCACCGGGCGCAGCGCCGCCCGTCGGTCGACTATGCCCTCGAACAGGAGGTGAGCGCGATGACGATCATGGCTCCCGCGTTCCAACCGGACACCGCCACCGATCCGCGCGACCCGCTCGGCCGGCTGCAGCGCTTCTTCGACCCGGGCACGCTCCTGCCGCTGCACCCGCGCGACCGCTCCGGCGTGCTCGCCGCGATCGGCGAGGTGGACGGCGTGCGCACCGTCGCCTACTGCTCGGACGCCACCGTCATGGGCGGCGCCATGGGCGTGGACGGCTGCAAGCACATCGTCTCCGCCATCGACACCGCGCTGGACTCCGGCGCGCCGGTGGTCGGGCTCTGGCACTCCGGCGGCGCCCGGCTGGCCGAGGGCGTCGAGGCGCTGCACGCCGTCGGGCTGGTCTTCGAGGCCATGGTCCGGGCGTCCGGGCGGATCCCGCAGATCTCCGTGGTGCTCGGCTTCGCGGCCGGCGGCGCCGCCTACGGCCCCGCGCTCACCGACATCGTGATCATGGCGCCCGAGGGGCGGGTCTTCGTGACCGGCCCGGACGTGGTGCGCAGCGTCACCGGCGAGCAGGTCGACATGGCCACGCTCGGCGGGCCGGAGACGCACGGCAAGAAGTCCGGCGTCACGCACATCGTCGCGAACGACGAGGCCGACGCGGTGCACCGGGCCCGCCGGCTGGTCTCCATGGTCGCCGAGCAGGGCGAGTTCGACCTCGCCGCGGCGGCGCGCGGCGACGTCGACCTCAAGGCGCTGCTGCCGGAGTCGCCGCGCCGGGCCTACGACGTCAAGCCGGTGGTGCACGAGCTGCTGGACAATGTCGACGGCGAGTCCACCTTCGAGGAGCTGCAGGGCGGGTACGCGCGCAGCATGGTCACCGGGCTGGGCCGGCTCGGCGGGCGCACCGTCGGCGTGCTCGCCAACAACCCGCTGCGGCTCGGCGGCTGCCTGAACTCCGAGAGCGCCGAGAAGGCCGCCCGCTTCGTGCGGCTCTGCGACGCCTTCGGCATCCCGCTGGTCGTGCTCACCGACGTCCCCGGCTACCTGCCCGGCGTGAGCCAGGAGTGGGAGGGCGTCGTCCGCCGCGGCGCCAAGCTGCTGCACGCCTTCGCCGAGGCCAGGGTGCCGCGGGTGACGCTGGTGACCCGCAAGATCTACGGCGGCGCCTACATCGCCATGAACGCCCGCGCGCTCGGCGCCACCGCGGTCTACGCCTGGCCCGGCTCCGAGGTCGCGGTCATGGGCGCCAAGGCCGCCGTCGGCATCCTGCACAAGAAGGCACTCGCCGCCGCTCCCGAGGCCGAGCGCGAGGCGCTGCACGAGCGGCTCACCGCCGAGCACGAGCAGATCGCGGGCGGGGTGGAGCGGGCCGTCGCCATCGGGGTGGTGGACGAGGTCATCGACCCGGCCCGCACCAGGAGCACGCTGGCGGCGGCGCTGGCCGCGGTGCCCGCGGTCGCGAGCCATCACAAGAACATCCCGCTGTAGCAGGGTGTTCCGGCGGTAGCATCGCCGGATGCGCTACCAGGATCTCGCCGACGTGTCGTGCTCGATCACCCGGCCGCTCGTCGTGTTCGGGGACCGGTGGACGCTGCTCATCCTCAAGTGCTGCTTCAGCGGGATCCGGCGGTTCAACGGGTTCCAGAGCGCGCTCGGGATCTCGCGCAGCCGGTTGCTGGATCGGCTGGATCGGCTGATCGAGCACGGGATTCTGGTGAAGGTGGAGTCGGGGGAGTATCGGCTCACGCCGAAGGGGCACGACATCTATCCGGTGCTGCTCGCGATCCGGGACTGGGGGGACGCGCACATGGCGCCGGACGGGCCGCCGGTGCGGTACACGCACCGGGACTGCGCCGGGGAGGCGCATGTGCGGCTGGGGTGTGATCACTGCGGGGCGGAGATGACGGCTCGGGATGTGGTGCCCGAGCCGGTCGGTCCGGGGTAGCCGTCAGGCGCTGTGGAAGTGCACGGTGTCGGCCAGGTCGGCGCGGGTGGTGCGGAAGCCGTTGACCGGGTGCTCGGCGTCGGGGTAGCCGAAGGAGATGCCCGCGACCACGCGGTGGTCGTCGGGGATGCCGAAGTGGCGGCGGACGAAGGGGGCGTAGGTCGCCAGCGCGGCCTGCGGGGCGGCGCCGAGGCCGAGGCTCTGCGCGGCGAGCAGGAAGCTGTTCAGGTAGAGGCCGCAGTCGACGGCGGCGTAGACGCCCAGGTCGGCGGGGGTGCTCACGATCGCGACGTGCGGCGCGTCGAAGAAGTCGAAGTTGCGCATGGTCTGCCGGAAGGCCGCCGCCCTGTCGCCGCGCTCGATGCCGACGCTGGCGTACAGCTGGCCGCCGCACTCCCGGCGGCGCTCCTGGTAGACGCCGGAGTAGCCGGGCGGGAAGGGGAAGTCGGGGCCGCCGTCCGGTGCGGCGAGGTGCTCGCGCAGCGCGGTGCGGAAGCGCTCGGTGCCGGTACTGTCGGTGACCTCGACCCGCCAGGGCTGGGTATTGCACCAGGACGGCGTGCGCTGGGCGGCGGTGAGGAGCTGTTCGAGGGTGGCTCTCGGCACCGGCTCGGGGCGGAACTGACGGCAGGTCCAGCGTTCGTCCAGCAGGCGGCGCAGCGCGGTGTACCGGTCGATGTCGATCGCTGTCATCGGACTCCCTCGTCATGGTCTCTTTTCGAGACCGAACAGTAGCAGCGGGATTCGCTGTCGAGAAGTGTCCGGAGGTGGACCCGGTGCGCCGGGTTCGGTGGCGTACGCCACATTCTGGGGCACAATCGGCGCATGGCTGAGCCCGCCGACCGGGATCGGAAGCGGCACGGGCGGCACTACACCCCGCCCGCGCTGGCCGGATTCCTGGCGCGGCGGCTGCTGGCGCACGCGCCGCCGGGGCCGGTGCTGCGGGTGCTCGATCCCGCCTGCGGGGACGGGGAGCTGCTGCTCGCGGTGGCGCGGGAGGCGGCTTCCTCGCGGCCGGAGACCAGGGTGGAGCTGGTCGGGCACGATCTGCACGCGGCGGGGCTGCGGCTGGCGCGGAGCCGGGTGGCGGCGACCGGGGTCGAGGTGCGCTGGCGGGCCGGGGATTTCCTGGCGGCGGCGGACGGGCTGGTCGCGGGGCAGTTCCACGCGGTGATCACCAATCCGCCCTATGTGCGGACGCAGCAGCTCGGTGGGGCGGCCGCGACGGAGCTGCGGGCGCGGTACGGGCTGCGCGGGCGGATCGATCTGACGCATCCGTTCGTGGCGTCGGCCGCGCGGTTGCTCGCGCCCGGCGGGGTGCTCGGGTTGCTCTGTGCGAATCGGTACCTGACCACGCGGGCGGGGGCCAATGTGCGGGAGTTGCTGCGCGGCGAGCTGGCGCCGGTCGAGCTCTACGACCTCGGGGATACGAAGCTGTTCGGGGCGGCGGTGTTGCCCGCGGTGACGATCGCGGTCAAGGGGGCGGTCTCCGGGCCGTGCCGGTTCGTCTCGGTGTACCAGGTGGGTGGTGCTGTTCCGGCCGCGGAGCCGGTGGAGCTGTTCGACGCGGTGCTCGCGCCGCGGGGGCGGCGGATCGCGCTCGGGGAGCGGGAGTTCGCGGTGCAGGTCGGGGTGCTGGTGACCGGTGAGTCCGAGGCGGGCGAGCCGCCCGCGGCCGGTCGCGGGACGGCGGCTGACGTTTCCGGGTCGGTCTTCGGCGCCGCGGACGGGGGCGTGCCGCGGGCTGCGCGGGACACGACCCGCGGTGTGGCCGGCGGGCCCGAGCGGAAGGTGGCGGGGCCGGGGAGTGCCGCTCCGTGGCGGCTCTCGCATCCGGAGCTGGATGCGTGGCTGGGCGCGATCGGTGCCGCGACGTGGCGGCGGGTGGGGGAGCTGGGGCGGATCCGGGTGGGGATCAAGACGACGGCGGATCCGGTGTTCATCTCGGATCGGTGGGCGGCGGTGCGGCCGAGCCCGGAGCCGGAGCTGCTGCGCCCGCTGCTCACCCACGACGACCTGGCGCCGTGGCGGATCGAGCGCGGGCGGGATGTGCGGGTGCTGTACCCGTACGACACCGCGGCCACCCGGCGCACCCCGGTCGACCTGGCCCGCTACCCGGAAGCAGCGGCGTACCTGGCCGCGCACCGGGAGACGCTCGCCGCCAGGCACTACGTGGCGGCGGGCGGGCGCGCGTGGTTCGAGATCTGGGTGCCCCAGCGCCCGCACCTGTGGCGCGCGCCCAAGGTGGTGTTCCCGGATATCAGCGCCGTCCCGCGGTTCGCGCTCGACCGCTCCGGCGCGGTGGTGAACGGCGACTGCTACTGGCTCTCGCTCGCCGACCTGGGCGAACCCGCCGAGGAGCTGGCCGCGCTGTTCATGGGCGTCGCCAACTCGGCGCTCGGGCTGCGCTGGTACGACGCGGTGTGCGGGAACCGGCTCTACTCCGGTCGCCGCCGGTGGATCACCCAGTACGTCTCCCGGATGCCGCTCCCCGACCCGGAGGGCGCCGCCGCGCGCGCGGTGATCGCGCTGGCGGGCGAGCTGCTGGCGGGCCTGCCCTTCGACGACACCGCGGCCGCGCTGCTGGACGAGCGGGTCGCCGCGGCCTTCGGGCTGCGCGCGGGCTCAGGGCCGGGGGCGAACGCCGATCATGGGGAGCAGGGTGCGGCGGGCGAAATCGCGCCCCGCCTCGGCGTCATCGATCGGGATGAGCCCGTCCGGGGTGAGCGCGAGGGAGAGCGCGAGCCGGGCCATGATCTCCGCGATCAGATCGGGATCGACCTGCTCGGCGGTGCCGGGCTCGCCTAGCTCGCGCAGCTTCTCCGCCAGGTAGGTGCGGCCGATGGCGAGGACCGGGCCGGCGTCGGTGGTGAGCTTGGGCAGGATCAGCTCCGGCTCGGTGCGCAGCAGCCGGCGCAGCAGCTGGTTGCCCGCGATCGCCGTGATGAAGGCGACGAAGATCTCCACCAGCTGGTCGTCCGAGCCGCTGACGGTGCGCACCCGGCCGTCGATCTCGGCGACGAAGCGCTGCGCCTCGCGCACCGTCACCGCCTCCACCAGGTCGTTCTTGGATTCGAAGCGGCGGTAGAGGGTGGCCGGGCTGATGCCCGCCCTGCGCGCGATCTCGCCCATGCTGGTGCGCTTGATGCCGAAGTCGAGGAAGGCGGAGAAGGCGCTCTCCAGCAACCGCTCGCCGTCGGCCACGGGCTTCTCCAGGATGCGCTGGAGCATCGGCGGAACCGCGGACATCAAATCTCCCGTCGACGTGCAGTGATCCGACGAGATTATTTCACCCGCGGCGCTCGCCGATCAGCCGCGGGGCAGGTCGAAATCCGCCATTTCCCGCTCGATCGCATTGGCCGCGAAATCCACCCCGCGGCACCGTAACTCGTGGACCCTGCGCTGCAGCGCCTCGATTCCCCCCGGTTGGGCCGCGATGTCGGCCACACTGATCCGTCCCCCCGGCCGGTGCATACCCGAACGCTCGTACGCCACCGTGATACCTCCTGCCCACACGCAACGCCCGCGGCAAGCCGGAAGATCCAGCGCCGTGGCGGGGCGCTGTGATCATGTTATCAACGGTTCCGCGGTGGGCTCGGGGGTGTGTCGCCCCTCACAGCGCGGTGGCGTCCCGGTGGGGGGTCGTGTTGTGAAGGTACACAGCGGCGTTCAGCTTGATGCCGTCGCGCTCGGCGTCGCCGAGTTCGCGCCGCACCTTGCCCGGCACGCCCGCGACCAGGGATCCGGGCGGGATCCGGGCGCCCTCCGGGATCAGGGCATTGGCCGCGATCAGGCTGCCGGTGCCGATCACCGCGCCGTTCAGGACGGTGGCGCCCATGCCGACCAGCACGTCGTCCTCGACGGTGCAGCCGTGCAGGATGGCATTGTGGCCCACCGAGACCCCGCTGCCGACGGTGAGCGGGTAGCCGGGGTCGGAGTGCAGCACGCAGCCGTCCTGGATATTGCTGCCCGCGCCGACGGTGATGGTCTCCAGATCGGCGCGCAGCACGGCGCCGTACCAGATGCTCACCTCCGCGGCGAGCGTCACCCGGCCGATGACGGTCGCGGTGGGCGCGACCCAGGCGCGCTCGTCGATGTCAGGGGCGTGGCCGCCGATCTCGATTCTCATCCCTCGAACCTAGCCGGGGCGGAACTGGGCGCGGTGCCCGGCCGGGCTGGTCCCGAGCCTGCGCTGGAAGTGGTGGCGCAGGCTGACCGCGGAGCCGAAGCCGGCCCGGCCCGCGATCCGCTCGACCGTCTCGTCGGTGCTCTCCAGCAGTAGCCGGGCCGCGTCGACGCGCTGGTGCAGCAGCCACTGCTGCGGGCTGGCGCCGGTGCGGTCGCGGAAGCGGCGGGTGAAGGTGCGCCGGGACATGTGCGCGACCGCGGCCCAGCCGTCCAGCTCGATCGGATCGGCCAGGTTGGCCCTGGCCCAGACCATGGCGCGCTCGACCGGGTCGTCGTCGGCCGGGCCGGGGACCGGGACCGGGATGTACTGGGCCTGCGAGCCGCTCCGGTGCGGGGCGGTGACCAGGGCGGAGGCCAGTTCGGCGGCGGCGCGGGTGCCGTGGTCGGCGCGGACCAGGTGCAGGCAGCAGTCGAGCGCCGCGGCGACGCCGGCCGAGGTGACGATGTCGCCGAGATCGGACCAGAGGGTGTCGGCGCGGACCCGGACCGCGGGGAAGGCGGTGGCCAGCTCCTCGGCCGCGGCCCAGTGGGTGGTGAGTTCCCTGCCGTCGGCCAGGCCGGTCGCGGCGATGGCCCAGGCGCCGAGGCAGAGCCCGACGAGCCGGGCGCCGCGGGCATGGGCCGTGCGCAGGGCGGTGAGCAGCGCGGGGGAGGGGGTGGCGTGCTGTGGCCAGCTCGGGATCACGATGGTGTCGGCGGTGGTCAGGGTGGCGAGGTCGTGGTCGACGTGCAGGGCGAAACCGGCGGGGGTGGTGAGTCTTCCTGGGTGTTCGGCGCAGACCCGGACGGCGTAGGGGGTGGGGCCGTCGACGCCGACGCGGCCGAAGACCAGGGTCGGGACCGCCAGGTGGAAGGGGCTGATGGAGTCGAAGGCGAGAATCGCCACCTCGTGCATGGCCTGATCTTAGCGGTACGTGGCTTGCGGGCCACTGGTCCGGGGGCGGGCGCCGGCCGAGCATCGGTGGCATGACCTTTTCCTTCGAAGCACTGCATATCGGGGGGCCGACGCTGCGGTTCCGCTACGGCGGGCGCACCTGGCTCACCGATCCGACCTTCGACGAGCCGGGCGAGTACCCGGGCCCGGTCGCGCTGCACAAGCTGCACGGGCCCGCGGTGCCGCGGGCCGGGATCGGGCCGATCGACGTGGTGCTGCTCTCGCACGACGAGCACGCCGACAATCTGGATCGGTCCGGGCGGGAGCTGCTCGGGGAGGTGCCGCTGGTGCTCTCGACGCCCGGTGCGGGGGAGCGCATTCCGGGGGTGCGCGGGCTGGCCGCGTGGGAGACGGTGCCGGTGGGCGCGGTCGAGGTGACGGCGGTGCCCGCGCTGCACGGGCCGGAGGGGTGCGAGCCGGTGACCGGGGTGGTGACCGGGTTCGTGCTGCGCGCCGCCGGGGAGCCGGTGGTGTATGTGTCCGGGGACAATGCCTCGGTCGAGGTGGTGGGGCGGATCGTGGAGCGGGTCGGGGCGATCGATATCGCGGTGCTCAATGTGGGGGCGGCGAATGTCGGGCTGTTCGGGGACGCGGATGTGACGCTCAATGCGCGGACCGCGGTGCGGGCGGCGGAGTTGCTGGGGGCGGCGGTGGTGGTGCCGGTGCACGGGGAGGGGTGGGCGCACTTCAGCGAGACGCTGGAGCAGCTGCGGCGCGGGTTCGCCTACGCCGGGCGTGCGGAGCAGCTGCGGATTCCGGTGCCCGGCGTGCTGTTCGAGGTCGGGGCGCCCGCGTCGGTGTGAAGGTCGGCTGCGGTCGCGGGGTGCCTGCCCCGAGGGGTCGGCGCGGCGGGGCGCGGGCGCGGCGAGTTTGCGCCACGATGACCCCATGCGCATCGGAGTACCGCGGGAGATCAAGGACCAGGAGTTCCGGGTGGCGCTGACCCCGGCGGGCGCCGCGGAGCTGGTCCGGCACGGGCACGAGGTGCTGGTGCAGCGGGGCGCGGGGGTGGGGTCGGGGTTCGGGGACCGGGACTACACCGAGTCGGGCGCGGTCTCGGTGGCCGGCGCGGACGAGCTCTGGGGCGCGGCCGAGCTGGTGCTGAAGGTGAAGGAGCCGATCGCGGCGGAGTATCCGCGGCTGCGGAAGGGGCAGGTGCTCTTCACCTTCCTGCACCTGGCCGCCTCCCGCGCCTGCACCGAGGCGCTGCTGCGCTCCGGCGTCACCGCGCTCGCCTACGAGACGGTGCGCGCCCCGGACGGCTCGCTGCCGCTGCTCGCCCCCATGAGCGAGGTGGCGGGCAAGCTGGCGGCGCAGGTCGGGGCGTACCACCTGATGGCGCCGATGGGCGGGGCCGGGGTGCTGCCCGGCGGGGTTCCGGGGGTGCGGCCCGGCGAGGTGGTTGTGCTCGGCGGCGGGGTGGCCGGCGCCTGCGCGGCCGAGGTGGCCGCCGGAATGGGCGCGCAGGTGACGGTGCTCGACACCAACCAGGCCAGGCTGCGTGAGCTGGAGGTGCGCTTCGGCAGCCGGATCGTCACCGTCGCGTCCAACGACACCGAGGTCGAGCGGGCGGTGCGCGGCGCCGACCTGGTGATCGGCTCGGTGCTGGTCCCCGGCGCACGGGCACCGAAGCTGGTCTCCACCGAGCTGGTCGCGCGCATGCGGCCGGGCGCCGTGCTGGTGGATATCGCCATCGACCAGGGCGGCTGCTTCGCCGACTCGCACCCGACCACGCACGCCGCCCCGACCTTCCCGGTGGCGGACGCGCTCTTCTACTGCGTCGCCAATATGCCCGGCGCGGTGCCGCACACCGCCACCGTCGCGCTCACCAATGCCACGCTGCCCGCGGTGCTCGCCATCGCGGACCGCGGGGTGCGGGCCGCCTGCCGGGCGGACCGCGGGCTGGTGGCCGGGCTCACCCTGGCGAACGGCACGCTCTTCTCGCCGGAGGTCGGCGCGGCGCACGGCATCCCGGTCGCCGCGCCGGACCTGGGCTGATCACTCCGGGTCGGTGAGGTACCAGTCCGGCTCGGCCGCGGGCAGGTCGTGCAGCTTGTCGGGGTTGCGGACCACGTGGATGGCGGAGATCCGCCCCGCGTCGACGGTGAAGGCGAAGACCCCGGTGTGGTTGCCGTCGAAGACGAGCAGCCCCGGCCTGCCGTTGACCAGCACCGCCCGGCCCCAGCCGTGCTTGGCGGCCGGGGCGTGGTACCAGCCGACCAGCAGCTTCGCCACCAGCTCGGCGCCGGCCACCGGCCTGCGGATGGCGGGTACCTTGCCGCCGCCGTCGGCGGTCAGGCTGACCTTCCCGTCCAGCACGCCGAGCAGCGCGGCGAGGTCGCCGGAGCGCCAGGCCAGCGCGAAGGCGGAGACCACCCGCTCGTGCTCGTCCGGCGAGGCGGGGAAGCGCGGGGTGCCGTCCTCCACCCGCTTGCGGGCGCGCGAGGCGAGCTGCCTGACCGCGGCCGGGGTGCGGCCGACCACGTCCGCGACCTCGGGGCCGCTCATGCCGAAGACGTCCTGCAGCACGAAGGCGGTGCGCTCGGCGGGGGAGAGCGACTCCAGCACGACCAGCAGCGCCGTCGTGACCCGTTCGTCCTGGGTGACGCGGTCGGCGGGGTCGGCGGAGACGGTCACCTCCGGCTCCGGGAGCCACTCGCCGACGTACTGCTCGCGGCGCACGCGGGCCGAGCCGAGGTGGTCGAGCGCGAGCCTGCCGGTGACGGTGCTGAGCCAGGCGCGCAGGTTGTCGATCGGCGCACCGCCGGAGTCGGCGTGCCGCTGCAGCCGGAGCCACGCCTCCTGCACCACGTCGTCGGCGTCGGCGAGGCTGCCGAGCGTGCTGTAGGCGAGCCGGCGCAGGTAGGGCCGGTGCTCCTCGAATTCGCGCGCCAGCGCGGTGGTCTGCTCGGTCATCGCCATCCGCCGTTCCTCGTCGGGCCGTCACCGGGTGGACGATGTGGCCGCCTCGAGTGTGACAGCACCGGATAATCTCGCCGGATGTCAACGCCGCTCGGTCTCGCGCTCGGTTTCGCCCTGGATCGGGCGCTCGGTGATCCGCGGCGGTGGCATCCGGTGGCGGGGTTCGGGACCGGGGCGGCCGCGCTGGAGCGGGTGACGTACCGCGACGGCCGGGTGGCCGGGGTGGTGCACGAGGTGGTCGCGGTGGGGTCGGTGCTCGCGCTGGGCCGGTGGCTCGGGCGCGGTGGGTGGCCCGCGGTCGCGCTGGCGACCTGGACCGTGCTCGGCGGCACCAGCCTGGCGCGGACCGGGCGGCGGATGGCGGATGCGCTGGAGTCCGGGGATATCGAGGGCGCGCGGGCGCTGCTGCCCGCGCTCTGCGGGCGCGATCCGGCGTACCTCGATGCCGACGGGCTGGCGCGGGCCGCGCTGGAATCCATCGCCGAGAACACCTCGGACGCGACCGTCGCCCCGCTCTTCTGGGGCGCCGTCGCGGGCGTGCCCGGGCTGCTCGGGTACCGCGCGGTGAACACCATGGACGCCATGATCGGGTACCGGAACGCGCGCCACCGGCGCTTCGGCTGGGCCGCCGCGCGCGTCGACGACCTCGCCAACCTGCTGCCCGCCCGGCTCACCGGAGCGCTCACCGTCGCGCTCGCCCCCCTGCTCGGCGGCAGTGCCGCCGGCGCGCTCGCCGCCTGGCGCCGGGATGCCCGTGCTCACCCCAGCCCCAATGCGGGGGTCGCCGAAGCCACCGCCGCCGGTGCGCTCGGCATCCGGCTGGGCGGGCCGACCCGGTACGCGCACGGCACCGAACTCCGTCCGGTCCTCGGCGACGGGCGTTCCCCCGAAGTCGCCGACCTCCGGCGGGCCGTGGTGCTCTCCGAGCTGGTCCAGCTCGGGGCGGTGGTCGTGGTGGGGGCGTTGTCGACAATAAGTCAGCGGCGGGAGCGGCCGTAGCGGTCGGCGAGCCGCTGCTCGGTCGAGACCGGCTCCGGCTCGGAGACCTCCGCGACCGGGGCATTCACCGACTTCTCGGCCCGCCGAGCGCGGATCTCGGCATACGCGAAGTACCCGAGCCCCAGCGGCGCCATGATCCCGAACGCCAACCACTGCAACCCGTAGGACAGGTACGGCCCGGAATCCAGCTGCGGCAGCGGACTCGGCGTGAAAACCCCCGCCTGCCCCGCCTCCACCTGCAGATACCCGCCCCGCCCCCCGGTGGGCACGCTGGTCAGCGGCACCCCGAGCACCTCGGCCCCCTGCCCGGTGTCGATGGAGTACACCTGCCGGAACCCGTCCTGCACCGACGGCGCCCGATCCGGCGCGACCCCCTCGCTGTCCCGCACCCGGGCCTGCACCCGCTGCGTCCCGGCGGGCGGCTCGGGAACGGCGGGCGGCCGCGACCCGTCCACCGCCTCGACCAGCCCGCGATCGACGAGCAGCACCCGCCCGTCGTCCAGCCGGAAGGCCCCGAGCACGGTGTAGGCGGGTGCCCCGTCCAGGTGCCGCAGCCGCACCAGCACCGTGCTGTCCGGGAGGTACGCGCCGGTGGCGGTGACCCGCCGCCACTCGACCTCGTCCGGCCGCACCCCGGAGTCGGCGGCGAGCAGCTCGCCGATATCCACCGGCTCGGCCCGCACCGAATCGGCGATCAGCTGATTACGGTGCTCGGTGCTGGTGTTCTTGCCCAGCTGCCACGGCGCGAGCACGGTGAAGCACAGGTAGGCGAAGCCGGCCACCAGCGCGGCCAGGATGAGCCAGCTGGGCCGGAGCAGGAAGCCGAGCCGGCGCATCAGCGCTGCTCCCCGAGTTCGGCGCGCACCCAGTCGAGCAGCCCGGGCACCGCGGCCTCGATCTGCGCGCGGACCAGCTCGAAGCCGGCGTCGGCGCCGTAGTACGGGTCGGGGACGTCCGGGCCGTCGGCGGCCGGGTCGAAGCTGCGCAGCAGGCGGCGGCGGTCGTCCGGCACGCCGAGCCGGGCGAGCGCGCGCTCGTGGCCGGTGTCGAGCGCGACGATCAGGTCGGCGTCCCGGTGCGCCGCCCCGAACTGCGCGGCGACGTGCGCGTCGGCGTAGCCGGAGCGGCGCAGCACCGCGGCGGTGCGCGGGTCGGCCGGGTTGCCGACGTGCCAGTCGCCGGTGCCCGCGCTCGTCACCCGCACCCGCTCGGCCAGCCCGGCCCGTTCCAGGTGCGCCGCGAAGACCAGCGCCGCCATCGGCGATCGGCAGATATTGCCGGTACAGACGAAGGACACGTGCAGCTCACCCACACCGCCATTGTCCCCGCGGCCGCCGGTGCCCGGCCACGTAGGGTGTGCGGACGTGCCCGAGGACACCATCGACCACGCCGCGCTGCGGCACCACGGCGACGTGGAGGCGGTCCCCGGCATGCTCGATTTCGCGGTGAACGTGCGCGGCAGCGCGCCGCCGCCGTGGTTGCGGGAGCGGCTCGCGGCGCGCCTCGGCGACCTGGCGCGGTACCCGGCCGCCGCCGACGAGCGGCGGGCGCGGGCGGCGGTCGCCGCCAGGCACGGGCGGAGCCCGGAGGAGGTGCTGCTGCTCGGCGGCGCCGCCGAGGGGTTCGCGCTGCTCCCGAAGCTGGGGGCGCGCGCGGCCGCGGTGCTGCACCCGTCCTTCACCGAGCCGGAGCTGGCGCTGCGCGAGGCCGGGGTGCCGGTGCGCCGGGTCGTGCTCCGGCCGCCCTACGCGCTCGACTCCGCCGCGGTGCCGGACGACGCCGACCTGGTGGTGCTCGGCAACCCCACCAACCCGACCTCGGTGCTGCACCCGGCCGCGGCGATCCACGCCCTGCGCAGGCCGGGGCGGGTGCTCGTCGTCGACGAGGCGTTCCTGGACGCGGTCCCCGGCGAACCGGAATCACTGGCCGGGCTCGCCGCGCCGGACCTGCTCGTCCTGCGCAGCCTCACCAAGACCTGGGCGCTCGCCGGGCTCCGCTGCGGCTATCTCCTCGGCGCCCCGGAGCTGCTCGCCCGGCTCGCGCACGGCCGCCCGCACTGGCCGCTCGGCACCCTGCAGCTCGAGGCGATCACCGCCACCGCCGAGCCCGGCGCGGTCGCGTGGGCCGAGCGCGAAGCGCACGCGATCGCCGCCGAGCGCGCGGCGATGATCGCCGAACTGCGCGGCACCGGCCTCACCGTCCACACCCCGGCCACCGCCCCCTTCCTCCTGCTCGAGGCGCCGGACGGCGCCGCCCTGCGCGACCACCTCGGTACCCGCGGCATCGCCGTCCGCCGCGCCGACACCTTCCCCGGCCTCGGCCCCCGCCACCTCCGCGTCGCCGTCCGCGACGCCCCCGCCGTCGCGGCCCTCACCACCGCCATCCGCGAATACCTGAATCATGCGGCCGCCGCCACCGCGGACTGCGCCGCGCGAGAGCGCACTGCCGTGCAGCCCGCGTCCGGCCTGCGCGAGGCCGGGGCACGTCCCGATGCCGCCCGGGACAGCGCCGCGCGAGACCGCGTGGCTGTGCAGCCCGCGTCCGGCCACCGCGAATCCGGGGCGCGCGCAGACGCCGCCCGGGACCGGGCCACCCCCGCCCACCCCAGCCCCACAGGACGGAGCCACCGCCCATGACCACCCTGGCCGAGCTGATCGCGGTGCTGGACACCGCCTACCCCCCGTCCCTGGCGGAATCCTGGGACTCCGTCGGCCTGGTCTGCGGCGACCCCGCCGACCCGGTGCGCCGCGTGCACTTCGCCGTCGACGCCACCGAAGCCGTGGTCACCGAGGCCATCGAGGCCGGCGCCGAGGCCCTGGTCGCGCACCACCCCCTGCTGCTGCGCGGCGTCGACACCGTCGCCGCCGACACCCCGAAGGGCGCGCTCGTCCACCGCCTCATCCGCGCGGGCTGCGCCCTCTTCACCGCGCACACCAATGCCGACTCCGCGGCTCCCGGCGTCTCGGACGCGCTCGCGGAGACCCTCGGCCTCACCGGCCTCCGCCCGCTGGACCCGCAGGACGCGGCCCCGGTGGACAACTGGACCATCCAGGTCCCCCGCGAGCACACCGACGCCGTCGCCGCCGCGCTCTTCGCCGCGGGCGCCGGCGGCACCGGCGACTACCGCGACTGCGCCTCCATCGCCCCGTCCACCGGCCAGTTCCGGCCGATGGAGCACGCGAACCCGGCCATCGGCACGCGGGGGGAGCTGACCCGCGTCCCCGAGGACCGCCTCGAGGTGATCGCCCCGCCGGACCGCCGCCGAGCGGTACTCGCCGCCCTGCGCGCCGCGCACCCCTACGAGGAACCCGCCTTCCACATCAGCACCCGCGCGGCACTGCCCGCGGGCACCGGCCTCGGCCGCATCGGCACCCTCCCGGCCCCGGAGACGCTGCGCACCTTCACCGCGCGCGCCGCCGCCGCGCTCCCCGCCACCGCCTGGGGCCTGCGCGCCGCGGGCGACCCGGAGCGCGTCGTCGAGACGGTCGCGGTCTGCGGCGGCGCCGGCGACTCCTTCCTCGGAAAGGTCTCGCGCAGCGGGGTGGACGCCTACCTCACCGCCGACCTGCGCCACCACCCCGCCGACGAGCACCTGCGCGCGGGCGGCCCCGCGCTGATCGACGCCGCGCACTGGGCCACCGAATTCCCCTGGTGCGCACAGGCGGCGGCGCTGGTCCGGCGGGAACTGCCGGAGCTGATCACGCAGGTCTCCGCGCTGCGCACCGACCCGTGGACCCTCGGCTGCGGGCACTGACCGGCGAACGGCGCGTCACGCGGAGGTGACGGCTCGGTTCCGTACCCGATTCGCGCGAGATTCCCGCTCGCACAGGGGTATAACCACGGCATGAGTTACCCGGTGGATTTCGGGGTGCTGCAGGTCGGGCTGATCATCGCGATCGTCGTCGGCGTGGCACTGCTGGTTTCGGCGTTGGTCCGCATGCGCAGCTTCGGGCTGCGTGCCCTACTCGGCCGCGGCACGAGCGGCGTCGTGCTGCTCGTCGCCGCCCTGCTCCTGCTCTGGGTGGTCACCCTGGTGCAGACCTACCTCGGGCTGGCCGGCGAGGTGAAGGCCGCGCACGTCGTCGCCACCCCCGTTGCCGGGCAGGAGCATCGGATGGAGGTCAGGGTCACGCTCTTCGGCGACGACCAGCACGAGGAGCGCACCGAGACCTACCAGGTGGAGGGCGACCTCTGGGTGCTGCAGGCCAATATCGTCGAGCTGGAGCCCTGGGTGAACGCGCTCGGCTTCCACTCCGGGTACAAGGTGACCAGGCTCTACGGGCAGCGGCTGGACGGCGTCGCCACCGCGCAGAACCACCTCTTCCTGAACGGCGAGGACCGCGACTTCTTCCAGGACATGGACGAGGGCCGCTGGTACACGGAGCCCTTCGTGCGCTCCGCCTACGGCAACGCGGTGATCGCGACGCCGGGCGAGTTCGACGTCTTCATCTCGCGCGACGCCATCAAGACCAGGCCCGCCGAGTAGGCCACCCGCTGCGCGGTACGGTGGTGGACCGGCTCATGCCCCCCACCCCCCGTACCCCAGGAGTCTGCCCGCAGTGAATGTCGAACCATCGATCCAGGCCGCGCTGCTCCGGCTCGCGGCCGCCGATGCCGAGCTGACGCGGATCGCGCATCGGCGGACGGTGCTGCCCGAGCAGCAGGAGGTGGCCCGGCTGGAGGCGGAGCGCAACACCCAGAAGGACGCCGCCGTCAAGGTCGAGATCGAGATCGACGACCTGGATCGCGACATCCGCAAGCTGGAGGGCGAGGTCGACGCCGTGCGCAAGCGCGAGGAGCGCGACCGCGGCATGCTCACCTCCGGCGCGGTGCACGCCAAGCAGCTCACCGACCTGGAGCACGAGCTCGCCAGCCTGGAGCGGCGCCGCGGCGCGCTGGAGGACGACCTGCTCGAGGTGATGGAGCGGCGCGAGGCGTCGGCCGCCGACCACGACCACGCGGGCGCGCGGCTGAGCAGGGCCGAGCAGGAGCTGACCGATGCGCAGCGGCTGCGCGACGAGGCCGTCGCCGATCTGGACGTGGCGCAGAATCGCTGCGAGAACGACCGGGCTGGGCTGGTCGGGCAGTTCCCCGGCGAGCTGCTCGCGCTCTACGACAAGCAGCGCGCGGCGCACGGCGTCGGGGCGGCGCTGTTGCAGGCCAGGCGCTGCGGGGCCTGCCGGATCGAGCTGGACCGCGGCGAGATCGCCCGGATCGCCAGGACCGAGCCCGACGTGGTGCTGCGCTGTCCGGAGTGCGGGGCGATCCTGGTGCGCACCAAGGAATCGGGGCTGTGAGCGCCCGGCCGGACACGGTGATCGTCGAGGCGGACGGAGGGTCGCGCGGCAATCCCGGACCGGCCGGGTACGGGGCGGTGGTCTTCGACGCGGAGCGCGCCGAGGTGCTCGCCGAGCGGCGCGCGAGCATCGGGATCGCGACCAACAATGTCGCCGAGTACCGCGGGCTGATCGCCGGTCTCGAGGCGGCGGTCGAGCTCGGGGCGGCCCGGGTCGAGGTCCGCATGGACTCGAAACTCGTGGTCGAGCAGCTCTCCGGGCGCTGGAAGGTCAAGCACGTGGCCATGATCCCGCTGGCCGAGGAGGCGCGCGGCCTGGTCGCGAAGTTCGACTCCGTCACCTTCACCTGGATCCCCCGCGCCCGCAACAGCCACGCCGACCGCCTCGCCAACGAGGCCATGGACGCCGCCGCCGGCGCCGAAGTCCCCCCGCTCGCCGCGGCGGGAAGCGCGGCTGCGCAGGCCGCGCCCGCGAAAGCCGCTGCCGACGCGCCCCCCACGGGGCGAACGGTGGCCGACGATGCCTCGGCGACCGCGGTTGTCGCGACCGCGCGGGATCGGGCACCGGGCTGGACCGGCGCGCGGGGGGCGCCGACGCGGCTGCTCCTGCTGCGCCACGGCCGCACCGCCCTCTCGGTCGAACGCCGCTACTCCGGCCGCGGCAACCCGCCCCTGGACGAGGTCGGCCGGGAGCAGGCAGCCCGCGCGGCCGCCATGCTCGCGACCCGCGGCGGCATCGACGCCGTCGTCTGCTCCCCCCTGGCCCGCGCCCACGCCACCGCGACGGCCGCCGCGCAGGCCATCGGCCTCCGGGCCGAGATCGTCGACGACCTGATCGAGACGGATTTCGGCACCTGGGAGGGGCTCACCTTCACCGAGGCCGCCACCCGCGACCCCGAGGCGCACGCCGCCTGGCTCGGCGACCCCGCCCTCCCGCCGCCCGGCGGCGAGAGCTTCGCCGCGGTCCGCACCAGGATCGAGCGCGTCCGCGACGACCTCCTCGCCCGCTTCCCGGAGCGCACGGTCCTGGTGGTCAGCCACGTGACCCCGATCAAGACCCTGCTGCAACTGGCGCTCGACGTCGGCCCGACGCTCCTCTACCGCCTCCATCTGGACCTGGCCGCGCTCTCGATCGCCGAGTTCTACCCGGACGGCGGCGCCTCGGTCCGCCTGGTGAACGACACCTCGTACCTCTGAAGCACCGGCACTGACCTGCGGTTTCACACCGGGCGGGCTACTACCGCCCGGAAGGACCGCGAATTATCCCGCATGACAACGGTTTCCGCCCGGTGAACCGGGAACCCTGCGGTGAATCTCACTCCGGATCGTTTCGGCCCCCGGCCGCCGGTAGGCTTTCACGCGGTCAAGCACGGACACCTCCCTCCCCCCGGTGAAACCGGTTGTGAGCAGGGCATTCTCGACGAGGTGGTGCCGGTGCGCCCCGGCCGGGTGCCGGGGATGTTCGATGGGAGTTGCACGTTCTATGGTCGGTCCGGCGAAGGTCGTTGTTCTCGGTGCCGGAATCGGCGGATTGACCGCGGCGGTCGCGCTCCGGCACGCCGGAATCGGCGTCGAGATCTACGAGGCCGGGCCGGAGCTGCGCGCGCAGGGCTCGGCGCTCTCGGTGCAGGCCAACGCCATCCACGCGCTCCGCACCCTCGGCCCCGAGCTGGAGCGGGAGCTGCTGACGCGCGGCGCGCGGGTCGAGAGCTTCCGCTTCTGCCGCCCGGACGGGAAACCCCTGCGGGAGCTGCCGGTGCGGACGCAGGAGGCCAGGCTCGACGCGCCCAGCATCGCCATCCACCGCGCCGACCTGCACGCCGCGCTGCGCGCCGCGGCCGGCGACACCCCGATCCACCTGGACGCCCGCGCCACCCGCTTCGTGGACGGCCCCGACCACGTGCGGGTCGAGTTCGCCGACGGCCGGGTCGCCGAGGGCGATGCCCTCATCGGCGCCGACGGCATCGGCTCGGTGGTCCGCGCCCAGCTGCACGGCCGCGCCGACCCGCGCCCCGGCGGCTTCGTCTGCTGGCTGGCCTGCATCCCGTTCGAGCACGCGGCGGTGCGACCGGGCTCCTCCACGCACTACTGGGGCACCGGCATGCGGTTCGGGCTGCACGACATCGGCGACGGCCGGGTGTACTGGTGGGGCACGAAGACGCTGCCCGCCGCCGAGGCCGCCGACTGGAAGGGCGGCAAGGCCGAGCTGCTCCGGCTCTACGCCGGCTGGGCGCCCGAGGTGCGCGCCTGCATCGAGCAGACCGACGAGGACGCCATCCTCGCGGTGCCCGCCCAGGACCGCCCGCCGCTCACCGCGTGGGGCCGGGGCCGGGTGACGCTGCTCGGCGACGCCGCGCACCCCATGCTCCCCGCGCTCGCGCAGGGCGCCAACGCCGCCATCGAGGACGCCGTGGTGCTGGCCGCCGCGCTGCGCTCGGCGGTCGACCCGGCGCTCGGGCTGCGGCGCTACGAGCGGGCCCGGATCGAGCGCTCGGCCATGTTCGTGGACGGCTCGCGCGCGCTCAGCCGGATCGAGCAGACCACCGGCGGCACGCTGGTCGCGCTGCGCAATACCTACTTCCGGCTGGCGCCCACCGAGTTCTTCCTGCGCGAGCTGAGCAAGCCCATGACCTTCCCGCCGCTGGACGGCCCGGTGGCCGAGCTGCCGCGCGCGCTCACCCCGGCCGAGCGCTGGCACTGGATCGCCGACCAGCTGGCCCCGCTGCACGTGGTGGCGCGGGCCAGGGTGCACGGCACCGTCGAACCGGCGGCGCTGCGCGCGGCGCTGGACGAGGTGCAGCGCAGGCACCCCGCGCTCCGGGTGGCGGTGGCCGCGCAGCCAGACGGCACCGAGCCCGAGTTCGTCGCGGTCGAGCGGGAGATCCCGCTGCGCGAGGTGACCGCCGCCGAGCCGGAGGGCTGGCTCGCCGAGATCGACGGCACCGAGCTCGCCGAGCCCTTCGACACCGCCGCGGGCCCGCTCGCCCGCGCGGTGCTGGTGCACGCCGCGGACGGGTCGGGGGCGGATCTGCTCATCACCCTGCACCACGCCGTCGGCGACGGGCAGAGCGCGCTCACCGTGGCCGAGCAGGTGCTGCGGGTGGCGGCGGGCGAGGCCGGGGAGTACCCGGCGGCGCCGGTACGGCCCGGCGCCGAACAGCTCTTCCCGGACGGCGTCGGCGGCGCGAAGCACCTGGCGAGCTCGGTGCTGCGCGACCAGCGGGCCCGCTTCGAACGGGCGAAGCGGCTGGTGCCCGCCGAGCTGGCGGAGCCGAAGCTGCGGCGCAGCCGGGTGGTGCATCGCCGGATCGACGGGGACCGGCTGGAGACGCTGCTCGCCCGCTGCGCCGAGCACGGCGTCGGGGTGCGGGCGGCGCTGGCGGCGGCGCTGATCAGCGCCACCGCACGGGACGCGGGGGTCGAGACCGCGGCCACCTACGCCATCGGCAGCCTGCTCGGCTTCCGCGACCAGCTGCCGGTCTCCGATGCCGAGGTCGGGGTCTACCAGGGGCTGATCAGCTCCACCGCGGAGTACGCGCCGTGGACGCCGCTGTGGGCGGCCGCCGCCGAGCTGGAGGGCGGCCTCGGCACCAGGCTCGCCGATCGGGATCATCTCGCCGCGCTCGAGCTGCTCCGGCTGACCGCGCCGAAATCGGCGGCGAAGGCCGGGTCGGCGGTGACGATGATGGACAAGAACGGCCCCGGCCACCTGTGCCTGACCTACCTGGAGCGCCCCGCCTTCCCGGACAAGCTGGGCGCGTGGCGGCTCTCCGGCGCGCAGTTCGTGGCGGGCATGTCGGTCTGCGGCTTCGTCTCGGCGACCGCGACGGTGCTGCACGGCGAGCTGTCCCTCAACGTCGGCTACGTCGAACCCGCCGTCTCCGCGGAGCGGGCGGAGCGGCTGGCCGACGAGACGGTGCGGGCGCTGCTCGGCGCGCTCTGACCCGATCCGCACGCGCCACGATCCACCGCGACCGATGGCGGGGTCCGCGTCCTGGCACGGCTCGGCACCGAGTGCACACCGACCAACTGGCCGTCGAGACCCGGGGGAGAGGGGATCGGCGGCCGTGCCGCTCGTGATTTCGCACTGCGTCGAGGAGTGACCTTTTGACAACCGAAAAGCAAGGCGGGCAGGGGGACTCGGCCGAAACCTGGCCGGTGAGCCCGTATCAGCGGGATGTGCTCGGCGTGGCCTTCCGGCTGGCGCCGGAGCCGGTCGCCCAGGCGGTGCTGAGCTTCCGGATCGACGCGCCGCTCGAGCTGCCGCGGCTGCAGGCCTGCTGGGAGCGGGTGCTGCGCGGCGACGATTCGCTGCGGCTGCGGTTCGGCTTCGCCGACGGCGAGTTCCGGCAGTGGGTGAGCGACGACATCCCGCCGGTGCGGGTGGCCGACCTCACCGGCGAGCCGGACCCGGAGGCGGCCGCGCAGCGCTGGATGTGGCAGTCGGTCGGCGCCGCCGACACCCCCGAGCACCCGGCCCGGCTGGCCGCGGTGGTGGACCGCCCCGACCGGTTCTTCCTCTTCATCTCGGTGCACCACGCCATGATGGACGGCTACGGCCTGAACCTGCTGATCGCGCAGCTGGATTCGGCGTACCGCATGACCGAGGTGCCGCTGGCCGAGCTGGCCCGGCCCGAACCGGTGAACGAGTACACCGACCGCTCCGCCGCCACCTACCGCGCCATCGCCGACGTCGATGCCGCCTACCTGGCCTCCGAGGACTACGCGCAGGACCGCGCGGCGCTGCTCGCGGCGCTGGACGGGGTGCGCCCCGCGCTCTTCCCCGGCCGCTCCGGCCGCCCGCTGGTGGTGCGCGGCCACTACGGCACCATGATCCCCGGCGAGTTCATGGACCGGGTGCGCGCCACCGGCTTCAGCGTCTACGCCTACACCGCCGCCGCGCTGGCCGCCTGGCTCACCGCGGTGCACCGCACCGACGAGGTGGTGCTCGGCGTCCCCATGCTGAATCGGGCCACCCCGGAGACCTTCCGCACCCTCGGGCACCGCACCAATGCCGTCCCGCTGCGCATCCGCGTCGACCGCGACCAGCCGCTCGCCGCGCTCGCCGCGCAGGTCGCGCAGCAGATCAAGGCGGGAAAGCGGCACCAGCGCTTCCCCTTCGGCGATCTCACCAAGGCGCTCGCGCCGGACCCGACGGCGCCGCCGCTCTACGACGTCTCCTACTCCTTCACCAAGCTGCCGGACGCCGCCTACGTGCAGGAGCTGCTCGCCAAGTGCGCCATGCTCAACCCCGGCCCCGGCCAGGAGGCGCTGAGCATCGTGGTCGCGGAGAGCGGCAGCGACGGCTCGGTGACGCTGCAACTGCTCTACGACACCGACGTCTTCGACGACCACCTGCGCATCGAGGCCGCGCTGAGCTCGTTCGGCGCGCTGCTCACCGCCGCGCTCGCCGCCCCGGAGACGCCGGTGGGCGAGCTGCCGCTGATCGGTTACCGCACCGCCGAGCGGATCGCGGCCTGGGAGGCCGGGCCGCGCGCGGAGTTCCCGTACACCACGCTGGACCGGCAGCTGCTGGAGCAGGTCGAGGCCGGGCCGGAGCGGATCGCGGTGCTGCCCGCCGAACCCGGCGCCGCCCCGCTGAGCTACGGCGAGTTCGCCGCCGCCGCGGCCGGGATCGCCGCCCGGCTGGCCGATCTCGGCGCCACCGGCGACGACTGCGTCCCGGTGGTGCTGCCGCGCTCCACCAGCCTGCTGACCGCCATCCACGGCATCGTCCGGGCCGGCTGCGCCTACGTGCCGCTCGACCCGGGGTACCCGGCGAGCCGGATCGAGACCGTGCTGCGCGATTGCGGCGCCCGCTTCGTGCTGGCCGACGCCGAGCACGACCGGGTGTACCGGCGGCTCGGCGTCACCCGGATCGACCCCGGCGAGGTGCGGCCGCTGCCGCGCGGGGTGGAGAACCGCTCGCACCCGGCCGGGCTCGCGTACGTCATCTACACCTCGGGCTCCACCGGCACCCCCAAGGGCGTGCAGATCGAGCACCGCTCGGTGGTGAACCGGCTCGGCTGGATGCAGCGCCGCTACCCGCTGACCGGCGCCGACATCGTGCTGCAGAAGACCCCGGCGACCTTCGACGTCTCGGTGTGGGAGCTGTTCTGGTGGGCCGGCGCCGGCGCCGCGGTCGCGCTGCTGGAGCCGGGCGGCGAGCGCGATCCGCGCCGCATCCTGGCCACGGTCGAGCGGCACGGCGTCACCGTGCTGCACTTCGTCCCGTCGCTGCTCGCCGCCTTCCTGGACGAGCTGGAGGCCGACCGGGAGGCGGTGCACCGGCTGCGCACGCTGCGGCTGGTGTTCTGCAGCGGCGAGGAGCTGGCCCCGGCGCTGGTGCGGCGCTTCCGCACCGCCTACGCCGCGGCCCGGCTGGAGCCGCCGCTGCTGGTGAACCTGTACGGCCCCACCGAGGGCACCGTCGACGTCTCCTGGTTCGACGTGCCGCGCCGGGATCCGGTGCCGGTGGTGCCGATCGGGCGGCCCATCGACAATATCGACCTGCTGGTCCTCGACGACCGCGGCCGCAGGCTGCCGCCCGGCATCGCGGGCGAGCTGAACATCGCCGGCATCGGCGTCGGGCGCGGGTACCGGAACCGCCCCGAGCTCACCGCCGCCGCCTTCGTCGCCGACCTCGCGGTGCCGGGCAGGCGCCGCTACCGCACCGGCGACCTGGCCCGCTGGCGTGCCGACGGCACCCTGGAGTACCTGGGCCGCTTCGACGACCAGGTGAAGATCCGCGGCAACCGGGTGACGCTCGGCGAGGTGCGCAGCGCGCTGCTCGGCTGCCCCGGCGTGCGTGCCGCCGCGGTGCTGGACGAGCGCGACGGCCACACCGCGCACCTGCTCGGCTACTACGTCGGCGAGGCCACCGCCGACGGGATCGAATCCTGGCTGGCCGAGCGGTTGCCGCGGTACATGGTGCCGAGCAGGCTGCTCCGGGTCGCCCGGATCCCGCTCACCGCCAGCGGCAAGCTCGACCGCAGGGCACTGGCGGCTGAGGCCGCCGACGCGGGGGAGAGCGCGGTCGCGCCGCGCACCCCGGTCGAGGCGGCGCTGGCCGAGGTGTGGTGCGGGCTGCTCGGCGTCGAGCGGATCGGCGTGCACGACAACTTCTTCACGCACGGCGGCGACTCCATCCTGGCGCTGAGCATGCGCACCGCCGCCGAGCGCGCCGGGCTGCCCTTCGAGGTCGACGCCTTCTACCAGCGGCCCACCATCGCCGGGCTGGCCGAGGTGGTCGCCGCCGGGCCGGCCGCGCTGGTTGCCCCGGTGACCGCCGCGCTGGAGACGGTGCCGCTCATCGACCGGGCCGCGCTGCACCGCGCCGAGGACGCCTTCCCGGCCACCGCGCTGCAGCTCGGCATGCTCTACCACAGCATCGAGCGGGCCGGTTCGGTCACCTACAAGGACGTCTTCCGGTACCGGCTGGAGCTGCCGTGGCGGGAGGCCGAGTTCCGCACCGCCTTCGAGGGGCTGGTGCGCAGGCAGCCCGCGCTGCGCTCGTCCTTCGAGCTGAGCCGGTACTCGGTGCCGCTGCAGGTGGTGCACGCCGAGGCGCTGTACCGGCTGAACGTCGTCGACCTCACCGCGAGCGAGCGGCACCTCGCCGACGCCGCGGTCGAGGAGTACGTGCGGCAGCGCAGGCACGCCGACTACGACCCCGCCGTCGCCCCGCTGCACGAGGCGCGGGTCTTCCTGCGCGATACCGTCGCTTCGCGACACGATGTCTCGGCCGCCGAGTCGATTGTTCTCGACTTCGTGCTGAGCTTCCACCACGCGCTGCTCGACGGCTGGAGCGTCGCCACCGCGGTGCTCGAGCTGCTCCAGGACTACCTGCACCGGATCGGCGCGGGCGGCGCCCCGGCCGACCGGGAGCCGCACCCGGCGACGGTGCTCGCCGAGTACGCCAGGGCCGAGACGATCGCCGCCGGGGACGAGGCGTCGCGCGAGTTCTGGCGCGCGAGCCTGGCCGGCGCCGAGCCGACCGCGCTGATCCCGCAGCGGGCCAATCAGCCCGCGGGCGCCGCCCCGCCGCGGGCGCGGGCGCTGGTACCGCGCGCGCTGGCCGAGCGGGTCGCCGCCTTCGCCGCCGAGCACCGGGTGCCGGTGAAGGCGGTCTACCTGACCGCGCACTGCCTGAGCCTGCGGGTGCTCACCGGCCGCCCCGACGTCACCACCGGCGTGGTCGGCCACGGCCGCCCGGACCGGGCCGGCGCCGAGCGGGTCGCCGGGCTCTTCCTCAATACGCTGCCGATGCGGCTGGAGGCGGGCGCGACCACCTGGCTGGACGCGGTGCTCCGGATCGCCGAGCGGGAGCGCGCCGCCTACCCGCACCGCCGCTACCCGCTGCGCGCCATCCTGGCCGAGGGCGGGCCGGTCTTCGAGACCGCCTTCAACTACGTCGACTACCACCTGCTGACGCCGCTGCTCGCGCAGGGCGCGGTGCGCATCGGCGAGCTGGACGCCCGCGAGGACACCAACTTCCAGCTCCTCGTCACGGTGGCCGCCGACCCGCGCGACGGCAGCCACTGGCTGCGGGTGGACGGCGACGCCGGGCTCACCGGCGACCAGTGCGAGACCGTCGCGCTCACCCACCTGCGCATGCTGGCCGGGATCGTCGCCGACCCGTACGCGGCGGCCGGCCCCGCCACCGCGCGCGACGTCGGCACGCTGGTCTTCGAGGCGGCCGCGCTGCACCCGGACGCCATCGCGCTGGCCGGCGACTCCGGCGGGCTCACCTACGCCGAGCTGATCGAGCGGGTCGAGGCGCTCACCGGCGGGCTGACGGGCGCGGGCATCGCCCCCGGCGACCGGGTCGGCATCCTGATGAACCGCCGCCCGGAGCTGGTGCTCCTGGTGCTCGCGCTGGCCCGGCTCGGGGCCTGCGGCGTGCCGCTCGACGTCGGCTACCCGCCGGTCCGGCTGAACCTCATGATCGACCGGGCGCAGCCGCACCGGGTGATCGCCGACGCCGAGCACGCCGCCATCGTCGCCGAGCCCGCCCTCGTCCTCGACGCCGCCACCCTCCTCGACACCGCCGCGACACTCGATTCCGCCGCGGCCGCGGCGCTGCCGCCGGTGCGCTCGGAGTCCATCGCCTACGTGCTCTTCACCTCCGGCTCCACCGGCGAGCCCAAGGGCGTCGCCATGCCGCACCGCGGCCTCACCGCGCTGGTGGAGTGGCAGAACCGCACCGCGTCCGGGCTCGGCCCGGCGAGCACGCTGCAGCTCGCCCCGCTCAGCTTCGACGTCGCCTTCCAGGAGATCTTCAGCACCCTGGCCGCCGGCTCCACGCTCCGGGTCAGCTCCGCCGACCTGCGCGCCGACGTGGAGGAGCTGCTCGACACCGTGATCGCGGACGGCATCGAGCGGCTCTTCCTGCCCTACGTCGCGCTGCAGGCCTTCGCCGAGGCGGCGGTGGCGCGGCAGCGCTTCCCGGTCGCGCTGCGGGTGCTGGTCTCCTCGGGCGAGCAGCTGCGCATCACCGACGAGATCCGCGCGCTCTGCGCCGCGGTGCCGGGGTTGCTGCTGGAGAACCAGTACGGCCCCACCGAATCGCACGTCGCCACCACCTTCGCGCTGCGCGGCCCGGCCGCCGAGTACCCGGCGCTTCCCCCGATCGGCCGGGCGGTCCCCGGCGCCGCGGTGGAGCTGCTCGACCTCGCGCTGCGCCCGGTGCCGGACGGCGTGATCGGCGAGCTCTACCTGGCCGGGCGCACCCTCGCGCACGGCTACCACGCCCGCCCCGCGCTCACCGCGCAGCGCTTCGTGGCCGGGCCGGGCGGCGGCGTCCGGTACCGCACCGGCGACCTCGGGCTCCGGCTGCACACCGGCGACGTGGTCTGCCTCGGCCGCAGCGACAGCCAGGTGAAGATCCGCGGCTTCCGGGTGGAGCCCGCCGAGGTGGAGATCGCCATCCACGCCCTGGTCGACCGGTTCCCCGGAATCACCGACGCGGCGGTGGTGGCGCGCGGCTACGGCGGGATCGACGGCGCGCTGATCGCCTTCCTGGTCGGCGATGCCGCGGTCACCGACCAGAGCGCGCTGCGCCAGCAGCTGCGCGCGGTGTTGCCCGCGCACATGGTGCCGAGCCGCTTCGTCTGGGTGGCGGAGCTGCCGACCACCCCGAGCGGCAAGCGCGACGACGCCGCGCTGCGCGCCCGCGCCGCCGCCGCGCCGGAATCCACCGGCGCGCGGCGCGAGCCGAGCGACGAGTACGAGCGCAGCGCGGTCGACCTGCTCGCCGAGTTCGCCGGGCTGCGCGAGATCGGCCCGGACGACGACTTCTTCGCGGCCGGCGGCACCTCCATCGGCGCCATGCGGGTGGTGCTCGGGCTCTCCCGGCGCTGGGGCGCCGAGGTGCCGCTGGACGCCTTCGTCGGCGCGCCCACCGCGGCCGGGCTGGCGGCGCTGCTGCGCTCCGGCTCGGTGCGGCGCACCTTCGACCCGCTGGTGCCGATCACCGTGCCCGAGCGGCCGGGCCGGGCGCCGGTCTTCCTGGTGCACCCGATCGGCGGCAATGTGCTCTGCTACCTGGCGCTGGCCAGGCACCTCGACCCGGACCGGCCGGTCTACGCGCTCCAGGCGGCGGGCGCCGACCCGGGCAGCACCCCGGAGAAGACCGTCCCCGCCATGGCCGCCGCCTACCTGGAGGCGGTGCGCCGGGTGCGCCCGCACGGGCCGTACCACCTGGCGGGGTGGTCGTTCGGCGGCACCGTCGCGCTGGAGATGGCGCGGCTGCTGCCCGCCGACGAGGTCGCCGGGGTGACGCTGCTCGACACCATGGCGCTGCGCAAGCTCGAGCAGCGGGAGCCGATCGCCGAGGAGCAGCTGATCCGCTGGTTCTTCCTGGAGCTCATCTGGTACGCCCGCGGCGAGCAGGCGGTGCGCGCCGAGTTCGAGCCGGACGTGCACGGCGCCGAGGCGCTCTTCGACGTCATGCTGGCCGAGGCCATCGGCTCCGGCATCCTCCCGGCCGAGAGCTCACCGCAGGCCATCCGGCGGCTCTACGACGTGTTCCACGCCAACTACGTGGCGCTGCTGGAGTACGAGCTGACCCCGCTGGACCGGGACATCACGCTGCTGCGCGCGGAGGGCGAGCTGCCGCCCGGCGTGGACTTCGCGCACCGGATGGTCGGCAGCATGTTCGACAGCGACAACAACGGCTGGGCGCAGTACGCGGGCGGTGCCTTCGAGGTGCTCCCGGTCCCCGGCGACCACCTGCACATGATGGTGGAGCCGCACGTCGAACAGGTCGCCGCCCGGCTGAACGAGGTACTGGCCCGCGCCGACCGGCACTGAGTGCGGCGGAAGGGGCTGCCGCGCAGCACCTTCCACCCACCGTTTGCTGGACCGGCACCCGGGTACCCGGCCGGAGACCGGGAGGTGAACCATGCCGGATGTGGCGATGCGAGCGAAGTTCCGCCCGATCGATTGGTCGGGCAGCCCCCGGGTGCTGCGCAAGGGCACCTGGTGGGGCGTGCTGAAGCGGGTGGTCGGCGAGTTCCAGCGGGACAATGTCACCGACTGGGCGGCCGCGCTCACCTACTACAGCGTGCTCTCGGTCTTCCCGGCCATCATCGTGCTCACCGCGCTGCTCGGCTCGCTCGGCCCCACCGCCACCGACGAGCTGATCGACACCATCCGCGAACTCGGCCCTGGCAGCGGCACCGACCTGCTGGTGAACGCGGTGAACGAGCTGCAGGGCAGCCAGTCGGCGGCGGGCCCGCTCGCCATCATCGGCGTCGCCACCGCGCTCTGGACCGCCTCCGGCTACATCGGCGCCTTCATCCGCGCCGCCAACGCCATCTACGAGGTCGAGGAGGGGCGCCCGATCTGGAAGACCGTCCCGGTGCGGCTCGGGCTGACCGCGGCCATGGTCGCGCTGCTCGGCATCGTCGCGCTCGGCGTGGTCGCGACCGGCTCGGTGGCAGACAAGGTGGGGCACTGGCTCGGCATCGGCTCCGCGGCGGTGACCGCCTGGGACATCCTCAAGTGGCCGGTGCTGGCGATTCTCATGAGCCTGGCCATCGCGCTGCTCTACTGGGCCGCGCCGAACGCCAAGCAGCCCGGCTTCACCTGGATCACCCCCGGCAGCGTGCTCGCGGTGCTGGTGTGGATCGTCGCCTCCGCCGGATTCACCCTGTACGTGGCGAATTTCGGCTCCTACAACAAGGTGTACGGCTCGCTGGCGGGCGCCGTGATCTTCCTGGTGTGGCTCTGGATCACCAATATCGCGGTGCTGCTCGGCGCCGAGTTTAATGCCGAGATCGCCCGCGGCAGGCGGATCGAGCAGGGGCTCCCGCCGGACGAGGAGCCCTTCCTCCCGCTGCGCGACATCCCCGACCACGACAAGGAGAAGCAGCCATGAGCGAGTCAACGCCCGGCGAGGAGCGCATCGCCGAGATCGCCGCCGACGTCAGGGCGAGCGGCGCCGACCAGCCCGGCGAGTCGGTGCGGGTGGCGGCCGGCCGCGCGGACGAGATCCGGGACCAGGCCGAGGAGCTGGTGCAGCGCGGCCAGACCGCCGCGCTCGACCCCACCCGCCGCCCGTGGGTGCCGAAGGTGCTCCTCGGCACCGTTGCCGGGCTGGTGACCTGGCGGATCTTCCGCAGGCACCAGTAGGTCAGGGGCGGAGCACCGAGACCAGGAAATCCGTCTGGTCCCGCACCACCTGCTCGAAGACATCGTCGAAGTAGACGTCGAAGTGGCCCACCGGGTACCGCTTCACCACCGCGTGCTTGGTGCGCTCGGCGGCCCGCAGCGTGGGCTGCACCGGCGCCACCGAGTCGTTGTCGGCCACCGTGTAGAGCACCGGCATGTGCAGCTTCTTCGCCCGCTTGCCCGGCGCGTCGAAGAGCACCGGGAAAGCCACCCGCGCCGCCACTTTCGGCTGGTAGCGCTCGCTCTCCTCGGCCAGCCTGCCGAACCCGGCGGGCACATCCGCCGCGCTCATCAGCGCACCCGCCCGCTTGCGCCCGCCCAGCCGGATTCCGATCGGCTTGCGCCGCACCGGCCCGAGGAGCACATCGGTGAGCGCGATCGCGGTGACCTTGGTCAGGCTGATCGGCCCCTTGCGAAGCCCCGCGGCGAACCCGCTGGTGAAGGGCACCTGCGCCACCACGGCGGCCAGGTAGCTGTCCTCCGGCGCGACGGTGAGCACGTGGCCGCCGCCGAAGGAGGTGCCCCACAGCGCGATCCGGGTGCGGTCGAAGCCGCGGATGGTGCGCGCGAAGGCGATCGCCGCCCGCCAGTCGTCGCGCTGCCTGGCGATGCTCAGCAGCTGCCGCGGCGTCCCCCCGCTCGCCCCGAAGTGCCGGTAGTCGAAGACCAGCACCCCCATCCCGGCGGCGGCGAAGCGCCGGGCATACCGATCGAGCCCCATCTCCCGATTGGCACCGAGGCCGTGTCCCATGATCACCAGCGGGCGCGGCTTGGGCGCCCCGTCCGGTCGGTAGAGCCAGGCGGCACAGTGATCGCTCCCCGACGGAAAACTGACCTCGACACGTTCCATGGCACATGACGGTACCGAGTACGCTGTAGCGGCGGGCGAGTCGGCCGGGCGGCCGCGGCGACGGGAACGGGCACCTCGGTGCCGCTGCCCAGCGCCGAGGAAAGTCCGGACTCCGCAGAGCAGGGCGGTTGCTAACGGCAACCCGGGGTGACCCGCGGGACAGTGCCACAGAGAACAGACCGCCCATGGCCCCTCGGGGCCGTGTGGTGAGGGTGAAACGGTGCGGTAAGAGCGCACCAGCGCCCCGGGTGACCGGGGCGGCTCGGTAAACCCCGCCCGGAGCAAGGTCGAAGGCCGCACCGCTCGCGGTGCGGCTGCGCAGGTGTTCGAGGGCTGCTCGCCCGAGCCTGCGGGTGGACCGCTCGAGGCACCCGGCGACGGTGTGTCCAGATGGATGGCCGCCCCTCGGTGCGAACCGAGGACAGGATCCGGCTTACAGGCCGGCTCGCCCGCCCGGCACGGCCCGCCCCCACCGGGGCGGGCCGCCTCCGGCTCAGCACATGAGCTTGATCATCTGGAAGATGGCCGCGGCCTCCTCCTGGCTCGCCTTCTTGCCGTTCGCCGCCACCCGGTCCGCCAGCGCCGCCTGCACGTCGGGCTCGGCCTTGCCCGCCTTGATGTCGCCGCAGGTCTGGTTGAGGGTATTGCTCAGCGCGGCGTCGTCCTTGCCGCTCGCCAGGGCCGGGAAGGCGCTGCGGAAGCTGACCACGAAGGTGCCCGCCTTGACGGCGTCGACGATCTGCGGGGCGGAGGTTGCCGCGGCGGAGCTGGAGCTGGACGATGCGGCGGCGTCGTCGCCACCGCACCCGGCCAGAACCAGGGTGAGGGCAGTGGCACAGGCCGCGAGGGCGGCGTTCGTTCTGATCACGGGCGGGATGCTAGCGGCCCGGGAACGACGACGCCCCCCGTGCGGAATGAACGGGAGGCGACGAAAAGGGGTGGTGAGACCGGTCTCACACCGGCCGCCGTGCCGCGGCGGTGGCCGGATGGTGACCTCTCCGTGACTGGCGGATGCCGTGATCGGCGTCATAGAGTGTTCGCCGTTGGCAAGGCCCCGCACCGGGTGTTCGCCGGGCAGCTCGGGGCCGATTCATCTCCGATCGTGGGAAGCAGGTCTCATCTTCATGCGGGTAGTTCGTTCTTTGGTCGCCGGTGCCCTGATCGCCGGTGCCGCTTCGGTTTTCGCCGCTTTCGGGGCCGGTTCGGCCGGTGCCGTCGCGGTGACCCCGCTGCCGGGTGGGGTGCAGGTCGACCTCAGCCCGGCCGACACCGCGTTCGTGGCGCAGAACAATGTCGGTCGTGCTATCGCCGGGTTGCCGCACCCGTCGGCCGCCTCGTTCGGCCAGGCGCTCGACGCGGCGGCCGACGTCTCCGCGCAGGTGCCGAACGGCCGGGTCACGTTCACGGTCTACGGGCCGCTGAACGAGCTCAGCGGCACCATGCTGGCGCTGCAGTAGCATCTGCCCCCGTGGAACTCCATCGGCGGATCCGCTCCGCACCGGTCGACTTCGGCCCCGTGCGCACCGAATTCGACCTCCCGGGGGAGTACCCGGCCGCAGCGGTCACGGAGGCCCGCGACGCGATCGACGCGTTCGCGGGCCTTCGCCGCGACCGGACCGACCTCGACTTCGTCACCATCGATCCCCCCGGTGCCATGGACCTGGACCAGGCCGTGCACCTCACCCGCGGCGCCACCGGCTTCACCCTGCACTACGCCATCGCCGACGTGGCCGCGGTGGTCCGGCCGGACGGCGCGCTGGCCGCGGAGACCCGCTCCCGCGGCCAGACCTACTACCTGCCCGACGGCAGCATCCCGCTGCACCCGCCGGTGCTCTCCGAGGGTGCCGCCAGCCTGCTGCCCGACGTGGACCGGCCGGTCGCGCTGTGGACCGTCGAGCTGGACTCTCAGGCCGCTCCGCGAAGCTTTCGCGTCGAGCGCGCGCTGATCCGGTCCAGGGCCCGGCTCGACTACGCCGGCGTGCAGGCCGCCGCCGACGCGGGCACGCTGCCCGCCGCCATCGCGGCGCTGCCCGAGTTCGGCGCCCTGCGCATCGAGGCCGGGCTGGCGCGCGGCGCCATCGCGCTGCGGCTGCCCGCGCAGAGCGTCGTCGCCGACGACGGCGCGAGCGGCCACTGGCGGCTGGTGCTGGAGCCGCGCACCGCCGCCGACGACTGGAACGAGCAGGTCTCGCTGCTGGTCGGAATGTGCGCGGCGCGGATCATGCTGGATGCCGACGCGCCCGTCGGGCTGCTGCGCACCATGCCCGCCCCGCCCGACTCCGCGGTCGCCGCGATGCGCCGCACCGCCGCCGCGCTCGGCGTCGCCTGGCCCGCCGAGCTGCCGGTCGGCCGCATGCTGGCCGCGCTCGACCCCAATACCCCCGCCGGGCTGGTCCTCAACTCCGAGGCGACGACGCTGCTGCGCGGCGCCGCCTACCGCCCCTTCGGCGTCGACGGCGCACCCGCCCCCCCGCCCGCCGATCCCGCGCACAGCGGCCTCGGCGCGCCGTACGCGCACGTCACCGCCCCGCTGCGGCGGCTATCCGACCGCTTCACCACCGAGATCTGCCTCGCCCGCTGCGCCGGCACCGAGATCCCGGCGTGGGTGCGCACCGGAGCGACCGGCGCCGCCGATTCCATGAAGCGCAGCGACACCGTGGCGAACCGGGTGGACCGCGCCTGCGTCGACCGCACCGAGGCGAGCCTGCTCGCGCCGCGCATCGGCGCCGAGTTCGACGCGATCGTGCTGCGCGAGGCGTCGGGAACCAAGCCCGCCGAGATCTTCATCGCCGACCCGCCGGTGGTGGCGGCGTGCACCGGCGAGCCCCCGGAGGGCTCCCGCATCCGCGCCCGCCTCACCCAGGCCGACCCCTCCGCCCGCAAAGTGACATTCTCCTATTCGGCATGATCCGCGGAGACGCCGCGCGAGTTCCCAGGGAGCCGCCCGGCGCCGATCATGCGCTGGGCGGCCGTTGCGTGGCGCCGCCGTGCGCCTGGCGACCTGGCCGCGCACGGCCGTTCGCCGCCCGGGACTCAGCTCACGTCCGCCGCCGCGGGCCTGTTGCCGTTGCTGGCGGCCGCCCCGGCCTTCGCGAAAGCCGCCGCCGGCACCCGCACGTGCCCGTGCTCCTTCAGCTTCGCCAGCGCCTCCGGGTACCTGCTCAGCGCCTTCTTCGCCGCCTTCTTCTCCGCTTTGGCCAGCTCGGCGTAGATCCGCCGCGAACCACCCTCGGCCTCGGCCTGGCGCGCCCGCTCCAGGATCGCGTCCCGCGACTCCACCGCGTCCCGGTGATCACCGAGCACCGACTGCACCTTCTTGGCCCGATCCCCGGCCGCGGCCGCCGCATCCCCGATGGTCTCGGTCGCCGCCTCGCACGAGTAGCGCAGCCGCTTGGCGGACTTGCGGATGTCGTGCAGCAGCTCGATCCGCTCGGCGCCGGAGACGGTGTCCAGCCTCCCCGCCTTCTTGGTGAGCCGCTTCCGGTCGGCGCGCAGGACTCCCGCGAACACCTGCGGCGCGGGCAGCTGCGAGCGGTTCGGCAGCAGCGGCGGCCCGCTGCGCCAGCGCGCCAGCTCCGCGTGCAGCGCGGCGTACCGCTCGCCGTCCAGCGCGTCGAGCACGGCGGCGTGCGCGGCGGCGTAGCGGTCGCGCTCGGCCCGCACCAGCCGGGTGCCGAGCGCGTCCCTGCGCACCGTGCCGTGGCTGCTGTGCGCCTGCACCAGCGCGGCGAAGCGCTCGGCGCGCACCTCGGCGTCGCGGGCCTCGCCGAGCACCCCGGCCAGCCACTTCAGCTCGGCGCCGAGCGCGGCGGCGGGCTCGGCCTCGAAGAGGGTCCCGTAGGAACGGAGCACGCTGCGGAGGCGGCGGGTCGCGACCCGCATCTGGTGCACCGAATCCGGTGCGTCCGCCCGCACCTCCGGCTCGGCGGCCAGCAGGCGGTCGGTGTCCTCGCCCAGCGCGGTGACGGCGGCGGCTCCCGCGGTGGCGGTCATGGCTAGTCCTTTGCGAAGTGGTCGGTCGCCCGGATCAGGCGATCGCTGATACCCGGTTCGGCGGCCGCGTGGCCCGCGTCGTCGATCACGTGCAGCTCCGAGCCCGGCCAGGCTCGGTGCAGCTCCCAGGCGCTGGTCGCCGGGCACACGACGTCGTGCCTGCCCTGGACGATCACGCCCGGAACGTCCGCCAGCGCGCCGATATCGCGCAGCAGCTGCCCCTCGTCGAGGAAGCCGCCGTGGCGGAAGTAGTGGTTCTCGATCCGGGCGAACGCCAGCGCGAACCGCGGTTCGGCGGTCTCGGCGACCCGGTCCGGCTGCGGCAGCAGCGAACTCGTCGCGCCCTCCCAGGTGGACCAGGCAACCGCGGCTCGCAGCGCCAGCCCCTCGTCCGGGGAGTGCAGCAGCCGGTGGTAGGCCTCGACCAGATCGCCGTCACGCATCGATGCCGGCACGGGTGCCAGGAACCGTTCCCACTCCTCGGGGTAGAGGTACCCGGCCGCGCCGTTGTAATACCAGTCGATTTCCTTCCGCCGGAGCAGGAAGATGCCGCGCAGCACCAGCTCGGTGACGCGCTCGCAGTGCCCCTGCGCGTAGGCGAGCGCCAGCGTCGAGCCCCACGACCCGCCGAAGACCTGCCAGCGCTCGATGCCGAGCCGGGTGCGGAGCGCCTCGATATCGGCGATCAGGTGCGGCGTGGTGTTCACCGCGAGATCGGCGCCGTCCGCGATGTGCGGGGCCGAGCGGCCGCAGCCGCGCTGGTCGAAGAGCACGATGCGGTACGCCGCCGGGTCGAAGAACCGCCGGTGGAACGGCGCCGTGCCGCCACCGGGCCCGCCGTGCAGGAACACCACCGGTTTGCCCGCGGGGTTCCCGCTCACCTCCCAGTACAGCGACTGGCCGTCGCCGACGGCGAGCATGCCGCTGTCGTGCGGGGTGATCGGCGGGTAGAGGGCACGCATCAGAAGGCGATCCCCGCGGCCAGGTTCGGCAGCCCGAGCGCCTCGACGGCCTGCTGGTGCACGTCCGCGCAGGCGGCGGTCAGGGTGCGGTCGACCACCGCCTTGTCCGCGAGCACCTGCCCGTTGATGCCGCCGTTGCGCAGCGCCCACTCGTGCACCAGGGCGTTCAGCCCGATCCGGCCCAGCGTCGGGCCCTGCACCCGGAAGTTGGAGAGCTCGGGGCGCAGCATGTTGCAGAGGTCGGTCGCGGCCGCGTCCGGCACGGTGAGCGGGGCGGCCGCGCCCGGCGTCGCCTTCGGGCCGGTGCTCCCGGTGCTGCTCGGCGCGGTGGTGGTGCTGCCCGCGCTGCCGGTCGGCGTGGTGGTCGCGCCGCCGCAGGCGGTGAGCGCGACCGCGCCGGACAGGGCGGCGGCGAGCAGCGCGCTACGGGAGATCCAACGGGGGAGCGGCATCGCAAACCTCTGTGTCGTTCGGGTGATTCGGTTCCCCCGAGTCTGCCACTGCCGCGCGCCGGGCTCCGGTCAGAAGGTGTGCTCCGGTGCCGGGAAGGTGCCGCGCCGCACCTCGTCGGCGTAGCTCGCCGCGGCATCGCGCAGCGCGTCGCCGACGGCGCCGAAGCGCTTCACGAACTTCGCCGTCTTCCCGCTGGTGTACCCGGCCATGTCCTGCCATACCAGCACCTGGGCATCGCACTCGGCCCCGGCGCCGATGCCGACGGTGGGAATGGTGAGCTTGCGGGTGACCTGCCCGGCCAGCTCGGCCGGGACCATCTCCATCACCACGGCGAAGGCGCCCGCCTCCTGGACCGCGATGGCATCGGCGATCAGCTGCTCGGCGCCGTCGCCGCGGCCCTGCACCCGGAAGCCGCCGAGCGTGTTCACGCTCTGCGGGGTGAAGCCGATGTGCGCCATGACCGGGATCCCGGCGGCGGTGATGTGCGCGATCTGCTCCGCGACCCGCTCGCCGCCCTCCAGCTTGACCGCGTGCGCCTGCCCCTCCTTGAGGAAGCGGGTGGCGGTGGCCAGCGCCTGCTGCGCCGACGACTCATAGCTGCCGAACGGCAGGTCGGCCACGACCAGCGCGCTCGGCGCGCCCCGCACCACGCCGCGGACCAGCGGGAGCAGCTCGTCGGCGGTGATCGGGACGGTGGTGTCGTAGCCGTAGACGACATTCGCCGCGGAGTCGCCGACCAGCAGCACCGGGATCCCGGCCGCCTCGAAGAGCCGGGCCGTCGAGTAGTCGTAGGCGGTCAGCATGGACCACTTCTCGCCCGCGGCCTTCAGCTGGGCGAGGTGCTGGACGCGGGTCTTGCGGCGGGCGGGGGCGGCCTCGGGGGCAGCGCCGTAGGCAGGGGTTTCGGCACCGGATACGGACATCGTCGTCCCTTTCGTCGATTCCTCGAGGCCCGTCACGGGTCCCCGGGTTGGGTGACCGTTCAAGTGTGCCACCGGGCCGGGCGGTGGCACAGGCCCGATCGGCGGTGCGATCGGTCACAGGGCCGGGGCGGCGCTCGGTGCGGCACTCCGCTCGGGCCGGAGGGCGGCGATTCCCCGCCCGCGCGGCGCGCGGTAGCGACCCGGCCGCCCGGCTCTGCCAGGATCGTCGGTATGCGATCGGTGCGCGGGTGGCGGGACAGCGGGACGGCCGGACGGCCGGCGCGGGCGCTCGGCGCGCCCCGGAGGCGCGGCGGCGCGCGCCGGGGTGCGGCCCCCGCGCGGGCGCTCGGCATCCTCGCGCTGATCGCGGCGGCCGTGACCGGCTGCACCATCGACCGCACCGAGCCGGTGGCGCTCCCACCGGCCCCCACCGGCCTGGAGCGCTTCTACGACCAGCGCCCGGCGTGGCAGTCCTGCGCCGGCTTCGTCGGCCCGGACGAGCGCATGGCGCCGAACGCCGAGTGCACCCGGATCGAGGTACCGGTCGACTACGCCGACCCGGGCGGCCCGACCGCGCAGATCGCGCTCTCCCGGCTGCCCGCGAGCGGGAAGAAGATCGGCTCGCTGCTGCTCAACCCTGGCGGCCCCGGCGTCTCCGGGCTCGGCATGACCGGCGTCGGCTCCGGCACCGAGCTGGCCGAGCGGTTCGACCGGATCGGCTTCGACCCGCGCGGGGTCGGGGCGTCGCAGCCGGTGATCGCCTGCCTGACGCCGCGGGAGGCCGACGCCGAGCGCGCCGAGCCGCCCACCGACAACGACCCGGCAGGCATCGCCGCCGCCGAGGCCGACAACCGGGACTACGCCGGCCGCTGCGCCGAGCGCACCGGCACCGATTTCCTCGCGCACGTCGGCACCCGCGAGGTGGTGCAGGACATGGACGTGGTGCGCGCCGTGCTCGGCGACCCCGCGCTCACCTACATCGGCTACTCCTACGGCACCCGGATCGGCGCGGCCTACGCGGAGAAGTTCCCGGACCGGGTGCGCGCGCTGGTCCTGGACGCCGCGGTCGACCCGGCCAGCGACCCGGTGGCCGAGTCGCTGCGCCAGGCCGCCGGCTTCCAGCTCGCCTTCGACGGCTATGCCGCGCAGTGCACCGAGGACCCGGCCTGCCCGCTCGGCACCGACCGCGCCGCCGCGGTGCGCCGCTTCCGGGAGCTGGTCGACCCGCTCGCCGAGCGCCCGGCCGCCACCACCGACACCCGCGGGCTCAGCTACGGCGACGCCATCACCGGCGTGCAGCAGGCGCTCTACACCGACGACCTGTGGCAGGTGCTCACCCTCGGCCTGGACGAGCTGCGCGACGGCCGCGGCGACACCCTGCTGCAGCTCGCCGACATGTACGACGGCAGGCGCGAGGACGGCAGCTACGACAACACCCAGGACGCCTTCAACGCCATCCGCTGCGTGGACGACCCGCGGATCACCGACCCCGCGATCGCGGGCAGGCAGGACACCGAGTTCCGGGTCGCGGCGCCGTTCCTGGACGACGGCCGCGGCACCGGCGCCGCCCCGCTGGAGCTCTGCGCGGCCTGGCCGGTGCCGAACTCCGGCACCCCGCACCGGCTGGCGGTGCCCGGGCTGCCGAAGACCGTGGTCGTCTCCACCACCGAGGACCCGGCGACGCCGTACCAGGCCGGGGTCGAGCTCGCCGCCCAGCTGGACGCCGCGCTCATCACCTACCGCGGCAACCGGCACACGGTGGCGCTGGTGGCGGGGGTGCAGTGCGTGGACCGGGCGGTCGTGGCGTACCTGGTCGACCGCACCGAACCGGCACCCGGGCTCACCTGCTGAGCAGCTCACGGCGGTCGCGGCCGGGCGGTGCGCTCTGTCACGGATGAAGCCGTAGCGAAGTCGTGTCCGCATGTAACACGGATTTAACGCCGGGTGCTTACGCTCGCCACCATGGATCGCCAGAAGGAATTCGTGCTGCGGACCCTCGAGGAACGTGACATCCGCTTCGTGCGGCTCTGGTTCACCGACGTGCTCGGTTACCTGAAATCCGTGGCGATCGCCCCGGCCGAACTCGAGGGCGCCTTCGAGGAGGGTATCGGCTTCGACGGCTCGGCTATCGAGGGCTTCGCCCGGGTCTCCGAGGCCGACATGGTCGCCCGCCCCGATCCCTCCACCTTCCAGGTGCTGCCCTGGGCCTCCAGCAAGGGCCACCAGCACTCCGCGCGCATGTTCTGCGACATCACCATGCCGGACGGCTCGCCCTCCTGGGCCGACCCGAGGCACGTGCTGCGCCGCCAGCTGAACAAGGCGGGCGATGTCGGCTTCAGCTGCTACGTGCACCCGGAGATCGAGTTCTTCCTGCTGAAGAACGGCCCCGCGGACGGCAGCGACCCGATCCCCGCCGACACCGGCGGCTTCTTCGACCAGGCGGTGCACGACTCGGCGCCGAACTTCCGGCGGCACGCCATCGACGCGCTGGAGTCCATGGGCATCTCGGTGGAGTTCAGCCACCACGAGGGCGCCCCCGGCCAGCAGGAGATCGACCTGCGCTACGCCGACGCGCTCTCCATGGCCGACAACGTGATGACCTTCCGCTACCTCATCAAGGAGGTGGCGATCGACGAGGGCGTGCGCGCGACCTTCATGCCCAAGCCGTTCTCCGAGTACCCGGGCTCGGCCATGCACACCCACATGAGCCTGTTCGAGGGCGAGGCCAATGCCTTCCACGACCCGGACGACCCGCAGAACCTCTCCGCCACCGCGCGCGCCTTCATCGCCGGCATCCTGGAGCACGCGCCGGAGATCAGCGCCGTCACCAACCAGTGGGTGAACTCCTACAAGCGGCTGATCCACGGCGGCGAGGCGCCGACCGCGGCCTCCTGGGGCCGGTCGAACCGCTCCGCGCTGGTCCGGGTGCCGATGTACACGCCGAACAAGTCCTCCTCGCGCCGGGTCGAGATCCGCAGCCCCGACAGCGCCTGCAACCCGTACCTGACCTTCGCGGTGCTGCTCGCGGCCGGGCTGCGCGGCGTCGAGAAGGGGTACACGCTGCCGCCGGAGGCCGAGGACGACGTCTGGTCGCTGACCCCGGCCGAGCGGCGCGCCATGGGCTTCCGCGAGCTGCCCGGCACGCTGGACGAGGCGCTGGCCGCCATGGAGAAGTCCGAGCTGGTCGCCGAGGCGCTCGGCGAGCACGTCTTCGACTTCTTCCTGCGCAACAAGCGCCGGGAGTGGGCGGGCTACCGCAGCCAGGTCACGCCCTGGGAGCTGCGCGAGTACCTGGGGCTCTAGACGCTGTAGTTTTGGCGGTATGGCCCGGCCCCCGACAGCGCGCTCCGCAGTTCCCGGCGTCGGACGGCTCGGCTTGCTCGAACCGACCGCCGCCACCGCCCTGCGCGAGCTGGCGTGGGACAACGTGGAGAGCATCCCGGTGCTCTGGGCGCTCTCCCGCGCGCCCGACGCCGACCTGGCGCTGAGCACCCTCATGCGGCTGCGCGAGGGGCTCGGAACCGGCTGGGCCGAGCTGGATTCCGCGCTGCGCGCCGACAAGTCGCTGCGCGGCAGGCTCTTCGCGCTGCTCGGCTCCTCCAGCGCGCTCGGCGACCACCTCGTCGCCGACCCGGCGGCCTGGACGGAGCTGCGCCGCAGGGAGCTGCCGAGCGCCGAGCAGCTGCGCGCCGAGCTGCTCGCCGTGGTCGAGGCGGTGCCGGAGGAGGGGCCGGCCGCCGGGCCGCTGGTCTTCCGCGCCGCGCGCAGCGGGCCCGAGGTGGTTCCGCTGCTGCGCAAGCGGTACCGCGACCAGCTCATGCTGCTCGCCGCGCAGGACCTCGCCGCCACCGTGGAGAACGAGCCGGTGCTGCCCTACGCGGTGGTCGGCAGGCAGCTCGCCGACATGGCCGACGCCGCGCTCACCGCGGCGCTCGCGGTGGCCGTCGCGCGGGTCTGCAAGGACGCGCCGCTCGAGGTCCGGCTGGCGGTGATCGCCATGGGCAAGACCGGGGCCCGCGAGCTCAACTACGTCAGCGACGTGGACGTGCTCTTCGTCGCCGAGCCCGCCGACGCCACCGCCACCCGGCTCGCCGCCGAGCTCATGACCGTCGGCGGCACCGCCTTCTTCGAGGTGGACGCGGCGCTGCGGCCGGAGGGCAAGGCCGGCGCGCTGGTGCGCACCCTGGACTCGCACCTCGCCTACTACAAGCGCTGGGCCCGCACCTGGGAGTTCCAGGCGCTGCTCAAGATGCGCCCCGCCACCGGCGACCTGGAGCTCGGCCGGGACTACCGGGACGCCCTGATGCCCATGGTGTGGACCGCCTCCGAGCGCCCCGACTTCGTCACCGACGTGCGCGCCATGCGCCGCCGGGTGGAGGACCTGGTCCCCGCCGACCTGCGCGAGCGCGAACTCAAGCTGGGCCATGGCAGCCTGCGCGACGTCGAGTTCGCGGTGCAGCTGCTGCAGCTGGTGCACGGCCGGGTGGACGAGGCGCTGCACGTGCAGAACACCACCGAGGCGCTGGCCGCGCTCGCCGACCGCGGCTACGTCGGCCGCGACGACGCCGCCAACCTCACCGCCTCCTACGAGTTCCTGCGGCTGCTCGAGCACCGGCTGCAGCTGCAGCGGCTCAAGCGCACGCACACGCTGCCCGCGGGCGACGACGAGGAGGGGCTGCGCTGGCTGGCCCGCGCCGCGCACGTGCGCCCGGACGGCAAGCAGGACGCGGGCGGGGTGCTGGTCGCCGAGATCCGGCGCAACACCGTGCGGGTGCGCAGGCTGCACGCCAAGCTCTTCTACCGCCCGCTGCTGGAGTCGGTGGCGCGGCTGGACTCGGACGCGCTGCGGCTCAGCCCGGAGGCGGCGGTCAGGCAGCTGGCCGCGCTCGGGTACGCCGAGCCGGAGCACGCGCTCGGCCACCTGCGCGCGCTCACCGGCGGGGTGGCGCGCAAGGGCCGGATCCAGACGCTGCTGCTGCCGACGCTGCTGGAGTGGCTCGGCGACACCCCGAACCCGGATGCCGGGCTGCTCGCCTACCGCCGGGTCTCCGAGGCGCTGGACGAGCAGACCTGGTTCCTGCGCGAGCTGCGCGACGAGGGCGCGGTCGCGCAGCGGCTGATGATCGTGCTCGGCTCCTCCGCCTACCTGCCCGACCTGCTGATCAATGCCCCGGAGACGATCCGGCTCTACGCCGACGGCCCGCAGGGGCCGCTGCTCTGCCGCACCCAGCCGGACGAGGTCGCGCGCGGCATCCTCACCGCCGCCGACCGCTACGGCGACGCGAAACGCGCCGTGGCCGCGGCCCGCTCGCTGCGCAGGCACGAGCTGGCCCGGGTGGCCTCGGCCGACCTGCTCGGGCTGCTCGACGTCCCGCAGGTGTGCCGCGCGCTCTCCTCGGTGTGGGTGGCGGTGCTGGAGGCGTCGCTGCGCGCGGTGATCCGCTCCGACGAGCGCGAGTCGGGGGAGCGCGCGCCCGCCGACTTCGCGGTCATCGGCATGGGCAGGCTTGGCGGCATGGAGCTGGGGTACGGCTCCGACGCCGACGTGCTCTTCGTCTGCGACCCGCGCCCCGGCGCCGACGAGACCAAGGCCGTGAAGTGGGCCAACAGCGTCGCCGACCGGCTGCAGAAGCTGCTCGGCGCGCCCAGCACCGACCCGCCGCTGCAGGTGGACGCCGGGCTGCGCCCGGAGGGGCGGAACGGGCCGCTGGTGCGCACCCTCACCGCCTACGCCGCCTACTACCGGCAGTGGGCGCAGCCCTGGGAGATGCAGGCGCTGCTCCGCGCCCACCAGGTCGCCGGCGACCAGGAGCTCGGCGTGCGGTTCCTGCACGTGGTCGACGAGGTGCGGTACCCGAAGGGCGGGGTCTCCGCGGAGGCGGTGCGCGAGATCCGGCGGATCAAGGCGCGGGTCGACTCCGAGCGGCTGCCGCGCGGCGCCGACCCGGCCACGCACACCAAGCTCGGCCGCGGCGGGCTCGCCGACATCGAGTGGACGGTGCAGCTGCTGCAGCTGCGGCACGCGCACGAGGTGCGCGGGCTGCACAACACCTCCACGCTGCAGTCGCTGGACGTCATCGAGGAGACCGGGCTGCTCGGCGCCGACGATGTCGGGCTGCTGCGCGATGCCTGGATCACCGCCACCGCCGCGCGCAATGCGCTGGTGCTGGTCCGCGGCAAGCCGAGCGACCAGCTGCCGGGGCCGGGCCCGCTGCTCTCCGCCGTCGCCAAGGTGGCCGGGTGGCCGACCGACGACGGCGGCGCGTTCCTCGACAACTACCTGCGCGTCACCCGGCGGGCCAAGGCCGTGGTGGAGCGGGTTTTCGGCGGCTGAGGGCCGCCGCGACCCGGGCGGCGCCCGGCCCCGCGGCGGCGCTCGTCGCCGCGGGCTGATCCGGCTCGAGCGGATCGGCGCCGGTCGGCCGTCCGGGTAGGCTCGCCAGCATGGAACGCGCACCCGTCACGGGCCGCGATTCCCGGGGGGCCGAGCCGAGCCATGTCCCGGGGTCGCCGTCGTCAGCACCATCCGTGCCCGCACCGGGCCGCCCAGCCGTGGGCGAGGCAGCCCCGCCCGGCGGGGCCGGCGCAGGTGGGCGCGGTGGGCGGCGTGCGTCGCGGCGCTGGTGGCAGCACGTGAGTTCGGTGCTCGGCTGGCTCGCCGTCGCCGCCGCGCTGCTCGGCATCGCCCTGCACTACGGCATCTCGCAACGCTTCTCGGCGGTTCTCCTCGCCTCCTTCGCCCCCTACCTCATGCTCGGCGCGGTCCTCGCGCTGCTCTTCTTCGCGATCGCCCGCCGCTACCGCTCCGGCGCACTGGCACTGGCGGTGCTGGCGGGGGCGTTCTGGACCCAGCTCCCGCTCTTCGTCGCCGACGGCCACGCGGGCAACGGCCCGCCGCTCACCGTCCTGCAGTCCAACCTGCTCTTCGGCGCCGCCGACGCCGAGGCGGTCCGCGCGGTGGTGCACGACGAGAAGGTGGACGTCCTCACCGCACAGGAACTCACCCTGGAGGCGGTCGCCCGCCTCGACGCCGCCGGCCTCGCCGCCGACCTGCCCTACCGCTACCTGGAGGCGGGCACCGGAGGCGGCGGCAGCGGCATCTACAGCCGCTACCCGATCCGCGACGAACGCCGCTTCGACGGCTTCGAGATGGCGAACCTCGGTGTCACCGTCGAGCACCCCGAGCTCGGCCCGATCCAGGTGCTCACCTTCCACCCCATGCCGCCCCCGCTCAACTTCGGGGCCTGGACCAGCGAAATGGCCCGCACCGGTGAGATTCTCGCCGCCAGCACCGGCCCGGTCGTGGTCGGCGCCGACTTCAACGCCACCCGCGACCACACCGCCTTCCGCGCGCTGCTCGGTGAGCGCTTCGCCGACGCCGCCGAACTCGCGGGCGCCGGCCCCCAGCTCACCTTCCCGGCCGACCGCGCCTGGGGCCCGCTGATCGGCATCGACCACGTCCTGCTCGCGGGCGGCACCGCGGAATCGGTGCGCACCCTCACCGTCCCTGGCTCCGACCACCGCGCCGTCCTGGCCCGGATCCGGCTGGACGACTGAGCGATACGCCGGCGCCGTCGCCCGCGATTAGCATGGGAACGCTCGACGGTGCTTTCCGGGGAGGACAACCGAATGCGAACGACCCTGCCGCGGCTCTGCGCCGCCCTGCTGGCGACCGGGCTGCTGCTCACCGGCTGCGCCAGCGGCTTCACCAATGACAAGCCGCGCGCCGCCACCGCGGCCGAGAACCCCTGGCAGATCGCGGGTTCCACCTCCAGCACCGGGCCGAGCGGCCCGCGCGACGGCGCGCCGGACAGCACCAGGACCGCCGAGAACGGCGACGGCGGCGCCATGGACACGCTCGCGCTGAACGCGCTCGCCGATGTCGAGACCTTCTGGCAGGCCGAGTGGCCGAAGCACTTCCAGGGCAGCTTCGCCCCGGTGGCCAGGATCGTCTCCTGGGACGCCACCGCGCCGAAGAACCAGGCCGTCGAGTTCTGCGGCGAGGACACCTACCAGTTCGTGAACGCCGCCTACTGCGGCCGCGACCACTCCATCGGCTGGGACCGCGGCATCCTGCTGCCCGAGCTGGTGAAGAGCTTCGACGACATGGCCGTTGTCATGGTGCTGGCGCACGAGTACGGCCACGCCGTGCAGGGGCAGGCCAGGATGTCGAACCGCGCCACCCCGACCCTGGTCCAGGAGCAGCAGGCCGACTGCCTGGCCGGCGCCTTCCTGCGGCACGTCGCCGAGGGCGATTCCGCGCACTTCACGCTGAACACCACCGACGGGCTGAACGCGGTGCTCGGCGCGACCGTCGCGGTGCGCGACCGGGACCCCGACGACCCGGACAATGTGCACGGCACCGCCTTCGAGCGGATCACCGCGGTCCAGGTCGGCTACACCGACGGCGTCGCGGGCTGCACCCGGATCGACCAGGCCGAGATCCAGGCCCGCCGCGGCAGCCTCCCGGTCACCTTCGAGTACGGCGAGGAGGAGGGGCAGCTCCCGGTCGATCGGGAGTCGCTGGCGAGCATGGCCACCGCGCTCGGCCGGATCATGCCGCTCGCCACCGCGCCGAAGTTCGACTACTCCGGCGTCGGCCGCAGCTGTGCCGGGGCGTCGCCCACCGAGCCGGTGAGCTACTGCCCGGACACCGACACGGTCGGCTCGGACGTCGCCGACCTGGCGAAGCGCGGCGGCCCGAAGGCGGGCGAGGACGCGCCGCTCTCGGCCATCGTCACCGGCGACTACAACGCCTTCGTCGCCTTCGTCTCCCGCTACACCCTCGCGGTGCAGCGCGACCGCGGCCTGACGCTGACCGGCGCGGAGAGCGCGGGGCTGCGCACCGCCTGCCTCTCCGGCGCGGTCACCACCGCGCTCAGCAGGGAGGGCAGCGATCCCCGGCTCTCCGCGGGTGACCTGGACGAGGCGGTCTCCGGGCTGCTCGCCGACGGCTTCGTGGCGAGCGACGTCGCCGGTGCGGTGGTGCCGAGCGGTTTCGCCCGGCTGGAGGCGTTCCGGCTCGGGGTGCTGGAGGGCGAGCAGTCCTGCTACAGCCGCTGGAGCTAAGCGGAGGGGCGCGCGGGCCCGCTGCGCGCCCGCAGCCACCCGGTCAGGTCGGCGAAGACGGCCTTGCGCTCCGGCTCGTTGAAGACCTCGTGGTAGAGGCCGTCGTAGCGGAGGACGCACTTGTCCGTCGAGGTCACCCGCTGGTCGAGCAGGTCGGCGCTGGAGGGGGCGGCGATGGTGTCGCCGGTGCCGTGCAGCACCAGCAGCGGCTGGTTGATCCGCCCGAGCCGCCCCTTGAGCCGGTCGGCGGTGTCCATGATCTCCACCGCCGTGCGCGCGGGCAGCTTGCCCCGGAAGACCAGCGGGTCCTCGTCGTAGCGGCGCACCACCTCGGGGTCGCGGCTGATGCCCGCGGAGTCGAGTTGCAGCACGCCGAGCCCGGGCAGCGCGCGGGTGAGCAGCGGGGCGAGCAGCCGCTGCACCGGGTTGCCGAGCGGGATGTCCAGCGGCGGCGCGGAGAGCACCACCCCGGCCAGCTCCGGCGCGGTGTCCCTGGTGAGCAGGTGCAGCACCACCAGGCTGCCCATGGAGTGGCCGAGCAGGAAGCGCGGCGCCCGCGGGTGCGCGGCGGCGGCCCGGTCCAGCAGGGTGGCGACGTGGTCGGCGGCGGTCTCCATCGAGCCGATGTTCGCGGTGCCCGCCCCGGCCGAGCCGCCGTGGCCGATGTGGTCGAAGGTGTAGACGGCGAAGCCGTTGCCGGTGAGGTGCTCGGCCAGTTCGGCGTAGCGCCCGGCGTGCTCGGCGACGCCGTGCACCAGGATCACCACCCCGCGCGGGGCGCCACCGGGCTGCCTGGTGTACCAGGCCACCCGCCCGCCGCTGCCGTCGAAGGTGCCGCTCTCGGGAAAGCCGTTGGTGGTGAAGCCGGCCATCGCTGTGCTCCTCGGTTCCTCGGTGCGGTCAGCCGGCGAGCCGGTCGAGCAGGCGCCGGTCGAATTCGATGAGGCGAGCGTAGTTGAGCCGGGAGATCCGCTCGTCGGTGCCGTGGATGCGCTCCAGATCCGCGCGGCTCAGCACGATGGGCGCGAAGTTGCACCTGGTGCCCGCCAGGCCGTCGTAGTGCCTGGAGTCGGTGGCGCCCGGGACCAGCCCCGTGGTCACCGCGATGCCGGGCACCACCGCGCGCGCCAGCTCCGCCACCAGGTCGAAGGCCGGGCCGGGGCCGCTGGTGTCGGAGGGCTCCGAGGCCGGCCCGACCAGCTCGATGGTGAGGCCGGGATCGCGGGTCACCGCGCGGCAGTGCGCGAGCACGCTCCGCACCGAATCACCGGGCAGGATGCGGAAGTTCACCAGCGCCTCGGCGCGCTGCGGCAGCACATTGGCCTTCACCCCGCCGTGGAAGACGGTGGGTGCGGTGGTGGTGCGCACCAGCGCCTCGGTCTGCGGCCCGGCGGCCAGGATGCGGATGACCAGCGGCGCGGCGAGCCGGGCCGCGCGCAGCAGGATTCGCCGCGCCCGCGGCATGGCCCGGCGCAGCCTGCCGACCATGTCCGCGGTCACCGGGGTGAGCCGCAGCGGCATGGGGTGGTCCTGGATCCGGGCCACGGCGCGGGCCACCCGGCCGACCGCGGTCTGCTTCCCCGGCATGGAGGAGTGGCCGCCGACCTGGGTGGCCGCGATCCGCACGGTGGCGTACCCCTTCTCGCCGACCATGACGGTGGCGACCGGCACCGCGACGCCGTCGGCCAGATCCTCGGCGATCACCCCGCCCTCGTCCAGCAGCAGCTCGGCCCGCACCCCGGCCGCCCGCAGGTGCGCCGCCATCCGCACCGCGCCGGAATCCCCGAAGGTCTCCTCGTCGTGGCCGAAGGCCAGGTAGATGGTGCGCCGCGGCCGCACCCCGGCGGCCAGCGCCGCCTCGGTGGCCTCCAGCAGCGCGAGCACCCGGCTCTTGTCGTCGATGGCGCCGCGGCCCCAGATGAACTCCCCGTCCACCACGCCCGCGAACGGCGGGTGCGTCCAGCGGCTCTCGTCGTCCACCGGCACCACGTCCTGGTGCGCGAGCAGCAGCGCGGCCACCCGCTCCGGCTCCCGCCCGGCCCACCGGTAGAGCCTGCTGTGCCCGAACCGGAGACACTCGAGCTCCCGGTGCACCAGCGGGAACGACTCCTCCAGGTGCGCGCCGAGCCGGTCGAACTCGCCGTCGGCGGTGTCCGTCGGCGGCTCGGTGGAGATGGTCACGCAGCGCAGCGCCACGGCAAGGCGCTCGGCGACGGCGTCGTCGACGGGGCGGACCGGTTCGGTCACGGCGCGGGGGCCGGGGCGGGGAGGTTCAGGACCACACTCGCATTCTCCACCACCCCCGGCGCGAGCGTGAGCACCCGCTCGGCCTTCCACTTGAGCAGGTCGGCTCCGGCGCCGCCCGGCAGGTCGGCGGTGCGCAGCGCCGTGAGCAGCGGCAGCTCCACCTCGGCGGCGAGCACCGTGACCGGCGCGTTCACCCCGGCATTGGCCCAGACGTCGTCCACCATGTCCACGATCCGGATGCCGAGCCGGTGCCCGGCCGCGATCGGCCAGTCCTGGGCCAGCATGCGGAGCCGCGCGGTCTCGGTGACCGGGGCGATGCCGCGGGTGATCACGGTGGCGCGGCCGCTCGGCTCCACGTCGTAGAGCTCCATCGCCACCGTCGCGGCGGGCGAACCGTCGAGCCGCACCGTCGCCGTCGGGATACCGGCGAGGTGCTGGGTCGTCGGCAGCGGCTCGGAGATCGTCCAGATCTCCCGGTCCGGGCCGGGCAGCAGCCCGCGGTGGGTGTAGGTGCCGGTGCGCAGCGGCACCGGCACCCGCGCGGCGTCGGCGGGCGGCCACTGCCGCTCCCCGCGCCAGCTGCCGTCCGCCGCGTTCACCGTGATCCGCGGGCCGGGCACCTCGACCTCCCGCCCCGCCACGTGCCGGTCGAAGAAGGCGCGCACCTCGGCGGTGAAATCCGGGCCCGCGCACTTGTCCTGGCAATCCCGGTGCCCCCACTGCCCGAACCAGGCGCGGTGCTCGCCGGGGCCGAGCGCGTCCCAGAAATCGAAGACCCGGTACGGGCGGGTGTTGTAGTCGGTCAGCCCCTGGCCGAGGAATACCGGAACGGTGCTGCCGCGCACCTTCTCCACCAGTTCCCGATCGCGCCAGAACGGCGTCTCCGGATCGTGATTCGCCGTCTCGGCGAGATAGGGGAGATAGCAGTCGAGCGGAATCTGCGCGGCATTCGCCCGGTACTCCGGTGACGAATTCCAGTGTCCGGGAATGGAGGCGAAGAGCAGGTGCTCGAGGCCGACCCCGTCGGCCGGGCGCAATCCGGTCTCCACCACCGGTTTACCGGAGAATCGCCACGAGATGCCCTGCATGTACAGATAGGTGTAGGGATCGACGGCGGGGCCGAAGGTGGCGACCGCGGCGAGCCCGCGCGGCCGCTCGGCCAGCCCCATCACCCCCGCCCAGCCCTCGTAGGAGAGGCCGTACAGCCCCACCTTCCCGGTCGACCAGGGCGCGTCCGCCGCCCACTCGACCGCGGTCCGCACGTCGCCGCGCTCGCCGGGGCCGCCGTAGTCCGGGCAGCCGGACGAGCCCGCGAAGCCGCGCAGATCCACGATCACGTAGGTGTACCCGGCCGCCAGCAGCGGCGTGACCGGCAGGTAGTCGGTGACCGGGCCGCCCTGCGGGCGCGGCACCGTGAGGTACGCGAGCTGGTTGCGGTAGGGGCTCACGGTCATGATCACCGGGGTGCGCACGTCGTCGGCGAGCCCCGGCGGGCGCAGGATGTCGGCGTGCAGCCGGGTGCCGTCCGGCGCGGTCAGGAACTCCTCCCGCCACTGGAACGCGGCCGCGGGCTCGGCCGCCGTCACCGGCGCGAGCACCCCGAGTATCAGCAGCGCCCCGGTCAGCGCGCGCAGCACCGTCGCGATCGTCACCCGAGCACTATCGACCGTCGCGCGGGCTCGCGCCAGACCCCGGATCGGGGGTCGCCGCGCGAATTGCGCGGCGCCGGGGACACGCCGGTGTCGGCCGGAAATACGACGAGAGCGGCGCGCCTCCGGGCGTATGATCGGCGCATTCGATGGCTCGGGGATTGAGAATGAACGATTCGACAGCCGGTGACTGGGAGCGGTTCGTGCGCGCGCTGGCGCGCTGCCTGGCGGAACTCCCGTCCCGGGCGACCCTGGTCATCGCCGCCTCCGGAAACCGCTACGCGCAATTCGTGCAATTCGACATCCGGCTCTCCGCGGAATTGGCGGGCAACGATTTCCTGCTCGAACCGATCTCCCCGGCGAACGCGCAGCGGCTGCGCGAGCTGGGCTGGACCGCCCCCGACGCGGCGCGCGACGTCGAGAACTGGAGCCGCACCCTGCTCTGGCCGATCTCCCAGCGCACGCTGGTGCGGCTGGCCGAGGGCGCGGCGATCGGGCTGCACGACGCCATGGGTGTCGAGTCCCCCGCCGACCTGCGGGCCAGCGGCTGGACCGAGAATCCCGGCTCGCTCGACCTCTCCGTGCTCGGCGTCGCCGACCGGCGCGAGCCGCCGGACCGCAGCCACGCGCACGGCTGAGCCCGCCGCCGTCGGCCGCGAACTGCCTGGCACTATCCTGAGCACCATGGCAGCAGGGAAGGCCGCTTCCAAGGAAGCGAAGGCCGCGGCGAAGGCGGCGCGCAAGCAGCAGTCGAAGGAACGCAGGCAGCAGCTGTGGCAGGCGTTCCAGATGCAGCGCAAGGAAGACAAGCTGCTGCTCCCGCTGATGATCGGCTCGGTGCTCGGCAGCACCGTGCTGTTCTTCCTGATCGGGCTGATCTTCGGCATCCAGTGGTTCCTGCTGCCGCTCGGCATCCTGCTCGGCGTGCTGCTCGCCTTCATCATCTTCGGCCGCCGGGTGCAGCGCACCGTCTACACCCGCGCCGAGGGCCAAGCCGGCGCCGCCGCCTGGGTGCTGGAGAACCTGCAGGGCAAGTGGCGGGTGTCGAACGGCGTCGCCGCCACCACCCAGCTGGACGCGGTGCACCGGGTGATCGGGCTGCCCGGCGTCATCTTCGTCGCCGAGGGCAACCCGCAGCGGGTGCGCTCGCTGCTCGCCCAGGAGAAGAAGCGCACCGCCCGGCTGATCGGCGACACCCCCATCTACGACGTCGTGATCGGCAACGACGAGGGCCAGGTGCCGCTCAAGGAGCTGCAGCGCTACCTCACCAAGCTGCCGCGCAATATCGACGCCAAGCGGATGGACAATATCGAGGGCAGGCTCTCGGCGCTCAGCTCGCGCAGCGGCCCGGCCCTGCCCAAGGGCCCGATGCCGGGCAACGCCAAGATGCGCGGCATGCAGCGCACCATCCGGCGGCGCTGATCAGCGCGAGCGCACCAGCACGGTGCCGGTGGCGCGGTCGTGCATGCCGCGGCCGTCGGCGTCGGTGAAGAGCGCCGGGATCACGAACACCAGCAGCGCCTGCCTGGCCAGCGCCCGGACGAAGCCGACCGGGATCGGCCCTTCGATCCTGGCCACCCGCAGCCGGGCGAAGTACTGCCCGGGGGTGAAGCCGAAGAGCGTCACCGCCGCGATGCCGATCACGAACCAGATCAGCAGCGGCAGGTTGGCGTTCACCCCGCGCACGATGAGCGCGGAGATGCCGACCGCGATCATCCAGTCCAGGAAGACCGCGACCACCCGCCTGCCGGTGCCCGAGACCGAGCCCGCCCCGTGCTCGGGAAGCCCGAACTGCTCGCCCCGATACCCCGACGCGGCCGGACCCCCCGGCTCCGCCGCGGGTCCGGAGAGCCAGGAACCGGTGATACGCGCCATGAGCCCAGGATAGGTCGTCGCTCGCCCGCGCTTCACCCGGTGCCACCGCATACCGGCAGTTAACCGATGGCGGGGTGACCGCGGTGCCGCGGCCGGTGTGTCCCGCCCGGCGGAGCGCGGCATGTGAGCAAGGCCATGCGGGCCCGGTCGGCCCGGGCTGCCGGAGCTTCGCTGGGGTCGCGCGCCGCGCTCCGACGCACCTCGCTCGGACCTGCGGCTATACCGTGGCAACCGGCACGCGCGGCGACCCGCAAACCCGTGCCCACGTCGTGCGCGAGGGCGGGGCATGGCAGGATCGTCGGTGGTCCGGGGCGAGGCGGGCAACCTCACACCAATCGCCCTACGTGTAACACTCGCGAAACACAGCCTTGATTGCCGGGAAACACCGCGTCCATAGCGTCTTTCGACGAACCCACGCAATCACCACGGGCTGGGAACCGATCGGTAAGGAGAACAAGTGACGTTCAGCACGGCCGACGAGGTCATCAAGTACATCGCGGAGCAGGAGGTCGAGTACGTCGACATCCGCTTCAGCGACCTGCCCGGTGTGCAGCAGCACTTCTCCATCCCGGGCAAGGCCTTCACCACCGACCTCGTCGAGGACGGGCTCGCCTTCGACGGCTCCTCCGTCCGCGGTTTCCAGTCCATCGACGAGTCGGACATGCTGCTGCTGCCCGACTTCAGCACCGCGCAGCTGGATCCGTTCCGCGCCGCCAAGACGCTGAACATCAACTTCTTCGTGCACGACCCGTTCACCCGCGAGGCCTACTCCCGCGACCCGCGCAATATCGCCCGCAAGGCCGAGGAGTACCTGCGCAGCACCGGCATCGCCGACACCGCGTACTTCGGCGCCGAGGCCGAGTTCTACATCTTCGACTCGATCCGGTACGACTCCGGCATCAACGGCTCCTTCTACGAGATCGAGTCGGTCTCGGGTTCCTGGAACACCGGCTCCGAGCGCGACCCGGACGGCAGGCTGAACCGGGGCTACAAGGTCCGCAACAAGGGCGGCTACTTCCCGGTGGCGCCGTACGACCACTACGTCGACCTGCGCGACAAGATCGCCACCAACCTGCAGAACGCCGGCTTCGAGCTGGAGCGCGGGCACCACGAGGTCGGCACCGCCGGTCAGGCCGAGATCAACTACAAGTTCAACACCCTGCTCGGCGCCGCCGACGACCTGCAGCTCTTCAAGTACATCGTGAAGAACACCGCGTGGGCCGAGGGCAAGACCGTCACCTTCATGCCCAAGCCGCTCTTCGGCGACAACGGCTCCGGCATGCACGCGCACCAGTCGCTGTGGAAGGACGGCAAGCCGCTCTTCCACGACGAGGCCGGCTACGGCGGCCTCTCCGACCTGGCGCGGCACTACATCGGCGGCATCCTGCACCACGCCCCCTCGCTGCTCGCCTTCACCAACCCGACGGTGAACTCCTACCACCGCCTGGTCCCCGGCTACGAGGCCCCCATCAACCTGGTGTACTCGCAGCGCAACCGCTCCGCCGCCGTCCGCATCCCGGTCACCGGCAACAACCCGAAGGCCAAGCGCATCGAGTTCCGCGCGCCGGACTCCTCGGGCAACCCGTACCTGGCCTTCGCCGCCATGCTGATGGCCGGCCTGGACGGCATCAAGAAGAAGATCGAGCCGCTCGCCCCCGTCGACAAGGACCTCTACGAGCTCCCGCCGGAGGAGGCCAAGGGCATCCCCCAGGCCCCCACCAGCCTCGCCTCGGTCATCGACCGGCTCGAGCAGGACCACGAGTACCTCACCGAGGGCAATGTCTTCACCGAGGACCTGATCGAGACCTGGATCACGCTCAAGCGTGAGGGTGAGATCGCGCCGGTCAACCTGCGGCCGCACCCGTACGAGTTCGAGCTGTACTTCGACGTGTAGGTCGTCCCGCGTTCGAGGGTTCTCCGAAGCCCCGGCATTCCGATGGGGGATGCCGGGGCTTCGGTCTGTCACGGGGAGGGGAACCGATGGCACGAGCTGCGCGTCAGTATGTAGACAGGCGTGACCGAGAGGGGCCGATGGGCAAAGAAGTGGCAGGCAAAATCTTCTCGACGCCGGAAGAGTTGGGGTCGGCCCCGCTGGGTGAGGACGAACTCGCGAAGGCTCGGCGAATGCTGGCGCAGGCGCAGGCCCGGCGCGACAGCATCCCGTCGGAGGAGCGGACGCCTGCTTCTCCGAAGTTCTACGACGACGCGGCCGGTACCGAGTACGAGAGGCGAGAGCCCTCGTAGAGCCCGACCTGCGAGAGGGTGAACGGGTCGCAGGTCGGACCCGGTTCACAGCTGCGGCGGCGACGGCGCTCGACATCGTGCGCGAGGCATGGACCCGTGCGGTGAACGGCGAAAAGCTGTTCGCGGAAACGGATCCGTGAAGGCCCTCGACCTGGTTCGATGAGCAATCGACTCGCACTCATAGCGAGCGGACATCATCGAGCGGGAGGGTTCATGACCGATCAGTACGGGCGGCCCCAGCAGTATCCGGCGCCGCCGCCGCAGGGGCAGTACCCCGGGGGGTACGGGCCGCAGGGGTATGCGCAGCCGCCGCGGAAGAAGGCGAAGTGGCCGTGGATCCTCGGGGGGACCGCGCTGGTGATCCTGCTCGGTGTCGGCGGGTGCATGGCGCTGATCGCGGGGGCGGTGAACGAGGTGGACAAGGAGGCCGCGCGGGAGGTGACGGTCACCTACGAGGTCGACGGGAGCGGGGGGTCGGCGTCGGTGACGTATTCGGGGCGGGACTTCGACATCGCCCAGGAGACGGAGGCGCCGCTGCCGTGGCGCAAGACGGTCACCATCGACGGGCTGGGGAAGTACGTGAGCCTGACGGCACAGAACGGTGAGGACGGCGCGGAGCTCTCCTGCCGCATCCTGGTCGACGGCCGGGTGATCTCCGAGCAGACCTCGAACGGCCCGTTCTCCATGGTCAGCTGTAGCGGGGACGCGGGCGGGGAGTGAGCGAGCCCGGTCGGTGGGGTACGTGCCCACCGACCGGATCGGAGTACCTCAGCCGCCGAAGCGCGCCAGCACCGAGCTGGCCTCCTGCGAGGCGGTGCCCTCGTTCGCGAGATGCGCCATGGCGGGGGCGATCTCGCGGCCGTGGTGCGCCATGGCCTGGGCGTAGAGCCGGCCGGCGCGATAGGAGGAGCGGACCAGCGGGCCCGCCATGACGCCGGCGAAGCCGAGCTCCTCGGCCACCCGGGAGTGCTCGACGAACTCCTCCGGCTTCACCCAGCGGTCCACCGGGTGGTGCCGGGGGGAGGGGCGCAGGTACTGGGTGATGGTGAGGATGTCGCAGCCGGCTTCGTGCAGGTCGCGCATGGCCTGGGTGACCTCCTCCGGGGTCTCGCCCATGCCGAGGATCAGGTTCGACTTGGTGACCAGCCCGGCCTCGCGGGCGGCGGTGAGCACGGCCAGCGAGCGCTCGTAGCGGAAGGCGGGGCGGATGCGCTTGAAGATGCGCGGCACCGTCTCCAGATTGTGCGCGAGCACCTCGGGGCGCGCGGAGAAGACCTCGGCGAGCTGCTCGGGCACGGCGTTGAAATCCGGGATGAGCAGCTCGACGCCGGTGTTCGGGTTCAGCGCCTTGATGGCGCGCACCGTCTCGGCGTAGAGCCAGGCGGCGCCGTCGGCCAGGTCGTCACGGGCGACGCCGGTGATGGTGCTGTAGCGCAGCCCCATGGCCTGCACGCTCTCCGCCACCCGGCGCGGCTCGTCGCGGTCGAGCGCGGCGGGCTTGCCGGTGTCGATCTGGCAGAAGTCGCAGCGGCGGGTGCACTGCTCGCCGCCGATGAGGAAGGTGGCTTCGCGGTCTTCCCAGCACTCGAAGATATTGGGGCAGCCCGCCTCCTCGCACACGGTGTGCAGCCCCTCGCGCTTCACCAGCCCCTTGAGCTCGGTGTACTCGGGACCCATGGTGGCGCGGGTGCGGATCCAGCCGGGTTTGCGCTCGATCGGGGTCTCGGCGTTGCGGGCCTCGATGCGGAGCAGCTTGCGGCCCTGGGGGGCGCGGGCGGCCTCGCCGGGGGTGGAGCGGGGCGCGGGAGTCTCGTGAGCGGTGGTCACTGTCTCGACCTTACGCCGTCGGCGCCACGGCCTGCGGCCGGGCGAGCGTGTGATCGCGCACGGGGAGCTCGCCGTCCAGCGCCTGCCCGATGGCCGCGGCCACCAGCGGCTTCAGCTCGGCGACGGTGACCTCGTACCCCAGCTCCCTGGTGAGCGTGGTGACGCCGGCGTCCCGGATGCCGCACGGCACGATGGCCTGGAAGCCGTCCATGGCGGGGTTGGCGTTGAGCGAGATGCCGTGCAGCGCCACACCGCGCTGCACCCGGACCCCGATGGCGGCGATCTTGCGCTCGGCCAGTGGCCCGGCGGCGGGCAGCCAGACCCCGGAGCGGCCCTCCACCCGGCCGCACTCGATGCCGAAGCCGGTGCAGACGCTGATCAGCGCCTCCTCCAGCCTGCGCACGTACTTCACCACGTCCACCGGCTCGGCCAGCCGGACGATCGGGTACCCGACCAGCTGCCCCGGCCCGTGCCAGGTGATCTTGCCGCCGCGGTCGACCTGCACCACCGGGCTGCCGTCGATCGGCAGATCCTCGGCCTCGGTGCGGCGGCCCGCGGTGTAGACGGAGGGGTGCTCGAGCAGCAGCAGCCGATCGGCGCCGCGGCCGGCGGCGCGCTCGGCGGCGAGCGCGCGCTGCCGGTCCCAGGCTCGGTGGTAATCGATCAGCCCCAGATCTTCGACCACGATCGGGGTCGAGGCGAGGCGGGCGGACGGTGTGGTGGTCACAGCGGCGACGTTACGCCCCGAGGCGGGGATCGGGCTCGGGGACCGGGAGCGTGAGCTGCATGAGCGTGAGATCCATCCACAGGCCGAACTTTCTCCCCACCTCGGGAAGTTCGCCGACGATGCGGAAGCCGAACTGCTCGTGCAGTGCTATGGAGCCGGTATTGCGGGATTCGATCGCGGCGATCATCGCGTGCACCGACCCCGACTCGCGGGCCCGCTCCAGCAGCGCCGTGAGCAGCGCCCGGGCCACCCCGCGGCGCTGGAAGCGCTCGTCCACGTAGACCGAGTTCTCCACGCTGTGCAGGTAGCCGAGCTTGGGCCGCCACTGTCCGTAGCCGGCGTACCCCGCGACCTCGCCGTCGATCTCGGCCACCAGGATCGGGTGCCCGGCCGCGGCGCGCGCCGCGAACCACGCCTCCCGCTCCTCGATGCCGACCTCGTCGACATCCCAGATCGCCGTCGAGGCGGCGATATTGGCATTGTGGATCGCCAGAATCGCCGGTAGATCGCTCTCCAACGCGTCACGAACCTTCACGCGCCGTCCCCCGCGGGGTCGAAGAGATCGGTCAGCGCGATGCCGAGGGTCGGGTGGCGGAACACGTACTCGCTCTCCTCCAGGACGGTCGGAATGGCGCGCGGCCCGCGCAGCACCGCCTCGTCGGCGAACTCGCCGATGGCGGCGCGCAGCACGAACGAGGGCACCACCAGCGGCGTCGGCCTGCGCAGCGCGCGGCCGAGCGCCCTGGTGAACTCGGCATTGGTGACCGGGGCCGGGCCGACCGCGTTCACCGGCCCCGCGACCGACGAATCGGCGAGCACGTGCCGGATGGCGCCGACCTCGTCGGCCAGCGAGATCCACGGCGTGTACTGCCTGCCGTCGCCGAAGCGGCCACCGACACCGAGCCCGAAGAGCGGGCGCAGCACGCCGAGCAGCCCGCCGGTGCGGGCGAGCACCAGCCCGCCGCGCAGCAGCACCGTCCGCACCCCGGCGGCGGCCGCGGGCGCGGTGGCGGCCTCCCAGTCCCGGCACAGCGTGGCGAGGAAACCGGTTCCGGGGCGGGCGTTCTCGTCGATCACCCGATCCCCGGTGGCGCCGCCGTAGATGTGCACGCCGCCCGCGTTGACCAGCACCGGAACCCCGGCCGCCGCGACCGCGCCGGCCAGCACGTCGGTGGGGGTGATGCGGCTGTCCCGCAACTCCTGCTTGAACCGGCCGGTCCAGCGCTGGGCGTGGATATTGCGCCCGCACAGGTTGACGGCGGCGTCGGCCCCGCGCAGCGCCCGCTGGTCCAGCTCGGCGCGCGCGGGGTCCCAGGCGAACTCGTCCGGTGCGGCGGGTTGCCGCCGCACCAGCCGGGCCACCTCGTGCCCGTCCCGGCGCAGCGCCGCGACGAGCGCCGTCCCGATCAGGCCGGACGAACCGGCGACAACGACCTTCATCGAGACGGCAGCCCTCCGCTTACAGCCCCAGATCGGCCTCGAACGCGGCTTCCTCCAGCCGATGCCGGATGGTGGTGAGGAAGCGGCCCGCGTCCGCGCCGTCGATCAGGCGGTGGTCGTAGGTCAGCGGCAGGAACGCCATCGAGCGGACGCCGATGGACTCGCTGCCACCCTCGTCGGTCACCACCACCGGGCGCTTGACGATCGCGCCGGTGCCGAGCATGGCCGCCTGCGGCGGAACCAGGATCGGGGTGTCGAACAGCGCGCCCTGGCTGCCGATATTGGTGATGGTGAAGGTGCCGCCGGAGAGCTCGTCCGGCTTCAGCCCGCCGGTGCGCGCCCGGCCGGCGATATCGGCGATGGCCCTGGCCAGCCCGGCCAGCGAGAGGTCGCTGGCATTGTGGATGATCGGCGAGAGTAGCCCCTGCTCGGTGTCGACGGCGATGCCGAGGTGCACCGAGGCGTGGTAGGTGATCTGCTTGCTGTCGTCGTCGTAGCTGGCATTGACGTTCGGGTGCACGCCGAGCGCCTCGACCACGGCCTTGGCGAAGAACGGCAGGAAGGTGAGGTTCACGCCCTCGCGCTCCTTGAACGCCGCCTTGGCCTTGGCGCGCAGCGCCGCGATCCGGGTGACGTCGACCTCGTGCACCTGGGTGAGCTGCGCGGTGGTGCGCAGCGACTCCAGCGTCTTGGTCGCGGTGATCTGCCGGATCCGGTTGGCCTTCTGCGTGGTCCCGCGCAGGTGCGCCAGCTCGGGGGCGGGCTGCGGCTTCGCCTTCGGCGCGGCGGGCGTCGCGGCCGCGGCGGGCTGCTGCGGCGCGGCGGCGGCGGGCTCCGGCGCCTTCTTGGCCTCGGCCGCGGCCAGCACGTCCTGCTTGCGGATGCGGCCGCCGACACCGGAGCCGCTCAGCTCGCCGAGGTCGACGCCGTGCTCCTCGGCCAGCCTGCGCACCAGCGGGGTGACGTACGGGGTGGACCCGGCGGCGGGCTCGCTCTTCGGCGCCGCGGCCTTCGCCGGGGCGGGCTGCGAAGGCTTCTCTTCTTCCTTCGGCGCGGGGGCCTGCTCGGGCTCGGGTTCCGGCTCGGGCTCGGGCTCGGGTTCCGGCTCCGGCTCGGCCTCCTGCTTCGGCTCGGGGGCGGGCGCGGGCTCGGACTTCGGCGCGGGCGAACCGCTGCCGATCACGCCGAGCTGGCCGCCGACCGCGACCACGTCGTCCTCCTCCGCGGTGATCTCGAGCAGCGTGCCCGCGACCGGGGAGGGAATCTCGGTGTCGACCTTGTCGGTGGAGACCTCGAGCAGCGGCTCGTCGACGGCGACCTCGTCGCCGATGGCCTTGAGCCAGCGGGTGACGGTGCCCTCGGTGACCGATTCGCCCAGCTCCGGCATCTTCACCGGGGTGCCCTCACCGGACCCCGACGACGCGGCGGGCGCGCTCTGCTCGGGCTCGGGCTCGGCGGCGGGCTCCTCCTCGGCGGGCTCCTCCTCGGCGGCGGGGGCCTCCTCGCTCGGCGCCTCTTCGGCGGCCGGAGCCGGGGCCTCGTCGCCGCCGCTCTGCTCGCCGGCATCGCCGATCACACCGAGCTCACCGCCGACCTCGACCACGTCGTCCTCCTGGGCGACGATCTTCGTCAGCACACCTGCGGCCGGAGACGGGATCTCGGTGTCGACCTTGTCGGTCGATACCTCGAGCAGGGGCTCGTCGACCTCGACCGTGTCTCCTTCCTGCTTCAGCCACCTGGTGACCGTTCCCTCGGTGACGCTCTCACCAAGAGCCGGCATCTGGACGGAGAAGGCCATGTCCGTTGACTCCTTGACTGCTCGACGGGTCTACAACAGTTCGCTGCCCGGTGGGGCACCGCCGCGGGTCGCGGCGACGTCCGCGCGCGCTCGGCACCGGATATCTGTGTGGTTTCTTGTACCGCGGTCCATCCTTGCACTCGCGCGCGTGGCATGTGGCACAGGGCGGGCAACTGCCGGGCTCGGGCACTATGGAACTACCCGGTCGCGGCGCGCGAACCCCGGCCGGTGTGGTGACGAGGAGGTGATTGCCGAGATGGGGCTGCTCGATCGCCTCCGTGGTGCCGCCGCCAGGGCCGGACGCTCGGCGCGGCGGGGCGGGGTGCGCGCGGAGGACGCCCGCTACCTGGCCGAGTGGGTGCGCACGCACACCGGCGTCGAGGGTTATGTGGAACCGAAGACCACCGTGACCGATGTCACGGTGGTGCTGATCGCCGCCGATGGGGAGTGGACCCGCCGCGTCGTCGGCGAGCGCGGCGCCCGCAGCCTCGCCGGCGATCTCCGCATCCCGGTCTACGACGTGGCACGCACGGGCTACCCGCAGCGCATGCGCGACCACGACGAACGCGAGCGCATCCGCCGCAGGCACGAGCTGGAGCGCGAACTCGACGAGCTGTGACCGGCCCGGCGGCGCACCGCCGGGCCGCGGCGGCTACTCGGTGACCGGCTCCGCCGCGATGTCCTCGAGCACCGCGATCAGCGTGCGCACCGGAACCCCGGTGCCGCCCTTGCCGACGTAGCCGAACGCGCCGCCCTGGTTGTAGGCCGGACCCGCGATGTCGACGTGCGCCCACTGCGCCCCCTCCGGCACGAACTCCTTCAGGAAGAGCCCGGCGGAGAGCATGCCGCCCCAGCGATGCCCGGCGACATTGGCGATGTCGGCGACCTTGGAGTTCAGGTCGGCGCGCAGCTCCGCCGGGAGCGGCATGGCCCAGCCGTTCTCGCCGACCGAGCGAGAGATCCGGGCCACCCGGTCGCGGAACTCGTCGGTGCCCATGACGCCGGGCGTGCGGGTGCCGAGCGCGACCATCTGGGCGCCGGTGAGCGTGGCGACGTCGATCAGGAACTCCGGGTCGTCCTCGCCCGCGCGCACGATGGCGTCGGCCAGGATGAGCCTGCCCTCGGCATCGGTGTTCAGCACCTCGACGGTGGTGCCGCCGTACTGGGTCAGCACGTCGCCGGGGCGCTGCGCGGTGGCGGAGGGCATGTTCTCGGCCATCGGCACCGTCGCGGTGACCGTGATCGGCAGGCTCAGCCGCGCCGCGAGCAGGGTCGTCGCGATGACCGCCGCGGCGCCGCCCATGTCCGAGGTCATGGCGTCCATGCCGGCGGCGGGCTTGATCGAGATGCCGCCGGTGTCGAAGGTGATGCCCTTGCCGATCAGCGCGACCCGGCGCGGCCCGCCCTCGTAGCTGATCCGGACCAGCCGCGGCGGCCGCGAGGAGCCCTTGCCGACGCCGAGCACGCCGCCGTACCCGCCCGCCTCCAGCGCCTTCTCGTCCAGCACCTCGACGGTGAGCCCGGCGCCCGCGGCGAGCAGCGCGGCGCGGTCGGCGAACTCGGCCGGGAACAGGTGGCTGGGCGGGGTGTTCACGAAGTCGCGCGCGGTGGCGACCGCCTCGGCCACCAGCCGGGCGCGGAACAGCGCCTCCTCGCCGAAATCGGGCTCGGGCACCAGCAGCTCGACCCTGGCCAGCGGGCGCTCGTCCCGCTTCGGCGCCGTCTTCGCCGAGCGGAACGGCGTGAAGGTGTAGGCGCCCAGGTAGAACCCCTCGGCGGCGGCGCCGAGGTCGAGCCCGGAGAGCGTGGTCGAGATCTGCTCGGTGCCGCTCAGCGCGCGCGCCGCGACCCCGGCCGAGCGCCGGATCTGCTCGGCGTCCAGCTTCTCCGCCGAGCCGAGGCCGACCGCGAGCACGCTGGTGATGCCGTCCAGCCCGGCCGGGGCCGGTACCCGGGTGAGCTCCTCCGCCTTGCCCTTCGCACCGACCGCGCCGAGCTGGTCGAGCAGGGTGGCGCGCAGCTCGACGCTCAGCACGTCGGTGAAGAGGTCGTCGGGCACGATCGCCGGGCCGTTCTCGGAGGAGGTCACACCGATGACGAGCACGTCGGTATCGGGGCCGAGAGCGGTGGTGCGAGCCAGTTCCGGGCCCAGCGGGCGATCAGCAGCAGCGGTCATGGGCACAGGCTACTGCGCGCGGCGGCGAGCCCGCCTGCTGGACGAATCGAGCGGCTAGGCTGCCTCGGGTGACCGACACCGAGCTGCTTCGAGGCCCCATCGACGCCGTGCACACCGAGCTGGGGGCGACCTTCGCGCCGTTCGGCGGGTGGCGGATGCCGGTCTCCTACGCGGGCACGGTGCGCGAGCACACGGCGGTGCGCGAGACGGTCGGGCTCTTCGACGTGAGCCACCTGGGCAAGGCGACGGTGCGCGGCCCCGGCGCGGCGGAGTTCGTGAACGGCGCCTTCACCAACGACCTGGACCGCATCCGGCCCGGCCGGGCGCAGTACACGCTCTGCTGCACCGAGGAGGGCGGCGTCGTCGACGACCTGATCGCCTACTTCGTCGGGCCGGACGAGATCTTCCTCGTCCCCAATGCCGCCAATACCGCCGCGGTGGTGTCCCGGCTACGCACGGCGAGCAGCGGCGGCGTCACGGTGACGGACGACCACCGGGCCTACGCCGTCTTCGCGGTGCAGGGGCCGCGCTCGGCCGCGGTGCTGGAAAGTCTCGGCCTGCCCGCCGATCTCGGCTACATGGCCTTTGCCGACGCCGAGTGGCGGGGCCGCGAGGTCCGGGTCTGCCGCACCGGCTACACCGGCGAGCACGGCTACGAGCTGCTGCCGCGCTGGGACGATGCCGAGCCGGTGTTCCGCGCGCTGCTGGATGCGGTGCGCGCCGCGGGCGGCCAGCCCGCCGGGCTCGGCGCCCGCGACACGCTGCGCACCGAGATGGGGTACCCGCTGCACGGCCACGAGCTCGGGCTCGACATCAGCCCGCTGCGGGCGCGCTGCGGCTGGGCGGTGGGCTGGGCCAAGCCGCGGTTCTGGGGCAAGGCCGCGCTGGAGCGCGAGAAGGCCGCCGGGCCGGCGCAGACCCTGCTCGGGCTGCGCGCCATCGATCGCGGGGTGCTGCGCCGCGGCCAGCGCGTGCTGCGCGGCGACGAGGTGGTGGGGGAGACCACCTCCGGCACCTTCTCGCCGACCCTGGAGCGCGGCATCGCGCTCGCGCTGCTCGACACCGCGGCCGGGCTGGAGCCGGGCGCGGAGGTCACCGCCGACGTGCGCGGCAGGCGGCTGCGCTGCGCTGTGGTGCGCCCGCCGTTCGTGGACGCGCGCCCCGCCTGATCAGCGCGCCCCGATAGGATCGGGGGCATGACCGCTGCTGCACAGTTCGCCCGTATTCCGCATCCCGCCCGCACGCCGGGGGAGCGGGTACAGGAGATTCTGGCGGCCCCCGGCTTCGGCCGGTTCTTCACCGACCACATGGTCTCCATCGACTACCGGGACGGCGGCTGGACCGACGCGCGGGTCGAGCCGTACGCGCCGCTGCAGATGGATCCGGCCACCATGGTCTTCCACTACGGCCAGGCCATCTTCGAGGGGCTCAAGGCGTACCGGCAGCCGGACGGCGGCATCGCCTGCTTCCGGATCGACGCCAATGCCGCGCGCTTCCGCCGCTCGGCGCGCCGGCTCGCCATGGCCGAGCTACCGGACGAGCTCTTCATCGAGTCGGTGCGCGCGCTGCTCGAGGTCGACGCCGGCTGGGTGCCCGCCGCGGGCGGCGAGGACTCGCTCTACCTGCGGCCCTTCATGTTCGCCACCGAGGCCGGGCTCGGCGTCAAGCCCGCCGCCGCCTACAAGTACCTGCTGCTCGCCTCGCCGGCCGGCGCCTACTTCCCGCGCGGCGTGAAGCCGGTGAAGGTGTGGCTCTCCACCGAGTACGTGCGCGCCGCGCCCGGCGGCACCGGCGAGGCCAAGGTGGCGGGGAACTACGCCTCCTCGCTGCTGGCCCAGGCCGAGGCCACCGAGCGGGGCTGCGACCAGGTGGTCTGGCTGGACGCCGTGGAGCGTGCCTACGTCGAGGAGATGGGCACCAACAACCTGTTCTTCGTCTTCGGCTCGGGGTCGGAGGCCACGCTGGTGACGCCGGAGCTCTCCGGCTCGCTGCTGCCCGGCATCACCCGCGACTCGCTCATCACGCTCGCCGCCGACGCCGGGTACCGGGTGGAGGAGCGGAAGGTCTCGGTGCGGGAGTGGCTGGACGGCGCGGCCTCCGGCGCGATCACCGAGGTGTTCGGCTGCGGCACCGCGGCGGTCATCACCCCGGTCGGCTGGGTGCGTTCGCCCGAAGGCGAAGTCGCCATCAGCGGTGGCGAGCCGGGCGAGGTCACCCTGGCGTTGCGCGACACCCTGACCGGTATTCAGCGCGGCACCTTCGCCGACACCCACGACTGGCTCTTCCGCTTCTGATCCGGGCGGCCCGGCGCTGCCGTCCGGAACGGACGGCAGCGCTGCCGGGAGTGTGCTGGGTTCAGCCCGGCATGAGCATGTGCCATTCGTCGAGCGTCTGCGGGCGCAGCACGTAGTTGTTCTCGCGCACCGCGGTCAGCGGCGCGCTCGGCTCCTGCGAGTACCAGTGCCCGGGATAGACCACCGGGTCGCCGCGCAGCCCGGCGAGGTGCCGCAGGCTGCGGAACATCTCGTCGGAATCGCCGCCCGGGAAATCGGTGCGGCCGCAACCGTCGACGAACAGCGTGTCGCCCGCGACGAGCCGATTCTCGAACAGGAAGCACTGACTGCCCGGCGTGTGCCCGGGCGTGTGTAACAATTCGATCTCGAAAGTCCCGACGCGGAGCTTGTCGCCGTGTTCGTGCCCGGTGAATTCGCTCTCCGCGATACCGGTGACATTGGCGACCCAGGTCAGCTCCGCGTTGTTCACGTGGACCGGGACGCTGGTCTTCTCCAGCAGTTCGCGCACGCCGCGCAGGGTGAAGCCGAGCATGGTGCCGCCCACGTGGTCCGGGTGGTGGTGGGTGGCGAGCACGCCGGTGAGGCGCAGGCCGTCGGCCTCCGCCAGGTCCGCGAGATCGCCCGCGGCATAGGCGGGATCGACGACGACGCACTCCCCGGTCTCCCGGTCGCCGATGAGGTACGCGAAATTCCGCATCTGCGTCGCGATCGGATCGCCGACGGCGAAATCCCGGCCGGACAGCAGCTGGCGGAAGTAGAGGCGCTCGGAAGACATGGCGTCCACCTTATTGTGCGACCCAGACGATGCGTGCGAGTCGGCCGGAAAATGTCCACTGACCCAGACTGTGGTGGTCGACACGTTTGACCGATGCCCGTTTGGAATAACGCGCGCTGATTGCCTGGCGGGTGCCGGAAACAAACGTGGGGGCGTGCCGGGTAATAGCTGAATTGCACTGGTCGCGGGGTAAATCTCCGAATTCCCGGCACGGTATCAGGCTCTCGGCAGGTTTCGCCGGCTCAGCCGAGGACGAGCAGGACGGCGGTGGCGGCGGTGGCGAATTCCACTGCCGCGCCGAGCACATCGCCGGAGAGCCCCTCGAAACGGCGGACGCAATGCTGCGTCAGCAGTGCTGCGCCGGCGAGCGCGGCCGCCACCGCCAGCGGACCGTGCCAGGGGGCCGCGCCGGGCAGCAGGGCGGCGGCGGCGAGGGTGGCGGCGACCCAGAGCGCGGCGGTCAGCGGGCGCTGGGTGGCGGCGACCAGGGTGCCGAAGCCGGTGTCCGGTGCGGCGGGGGCGCGCACGCAGGCGAGCACCGCGGCCACCCGGCCGGTGGCCACCGCGAGTAGCACGCCCGCCCAGAGCCCGGCCGCCGCGAGCTCCGCGAAGGCGAGCGCCTGGGTGAGCACGGCGAACAGAAGGGCGGCGGTGCCGAACGGCCCGATGCCGCCCTCCTTCATGATGCGGCGGGCGCGCTCGGGTGGGCCGTAGCAGCCGAGGCCGTCGGCGGTGTCGGCCAGGCCGTCCAGGTGCATGCCGCGGGTACCCATAGCCAGGGCGCCGACCGCGAGTAGTCCGGCGAGCGCCGTCGGCGTCCCGGCCGCCGTGAGCGCCCACAGGATCGCGGTGGCAGAGGCGCCGAGCAGGACTCCTGCGACGGGCGCCGCCGCGATGGCACGCCCCGCCGCCCTCCGGTCGATCTCGGCCGGCCCGCGCACCGGCAGCACGGTGAGCCAGGAGAACGCCAACCTGAGCCCGGTGATCACCGGACCGCGTCTCGGCGGCGGTCGAGGGCGGGCAGCTGTCGCCTTCCGCCGGTCGCCGCGCGCGGAGCCGCGGCCGGGATCGCCCGGTTCACTTCCGCAGGTTCGGGGCGGGAGCTGTAGCTTCGCCCCTGGTGCTGACGCCCGCGTCGCCGAAGGTCGCCATCTCGCCGAGGGTGGCGACGGCGGCGCGGAGCAGCGGGAGCGCGGCGAGCGCGCCGGAGGCCTCGCCCAGCCGCATGTCCAGGTCGAGCAGCGGCTCCAGCTGCAGGTGGCGCAGCGCCAGCCGGTGCGCGGGCTCGCTGGAGCGGTGCCCGGCCACCCACCACGCCTTGGCGCCGTCGGCCAGATCCTCGGCGATGAGCGCGGCGGCGGTCACCACCGTGCCGTCCAGGATCACCGGGGTGCGCCTGGCGGCGGCGCGGGCCAGGAATCCGGTGATGGCGGCGATATCGGCGCCGCCGCCGACCCGGAGCAGCGCCACCGGCTGCTGCTTGGCGACCGGGCGGGTGCGGCGCATGGTGTCCCGGATGGCGGCCAGCTTGCGGCTCCAGCCCGCGTCGTCGACCCCGGTGCCGCGGCCGATCGCGGCCACCGGCTCGGTGCCGGTGAGCGTGGCGATCAGCGCGGTGGCGGGGGTGGTGTTGCCGATCCCCATGTCGCCCGCGATCAGCAGGTCGGCGCCGGCGTCGATCTCCTCGTCCGCGATGGCCACCCCCGCCGCCAGCGCGGTGCGCACCTCGTCCTCGGTGAGCGCGTCCTCCCGGTCCACCGAGCCGCTGCCCCGGCGGACCTTGTGCGCGGAGATATCGGGTTCGGTGTCGGCGTCCACCGCGATATCCACCACCCGGACGGTCGCGCCCGCGACCGCGGCCAGCGCGTTCACCGCGGCGCCGCCGCCGAGGATATTGGCGACCATCTGCGCGGTCACCTCGCTCGGGTACGCCGAGACCCCGTGCCGCGCGACCCCGTGATCCCCGGCGAAGACCACCACCCGCGCCCGCTCGAACTGCGCGGGCGGGCAGGCGCTCTGGCAGGCCGCGACCCAGTTCCCCAGCTCCTCGAGCCGGCCGAGCGCGCCCGCGGGCTTGGTGAGCTGCGCCTGGCGCGCCACGGCGGCCGCGCGCACGAGGGCGTCGGGAGCGGAGACCGGTTCGAATCCGTGTGTCACTGTCAGCCTTTCCGCGTTCCGGCGCGGGCCGGTGGCCGCGCGCTGCCGCTCCATAGTGTCCGATGCGGCCGCCCGCTACTTCACCCGCATCGGAATCCCGGCCACCACCAGCACCACCTCGTCGCAGACCCGGGCCAGGCGCTGGTTCAGGGCGCCGATCTCGTCCCGGAACAGGCGGCCGGAGCGGGTCGCCGGAATCACCCCGAACCCGACCTCCGGGCTCACCAGCACCAGCCGGTGCCGGTACTCCGTGACCGCCGCGACCAGGGCATGGGTATCCGGCGCGACGGTGCCGCGGGGCGACTCCCAGGCGTCGAGCGCGTCGATCCTGGCCGTGAGCCAGGTGCCGATGTCATCGACCAGCGTCGCCGGGACCGGGTCCGCGAGGTTCCTGGCCTGGGCGGGAGCGCCGGGGTCTCCGGTGCGGGCGGGGGCCGGGTCGCCGAGTTGTCCGGCGAGGGCGGGGTGCGGGTCGCCGGGGTGTCCGGCGAGCACCGCGGCCAGGTCTGCGCCTTCCAGCACTTCCCAGTGCGCGGGCCTGCGCGCGCGGTGCCCGGCGATGCGCGCGGCGAAATCGCGGTCGGCGGGGTCGGGCACGGCGGTGGCGAGGTAGCGGACCGGGCCCGCGGCGCCCACCAGCTCCTCGGCGTGCGCGGACTTGCCGGAGCGCGCGCCGCCGAGCACCAGCGTGCGCGGCCCGGCTGGGGAGTCACCCATGCCGCGCAGGTTACCGGGGCTCGGTGCCGAACCGGCGCCGGTACTCGGTGGGCGCGATCCCCACCTGCCGCTGGAAGTGGTGCCGGAGCAGCGCCGCCGAGCCGAACCCGGCCAGCCCGGCGATCCGCTCCAGCCCGTCGTCGGAGTCCTCCAGCAGGTGCTTGGCGTAGAGCACGCGCTGGGTGGTGAGCCATTTCACCGGGGTGGTGCCGGTCTCGGCGGCGAACCGGCGGGCGAAGGTCCGGGTGGACATGCGCGCGCGGGCGGCCAGCTCCTCGACGGTGTGCTGCTGCTCCAGGTGCTCGCTCATCCAGGTCAGCGTCGCGCCGAGGCTGTCCGAGGTGCACTCGGCGATCGGGCGCTCGATGAACTGCCGCTGCCCGCCGTCGCGCTGCGGCGGCACCACCATGCGCCTGGCGATGCCGTTCGCGGCGGCGCTGCCGATCTCCCGGCGCACCAGGTGCAGGCAGGCATCGATCCCGGCCGCGGTGCCCGCGCTGGTGACCAGGTTGCCCTCGTCCACGAAGAGCACGTCCGGGTCGACGGTGGCGGCCGGGTAGCGGGCGGCGAGATCGTCGACGTAGCGCCAGTGCGTGGTGCACTTGCGGCCGTCGAGCAGCCCGGCCTCGCCCGCGAGGAAGGCGCCGGAGCAGACGGTGAGCACGATGGCGCCGGCGTCGGCGGCGGTGCGCACCGCGTCGACCAGCCGCGGGTCGAGGCCGTCGTCCAGCGCGGTCACCGGGAAGGCGGGGACGGCGACGAGATCGGCTCCGGCCAGCTGGTCCAGGCCGTAGTCCGGGGTGACGGTGACGCCGGGCGTGGAGGAGCGCAGCGGCCGCCCCGGGTCGGCGCCGCAGACCCGGAAGTCGAAGCCGGGCAGCCCCTGCTCGGTGCGGTCCAGCCCGAAGACCTCGCAGACCACGCCGAACTCGAACATGGCCATGTTCTGTTCCAGCACGACCGCGACCTTGCGCAACATGCCATCAGGGTAGCTGGCCGGATCTTGACGAACAATGTCAGAGCTGCCACTTTCGGCGGGATCTCAACGAGCGAAAAATTACTGCCATGATTGGTTTCCTGCTCGCCCTCGCCGTCGTCCTGCTGCTCGGAGCGCTCGTCGCCGCCGGCCCCGCCCGGGCCGGCTCCGGCGCCGTCCAGGATCGGGACGCCGAACGGTTCCGCGCCGACCTGGCGGCGCTCTCCACCCGGGTGGGTCATCACCGGTGACCCCGCCCCCGAACCAGAACGGCCCGCCGGTACACCGGCGGGCCGTTCTCGTGAGCTGGGGGCTCAGACCGGGTCGCCCGGGCTGAGCCGGGGCTTGGGCGCGCGCATCTTGCGGATCTGCGAGGCGCGCACGAAGGCGTACCAGCCGAGTTTGAAGCCGGTGTCGGTGGTGTCCGGGAAGCGCTCGCGCACCCGGTTGTTGATGATCCGGCCGAGGAAGACACCCTCCACGATCATGAAGGCCATCATCACCAGCATGGCCAGCGTGACGATGGTCTGCAGCCCCGGCGCGGCGAACATGGAGAGGATCAGCACCAGCGCCATCGGCATGAACAGCCCGACCAGGTTGCGCCTGGCGTCCACGATGTCGCGCACGTGCGCGCGCACCGGGCCGCGGTCGCGCGGCAGCAGGTACTTGTCCTCGCCGGCCAGCATGCGCTCGCGGCGGTCCTGGGCGGCGGCGCGGCGCTCGGCGGCGGCCACCTTCCGGTCGGCCTTGCTGCCGCGGGTCGCCTTGCGGCGGGCCCTGGCTTCCTTCGAGGTCAACGGGGCGGGGGCGACCGGGCCGCGCTTGCGGGCCTCGGCATCCCGGCGCCGGGGGGTGGGGCGGCCCTTGCCCGCGGTGGCGGCCGTGGCCACGGCGCCCGCCTCTGCGCTCGCGTCCGCCGTGGTGACGGCGGTCGCGTCGGTGGTATCGGACTCGCCACGACGGAACAACTTCACCCGACCAGGCTATTCGATGACACGGATCACGCGATACTCCGGTCCCGGGCGGCACGGGGGAGCCCGCGGGTGGCAAGATGGAATAGCGGCCCGACGAGTGGCGTTGAACCTGCCCGACCGGCACGATTCGGCGTGCATCGCTCGCGGGCGACCACAGCTGTCCCTAGGAGAGTCCATGACTGTGCAGAACGAGACCGCAACCGCCACCCACGGCGTGAAGCTGACCGACGCTGCCGCCGCCAAGGCGAAGGCGCTGCTGGACCAGGAGGGCCGCGACGATCTCGCGCTGCGGATCGCGGTGCAGCCGGGTGGCTGCGCGGGCCTGCGCTACCAGCTGTTCTTCGACGACCGCAACCTGGACGGCGACCTGACCGTCGAGTTCGGCGGCGTCAACCTCGCGGTGGACCGGATGAGCGCGCCGTACGTCGAAGGCGCCTCCATCGATTTCGTCGACACCATCGAGAAGCAGGGCTTCACCATCGACAACCCGAACGCCACCGGCTCCTGCGCCTGCGGCGACTCCTTCAACTGACGATCGATTGATACGGTGTGGGCCGGGACGTTCTGTCCCGGCCCAACGCCGTTGCGTGCCTCTCACGCAGGCCGCCTACCGTCGAAGGACTCCGCCTCGTGACCATCGCTGTCTCCGCGTCCATCGCGACCGACCACCTCATGCGTTTCCCCGGGCGGTTCGCGGACGCGCTCCTCGCCGATCAGCTCGAGCACGTCTCCCTCAGCTTCCTCGTCGACGACCTGCAGATCCGGCGCGGCGGCGTCGCGGGCAACATCGCCTACGCCATCGGCCAGCTCGGCGGTAATCCGCTGCTGGTCGGCGCGGTCGGCGCCGACTTCGCCGAGTCCTACCGGGGCAAGCTGGAGGCGGGCGGGGTGGATTGCTCCGCCGTCCGGATCTCCGAGTCCGCGCACACCGCCCGCTTCGTCTGCACCACCGACGACGACATGGCGCAGATCGCCTCCTTCTACCCCGGCGCCATGAGCGAATCCCGCGATATCGGCATCGGCGAGCTGGCCGAGAAGCACGAGTTCGACCTGGTGCTGGTCGGGGCCAACGATCCCGAGGCGATGCTGCGGCACACCACCGAGTGCCGCGAACTGGGGATTCGATTCGCGGCCGACCCTTCGCAGCAGCTCGCGCGGCTCGACGGGGACCAGGCGGTGCAGTTGATCGACGGCGCCGACTATCTCTTCACCAACCGGTACGAGTGGGCGCTGCTGCTGCAGAAGACCGGGCTCACCGAGGAGGAGGTCGCCGCGCGCGTCGGCATCCGGGTGACCACGCTCGGCGGTGACGGGGTGCTCGTCGTCGACCGCGACGGGACCACCATCGAGGTCGGTGTCGTCCCCGAGAACACCAAGGTGGAGCCGACCGGCGTCGGTGACGCGTTCCGTGCCGGGTTCCTCACCGGGCACACCGCCGGGCTCAGCCTCGAACGTTCCGCCCAGCTCGGGTCGCTGGTCGCGGTCCTCGTGCTGGAGACCATGGGGACCCAGGAGTGGGCCCTGGACAAGGTCGATGCCGTCGAGCGGCTCACCAAGGCGTATGGCCCCGAAGCCGCCGCCGACATCGAGCGGGTGCTCTGAACTCTTCTCCGTCCGGCGAAGGCGCTCCCGCTCGCGCGGGGCGCCTTCGCCTGCTTTCCGGGAGAAGGTGACGTGGGGGTGAACCCCCACACCCCCGCCCCTCCGGGGCGAAGCGTCGGGCCTCGCTGAATCCGGCGCGAGCTGTTGAGTCGGTGCAAGAGGTAAGCGGTGGGACGACAGCCCGGGAGATGGCGTGAGCCGCGGGGTCGGCGAGAGCTCGGAGGTTGGCGAGAGCTCGGGTGTAGGCGAGCCCGGGGGCGGACGATCACCCGGGGTGGGGTGACCGCCCCTGGGGGTGCGGGGGCGGAGCCCCCGTCATACGTCCCGCGAACTGCGGAAACCCCCGCGCTAGCGGGAGGTTTCCGCACCCGGACGAAAACCTAGAGCGAGACCGGGTAGCTCGGCTCCTGAATCTCCGGCTTGATCCGCTGCTCCACGAACACCCCGTGCCACACCATGAACACCAGCAAAGTCCACAGCCGCCGGCTGTGATCGGACCGCCCCTCGCGATGCTCGGCGAGCATCCGCGCGACAGCCCCCTTGTCCAGCAGGTGATCGGTCTGCGAATCGGCGATCTGCGCCCGCGCCCAATCGTGCAGCTCGGTCCCGCGCAACCAGTGCCGCAGCGGAACGGGGAACCCGAGCTTGGCCCGGTGCAGCACGTGCGGCGGGACCATCCCCTCCAGCGCCTGCCGGAGCGCGAACTTGGTGGTGTCGGGGCTGATCTTCTGCTCGTAGGGCAGCCCCTCGGCCGCCTTCAGCACCTCGGTGTCGAGGAAGGGAACGCGCAGCTCGAGCGAGTTCGCCATGGTCATCTTGTCGGCCTTGACCAGGATGTCGCCGCGCAGCCAGGTGAAGAGGTCGAGGTGCTGCATGCGGGTGACCGGGTCCCAGCCGCTGGAGCGCTCATAGATGGGCGCGGTGACGTCGCGGTGCGTCCACTCCGGCCGGAACTCGCGCAGCACCGAGCGCAGCTGCGCGTCGCTGAAGCTGCGCGCGTTGCCGTAGTACCGCTCCTCCAGGGTGAGCGAGCCGCGGTGCAGCAGGCTCTTGCCGCGGGTGCCGTCGGGGATGCGCTCGGAGAGCCGCCCGGCCAGCCGGCGCAGCCCGCGCGGCAGCCGCTCGAACGGCTTCAGCGAGAGCGGCTCGCGGTAGATGGTGTACCCGCCGAAGAGCTCGTCCGCGCCCTCGCCGGAGAGCACCACCTTGACGTGCTTGCGCGCCTCCTTGGCCACGAAGTACAGCGGCACCAGCGCCGGGTCGGCCACCGGGTCGTCCAGGTACCAGACGATCTCCGGGATGGCGGCGGCGAACTCGGCGGGCGAGACCACCTTGACGATGTGCCGCGCGCCGATCGCCGCCGCGCTCTCCGCGGCCACGTCGACCTCGGAGTACCCCTCGCGCTCGAACCCGGTGGTGAAGGTGATCAGGTTCGGGTTGTGCCGCATGGCCAGCGCCGCCACCGCGGTGGAGTCGATTCCGCCGGAGAGGAACGACCCCACGGTCACGTCGGCGCGCATGTGCTTGGCGACCGAGTCCTCCAGCGCCGCCGCGATCTCGCGGTACCGGTCCTGCGGGTTCCCGGTGAACGGCCGCACCGGGAAGCGCGGCTCGAAGTAGCGGGTGATCTCCGGCGCCGCGCCCGGCCGCACGGTGGCGTAGCTGCCGGACTCCAGCCGCCGGATATCGGCGTGCAGCGTCTCCGGCTCCGGCACGTACTGCAGCACGGTGTAGTGCTCCAGCGCGCGCGGGTCGAGCTCGTCGCTGAGGCCGAGCGCGGGCAGCAGCTCCAGCAGGCTCTTCTTCTCGCTGCCGAAGGCGGTGCCGCCGGGGCCGGTGGCCAGGAAGAGCGGCTTGATGCCGAACGGGTCGCGGGCCAGGAAGAGCTCGCCGGTCTCGGTGTCCCAGATCGCGAAGGCGAACATGCCGCGCAGCCTGCGCACCGCCTCCGGGCCCCAGTAGTGGAAGGCCGCGGCGATGGCCTCGCTGTCGCCCTCGGTGCGGAAGATCGGCTCGGCACCGAACTCGGCGCCGTGCGCGGCGGCCAGCTCCGCCCGCAGCTCCAGGTAGTTGTAGATCTCGCCGTTGAAGGTCAGCGCGTAGCGCTCGCGGTTCTCCGCCGGACCCCAGCGCAGCGGCTGGTGCGAGTGCTCGATATCGATGATCGAGAGCCGGTTGAAGCCGAAGATGACATGGTCGTCGTGCCAGGTGCCGCGCTCGTCGGGCCCGCGATGGCGGACGCAGTGCAGGGCGTCGTACACCCGCTCCACGGTGTCCGGTGCCGCCACGTCGGAAGTCAGAAAGCCGAGCAGTCCACACACGGTGTCGGCACCCTCGATTCGGTCGGCCGGGGCTGGTGCCCGGGGAAGTCGAAATGTTCTGCCCGAGTATGCCGCACCCGCGGGGGCGGCGCGGTGCGCGGACCGGCCCCGGGGGAACCTCCCGGTCACGCGTGTCGAAGCCGACCCGGCGGCGACCGGGGCGCCGGTTTGGTCTACGCTGCGTAGTACTCAGGACATTTTCAGGTGCCCTGAATCAGTCGGGATGTGTGGCGACCAGGAAGGCGTGAGCGTGGCGCACAAGGCGAGCGAAGAGATCGGGGCGCGACCCGCCGGGGGTCGGCGGAGCCGCGTCCTTCGCCGGGCCGGGCTGGTGGTGTCCCTCGGGATGACCGCCCTGCTCGTCTCCGGCTGCTCGATCGACAATGTTTGGCTGCGCTTCGGCTGGCCCTCGGGTGTCACCCCGCAGGCGGAGCGGATGCGCGAGCTGTGGACCTGGTCGGTCGTCGCCGCGCTGGCGATGGGCGTGCTGGTCTGGGGGCTCACCTTCTGGACCGTCGTGTTCCACCGGAAGAAGCCGGACTCCCCGGAGTTCCCCCGGCAGACCGGTTACAACGTGCCGCTGGAGCTCACCTACACGGCGATCCCGTTCGTGATCATCGCGGTGCTCTTCTACTTCACCGTCGTGGTGCAGAACTACGTGCACGAGAAGGTGCCGGACCCGGACGTCACGGTCGACGTGACCGCGTTCCAGTGGAACTGGAAGTTCGGCTACCGGAACGTGGACTTCAAGGACGGCTTCCGCTTCGACGGCATCGACACGGTGCGCGAGGACCAGGCGCAGGAGCAGCTCGAGGAGTACAAGGAGCGGGTCGACGAGGAGCACGGCCACCCGCAGCCCGGCCCGGTGCACGGCAAGCCGGCCAACGACATCCTCTCCTACCTGCACTACGACAAGGTCGAGACGGTCGGCTCCAGCACCGAGGTGCCGGTGCTGGTGCTGCCGACCGGCAAGGTGATCGAGTTCCAGCTCGCCGCCGCCGACGTCATCCACGCCTTCTGGGTTCCGGAGTTCCTGTTCAAGCGGGACGTCATGCCGAACCCCAAGGAGAACCACTCCGACAACGTCTTCCAGATCACCGAGATCGAGAAGGAGGGCGCCTTCGTCGGCCGCTGCGCGGAGATGTGCGGCACCTTCCACTCCATGATGAACTTCGAGGTGCGCGCCGTCTCGCCGGAGAAGTTCACCCGGTACCTCGAGGCGCGGCAGCAGGGCCGGACCAATGCCGAGGCGCTCGAGTCCATCGGCGAGTCGCCGGTGGCCACCTCCACCCGCCCGTTCGACACCGACCGCACGACGAAGACCGCGGTTGCGGCCGAGAGCAAGTGAGGGTTGATCTGACATGAGGATCGAAGCGCGCATCTTCGAGCTGCTCACGGTGTTCTTCATCATCGTGGGCGCCGTCTACGGCTTCTTCACCGCCCAGTCCCGCACCGGGATCGAGTGGGCAGGCCTCACCGCCATCGTCCTGACCGGCGGCCTCTCCCTGATCATCGGCACCTACTTCCGCTTCGTGGCGCGCCGGCTCGACCTGCGCCCCGAGGACTACGACGATGCCGAGATCGTGGACGGCGCCGGCGACCTGGGCTTCTTCTCGCCCAGCAGCCCGTGGCCGATCCTGCTCGCCGGCGCGGGCGCGGTGACCGCGCTCGGGCTGGCCTTCTTCCAGTTCTGGCTGATCGGCACCGGCGTGGTGCTGATCCTGGCCGCCGCGGCCGGGCTGGTCTTCGAGTACCACATGGGTCCCGAGAAGCACTGACCCGCCGAACGCGGAGCGCCCCACCGGTTTGTCCGGTGGGGCGCTCTGTTCTGTCCGGGGCTACTGCGTGGACTCGTAGCGCAGCGCGTTCTCCGAGCGGCAGATCTCGTCGATCTCGGCCACCAGGGCGCGCAGCTGCTCGGAGGGGAGCGCCGAGGGGCGCAGCCGGGCCGTGAAGGCGATCAGGCCGTGGTCGGTGCCCGGGAGGTCCCGGCGCGCGGTTTCGGCCCGCAGATAGCCGGAGCGGACCCCGTACGTCATGGCGGAGATGACGGTGAAGCAGCCGGTCTCCTCGCGCAGCCCGGCGAAGAGGTCGTGCAGCCGGTAGAAGACCGAGGCGTAGTTGGCCAGCGGCGCGAAGATCCCGACCCGGTAGGCCGGGCCGCGCTCGGCCGAGCTGATCACGGTGTCGGCCAGGTACTCGGCATCGCGCAGCGTGAGCACCTTGGGCGCGAACATGAGCGCGCCCGCGGCCGCGTTGCGCACCGGGGCGCCCGCCTTGCCGCTGGCGGCGGAGGCGATGGCGCCGAGCGACTTGCGGGTGCGGGTGCCGAGATCGCGCCGGGCGCGCAGCGAGCGGGTCGGGGTGGTGTGGTGCAGGCTCGACCACTGGCCGAAGCGCACCGTGCCCAGCTGCACGTGACCGGTGCCGACCGGGCGCGAGACCTTGAGCCGCGCCGTGTCCACCCAGCGGCCGACCTGCAGCACCGACTCGCCCGGGCTGCTGATCTCCGCGTGCGCGTGCTCGACGAAGGAGTCGAAGTCGAGGAAGCGGTCGGCGTCGGTGGTGAGCCAGGTGTGGTCCTTGTCCACCTCGACCACGTCCAGGGTGAGCGCGGTGATGATGCCCGCCCGGCCGCCGCCGCCGAGGATCCGGCGGAACCGCTCGGTGTGGTGGCCGCGGCCCGCGGTGCCGATCCGGCCGTCCGGGTCCACGTACTCCAGATCGGTGATCTGGTCGATGAACAGCCCGTGCCGGTGCGAGGCGGTGCTCACCCCGCCCACCGAGGCGAAGCCGCCCGCGGTGATATCGCGGTGGTCGCCCACGATCGGCAACCCGAGCCCGTGCGCTCCGAGCCTGCGGTCGATGTCGGAGAGCTTCGCCCCCGCCTGCACCCGCACCGTGCGCCGGCCCAGGTTGATGTCGAGCACCTGGTTCATCCGCCGCATGGAGACGACGGCGCGCTGATCCGGCAGCTCCAGCCTGTCCTCGACCGGCTCCCCGCCGCGCACCTCCAGCCGCTCCGCGCGACCTCGTGAATCCCGCACGGTGCGAACCACATCGGCGGTATCGCGGGGCAGATATTCTTCGGTGGCGGCGGCGAAGTGCGACGTGCTCATGGCACGAAAGTCAACCACAGCGCGCCCGCTCGCGCGCCCCCTACCGCCTGCTCCGCACCCCTTTCCCGCCGACCGGAATGCCCGATTCCGCTGTATCACGGTCACGTTCGCCCCCGGTGCGGTCCTCGGTGACGAACACGGCCATCAGTCCAGCCCCGATCGCGCCGACGGCAACCGCGATCCACGCCGCACCCCGAATGCCGACGAGGCTGCCCGCCGCGCCGCCGAGCACCGAACCGGACATCGCCGCGAGCGCCGTCAGCGTGCGGACGTTCAGCGTCACGCGGCCGAGCACCGAGGCATCGGCGCGGGCGGTCACCGCGGTGGTCAGCCCGACATTCCAGACCGAGCCGAAGAGTCCGAGCAGTGCCAGCCCGACCGCCACCACGACGGCGCCCGCGACCGGGCCGCCGATTGTCGCGCCGGTCGCGAGCACCGTCGATCCGGCTGCGATCCCGGCGAGCCCGATCCGGCAGACCGCGGGGCCGCCCATCCGCTCCGCCAGCGGCGCGCAGGCCAGTGCCCCCGCCGCCGCTGCCAGGCTGGCGGCGATGAAGACCGCGCCGTAGAGCGCTTCGGGGAGGCCGAGGGTGCGCAGCAGCAGAATCGGGAGCAGCGCCAGCAGCATCGCCTCGGCCACCGAGATCAGCAGTCCCGCGGTCGAGAAGCCGCGGAGGATTCTGATCTCGGCCAGGATGCGGAAGCCCGCGGTCACCTCACGGCGCAGGTTGCGGGATTGCGGTGGTGCCGTCCGCACCTCGTCGGGGCTGCGGATGAAGGCCAGGCAGACGGCGTTGACGAGGTACAAGGCGGCGTCGAGGAAGAGCGGCAGCGCGTAGCCGCCGAGCCAGACCAGCGCACCGGCGATACCGCGGCCGGTCGCCGAGCCGAGGCGCTCCCCCCCGATCAGTCGGGAGCGCGCGCTCATGATGGTGCGCTCCCCGATGACGGTGTCCAGGTGCGAGAAGTACAGCGCTTCGACCGCGAGCGAGCTGATCCCGAAGAAGACCATCACCGGCAGCAGCCAGTAGAAGCCGGCGACATCGAAGGCGACACCCAGAGCGAGCGCCGTCAGCACGGCGATCGAGACCAGGTCGAGGGTGATGAGCCGGCGCCGCTTGCGCCGCTGCCGATCCGACCACACCCCGACGAGGAAGCCGAGGGCGACGACGGGAGCCGCGGTCGATGCCTGGAGCAGGCCGATCTGCCACTCGGTGGCCCCGAAGCCCTCGACCGCGAGGATCGGTACGACGATCGCCGTCAGTGCCGAACCGAACGCGGTACTCACCTGTCCCAACGTGAACAGCCGGAAATCCCTGTCGGCGGTCGTCCTCGACGACATGCCGTAACCCCCTTCGTCGCGTGCAACCGGGGCAGGGGGCGCACCCCCTGCCCCGGCAGGTCCGGCTAGTCCGTGCAGGTCTGCCAGCTGTTGGTGCTGTAGGCGACCGGCCCCTCATCCACGCGGTCCAGCGCGGTCAGATCCTGAAGCGACAGGATGTAGTCCATGCGATTCACCTCCCCCCATCCAAGCAGAATCCGATTTCATCCAGAGGTCCAGCGCGCCTCCCCGCAGTAGCGGGAGGTACTGGAACCCCCGGTCCGTGGCGCAGCGCGTCGAGGGCACGCAGGATGCCCGACGCTCCGCTCCAGACGTCCGCGGAGTACTTCGACCCGCCGTCGCCGAGCACCAGCAGCCCGCGATCGGTCGGAACGAGGTACTTGTCGAGTGCTGTGGCGAGCTCCGTGGGATGCGGCGCGCCGAGCCGGTGCTCTAGTTCGTTGTGGAAGAAGAGCAATCCGGCCAGTCCGCTGTACAGCCCCGCGTTGAGCGTGAAGAGCTTGTGGGTGTCGCGGGCTAAGCCGGAGAGCACGGCGGGTGTCTCCAACCCGTAGAGGGCCGTGACGACCCCTACCCCGGCGGAGCCCTCGCCGAGGTAGGGCATGGCGCGCCGGCCGCCGATGCGGTCGGGCATCGAGATCGCGGTATCCGGCAATGCCATCCGGGCGGCGAGGTCGCGGTCGAGCAACACGGAACCGGCAGCCGAGTAGTCGCTGTCGCCGGTCACCGCTGTCAGGCAGTGCAGGACGAGCGCGACACCGGCGTGGCCGTGCAGGAGCCCGACCCGCGCGCTGTCGTGCAGCACCTCGGTGCCATCACGGCCGGCTCGGACCGCCTGCCTGCCGACCGTCTCCGCGTAGCGCAGCATCGCCTCGTCACCGGTACGGCAGAAAAGGTCGATGCCCGCGAGTGCCCGGCCGATCGCGCCGGTGGCCAGCGAGCCGGGCAGCGGGTCCGCCCCGGTCTGCACCAGCTCCAGTGCGAGCTCCTCGTGACCGACACCGGCGAGGGCGGTTGCCACGCCGGCCGTGCCGAAGTAGAGGCCATCGCCGAGTTCGGCAGCGGTGCCCATCGCTTCGCGGGCGAAGTCCGCCACGAGATCGTCGGGGACGGTGCCCTCCGCCAACTGCAACGTCGAGACGACTCCCGCTGTCCCGTAGGCGAAGCAGGCGGTATTCGAGCGCAGCCCCTGGTATGAGGGCGGAAAAATCCACGGTGCGCCGGTCTCGGCGCGAGTGGCGTGAATTCCGTGAAGCAGCCCGTCCATCCAGCTGTGCAGTCGTCGTGCGGAGAAATCGGCGGGCGGTGCGAGCACGTTCTCGGTGAGGTACCGCCCGGCTTCGCGCCACAGGCGCGGTGGGATATCGGCGACGCGCGCGGCATCACGTTTTGCCGCGGGCCAGAATGTGGAACTCCGCTCCATCAGCGTGTGAACCGAGAATATCATGCAGCGGGCAATGGCAGCAAGAGCGTAGTGATCGCGATGAACGGAACCGTTTGCCGACCGCGGCAGTAGATATCCGGGAGTTCCGATGTCCAGCCTGTCATCACCGGGCAGCGTGGCTGCTTCGAAATCCACCAATCGGACGGCACCGCTCCGATCCACGATGACGTTCTTCGGATTGAGGTCACCGAATTCCACGTCGAAGCCGTGCAGGCGATCCAGGACGGTGCGGAGATCGGCGAGGTACCGGAGGCACTGTTCGAAGTACTCGGAACTGTCGGCGGGCGCCGGGGCGAATCGCACCAGCGGCATGGTGTCCATGATCCACCGGTGCAGTGTCTCGCCTTCGATCCATTCCGTGACGAGATATTCGTGCTCCCACTCCGTGAAGTAGTCCAGCGGTTCGGGACACAGGCCGGGGGCGCGGGTGGCTACGAAGGAGAGGATCCGGTGCTCGTTGCGCAGCCGGTCCTTGGCGCTGCGCCGGTCCCAGGAGAGCCCGGTGTGCGCCCGTGCCTCCTTGACGAGCACGGGGCGGCCGGTGCGCCCGTCGACCGCGCGGTAGACGCCTCCGCCATTGCTGTGCCGGATGGCCTCGGTGACGCGGTAGCGGGCCAAGCCGGGGCCCGGAGCGCGGGCAGCACCTCGATCGGCGCGCTCGAACGGATCCGAGACGCCGGGTGGCAGCTCGAATCTCGGCTGCCGGGAATCCTCCCGCGGCTCGCCGTCGGCACCGAGCAGCGGGATCTCGGCTCCGGTCACCGGATCCCGGCGCATCATCCGCCGGAAGGCGCCGTACCGGTAGTGCACGACCTTCGATCGCCCATATCGTCGATCGGTCAGCACGAAGGGGCCGGGCCGTTCTCCCAGCGCCGTGTCGAGTTCGCGCATGAGCGTGTCCGCCGTGCCGACGTCTGCCGGGTACAGCGTAATGAACTTTCCGCTCTGCGCCCTGCTCGCATATTTGTGGTGCAGCCAGAGAAAGAAGAAGCGATCCGCGAGATGTTTGAACGGGACGCGCAACTCACTGCAGGCGGCCGCGGTGATGTCGAGCGTCTCCTGGATGTCGTCGTACGTGCTACTGATGTGGAGCTTCCACCCGGGGCCGGGTACCGGCGGATCCGTGGGAATGTGCCAGCCGCGCCACACGTCCTCGACCGTGGTACACCAGTGCGGCATTCGTGCGGTGGGCGCTATCGGATCGGCGGCCTTCGGTGAAGCCGTGATCGGCAGATAGTAATCGGAATGTGCGATGCCGAAGGTCATCTGTTCGAACAAGAAATCCACTGTCCCCCCTCGGACGCCGATCCGGTAGCGATATGCATCGGAAAGGCACCCTCACGAAACTGTGAGAGCCTGATGCGAACCATTCCCCCGGATGAAATGTTCGAATCCCCCGCGCCTTTCGGCGATGCCCCTGAATAGTACTCCCGCAGGGAAGTCCGAAGGCAAGGTGGCCTGAATCACAATGTTTTCCGGCCGTTGCGGCGAACCGAACGGCGGGGACTTGCGTCAGCTGAGCGCGATCACGATCCAGAGCGCGGCGAGCAGGATGAGGTAACCGGTGAGGGCGAGGGCGCCGACGGCGAGGAAGGCGGGGGCGATGCGGTTGCCGGAGGCGAGGGCGGGTTCGCCGCGGAGCACCATGAGGAGCGGGATCTGGTAGCGCCCCGACTCGCCGAAATCGGGGAAGAGCAGGGCGGCCACCAGGACGCAGGCGTCGGCGGCGATGAGCACCGGGTGCGCGAGCGCCGGGGCGTGCTGGCCCGCCAGCGCCAGCGGGCCGAGCAGGAGTATCAGCGGTACCCCGAACGTCGTCACCGTCACGTCGTGCAGCCGGCCACCGGCCAGCAATCGAGCCGCGACCGCCACCGCGACGACGGCGATCTGCAACCAGCCGAAATCCATACCGCTTTCCCTGTTCGTATCCGCGCGACATGATGTCACATGCGCGGGATCCGTGCGGGACCGGTGGCGCTCGGGGTCTGCTGGGGGCGGTTGATATTTGGCGCCAGCGGGGGTCGGCGCGGGAAACCTAGTGGCCCGCGAGGCGCCCGATCCGGTGCCCGACCTCGCCCACCCAGTCGACGTGCGGCAGGTTGGCGTACTCGACCCAGAGGTTGTCGTAGACGTCGCGGCCCTCGGTGAAGAGCCCGCCGCGCTTGTCCGCCTCGAAGACCACGCTCATGCCGTGCTCGGCGGGGACGAAGCTCACCTCCAGCTGGTTCAGCCGCGGGAAGTGGTGCGAGGGGCCGAACTCGATCTCCTGGAAGAACGGCAGCTGCTGCGGGGTGTTGTGCAGCCGCCCGTGCTCGACGTCGGCGCTGCGCAGCCCGAAGCCGTGGCGCCGCACCGCGTCCAGCAGGACGTGCTGGGCGGGCAGCGCGCCGACGCCGATGGGGTCGCTGTCGGTGGCGTCCACCGCGCCGCTCACCGCGAGCACGGTGCGCAGCGCGACGAAGGTGCCGGGCAGCACCTGGCCGTCGAAGAAGGTGATCGGGGTCTCCAGGTGCGCCCGCGCGCCGAAGCGGAACTCGTGGACGGCGCCGGGCGCCAGGTCGAAGCCGCCGTAAATGTCGTGCGCGCCGAAGCCGGTGTCGCGGTGCGTCTCGCCGTCCTCGTACTCGTGCTCGACCCGGGTGACCAGCTCGACCGCGATCCGGTCGATGCGCTGCGGCACCTGGCCGCCGCGCACCCGCACCACGCCCTCCAGCACGCCGCCGGGCTGCGTGCCGGGGGTGAACAGCTCGGTCTCGACCTCGGCGCCGCCGACTCCGACGGCCGCAAGCAACTTCTTGAACATGACGACAGTCTGCGGGCTCCGGCTCGAGAACGGCTTACGAAGCGCTTACGGCCGGCGCCACCGTGCTCTTCAGCTCGCGGCGGTGTCCGGGATGCGCGCGGCGTCGGCGGCGGCGGGGCGGGAACCGTTGGGCACGCCCTTCTTCAGGCTCGCGGCGTACACGTCGACGTACTCCTGGCCGCTGAGCCGCATGAGCTCGTACATGACCTCGTCGGTGACGGCGCGCTCGACGAAGCGGTTGCCGGACATCCCCTCGTACCGCGAGAAGTCGATCGGCGCACCGAACTTGACCGTCACCCGATGCCGCCGCCAGCGGAAACCGCCCTGCGGGCTGATCTTGTCGGTGCCGATCACCGCGACCGGGATCACCGGGACGCCGGTCTCCAGCGCGAGCCGCGCCATGCCGGTCTTGCCCTTGTAGAGCCTGCCGTCGGGGGAGCGGGTGCCCTCCGGGTAGAGCCCGACGAGCTTGCCCTGGTCGAGCAGCGCGCGGGCCGCGTTCAGCGCGTCCTCGGCGGCGTCGGCGCCGCTGCGGTCGATCGGGTACTGGCCGGTGCCGCTGAAGAACATCTTCTTCAGCCTGCCCTTGAGGCCGGGGGTGGTGAAGTACTCCGCCTTGGCCAGGTAGTTGATCCGGCGCGGGCTGAGCAGCGGGGCGAAGATCCAGTCCGCGATGGAGAGGTGGTTGCCCGCCATGATGCACGGGCCCTCGGCCGGGATGTGCTCGACACCCTCGACCTTCGGCCGGTTGTACACGTGCAGGAACGGTCCCAGCAGCACGAACTTCAGCAGCCAGTAGAACATGGCATCCTTCCCCCGGACCGGGTGATGACGAGCGGGACCGACACGACGACTCTGATTTCGACTCTACCGCCGGGTATACGTCACATCCAATCCGAGCGGTGCGTTTCACCACACAGCAACATCGCCGTCACCCGGCGGCGGTGACCAGCGCCGCGCGCGCCAGTTCGGCGGCGCCGATCATGCCCGCCGCCTCGCCGAGCTGGGTGGTGCGGATGCGGGCCAGCGGGCGGTGCCCGGCCCCGGTGACCGAGCGGGCGTAGTGCTCCCTGGCCTCGTCCAGGAAGAGCGGGGCCGAGGTGCTGACGCCGCCCGCGACGACCACCAGATCGGGGTCGAAGATATCGCTCACGAAGGCCAGTCCGAGCCCGAGCCAGCGGGCGAAATCGGCCAGTACCCGGACCGCGAGCGGGTCGCCGTCCTGGGCCGCGGCGGCGACCCGGCGACCGGTGAGCGAACCCGGGTCGCGGACCACGTCGCGGGCGAGCACGGTCGAGGTGACCGGATCGGTGGCGAGCATCTCGATGGCGGTGTCGGCGAGCGCCGTTCCGCTGCAGTACCGCTCCCAGCAGCCGCGCTTGCCGCACGGGCAGGGGCGGCCGTCCGGCACCATCTGCAGGTGCCCGAGCTCCGGCGCGATGCCGTGCGTGCCGCGGTACAGCTCGCCGTCGACCAGCAGCGCGGCGCCGATGCCGGTGCCGATCGCGATCAGCACCGCGTTGTGCCCGCCCGCGGCGGCGCCGAAGCGGTACTCGGCCCAGGCCGCGGCGTTGGCGTCGTGCTCCAGCACCACCGGCAGGTCGAGCTTCGCGGTGAGCGTGCGCGCCACCGGGGCGTCCTTCCACGGCAGGTGCGGAGCGAACCGGACGCGGGCGCGGTCGGCGTCGACGAACCCGGCGACCGCGAGCCCGACGGCGGCGATGTCGTGGCGCTGGCGCAGCTCGCGCACGGTGCGGACGAGCGCGGCGTCGAGCGCCGCGGCGGCGTGCGGGGTCGGGGCGGCGACGGTGTCGAGCACCTCGCCGTCGGCGTCGACGACGGAGGCGCGGATATTGGTGCCGCCGACATCGATGCCGACGGTGAGGGGGGCGTCCGTGATCCGGCCGGTCATCGCCGGACGGTCACGGGGATGTCGACGTATCCGCTGCCGCCGCGCCGGAACCGGCCCTTTCGCGCGGCGTCGGCGTGCGCGGGTTCGGCCGCACCCGGCTCGCGCCCGCGCGGGGTCCCCGCGGCATCGGATTCGCCCGCGCCCGGGTGACCGGCGTCGGCCGGGCCGCCCGGCGCATCATCCCCGGCCCGCGCGGGTTCCGGGTTGGCAGCCGAATGCTCGTGCGGCACCCCGGTATCCGGGTCGAACCGCACCGGCTCGACCGGGACCCCCGCGAGCGCCTCGCGCAGCACGGTGACGATGGCGGTGCCGTGGTCGGCGAGCGCGGCGAGCACATCGTGCCGCTCGCCGCGGACCAGCGCGGCGGCCGCGCAGACCGGGCACCAGCTGCAGCTCTCCCAGTCGGTGCGGCCGACGGCGGCGCTGCGCCGCAGCACCGGCTCGACCCGCTCCAGCACCGCCTCGGCGAGCAGCTTGAGCTCCGCGGCGAATTCGGCGAGCTCGTCCTCGGGCTGCCGTTCGGTCATCGCGGCCACTCCTCCGGGTCCGGGCGGAACCGCACCACCAGCGCGCCGCCGTCGAGCTCGGCGCCGGAGACCGTGCATCGCCGCAATACCGGCGCCAGCGGCACCCGCCGCCGGACCCCGTCCGCTCCCACGATCAACTCGTCCTCCACTCGTCCAAGTCGCAGCGTCGCCGGATCGACGACGGGCAGCGGCATTCGCAGCGTGTACACCGACGAGAGGCCACTACCCGATTCCCGGCTGACCACCGGCCCCGGCCCGTCGGCGGGGTTGTCGCCCAGCATAGGAGCCGTGTCCACCGGTATCGAGAGCGCGGCCAGCGCGTCGGCGCCGATCGGCTCGGCGCCCCGGTGCTCGGTGACCAGCACCGGAACCTCGGGCATCGCGCGGCGCAGCTCGTCGAGGACGGCGAGCTGCTCGGCGCGCAGCCCCAGGTACCAGCGCACCGAGGGGTGCGCGGCGGCGAGGTCGGGCACCGCCGGCACCGGCGGGAGGACCTTGTTGACCAGCACCGCGTCCAGCCGCAGCCCGAGCAGCGCGGCCGCGGAGCGGACCCGCGCGGACTCCGCGGCGGAGAGCCGCTCGGCAAGCGTCACCAGCCGGGCGCCGGTGCGGCTCCGGTCGGCGAGCAGGTCGCGCACCTCGGTGACGGCGGTGACGATGCGGTCCACGGTGGCGGCGAGCACCGCGCGGCGCAGGTCGGTACCGGCCTTGCTGAGCGCGCGGTCGTGCTCGGGCCAGATCCGGCTGAGGTAGCCGAGCAGGGTGTCCGGTGCGGTGACGATGCGCAGCATGTCGGCGGTAGGCGGGCAGTCGAGCACCACCACGTCGTACTGCTCCTCGGCCACGTACTGGGCGATCTCGACCAGCACCAGCAGCTCCTGCACCCCGGGCAGCCCGGTGAGCTCGGCGGGGTCCAGCGCGCCGGGGTCGAACCCGTCGTGCCGGTGCCTGGCGTCGGCCGCCAGCATCCGGGCGACGTCGGCGAAGCGATCCTCCAGCAGCGCCAGCGAATCCAGCTCGACGATCTCCAGATTCGGTGCCACGGTCGCGATCCCGGCCACGGTGCCGGCGTCGTGCGGGAAGCGGACGCCGAAGGCGTCGCCGAGCGAGTGCGCCTGGTCCAGCGAGGCGATCAGCACCCGCTGCCCGGCCCGCGCGCGGGCCGCCGCGGTGGCCGCGGCGAGCGTGGTCTTGCCGACGCCGCCCTTGCCGACGAACAGTTCGAGGCGGGTCCGCTGACCGGTCAGCCTTCGACCCGTTTCTTCAGTTCCTTCAGCGCGGTGTCGGTGATGACCTTCTCGGCCTTGCGTTTGAACATGCCGATCATCGGGATGTTCAGGTCGACGGTGAGCTCGTACACCACCCTGGTGCCGCCGCCGGGCTGGTCGGTGAGTTCGTAGCTGCCGTCCTGCGCCTTCTGCAGCTCGCCGTCGAGCAGCGTCCAGCTCACCGCGCGGCCGTCCCCGCGCCAGGTGTAGCGCAGCACGTAGGTGTCCTTGACGACGCCGGCGTCCAGCACGAAGCGGGCGGTGCCGGCGCGGCCGTCGGGGCCGACCTCGAGCACCTCGACGGATTTCGCCGCCGAGACCCACTCCGGGTACCGGCCGAGATCGGCGATGACGGCCATCACCTGCTCCGCGGGGGCCTCGACGACGATCGATCTCTGGGTCCGGTCGGCCATGGCTGGCGGCGGTTCCTTTCGACGGGTGCGGTGGTCGGGCTCCGGCTCAGGAGACGAGCAGGTCCGGGCCGGGGGTGACGCCGGCCGGGCGGTCCGCCTCCAGCCGGGACTTGATCTCGAACGACATCTCCTTGCCCGCGATCCGGCGCTCCCGCACCAGCGCGGCGAGGCGGCGCCCGGCTGGCGGCTCGCCCACCGGGTCGGCGTGCAGGAAGTAGTGCAGGATCACCCCGTCCAGCGAGGGCTCCAGCCACACCTCCATGGAGCCGGTCACCGCCCCGCCCACGATCCAGCGCATGCCCCTGTCGCCCCGGTCCTCGCGGACCTCCAGCTCCAGGTCGGGCCACCAGCGACGCCAGTGGTTCGGCGCGCCGAGCACCTCCGCGACGGCCGCCCCCGGCGCGGCGACGAAGGTCTGGTCGGCGACCACGATGCTGCTCACCCGGGTGACTGTAATAGACCGATGTGACCCAGCCGACCTCCGGTGCTGCCGATCAGCGCAGCAGCTGCCGGAGCCGGGCGCCGTGGCTGTCCCAGCGCCACTCCCGCTGCACCCACTCGCGCCCGGCGGCGCCCATGGCGGCGGCGCGATCGGGGTCGCCGAGCACGTCGACCAGGGCGCGGGCCAGCCGCGGCACCGAGCGGCCGTCGACCACGTACCCGGTCTCGCCCTCGCGCACGGTCTCCGGCGCGCCGCCGGAGTTCCCCGCCACCACCGGAACGCCGCTCGCCGACGCCTCCAGGAAGACGATGCCGAGCCCCTCGACGTCGAGCCCGGCGCCGCGGGTGCGGCACGGCATGGCGAAGACGTCGCCGATGGTGTGGTGCGCGGCCAGCTCGCCCGACGGCACCCGCCCGGTGAAGACCACGTGCTCGGCGACCCCGGCGCGCTCGGCCAGCCTGCGCAGCCGCTGCTCGTCCGGCCCGCTGCCCGCGATCACCAGCACCGCGCCGTCGATCTGCGCGCGCACCGGGCGCAGCGTCGCGATCAGCGCGTCCTGCCCCTTGCGCGGGACCAGCCGGGAGAGGCAGAGGATGGTGGGCCGGTCACCGAGGCCGTAGCGGGCGCGCAGCTCGGCGCGGGCCGCCGGGTCCGGCCGGAAGACCTCCGGGTCGACGCCGGGCGGCAGGTACTCCAGCGCGGCGTTCGGGCCGAAGGCGGCGGCGAACCGGCCGCGGGTGTACTTGCTGACGTAGGTGACGACATCGGTGCGGTCGCCGATCACCCGCAGCGACTGCCTGGCGGCGGGCAGCATGGACCAGCCCACCTCGTGGCCGTGCGTGCTGGCCAGGATGCGCTCCGCGCCCGCCCGCCGCAGCGGCGGCGCGAGCAGCGCGAGCGGGGCGGCGGCGCCGAACCAGACGGTATCGCAGCCGTGTTCGCGCAGCAGCCGACGGGCCCGGCGCAGCACCGCGGGGGTGGGCAGCATGAGCGTGGTCGGGTGCCGGACCACGCGGTACTTCTGCGCGGCGTCGAACCGCTCGTGGCTGTCCCCGCGCCAGCGCGGCGCGTAGACCACGAGGTCGTCCGGCGGGAGCTGTTCGGCGAGTGCCTGCAGGTAGGACTGGATACCGCCCGGCCGGGGCGGGAAATCATTGGTGACCAGCAGGGTTCGAGCCATGCGGACAAACCTACCGGGCCGCGGTGACGCCGCTCCGCTCGGCGATCCAGCCCAGCCAGCCCGCCACCAGCTCGTCCCGGCCGACGCCGAGCTCGGCGCGCAGCGCGGCGTCCTCGGCGGCCGGGTCGAGCGGGCCCGCGGCCAGCCGCCGGTAGAGCCGCGGCACGGCCTGCTCGCCGAAGGCGTCGGCGATGTAGGCATGCACCGACCAGGCCCGCTCGTAGGCCTGCACGGCGTCCCCGCCGCGGAAATCGGCGTCGGCGGGCAGGTCGGCGGGGCCGGCGCCGGCCCGCAGCGCGGCGGTCAGGGTGGGCGCGGTGGCGGCGAAGGCGGCCGGGCGGGCACGGTGCGCGGTGTAGTCGGCGAAGCCCTCCAGCACCCACTGCGGGGCGGCGTCGGAGGTGACGGCGCGCGCGGCGACGTGGGTGAGTTCGTGGCGCAGCAGCGTGGCGAGGCCGTCCGGGCCGAGCCTGCGCCCGGCGTCGGGGGAGAAGACCACGCGCTGGCCGGTCGGGGTGCTGCCGGGGCGGAAGGGATCGGCGACGGTGGCGGCGGCCATCTCCGGCGAGACCGGCCCGGTGGCCCGGATGAGCCCGGCGAACTCGGCGGGGCTGTCCGCGACGGCGAGCAGCGCGGTGCGCGGCCACTCCGGGCCCCACACGGCGGTGACGGCGTCGACGGCATCCGGGAGCGCGGCGGCGAGCACCGCGACATCGGCGGCGCGCTCCGGGTGGCCGGCCACCAGCGATTCGCCGCCCGCGGTCCGCGCCACCTCGGCGGTCAGCGGGCCGTACCCCTCCATGGTCCGGCGGACCTCGGGGAGCCGGGGATGGGCCGCCGCGGCGGCGGAGAGCCCCGGCTCGCCCGGTTCACCCGGCCCCGACCGCAGGGTGAACAGTGCGACACCAGCGCCGAGCAGCACCACGAGGGCCACCGCGATTAGCGCTGGGCGCCGCACCGGGGTCAGTAGCGCCGCGCGGAGTGGTACGGGGTGCTGCTCATCGGCGCCACCGCGACCGGGACGCCGAAGGTGGAGGCGTGCAGCATGAGCCCGTTGCCCGCGTAGATGCCGACGTGCGAGATCTCCGGGTAGAAGAAGACGACGTCGCCGGGTTGCAGGTCTTCCTTCTTCACCGGGGTGCCGTAGCTCGCCTGGGCGGAGCTGGTGCGGGGCACGTTCTTACCGACCTGCTTGAAGGCCCACTGCACCAGGCCGGAGCAGTCGAACTGGCTCGGGCCGGTGGCGCCCCAGACGTACGGGTCGCCGACCCGGGTGAGCCCGGCGGCCAGCGCGCTGGTGCCGCTGCCGGGGACCAGCCCCTGCAGCAGGGTGTCGCGGTCGAAACCGGGCGGGAAGGGTGAACCGGCGAGCCCGGCCCGGTCGGTGGCGGAGAGCCTGCCCCACGCCTCGATCACCCGGGAGACGGCGCCGCTCAGATCGTCCTGCTTGTGCCGCAGGTCGGCGCGCACGGCATCGGCCTTGTCGGCGGCGGTGCGGGCGGAGTCGGCGGCGGCGCGGGCCTCGGTCTCGGCGGCGGAGGCGATATCGGTGACGTGCCGGAACTTGTCCAGCTGCTCCTGGGTCTGCGCGGCCATCACGTCCAGCGTGGACATCTGGTCGAGCAGCTGCTGCGGGGAGTCGCTGACCAGCACCGCGAACAGCCGGTTGGTGCGCGCGCCCTGGTAGGCGGCGATGGCGGTGCGGTCGATCATGGGCTGGTACCGGCGCACCTCGGCGCGGGCGGCGTCCAGCTGGGTTTGCGCGGCGTCGTGCTTGACGTCGGCGTCGTGCTGCGCGCCGAGCTTGGCCTCCAGGTCGGCCTCCGCGTCCAGCGCCTGCTGGTTGAGCTGCTCGGACTGCCGGGAGAGGTCGATCATCTGCTGCACGGCGTCGCCTGGGGTGGCGGGCAGCGCGACGGGGTCGGCGCCGGCCGGGCCGCTGCTGTACAGCGTGACCGCGACCAGTGCGGCCGCGAACGTGCTCGCAACGGCACGGGTCTGGCTTCGGTGTGCTGCCACGATCTGTCGCGCCCCGTCCTGTCGATGAAGTGGGACCCCGCGAAGGTCTCGATCAGGTTACGGAACGGTGGCGGACCGTGTCCACCCGGGTGCGGGGCCTAGCGCTCCCGGCGCCGCGCGGTCGCGTGGCGCGGCGCCGGGAACTCCGGGGGCGTTCGCTCAGAAGCGGCGCGCGCCGGTCACCGGCATGGAGGAGATCGGGGCGACCTTCACCGGCTGGCCGGAGGTGGAGGCGTGCACCACGTTGCCGTCACCGGCGTAGAGCCCGGAGTGTCCGCCGCCGTAGAACGAGATCATGTCGCCGGGCTGCAGCTCGTCCATCGAGACCGGGGTGCCCGCCGAGAGCTGGGCGCCGCTGGTGCGCGGCAGCTCGACGCCCGCCTCGGCGTAGGACCACTTGACCAGGCCGGAGCAGTCGAAGGCGTTCGGCCCGGCGGCGCCGTAGACGTACGGCGAGCCGACCTTGGAGAGCGCGGCGTCCAGCGCCAGCTCGCCCGCGGTCTTGTGCGGGGCGACGAACGGCGGGGCGCCGGGCAGCTCGATACCGGGCAGCCCCTGCGGGATCTGGATGGTGTCCGGGACGTCGAAGGTGCCGACACCGGGGATGGTCACCGGCTGGGCCGACGCGGGTGCGGCGGGAAGGAGAAACGCGCCGGTGATGGCTGCTCCGACGGCTCCTGCGGCCAGGGCGCGCTTGGCGGTCTTCGCCATGATGCGGGTCTTCCTCTCTGCCTCACGACGGCGCACCTCCGTGGTGCGGCGACTTCGTGGCACCCGCTTCGTGGGCGGCGTGAACTCCGTGAGGTCTCGAAAAGGTTACGAACAGATCACGGGTAGTTGTAAAGCCCGGGGTCGGCAGCTTCCCGACATTTCGGAGATGGGCCCATGCATATCTGAGTTGGATCTCACATCAATCACGAAACGGTAACTCGGGGAAAAGCCACTTAATGATGGGGGTCGAATCCGGGCGTGTCGGAATTCGGATCAGCGTGCGTCCGAGTGGTGATCGCCCAGTTGGGAGCGGTTTCGGTCGGGAGAACCGTTAGTGCCCGGCGGAGGTGGGTGTGCGTGGTTCGGAACCGAAGCTTGCATACCGTACGCCCGGTATAGATGGGGTTCGGCTGCGATAGCGTGCAGGAATATTGGTGACTCCGATCACATCTTTCTATTTCGGCCGCCGCCGCCGGGTAATTACACGCTTGTCGTCCCTGTCGGTGGGGCCGTTTACGCTGCCCGCCATGTCCGCGCAACTGGCGTTCGACGAGCTCGACACCCCGCTCTACGACACCACCTTCGTCGTCGTCGACCTGGAGACCACCGGCGGCAGCCCGGCGGCCGACGCCATCACCGAGATCGGCGCGGTCAAGGTGCGCGGCGGCGTCGTGCTCGGGGAGTTCGCCACGCTGATCGACCCCGGCCGCGCCATTCCCCCGGCGATCGTGCACGTCACCGGCATCACCGACGTCATGGTGCGCGCGGCGCCGCGGATCGAGGCGGTGCTGCCCGGCTTCCTGGAGTTCGCCGCCGGTGCGGTGCTGGTCGCGCACAATGCCCGCTTCGACACCGCCTTTCTCAAGGCCGCGGCCGAGCGCAGCGCGACCCCGTGGCCCAACCCGCAGGTGGTCTGCACGGTGAAGCTGGCGCGCCGGGTGCTCGCAAGGGACGAGGCGCCCTCGGTGCGGCTGGGGGTGCTGGCCAGGGTGCTCGGCGCGAGCGTGCAGCCGACGCACCGGGCGCTGGACGACGCCCGCGCCACCGTCGACGTGCTGCACGCCCTGATCGGTCGGGTCGGCAACCTGGGGGTGCGCAGCCTGACCGAGCTGCTCGACTACCTGCCCGACGTCTCCGCCGGGCAGCGCGCCAAGCGCGGGCTGGCCTCCGGGCTGCCCACCGCGCCCGGCGTGTACCTGTTCCGCGGCCCCGGCGACGAGGTGCTCTACATCGGCACCGCGGTGAACCTGCGCCGCCGGGTGCGCGGCTACTTCACCGGCTCGGAGACGCGCGGGCGGATGAAGGAGATGGTCGCGCTCGCCACCCGGGTGGACCACGTGGTGTGCGCGCACGGGCTGGAGGCGGGGGTGCGCGAGCTGCGGCTGCTGGTCGCGCACGCGCCGCCGTACAACCGGCGCTCCAAGTTTCCCAAGCGGGGGTGGTGGGTGGCGCTCAGCGCGGAGGCGTTTCCGCGGTTCACCGTGGTGCGCGAGCCGGATCGAGTGGCGCTCGGGCCCTTTCGATCGCGGGCGGACGCGGTGGATGTGGCGGCGAGCCTGGCCGAGTTCTGCGGTCTGCGCACCTGCGCGGGGCGGCTGCCCAAGGGGGCGCGGCATCAGTGCCCGCCCGCGGTGGTCGGGGGCTGTCCGGCCGCCACCGCCGACGGGCTGGACGCCGCCGGGTATGCGGACCGGCCCGCCGCCGTGCGCGCGCTCTTCGCCGGGCGCAGTGATTCCCCGCTGCGCTCGATGCTCGCCGAGATCGAGCTGCGCTCCGCGCGCGAGCACTACGAGGCGGCGGCGCGGCTGCGGGACCGCGCCGCGCAGGTGGTGCGCGCGCTGGCCCGCACCCAGCGGCTGGTAGCCCTGGCCCGGCTGCCCGAGTTGATCGCCGCCGGGCCGGACGGCTCCGGGGGCTGGGAGTTCGCCGTGATCCGCTACGGGCGGCTGGCCGGGGCCGGATGCGCCCCGCGCGGCACCCCGCCGATGCCGGTGGTCGAGAGCATCGTCGCCGGGGCGGAGACCGTCGTGCCGCCGCCACCGTCCCGGCCGGAGCCCGGCGGTGCCGCCGGGGTGCGCCGGGAGCCGCCCGGCCACGCCGCGTCCGGCGCCTTCGGCCCGGATGAGGACGACATCGCGCCGCTGCGCGGTGCCTCACCGGAGGAGGTGGCGCTGGTCGCGCGCTGGCTGACCCGGCCGGGGGTGCGCATCGTGCGCACCGAGATCGGCTACGCCGAGCCGCTCGCGGGCGCGGCCGCGCACCTGGCGTGGGCGGAGAAGGCACGGGCGGCGGCCCGCCCGCCCGATCCGGAACGGGAGTACCGGGAACGGGCAGGCTGAGCGCCTACGCTGGCACCATGATTACCGCGATCGTGCTGATCCACGCCGACAACGCCCGCATCCCGGAGACCGCGCAGGCGGTCGCCGACACCGCGGGCGTCACCGAGGTGTACTCCTGCGCGGGCGATGTCGACCTGATCGCCATCGTGCGGGTGCGCGACCACGAGCAGGTCGCCGAGGTCGTCACCGCCGGGATCGACAAGGTGCCCGGCGTCCTGCGCACCACCACGCACATCGCCTTCAAGTCGTACTCCAGCGCCGATGTCGAGGCGGGGTTCTCACTCGGGGAGTGAGCTCGTACCCCAGCGCCGCCGGGATGGCGGGGTTCTGGCTCGAAAGTGAGGCGGGGCTCAGCTCGCCAGCACGGCGGTGAGCGCGACCCAGCGGTCCAGCAGCTCGGCGGCCTTTCCGCCGTCCACCGCGGCGGCGGCGCGCTCGATCCCGGCGCCGAGCGCGGCGTGCAGCGCGTCGCCGAGCGCCGGATCGTCCGTGGCCAGCGCGGCGGCGAGCTCACCCACCGTCTCCGCGCCGATCGCCAGGTCGTAGGCGACGATCGCGGCGGCCGAGTTCAGCAGCACGGCGTCCCGGACCGGGCCCTTCGCTCCGGCGAAGACGTCCCGCGCGACGGCGGCGTTCACCACGGCGTCGCCGCCGCGCAGCGCGTCCAGGTGCACCCGGGGAATCCCGAGCCGCACCGGGTCGATCACGGTCTCGCGGCGCACCCCGCCGGAGACCACCCAGGCCACCGTGGTGTCCGAGGTGGTGATCTCGTCCAGCCCGTCCGCGCCGCGCACCACCAGCGCGCTCGCCCCGCGCGCGGCGAAGACCCCGGCGATCACCGGAAGCAGGTCGGGGAAGGCGCAGCCGACCAGCCCCGCGCGCGGCTGCGCCGGGTTGGTGAGCGGGCCGAGCACATTGAAGACGGTGGGGATGCCGATCTCCTTGCGCGCGGGTCCGGCGAAGCGGAGCCCGGAGTGGAAGAGCGGGGCGAAGCAGAACCCGACCCCGACCTCGCGCACGCAGCGCGCCACCGCGTCCGCGCCGAGCGCCAGCCGCACCCCGAGCGCCTCCAGCACGTCGGCGCCGCCCGCCTTCGAGGTCGCGGCCCGGTTGCCGTGCTTCACCACCGGGACGCCCGCCGACGCCACCACCACCGAGGACATGGTGGAGATGTTCACCGAGCCGGAGCGGTCGCCGCCGGTGCCGACGATGTCGACCGCGTCGCCGTCCACCCGCACCAGGTTCGCGCGGCCGAGCATCCCGGCGGCCATGCCGCCCAGCTCGGCCGGGGTGGGGCCCTTGATCTTCATGGCGACGCCGAAGGCGGCGATCTGGGCCGAGGTGGCGTTGTCCGAGAAGATCTCGTCGATCACCCAGGTGGTGTCGTCCGCCGTCAGGTCGCCGCCGTCGGCGAGTACGCCGAGCACCTGGGGCCAGCTGCGCACGCTCATCTCCACCCGTTCTTCCTCGTCACGATGTCGGGTTGCAGAGTAGTAGGGGAGGGCGGCGCCGCGCCGCCCGATTCCGCGGCGCGCGGCCCTGCCGCGCTGCCCGCCCGGAGTTCCGCGCGGGTCAGCCGGGCTGCAACGCCTCCCAGCCATCGGCAACGCCGTCGTGGCGCTGGGCCAACCCCGCCATGCGGGAGCGCTCCTGCGAGCAGTGCAGGGCGTCGAGCACCTGCACCCGCTGGAGCAGCAGCAGCCCCGGCTCATCCGTCTCGGCCGCGGCGTACCCGTCCTGCCCCGCCAGCGCGCAGACCCGCGCGACGTGCTCGCCCGGCACCCGGAGGTGATGCCGCAGCACCACCTCGTCGCCCGGAACGAACCGCTCGGCCCGCTCCAGCGCCGCCGAACACGCCTCGGCATCGTCGAAACTCGCCGCCACCACGACCAGATCCGGGCGCGCCGGATCCAGCCCCGTGCCCTTCGCTCCGCCGAACAGCCGCCGCCACCAGGGTCGCTCCGCCATCTCCAGCCTCCTGTGCGCTGTGTTGTTCCCGACACGGCGAGCGCGACTTTCGCACCCGGCTACCTCTGTCGTACTACGGCGAGTCATACTTACCCCGTGACGACCGCAGTAGGGACCCAAGGATCGGCCATTACCCAGCGTGTGCACTCGCTGAACCGGCCCAACATGGTGAGCGTCGGTACCATCATCTGGCTGTCCAGCGAGCTGATGTTCTTCGCCGGCCTGTTCGCGATGTATTTCGTCGCGCGCGCGCAGGCGAACGGGAACTGGCCCCCGGAGCCGACCGAGCTGAACCTGGGTCTCGCCGTTCCGGTCACCGCGGTCCTGGTCGCGTCCTCCTTCACCTGCCAGATGGGCGTCTTCGCCGCCGAGCGGGGCGATGTGTTCGGGCTGCGGCGCTGGTACCTCGTCACCCTGTTCATGGGCGCGTTCTTCGTCGCCGGGCAGGGCTACGAGTACTACCACCTGGTGCACGAGGGGACCTCGATCTCCAGCAGCGTGTACGGCTCGGTCTTCTACATCACGACCGGCTTCCACGGCCTGCACGTGATCGGCGGGCTGATCGCGTTCGTCTTCCTGTTGGCCCGCACGAAGATGAGCAAGTTCACGCCCGCGCAGGCCACCGCGGCGATCGTCGTCTCCTACTACTGGCACTTCGTCGACATCGTGTGGATCGGGCTGTTCGCCACGATCTACTTCGTCCGCTGACGCGGGCGTGGCGAAACGTAACGTCGGTTCCGTCTACTCCAAAGGGACACAGATGAGTTCATCTCCCCCGTCAGCGCCGAAGCCCGCCGGCCCCGGGAAGGGCGAGGCCAGCACGATCCGCAGGCAGCGCAGGCTGCGCAGGCGGATCGCGGGTGGCCTCGCGCTCCTGGTGGGACTGGTCGGAGCCGGCTTCCTCGCGACCGCCCTCACCCCGGAGCCCCAGGTGGCGACGGCGAACGAGGACACCTCCGCGCTCATCCGCGAGGGCAATCAGCTGTACGACACCTCCTGCATCACCTGCCACGGTGCCAACCTGCAGGGCGTCGAGGACCGCGGGCCGAGCCTGATCGGCGTCGGCGAGGCGGCGGTGTACTTCCAGGTCTCCTCCGGCCGCATGCCGATGACCCGCAACGAGGCCCAGGCCGAGCGGAAGCCCCCGAAGTTCGACCCGCAGCAGACCGACGCGCTCGGCGCCTACGTGGCGGCCAACGGCGGCGGCCCCACCGTGATCCGCGACGCGAACGGTGAGATCGCCCAGGAGTCGCTGCGCGGTGACGACCTCGGCCGCGGCTCGGAGCTGTTCCGGATGAACTGCGCCTCCTGCCACAACTTCACCGGCCGCGGCGGCGCGCTCTCCTCGGGCAAGTACGCCCCGCCGCTGGCCCCCGCCAGCGAGCAGCAGATCTACGCCGCCATGCTCACCGGCCCGCAGAACATGCCGAAGTTCTCCGATCGCCAGCTGAGCGACGAGGAGAAGCGGGACATCGTGGCGTACGTGCTGAACGTCAGGGAAGAAAAGGCGCCCGGCGGCTTCGACCTCGGCGGTTTCGGCCCCGCGACCGAGGCGCTCGCCCTCTGGGTGGTCGGCATCACCTCCGTCGTCGGTGCCGCGATGTGGATCGGAACCCGGGTATGAGTGCAGAGGAGCGCAACGACATGGTCCGGCCGGACGAGGGGTCCGACGAGCGGCACGACACCGCCGAGCGGAAGATCGACCCCAAGGGCACCTTCACCGCGGAGCAGCTGGACGGGCTCTCCCGGGACGAGCTGGTCGCCATCGGCACCGCGCGCGACGACGTCGATGTCGCCTACCGCGCCGAGCGGTTCCCGGAGCCGGGCACCCGCGCCGAGAAGCGCGCGGAGCGGGCGGTCACCTTCTGGTTCGCGATCTCCGGGATCGCCGCGGCCGCGCTGGTCGGGGTCTTCCTCTTCTGGCCGTGGGAGTTCAAGGGCGCGAACCAGGCGGGGCACACCGAGTACTCGCTCTTCACCCCGCTGGTCGGGCTCACCTTCGGGATCTCGGTGCTGGTCATCGGCATCGCCGTGGTGCTGATCCGGAAGCGGTTCATCCCGCACGAGCTCTCCATCCAGACCCGCCACGACGGCCCCTCCGACGAGGTCGAGCGGCGTACCCTCGCCGCCCAGATGTCGGACGCGCTGGAGACCTCCACGCTCGGCCGCCGCAAGATGATCACCCGCACCGCGGGCGCCGGTGTCGGCGTGCTCGGTGTCGGCGCGCTGCTGGTCTTCGTCGGCGGCCTGATCAAGAACCCGTGGGCCAAGCGCGACAAGTCGCCGCTCTGGGTCTCCGGCTGGACCCCGGACTACACCGGCGAGACCATCTACCTGCGCCGCGACACCGGACGTCCGCAGGACGTCGTGCTGGTGCGGCCCGAGGACCTGGACGCGGGCGCCATGGAGACGGTGTTCCCGTGGAAGGAGAAGTGGCGCGGTGACGAGCACGAGACGCTGCAGTCGCTGCGCGGCATCCGCAATGCCGTGATGCTGATCCGGCTCCGCACCGAGGACGCGGAGAGCGCCATCAAGCGCAAGGGCCAGGAGAGCTTCAACTACGGCGACTACTTCGCCTACTCGAAGATCTGCACCCACCTCGGCTGCCCGACCTCGCTGTTCGAGCAGCAGACCAACCGGATCCTGTGCCCCTGCCACCAGTCGCAGTTCTCCGCGACCGAATGGGGCAAACCGATTTTCGGTCCGGCCGCCCGCGCCCTGCCGCAGCTGCCGATCACCGTCAATTCCGAGGGGTACCTCGTCGCCGCCCGCGACTTCATCGAGCCGCTCGGGCCCGCCTATTGGGAGCGTCGATCATGAGTGCAGAGGCAACCGGCGGCCGCGCCGCCGCCCAGATGAACGAGATGGACGAGCGCTACCGCGCCGCCGCCTTCGTGAAACGGTCGGTGAACAAGGTCTTCCCGACCCACTGGTCGTTCCTGCTCGGTGAGATCGCGCTGTACGCGTTCATCATCCTGCTGCTCTCCGGTATCTACCTCACGCTGTTCTTCGACCCGTCGATGACGCACGTCGTCTACGACGGCTCGTACCAGCCGCTGCGCGGCGTCGGGATGTCGCGGGCCTACGAAACCGCGCTGAACATCTCCTTCGAGGTGCGCGGCGGGCTGTTCGTGCGCCAGGTGCACCACTGGGCGGCGCTGCTCTTCGCCGGCTCGATCATCGTGCACCTGTTCCGCATCTTCTTCACCGGCGCGTTCCGCAAGCCGCGCGAGGCGAACTGGGTGATCGGCTCGCTGCTGCTGATCCTGGCGATGTTCGAGGGCTTCTTCGGCTACTCGCTCCCGGACGACCTGCTCTCCGGCACCGGCCTGCGCGCCGCCTTCTCCGGCATCACCATCTCGATCCCGGTGATCGGCACCTGGATGCACTGGCTGATCTTCAGCGGTGACTTCCCCGGCGACATCATCATCCCGCGGCTCTACATCGCGCACGTGCTGCTGCTGCCCGGCATCATCCTGGCGCTGATCGCCGCGCACGTCGCGCTGGTCTGGTACCAGAAGCACACCCAGTTCCCCGGCCCCGGCCGCACCGAGAACAACGTGGTCGGCGCCCGCATCATCCCGGTGTTCGCCGCCGACCAGGGCGCGTTCTTCGCCTTCACCCTCGGCATCGTGGCGATCATGGGCGGCGTGCTGCAGATCAACCCGATCTGGAACCTCGGCCCGTACAACCCGTCGCAGGTCTCCGCCGGTTCGCAGCCCGACTTCTACATGATGTGGACCGACGGCATGGCCCGGCTGATGCCGGCCTGGGAGCTCTACCTGGGCCGCTACACCGTGCCGGCCGCCTTCTGGGTGGCGCTCATCATGGGCCTGGTCTTCACGCTGCTCGTCGCCTACCCGTGGATCGAGCGCAGGCTCACCGGCGACACCCAGGCGCACCACAACCTGCTGCAGCGGCCGCGCGACGTGCCGGTGCGGACCGCGATCGGCGCCATGGCGATCACCTTCTACGTGGTGCTGACGCTCTCCTGCGTCAACGACATCATCGCGCTGAAGTTCGACATCTCGCTGAACGCGACCACCTGGATCGGCCGGATCGGCCTGCTGGTCGCCCCGCCGATCGCCTACTTCCTGGCGTACCGGTTCTGCATCGGGCTGCAGCGCAGCGACCGGGCGGTGCTCGAGCACGGCATCGAGACCGGCGTGATCAAGCGGCTGCCGCACGGCGAGTACATCGAGGTGCACCAGCCGCTCGGCCCGGTGGACTCGCACGGCCACCCGATTCCGCTGGAGTACCAGGGCGCGGTCGTGCCCAAGCGGATGAACCAGCTCGGCTCGGCCGGCCAGCCCGGCACCGGCTCCTTCCTGCGCGCCGACCCGGTGCAGGAGAGCGCGAAGAACTTCGAGCACGAGCACGCGGAGGAGCGCAAGCAGCTCGCCGTGCTGCAGCGGGTGCAGGAGGAGGCCGAGCGCAACGGTCACAACGGGAGCAACGGGCACCACTGAGCGCCCAGCTCTCCCGATCGGGACGGGCCCCGGATCCTTGCGGATCCGGGGCCCGTCCCGTTGCCGCTCAGCGGCTGCGCCGCCGAAAAGCCTCGATGGCGTCGAACTTGGCCAGGTTGTGCCTGGCGTCGGCGAGCGCGTCGTGCGCGTCGGCGGGGACCGGGGGCAGCTCGGGGCGGCCGTGCGCGTCCCAGTGCTGGCGCAGCTCGTTGGTGTAGCGCGGGAGCGCGGTCGGGAGCTCCACCATCGAGCCCCAGAGCTGGCAGAGCGCTACGTGGTCGTAGGCGGCGACCCAGGCCCAGAGCTCCGGCTGCACGGTGGGGCGGGGCAGGAAGAAGCGCTCCAGATCGGTCCGGATGCGCTCCCGGGAGCGGCGCAGCGGCGAGTGCGGCGGCGGCAGCTGCGGCAGCACGTGTCTGCGCACCCACGGCCCGGCCCTGGTCTCGTCGAATTCGGTGGAGACGGCGTAGTATTCGCGGCCGTCCTCGCAGACGACGCCGATCGAGACCAGGTCGATGGTGACGCCGTCCTCGATGAACTCGCAGTCGTAGAAGTAGCGCAGCGTGGCTCCTCGGCTCGGGCGGCGCCGTCGATCGGCACCGCCCGTTCACCCTATGCGGTGCCGCGGTACGTATCCTGAACTGGTGAATTGGACCGTCGACGTACCGATCGACCGCTTGCCGGAACTGCCGCCGCTCCCCTCGGAGCTGCGCAGGCGCCTGGACGCGGCGCTGGCGCGACCCGCGCTGCAGCAGCCGTCCTGGGATCCGGAGCAGGCCGCCCAGATGCGCACCGTGCTGGAGAGCGTGCCGCCCATCTGCGTGCCCGCCGAGGTGGAGGAGCTGCGCGAGCGGCTCGCCGAGGTGGCCCGCGGCGAGGCCTTCCTCATGCAGGGCGGCGACTGCGCGGAGACCTTCGCCGACAACACCGAGCCGCACATCCGCGGCAATATCCGCACCCTGCTGCAGATGGCCGTCGTGCTCACCTACGGCGCCAGCCTGCCGGTGGTGAAGGTGGCCAGGATCGCCGGGCAGTACGCCAAGCCGCGCTCCTCGGACACCGACGCGCTCGGGCTGACGTCGTACCGCGGCGACATGGTGAACTCGCTGGTCGCCGACGCGGCGCTGCGCGTGCACGACCCGTCCCGGCTGGTCCGCGCCTACGCCAATGCCAGCGCCGCCATGAACCTGGTGCGGGCGCTCACCGGCGCGGGCATGGCCGACCTGCACCGGGTGCACGACTGGAACCGCGACTTCGTCGCGCAGTCGCCGGCCGGCGCCAGGTACGAGGCGCTGGCCGAGGAGATCGACCGCGGGCTGCGCTTCATGACCGCCTGCCGGGTGAACGACCCCAGCCTGCAGCAGGCCAGGATCTACGCCAGCCACGAGGCGCTGGTCCTCGACTACGAGCGCGCCATGCTGCGGCTCGCGGAGAACGCCGCGGGCGAGCCGGTGCTCTACGACCTCTCCGCGCACTTCCTCTGGATCGGCGAGCGCACCAGGCAGCTGGACGGCGCGCACATCGCGCTGGCCGAGCTGCTGGCCAACCCGATCGGCATCAAGATCGGGCCGACCACCACGCCGGAGCTGGCGGTGGAGTACGTCGAGCGGCTCGACCCGAACAACGAGCCCGGCCGGCTCACCATCGTCTCCCGCATGGGCAACAGCCGGGTGCGCGACATCCTGCCGCCCATCGTGGAGAAGGTGCAGGCCACCGGGCACCAGGTGATCTGGCAGTGCGACCCCATGCACGGCAATACCCACGAGGCCTCGACCGGCTTCAAGACCAGGCACTTCGACCGGATCGTGGACGAGGTGCAGGGCTTCTTCGAGGTGCACCGCGGGCTCGGCACGCACCCCGGCGGGCTGCACATCGAGCTCACCGGCGAGGACGTCACCGAGTGCCTCGGCGGCGCCCAGGAGATCTCCGACCTGGACCTCTCCGGGCGCTACGAGACGGCCTGCGATCCGAGGCTCAATACCCAGCAGTCGCTGGAGCTGGCCTTCCTGGTCGCCGAGATGCTGCGGTAACTACGGCAGCGCGGTCAGCGCGATCATGGAGCCCGCCTCCACGTTCGCGCCGACGCCCGGCGTCTGCCCGATCACCACGGACCCGTCCGACGGGGTCAGCTGCCGCACCTGCACCTGCAACCCGAGCTGCTGGAGCTCGGCGCGGGCATTGCCGACGCTCTTGCCGACCACCAGCGGGATCTTCACCGCGTTCGAGACCAGCAGCACCACCGTGTCGCCGGACTGCAGCTGGGTGCCCGGCTGCGGGTCGGTGCCGATGGCCTTGCCGCCCTCGGTGCCGCGGTCGTACTGCTCCCTGGTCTCCGCGATCTCCAGCCCCGCGGCCTGCAGGATGCTCGCCGCCTCCTCGGTGCTGCGGCCGCTCACATCGGGCACCTTCACCGGTGTCGAGCCGCGGCTCTTGAAGACCTTGACCTGCCCGCCGGTCGGCAGCACCGTCCCCGGCGCCGGCTCGACCCTGGCCAGCGTGCCCTTCGGGGCGCTGCTCCCGGTCTCACCCGCGTCGACCGGGGTGAGCCCGGCATCACGGATGGCGCGGTTGATCGCGCCGATATCGGCGCCCGCGTTCGCCTCCGGCACCCGGGGCCTGCCGCTGGAGACCAGCACGCCGATCGTCGAGCCCTTGGTCACCCGGGACCCCGCCGAGGGATCGCTGCCGACCACGCCGCCCACCGGGACGGTGTCCGAGGCCTTCTGCCGGATCTCGGTCTCGAACCCGGCCTCGGTGAGCGCCGCCACCGCACGCTCGGTCGGCATCCCGGCGATCGCGGGCACCGCCTCGTAGCGGCCCGCGCCGAACCACCAGCCGCCGACCCCGACCACCAGCGTCAGCACCGCGACCAGCGCCACCCAGAGCCAGACCGTGCGCTTCTGCCGGTGCGGGTCGCCCGCGTACGGGTACTGCTGCTGCTCGTAGGGGTCGTAGCGGCGCGGCTCCGGCAGCCCCGGCTCATGGTGCATCGCGGTGCCGTGGTCCACCGGCCGGGCCGCCGTCTGCACCCGGGTGTGCTGCGGCTGCTGCTGCGGGGGCGGTGGCATCTCGGCGACGCGCCTGCTCGAGCTGGTGTGCTCGGCGGACTCCCTGGGCGCGGGCACCCGGTAGGCGGGCAGCGCCAGCGCGGCCGCGATGCCGCGCAGCTCGGCGGCCATCTCCACGGCGTCGGCGAAACGGTGGCTCGGCTCGCGCGCGGTGGCGCGGGCCACCAGCCGGTCGAATTCCGGGGGCACGCCCTCGATGAAGGCGCTCGGCGGCGGCACATCGTTCTCGATGCGCTGGTAGGCGATCGACAGCGAGGTGTCGCCGGTGAACGGCGCCCGGCCGGTGAGCAGCTCGAAGATCAGGATGCCGAAGGCGTAGACGTCGGAGCGGGCGTCCGCGGTGCCGCTGGTGACCTGCTCGGGGGAGAGGTAGGCGGCGGTGCCGAGGATGACGCTCGCCGAGGTCGTCGTCGCCGCCGCGACCGCGCGAACCAGCCCGAAATCAGCGATCTTCACCTCGCCCGCGTCGGAGATGAGCACGTTCTCCGGCTTGATGTCGCGGTGCACCAGCCCCGCCCGGTGCGCGACCCCCACCGCGCCCAGCGCCGGCTCGGCCACCGCGCGCACCGCGTGCGGCGGCATCGGCCCGCGCTCGCGCAGCAGCTCGCGCAGCGTGCCGCCCTCCACCAGCTCCATGATCAGGAACGGGTGCTCCCCGTCCACGCCCTGGTCGTACACCGCCACCAGCGACGGATGCTTGAGCTTGGCCACCGACCGCGCCTCGAACTCGAACCGGGCCAGAAACTGCGGATCGGAGGCGAAGCGCGGATCCATCACCTTGATCGCGACCGGGCGGTCCAGCCGGGTGTCGACGCCGCGGAAGACCGTCGACATCCCGCCCCGGGCGATCGGCGCATCGATGCGATAACGCCCTTCGAGCATCTGGCCGATCACGTGTTCCTCCGGATTCCGAACGTCCACCCCTCGCGTGCCGCGCGGCGGGCGATGCGGCCGCCCGGTGCGGCCGGTGTCGATGGTATCGGCGCGACGGTCGCGGGTGGATCACGACGTGCGGGAACCGACCGTCTACCGTAGTTGCCCGTGAGTTCCTTTCCCTGCAGCGAGGATGTGCTTCCGGCCGACGTCGAGCTGCTGAACCTGCCCGATGTCGCCGAGCAGCTCGGTATCCCGGTCACCCGGGTGCACCAGATGCTGCGCGATCACCAGTTGCTCGCCGTCCGCCGGGACGGGGTCGCCGGGGTGCCCGCGCGGTTCTTCGACCGTGATGGGGCCGTTGTCCGGATGCTTCCCGGGTTGATCACCGTCATGCGGGACGGGAAGTACACCGACGAGGAGATTCTGGAGTGGGTGTTCACCGACGATCCGACGTTGCCGGGGAAGCCGGTGGATGCGTTGCACGGGGATTTGGCGCGGGAGGTCGTGCGCCGGGCCGCGGCAGACCCGTTCTGATCAGGTCTCAGCGGCTTACCCATAGGCCGAGGAGTTCGCGCGCCTCGGGCACCGCGGAGTGCGGCCGCACGAGGGCGATCACGTCGGCCAGACGTCGCTGCAATCGGGCCGATGCCAGCTCCGTGATGGTGGCGAAGGTGTCGGTGAGCTGGCCGCAGGCGGCGGCGACGTCGCCGCTCCGGATCAGATTGTGCGTCAGATGCAGCTGCCAGGAGGCCCGCTCGCGCGGCCAGGCGCTGGAACCGGCGATCGCGTCCCTGAAGTGCGCGACGGCGGCGGCGTGGTCACCGATGCGCATGTGGGCCTTGCCGGATACGCCGCTCATCTCCGCCTGGGGCAGGTACACCCAGCCGGGATCGAACCCGCGGCTGGAGTCGTAGGCGCGGAACGCGCGTGAGACGGCCCTGGCCATCTCGACCCGGTCGCCGCGCGCGCCGTTCGCCTCCGCCTCGCGCAGCGCCATCAGCGCGCGAAGTCCTGGTCCGCCGCGCTTCGCCGCAGCCCGGGTGGCTGCCTGCGCGTACTGCACCGCCAGCCGGTCACCGCTCGTCTCGGAACCGAGCCGGTTGACCATGAGGTGACTGGCATTGCCGAGTGCGTGCGCGGCGGCGATGCCGTCATCAGCGGCCGTGGCGGTCTGGGCGGCTTCGGTGTAGTAGCGGGCGGCTTTGCCGGGGTGTCCGGAGTCGTACTCCACCCACCCGGCGGCGGTCATCAGCTCGGCCGTTGTGCCAGCCAGCTCCTGGCCGACCGCGTCACTGTAGCTGCCTGCGCCGAGCAGCTGCCTGGCGTAGCGCACCTGGCCCGCTGCGAGGCCGCGCAGCCGGTCACCGCCGAGTACCAGGTCCAGGCTGTGGAGCTGCTCGACGCTGTCGGCGAGGGCGGCGATATCGGAGGCGCCGATACGTGGCGTGCCGGATGTTCCGAGGGCGCTCGGCGCGGTTGCGACACCCGCCACCGCGCCCGCGCCGATGGCTCCGGCTCTGAAGAATTCGCGTCGCTGCACGTCCGCCTCCTCTTCGTCCTCCGTCACCAGTATGGCAAGGGGGATGTGGAGTGCGCGGGCTACGCGACGGAGCACGCGGACATCGTGGATCGCGGAGCCGTCGTGCTCCAGCTGGGGATCGCGGGCTGGGTGTACCCGAGCACGGAACCCAGCTCTGCCTGGGTCATGCCGATGGATCGGCGTACTCGTCGGATGACCTCGCCGGTGGTCATACGCATACCGCTCACCCCCTGCACGAAGACTACGCCCCCGCGATCTCCGGGAACCGCTGACCGGCAGGGGATTTCGGCACTGCCCCGTCCGTATACCGGTTTCTAATATCCCAGTACAACCGCCGATTCCGGCCGGTTCACGTCCGGTCAGACCGTTTACGGTCGATTCCGCACCCGGTACCGGGCGTCGCCGAGGTGGCTGTCGACATCGGCGCATCGGCCCCGCAAACGGTGTCGGAGTCGGTGGCTTCCGCCCCCGGTGCCGGGTGCGCTTCTGTCGGTGCAGGCGCTGGAAGGGCAAGAGCCATGACGGAGGACGCGCCACGGCGGCCGGTGTCGAGCGGCGATACACCCGTCCAAACCGCCCTCCTCGGATCGCGAAGGATGCGCCGAGTCTCTCCACTGCCGGACGAGCCCGACGTCCGGCTGTCGATATCGCTGCATGGGACCTGGTTCGACTTCGCGGCCTGCACAACGGCCGCGCTGCTCTTCGTCCAGGAGCACGAGCAGCGGCACTACGTCGAGGCGGTCAGCGTCGCCGCCTCCGGCACCGCCGATCTGCCGCGACTGCCGAACGAGCGGTTGTACCTGGAGCCGTAGTTACCTGGAACCACAGGTGGCTCAATGCACCACATCGAGGTAGGTGTGCAGGTCGGTGGGGCTGGTGGCTTCGTTGGTCACCGCCGGCGGCCTTCTTCGCCGCATAGACCTCGGTCAGCGAGGCGGTGATGTCGGTCGTCCACTCGATGCGCAGCTCGATCTCGGCCGGGTCGATGCCGTCCATGATGACGGTGAGGTCGCGAGCCATCACGTCGACCTGGCGTCAGGTTGGGCGCCTGTGTGACGCGGTCGACCTCGGGCACCTCAATCGACCAGGCATCCTCGTCGCGGGTCACCTTCGCGGTGTAGGCCTTGCTCACTTCCACCAGCCCGCTCCGAGTTTCGGTGCGCACCGCTTGTAGATCGCGCGCGTGGTGATCTCGCGCACGCCGCAGTGGAGTTCAGCAGCGAGCGGTTCAACTGTTCAAGCCGAGGCTAGGCAGCTGAGCTCGGGAAAACGGCTCTCCCAGGCACGCCGGATCCCTACCGGAAGCCAGATATCAGACCACAGCCGCTTCAACGTCGACGCATCGAGATATGTGTGCAGGTCGGCAGGGCTGGCGGCTTCGTTGATGACCGCGCGATACAGATCGACGATCCTGCCGGGACGATCGAGGTCGTAGATGGCGCATCCCGACCAGTCGAGGTGCACAGGAAGGTGGACGATGCCAGCGGTTGGGCCGGTGAGCAGGCGCAGGTCGTCGGGAACTACAGCGGGCTTGCTGTAGCGAGTTCCGTCAATCCGGGCGTCGCTCATCAGCTACTCCTCGCGGTGCAGTCGTCGAGTCGGCGGCTCAAGAGAGCGCGAAGGCCGGGTCCCGTCGTCCGGCGGGGATCCCGGCCTCACTTCCTCGCACCCCGCAGGGGGAGGCTGCACGACCACTGTAGAGGGTTAGGTGTGTGCCGGGACGACCGTCGGCGTGGTCACGGCGGACCGCGTCGAACGCAGGCGCAGTGGATCGACCGTACGCAACGACAGCGCCGCGACGACAGCGGCGAAGACGGCTAGCGCCACGTGCCAGAAGTTGTACAACCCGATAGAACCATCCGGCTGAAAAACCAGCATGAGCCAGGTACACAACCCCACCAGCACCTGCAGCGTGCCCAAAGAAAGGGCGAAACCGGCGGCGAGGGCGAGCGGCCAGGAGTAGTACCAGGGCAGCGCGGCGGGGGAGAGGATGACGATCGCGACGAAGGCGATCATGATCCCGGCTACCGCCTCGCGCTCGCTGTCCTTGAACCGCCACCACGTCCAGGCCAGCACGGCGACCAGGGCGAGCATGCAGAGCAGCCGGGTGATGTCGAGCACCTGCCCGATCTGCAGCGGGGAGATCCAGGTGAGGGCGTGCGCCATGACGGTCGGCAGCGAGAGCCAGTTGATGATCTTCTTCGAGCCGGAGAGCGCGGTGAGCCAGCCGATGCCGACCCCGGCCAGCGCGGAGGCCGCGACGAAGACCACGGCGAAGACGCCGAGCCCGAGCCCGGCGATCTTGGCGAACATGAGCGTGGGGTGCGGCAGCTCGGCGCTCTCGGAGTCGTCCCCTGCGGCTCGCTGGGCGGCGCGCCGCTCGCGTTCGTGGATCATCCAGATCCAGACCAGGAAGGGCAGTGCGACGCCTGCGGTGGCCTTGATGGCGACGCCGATCGCGACCACCACGATTCCGGCCACGTGGTGCCGCTCCAGGACCAGCGCGATGGCGGCGCAGAGCAGCCCGACCATGAGCATCTCGTTGTGCACGCCGCCGATCAGGTGGATGAGCACCAGCGGGTTCAGTACCGCGAGCCAGAGCGCGACGGTCGGTTTGCCGCCGAGGTGCTTCGTCAGGTACGGCACCGCCCACATCATGAGCGCGAGGCCGGGCAGCATGACCAGGCGCAGCGCGATGGTGCCGGTGACCACGTTGTCCCCGGTGAGCATGGTGATGGCGCGGCCGAGGAGCAGGAAGATGGGGCCGTAGGGGGCGGTGGTGGTGGTCCAGACGGGGCTGACGTTGTCCAGCAGCACGCCGGGGTTGGCGACCGGGCCGACCTGGTACGGGTCGAAGCCGTCGCGCAGCAGCGCGCCCTGGGCCAGGTAGGAGTAGGCGTCGCGGCTGAACATGGGCACGGCGAAGAGCAGCGGGAAGATCCAGATCCCGACGATGGCGCGCAGCTCGTTCAGCGTCACCGAGGAGCGCACGCCGCCGGTGCCGAGGGTGAGCCGGCCGAGCCGCACCCACCCGGTGATCATGAGCAGCACGCCGATCCAGATCAGGATGGTGGAGAGCGCGTAGCCGTGCCCGAAGCGCAGCCAGGAGAGGTGCGCGGCCTCCAGCAGCGGATCGCGCTTGCGCACGCTGCCCGCGCCGAACCCGCCGAAGGTGATCATGACCGCGCCGGCCAGCCCGAGCAGCGCGGCGTGCCCCTCGGGGCTGCGCAGGAAGTCGGCGGCCACCCGCATCCGCCCGCGCGGGTGTGCGGCGCCTGCGGCGGGGGTCACGGTGGACAGGGTTTCGGTCATCGGTCTCGGGACGTGTCGGGGGAAGCCATCCGGAGCGGGTCCCCCCGTCGTGGTCGGCGGTCGCAACCGCGGAGCGAATAGGTCTGCGCCGGCATCACCGGGCCGGTACGGCTGCCCAGTTTACGAGCCGCCCTGGAGACCCTAACCCGCCGGTGCGCGGGGATCGAGCCGGGCGGGCACCGCGGCCCCGGTGATCCGTTGCGCCGCGAGCTTTCCGGAGAGCAGCGCGGTGGGCACCCCGACCCCCGGCGTGGTGCCGCAGCCTGCCAGCACGACGTTGTCGTACCGGCGCGGCAGGTTGCGCGGGCGGAAGGGCCCGGTCTGCCGGAAGAGGTGCGCCGCGGAGAACGGGCTGCCCGCCAGCATGCCGCGGGCGAGCCAGGTCGCCGGGGTGTCGAGGTGGTCGACGGCGAAGTGGCGGGAGATGCCGGTGTAGCCGCGGGTCTCCAGCAGCGCGAGCAGCTCGCGCAGGTACGCGGGGCCGAGGCGGTCCCAATCCAGGGGCGCCGCGGTGAGGTTCGGGCAGGGGGCGAGCAGGGAGAAGGGCTCGGCGGGACCGTCGGGGCGCTGGATGAGGAGCGCCGGGTCGGTGAGCGCGGGGCGGGTGAGCAGCAGTGAGGGGTCGTTCATCAGCCTGCCCCGGCCGCGGGCGGCGGTGATCTCGGCGAAGGTGCGCTCCCAGGCGGCGCCGAAGTCGATGGTGTGGTGCGCCTGGATCGGCCAGCGCGCGGCGACCGCGGCGGGCACGGTGCCGTGCGCGACCACCGCCGACGGCGAGGCGCGCAGCCCCGGTCTGCGGCGCAGCCCGAAGCGGCCGAGCTCGCCGAGGTCGGCGGTGAGCACGAGGGCGTCGCAGGGGAGCTCGGAGCCGTCGGCGAGCCGGACCGCGGTTGCGCGGCGGCCGCGGCGGGTCACGCCCGCGGCCTCGGTGTTCAGCCGCAGCGTGCCGCCCGCCGCGGTGAGCGCGCCCGCCATCGAGGCGGCGATGGCGCGCATGCCGCCCTCGGGGTAGTAGACGCCGAGTGAGGTGTCCATGTGCGGGATGGCGCCGTAGACGGCGAGCGCCTGCGCGGGGGCGGTGCCCGCGTACAGCGCCTGGAAGGTGAAGACCCGGGCGATCCGCGGGTCCCGGACGAAGCGGGCCACCGCGGGGCCGAGCCTGCCGAAGCCGCCCAATCGGAGCAGGCGGAGCAGCGCGGCGCGCTTGGCCGGGTAGCGGACCATGTCCAGGGCGGAGTCGAAGTTGGTGTCCATGAACTCGCCGTACTCGGCCCGGTAGATCCGGGCCAGCCAGGCGCGCAGGGCGCGGTAGCCGCGGGCCGCCTCGGGGCCGGCGAAGCGGTCCACCTCGGCGGCCATGGCGTCCGGGTCGGCGTAGACGCGCAGGTCGGCGCCGTCGGCGAAGCGGGCGTGGTAGCTGGGGGTGAGCGGGCGCATCCGGAGTGGGGGGTCGCACTGCTCGGGGGTGCTGCCTACCGCGGCCAGGGCCTCGGTGACCAGTTCGGGGAGGGTGAGGACGGTGGCGCCGGAGTCGATCTCGTAGTCCGGGCCGCGGTAGCGGCCGACCCGGCCGCCGGGGTGGTCGGCGCGCTCCAGCACGGTGACGCGGTGCCCGGCGCCGGTCAGGTAGAGCGCGGCGGCGAGGCCGGCGAGGCCCGCGCCGACCACGACCACCCGTTCGGGGTGGCCTTGGACGGTGGCGGGCGCGGGCCCGCGGGTCATGCGTCGAGCAGTTCGGCGATTCCCGCCAGAGTGCGGTCCTCGGCCTCGCGGTCGCGGGCGATCTGCAGGGCGCGGTACTCGATCTCGAACTCGTCCGGCTCGGGTTCCGGGCGGCGCTGGGTGATGCGGCGCTGGCGGGCGATCAGCGGGCGCGGTTCATCGTCCGTGTGGACCAGGTCGTCGGCGTCGTACTCCGCGCCGGTCGCGGCGCCGGCGGCAGCCGCGGCGGCGTGCTTCGCGCCGGTCTCCGCAGCGGCGTCCTGGTGGAGACCGGCGCCGCGCTCGCGCGCGCCGTGCGCCGCACCCTCCACGCGAGCGGTGTCGGCATCGCGGCTCTCGTCGTGCGCGGCGGCATCGCCGGTCTCGCGGCCGGCGGCCGGCTCACGGCCGTCGGTGCGATCCCGGTCGGGGCCGGGCTCGAACCCGGTCTCCGGCTCGAACTCCCCGCTGGGGAACCCGGCGGGGACGACGACCGTGCGCCTGCGGCGGCCGGTGGGGATGGTGCGCGGCGCGGGCAGCCCGGCGCCGAGCACGACCCGGCGTTCGCCGGGCGCGGGGCCGGGCCTGCGGCTGCCCCGCGGTGCGGGCGGGCAGCTGCCGACGACGATCACTCGGTCCTGCGGGGCGACGAAGGCTCTCATAGGGCTCTCCTGGTGGCGGCCAGCGCCATCGCGCGCAACTGCGCTTTCGCGACGGGCTCGGCCGAGCTGGATTCGAGCGCGGCCAGACCGCGCTCGGTGAGGTCGGTGATGCGGGCCTCCACGTCGTCGACCGCACCCAGGTCGACGAGCAGCTCCCGCAGCAGCGCCACCTCGTCGGCACCGAGATCGGTGCCGATCCGGGAGCGCAGCAGTCGGGCGGCGGCCGGGTCGGTGGCGTCGGCGCGGCGCAGCGCCTCGGCCAGCAACACGGTGCGCTTGCCCTCGCGCAGATCGTCACCGGACGGCTTGCCGGTGACCTCGGGGTCGCCGAACACCCCGAGCAGGTCGTCGCGGAGCTGGAAGGCGACGCCGATGTCCGTGCCGAACGTCCGGTACGCCGCGACCAGCTCGGGGCCGGCGTCGGCCAGCGCCGCACCGAGGTGCAGCGGACGTTCGATGGTGTAGGCCGCGGTCTTGAACTCGTTGATGCGCAGCGCCGCCGCGACCGTCTCGTCGCCGCCCGCCTCGCCCTGGATGTCGAGCAGCTGCCCGCCGAGCACCTCGGTGCGCATGCGCGCCCACACCGGGGCGAACCTGGTGAACGCGGCCGGGTCAAGCCCCGCCCCGTTCACCATGTCGTCGGCCCAGGCCAGCGCGAGATCGCCGACCAGGATCGCCACCGAGACGCCGAAGTGCGCCGGGTCGCCGAGCAGCGCCCGCTCCCGGTGCCGCTGCTCGAAGTCGACGTGCACGGTGGGGAAGCGGCGCCGGGTCCGCGACGAATCGATGATGTCGTCGTGGATCAGCGCGCAGGCCTGCACCAGCTCCAGCGCCGCGCAGGCGCGCAGTACGCCGGGGGCGTCGGGGCCGTCCGGGTCGCCGCCCGCGCCGAGCCAGCCGGTCCACGCGAACGAGGGCCTGGTTCGCTTGCCGCCGCGCAGCACGAAGTCGCGCAGCACGTCGGCGGATTCGGTGAAGGGCGGGCCGAGCGGCTCGACCAGTGCCGTTCTGCTCTCGAAGAACTCGACCAGTGCGCCCTCGACGGCGGTGACGAAGGCGCGCAGCGCCGGCCGGGGGTCGGGCGCCGCGAGGGTTGCCGTCGCCGCGGCGGCGCGCCCGGTGGCGACGGGCGACGGGGTGCCTGGTCCGGCGGACAGGGGAACCTCCCGGGATCGGTTCTCGACGGCCGGTGCGGGCACGACGACGTGCCCGCACAGATCTGCTCGGGGCATGACGGCAGGCACGATCGATGCACAGCCGTCTGCCCGTAGGATACGCGCTCCCGCTCGAGCCCTGCACAGCGGCGGGCAGGGCGGGTGCCCGTCGGATACGCGGCGGCGCCGTTTCCGGCCCCGCACAGCGGCGGGGGCCGGGCGCGCCCCGGCCTCTACACTGGGCCGGTGACTGTGGACGATCTGGGGGGACGGCGGGCGTCGGGCACACCGTCGGTGGTGCGGAGCCTGCGGACGCACGGGCAGCGGCTGGTGCCGTTCTCGGTGGAGTTCAATCCGCCGCGGGACGCGGCGGCCGAGGCGAAGCTGTGGCGTGCGGTGCGCGAGTTCGAGCGCATGCACCCGGCCTTCGTCTCCATGACCTACGGCGCGGGCGGCTCCACCCGGGATCGCACGGTGCGGGTGACCGGGCAGCTGGCGGGGGAGACCACACTGCTTCCGGTGGCGCACCTGACCGCGGTCTCGCACAGCGTCGCCGAGCTGCGCGCGCTGGTGGGGTCGTACGCCGACGCCGGGATCTGCAATGTGCTGGTACTGCGCGGCGACCCGCCCGGCGATCCGCTCGGCGAGTGGGTGCGGCACCCGGACGGCGTCGAGTACGCCGAGGAGCTGGTGCGGATCGTGCGCGACCTCGGCGATTTCCACGTCGGGGTGGCCTCCTTCCCGCAGGGGCACCACCGGTCGCCGGATCTGGACCACGACACCAGGCACCTGGCCGCCAAGCTGCGGGCCGGCGCCGAGTACTCGATCACCCAGATGTTCTTCGACGTCGAGCACTACCTGCGGCTGCGCGACCGGCTGGTGGCGCTCGACCCGGAGCAGGGCGCCAAGCCGATCATCCCCGAGCTCATGCCGATCACCTCGCTGCGCACCGTGCGCCGGGCCGAGGAGCTGTGCGGGCGGCCGCTGCCCGCCGCCGTCGTCGACCGGCTCACCGCGGCCGCCGGGGACGGGCCCGAGGAGGATCGGGCCGCGGTCCGGGCCGCCGGGATCGAGATCGCCACCGAGATGGCGCAGCGGTTGATCGACGAGGGCGCGCCCTGCCTGCACTTCATCACGCTGAACTTCGCGAAAGCTACGACCGAGGTGCTGACGAACCTCGGGTACGGGGTGACGGCGGCGCCGGTCTCGGCGTAGGGGGTTCCGGCGCCGCGGGTCCCGGTCAGGCCGCGCCGGACTGGGGAGAGTCGAGTTGTTCGCCGCGGGCGGCCCATGCCTCGGCGAGCAGGCGGTGCGACTCCAGGCGGTGCTGGTGGTCGAAGGCGATGGTCGTGGCCAGGACCTCGTTGGCGTTGCTGACCCGGCGCAGCGCCGCCAGGCGGGCGGCGACATCGTGCGCGGTGCCGACGAAGCGGGTGGCGATCCGATCCTCGACAAGCTTCTCCTGCTCGTCGGTGAGCGGCGGTACCGAATCCGGCGCGAGGTAGTCGGCGGCGCCCGCACCGCTGCGGATGCTGTACACCCAGTGCCCGTACCCGCGGGCCCGGTACCGCGCCGTCTCCTCGTCCGGCCCGACGAGCACGTCGGCGGAGATCACCGCGTAGGGCTCGGCGAGCACCGCCGAGGGGCGGAAGGCGGCCCGGTAGGCGGCGATGGCGTCCAGCGCGCTGCCCGGCGCGACGTGGTAGGCGGCGGCGAAGGGCAACCCGAGCCGCCCGGCCAGCTCCGCGCTCTCCCCGGCCGAGCTGCCGAAGATCCACAGCGCGACCTGCGCGCCCTCGCCGGGCACCGCGTGCAGCGCGACCCCGTCGCCGGTGACGAAGCTGCCGTCGAGGAGCCCGCGGATCTGCTCGACCTGCTCCGGGAAGTCCAGCGGCTGCGCCCCCGGCAGTTGCAGCGCCTGCAAAGCGGCGACGAAGCGCGAGCGGTCGGTGATTCGCCCGGGGTCGAAGGGCGGCGGCACCACGACGCCGTCGCGCACCTCGGTGCCGCGCGGCGCCGCCGGTTTGCCCGCCTCCGACCCGAACTGCGCCTTCCGGTGCCCGGAGCGCCCGATGCCGAGATCCAGCCGGTCCGGGTACAGCGCGTCGATGGTGCCGAACGCCTCCACCACCGAGGCCGAGGTGTGGTGCCCGACCTGCACCGCGGCGGTGCCGACCCGGATCCGCTCGGTGGCGGCGGCGACCAGCCCGAGCAGCGTCACCGAGGACGAGCTGGCCACCCGCACGAAGTGGTGCTCGGCCAGCCAGTACCGGTGGTAGCCCCACCGTTCCGCCTGCCGCGCGAGGTCGACGGTGTCGCGCAGCGCCTGCGCGGCGGTGCTGCCCGCGCTGATCGGCGACAGATCGAGGATGGAGAGCGGAATGCTCATGAGCTCTGCTCCGTCCGCGGATCCTGCTCGCCCGCTTCGATCGCCACCCGGAGCCGGTTGCGCTCCGGGGCCACCGGGCAGGTCGCGTAGGCGGTGAAGGCGCAGGGCAGGTTGGTGGCCCGGTTGAAGTCGAGCACGACCGTGCCGTCCGCGGCCGGGGCCGCGATGCTCAGCGCCCGCGCGCCGGGGTAGCTGGTGATGCCGCTGGTGGCGTCGGTGAAGAGCACCCGCAGGTCGTCGCCTGCGCCGAAGGCGACCAGCTGCTCGGTGACGCCGTTCAGCTCGAACTCGACGGTGCCGACCGCGGTGTGGTGGTGCTCCAGCCCCGGCACCACAGCGCCGGTGGTCACCTGCTCCGGCTCGGCGAACCGGGTGAACCGGCCCGCGACGACCCACTCGGCGGCGGGCGGGTAGGACGGGATGTCCCGGAAGGTGACCAGCGCGGGCGAGGCCGGGTCGTGCACCCGGACCGCGTACTGCCCGGTGCGCCGGATGATCTCCAGCACCCGGTCGTCGTGGCGCACGGTGATACCGGGCGCGGCCTCCAGCGGCCGCACGATGTGCACGCCGGCGATCCGGGTGCCCTCGTGGTCCAGCCGGTCGCCGGGGCGGGCGGTGATGAAGACCTTGTCGTCGGTCACCCACCAGGTGCCGGGGAGGCCGTCGATGCGCTCGGGGGCGTCGGTGAGCCAGTGCAGCGCGGTGAGGCTGAGGAAGCCGAGCGGGTCGCGCAGCCGGTCGACGCGGGCGTGGTGCCAGCGCTCCCACTCGCGGGCGAAGTGGGTGGCCGAATCGGTGGTGACGGCGGTCATGACGCGCGGACTCCTTCGCTGCGGTGTTCGGAAACCGGGGGACGGCGGCGCTGCCGCTGGGCCGGGTGCGCGAGCCCGAGGTGCTCGCGCAGGGTGCTGCCGGTGTACTCGGTGCGGAAACTGCCGCGCTCCTGCAGCTCCGGCACCACCCGGTCGACGAATTCGTCCAGGCCGTGCGGGGTCAGGTGCGGCACCAGGATGAAGCCGTCCGAGGCGTCGGTCTGCACGTAGGTGTCGATCTGCTCGGCGACGCCCGCCGGGGTGCCGACGAACTGCTGCCGGGAGGTGACCTCGATGACCAGCTGCCGGATCGTGAGGTTCTCCGCTTCGGCCTTGGCCCGCCACTCCTCGGCGACCGCGAGCGGGTCCTTGCGGTGCCGCACCCGGCCCCGGGTGATGGTGACGTCGCCGGAGGGCTCGACCTCGGGCAGCGGGCCGTCCGGGTCGTAGCCGGAGAGGTCGCGGCCCCACACCTGCTCCAGGAAGGAGATGGCGGTCTGCGGGCTCACCTGCTGCAACCGGATCTGCGCGGCGCGCTCGTGCGCCTCGGCGTCGGTGTCGCCGAGCACGAAGGTGGCGGCGGGCAGGATCTTGAGCTCGTCCCGCTCCCGGCCGTACTTGGCCAGCCGGTCCTTGACGTTCGCGTAGAAGGCCCGGCCCGCCTCCAGGGTGCCGTGGCCGGTGAAGATGGCGTCGGCGGAGCGGGCGCCGAACTCGCGGCCGCCGTCCGAGTCGCCGGCCTGCAGCAGCACCGGGTGCCCCTGCGGGCTGCGCGGCAGCACGAAGCGGCCGGTGAATTCGATGTGCTCGCCGTGGAAGGCGGTCTCCGGCACGTCGCGGGCGAAGATGCCCGCTGCCCGGTCGACGGTGAGCGCGTCCTCGGGCCAGGCGTCCCAGAGCGCGCGGGCGGCATCCACCACCTCGGCGGCGCGCTGGTAGCGCTGCTCGTAGTCGAGGTAGCCGCCGCGCCGGAAGTTCTCGCCGGTGAAGGCGTCGGAGGAGGTCACCACGTTCCAGGCGGCCCGGCCGCCGGAGAGGTGGTCCAGCGAGGCGAACTGCTTGGCCAGCTCGAACGGCTCGTTGAAGGTGCTGTTGATGGTGCCGGCGAGCCCGAGCTTCTCGGTGACGCCGGCCAGCGCGTCCAGCACGGTGAAGGTGTCGGGGCGGCCGACCACGTCCAGGTCGTGGATGCGGCCCAGGTGCTCGCGCAGCCGCAGCCCCTCGGCCAGGAAGAAGAAGTCGAAGAGGCCGCGCTCGGCGGTCTCGGCCAGGTGCTTGAACGAGGCGAAGTCGACCTGGCTGCCGGACTCCGGGGTGCTCCACACCGTGGTGTTGTTGACGCCGGGGAAGTGCGCCGCCAGGTGCACCTGCTTCTTCCTGGTGGTCATCGTGCTCCTCCGAGTGCGTAGCGGCTGGCCGGGCGGGCCAGCCCGAGTCGGTCGCGCAGGGTGGCGCCGGACTCCGGCGGGGTGTGGCCGAGCCTGCCGAGCGCGGGCAGCGCGGCGGCCAGCGCCAGCGGGCGCAGGACAACGCCGTCGACGGCGCCGGCGAGCGCGACCAGGGTGGCGCGCAGGGTGTCGGTGGTGCCGATGTGCGCGGCGGCGGTCTCGGCGGGGTGCCAGCCGTTCAGCTCGGCGACCTCGGCCTCGGCCTGTTCGACCGTGGCGGCGAGGTGGATGTCGAGGTCGGCGAGCACGAACACGGTCTCCGGGTCCCGGCCCGCCGCCGTGACCGCGGCTCGGAGCTGGTCGCGCTGCGCGGCCAGCGCCTCCGGCTCGGCGGTGCCCACCCGGATCAGGTCGGCGCGCTGTACGGCGACGGCGGTGGCCGGGTCGTCGGCGGCGCCCGCGCGGACGGCGACGATCGGCTGCCCCTGCGGCGAGCGCGGGGTGATGGAAGGCCCCTTGACGGAGAAGTTGTCGCCCGCGAAGTCGATGTAGTGCAGCTTCTCCCGGTCGATGAAGCGGCCGGTGGGGATATCGCGGATCTCCGCGTCGTCCTCCCAGCTGTCCCAGAGCCGCACCGTGACCTCGATCGCCTCGTCCGCCTCGTGCCAGAGCGCGGGGTGGCCCTGCTCCGGCTTGCGGCCGAAGGCGGCGGCCTGCTCGGCGCCGGGCGAGACGGTGACCTCCCAGCCGGCCCGGCCCAGGCTCGCGAAATCCAGCGCCTGAATGGATTTCGACAGGTGGAAGGGCTCGGTGTGGGTGACCGCGCCCTGCGGCACCAGCCCGATCCGGCGGGTGCGGGCGGCGACCCGCGCGGTTACGGCGACCGCGTCGAGCCGCCCCCTGGTGACGCCGGGGCCGCCCTGCTGCAGGGCGAAGGAGTCGGGGACGAAGAGCAGGTCGGCGCCGGCCGCCTCCAGCGCGGCCGCGGCGTCGGCCCAGTAGCCGCCGGTGAAGAGCTCCTCGGCGCGGGAGTCGGGGCGGCGCCAGGACGCGGGGTGGACGCCGGTGCCCGCCGCCTCGATCCCGAGCAGGAAGGGAACGCTCACAGTGTCTCCTTTTCCGGGCCGGGGAGCCCCGCGGCCGGGCGCGGGCCCGGCGCGGCGGAGAGCTCCGTTCGCGGCCGCGGGACCGCGGCCAGCAGTTCGCGGGTGTACTCGTGCTCCGGGGTCGCGAAAAGGGCGGCGGTTCGGCCGGTCTCGACGATCCGGCCGTGCCGCATGACCGCCACCCGGTCGCTGATCCGGCGCACCACCGCGAGGTCGTGCGAGATGAAGAGGTAGGCGAGCCCGAGCCGCCGCTGCAGGTCGTCCAGCAGGGCCAGGATCTGCGCCTGCACCGAGGCGTCGAGCGCGGAGACCGGCTCGTCCAGTACCAGGAGCTCGGGGTGCAGCGCGAGGGCGCGGGCGATGGCCACCCGCTGCCGCTGCCCGCCGGAGAGCTCCGCCGGACGCCGCCCGGCGAAGCCGGAGCCGAGCCCGACCTGCTCCAGCAGCTCCCCGACCCGCGCGGTGCGCGCCGCCCGATCGCCGGTGCGGTACGCGCGCAGCGGCTCGGCCACGATGTCGGCCACCCGCTGCCGCGGGTCCAGCGAGCCGTACGGATTCTGGTACACGATCTGGAAACGCCTGCGCAGCTCGCGTAATTTCCGGCCGCGCAGCGCGGTCAGCGGCTGCCCGTCGAATTCGACGGTGCCCGCGTCCGGGTCGGCGAGCCGCAGCGCCAGCCGCGCGGTGGTCGACTTGCCGGAGCCGGACTCGCCGACCAGCGCCAGCGTCTCGCCGCGATCCAGCTCGAGGGAGACACCGTCCACCGCGGTCAGCGCGGCGCCGCCGAGCCGGAACCGCTTGCGCAGCCCGGTGATCCGCAGCAGCGGTTGGTCCGCGCGCTCGCGCTCGGCGCGGCCGGGGCCCGACGCGGCCAGGCCGGGGGAGGAGTCGAGCAGCTCGCGGGTGTAGGGGTGCTCCGGCGCGCTGAGCAGCCGCGCGGTCGGCCCCTCCTCGACCACGGCGCCATCGCGCAGCACGACGAGGCGGTCCGCGCGCTCGGCGGCGGTGGCCAGGTCGTGGGTGATGAGCAGGACGGCGGCGCCGCGGGCGGCGGTGCGCTCGGTGAGCCGGTCCAGCACCCGGCGCGCGACGGTGGCGTCGAGCGCGCTGGTCGGCTCGTCGGCGATCACCAGGTCGGGGGAGCAGGCCAGCGCGGTCGCGATCAGCACCCGCTGGCGCTGGCCGCCGGAGAGCTGGTGCGGGTACTGCTTCGCGCGGTCCGCCGGGCGGTCGAGCCCGGCCTCTCCGAGCAGCTCGACGGCGCGCTCGGCGGCATCGCGACGGGTGGCCCTGCCGTGGACCAGCAGCGCCTCGGCCACCTGGCCGCCGATGCGCTGCACCGGGTTCAGCGAGAGCCCGGGGTCCTGCGGCACGAAACCGATGCGCGCGCCGCGCAGTTCGCGCAGCGCCCGCTCGGAGCGGTGGTCCACCGGCTCGCCGTCGAACTCCACGGCGCCGCCGTCGATCTCGGCGCTCGCCGGAAGCAGCCCGATCACCGCCTGCGCGAGCGTGGACTTGCCGGAGCCGGATTCGCCGACCAGCGCCACCACCTCACCGGGGTGCAGCGTCAGCGAGACGCCGTCCAGCGCGGTCACCGGCCCGTCGCCGGTGCGGTAGCGGACGCGCAGGTCGGTGACGCGCAGCAGCGCGGTGCGGACCGGATCGATGACGGCGGTCATGCGGTACCTCCGCGCGTCATCGCGGGCTCGCCGCGGTCACGCTGCGCCCCCACGTCCGGGCTCGATGTGATCATGCGGTATCTCATGGGGTGTTCTCCCGGCTCAGGGCGCGCCCGGCCTGCTGCGCGGCGAGCACGACCGCCACGATCACCAGCCCGGGCAGCGTGGTCATCCACCAGGCGGTGGCGAGGAAGTTGCGGCCCTCGGAGATGAGCGAGCCCCACTCCGGGTCCGGCGGCTCGGCGCCGTAGCCGAGGAAGCTCAGCGCCGAGACGGCGAGCACCGCCATCCCGAACTCCACCGTGGCCAGCGCGAGCACCGGCTGGTAGGAGTTCGGCAGCACGTGCCTGGCCAGGTTGGTGTACCAGCGCACCCCGGAGGCGTGCGCGGCCTCCACGTAGTCGGCGTGCCGCACCCGCAGCACCTCCGAGCGCATCACCCTGGCGAAGTTGGCGACCAGCGAGATGCCGACGGCGATCGCCACATTCCTGGTCCCGAAGCCGAGCGCGGTGACGAGCGCCAGCGCCAGCAGCAGCTGCGGGATGGAGAGCAGCACGTCGACCACGCGCATGACGGCGGCGTCCACGATGCCGCCCGCGGCGCCCGCGATCAGCCCGAGCAGCGTGCCCGCGACCAGCGCGATCCCCACCGCGAGCAGCGTCGCGGAGAGCGAGGCGGCGGCGCCGTGCACCATCCGGGTGTAGAGGTCGCGGCCCAGGTTGTCGGTGCCGAACCAGTGCGCCGCGCTCGGCGCGCTGAACTTCTCCTTCGGGACGCCGATCAGCGGGTCGCCACCGGCGAAGAACGAGGGGGCGAGCGCCCAGCCCACGACGATCACCAGCACCAGTACCGACAGCACCAGCGGAATCCGCCCGCGCAGCGCGCGAGCCACCCGCCGCGCCCGGTGGCGCGAGGCGTCAGCGGGACCGGCCGCGGCACCGCTCGGCGGAGCCGAAACGGCCGAGCCGGTCGCCGCAGCGTCGGCACCGGTCGCCGCGGCGGGCGCAGGTGCCGCTCCCGCGCGGCCCGCGGCCGCACCACCTTCCACCTGCGGTCCGGAACCGCCGGACCTGCCCTGCTTGAGCAGCTCAACCACGTGCCGCCACCTCCTCGAGCGCGTCGCCCGCCCGCTCCCGCCCGCCGACCGTCGCGATCCGCGGGTCGAGCAGCGGGTACAGCAGGTCGACGACCAGGTTCACGACGACGAAGACCAGCGCGGTGACCAGCACGATCCCCTGCACCACCGGAATGTCCTGGGCCAGCACCGAGGTCTGGGTGAGCCGCCCGAGCCCGGCCCGGGCGAAGACCGTCTCCACCACCACCGAGCCGGCCAGCATGGTGCCGACCAGCACCCCGGCGATGGTGAGCGCGGGCACCGCGGCGGGCCGGGTGACGTGCCGCCACTGCACCCGGCTCCTGGAGGCGCCCTTGGCCAGCGCCACCGCGGTGAACGGCTGCTTCCAGGTGCTCGCGAACCCGGCGGCGAGCACCTGCGCGATCACCGCGCCGATCGGCAGCGCCAGCGTGAGCGCGGGCAGCACCGTGCCGCGCAGCCCGGCGCCGCCGAAGGCCGGGGCCCAGTGCAGCCGGAAGGAGAAGACCTGCAGCAGGAGCAGCCCGGTCCAGAAGGTCGGCACCGCCACCGCGATCGGCGGCAGCGCGAGCAGCGCGGTGCGCAGCCGCGGCAGCCGGGTCGAGCTCGCCGCCACGGCTACCGCGACCCCGCCCACCAGCGCCAGGACCAGCGCGAAGGCGGTGAGCGCCAGCGTCGAGGGGAGGACGTCGACGATGGCCTTCGTGACCGGCTGGCCGGTCGCCACCGAGCGGCCGAAGTCGCCGTGCAGCGCGTTCCAGAGCGCGGTCAGGTACTGCTCCCAGAGCGGCTTGTCCAGCCCGTAGCGGGCGCGCAGCTCCTCGATGGCGGCGGCGTCGACCGGGGAGTTGCCCGCGCCACCGTCGGCCGCGATCGCCACCGGGTCGGCGGGCAGCAGGTAGAGCACGACGAAGGAGACCGTGAACGTCGCCCACAGCACCCACACCGCCTGCAGCAGCCGCATTCCCAGATAGCGGGCCACGGTCAGCGCCCGCTCAGCCAGGCGTCGAAGAACTGCAGCCGCGCCGACGCCTCGAACTTCAGGTCATTGGTCTTCGGCCCGGCCCCGATCGCCTGCGAGAGCTCGATGGTGGGGAGCCACAGCCCGGCGTCGAGCACCTGCCCCTGCGCGGTGCGGATGAGTTCGGCGCGGGCGCCGGTGTCGACGGTGCGCAGCTGGGCGTCGAGCGTCTGGTCCAGCGCGGGCAGCGCGGCGCGGCGGTTCAGGTTGCGGCCGTCCAGCCCGAAGGTGGCGCGCAGGATATCGCCGTCGGCCCTGGTCGAGTTGTAGTAGACCGAGTCGAAGTCGCCGGAGTTCTGCCGCGCGGTGTACTCGCCCGCCGAGACCAGCTCCAGCCGCAGCTCCACCCCGACCTGGCGCAGCTGCTGCTGCACCAGCTCCAGGATCGCCTGGTTGCCGGCGAAGACCTGGCTGAAGGTGACGCCGAAGCTGAGCCGCTCGCCGTCCCTGGCCCGGATGCCATCCGAGCCGGGCACCCAGCCCGCCTTGTCCAGCGCCGCCTTGGTGGCCGTCTGGTCGAACTTCAGCCGCGCGGAGAGATCCTGATAGGCGGGGGTTTTCGCGCCGAGCACGCTGGTCGCGGGGGCGAACTGCGGGCCGAGCACGGTATCGATCAGCTCCTGCCGATCGATCGCGGTCAGCAGCGCGGTGCGCACCGCCGGGTCGCGCAGCGGGCCGCGGGTCACATTGGGCTGCAGGCCGAAGACCACGCCGGGGTTGGCCGTGGTGAGCACGGTGCCGCCGGTGGCCTCGATCTGCGGGGCGTCCTGCGGCAGCGCGTCGCTCACCGCGTCCAGCTGGTCGGAGGAGAGGCTGCCGGTGCGCACCCCCGACTCCGGGACCACGGTGAACTCGATCCGGTCCAGGTAGGCCTCGCCGTCGTGCCCGAAGACCTCGGAGCCCCAGGCGTACCCGGCCCGCTTGACCAGCGTCGCGGAGACGTTCTGGGTGTACGAGGCGTAGGTGAAGGGCCCGCTGCCGATGATCTTCTCGCCCTGGCAGCGCTCCTCGGCGGTGGCGGCATTGGTGGCGTCGGAGAGGATGCCGAGCTGCGAGGTCGAGGAGGCCTGCAGGAACTGCGCATTGGGCCGGTCGAAGGCGACCCGCGCGGTCCGCGGGTCCACCACCGTGGTCCCGGTGTAGCCGGTCAGGTAGCTCCCGGCCAGCGGGGCCTTCGCCGCGCCGATCCTGCCGACGGCGTCGAAGGTGCGCTTGACCGAGTCCGCGGTCACCGGGCTGCCGTCGCTGAAGGTCGCGTTCTCGGCCAGGGTGAAGGTGAAGGTGGTGGCGTCCGGGGAGATCTCCCAGCTGCGCGCCAGCCACGGCTTCAGCTCGCCGGTCTTCGGGTCCTGGTCGGTCAGCGAGTCGACGACCTGCCTGGTCACGTAGATGGTCTGGTTGCTGCCGCCCTGGGCCGGATCGGCGCAGGTCGGGGCCTGGGAGAGGCCGTAGCGCAGGGTGCCGCCCGGCTGCGGCGGACCGGCGTTCGCGCCGGAGCCGCCGGAATCGCCACCGCAACCGGCCAGCACGGCGGTGGCCGCGGCGGTGGCGGCGAGCGCGGCGAGGGGACGGCGGTAACGAATCACGGTGCTGCTCCGGTGGTCTCGACGGTTCATTTCTTCTTCGGCAGGCCGGGCGGGTTGATCCGCGAATCGGAGAGCGCCTCGGTCTGCAGCGACCAGCGGTCGATCACCCGGCGGTAGCTGCCGTCCGCGAAGGCGTGTTGCAGCGCGGCGTGGATCGGGCCGATCAGGCCGTTGTCCTTGCGGGTGAGCACGGCGATCTCGCCCTGCAGCTGCTCGCCGGCGCCGGAGAAGGTGGCGACGATCTTCGACTCCCTGGTGGTGGTGGAGTGGTAGATCGCGGTGGGGTTCGGGCCGATGAAGCCGTCCAGCCGGCCGGAGGCGAGCGCCAGGTAGTAGTCGCTGGTCTGCTGGAAGTAGGCGATATCGATGGGGGCCAGCCCCTCGGCGCGGTTCTGCTCGTTCCACTTCACCAGCAGCTGCTCCTGGTTGGTGCCGGTGCCGACGCCGATCCGCTTGCCCGCCAGGCTGGTTCGGTCCTTGTACTCCAGGCCGCCCTCGGCCGGTACCTCCAGCGCGACATTGTCCTGCCGGTAGGTGGCGAAGTCGTACTTCTCCTTGCGCTCCTCGGTGACGGTGACATTGCTGATGAAGGCGTCCACCTCACCGGAGTCGACCCGGACGAAGTTGTTCGACCAATCCGCGACCTGGATATCGAGTCTCAGCCCGAGCACATCCGCGACCAGCTGCGCGAAATCCACCTCGGAGCCGACCACGGTCTTGTCGTCGGTGGCGTAGAAGCGCAGCGGCGGCGCGGTACCCGAGGAGCCGGTGACCACGAGCGTGCCGCGGTCGCGGATCGCCTGCGGTACCAGCGCCGCGATGGCGTCCACCTTCGGCACCCGGACCCGGCCCTCCTGGGCCGGCGAGAGGTCGAAGACGATGCCGTCGGCGGTCTTTACCTGGTCGTCCTGCTCCGGGCTGCCGCAGCCGGTGACCAGCAGGGTCACGGCGGCGACGACGCCGGCGAGGGCGGTGAGCTTCATCGGGTACCTGTTCGGATCGGGGCGCCCTGATCGGAGCGCTCATCGGGCGTGGGTTGCCGGTCGGCGGCACGGAACCGGGCCAGGAAGGCCCGGGTGCGGGGGTGTTCGGGGGCGTCCAGGACCACCGAGGGCGGGCCCTGCTCGACGATCACGCCGTCGTCGAGGAAGACCACGGTGTCGGCGATCTCGCGGGCGAAGGCGATCTCGTGCGTCACGATCACCAGCGCGGTGCCGCTGTGCGCGAGGTCGCGGATCACCGCGAGCACCTCGCCGACCAGCTCCGGGTCGAGCGCGGAGGTGGGCTCGTCGAAGAGGATCACCGGCGGCCGCAGCGCCAGTGCGCGGGCGATCGCCACCCGCTGCTGCTGGCCGCCGGAGAGCCGGCGCGGGTAGGCGTCGGCGAAGCCGCCGATCCCCACCCGCTCCAGCAGCTTCCGCGCCTCGGCCTCCACCTCGGCGCGCGGGCGGTGCTGCGCGGCGCGCGGGGCGAGGGTGACGTTGTCCAGCACCGTGAGGTGGCCGAAGAGGTTGAACTGCTGGAAGACGAAGCCGATCCGGGAGCGCTGCTTGCGCACCTCGCGGTCGGGCAGCGCGTGCAGCTTGCCGCCGCGCAGCTTGTAGCCGATGAGCTCACCCGCCACGTGCACGGTGCCCGCGTCCAGCGGCTCCAGGTGGTTGAGCACCCGCAGCAGCGTCGACTTGCCGGAGCCGGAGGGGCCGATCACCGCGACCACCTCGCCGGGGCGCACGGTGAGATCGATGCCGCGCAGCACCGGGGCGGCGCCGAAACTCTTGCGCACGCCGCGCAGCTCGACCGCCGCGGTCATCGGGTGGCCCCGCGCGGGACGTTCGTCGTGGCCTCGCGCAGCACGGCGCGCACCCGCTGCAGCGGGGTCGGCGGCAGCTCCCTGGTGGCGCCCTTGGCGTAATGCCGCTCCAGGTAGTACTGCACCACCGAGAGCACCGTGGTGAGCACCACGTACCAGACCGTGGCCACCATGAGCAGCGGCACCACCCGGCCGTTCCGCCCGAAGATCACCTGGACCTGGTAGAAGAGCTCGGCGATGGCCATCACCGAGACGATCGAGGTGCCCTTGAAGAGGCTGATCACCTCATTGGTGGCGTTCGGCAGGATCGAGCGCATGGCCTGCGGCGCGATCACCGTCCAGAACTGCCGCCCGCGCGGAATGCCGAGCGCGGCCGAGGCCTCCAGCTGGCCGGGGTCGACCGCGAGGTACCCCGCCCTGATGATCTCGGCGGCGTAGGCGGCCTGGTGCAGCGCCAGCCCGATCACCGCGGCGGTGAAGCCGCTGATCACGCCGTTGACCTCGAAGTCGACGAAGGCCGGGCCGAACGGGATGCCCACCGAGAGGTGCTTGTACAGGTACGCGATGTTGAACCAGAAGAGCAGCTGCACGATCAGCGGGATGGAGCGGAAGGCCCACACGTAGGTCCACGCGATCACCTGCAGCACCGGGTTGTTCGAGAGCCGGCCGATGGCGACCAGGGTGCCGAGCAGGAAGCCGAGCACCGTGCCCCACAGCGTGAGCTCGATGGTGAGCTTCAGCGCCGCCAGCACGGAATCGGCGGTGAAGTACTGCGCGAAGGTCGGCCAGTCCCAGCCCGGGTTGGTGACCAGGCCGTGCGCGAACTGCGCGACCACCACCAGCGCGGCGATCGCGACCAGCCAGCGCCACGGGTGGTACTGCCTGGCGACCTCGGGCAGCGCCGGATCGTCCTGCTGCGTGGGTGGCGCCGCGGCGACGGACGCACTCATCGCGGGGTCCTCATGTGTCGTTCCTCCATCGGTCCCTGCGGTAGCTCGAGCCGAGTCATCATGCGAGCCGGTGGCGGTGGCGGCCAAGGGTAGAAATCAGCGTGAACGGAGTCCTTGGACTTTGCTTCGGGGCTGCGGAGAATGTGGGGGCCGAGGGGGAGACGTGCGTCCTCCTATCGATTGCTGACTGTTTGCTCGGCGCGGTTACCGCAGTTCCCGGGCATTGCCGGGTACCGTCCGGGGCTCACCGATGTCGAGGAGCCCGCCATGCGCCAGCCGACCCGTTCGCTCGCCCGCGGTGCCGCTGTCGCCGCGCTCACGCTCGCGCTGGCGGGCACGCCGGGGCTGGCCGCCGCCGCGCCCGCCGATCCGCTCGCCGCCTACCGCTCGATCGTCGAGACGCTCGGCGCGCTCGGCGTCCAGCCGTTCCTGTACCCCACCGCGGCGCCGTTCTGCGCCGACGGGGCGCCGCTCGGGCTCGTTCCCGCGGTCGCCGGCGCGGTGCCGGGCCCGTGGCCCGGCGCGCTGCTCCCCATTCCGGGGCTGGACCAGGCCGCCGTGCGCGCCGGCCAGGTCATGTTCACCTTCCTGCCCGCAGGGATCACCGACGGGTCCGGCATGCAGGTGCTCTGGCTCAATATCGCCACCGGCCGCAGCGGCGCCGCCGCCATGGGCTCGCTCGGCGACGTCGCCGCCGGCCTCCTCCCCTCCGGCCTCCCGCCCGAGGTTCGCGCCATCGCCGAAGCGGCCGTCCGCGATTTCCTGACCAGGGCGATCCCGGTGGGCGGGGTCCGCGCCGTCCCGGTCGACACCGGCCGCGGCACCGTCCTCGCCGCCGTCTTCGGTTCCGTCCGCAACGGCGACACCACCTGCTTCTTCCTCCCGACGGTGGGCATCATCTCCGCCTGACCGTCAGGCGCCCGGCCACACCGCCAGTTCGCCGCCCGGCAGGCAGACGACTCGGTAGCCGTCCGGGCCGGCCAGGGTCCATGCCTCGTAGTCGGCGTCGGGCGGCACCACGAGCCGGGTCGCGGAATCGAAGTCGACGGTGAGAACGCCTGCGGGATCCACTGTCGCGGCGGTGATCGTGCCGCGCAGCGCCGATGCCAGATCGGTCCGTGGGCCCCCGTCGTCTGTGAGCGATACCGCCCGACGGTCGCTGTGCGCGGCCTCGAGGTCGAAGTCGCCTTCGATCTGCAGCTCGAACCCGTCGGCGGTGGAGAGCGCGACCAGGTGATCGTGCACCGCGGCCGTGATCTGCCGTCCGGTGATCGGCAGCTCCCTCACCCGGATGGCGTCGCTCTGTTCTTCCAGCTCAGCTGGGCGCGGGCGCGGGCGCGGTGGGAGCGGAGGGTGAGGCGGAGGTAGGCGGTGACGGCGAGGGGGTGGGCGAGGGCGGAGAGGAGGTCGGTGGGGTGGGGGCGGGCGCCGGTGTCGAGGGTGCGGGCCAGGAGGCGGCCGGTGACGGCGGCGGCGTAGCCGGCGGCGCCGATGCGGCGGGTGCGGCCGCGGCCAACGAGCGCTGCCAGCGGGGGGAGGGTGTAGGTGAGGGTGGTGAGGGCGCCGACGGCGAGCGCGGCGGCGGGGGAGCCGCCGTAGGCGGACCAGAGCCAGCGGGTGTAGCCGGCGTCGAGCGCGGCGGCGTCGCGGTACATGCGGGTGCGGGCGTGCGGGCCGGCGGCGGCGACGGCGGTGCGGTGCCCGGCGCGGCGCAGGGCGCGGGCCAGGTCGATGTCCTCGGTGGCGCTGGCGGCGACCACCTCGTGACCCCCGGCGGCCCGGTATGCGGCGGCATCCATGACCAGGAACTGGCCGCAGCCGAGCGCGGTGGAGGTGCGCAGCCCGCGCTCGGCGAGCCGCACCGGCAGCGTGGCGGCCCACGACCAGACCAGCAGCGGCTGCAGCAGCGCCTCGTAGCAGGATCCGGCCAGCTGGTGCGGCCACGGGGAGAGCAGGCCGAGGCCGTCGGCGCGGAGCGCGGTCACCGCGGCGGCGACGGCGCCGGGGGCGAGGCGGACGTCGGCGTCCAGGAAGACCAGCACGGGGGTGTCGGCGAGTTCGGCGAGGCGGGCGCAGGCGGCGGCCTTGCCGGTCCAGCCGGGCGGGGGTTCGCGGTCGGAGCGCAGCACGGTGATCCGCGGGTCGCCCCCGGCCGCGCGGCGGGCTGCCTCCTCGGTGCCGTCGGTGGAGGCGTCGTCCAGGATGAGCACCCGCAGGCGCGGGACCCCGGTCTGCGCGCGCAGGTCGGTGACGAGCCGGGGGAGCAGGGCGACCTCGTCGCGGGCCGGGATACAGACCGTCACCGGCTCGAGTACGGCCGCGCCCGGCGGCGGAAGTCTGCGCACCGTGAGCAGGTTGTACCCGGCGAGCACCGCGCTCAGCCCGGCCAGCCCCGCGCCCGCCCGCACCGCGGTCGCCGCGGCGCTGCGCCGCGGCGGGTGGCCCGCGGGCGCAGCACGCAGCGCGAGCGCGGCGGCGTGCCGAATCGTCGGCCCGAGCGCGGCATCGGATGCGCCGCGCCATACCCGCGCGGCAGCGCGAAACACCATGCGGCTCAGCGGTTCCCGCGCACCGAGCTCAACCAGCGCCCCGGCGTGAACCCCTTCGGCGCCCCGGGAACCGGCGGATTGCGATCGAGGTACGCCACCGCGGCCACCATGGCGGCGACGGCCAGCGTGATCCCGCCCATGATCCCGGCCCAGCCGGCGAACGAGCGGGTGTTCGGGTCGGCGTAGCTCACCTCGGCGCGCAGCGTGGAGACGTCGCCGGCGGGCAGCTTCCAGGAGACCACGTCGTCGCCCTCGCGATTGCCGTTGGTCTTGGCCACCCGGGCCGGGAAGGCCACGGTGAACTGCACGTCGGAGCCGTGCGGCGGCAGCGTCTTGAGGTCGACCCGGCCGAGCAGGCTGACCAGGTCGCCGGTCCGGGTGAACTGCAGCTGGAACATGCCCTGGGTCTGCTCGGAGAGCCCGGAGAGCTGCTGCACCTCGCCGAACGAGAGATCGTCGAAGAACACCTGGCTGCCGACGTAGCCGTCCTGGGTGTACGCCTCCACCCGGAGCTTGCCCGCCAGCGTCTCCGGCACCGTCAGCTGCGGCCCCTTGTCGCCCGGCTCGACCGGGACGACGGCGGCCACGATCCGCCCGGAGACCCGGTCGTTGGAGGAGACGCCCATCGAGACCTGCGCGCGCAGGCAGCCGGCCAGCGCCGGGACCAGCAGGGTTGCCAGCAGCAGCGCGCCGAGCACCCGGGTCCGGGTGACTCGGGAGCGGAGGACGGCGCGGAACCCGCGTGGAGGCTCCGGACGAACCGGAGCGACGGGCACGACGGAGCGGGGACTCGGTTGCACGGCTCACATCGTGCCAGGCGCGCCGCTCAGGACGCCAAGCGACGGGCGGCCCGATCCCGCCCGATTCCGCGCACCCCGCGGACCAGCAGCGGAACACCGAGCACGCCCATACCGAGCAACCCGTACCCGGCGGACCACGGCAGCCCGAGGAATGCCAGGTGCGCCAGGGCCGAGCCGAGCCAGGTCCAGAGGAACACGGCCACCGGCACCGCGGGCCCGGCGCCCCCGGTCTCCCGGCCGCGCCGGGCGCGGCGCTCGGAGGCGGTCATGAGCGCGCCCATGAGCAGCGCCACCAGGAACCAGCCGAGGTAGTTGGTGAGCGGGATGGCGGGCAGCCCGGGGAGCCCGGCGTCGGTGACGCACCAGCTCCACTGGCCGTCGGTCACCATCTGCGGGTCGAGGAAGAGGTCCCAGCCGACGGCGCCGACGGCGCTGAGCAGGATGCGGGCGCGCGCGGTCCGGCAGAGGAGCCCGGCCACCACCCAGACCGGGTAGATGCCGCCGGTCCAGGCCAGCGGGACGGCGAGGGGGACGTCGGCCAGGGCGGGCTCGAGCTTGCCGACGGCGTAGGCGTAGCAGCCGAAGGGGTAGCCGGTCGCGGTGCCGATCAGCTCGGAGAGCAGGCCGATGCCGGAGAGGATGGCGAGCGTGCGCAGTGCGTACGCCGCGCCGAGCGCCGCCACGGCGTGTGCGAGCGCGGTGCCCGCGAGCAGGACGACCACAAGAGTGGTGACTCGGTCGCGTGCGGTGCCATCGGTGAGTGGGTAGGCGATCTGCGCTGCGACCAGCAGGATCGCCAGCAGCGCCGCCACCGGCGCACCCTGGGTCAGGTGCCGCAGGGCAGGCCCCGGCCCGTCGACGGTCTCCGGTTGCTCGGTCGCTCCCCGCCCGTGTGCGAGCGGGCGGCGGGGCGTCGGCGGTGCCTCCGCGATCGGGGTCTCGGCGGCCGGTTCCTGCCCGGTCACCGCCTGGTCGCCGTCCGGAGTCCGCTGCCCTGCCGTGCCGTCGCTGTCCGGGTCCCGGGGCGACGTCACCGCCGCGCCAACCGGCGCAGGAGCCCGCCCCGGCCGAGCACCGCCTGCGCGGTCCGCCGCCCGGCGGCACCGGAGACCCCGCCGCCCGGGTGCGTGGAGGCGCCCGTGAGGTACAGCCCGGGCGCACCGGGCACGGTCCCCTTGGCCAGCTCGGGCAGCGGCCGCCACATCATCATCTGGTCCAGCGACATCTCCACGTGCATGACATTGCCGCCGCGCAACCCCAGCTCCCGTTCCAGGTCGAGCGGGGTCTGGGTGTGCCGGTGCTCGATCGTCCCGGCGAACCCGGGCGCGAACCCCTCCAGCTCGGCGACGATCCGATCCGCCTCGCGCTCCCCGAGCGCATCCCAGTCGCCGTCGGCGAGCCGGTACGGATGCCACTGCGCCCAGAGCGAGAGCTGATGCCGCTCCGGCGGCGCGATGGTCGGGTCGAGCGCGCTGAAGCTCATGGCGAGCACCACCGGCTTCGGCGGCAGCTCCCCGGCCAGCGCCGCTCCGTGCGCGCCCCAGAGCGCGCGCCGGTCGCGGACCAGCAGCTGCAACCCCGACGCCGAATCCGCCTGCTCGGCACCGGGGTAGCGGGGCAGCGCGGTGGTGCCGAGCCGGACCACCATCCCGATCCCGGGCCCGACCCGGATGCGGCGCCGCCAGTCGTCCAGCGGCGCGGCGTCGAACCCGCCCGCCCCGAGCAGCTCCAGCGTCTCCAGCACGTGCGCCCCGGCGACCACGGTCCGCGCGTGCAGCACCGCCCCCGACTCGGTGCGCACCACCCACCCGTCCCCGGCCCGGCGCAGCGCCGCGACCGCGTCGCCGGTGCGCAGCTCACCGCCGTCGGCGCGGAGCCGGGCGGCGAGTGCGGCGGTGAGCGCCCCGCTGCCGCCGACCGCGCGGCCCGGCGGCAGCGTGTGCATGAGCGTCGCGAAGCCGATCATGGGCGCGGTGCCCGGCTCCGACATGGGCGGCCCGGACTGCGCCCCGAACCAGGCCAGCGCGGCCCGCAGCCGCTCGCTCTCGAAGGTCGAGTCCAGCAGCGCGTCCCCGGACTGCAGGAACTCGCGGGAGAGCGCGCCGCCCCCGTCCGGCGCGCTCAGCCCCCAGAAGGCGCGCGCCAGCTTGCCGCCGGTCGGCGGCACCCCGAAGGCCCGCATGACCCTGGCGCTGCGCGGCCCCCACACCCCGACGAAGCGGCGGTAGGCGTCGGCGTCGCGGGCGCCGCAGGCCGCCTCGATGCTCGCGCAGGTGCGCTCCAGGTCGCGGGCGAAGACCAGCGGCGGCTCGCCGGGCACGAAGGCCCACGGGTCGCAGTCGACGTAGCGCAGCCCGAACCGCTCCAGCTCCAGCTCCTCGACGATCCCGGTGTGCCGCACCATGAGGTGCGCCGACGAGCCGCGATCCACCGCGTACCCGGGGAAGCGCTCGACCGTGGAGACGGCCCCGCCGATCACCTCGTCGCGCTCCAGCACCACCACCCGCTCCCCGGCGCGGGCCAGGTAGCAGGCGGCGACCAGGGCATTGTGGCCGGAGCCGATGACGGCGACGTCGGCGTTCACAGCGGCAGCGAGCGGCCGAGCACCGCGAACGGCCGGTTGTCGCCGGCGAAGACGAAGTGCCGGATGACGTCGGTGAAACCGGTGCGGCGGTAGAGCCGCCAGGCCCGGTTGTCCTCGGCCGCGACCTCGGGGGTGGAGAGCAGCACCGAGCGCTCCGGCCGGTCCTGCAGCAGCCGGGTGAGCAGCATCGAGCCGAGCCCGCGGCCCTGCGCCGCCGGGTGCACGTGCAGCTCGGTGAGCTCGAAGTAGTCGGTGAGCAGCTCCCTGGTGGCCGGCTCGGACCAGCCACAGCGCCGCATCCCGGCGTGCACCTGCTGATGCCACCACTGGTGCGGCGCGCCGCGGTAGCCGTAGGCCACCGCCAGGATCGGCGCGGAGCCGAGGTCGACCCGGCCGTGCTCGTCCGGCTGCACCGCGGCGACCGCGCGCCAGCCCGGCCTGGTGGTGTGCTCGGTCCACATGGGGGCGCGGTGGTTCTCGGTGCCGCGCGGATACGCCATGGCCGCGACGTAGACGCCGAGCGCGTCGGGGAGCCGGGCGCGCAGGGCCGGGACCGAGAGGTCGACGATGGTGGGCGCTGGCAGGTGATCGGTGGTGGCGGCGCTCATGTCTTCCGTCGGGTGGGGGCGGCCGATGGACATGCGCCTGCCTGCGGGATCGCCGATCCGGTCGACATGTCGGTGGCTCGCTCTATAGTCGGTGTCAATGGAATCGTTCGAATGCCTGTTCGATCTGCTGTCCGTCCGGGCTGCTGCTCAGCCCCTGTCAGCACGATAGTCCAGGTGCGCGACTGTGGAGGGACCGCTGATGTCCGACGGCAATCGAACCTCCTCCGGCCCGGGTGCGAACGGCCGGGGCGGGATGGGGCCGCCCGCCGGGGAGTCGTCCGCGCGGCGCGGCCGGGCGGGCAGCCTGCTGAAGAAGGCCGACGGCCTGCTCATGGCCGCCGCGGGGGAGCCGGACCCGAGGGAGTGCTTCCGCACCGCCTACCTCGCCGCGCTGCGCGGGGCGGGCGCGGTGCTCGCCTTCACCGGGGCCGACACCGCGCCGCGGGCCCGTTCCCGCAATGCCTGGGTGCTGCTGCAGCGCGCGGCGCCCGAATTCGTCATGTGGGCCGATTACTTCAGCGCGCACTCCGAGCTGCGGGCCGCGCTGGAGGCCGGCCTCGATCGGGAGATCGGCAGGCCGGAGGCGGTCGAGTTCCACTCCCGGGTCGGCGCCTTCCTGCACGACGTGGAAGATCTGCTGGCCAGCGCGGCCCGGCTGCGCCCCGCTCCGGGGTGGACCGGGGGAATGTCGGCCTGACCCGCCGAGGGCAGTTGCACGCGACACCGGGGTGTTATGACCGAGTAGGTGGTACGCCCCTGATCGAACTCGTATCATGGGAAGCGGACAGCCGCCAAGGTCGGCTATCTGTCGTCTACCCAACCGCTTGGGGTGGATGACCGCCACGCCCTAGTGCCGGGGGAGGTACCGTGCCACTCTCCGAGCACGAGCAGCGCATGCTCGAACAGATCGAGAGCGCGCTCTATGCTGAGGATCCGAAATTCGCCTCGTCCGTCCGCGGCGGGCGCCTCCGCACGACGACGAGTCGCCGGAGACTGCAGGCCGCGGCGCTCTTCGTGCTCGGCCTTGTCCTGCTGATCGCGGGCATCGCCATTCCGGTCCGGCCGGGCGGGTTCCCCGTCATCAGTTTGGTCGGGTTCATCGTCATGTTCGGCGCCGGGGTGCTGCTGCTGGTCGGGGGCTCCCGGGCGGCCGCGCGCGCCGCGGACCGGGAGTCCGGTGCCGCCGGTGGCCGCGCCCAGCCCCGCGGCAGCCGGCAGCAGCGCCGCTCCGGCGGCGGCTTCTCCGAGCGCATGGAGGACCGCTTCCGCAGGCGGTTCGAGCAGGACTGACGCTCCGCCCCCACCGCGCACAGCGGTCGACGACGGCGGCGCCGCACCCCCGGGTGCGGCGCCGCCGTCGTCCGCGTGTCCGCGACGCGCCGACATTTGCCGCCTGATCCGGCTCGGCACTCCGCGCTGCCGCGCGCCGTCTCCCAATCCGCCCCACGGGCCGCCCCACCGTGCCCCACCGGCCCCTCCGGCGATCTTCGCAACCCTCGCACCAGGGCGTTTGCTGAGCGTTTCCCGGCCATAGCGGAAAGGAATCGCCGAGCCGGGTCGGACGCCCTTTGTGCCCCCCACACCAGTGATAGCTGGAGTGACCTGCGCGAACCGTTTTCCGGGGAGCCAGATCACCTCCGGTTTCGATTGAAAGTGGGGGAAAGTGGGGTAATGTGGAGCGCGCACTACAGGAGGCCGTCCGGTTGCTTCGGTAGGGAGGTGTCGAAGTGTTCTTCGGTACCTACACACCGCGGCTGGACGACAAGGGGCGACTCACGTTGCCTGCGAAATTTCGAGACGATCTGGCGGGAGGGTTGATGGTCACGAAGGGGCAGGACCACAGCCTCGCCGTCTATCCCCGTGAGGCGTTCGCGGAACTCGCGCAGCGCGCCGCGGCGGCGTCCCGTACCGATCCGCAGGCGCGCGCCTTCGTGCGCGCACTCGCGGCGGGCACCGACGAGCAGCGTCCGGATGCCCAGGGTCGCATCACCTTGTCGGTCGATCACCGGCGCTACGCCAACCTGACCAGGGACTGCGTGGTGAACGGGTCGATCGAGTTCCTGGAGATCTGGGACAAGCAGGCGTGGGAGTCCTACCTCGCCGATCACGAGGAGGACTACGCGCAAGGGAGCAACGAGTCGCTGGGCACGATCTTCTAGCCCCCGGAGCAGGCGAGTGCGCCGCGGCCTCTGCCCGGACGTGGACCCTGACGTACTTCCCCGACGCCAGGTGCCGCGCCTCGGTCAGAGACCACGGCGCATTCGCCGCCGACAGCGCTTCTCAGCCGGAATCCAGGAGGTCGAGGTGGATCACGCACAGCCAGGCCCCCGGCACGTGCCGGTGCTGCTCCGGCGGTGCGATTCCCTCCTCGGCCCCGCGCTCGACGCGCCCGGCGCCGTCTACCTGGACGCCACCCTCGGCCTCGGCGGCCACGCCGAGCACTTCCTGCGCAGCTACCCCGGGCTCCGCCTGATCGGGCTGGACCGCGACACCACCGCGCTCGAACTCGCCGGCGCCCGGCTCGCGCCCTACGCCGACCGGGTCACCCTGGTGCACACCCGCTACGACGGCATCCCGGCCGCGCTGGAGCGCGCCGGGGTCGGCAGCGGCGGCGTCTCCGGAATCCTGATGGACCTCGGCGTGTCGTCCATGCAGCTGGATCTGGCCGAGCGCGGCTTCGCCTACTCCGTCGACGCGCCGCTGGACATGCGGATGGACCCCACCACCGGCCCCACCGCCGCCGACGTGCTCAACACCTACAGCCACGGTGACCTGGCCCGGGTGCTGAAGACCTACGGCGAGGAGCGGTTCGCGGGCAAGATCGCCTCCGCGGTGCTGCGCCGCAGGCAGCAGCGGCCCTTCGCGACCAGCGCCGAACTCGTCGAGCTGCTCTACGCCACCATCCCGGCCGCCACCCGCCGCACCGGCGGGCACCCGGCCAAGCGCACCTTCCAGGCGCTGCGGGTGGAGGTCAATGCCGAACTCGACTCGCTGCGGGCCGCGCTGCCCGCCGCGCTGGACGCGCTCCGGGTGGGCGGGCGGCTCGTCGTGCTCGCCTACCAATCGCTGGAAGACCGCGTGGTCAAACAGGAATTGGCGAAGCACACGGTGTCCCGCACCCCCGCCGGGCTGCCCATGGAGCTGCCCGGCATGGGCCCGACCTTCCGGCTGCTCACCCGCGGTTCGGAGAAGGCCACCGACGCGGAGATCGAGGAGAACCCGCGCGCCGCCCCGGTGCGGTTGCGCGCGGCCGAGCGGATCGAGGAGGGGGTTACCCCATGAGCGAGTCGGGTCCGGACGCGGGAGTGCGGCGTAGCCACGGAGAGCGCTCGCTCGCGCCGGGCGCCGGTATGGGCGAGCCCGGCCTGAACGCGGCGGCGAAGCGTGGCCACGGTGGACCCGCGCTCGTGCGGACGGGGTACCGCCGATGAGCGTGCGGGCGCGGGCCGCGGAGGCGCCGGGGCGGCTGGCACGCCGGGTGCAGGCCGCCGAGCGGGTGAAATCCGGTGCGGCGCAGCGGGCGTACGCGCGCAGGCGGCTGCGGGCGGAGCAGCTCGGGCTGCTGCCCGCCGCCTCGGCCGTGCGCACGGCGGCGGTGACGGGGCGGATTCCGTTCGTGATCGTCATCCTGGTGCTGCTCGGCTGCGGGCTCGCCTTCACCCTGCTGCTCACCACCCGCGCCGCCGAGGACAGCTACCAGCTGAGCGATCTGCGCGCGGCGAACCAGAAGCTGCTCGACGAGCGGGCCGCGCTGCAGCGCGAGGTGGAGGCGGCGGATTCGGCGCCCGAACTCGCCAATCGGGCACGGGAACTCGGCATGATCCCGGCCATCGATCCGGCGCGGCTGGTGCTCGCGCCGGACGGGACGGTCACCGTGGTCGGTGAGCCGGCGCCCGCGCAGGGTGCGCCGGTGCCGCCGCTGAACAACAACCGCGGGGAGCGGGTGGTGCCGGTGACGGCGCTGCCGCTGCCCGGGTCGGCGCCTGCCCCGGCGCCCGCGCCCGCCGCCGCGCAGCCGGGTGCCGTGCCCGGTGCCGGGGTGGGGACGCTCGGTGTCCCGATCGACCCGGTGACGGGTGGTCCGGTTCCCCAGGGCGCCGCCGGAACCGGTGCCGCCGCGCCCGGCGCGACCACTCCCGGCGCCACCGCGCCCGGCGCCGTGCCGGACTCGCCGCCCGGCGCAGGTGGCGCTGCCGCGCCCGGGACGGGCGGTGCTGCCACGCCCGGCGGGGGTACTCCTTCCGCGCCCGGCGACGCCGCCGCGCCCGGCCCGGCTGTTCCCGCCGCGCCCGGCCCGGCTGTTCCCGCCGATCCCGGCGTGGGCGACCCCGGCGGCGACCCGGTCGCACCGGGCGGCGGCGATATCGCCGCCCCCGGCACCGTGGTCCCCGCCCCCGGCGCGACCGAACTCACCCGCCCCGAGGCGGCCGAGCGGTGAGGGAGAACAGGGGCGGCCGTCCCCAGCGGGCCCGGACCCCGTCCGGACCGCAGCGCCGCTCCGGCTCCGCCGCCTCCCGTCCGACCGGTTCCGCCGCCGCTCGCCCGACCGGCGCCCCGCGCGACGCCACCAGCGGCGCCACCCGGCTCGGCGCCGACCGCTCCTCCCGGCTGCGGCTCGGCGCCGGCCGGATCGCCATGCTGGTGGCGCTGGCCGTGGTCGCGCTGCAGCTGCTCTGGGTGCAGAGCATCGCCGCGCCCGGCCTCTCGGCGCAGGCCGCGAGCCAGCGCACCACCCGGCAGATCGAGCCGGCCACCCGCGGCCCGATCGTGGACCGCAACGGCAAGCCGCTCGCCTTCACCGTGACCGCGAAGGCGCTCACCTTCCAGCCGGTCCGGGTGCGCCAGGAACTCGCCGCCGCGCGGGAGAAGGACGACACCGCCCCGGATCCGGAGAAGCGGCTGGTCGAGATCGCCGACACCGTCAATGCCAAGCTCGGCGCGGGCGGCCCCTCGGAGAAGGAACTGCTGGCCAAGCTGCGCGGCGACGAGACCTTCGTCTACCTGGCGCGCGGCGTCGACCCGCGGATCGCCTCGGAGATCAAGCTCGAGTTCCCCGAGGTCGGCACCGAGCGGCAGGACCTGCGCGAGTACCCGGGCGGCGCGCTCGCCGCCAACCTGCTCGGCGCCACCGGGTGGGACGGCCACGGCCAGATCGGGCTGGAGTCCTCGATGGACTCGCTGCTCGCCGGCACCGACGGCTCGCACACCTACGACCGCGGCTCGGACGGCGCGGTGATCCCGGGCAGCTGGCGCGACCGGCAGCCCGCGGTGAACGGCAATACCGTCGAGCTGACCCTGGACCAGGACCTGCAGTACTACGTGCAGCAGCAGGTGCAGCAGGCCAAGGAGCTCTCCGGGGCGAAGGGCGCCTCCGCCGTGGTGCTGGACGCGCGCACCGGCCAGGTGCTCGCCATGGCCAACGACAACACCTTCAACCCCGCGCTCGGCCCGCAGTTCTGGTCGAAGGCGGACATGAGCAACCCCTCGGTGACCGAGCCCTTCGAGCCCGGCTCGGTGAACAAGATCATTACCGCGGCGGCCGCCATCGAGTACGGGCTGACCACGCCGGACGAGGTGCTGCAGGTGCCCGGCGAGATCCGGATGGCCGGCGTCACCGTGAACGACGCCTGGGAGCACGGCGTCGCGCCGTACACCACCACCGGGATCTTCGGGAAGTCGTCCAATGTCGGCACGCTCATGCTGGCGCAGCGGGTCGGCGAGGACCGCTTCGCCGACCTGGTCGGCCGGTTCGGGCTGGGCAGGCGCAGCGGCGTCGGGCTGCCCGGCGAGAGCGCGGGGCAGGTGCCGGCGCGGGACCAGTGGTCCGGCGGCACCTTCGCCAACCTGCCGATCGGCCAGGGCCTTTCGATGACCACGCTGCAGATGACCGGCATGTACCAGGCGATCGCCAATGGCGGGGTGCGGATTCCGCCGCGCATCGTGAAGGCCACCGTCGGCCCGGACGGCACCCGCACCGACGAGCCGCAGCCGGACGGGGTGCGGGTGGTGAGCCCGCAGACCGCGGCCACGCTGCGCACCATGTTCCAGTCGGTGGTGCAGCGCGATCCGCGCGGCGTGCAGATGGGGACCGGGGCCTCCGGCGCCGTGGCCGGGTACCAGATCGCCGGCAAGACCGGCACCGCGCAGCAGATCGACCAGCAGTGCAAGTGCTACTCCAGCTCCAGCTATTGGATCACCTTCGCCGGGATCGCGCCCGCCGACGACCCGCGCTACGTCGTCGGCATCATGCTGGACAATCCGCAGCGCAGCTCGGACGGCGGCGGCGGGCAGTCGGCGGCGCCGCTCTTCCACAACATCGCCTCCTGGGCGCTGCAGCGCGATGCCGTCCCGCCGTCGCCCGCGTCGCCGGGGCCCTTCGTCCTGCAGGCGTCCTGAAGCCGGGTGGCCGCTGTGATCTGCGACGACCAGCGGGTTCGGCGACGGCCGGCGGCCGGTCGCGGCGGGCGCGGGCCGGGGCCCGAGCGGTAACCCGAGGCGCGTTGTCCGTGCCGGGGCGCGCGTCGGTAACCTGACTCCCCGTCCCAGTCGTGTTCGTACGCGGCATGTTCGATCGGACATGTCCGCCCCGAGAGAAGGAGCAAGGTGGCTGCGCAGTCCAGCCCGCAGACGCTCCGGCCGGTTCAGCCGCCGTCGACGCCGTTGCACGTCCTGCTGGAAGCCACCGGAGCACACGCGACGGCCCCCGTCGACGGGGTGACCGTCACCGGTATCGAACAGCGCTCGAACGCGGTGCGGGCGGGCGATCTGTTCGCCGCGCTGCCCGGGGCGCGCGCGCACGGCGCCCGGTTCGCCGCGGACGCGGTGGGGCGCGGCGCGGTCGCGATCTTCACCGACCCGGCCGGTGCCGCGGAGCTCGTTGAGCTCGGCGTTCCGGTGCTCGTGCGGGATGAGCCACGGGCGGTGCTCGGTGAGCTCTCCGCCCTGATCTACGGCCACCCCTCGGAGCGGCTGCGGATCGTCGGGATCACCGGCACCTCCGGCAAGACCACCACCTCGTACCTGGTCGAGGCCGGGCTGGCGGCGGCCGGGCTCGCCACCGGGCTGATCGGCACCATCGAGACGCGGATCGGCGGGCGGCGGGTGCCGAGCGCGCTGACCACGCCGGAGGCGCCGCAGCTGCACGCCATGTTCGCGGCCATGGTGGAGCAGGGGGTGGATGCCGTGGTGATGGAGGTGTCCAGCCACGCGCTCGCGCTGGGCCGGGTGGACGGGGTGCGCTTCGATGTCGGCGCCTTCACCAACCTCTCCCAGGACCACCTCGACTTCCACGCCGACTTCGAGGATTACTTCGCCGCCAAGCGCCGGCTCTTCGAGCCCGGCTCGCCGGTCGCGGCGCGGACCGCCGTGGTCTGTGTGGACCAGGAGTGGGGGAGGAGGTTGGCAGCCGGGCTGCCCGCCCCCATCACGGTCCGCACCGAGCCCGCGGTCGCGGAGCCCGACGCCGCCGACGACGCCCAGGCCGCCGAACCCGCCGCCGAACCCGCGGCCCCCACCGCGCCTGCGGTCCCGGCTGCGCCCGCTGGCTCCGCTGCCGCGGACTCCGCCGCGACGATCGCCGCCCGGCCCGCCGAAAATCTGGCCGCCGTGGCGGCCGACTGGACGGTCGCGGGCGACGTCACCACGACCGCTGGCGGCGAGCAGGAGTTCACGGCGCAAGGGCCGGAGGGCCGGATCGCGGTGCGGCTGCGGCTGCCCGGGCGCTACAACGTGGCGAACGGGCTGCTCGCGGTCGCGGTGTGCGCCGCCGCGGGCGTGGACGCGGCACGGGCCGCCGCGGCGCTGGCGTCGGTGGACGTTCCGGGCCGCATGCAGCGGGTGGAGCGCGGGCAGGACTTCCTGGCCGTCGTGGACTACGCGCACAAGCCCGCCGCGGTGGAGTCGGTACTCGCGACCCTGCGCGCCCAGACCGCGGGCCGCGTGGCCGTCGTGGTGGGCGCGGGCGGCGACCGGGACGCGGGCAAACGCCCGCTCATGGGCGCGGCCGCCGCGCGCGGCGCCGACCTGACCGTGATCACCGACGACAACCCGCGCAGCGAGGACCCCGCCACCATCAGGGCCGCGCTGCGCGCGGGCGCGCTCGCCGTGCCCGCCGCCGAGCGCGGCGAGGTGCTCGAGCTCGGCGACCGCGCCGCCGCCATCGCCGCCGCGGTGCGCTGGGCCCGCGCGGGCGACGTGGTGCTGATCGCGGGCAAGGGCCACGAGACCGGCCAGGAGATCGCCGGGGTCAAGCACCCCTTCGACGACCGCGAGGTGCTCGCCGCCGCGCTGACGGCGGCCACCGGCGCGACCACGGAGGACTCGAGGGTTCCATGATCGTGATGACACTGCGGGAGATCGCGGAGATCGTCGGCGGCACGCTGCACGACGTCCCCGACCCCGATGCGGCGGTGACCGGCGCGGTCGAGTTCGACTCGCGCAAGATCGGCACCGGCGACCTCTTCCTCGCCCTGCCCGGAGCCAGGGCCGACGGCCACGACTTCGCCGCGGGCGCCGTCGCGGACGGCGCGGTCGCGGTGCTCGCGGCACGCCCGGTCGGCGTCCCCGCCATCGTGGTCGAGCCGCGCCACGGCCAGGTCTCGGCGGGCGCCATGGTGGTCGAGCACGACACCGACGGCTCCGGCGCCGCGGTACTGGCCGCGCTCGGCGCACTGGCCAGGGCCGTCGTCCAGAAGCTGACCGCCGCGGGCACGCTCACCGTGGTCGGCGTGACCGGCTCCTCCGGCAAGACCTCCACCAAGGACCTGCTCGCCGCCGTGCTGCGCCCGCTGGGCACCGTGGTGGCCCCGCCCGGCTCGTTCAACAACGAGCTCGGCCACCCCTGGACGGCGCTGCGCGCCACCGCCGACACCCGCTTCCTCGTGCTCGAGCTCTCCGCCCGCGGCCCCGGCCACATCGCCGCGCTGGCCGAGATCGCCCCGCCCGCCATCGGCGTGGTGCTCAATGTCGGCACCGCGCACCTCGGCGAGTTCGGCAGCCGCGAGGCCATCGCCAAGACCAAGGGCGAGCTGGTGGAGGCGCTGCCCGCCACCGGCCTCGCCGTGCTGAACGCCGACGACCCGCAGGTCGCCGCCATGGCGCCGCGCACCGCGGCCCGGGTGGTCACCGTCGGGCAGGCGAGTACCGCCACGATCAGGGCCACCGAGGTCCGGCTGGACGAGCACGCGCGCGCCGCCTTCACCCTGCACACCCCGGCGGGCTCGGTGCCGGTGCGGCTGGCGGTGCACGGCGAGCACCAGGTGGGCAATGCGCTCTCCGCCGCCGCCGTCGCCCTGGAGTGCGGCGCCGACCTGGAGACCGTCGCCGCCGCGCTCGGCGGCGCCGCCGCCGCCTCCGCGCGCCGGATGGACGTGCGCACGACGGCGACCGGCGTCACCGTCGTCAACGACTCCTACAACGCCAACCCCGACTCGGTCCGGGCCGCGCTCAAGGCCCTGGTCACCATGGCGCGGACCGGCGACCGGCAGCGGCGCAGCTGGGCCGTGCTCGGCGAGATGGGCGAGCTCGGCCCGGAGTCGGTGGTGGAGCACGATTCGATCGGACGGCTCGCGGTGCGGCTGGATGTGGACCGGCTCGTCGTGGTCGGGACCGGAAGGCCGCCCCGGGCCATGCACCAGGGAGCGGTGATGGAAGGCTCGTGGGGCGAGGAATCGATCCTCGTACCCGATATCGGTGCGGCGATCGCCCTGCTCGACGCGGAGGTCGAGGCGGGTGACGTGGTACTGGTGAAGGCGTCGCAATCGGTCGGCCTCTGGGAGGTCGCCGACCATTTGACAGGGGGATCGGCAGTGCCGCCGGACGCACCTGCGGGAAGCACGGAGGCAGCCCGATGAGACAGATCCTCTTTGCGGCGGCCATAGCGCTGACCGTATCGATCCTGCTCACACCGCTACTCATCTCGATATTCGCGAAGCGGGGGTTCGGCCAGGAGATCCGGGTCGACGGCCCGGCCAGCCACCAGGCCAAGCGCGGAACGCCGACCATGGGCGGCGTCGCCATCGTGATCGGCATGTGGGCCGGCTACCTGGGCTCGCACCTGGTCGGCATCGGCTACGACGCCGAGGGCCCGTCCGCCTCGGCGCTGCTCGTCCTCGGGCTGGCGACCGCGCTCGGCCTGGTCGGCTTCCTGGACGACATGATCAAGCTGCGCAAGCAGCGCAACCTCGGCCTCACCGCCGCGGGCAAGTACATCGGGCAGATCTCCGCCGCGGTGATCTTCGGCGTCCTCGCGCTGCAGTTCAAGGGCGCGAACGGGCTGACCCCGGCGAGCAGGCACCTCTCCTACGTCCGCGACATCACCACCGTCTCGATGGGCGTCGTGGTCTTCCTGGTCTTCGTCTGCCTGGTGGTGGTGGCCTGGTCCAACGCGGTCAACCTGACCGACGGGCTGGACGGGCTCGCCGCGGGCTCGATGAGCCTGGTGCTCGGCGGCTACGTGGTGATCACCTTCTGGCAGTACTACCACGCCTGCTCGACCAAGCCGGAGACCGGCTGCTACAACGTCCGCGACCCGCTCGACCTGGCCCTGGTCTGCGCGGCGGGCGGCGCGGCCTGCGTCGGCTTCCTCTGGTGGAACGCGGCGCCGGCGAAGATCTTCATGGGTGACACCGGCTCGCTGGCGCTCGGCGGGCTGATCGCCGGGCTCTCCATCGTCACCCGCACCGAGCTGCTCATGATCGTCATCGGCGCGCTCTTCGTCGCCGAGGCCATGTCGGTGATCCTGCAGGTGGCGGTCTTCCGGACCACCCGCAACCGGCTGTTCAAGATGGCGCCCTTCCATCACCACTTCGAGCTCAGCAAATGGGCGGAGACCACCGTCATCATCCGATTCTGGCTGCTCGCCGCGATGGCATCGGCCTTCGGGCTCGGGCTGTTCTACAGCGAATACCTCTCCCAGGTCGGCTGAGCGGGATGGTCGAGCACTCTCCGCGCGCCCTGCGCTCACCCGGCCCCATGCTGGAATTCCTGCGCGGCCGCGACGTCCTGGTGGCCGGCTGGGGCGTCTCCGGCCGCTCGCTGGTCGAGCCGCTGCGCGATATCGGCGCGCACCCCGTGGTCACCGACGCCGGGGCCGCCGCGCTGGCCGAGGCCGCCGGGCTCGGGCTGGAGGTGGCGACCAGCGTGGAGCTGGAGACCGCCGACCTGGGCCGGTACGCCCTGGTGATCACCTCGCCGGGCTGGCGCCCGGACTCGCCGGTGCTGGTCAACGCCGTCACCGCGGGCATCCCCGTCTGGGGCGACGTGGAGTTCGCCTGGTGGGTGGACCAGGCCCGGCTGTACGGGCCGGTGCGCAAGTGGCTGGTGATCACCGGCACCAACGGCAAGACCACCACCACGAACATGACGCACGCCATCCTGCGCGCGGCCGGGATCGCCAGCGTGGCCTGCGGCAATATCGGGCTGCCGATCCTGGACGCGCTGCGCCGCAGCCCCGGCCCGCAGGTGCTCGCGGTGGAGCTCTCCTCGTTCCAGCTGCACTGGGCGCCCTCGGTGCGGCCGGAGGCGGGCGTGGTGCTGAACGTCGCCGAGGACCACCTGGACTGGCACGGCGGGCTGGACGCCTACGCCGCCGCCAAGGCCCGCGCGCTGGTCGGGCGGGTCGGGGTGGTCGGGCTGGACGATCCGGTGGCGGCCTCGCTGGCCCGCAAGTCCAAGGCGCGGCGCACCGTCGGCTTCCGGATCGGCGTCCCGGCCGACGGCGAGCTCGGCGTGGTCGACGGCAAACTGCTGGACCGGGCCTTCACCAAGGCCGCCATCCTGGCCGAGGTTGGCGATATCAGCCCGCCGGGGCCGTCCGGGGTGGCGGACGCGCTGGCCGCGGCGGCGCTCACCCGCTCGATCGACGTGGCGCCGCAGTTCGTGCGCGAGGGGCTGGTCGAGCACCGGGTCGGGCCGCATCGCGCGGCGCTGGTCCGGGAGCTGGGCGGGGTCGAGTTCGTCGACGATTCCAAGGCCACCAACCCGCACGCGGCGCGGTCGTCGATCCTGGCGCACCCCTCGGTGGTCTGGATCGCGGGCGGGCAGCTCAAGGGCGCCTCGGTCGAGGATCTGGTCGAGGAGGTCGCCGAGCGGCTCGTCGGGGCGGTGCTGATCGGGGTGGATGCGCCGATCGTGGCGGCCGCGCTGGCGCGACACGCCCCCGAAGTCCCGGTTCTCGAGGTGCAGGCGCGAGACGATGCAGCCATGAAGGCGGACGCGGTGATGGCCGAGGCGGTGCGGCTCGCCGCCGGGCTCTGCGCGGGCGGTGACACGGTGCTGCTCGCCCCGGCCGCCGCCTCGCTGGACATGTTCACCGACTACACGCACCGCGGCCGCAGCTTCGCCGACGCGGTCAACGCACTGCAGGAGAGCGATATCGGGCGGCGCTCGTGACCACGGCGACCCGGCGGGCGGACAGCACGGCGACGCGCTTCGGCGCCTGGCTGGCGCGCCCGCTGGCGTCGTTCCACCTGATCGTCACGATCGCCACCCTGCTCACCGTGCTCGGGCTGGTCATGGTGCTCTCGGCCTCCAGCGTCGAGGCCTACGCCGACGGCGGCTCGGCCTACTCGCTCTTCGTGCAGCAGGCCATGTTCGCCGGGATCGGGCTCGTCCTCTTCTACCTGGCGCTGCGGATCCCGCTGCGCCGGCTGCGGCAGTGGTCCTTCCCGATCTTCGCGCTCTCGGTGCTCGCGCTGCTCATGGTGCTGCTGCCCGGCATCGGCTCCGAGGTGCAGGGCGCGCGGCGCTGGCTGGTGCTCGGGCCGATCTCCATCCAGCCCTCCGAGGTGATCAAGGTCAGCCTGGTGGTGTGGGGCGCGCACCTGCTCGCCTCGCGGCGCTCCGAGCGCGCCACGCTCAAGGAGCTGCTGGTCCCGCTGGTACCGGCGGGGTTGCTGGTCTGCCTGCTGGTCGTGCTGCAGCCCAACCTCTCCACCACCATCGCGCTCGGCATCGTGCTCATGGCGCTGCTCTGGTTCGGCGGGCTGCCCGCCCGGCTCTTCGTCACCATCGCCGCCTCCGGCGTGGTGGCCGCGGTGGTGCTCGCGCTCTCCGCCGGGTACCGCTCGGACCGCATGCGCGCCTTCTTCAACCCCGGCGACGACCCGCAGGGCATCGGCTACCAGGCCCGTCAGGCCATGTACTCGCTGGCCGACGGCGGCATCTGGGGCCGCGGGCTGGGCCAGAGCCGGGCCAAGTGGAGCTACCTGCCGAACTCGCACAACGACTTCATCTTCGCCATCATCGGCGAGGAGCTCGGCTTCCTCGGCTGCATGCTGGTGCTCGGGCTCTTCGCGCTCTTCGTCTACACCGGGCTGCGGATCGCGACCCGCTCGGTGGACCCCTTCCTCAAGATCCTGATCGCCACCGCCACCACCTGGATCACCAGCCAGGCGCTGATCAATATCGGCTACGTGGTCGGGCTGCTCCCGGTCACCGGGCTGCAGCTGCCGCTGGTCTCGGCAGGCGGCTCGTCGCTGGCCATCACGCTCTTCATGTTCGGCATCATCGCCAATGCCGCCAGGCACGAACCCGAGGCGGTCTCCGCGCTGAACGCCGGACAGGACGGCCGGGTGAGCAGGCTGCTCCGGCTGCCCAAGCCCGAGGTGTACTCGCCGGTGCGGGCCGAGCAGGCGCGGGCCCGCTCGGTGAACCGCCGCGGCCCCGGCCGCCCGCCGAACGGCCGCGGCGGCGCCGAGGGCGGGCGCAAGGGGCGCGGCCGCCCCGCCGACCTTCCGGAGCCGCCGCGCAGGCGCTCCGGGGAATCCCGTGGCACCGGGTCGCTCCGCGCGACCAGGGCCTGGGAGCCGAGCTATCCCATGCCCCATGCGAGAGAACGAGGTAGATCCAGGTGAGTGACGTGCGACCCGCGCAGCGATCCGGGCTTTCGGTGATCGTGGCGGGGGGTGGCACCGCCGGCCACATCGAGCCGGCACTCGCGGTCGCCGACGCGCTGCGCAGGCAGGACGAGACCGTGCGGATCACCGCACTCGGCACCGAGCGCGGCCTGGAGACCCGGCTGGTGCCGGAGCGCGGCTACCCGCTCGAGCTGATCCCGCCGGTGCCGCTGCCGCGCAAGCCCAGCGCTGACCTGCTCCGGCTGCCCGGCCGGGTGCGGGCGTCGGTGGCGCGCACCCGCGCGGTGATCGACGCGGTCGAGGCGGATGTGATCGTCGGGTTCGGCGGGTACGTGGCGCTGCCCGCCTACCTGGCGGCCGGGCGCGGGGCACTCGGCAGGCGCAGGGCGGTGCCGGTGGTGGTGCACGAGGCCAATGCCAAGGCGGGGATCGCGAACAAGGTCGGCGCGCGCCGGGCGGCCAGGGTGCTCGCCGCGGTGCCCGGCTCCGGGCTGGACGCCGAGGTGCTCGGCATCCCGGTGCGCGGCTCCATCACGGCGCTGGACCGGGCCGCGCTGCGTGCCGAGGCGCGGGCGCACTTCGGGCTGCCCGCCGACGGGCCGGTGCTGCTGGTCTTCGGCGGCTCGCAGGGCGCGCGGACGCTGAACGAGGGCGTCTCCGGCGCCGCCGCGCAGCTCGCCGCCGCCGGGATCGCGGTGCTGCACGCGCACGGGCCGAAGAACACGCTCGAGGTCGCCGAGCCCGGCTACGTGGCCGTGCCCTACCTGAGCCGGATGGACCTGGCCTACGCCGCCGCCGACGCGGTGGTCTGCCGCTCCGGCGCCATGACGGTGGCCGAGGTCTCCGCGGTCGGGCTGCCCGCCTTCTACGTGCCGCTGCCGCACGGCAACGGGGAGCAGGAGCTGAACGCGCGCCCCGTGGTGGCCGCCGGTGGTGGCAGAATTGTCCCCGATTCGGAGTTGACGCCGAAGTACGTGATCGACGAGGTGATTCCGCTGCTCCAGGACCCCGCACGCCTGACCGCGATGGGCCGCGCCGCGGCCGGCGCCGGGCATCGCGACGCCGCCGACGAGGTCGCCCGCATCGTCCGCGAGGTGGCGGGGCGATGACCGAGCTGGAAGCGGAGGGTACCGCCGCACCCGCGGGCCACGTCCCCTCGGCCGAGTCCACCCCGGCGGACGCCGCGCATGCCGCGCTGCCCGCGGAACTCGAGCGCGTCCACATGGTGGGCATCGGCGGGGCCGGGATGTCGGGTATCGCGCGCATCCTGCTCTCGCGCGGCGGCGCCGTCTCCGGCTCGGACGCCAAGGAGAGCCGCGGCGTGCTGGCGCTCCGGGCCCGCGGCGCCGAGGTGCGGATCGGCCACGACGCGAACGCGCTCGACCTGCTGCCCGGCGGCCCGACCGCCGTCGTCACCACCTTCGCCGCCATCCCCAAGACCAACCCCGAGCTGGTCGAGGCGCACCGCCGCGAGATCCCGGTCCTGCTGCGCCCGGCCGTGCTCGCCGCGCTCATGCGCGGGCACCGCACCCTGCTGGTCTCCGGCACGCACGGCAAGACCTCGACCACCTCCATGCTCATCGTGGCGCTGCAGCACTGCGGCTTCGACCCGTCCTTCGCGGTCGGCGGCGAGCTGAACGAGGCGGGCACCAACGCGCACCACGGCACCGGCGGCATCTTCGTGGCCGAGGCGGACGAGAGCGACGGCTCGCTGCTGCAGTACGACCCGGACGTCGCCGTGGTCACCAATGTGGAATCCGACCACCTCGACTTCTTCGGCACCCCCGAGGCCTACACCCAGGTCTTCGACGACTTCGCCGACCGCCTCGCCCCCGGCGGGCTGCTCGTGGTCTGCCTGGACGACCCCGGCTCGCGCGCGCTGGCCGAGCGGGTGGCCCCCCGGCTGGCCGAGCGCGGCATCGCGGTGCTCGGCTACGGCTCCGGCGAGCTCGCCGACGCCCCGATCCCGGTCGGGGCCAGGCTGCAGAGCTGGGAGCCGCGCGACGTCGGCGGGCTGGCGCAGTTCCAGCTGGACGACGAGCAGGCGCCGCGCGCGCTGCGGCTCGCCGTGCCCGGCAGGCACATGGCGGCCAACGCGCTGGCCGCGCTGCTGGCGGGCCGGGCGGCGGGCGCCGACGTGGACGAGCTGATCCAGGGGCTGGAGGGGTTCGGCGGGGTGCACCGCCGGTTCCAGTTCGCCGGGCGGGAGAACGGCGTCCGGGTCTTCGACGACTACGCGCACCACCCGACCGAGGTGCGCGCCGTGCTCGGCGCCGCCGCCGAGCTGGTGCACCAGGAGGCCGCCGACGGCGCGCGGTCGCGGCCCGGCCGGGTGATCGTGGTCTTCCAGCCGCACCTCTACAGCCGCACCGCCGCCTTCGCCGCCGAGTTCGGCGCCGCGCTCAGCCTGGCCGACGAGGTGGTGGTGCTCGACGTGTACGGCGCGCGGGAGAAGCCGCTGCCCGGGGTGAACGGCGCGCTGGTGGCGCAGTCGGTCACCGTCCCGGTGCACTACCAGCCGGACATGTCCCGGGTCGGCAGGCAGGTGGCGGCGCTGGCGCTCCCCGGCGACGTGGTGATCACCATGGGCGCGGGCGACGTCACCATGCTGGGCGGGCAGATCCTCGACGGGCTGCGGGCGCGCCCGCACGCCGGACGGTGAGGTGGGTGCCCGCGTGGCCGGGCAGGCGCTCGGCGCGCCCGCGCGGCCGCCGCGGGCTGCCCGGGGTCCCGGTCCGGGTCGCGCTCGGGGTCGCGGTGCTGGTCACCGCTGTCGCGGTCGCGTACTTCACGCCGGTCTTCGCGGTGCGCACGGTCCGGGTGGACGGCGCCGCCGCGGTGCCGGAGGAGCAGATCCGGGCCGAGCTCGGCGTGCCGGAGGGCCGCTCCATGCTGCGCATCGACACCACCGCCATGGCGGCGCGGGTGGCGAGCATCCCGAAGATCAGCACCGCCAGGGTGCAGCGGGTCTTCCCCGGCACCGTCCGGGTGACCGTGCGCGAGCGCACCCCGGTGCTCTGGTTCACCGGACCGGGCGGGGCGCACCTGGTGGACGCCGAGGCGGTCGAGTACGCGGTGGAGCCGGCGCCGCCCGGAGTCCCGGAGCTGGCCGCCGCCCCTCCGCTGCGTCGAGCCGCCGTGACGGTACTGACCGCGCTGCCGCCCGCGCTCGGCCCCGAGGTGGCGAAGCTGGAGGCGCGCTCGGCATCGGACATCGTGCTGACACTCCGGGACGGCCGTACCGTATTGTGGGGCGGCGCCGACGACGCCGCCCGCAAGGCGGCGGTGGTCGGCCCGCTGCTCACCAGGGAGGGCACGATCTTCGACGTCTCCAGCCCGAACCTGGTGACGGTTCGATGACGGGGGTCCACCGCGCGGAGCCTGCTCCGCGTCCCGGACCTGCGCCGTCGTCCGGGCCCGAGCGCCGAGGTCGGGGCGCGGGCTACGGTGTGGGGTGCGCCGGGGCGGGTGGGATCGCGACACAAACCGGACCCGGCACCGGCGCGCCTGCGAGCGGATCGCGAGCACGGCGAATAGCGTTCCGTTCCAGTCGGAGACTTGACAGAACGCTAACCCTATGGTTCAGCTTTAGGGTTTGCCCGGGGGGCGGCCCGTCCCCCGGGACGGCCCGCTTGCCGGGTTCCCGGACGGCGCCGCCCGAGGTCCGGGATCCGCACACGACAGGCTCGAGATCGAAGGAAGGCGAGAGCTCATGACGCCCCCGCACAACTACCTTGCTGTGATCAAGGTCGTCGGCATCGGTGGCGGCGGCGTGAACGCCGTCAACCGAATGATCGAACAGGGACTCAAGGGAGTCGAGTTCATCGCGGTCAACACCGACGCGCAGGCGCTGCTGATGAGCGACGCCGACGTGAAGCTCGACGTGGGCCGCGAGCTCACCCGCGGGCTCGGTGCGGGCGCCGATCCCGAGGTCGGACGGAAGGCCGCCGAGGACCACAAGGACGAGATCGAAGAGGTGCTCAAGGGCGCCGACATGGTCTTCGTCACCGCGGGCGAGGGCGGCGGCACCGGCACCGGCGGCGCGCCGGTCGTCGCGAGCATCGCGCGCAAGCTCGGCGCGCTGACCATCGGCGTCGTCACCCGGCCGTTCTCCTTCGAGGGCAAGCGCCGCGGCAACCAGGCCGAGACCGGCATCGCCGCGCTGCGCGAGTCCTGCGACACCCTGATCGTCATCCCGAACGACCGGCTGTTGCAGCTCGGCGACGCGGCGGTCAGCCTGATGGACGCCTTCCGCTCGGCGGACGAGGTGCTGCTCAACGGTGTCCAGGGCATCACCGACCTGATCACCACCCCCGGCCTGATCAACGTCGACTTCGCGGACGTCAAGAGCGTCATGTCCGGCGCGGGCAGCGCGCTCATGGGCATCGGCTCGGCGCGCGGCGAGGGCCGGTCGGTGAAGGCGGCGGAGTCGGCGATCAACTCGCCGCTGCTGGAGGCGTCGATGGACGGCGCGCACGGCGTGCTGCTCTCGATCGCGGGCGGCTCGGACCTCGGGCTCTTCGAGATCAACGAGGCGGCCTCGCTGGTGCAGGAGGCGGCGCACATCGAGGCCAACATCATCTTCGGCACGGTGATCGACGACTCGCTCGGCGACGAGGTGAGGGTGACGGTGATCGCCGCGGGGTTCGACAGCGGCGGCCCGACCAAGCGGGTCTTCGACCCGGGGTCGGTGCGCGGCACCATCGGCTCCGCGCGGGCGGGCGAGATCGGCCAGCGCGGCAGCAGCAGCGATCACCTCGCACGCGGCGTCGACCCGCCGTCCTACGACAGCGGCCGCGGCGCGGTGCCGAACTACCGGGAGCCGGACCGGCTACGCCCGGCGGCCGAGCCCACCCTGCGGGACGCCCCGCGCACCCGCATCGACCCGCCGGACGACGACGACGTCGACGTGCCCGACTTCATGCGGCACTGACTGCCTGCGGCCCCCGCCTCCGACCCCGGAGCCGGGGGCCGCGCCCGTCCGGCGCCCCGGTCGCCGGTCGGTACCGCGGATTAAGCTCGGAGCCATGACTTCCGCTCCCGCGCTCACCGTCCGCCGGGTCACCACGACGCGCGCGGGCGGCTTCTCGGCCGCGCCCTACGACAGTTTCAACCTCGGCGACCACGTCGGCGACGATCCGGCGGCGGTGCGGCGGAACCGGGAGCGGCTGGCCGCCGGTATCGGGCTCGCCCCGGAGCGGCTGGTCTGGATGGAGCAGATCCACGGCCGCGCGGTGGAGATCGTGGACGGCCCGCGCGCCGAGCCGGTGCCCGCCACCGACGCGCTGGTGACGCGGGCGCCGAACCTGGCGCTGGTGGTGCTCACCGCGGACTGCGTCCCGCTGCTGCTCTCCGACGACGAGGCGGGGGTGATCGCCGCCGTGCACGCGGGCCGGGTCGGCGCCAGGATCGGCATCGTGCCCCGGGTGCTCGAGGCCATGACCTCGGTGGGCGCGAAGGTCGAGCGGATCGGCGCCTTCCTCGGCCCCGCCGCCTCCGGCAGGCAGTACGAGGTGCCCGCCGCCATGCGCGCCGACGTCGAGGCGCACCTGCCCGGCAGCGCCGCCACCACCGTGCGCGGCACGCCTTCGCTCGACCTGCGCGCCGGTATCCGCAGGCAGCTGGAGGCCGCCGGGGTCGGCGGGGTCGCGGTCGACCCGCGCTGCACCATCGAGGACCGGACGCTCTTCAGCCACCGCAGGGGCGCCCCGACCGGCCGGATCGCCGGGGTGATCTGGATGCAGGCGGGCGCGTGAGCGGGCCGGGCCCCGCCGCGGGCGGGAAGCGGGTCGCGGGCGGGTTCCCGGCCGGGCCGGGCGCGGAGCACGGCTGCGGACGGCCGTCGCGCGGGCGCGAGCGGGCAGCCGCATGACGGCGGGGACCACCGCGCGGGTGGCCGAACTCGCCACCCGGCTCGCGGCCGTCACGGCGCGGATCGAGGCCGCCTGCGCCGCCGCCGGGCGCGAACCCGGCGCGGTGCGGCTGCTCCCGGTGACCAAGTTCCACCCGGCCACCGATATCGCCATCCTCTACGACCTCGGCTGCCGCGCCTTCGGCGAATCCCGCGAACAGGAGGCGACCGCCAAGGTCGCGGAGCTCACATCGGGTTTCGCCGAGCCGGTGGCGTGGCACATGATCGGGCGGCTCCAGCGCAACAAGGCGAGGGCGGTGGCGCGCTGGGCGCACACCGTGCAGTCGGTGGACAGCGAACGGCTCGCCGCCGCACTGGACACCGCCGCGAGCGCCGCGCTGGACGCGGGGGAGCGCACCGCCCCGCTGCGGGTGCTGCTGCAGGTCAGCCTGGACACCGACCCCGGGAGGGGCGGCGTCGCCCCGGCCGAGCTGCCCGCGCTCGCCGACCGGATCGCGGCCGCCCCGGCGCTGGAACTCGCTGGCCTGATGGCGATTCCGCCGCTGGACGCCGAGCCCGATAGCGCCTTCGACCGGCTCGAGACCTTGCACACTCGATTGCGCGCCGATCACCCGGGCGCGAGCGAACTCTCGGCGGGCATGTCGGGCGATCTGGAATCAGCTGTGGCACACGGTTCCACCTGTGTGCGTGTCGGTACCGCGCTCCTGGGTACACGCCCGATAACCTCGGGCTAGCAAAGAAACCTCATCAGTCACATTCGACACATATGCTGGGGACTGACGAGGGGTGCTGAGCAAGACTTCAACACCCGGCCGCCACCGGGGCCGAAGGAAGGTCGACCAGATGAGCACGCTGCACAAGTTCAAGGCGTACTTCGGCATGGTTCCACTCGACGAGTACGAGGACGACTATGTCGACGACCGGGCCCCGCACGGCATCGACGACCGCGGCCCCCGGCGCTCTCGCGCGCGTGAATTCGACCGGGAGTACGGCGCGTACAGCCGCTACGGCTCCCCCTCCGACGGCTACGGCGACGAGCACTACGCCGCCGAATCCGACTACCCCGAGCCGGCCTACAAGTCGCCCTACTCCGGCGGCTACCCGCCGCTGCCGCGGCGCGAGGAGTACGCCGACGAGGGGTACTCCGACGATCGCTACGAGCCGCCACCGCGCCGCCCCACCCGGATCGACTCGGCGGGCGCGGGGCGGTTCCGCGCCGGCGGCGGCGCGCCGATGATGCGGGGGGCGACCCGCGGCGCGCTCGCGGTCGACCCCGAGGCGGAGGAGCGCCGGCTGGAGGAGCGCATGCGCGCCGAGCCGGTCGCCACCCGGCGGCCGGGGATCTTCGAGGACGGAGGTCCCTTGTCCAAGATCACCACGCTGCGCCCGCGGGACTACAGCGAGGCGCGCATCATCGGCGAGCGCTTCCGCGAGGGCAACCCGGTGATCATGGACCTGGTCGACCTGAGCAACGCCGACGCCAAGCGGCTGGTCGACTTCGCCGCCGGGCTGGCGTTCGCGCTGCGTGGCTCGTTCGACAAGGTGGCCACCAAGGTGTTCCTGCTCTCACCGGCGGACGTCGACGTCTCGGCGGAGGAGCGTCGCCGGATCGCGGAAACCGGGTTCTACAACCAGAAGTAGCGGGGTTGCCCCCGGGCACCGCGCCGGTCCGGCCGAGCCGGACCGGCGCGGTAGTTTTGCGCGTCGCCGATTTTCGGGCAGAGTGATGTCGTGGTGGTCTTCGCGGTGCTCTACTTCGTCCTGTTCATCTTCTGGTTGCTGCTGATCAGCCGGGTGATCGTGGAGTTCATCCGCAGCTTCGCCCGTGACTGGCGCCCGACCGGGTTCGTGGTGGTCGTGCTCGAGGTGATCTTCACGATCACGGATCCGCCGGTGAAACTCCTGAGGCGCTTGATACCACCGGTGTCACTGGGAGGAATTCGGCTCGATCTGTCGATTATGGTCCTGCTATTCATCGTGTTCATCCTGATGTCGATCGTGGGCAGGCTCGGGCAGCCCGTAGCTCCCGTGTGACAGAATGGGCGGGGAACGAGATGTCAGATCTGCCAGATCTCCAAAAGACGCGTGAAGGGATCCTTCGATGCCGCTGACCCCAGCCGATGTGCACAACGTCGCGTTCAGCAAACCGCCGATCGGGAAGCGCGGCTACAACGAGGACGAGGTCGACGCGTTCCTGGATCTGGTGGAGCAGGAGCTGTCGCGGCTGATCGAGGAGAACGCCGACCTGCGGCAGCGGGTCGCCGAGCTGGACGCCGAGCTGACGGACGCCAAGAAGAACCGCGGCCCCGGCCCCGGCATCGTGAAACCCCCGGTCCAGCAGGCGCCGCCGCCAGAACCGATCAAACAACCGGTGCCCCCCGCCCCGCAGCCGCCGATGCCCGCGGTACCGGCTGCGGAGGGCCCGGGCGTGGACGCGAACCTGCAGGCCGCCAAGGTGCTGAGCCTGGCCCAGGAGATGGCCGACCGGCTCACCAGCGATGCCAAGAGCGAGGCGGAGAACCTGCTCTCCAACGCGCGAGCGAATTCCGAGCGACTCGTCGCCGACGCCCGCAACCGCTCCGACTCGATGATCGCGGACGCGCGGCAGAAGTCCGACGCCATGCTCTCCGACGCGCAGACCCGTTCGGACAACCAGCTCCGCCAGGCCAAGGAGAAGGCCGACGCGCTGCAGGCCGACGCCGAGCGCAAGCACACCGAGATCATGGCCACCATCACCCAGCAGCGCAGCGTGCTGGAGAGCCGGATCGAGCAGCTCAAGACCTTCGAGCGGGAGTACCGGGTGCGGCTGAAGTCCTACCTGGAGTCGCAGCTGGAGGAGCTGGAGAACCGCGGCTCGGCGGTCCCGGTGGACGACGGCGGCTTTGATACCGGTGCGAACAGCCTCGCGCCCGCCTCCTTCGCCAAGGGTGGCAAGTAGACTTGGAGCAGGGTCCGCTCGGCAGTTGCCGAGCGGTAGCGCGTCCTGTCGAGTCCCCTGGGGGTCACCATGCTGGTACTGACGCTGGTGCTCGCCGCGATCGGCTTCGCTCTGCTCGTCACGGCCCTGACCACCGGTTCGGTGCTCTGGGCGTGGGGCTGCATCGTGGTGTGCGTCCTGGGTGCGGTGCTGTTGCTGGCGAGCGCGCTCGCGGTCGGGCGGCCCGACGACGGCGAGCAGGCGCCCGCTCCGAAAAGAGTTGACCGCCGCCGCTAGACTGAAACCTGTCAGGCATCGATCCGGCCATCACCGGGGAGCCTTCGGAAGAACGGCGCGCCCGGCGCGCGCTCAGTAGAACCGAACGGGTGAGCCCGTCACAGCTCGCAACGAAGAGGTCCGGCCGTGGCCGGGCAAGCGGGGTGGTACCGCGGCCTCGGCGCATCCGCGCCTGCGTCGTCCCCGTGCCAGCGAACCGCGCCGATGGGCGCGGCGGCACGGAGGAGACTGCACACCGCCATGGCGGACGACACTTCCCGCAGCGCGTACCCGCGCGTCGACCTCGCCGCGGGCGCGGGCTCGGCGTTCCCGGAGCTGGAGCGCCGCGTGCTCGACGCGTGGGCGGCCGACGACACCTTCCGGGCCAGTATCGAAAACCGTTCCGCGGCACCGGAGTTCGTCTTCTACGACGGCCCGCCGTTTGCCAATGGGCTGCCGCATTACGGCCATTTGCTCACCGGATACGTCAAAGACCTCGTTCCGCGTTTCCGGACGATGCGCGGAAACCGCGTCGACCGGCGCTTCGGATGGGACTGTCACGGGCTGCCCGCGGAAATCGAAGCGGAAAAGCAGCTCGGTATCACGGACAAATCACAGATCGACGCCATGGGGCTCGCCGAATTCAATGCGGCGTGCAAGTCCTCGGTGCTGCGCTATACCGGGGAATGGCGCGACTACGTCACCCGCCAGGCCCGCTGGGTGGACTTCGACAACGACTACAAGACGCTCGATCTCGACTTCATGGAGTCGGTCATGTGGGCGTTCAAGACCCTGCACGACCGGGGGCTGATCTACCAGGGCTTCCGGGTGCTGCCGTACAGCTGGTACGAGCAGACGCCGCTGTCGAACCAGGAGACCCGGCTCGACGACGCCTACAAGATGCGCCAGGATCCGGCGGTCACCGTGGACATGGTGCTCCGGGTGCCGGACGACCACCCGCTGCGCGAGCTGGACGGCGCCGCCGCGCTCATCTGGACCACGACGCCGTGGACGCTGCCCTCCAACCTGGCCGTCGCGGTGCACCCCGACCTCACCTACGTGCACCTGCGCGGCGCCGACGGCAAGCGCTATGTGCTGGCCGCCGAGCGGGTTTCGCACTACTCGCGCGAGCTGGGCGAGGAGCCCGAGGTGCTCTCCGAGCACGTCGGCGCCGCGCTGGTCGACCTGGCCTACACCCCGGCCTTCGACTTCTTCGCCGGCCACCCGAACGCGCACCGGGTGCTCGCCGCCGACTACGTGACCACCGATTCCGGCACCGGCGTCGTGCACCTCGCGCCCGCGTTCGGCGAGGAGGACATGGACGTCTGCGTGGCCAACGGCATCGAGCTGGTGCAGCCGCTGGACCAGGGCGGCAAGTTCACCTCGATGGTGCCGCCGTACGAGGGGCTGATGGTCTTCGACGCCAACCCGGTGATCATCAAGGACCTCAGGGCGGCCGGAAAGCTGCTGCGGCACGAGACGATCGAGCACTCCTACCCGCACAGCTGGCGCTCCGGGCAGCCGCTCATCTACATGGCGGTGCCCTCCTGGTTCGTCGCGGTCACCAAGTTCCGCGACCGGATGGTGGAGCTGAACAAGCAGATCACCTGGGTGCCGGAGCACATCAGGGACGGCCAGTTCGGCAAGTGGCTGGAGGGCGCGCGGGACTGGAACATCAGCCGGAACCGCTACTGGGGCAGCCCGATCCCGGTCTGGAGCTCGGACGACCCGGCCTACCCCCGGCTCGACGTGTACGGCTCGCTGGACGAGCTGGAGCGCGACTTCGGCGTGCGCCCCACCGACCTGCACCGGCCCATGATCGACGAGCTGACCCGGCCCAACCCGGACGACCCGACCGGGAAGTCGACCATGCGCCGGGTGCCGGAGGTGCTCGACTGCTGGTTCGAGTCCGGCTCCATGCCGTACGCCCAGGTGCACTACCCGTTCGAGAACAAGGAGTGGTTCGACGGCCACTTCCCCGGTGACTTCATCGTCGAGTACAACGGGCAGACCCGCGGCTGGTTCTACACGCTGCACGTGCTGGCCACCGCGCTCTTCGACAGCCCCGCGTTCAAGACCGTGGCGGCGCACGGCATCGTGCTCGGCGACGACGGGCTCAAGATGAGCAAGTCCAAGGGCAACTACCCGGACGTCAAGGAGGTGTTCGAGCGGGACGGCTCGGATGCCATGCGCTGGTTCCTGATGAGCTCGCCGATCCTGCGCGGCGGCAACCTCATCGTCACCGAGCGCGGCATCCGCGAGGGGGTCTCGCACGCGCTCCGGCCGCTCTGGAACGCCTGGACCTTCCTGCAGCTCTACGCCACCGAGCCGGGCACCTGGCGCACCGATTCGCCGCACGTGCTGGACCGGTACATCCTGGCCAAGCTCGCGGCGACCCGCGACGTGGTCACGGTGGCGCTGGAGGAGTACGACATCGCGGGCGCCTGCGACGAGCTGCGCACCTTCGCCGACGCGCTCACCAACTGGTACGTGCGCCGGAGCCGGAACCGGTTCTGGAGCGAGGACCGCGACGCCGTCGACACCCTGCACACCGTGCTGGAGGTGGTGACCAGGCTGGCCGCGCCGCTGCTTCCGCTGATCACCGAGGTGATCTGGCGCGGCCTCACCGGCGGCCGCTCGGTGCACCTCGCCGACTGGCCCGCCGCGGACGAGCTGCCGCACGACGCCGAGCTGGTCGCCACCATGGACGAGGTGCGGACGGTCTGCTCCACCGTGCTGAGCCTGCGCAAGGCGAAGAAGCTGCGGGTGCGGCTGCCGCTCTCCGAGGTGACCATCGCGGCGGCCGACGCCGAGCGGCTGCGGCCGTACACCGACGTGATCGCCGACGAGGTCAACGTCAAGAAGGTCACGCTCACCACCGATGTCGACGTGCACGGCCGCTTCGAGCTGACCGTGAACGCGCGGGTGGCGGGGCCGCGGCTCGGCAAGCAGGTGCAGGCGGTGATCAAGGCGGTCAAGGCGGGGGACTGGGCCGAGGACGCGGACGGGGTGGTGCGCGCGGCCGATGTCGCGCTGCTGCCCGAGGAGTACAGCCGTCGGCTGGTCGCGGCCTCGCCGGAGTCGACGGCGGCGCTGCCCGGGAATGTCGGGCTCGTCGTGCTCGACGACGCCGTGACCGAGGAGCTCGAGGCCGAGGGGTGGGCCCGGGATCTCATCCGCGACCTGCAGGAGACGCGGAAATCGCTCGGGTTGGAGGTGGCGGATCGGATCAGCGTGACGCTGGACGTGCCCGCCGAGCAGAAGGAGTGGGCCGAGCGTCACGCCGCGCTGATCGGCGGCGAGATCCTGGCGACGTCGCTCGACTTCGGTCCCGTGGGAGATGACGCGCCGGTCGTCTGTGGCGGGGTCCGAGTGGCGGTCGCCAAGGCGTAGGAAAGGGGGTCCGGGGGGGGGGAGGGCCCCCCCCCCCCGTGCGGGGGTGGGGGGGGGGGGGGGCGGGGGCCCCCCCCCCCCCCCGCGCCCCCCCCGCGGCCGAGGGGCGGGGGGGGGGAGAGGGTGTGGTGTGAGGTGGTGTTGAAGGG